>NZ_LPNO01000046.1 GCF_001952855.1 Pseudomonas sp. ATCC PTA-122608 | reverse complement strand
CACCGCCATAGCGCCTTGAAGTACGTGACGCCGGACGAGCGCCACGAGGGTAAGGCGCTGGCCTTGCTGCTAGCCCGCAAGGATCTGTACGAGTCCGCTAAAGCGGCTAATCCCAGCCGCTGGAGCGGGAACACACGTAACTGGCAGCTTGCAGAAGCTGTTTATCTGAACCCGGAGCGACCGGATGCTAGGGCCGCAATGGCTTGCTAAAACAGTAGTAAGGCGACAGATACATTGACACGTACCGAAGAGCCCAAAAGTAACCAAAAGGCTCTTGCCCCACCACTCGGCACCTCGCTTGGGCTCGGTGTGCCCTCACTCCGGCTTTGGACCGTGGGCCGCCGTCATGGGCCATCCTTGGCCCAGGACGGCTAACCTGGCGTCCTGCCAGGTTACCCACGCTCCAAAGCCTGCGTTCGGCCAGCGTGGTTTAACGGGGCGCCTAAGATCAAGATCAAAAGCAGATCAAGAGCACAGCGGCCTACAGGCCGGCTTGAGTGTGGTGAAGCAACAGCAACAGCAACAGCAACAGCAACAGCAAAATCAGAATCTAAAGCGGGCACGGTCCAAATGTGGGAGCGGGCTTGCTCGCGAAGGTCGTTAACGATGACGTGGGTATTCTGGATGAACGCGGCGGTCTCAGGTTCTTCGCGAGCAAGCCCGCTCCCACAGAAAAGCAGCCCTGCTTTCGCTCTCGATCTTGCCTCTGCTTCTAACACTCAAGCCGGCCGGGAGGCCGCTGTGCTCTTGCTTTTGATCTGCTTTTGATTTTGATCTGACTGCCCCATTCAGCCCGAGGCCGAACGCAGGTATTGCGGAGCGGGTAAACCGGCAGGACGCCGGTTTAGCCGCGCCGGGCCATGGATGGCCCGTCGCGGCGGCCCGCGGAGCAATGCCGGAGTGAGGGAACGCCGAGCCCTAGCGAGGTGCCGACAGGCGGGGCAGAGCGTTTTGGTTACTTTTGCGCTTTTCAAAAGTGACCCGCTGTAAGAGCGGAACCATAGGCAGCCGTTACCTAAATAACGGATATGCCCCCCAACCTACCGCACCGCCTCAAACAACCCAGTAGCCCCCATCCCACCCCCAACGCACATGGTAACGATGCCGTAACGCAACTTCCGCCGCTGCAACTCACGCACCAGGTGCCCCACCTGCCGCGACCCCGTCATCCCAAACGGGTGACCAATGGAAATCGACCCACCGTTGACGTTGTACTTGGCATTATCAATTTCCAGCCGATTACGCGCATACAGACACTGCGAAGCAAACGCCTCATTCAGCTCCCACAAATCAATATCCGCCACCGTCAGCCCCCGAGCCTTGAGCAACTTGGGCACCGAAATCACCGGCCCAATCCCCATCTCATCCGGCTCACACCCCGCCACCGTAAACCCACGGAAAAACGCCTTCGGCTTCAGCCCCAATTCCAGGGCCTTCTCCAGGCTCATCACCAGTGTCATGGAAGCCCCATCAGACAACTGCGACGAATTCCCCGCCGTCACCGACCCATCCTCGGCAAACACCGGCTTCAACCCCGCAAGACTGGCCAAGGTAGTATCCGGACGATTGCAATCATCACGGTCCACTACCCCATCCAACACCTGCACCGCCCCGGTGTTCTTGTCCTCAACCTTGTACTTCACCGCCATCGGCACAATTTCATCATCGAACAACCCGTCAGCCTGGGCCTGGGCCGTACGCTGCTGGCTTTGCAGCGCATACAAATCCTGCTCTTCACGACTCACGTGATACCGCCGCGCAACAATTTCCGCGGTCTGCCCCATGGGAAAATAGATGCCCGGCACCTGCTCCTTGAGCAACGGATTGATCAGGTTATCGGTGTTCACGCTTTTCATGGTCAAACTGATGGACTCAACCCCGCCGGCCACAATGATGTCGCTGCAACCGGAAGCAATCTGGTTGGCCGCAATGGCGATCGCCTGCAAGCCCGAGGAACAGAAACGGTTGAGGGTCATGCCCGCCGTACCGGTGCCCAGTTGCGACAACACCGCCACGTTACGGCCGATGTTGTAACCCTGGGCACCTTCGTTGGAGCCGGCACCGACGATGCAATCCTCGACCGTGGCCGGGTCGATGCCGTTGCGGGTCAGCAGCGCGTTGACGCAATGGGCAGCCATGTCATCGGGACGGGTCTGGTTGAACTTGCCGCGAAAGGACTTGGCCAGACCGGTTCGCACGCTGTCGACGATCACTACTTCACGCATGGGCTACCTCTATTGTTGGGGTTGTTGAGAGATGGACCGAGCATAGATCCCGCCCTCTTCAACCGCGACAATCATTCATCCCGCGTATGCAAAAGCATGGCGCTACTTCTTCTTGCCCTTCTTGTCATGCTTGTCTGTCTTGTCGAACGCTTCCTCCAGCGCCCGGTTGATGGTGCGCAACACCTTCACCCGCGCCCAGCGCTTGTCATTCGCCTCGACCAGCGTCCACGGGGCGATCTCGGTGCTGGTGCGGTCCACCATGTCACCCACCGCCGCCCGGTAGTCGTCCCACTTGTCGCGGTTGCGCCAGTCGTCCTCGGTGATCTTGAAGCGTTTGAACGGGATTTCCTCGCGGGCCTGGAACCGCTCCAACTGCGTCTGCTTGTCGATCGCCAGCCAGAACTTGACCACGATCACCCCGGCATCCCGCAGTTGCTCTTCAAAGTCGTTGATCTCGCCGTAGGCACGCATCCAGTCCGTCGGCGTGCAGAAGCCTTCGATGCGTTCCACCAGCACCCGGCCGTACCAGGAGCGGTCGAACACGGTGAACATGCCCCGCGCCGGAATTTTCTGCCAGAAACGCCACAGGTAAGGCTGGGCGCGTTCGTCCTCGCTGGGCGCGGCAATCGGTACGATGTGGTACTGCCGGGGATCGAGGGCTGCCGCCACGCGGCGGATCGCACCGCCCTTGCCCGCCGCGTCGTTGCCTTCGAATACCGTCACCAACGCGTGCTTGCGCATGCGCTTGTCACGCATCAGCCCGGAGAACCGCGCCTGCTCGGTAATCAGTTGTTCTTCGTAATCGTCCTTTTCAAGGCTCAGGCTCATGTCCAGGCTGTTCAGCAGGCTCATCTGGTCAACCGCCGACGGCAGCGGCGCCGGGTTCATGCCGCTGGTTTTAGCCTTGGACACTTTCAACGCATTTTGCAGGCCTTCCAGCAGGATCTTGCCAACGGTCAGCCCACGGTAATGCGCATCGACACCTTCGATCACGTACCACGGCGCATAGTCACGGCTGGTGCGGCGCAGGATCCGCTCACCGAAATGCACGAACTTGTCGTAGGTCTTTGACTGCTGCCAGTCCAACGGACTGATGCGCCAGCTGTGCAGTGGGTCGTCCTGCAAGGCCTTGAGGCGGGATTTCATTTGCTTCTTGGAGAGGTGAAACCAGAACTTGAAGATCAGCGCGCCTTCGTCACACAGCATCTTTTCCAGGCGCTCGGCACCGGCGATGGCCTGGTCGAGCCGCGCATCCTTGATCTCGCCGTGGACGCGACTCTGCAGCATCTGGCTGTACCAGTTGCCAAAAAAGACCCCCATGCGACCTTTCGCCGGCAGCTGGCGCCAGTAGCGCCAGGCCGGCGGGCGGGCCAGTTCTTCGTCGGTCTGCTGGTCGAAGGTGCGTACTTCGATCAGGCGCGGGTCCATCCACTCATTCAGCAGTTTGACGGTTTCGCCCTTGCCGGCGCCTTCGATGCCATTGATCAGGATGATCACCGGGAAGCGCTTCTGCTGCTGCAGTTCGTACTGCACTTCCAGCAGCGCTTCGCGCAAGGCCGGCACTTCGGCGTCGTAGGTTTCTTTGTCGATGGCGTGACCGATTTCGGCAGATTCGAACATGGGCGGCTCCGTTCCAGAATGAGGCAAGACTAGCGGATTGGACGGTGCTGCGCCGGAGGAAATTCCACACCCGATTGTCATGGATCAATGACAACCCTGTTGATCAGCTAGAATGGCCGCCTTGCCTTTGCCTGCCGTATTTATGAGCCGCCCATGAACCCCGTATCCCACGCCCAGCTCGACTGGGATGACCAAGGTCGCCCGCACTCGCGGGTGTTCGACGACGTGTACTTCTCCGACAAGTCGGGCCTTGAAGAAACCCGCTATGTGTTCCTCGAGCAGAACCGTTTGCAGGAACGTTTTGCTGCGCTGCCGGTGGGTGGGCGGTTGGTGATTGGTGAGACCGGCTTCGGCACCGGGTTGAATTTCCTGTGCGCCTGGCAGTTGTTCGAACAACACGCGGTGCCGGGCGCGCGCCTGCATTTTGTCAGCGTGGAAAAGTACCCGCTGAGCCACGCCGACCTGCAACGTGCCCTCGCCCTCTGGCCGGAACTTGCAGCATTCGCCGAACAACTATTGGCGCAGTACATCGCGATCCATCAGGGTTTTCAGCGGCTGGTGCTGGATAACGGTCGCGTCACCCTGACGCTGTTGATCGGCGATGCACTGGAGCAATTGCCCCAGCTGGACGCACAAATTGACGCCTGGTTCCTCGACGGTTTTGCCCCGGCCAAAAACCCCGATATGTGGACCGCCGAACTGTTCGCTGAACTGGCACGGCTGGCGGCGCCGGGCTCGACCATCAGCACCTTTACCAGCACCGGCTGGGTGCGCAGGTTGATCAATGCAGCCGGGTTCAAGATGAAGCGCACCCCGGGCATCGGCCACAAATGGGAAATCCTGCGGGGTGAGTTTCTCGGTTGGCCCACTGAAACGCCCGCACCGGCCGCGGCAAAACCCTGGTTTGCGCGCCCGCCTGCCGTCGCCGGTGAACGCCACGCCCTCGTCATCGGCGGTGGCCTGGCCGGTTGCGCCACGGCAGCCAGCCTGGCGGCACGCGGCTGGCGCGTCAGCTTGCTGGAACGCCACGCAGCGCTCGCCCAGGAAGCCTCCGGCAACCCGCAAGGGGTGTTGTACCTCAAGCTTTCAGCCCACGGCACAGCACTTTCGCAGTTGATTCTCAGCGGCTTCAGCCATACGCGGCGCCTGCTGGAGCATCTGCAACGTGGCGTGGACTGGGATGGCTGCGGCGTGCTGCAACTGGCCTTCAATGCCAAGGAGGCCGAGCGCCAGGCACAGTTGGCCAGTGCTTTTGCGCCGGAGTTGTTGCACGTGCTGGATCAACAACAGGCCCAGGCGCGAGCCGGGATAACCCTGGAGCACGGGGGCTTGTTCTTCCCCGAGGGCGGCTGGGTACACCCGCCCGCGCTGTGCCAGTGGCAAGCCAGGCATCCGCTGATCGAGGTGCTGCAGCACCATGACGCCCTTGAGCTCAAACAGGTGGACGGTGAGTGGCAGGCGCTGCAGGGCGATACGGTTCTGGCGCAAGCCAGTGTGGTGGTGCTGGCCGGTGCCGCCGAGATCAAGCGGTTTTCCTTCAGCGCTGACCTCCCCCTCAAACGCATCCGCGGGCAAATCACCCGGCTGCCGCAAACGGCGCAAAGCCAGGCGTTGGCCACGGTGGTGTGCGCCGAGGGTTACGTCGCCCCGCCACGCCTGGGCGAGCATACCCTCGGCGCCAGTTTTGACTTCAAGAGCGACGACCTTACGCCCACCGTGGCCGAGCACGTGGGCAACCTCGAGATGCTGCGGGAAATCTCCCCCGACCTGCTGCAACGCCTGGGCGCCGACAGCCTGGCACCCGAACAGCTCGAAGGCCGCGCCGCGTTCCGCTGCACCAGCCCGGACTACTTGCCGATCGTCGGGCCGCTGGCGGAACGCGAGACGTTTGATCACACCTACGCCGCCCTCAGCAAAGACGCCCGGCACATCCCCGATGCACCGTGCCCGTGGCTGCACGGCCTATATATCAACAGTGGCCATGGCTCACGCGGGCTGGTCACCGCGCCCCTCTGCGCAGAGCTGCTGGCCGCCTGGCTGGACGATGAGCCGCTGCCGCTGCCGCGCAGTGTCAGCGAAGCCTGCCACCCCAATCGCTTCGCGCTGCGCGCTCTGATTCGCGGCAACCCAAGCAAATCCTGAGGGCCAAGACGGGCCCACAGCCCGTCAAGGCTCATTGCCTTATAACGTATTGTTCTAAAACTCCCACAATTTACCCGGGTCAGTCTCTGGGTACCCGCTGTTTTGGCGGCTGCATTTCTATCCCTCCCCAACGGAAAAACCGGTAAGGAATTTATGTGCGGATTAGCTGGAGAGTTACGTTTCGATCACCAACCTGCCGACCTGGCAGCGGTGGAACGAATCACCCATCACCTGGCGCCACGCGGTCCTGACGCGTGGGGCTTCCATGCCCAAGGGCCGATTGCCCTGGGCCATCGACGCCTGAAAATCATGGACCTGTCGGACGGCTCTGCCCAACCGATGGTCGACGCCCAACTGGGCCTGTCCCTAGCGTTCAACGGTGCGATCTATAACTTCCCGGAATTGCGTGAAGAGCTGGAAGCCCTGGGCTACGCCTTCTATTCCGGTGGTGACACCGAAGTGCTGCTCAAGGGCTACCACGCCTGGGGCGAAGCCTTGCTGCCCAAGCTCAACGGGATGTTCGCCTTCGCGATCTGGGAGCGCGATGCCCAGCGCCTGTTTATCGCGCGTGACCGCCTCGGGGTGAAGCCGCTGTACCTGTCGCGCACCGGCCAGCGCCTGCGTTTTGCTTCGGCATTGCCGGCGCTGCTCAAGGGCGGCGATATCAACCCGATCCTCGATCCGGTGGCCCTCAATCACTACCTGAATTTCCACGCCGTGGTGCCTGCGCCGCGCACCTTGCTGGCGGGCATTGAAAAACTGCCGCCCGCGTCGTGGATGCGCATCGACGCCGATGGCAAGACTGAACAGAAAACCTGGTGGACCCTGCCCTACGGCCCTCACGCCGATGAAGCCAACCTGACGCTCGAAGACTGGACCGACCGGGTGCTCGACAGCACCCGCGAAGCCGTGGCGATTCGTCAGCGTGCGGCAGTGGATGTGGGCGTGCTGCTTTCCGGCGGTGTCGATTCCAGCATGCTGGTGGGCCTGTTGCGGGAAGTCGGCGTGCAAGACCTGTCGACCTTCTCCATCGGCTTTGAAGACGCCGGTGGCGAGCGCGGCGATGAGTTCCAGTATTCGGACTTGATCGCCAAGCATTACGGCACCCGACACCACCAACTGCGTATCGCCGAAAGCGAAATCATCGAGCAGTTGCCGGCCGCGTTCCGCGCCATGAGCGAGCCGATGGTCAGCCATGACTGCATCGCCTTCTACCTGCTGTCCCGGGAAGTCGCCAAGCACTGCAAAGTGGTGCAGAGCGGCCAGGGCGCGGACGAGTTGTTCGCCGGCTACCACTGGTACCCGCAAGTGGACGGCGCCAGCGATCCGTATGCCGCGTACCGCGATGCGTTCTTCGACCGCAGCTACGACGACTACGCCGCCACGGTCGCGCCGAAATGGCTGACCGCCAATGACGCCGCCGGTGACTTCGTGCGTGAGCATTTCGCCCAGCCCGGCGCCGATGCCGCAGTGGACAAAGCCTTGCGCCTGGACAGCACCGTGATGCTGGTGGATGACCCGGTCAAGCGCGTCGACAATATGACCATGGCCTGGGGCCTGGAAGCGCGTACACCGTTTCTCGACTATCGCCTGGTAGAACTGTCGGCCCGCGTGCCCGGCAAATTCAAACTGCCGGACGGCGGCAAGCAAGTGCTCAAGGAAGCCGCGCGCCGGGTGATCCCGAGCGAAGTCATCGACCGCAAGAAAGGCTATTTCCCGGTGCCCGGCCTCAAGCATTTGCAGGGTGACACCTTGAACTGGGTGCGCGACCTGTTGCTGGACCCGAGCCAGGATCGCGGCCTGTTCAACCCGGCGATGCTCGACCGCCTGCTCACCGATCCCCAAGGCCAATTGACCCCGTTGCGCGGCTCCAAGCTGTGGCAACTGGCGGCGCTGAACCTGTGGCTCAGCGAACAAGGAATCTGATTCATGAAACCTCATGCCACGGCTTACAGCCAACGCTTGCTGCGGGGCCAGGCGCCCTCCTACGAGCGCCTGCAAGCCCGCTTAGCCGAAGACGGCAGCGCACTGGACCCCACGCCGATTGCCGTGCATTGCGGTTGGGGCCGGCTGCTGATCGGCCACACGTTCCCGGACCCGGCGAGCCTCGCCCTGGAGTTGCTCAACGAGCAACCCGGCGAACGGGATATCGCGTTGTATGTGGCAGCGCCACAACAGATCCTCGGGATTGATCCACAGCAGTTGTTTCTCGACCCGTCCGACACCTTGCGCCTGTGGTTCACCGACTATCGTCCGGCGACCCGGGTGTTTCGCGGCTTTCGGATTCGCCGGGTGCAGAGCGAGACAGACTGGCAAGCGGTGAACCAGCTGTATCAGGGGCGCGGCATGTTGCCGGTGGACCAGGCACTGCTGACGCCACGTCATCAAGGCGGCCCGGTGTATTGGCTGGCCGAGGATGAAGACAGCGGCGCGGTGATCGGCAGCGTGATGGGCCTGAACCACCACAAAGCCTTCAACGACCCGGAGAACGGCTGCAGCCTCTGGTGTCTGGCAGTGGACCCGCAATGCACCCGCCCCGGCGTGGGTGAAGTGCTGGTGCGCCACTTGATCGAACATTTCATGAGCCGTGGCCTGAGCTACCTCGACCTGTCGGTGCTGCACGACAACCGCCAGGCGAAAAGTCTCTACGCCAAGCTCGGCTTTCGCGCGCTGACCACCTTTGCCATCAAGCGCAAGAACGGCATCAACCAGCCGCTGTTCCTCGGCCCCGGCCCGCAAGCGGAGTTCAATCCCTATGCGCGGATCATCGTCGAGGAAGCTCATCGGCGCGGGATCGACGTGCAGGTGGACGACGCCGAAGCCGGGCTGTTCACCTTGAGCCACGGTGGCCGCCGGGTGCGCTGCCGCGAATCCCTCAGCGACCTGACCAGCGCCATCAGCATGACGTTGTGCCAGGACAAGAGCCTGACCCACAAGGTGCTCAAGGCCGCTGGCTTGAGGCTGCCGGAGCAGCAGTTGGCCGGCAGTGCCGATGATAATCTGGAGTTTCTCGACGAGCACCAGCGCATCGTGGTCAAGCCGCTGGACGGCGAGCAAGGCCAGGGCGTGGCGGTGGATTTGCAGAGCATCGAGGACGTGCAAAAAGCCATTGAAGCGGCCCGTCAGTTCGACACGCGTGTATTGCTGGAAAGCTTCCACGAAGGCCTCGACCTGCGGATTCTGGTGATCGGTTTTGAAGTGGTCGCCGCCGCGATTCGCCGCCCGGCGGAAGTCACCGGCGATGGTCAGCACTCCATTGGCGCGTTGATCGAGGCCCAGAGCCGTCGGCGCCAGGCCGCCACCGATGGCGAAAGCAAAATCCCCCTTGACCAGGAAACCCAGCGCACCCTAAAGGCCGCCGGCTACGACTACAGCAGCATCCTGCCCCGAGGCGAACGTCTGGCGGTGCGGCGTACCGCCAACCTGCACACCGGTGGTTGCCTGGAAGACGTGACCGCCATCCTCCACCCGACCCTGGTGGACGCCGCCGTACGCGCCGCCCGGGCCCTGGACATCCCCATGGTGGGCCTGGACCTGATGGTGCCGGCCGCCGACCAACCGGACTACGTCTTTATCGAAGCCAACGAACGGGCCGGGCTGGCCAACCATGAACCGCAGCCGACGGCTGAAAAGTTCGTGGACCTGCTGTTTCCCCATAGCCAACCGACGGCTTGAGAGATGTGTTGCCTTGACTGGCGCTTTCGCGAGCAAGCCCGCTCCCACATTTGGAATGCGTTCCAATGTGGGAGCCGGGCTTGCCCGCGATGGGGTCGGAACAGTCGATGACTCTCTAGCCAATGGCCCACTCATCGAAACCATCGATGCCCTCAACTCATCAGGAGTTTCCATGACCCGAACCATCCCCGAACCGGATCTCGCTTACCTGCAAAAAGTGCTGCTGGAAATGCTCGCCATCCCCAGCCCCACCGGGTTTACCGACACCATCGTGCGCTACGTTGCCGAGCGCCTTGAAGAGCTGGGCATTCCGTTTGAAATGACCCGGCGCGGCACCATCCGCGCCACCCTCAAGGGCCAGAAAAACAGCCCCGACCGCGCCGTTTCCGCGCACCTGGACACCATCGGCGCCGCCGTACGGGCAATCAAGGACAACGGCCGCCTGACCCTGGCGCCGGTGGGCTGCTGGTCCAGCCGCTTTGCCGAAGGCAGCCGCGTCAGCCTGTTTACCGATAACGGCGTGATCCGTGGCAGCGTGTTGCCGTTGATGGCCTCCGGTCACGCGTTCAATACCGCCGTGGATGAAATGCCCATCAGCTGGGACCACATCGAGCTGCGCCTGGACGCCTACTGCGCCACCCGTGCCGATTGCGATTCCCTGGGCATCAGCGTCGGCGATTTCGTCGCCTTCGACCCGCTGCCAGAGTTCACCGAGAGCGGGCATATCAGCGCCCGTCACCTGGACGATAAAGCCGGGGTTGCCGCACTGCTGGCGGCGCTCAAGGCGATTGTCGACAGCGGTCAACCGTTGCTGATCGACTGCCACCCGCTGTTCACCATCACCGAAGAAACCGGCAGTGGTGCGGCCGCGGCCTTGCCGTGGGATGTGAGTGAGTTCGTCGGTATCGACATCGCACCGGTGGCCCACGAGCAGCACTCCAGCGAGCACGCGGTGAGTGTGGCGATGCAGGATTCCGGCGGGCCGTATGACTATCACCTGTCCCGCCACCTGCTGCGCCTGGCGGCGGAAAATGAGTTGCCGGTGCGCCGTGACCTGTTTCGCTATTACTTCAGCGATGCGCATTCGGCGGTGACCGCCGGCCATGACATTCGCACCGCGCTGCTGGCGTTTGGGTGCGACGCCACCCACGGCTACGAGCGCACGCACATCGACAGCCTCGCCGCGCTGAGTCGCCTGCTGGGCGCGTACATCCTCAGCCCGCCAGTGTTCGCCAGCGATGCACAACCGGCCAAAGGTTCCCTCGACCGGTTCAGTCACCAGATCGAACACGACACGCAAATGGAGAGCGATACCCGCGTGCCGTCGGTGGACAGCCTGGTGGGTCAAAAAACCTGAGACTGGCAACTGGGATCCCGGCGCAGTAGCATCGCCGGGATTCCTTAGCCGAGGCTTGTATGCTGATTCCCTACGATGCACTTGAAGTCGATACCCTGACCCGCCTCATCGAAGACTTCGTGACCCGCGACGGCACCGACAATGGTGACGACACGCCCCTGGAAACCCGGGTGCTGCGGGTACGCCAGGCACTGACCAAGGGCCAGGCGCTGATTGTCTTCGACCCCGAGAGCGAGCAGTGCCAGCTGATGCTCAAGCACGATGTGCCCAAGCACCTGTTCGACTGACGCTCAAGGATTGGGCACAGGCACCGGATGGGTGTTGGCCTGTTGCCCCTGGCGACTGAGGATCTTCTGATAGACCTCCGCCCGGTGCACATTGACCCCCACCGGCGCCTCCACCCCCAGTTTCACCTGGGTGCCATTCACTTCCAGAATGCGCAAAGTGATTTGGTCGCCCACCGAAATTATTTCACCTACCGCGCGGCTTAATACCAGCATGGGGTTCGTCCTTTTTAAGTTACCGAACCCCGACCATGCGCTCCCCGCCCATCACCATCAATGGCCTTCAGGTTAAACAGGCACGTCTTACACATGCAGGTAATTTGCCTTACAGACAGGCGATGATAAATCGCGAATTGCGCCTCAGAACTAAACGCAATGTTCAGGCTTTGAGCGACTGAGCTTTCGCCCGCATCTTGTCCGCCATCACGGTCATCTCGTCATACAGCAACTGCGGGTTCTTCTGTTTCAGTGCCCAGGCCATGCGTCCCTGCTCGTGGGGCAGGATCATGAATTGCCCTTCAGCCACCTGCTGGTAGATGTAGTCGGCGATCTGTGCGGCGCTGATCGGCGAGCTTTCCAGCAGCTTGCCCACTTGGGCCTTCATCGCCGGCGTCGGCCCGCGGAACGAATCCAGCAGGTTGGTCTGGAAGAATGACGGGCACACCACGTGCACCCCGACTTCCTGCTGCTTGAGCTCCACCAGCAAGCTTTCCGAAAGAGCCACCACGCCGGCCTTGGCCACGTTGTAGTTACTCATGGCCGGACCCTGCATCAGGGCGGCCATGGAGGCTATGTTGATGATGCGACCCTTGCTCTGTTCCAGCAGCGGCAGGAAGGCCTTGCAGCCCTTGACCACGCCCATCAGGTTGATTGCGATCTGCCAGTCCCAGTCTTCCAGGGACAGTTCGCTGAAGAACCCGCCCGACGCCACACCAGCGTTGTTGACGATCACGTCGATGCCGCCGAGCTTTTCCTCACAGGCCTGTGCGAAGGCGGTGAGTTGGCTGTAATCGCGCACGTCGCAACGCTGGGTGAAGCCGTCACCGCCGGCCTGGCGCACCAGCTTCAGGGTTTCTTGCAGGCCTGCTTCGCTGACGTCCGACAAGGCCAGCTGCCAACCCTCGCGGGCCCAGCGCAGAGCGATTTCGCGACCCAGGCCAGAACCGGCGCCGGTGATCATCATGCGATTTTGCATAGGAAAGTAGCCTTGTGGTTCACGGAAGAAGTGAGCCGCAGTGTAGCGAAGGTTTTTCCCGCACCCACGCACCATCAGACTGCTGAATGCCCCAGGCAAACCGTGGGCCGGGTCCGATAGCGGGAAACCCGCCAAGTTCCATTTATTTAAACTAAGGAAGATTATTTGCAACGCGGTTAAAGGAAATAAGCTAGTTAGCAAAAAGCTTTAAAAAAACACGGAATTTTCTGCCAAACACATTGGTCGGAGTTATTAAGGCGTCCGTATTAGCTGTCGGGCCTATCCGTTAAATACCAGGTCTTTTCAGAAGACAATAAGGAAAACAAAACATGAGCCTCATTCTTATCATTATTCTGATCCTCTTGCTGGTCGGCGGTCTTCCAGTGTTCCCTCACTCACGTAACTGGGGTTACGGGCCATCGGGTATTCTCGGTACCGTGTTGGTCGTGCTGTTGATTCTGTTGTTGCTCGGCAAGATATAACGCGTTCCAGCACGCAAAAAAAAGAGGCCTTAAAAGGCCTCTTTTTTTATGCGCGGGTGTTTAGTCCGGCTTGCCGTCCACCACACCGGCGGTGTTATCCAGCAGGCTCTTGGTAGCCGTCTGCAGGAACGATTCGAGCTTCTGCTTCAGTGCAGCCTCGTCCGGCGATTCTGGAATCACCTTCCCGGTCGGGTTGGCGCCCAGTTCGTATTCCCACAACTTAGGTGGCATTTCCTTAGGCAGTACCAATACGCGGTCACCGGTGAGCAAGGCGACGGTCTGGTCGCTGCCCGACGGCTTGATCACGCCAAAGCCCTTGTCGCCTTCCGGCAGGTTGAGCAGGTCACGGCCCCAGCACTGGTGCAGGGTGTCACCGCCAAGGCGGCCCATGATGGTCGGCACGATGTCGATCTGGGTGCCCACGGTGTGGTCACGCTCGCCGAACTTCTCCTGCATGCCCGGCGCAATCATCAGCATCGGCACGTTGAAGCGGCCCAGGTCCATCTCGGTGATCTGCTGCTCGTTGCCGAAGCCGTGGTCGCCCACGACCACGAACAGGGTTTCCTTGAAGTACGGCTCCTTGCGGGCCTTTTCAAAGAACTGGCCCAGGGCCCAGTCGGAGTAGCGCATGGCCGTCAAATGCTCGTTGAGGCTGCCACGGTCGGTGACTTTCTCAACCGGCAATGGCGTCGGCAACGCGTACGGCGTGTGATTGGACAGGGTTTGCAGCAGCGCATAGAACGGCTTGCCGCCTTCACGGGCCTTCAACTCTTCCAGGCCACGGTTGAACATGTCCTGGTCGGACACGCCCCAGGTCGGGTCCGAGAACACCGGGTTGACGAAGTCATTACGCCCGATGAAGTTGGTCATGCCCTGGTTGCTGAAGAAGCCCGACTGGTTGTCCCAGGCGAAGTCGCCGTTGTAGACGTACACGTCGTCGAAATCACGATGGCTGAGCAACTGCGGCAGGCCCGACAGCTTGTGGCTGCCTTCCGGAGTCTGCATCAGGTATTCGAAGCCCGGCAGGTTCGGGAAGCACGCCATGGTGGCGAACATACCCTGGTGGGTGTGGGTGCCGTTGGAGAAGAAGCGGTCGAACAGCAGGCCCTCCTTGGACAGTTTGTCGAAGTACGGCGTGATGTTGCCCGGGCGGCCCAGGGCGCCCACCGAGTGACCGGCGAAGCTTTCCATCAGGATCACTACGACGTTCTTGATCGGCAGGGTCTTCTCGGCCGGCGGCGTGAAATCACGGCGTACCGCAGCGGTGTCGGGGTCTACCAGTTTTTCACTGGGTAACACCAGCATGTCGCGCACGGTCTGGGTGGCCAACGGCTGTTCCAGCGTGGCTTTCCAGATGTTCGAGCGTTCTTCGGAGAAGCGCGACTTGGCTGCGGCAATCAGCGACAAGGTACCGTTGAGGCCCAGTTGGTTGGCGAAGTTCGAGTCGGTGGTGTACACGTCACCCCAACGCAGCGGCGGGCCCTGGCGCAGGGTGCCACGGGCGGCAACCACGGCGATCAGCAGGCAAACCACAAACACCGCAATACGCGAATACCACGGCGCCACCTGACGGGTGCTGATGGTGCCGCCACTGAACGGGCCACGTGGGCGCGTCGCACGGTCGGCGCCTTTGAAGGCGATGCTCAGGATCAGCGTGCCCACGGCCCAGGCCAGCAGGTAGCGCACCACCGGGAAGCCGTACCAGAGCATGCTCATTACGGTTTTCGGGTCTTCCTTTACATACTGGAAGACCAGGCCGTTGAGGCGCTGGTGGAACTCGCGGTAGAAGTCCATCTCCATCAGGCCAAGGAACAGCGCGATGCTGGAGGCGACCGTCAGCCAGAAGCGGAAGAACCCGCGTGCCGCCATGGCCCGTACGCTGAACAGCGCCAGCAGCAACGGAATGCTCAGGTACACCACCAGGCGCAGGTCCAGGCGCAGGCCGTTGGCGAACGCTTCAAGGAAGGTCGAGGCCGGCGTGTCGAGGATCATCTCGCGGTTGTAGACCAGCAGCGCCAGGCGCAGCAGGGAGAACATCACCATCATGATCAAGGCACAAAGCAGCGTGTACGCCAGATGGGATTTGACGGTCGGTTGCAGCAAGCGATTAGAAGCTCGCTGCTGATTCAGGGCGTCCGGGTTTGCCATGTCGTTTTAGGACCCATTGGAAGTTTAAGTTGCGAATGAATACAGCGGCGCCCCGCCCTCGCCCAGGTACGCTGGGGTAGGCAGTTAACGCAATGGCGCAAATGGTGCCCGATCAACGCCGGCAACGCCATTGATTACTCATACCGGCCAGTGTTTGAGACTCGTCTTAGAGCCTCCTGGCAGGGAAAATAGCCGGCGAATTGTCTTGGATGGAATGTGAAAATTTTGTACAGCGAATATCTCGACACACAAAAAACAGCCGGGATTGTAGCGAGCAACTTGGGGCCGTATCTTGGCCCTCTGCCCTTTTGGATTGCCCATGATGTTTTATTGCTACCACCCAAGCCCCCTCGGGCCGCTGTTACTCGCGGCCGATGAACAAGGTCTGCGCCTGTTATATATGGACGTGCATCAATGCCCGGTGCAGGCAGATTGGGCGCTGGCAACTAACGAGTTGGATGCAGCAAGACGGCAGCTGGATGAGTATTTTGCACGCAAGCGCGAAGTGTTTGATCTAACGCTGGCGCCGGTGGGCACGCCCTTTCAGCAGCAAGTGTGGCAGGCGTTGTTGCAGATTCCCTATGGGCGTACCTGGACTTACGCTGAACAGGCACAACACCTGGAAAATCCCAAGGCGATTCGCGCGGTGGGCACGGCCAATGGCGCCAACCCGATTTCCATCATCATCCCCTGCCACCGTGTGGTGGGCAGCGATGGGACACTGGTGGGGTTTGGCGGCGGGATTGAAAACAAGGTGAAGTTGCTGGAGCTGGAAGGCAGTTGGTTGATCTGAAGGCTCCCGTGCGGGGCACGAGAGCCTTGCCCAGGGATCAGATCCGCACGTTACCGCGCGGCCCCGCAATCGCCCAGATGATCAAACCCAACACCGGCAGCAGCAGGATCAACAGGATCCACAGCACTTTGGCGCCGGTACTCGCGCCGCTTTTGAACACGTTGATGATCGCCCAGATATCCAGCGCGAGGATGATCAACCCGATCAGACCATTAAAAGTGGAACCCATGGTGTCGCTCCTAAGTGAGGGCTTGCCTGCTTAGGATAGTCAGCCGTGGCCAGGGGTTCCGTTTTATTTCAGACGTGCACCGCAACCCGCAGGGCTTCCAGGGACGGCTCGCCCTTGATCCCGACTTCGGCACACAACTCCAGCACCCGTGGCACGTCATTACCGTAGACCAGCACGGCCTGGATTTCGTCGTCCAGCAACTGGCTGAAGTTGACCAGCACGTAGCCACCGTTTTCCGGATTGAGCGCACTCATCTGGACCTGGATGCGGTTCAGCGCGGTCAGGGCTTCGGTTTTGGCCAGTTGCTTGGGCTTGAGGTTGAAGGCCACGCCCGGGCCGAACGAGGCGACGATCTGGGCGAACAGATCCAGGTAGGTGTCGGCCTGGAACAGCACGGTGTCGGGCAAACTGCCGACAACGATCCACTCGCCCAGGGGAATCGGGAAAGTGTCGTCGTAGTTGATGTCGGGGTTGGCGGCCAGGAAAGCTTCAGGATCGGCGTGGGCCTGGGCCGCTTCGTCCGCCACCTTGGCGATCTCGGGTTCGCTCATGCAGCCGGAGCTGATTTTGCTGATGAGTTCGACGAGTGCGGTTTTCATGGGGTGGTCCTGTGGCGGGGCTGATTTTGAGGGCGCAAAGCCTACACCAGTTTTTGCAACTGCGCCGCCGTATCCACTGCGCCCATGGTCTGCGCGGCTGCCAGCGCGGTCACACCCTGGGCATCGGTAGCCTTGGGGTTGGCGCCCTGGCTGATCAGGTAATCCACCATCTCGGTACGGTTGAACATCGCCGCCATCATCAACGCCGTGCGGCCATCCGAAGAGGCGCCTTCGACCAATGCACCGCCTTCGATCAACGCCTTGACCACCGGCAGGTTGCCCTTGAACGCCGCGCCGGCAATCGGCAACTGGTTCTTGTCATTGGCAATCTGAGGATCGGCCTTGAATTCCAGCAGCACTTTCACCGCGTCGACGTGCCCGTGGTAGGCAGACAGCATCAACAGCGTATCGCCATTATGGTTACGCAGGTTTGGCGGCAAGCCCTTGGCCAGCAGCGCAGCCAGCATCGCGGCATCGCCCTTGCGCGCTACGTCGAACACTTGCTCGGCAAATTCGGCAGCTTCGTCATCGGTCATTTGTTTGGCTTGGTCTGACATGTGAGGCTCCTTGTCTGGTGTTTCATAAGGCGCCCAGTCTCGCGATGGAGTTCCCCTCTGTCATGCCTTTTTTCCCAAAAGCGGCGATAGGCAGAATCAATAACGAAACTTGCCGGCCTGGATTTCCGCCAGCAGTTGCCCGGTGACCGGCACGTAATTGTCCGAACCCGGCAACCAGGCGAAGATCGGATCATCGCCGGCCTTTTCCGGGTCGAACGCCTCCTCCTTGAGTTTCACCTTCTGGTATTTGAAGGTGCCGGTGGTTTCCATCTTCACTTTGATCCGCAGGAACAACGGCACCGCATACGCGGGCAGTTGCCCATGGGCAAACGTCAGCAGCTCGCGCATGTCCAGGGAAGCCAGGGATTCGGCGGGCGTGATGGCGGCCATGCCGGCGCGGCCATTGGTGTTTTCAATCTCAACCCCGTAGGCCACCACCTCGGAGATCTGCGGGTGCTGCAGGAAGATGTTTTCGACTTCGGTGGTGGAGACGTTTTCACCTTTCCAGCGATAGGTGTCTCCCAGCCGGTCAACGAATTGGGCATGACCGAAGCCGATATTGCGCAACAGGTCGCCGGTGTTGAAGTAGCGGTCGCCCTTCTCGAACACATCGCTGAGTACAACCTTGCGATTCTTATCGGGGTCGGTGTAGCCGTCGAACGGCGCCTTGTCGTCGATTCGGGCCAATAGCAGGCCCTGACCGCCCTTCGGCACTTCGCGCATGAAACCATTAGTGCCGCGAATCGGCTCACAGCTGTCATGGGCGTAGTCCACCAGCGCCCAGTGCATCAGGGAAAAGCCGATGGTGTTGTCGAAATTCAGCACGTTGGTGAAGCCGATATTGCCGTCACTGGCGGCGTACAGCTCGCAGATGTGATCGACGCCAAAGCGCTGCTTGAATTCAGCCCAGACGCCAGGGCGCAAGCCGTTGCCGATCATCTTTGTCACCCGGTTATCCCGGTCCTGCTCACTGGCAGGCTGGTCGATCAGGTAGCGGCACAGTTCGCCGACGTAACCGAGGGTGGTCGCATTGAACCGGCGCGCATCGTCCCAGAACTGGCTGGCGCTGAACTTGCGGCGAATCGCAAACCCCGAGGCCCCGGCAATCGCCGAACCCCAGCACACGCACAGACCGGTGGCGTGATACAGCGGCAAGGTGCAATAGACGACATCCTCGGGGCCCATATCCAGGGCGATGGTGCCGAAACTGGCCGAAGTTCTCATCCAGCGGCCGTGTTTGAAAATACCGGCCTTGGGCAAGCCGGTGGTGCCGGAGGTGTAGATATAGAAGCAAGGGTCGTTGAAGTAGATTTGCTGGGTGCTGGTGGGGTTTTCCACCGGGCAATCGGCGCTGGCGGCCATCAGGTCTACGTAATTCGGCGGCACGCGGGTGTGCTGCTGATCGGCGATAAACCAGGTTTTATCGGCCTCAATTGCCACCTGGCTGCGCACGGCCTCGTAGGCCCCAGCCAACTCGGCCCCCACGACAATCGCCACCGGCGTCACCAGGTTCAGGCTGTGTACCAGCGCGGCCTGGGTTTGGGAGGTATTGAGCATCGCGCAAATGCCGCCCACCTTGGCCACGGCCAGTACGCTGAGCAACAACTCGGGGCGGTTCTCGATAAACAAGGCCACCACGTCGCCCTTGCCGATGCCCTGCTGTTGCAGGTAATGGGCAATGCGGTTGGCTTGCTCGTTGGCCTGGCGATAGCTGAGCACGCTGTCGCCATACAGCAGCGCGGCGCCATCGGGATTGCGTTGAGTGGCTTGCTCGAACGTCCAGCCCAGGCCGCACGGTTGCGCAGGGTCTGTGACGTTGGCTGCGCGCATACCGCGGACCAGGCGCGGTAGGGCACGGACAATGGTGGGCACCTTACGCAGCATCTTGCCCCAGGTGATCATGTCACTTGGCGGGTGGCTCATGGTGGGAACGTCCTTTTTCTTATTGTTCGTATGACCCTCAGGCACCCTTCGCACTGTAAGACCGGCGCCGAATGCCTTGCAGGAAAATACGCCAGCCATTCTTCGGCTGTACACGCAGGATTTGAAAAGTTTTGTATCCCAAAAGGAAAAGGAATTTAACGGCCGGTGACGCGGTCACTATGGAAGACCTGCCTCGCCCTCCCTCGGCGAAACACTTGGCAAAACCCCGCAAAATGCAGGATGCACGATGGCTATTCATGCAAATTGCACGAAACTGAAAATCTAAAAATTTTATAAATATCTGATTTACAACGATTTTTTAAGATACCCAGTACTGGCACAATCACTGCACCTATCACTCCACGCTGCAAAACATGAGCAAACGGAGCTGATAGATATGAGCCTGATCCAAGATAAATTTTCTTCTGTGTTCTCCAATTTCGACGTCACCACCCAGGCACGTCCTGATGGCGGCATTCTGTTGACCTTGCGTAACAGCGAAGGCAAGCAGATCAAACGTTCGATCTCTTATCAGCAACTGCACACGGCCGACCAACTGACGTGGGTCATCAGCGCCATTCGCCGCGACCTGGCTGAACAAGCCAGCGATCTGCCACAGATTTCGATGCTGCAAAGCCAGCATCGCTTTGCCCTGCCGACCTACCATTCGGCTTGATTGACATGCAGGACCCGAACAGGTCGTGGTGCCGTTGCGCACCACGGCCTTTTTTTATTCGCACAATCCCTGTTTGAGCGCCTCGTTCACCGCCTGCACCCGGTTGGTCACCTGCAACTTTCCATAGATGTTGCGCAGGTGAAACTTCACCGTGGCCTGGGAAACTGAGCGAATTCTGCTGATCTCCCAGACCGTCTTGCCCTCGATCGCCCAATGCAGAATTTCCCGTTCTTTTGGGGTCAGGGGTTTACCCGACAACATCGCACGCGACTTGCGGTTGGCAACCGGCGCGTTATCAGTGTGCGTGGACGGTTGTTCCTGTGGCTCTGGACCGCTCATGCAGGCCTCTCTCTCTTCAGATGGGTCTTGTAACGCCTGAAGTCGGATTACTCCTATTGACAGGCGAATAACTATTGCGACCAGAGAGAGTTACACAAAGAGTGGAAGTATTAAGTAAGGCCAACAAGAAACAGCTGCTGCCCACAAACTTTAAAGTTTATTCCTACGGCGATTTCCAACCTGCAGGAATTGAACTTAAAAAAATGCCCCCTATTCAGGAGGCATTGGCGGGCGCACTTAGTCCTCAAGCCGGGGAAAGCCCTCGGCGATCACGTCGCCGGTCAGCTTGACCGCCTGCCCTTCAGAGTCACTGAACAGGCGGATTGCCACGAAGTGCGGGTTCTCTCCCATATCAAACCAGTGTTTGATGCCGGCAGGCACCGAGATCAGGTCGTTTTTCTCGCAGAACACCGCGTACACATAGTCTTCGATGTGCAAGGTAAACAGCCCACGGCCCGCGACGAAGAAGCGTACGTGGTCTTGCGCCATGCGGTGTTCGTCGAGTCGCTCGGCACGCAGTTCGGCTTTTTGCGGGTGGTCGTTGCTGACGCTGATCACATCGACACGGGTGTAACCGCGCTCGGTCATCAGCGTGTCGATGGGCGCCTGATAAGCCGCGATGATCTCAACCTCGCTGGCGCCTGCCTCAAGCCGGGTAGCCGCCTGCCAGCGGTCGAACCCCACGCCCAGCTCAGCCAGGGTCGACGCGATATCGTCCTGGTGAGTCAGGACCTTGTTCGGGGTGTCGGGGGTGGAGACATGGTAAACGGCGAGATAGCTCATCAAACTCTTCCTCTGTCACGGAAGCGGCTCATGGCCGCTCCTCTTGCAATCGAATGCCAATGATTATGGCGGCGGCCAGGGCCGCGAGGCTGGCAATGCTGAAGGTCAGGGTCGGCCCCAGCAGGTTCCAGCTGTAACCTGAATAGAGTGCGCCCAGCGCACCGCCGGTACCGGCCAGTGCGGCATACAGTGCCTGGCCCTGGCCTTGCTGGCGAGCACCAAAACTGCGTTGCACGAACTGGATGGCCGCCGCGTGAAAACTGCCGAAGGTCGCCGCGTGCATCACCTGCGCCAACAACAGCACCCAGAAGAATTCGGCGAACGAGCCCAGCAGCAACCAGCGCAGCGCCGCCAGCAGGAAACTCGCCATCAGCACCCGGCGTACCGAAAAGCGCGAGAGAATCCGGCTCATGGCGAGGAACATCAAGACTTCCGCGACCACGCCCAGCGCCCACAGCATGCCGATCACCCCACGGCTGTAACCGAGGTGTTCGAGGTGCAAGGTCAGGAAGGTGTAGTACGGACCGTGGCTCATTTGCATCAGCGCCACGCAGGCATAAAACGCGAGGACGCCAGGGCTGCGCAGTTGCTGCAAAAAGCCGTCACCGGCCAGGCGGTTGCCCTGGGCCGGCGGCTGCGCATTCGGCACCCAGAGGCTCGCGCCGATGATGCCGGCCATGATCACCACGATCACCACCGGGTAGATGTCCAGGCTCAGCCAGTCGAACAGGCGGCCCATGATCACCACGGTGAGGATAAAACCGATGGAGCCCCACAACCGCACTTGGCTGTAGCGCGAGGTCTGGCCTTGCAGGTGCGCGAGGGTGATGACTTCAAACTGCGGCAGCACCGCGTGCCAGAAGAACGCGTGCAAGGCCATGACCAGCGCCAGCCAGGCGTAGGTCTTGCTGACAAAGATCAGCGAGAAGCTCACCAGGGTGCACACCGCGCCAAAGCGCACGATGGCCAGGCGCCGGCCGGTGTAATCCCCCAGCCAGCCCCACAGGTTGGGGGCCACGCAGCGCATCAGCATGGGGATAGCCACCAGCTCGCCAATGCGCGCGCTGGAGAAGCCCAGGTGATCGAAGTACAGCGCGAGGAACGGCGCCGTCGCCCCCAGCAGGGCGAAATAGAACAGGTAGAAGCTGGAAAGTCGCCAGTATGGAAGGCCTTGCGTCAGCATAAGTGACTTGTGGCGAGCGAGCTTGCTCGCGCTGGGGCGCGAAGCGGCCCCACTAGAAGCGCCGCAGTTCTCCAGCTAATACCGGGTTGCAGGCTTTGGGGCCGCTTCGCAGCCCAGCGCGAGCAAGCTCGCTCGCCACACACGGTCACAGCTGGCCCAATACCGGAGTACTGACTTTTACGTCGGCGTTTTGCCCACGGTGGCGCAGCAAGTGATCCATCAACACAATGGCCATCATCGCCTCGGCAATCGGCGTGGCGCGGATGCCGACGCACGGGTCGTGACGGCCCTTGGTGATCACGTCCACCGGGTTGCCGTGCACATCAATCGAGCGGCC
Source organism: Pseudomonas sp. ATCC PTA-122608 (assembly GCF_001952855.1). GTDB lineage: Bacteria > Pseudomonadota > Gammaproteobacteria > Pseudomonadales > Pseudomonadaceae > Aquipseudomonas. The sequence continues at coordinate 341,922 of NZ_LPNO01000046.1, read as the reverse complement.
CGGCGTGGTGATGCTGGACGTTGGTTTGAGGGCCAGGTGCGCAACAATCGGCTGGCCGGAGGAGATGCCACCGAGAATGCCGCCGGCGTTGTTGCTGAGGAAACCTTCCGGGGTCATCTCGTCACGGTGCTCGGTGCCACGCTGGGCAACGCAGTCGAACCCGGCGCCGATTTCCACGCCCTTGACCGCATTGATGCTCATCAGTGCGTGGGCCAGTTCGGCATCGAGGCGGTCGAAGATCGGCTCGCCCAGGCCCGGCATCACGCCCTCGGCGACCACGGTGATCTTGGCGCCGACGGAATCCTGGTCGCGGCGCAGCTGGTCCATATAGGCTTCCAGCTCCGGCACCTTGTCCGGATCGGGGCAGAAGAAGGCGTTGTCTTCAACGCTGTCCCAGGTCTTGAACGGGATTTGGATCGGGCCCAACTGGCTCATGTAGCCGCGGATCACGATGCCCTGGGTCGCCAGGAACTTCTTCGCGATCGCACCGGCCGCCACGCGCATCGCGGTTTCCCGCGCCGAGCTGCGGCCACCGCCACGGTAGTCGCGCTCGCCGTATTTGTGGTGGTAGGTGTAGTCGGCGTGGGCCGGGCGGAACAGGTCCTTGATCGCCGAGTAGTCCTTGGACTTCTGGTCGGTGTTGCGAATCAGCAGGCCGATGGCGCAACCGGTGGTGCGGCCTTCGAATACGCCGGAGAGGATTTCGACTTCGTCGGCTTCCTGGCGCTGGGTGGTGTGTCGGCTGGTGCCGGGCTTGCGGCGGTCGAGGTCACGCTGCAGGTCTTCCAGGGACAACTCGAGGCCCGGCGGGCAGCCGTCGACAATGGCGACCAACGCCGGGCCATGGCTTTCGCCCGCGGTGGTAACAGTGAACAGCTTGCCGTAGGTATTGCCGGACATGCAGAGCGCTCCGTGAAATCAGTTGAATCAAGTCAACCGTAATAACTTAAGGCGGCCAGTATACGCAGGCTAACCGACTAGTTCATCCTCGAAACCTTACCGGTAGACGTTGGTCCAACCGGCACCTTCCTCATGATGGCGCGATGATGCTGCGAGTTCTGCTATTGACCCTTACCCTGTTTTCCAGCCTTGGCTTCGCCGCCTCCCCTGTCGTGCTGCAACGGCCCATCAGCCTGGACACCGGCACTGGTGAGCTATTTGGCTCGCTGTTGTTACCCAAATCCGACAAGCCAGTGCCGGTGGTGCTGATCATCGCAGGCTCCGGGCCCACCGACCGCAACGGCAACAGCGCCGACGGCGCACGCAACGACAGCCTCAAGCGCCTGGCCTGGGTGCTGGCCAAACACAACATCGCCAGCGTGCGCTACGACAAGCGCGGTGTAGCCGCCAGCCTTGCCGCCACCCCCGATGAACGTAACCTGACCCTGGACGCTTATGTGTCCGACGCCGTGGCCTGGGGCAAGATGCTCAAAGCCGACCCGCGCATGGGTCCGTTGATTGTGCTGGGCCACAGTGAAGGCGCACTGGTAGCCGCCCTCGCCGCCCCGCAGCTTAATCCGGCCGGGGTAATTTCCCTGTCGGGCAGTGCGCGCCCGGTGGACCAGGTCATCCGCCAGCAACTGGCCGACCACATGCCTCCCGCGCTATTACTGCGCAGCAACCAGATTCTCGATCACCTCAAGGCCGGCCAGGTGGATGCCGATGTGCCCACACCGCTTGAGGGCATTTTCCGTCCCAGCGTGCAGCCTTATATGATCAGCCTGTTCCGCGCTGATCCTTCGGCGGCATTTGCCCGACTGAAGGTGCCGGCGCTGATCATTCAGGGCACCAATGACCTGCAGGTCGGCGTGGCCGATGCGCAACAACTGCAGAAGGCCAAGCCCGACGCCGAACTGACGGTGATCGAGGGCATGAACCACGTAATGCGCATCGTGCCCAATGACGTGAAGCAGCAATTGGCATCCTACAACGACCCACAGTTGCCGCTGGCTGCCGCACTCGGCACACGCCTGGTTCGCTTTATCGACGGACTTCGCGCCAGTTAAGCGAGTATTGCCCCTCCAGTCCTGAGTAAAACGGCCGATAAGCCATGGGTCGACAGCAAAAAGCCTGTCGGCCCGCAGAGCTTGGACAGGATCGCGCCGAATGACGAACACCGAAGCAACACCCGAACCTACCGCCGACACCACGGCTGACACCGAGGCCGCCGCATCGGCCGCGTTACCGTGGGCGGAGGTACAGGCCGAACATTTCAAGATGCTGCGCCTGGCCCCTTTAGCCACCGACCGCGCCACCGGCGTGCGGCCCCTGCGCTTTGTGCAGTTCGGCTGGGCCGAACGCAACAACAAAGACCACAGCCTGCTGCGCATGGTCATCCAATTGCCTGGCCAGCGGGTGCGCCGGGAACAGAATCACCTGGATATCTGGGTCGACCACGCCACCCACCGCGTGCATTTTGGCCCGGGCAACAGCCTGGAGATCGAACCGGCGAACCGCGGCATCGGCCGCTTCCTGGTGGCCCAGGGCGCTGCCTGGGCGAAAAAGAAGTGGTCGCACTACCGCGTCGACGGCGTTGACCTGGCCAACAAGGACGCACTGAACGAAGCCACACGCTTGCGCCGGGATCACTTCCTGCGAATCCAGGGCTTTGATGTGGCGTATGCCGATGTCCAGCATTTGAAGGGCAACGTGCAGCCGGGCAAGGTCAGCGATGTGCTGGACAGCTGGAACACGGAGAAGCTGCAGTTCGTAGAGATTCTGGAAGCGGCGCAGATGCTGCAACAGGCCGAGCAGAACCTGGCCGAGCAGGAAGTAAAGCTGCGCAAGGAAGAGGAAAAGGTCACCAAGTTCAAGCGCGAAGACAGCGGGTTGCGCTTTACGATTACGTGTTTGGTGGCGTTTACCGTGTTTCAGGCGGGGTTGTTGATCTGGATTGCGACGCACAGGTAACCCGGTTTCTCAATTGAAACCGGATCAAAATGTGGGAGCGGGCTTGCTCGCGAATGCGGTGGTTCAGTCAAGATATCCAGAGACTGACACACCGCATTCGCGAGCAAGCCCGCTCCCACACTGACCGCGTTACTCACTTGGAAGCGGTTAAACCCTGGCGGCAAACACCGCCTGATGCGCCCGGCATTGCTCTGCCGTCAACATGAACACGCCATGCCCACCGCGCTGGAACTCCAGCCAGGCAAAGTCCACTTCCGGGTACAACGCCTCGACGTGAACCTGGCTGTTGCCCACCTCGACAATCAGCAAGCCCTTCTCGGTCAAGTGATCCGCCGCTTCGGCCAGCATCCGCCGAACCAGGTTCAAACCGTCATCTCCGCAAGCCAGGCCCAGTTCCGGCTCGTGCTGGTATTCATCCGGCATGTCGGCAAAGTCTTCGGCATCAACATAGGGCGGGTTGGACACGATCAGGTCAAAACGCTGGCCCGGCAAACCATCAAAACCATCGCCCTGAACGGTATAGACCCGCTCGTCGACGCCATGGCGCTCGATGTTCTGGTTGGCCACTTCCAGTGCTTCAAAGGACAAGTCGCCCAGCACCACTTCGGCGTCCTGGAACTCGTAGGCGCACGCAATACCGATGCAACCGGAACCGGTGCACAGGTCCAGAATGCGTGCTGGCGGTGTGCCAAGCCACGGTTCGAAGCGGTTTTCGATCAGTTCGCCAATCGGTGAGCGTGGAATCAGCACGCGCTCATCGACGATAAACGACATGCCGCAGAACCAGGCTTCCTTCAACAGGTAGGCGGTCGGCACGCGCTCGTGGATACGTCGGTGCAGCAAGCGTTGTACGTGGGAGATTTCCTCTTCTTCCAGGTTGCAATCCAGGTAGCTGTCGGCAATTTCCCACGGCAGGTGCAAGGCGCCGAGCACCAGTTGCCGGGCTTCGTCCCAGGCGTTGTCGGTGCCATGCCCGAAAAACAGGTCTTCCCCATGGAAACGGCTGACGGCCCATCGGATGTGGTCGCGCAAGGTGCGCAGGCGAGAAGTGATCACGGGGGCAAGCTCCTGGAAAAAACGACCGGCGATTCTAACAGTCTTAAGCTGTACCGACGATGTACGAAAAAACCCTTTGCCGCACGTCGGATTTCATCTTAAACGTGGCTTTTGCCTAAACGTAGTGACCTATTGACATCGCTACACGCCAGCAACGGCGTACCTTACGATGGTAGCGATTCACAGAAGCGCTCAGCCAGAGGACAATGTCACAAAAGCCCCACTCACAGGAGCCCCAGAATGTCCGTTCCAAAGACGATGTTTCAACTCAGCGGTCGTGGTTACGCAGCGGCGAACCTGAACCATGCGACCCTCGTGATCATCGACGCCCAGAAGGAATACCTCAGCGGTCCCCTCGCCCTCTCGGGCATGGACGCGGCTGTGGAAAACGTCAAGCAACTGGCCGCTGCCGCGCGCAACGCCGGGCGCCCGATCGTGCATGTGCGCCACTTGGGCACAGTCGGCGGGCTGTTTGATCCCCAGGGCGAGCGCGGTGAATTCATTCCAGGCCTCGAGCCCCAGGCCGACGAGACCATCATCGGCAAGCTGCTGCCAAGCGCCTTCCATGGCACTGGCCTGGAGAAGCACCTGCAGGACCTCGGTTCCCTGGACCTGATTGTCTGCGGCTTCATGAGCCACTCCAGCGTCAGCACCACCGTGCGTGCGGCAAAGAACCTGGGCTTTCGCTGCACCCTGGTAGAAGACGCCTGCGCCACCCGCGACCTGCCGTACAAGGGCGGCATCCTCAGCGCCGACCACGTGCAGCAGACCGAAATGGCCATCATGGCCGACAACTTCGCCACCCTCGCCTTGACCAAAGATCTGATCTGATCGACCTTCGATGAGCGGGTAGCCGCCCGCTCATCCGCAAATACCTGTCATTTGCTGCAATTGCCTCTGTACCCGGAACAACCTGTGTATCTTCCGGTCGAAGGGCCGATACCCTGGAGGAAAGGTCGGAATGAAGATATCCGATGGTTTTGATGCTCGTCGCTTGCGCCCCAAGGGCCCAAGCAACTGGCGTCTGCGCATCGGCGCCGGCTTTGCCGCGCTGTTTGCGATCGTGGGCGTGCTGCTGGCAATTGCCGGTGCCGCTGGTTTGTCTGGACATTCACCGGCTTTGGGCGAACTGAACGCCAGCCCGGGCGGTTCTGCAATACTGTTGGTGATCGGCCTGCTGGTGCTGTGGTTCGGCGTCTGGCTGTGGCGCCGTTGCCGTCGGCGCATGCGCCAGCCCCTGTCACTGAACATCGCCTCGCACCTGATGAAAAAGCACGACTGATGGCGTACAGATAGCGTTTGTTGCGCATCAAGCCGCCGCGATTAGGTAAACTGCCCGCCCTTCGCGGAGGCTGACATGCAAGACGACGATTTTTCCCTATTCAAGAACGAGCTGCGCGGCGTCAAGCCGATCAAGCACGATCGCGCCGAGACCGGCAAACCCAAGACCGACCGCGCCCAGATCGCCAAGCTGCGCCAGGCCGCGACCGTGCGCACGGACGCCACCACCGTGGACGGCCTGTCGGATCAGTTCGTTATCGATGTAGGCCCCGAAGACGAGCTGATGTGGGCCCGCGACGGCGTGCAGGAAAGCCAGATGCGCAAGCTCAAGGTCGGCCAGATTCCGTTCGAAGGCAGCCTCGACCTGCACGGCATGACCGTCGAAAAAGCCCGCGAAACCCTCTGGGCGTTCCTCGCTGAAGCCACCAAATTCGAAATCCGCTGCGTGTGCGTCACCCACGGCAAGGCTGTGCGCCTGGACGGTAAGCGGCCGATGATCAAAAGCCACGTCAACACCTGGCTGCGCCAGCACTCGCAAGTGCTCGGTTTTACCTCATGCCAGCCACGTCACGGCGGCGCTGGTGCGGTGTATGTGATGCTCAAGCGCACCATGATGGAAGGCCGCGACGAGTAACAAGTGCCATCGTCAGGCTTGCAGCGATGTGTTGGCCGCCGTACCCTTGCCCTTTGCGAAAACCCTACTAGGTAGTTTCATGTCCCTGGAACAGAATTACACAGAGATCCTTGGCCAACTCGGCGAGGACGTCTCCCGCGAGGGCCTGCTCGACACGCCAAAACGTGCAGCCAAGGCCATGCAGTATCTTTGCCGCGGTTATGAACAGACCCTCGAAGAGGTCACCAACGGTGCCTTGTTCAGCTCTGACAACAGCGAAATGGTGCTGGTCAAGGACATCGAGTTGTACTCGCTGTGCGAACACCACCTGCTGCCGTTTATCGGCAAGGCTCACGTCGCGTATATCCCGAGCGGCAAAGTGCTGGGCCTGTCGAAGGTCGCGCGTATCGTCGATATGTATGCCCGCCGCCTGCAGATCCAGGAAAACCTCAGCCGCCAGATCGCCGATGCGGTCCAGCAGGTCACCGGCGCCCTGGGCGTTGCGGTGGTGATCGAGGCCAAGCACATGTGCATGATGATGCGCGGTGTGGAGAAGCAGAATTCGTCGATGATCACGTCGGTGATGCTGGGTGAGTTCCGCGAAAACGCGGCGACCCGCAGCGAGTTTCTCAGCCTGATCAAGTAATACGCAGCACCTGGAAAAACCGGCGTTCATCGCCGGTTTTTTTTCGCCTGTGAAAAATCAGGTAAGCTGCGGCCCCTTAAGTCTAGGGCAAGAGGTTTATAACCGTGTTCGTTAAAGCGCTTCGAGTAGGCCTCGGCCAGATCATCATCTTCGGCGACTTCATCACCCGCCCGCGCAAGCAACAACGCCCGGCGAGCGCCCAAGCCCTGGTTGACCAGGCGGCCAAGGACCTGACGCTGTATCAATTCCACGCCTGCCCGTTCTGCGTGAAGACCCGCCGCACCCTGCACCGCCTGAACGTGCCGGTGGCCTTGAAGGACGCGAAGAACAACGAACAGGATCGCCAGACCTTGCTGGAGCAAGGCGGCAAGATCAAGGTGCCGTGCCTGCGCATTGAAGAAAACGGCCAGACCACCTGGATGTACGACTCCAAGGTGATCATCGATTACCTGGACAAGCGGTTTGCGGCGGTCTGAAGCCCGGCCACGCTTCCCCTGTAGGAGCGAGCTTGCTCGCGAAGGTCGCAAACGATAACGCGGGAAGCCTGGCACCCAGCGGGATTCTCAGGTTTTTCGCGAGCACGCTCGCTCCTACAGGGAGCGCAATTCAATATCCAGTAATGCAGAGCCCAGGCACTTGCCATGGGCATCCAGCGCCAGCGACCGCGTCACCCCACCCCGCAAGATCCCCGGCAACACGAAGTTCAGCGCCTGCACATTGGGCAGCTCATAACGCCGCACCGGTGCTGCGCCCTCCTCCAGTAACGGCGCAAAAAACGCCGCCACCGCCTCAGCCGTCAATTGCTCGCAGAGCAGCGGATAGTCCTCGGCCCGATACGCAATGATCGAGATGTTCGAGGTGTCGCCCTTATCGCCGGTACGCGAATGGGCCAGGGTATGCAGCTTCATGACTCGATCCTCGGGTTGACCGCATTGCGCGCCAGCAATAACGACGCCACCGCCACCACCTGGCGCAGGCTCTTGCTCGCGCCACCGCCGCCGGAGGGGCCGTTGGTGTAGAGGGTTTCCACTTCATTGCCGACGCGCACCGCCTCGCTGCGTTCTTCGCAGCGGGCGGCAACGCGCAGGCGCACTTCCCACGGTTCAACAGTGCTGCGCGGGCCGTGCAGGGAGTCGATGCCGATCAATTCGGCACGCACGTCCTGCATGCGCACGCCGGTCAGTTCCAACCGTTTGAGGACTACATCGCGAGCCAACTGCGCACGGGCGATCGCACCCGGGCCGCCGTAGGAAATCTGACCCTCGCCGATCCAGCCATCCAGATACCCGACACTGACTTTCAACTGCTCTGGCCTTGGCCGTCCACTTGCGCCATGGGCTCGCACCCGGTCCACGGCTTCTTCGGTAAACGCCACCCCGGAAAAATCCGCGCACACGTCCGGCGTAAGGTAGGCGGCCGGATCATGCACTTCGTAGATCAGTTGTTCGGTGCACGTGGCCCGGCTGACCCGCCCACCGGTGCCGGCGACCTTGGTGATCAGTGCCTCGCCGTCGGCATCAATCTCGGCCAACGGAAAGCCCAGGCGTGCCAGGTCGTCCACGTCCTTGAAACCCGGATCGGCAAAGTAGCCACCGCTGACCTGCCCGGCACATTCCAGCAAATGCCCCACCAGCGTGCCACGTCCCAGGCGTTGCCAATCATCGCCAGCCCAACCGAATTCGAACATCTGCGGCGCCAGGAACAACGAAGGGTCTGCCACCCGGCCGGTGATCACCACGTCGGCATCGGCGCGCAACGCGTCGATAATGCCGTCGGCACCCAGGTAGGCATTTGCGGAAATCAGCCGATCGCCCAATGAGCCAAGGGTCTGGCCGTTGTCGAGCAACTGCTCCGGCTGGCCCCGCAGGGTCTCAAGCACGTCATCGCCAATCACCGCCAGCACCTTGAGGTTCAGCCCCAGCTCACTGGCAATCCGGCGCACTTCCACTGCCGCCGCCACAGGGTTGGCCGCGCCCATATTGGTAATTACCCGCAAGCGCCGGCGCCCGCCGGGCTGGCCGACAAAGGGCAGCACGCGGCGCATGCGCTCACTCAGCAGCGGGTCGTAACCGCCTTGTGGATCGCTGATCCGCGCCTGTTGCGCCAGGGCGATGGTGCGTTCAGCCAGGCATTCGAAGACCAGGTAATCCAGGTCGCCCTGTTCGGCCAACTCCACCGCAGGCTCGATACGGTCACCGGAGTAGCCGGCGCCGGAACCGATGCGCAAGGTTTTCATGTCAAATCACTCCCAGGAGCAAAGCCGTCAGGGTCATCAACACCGACGCGGCAAACAGAAAGGGGATGGTGAAGCGCTGGTGATCGGCCAGTTCGATCTTGCACAGGCCCACCAACAGGAAGGTCGCGGGCGTCAGCGGGCTGACCGGGAAGCCGGTGGTGTGCACGCCCAGCAACGAGGCCTGGGCCACTTGCAGCGGGTCGACGCCCAGGGCTTTGCCGACTTCGGCAATCACCGGCATCACGCCGAAGTAGTAGGAGTCGGGATCAAACAGCATGCTCAACGGCATCGACAGGAAGCCCACCACCGCCGGGATCAGCTTGCCGTGGCCCGCCGGAATCTGCGCCACCGCCACCTCGGCAATGGCCTTGAGCATGCCGGTGCCTTGCATGATGCCGGTGAACACACCGGCGGCGAGCAGGATGCTGGCCATGGTCAGGGCGGTTTTTGCGTGGGCATCGATCCGCGCGCGCTGGGCGTCGACGTTCGGGTAGTTGATGCACAACGCCACCACGGTGCCGAGCATGAACATCACCACCGGGTCGACCCAACCGGCAATCATCACCACCATCACCAGCACCGTCAGGATCAGGTTGACCCAGAACAGCCGCGGGCGACGCAGGGCAATGTCCTCCTCGCTGAGCACCCGTTGCGGCACGGCGTCCACACTGGAACCGGCGCCCAGCCCCAAGCGTTTTTCTTCACGGTGGCCCAGCCACCAGGCGCAGGCAAACACAAAGACCAGGCCGACGATCTGCACCGGGATCAGCGGCTGGAACAAGTCCGCCACCGGCACATGCAACGCCGCCGAAGAGCGCAACACCGGGCCGGTCCATGGCAGGAAGTTGACCCCGGCCGCCATCGCCGCCACACACGCGAGGATGCGTTTATCAATCCCCAATCGCGTATACAGCGGCAACATCGCCGGGATCGTCACCAGGAAGGTCACCGCGCCGGAGCCGTCCAGGTGCACCAGCAACGCCAGGGTCGCGGTACCGACGACAATCCGTGTAGGACGCGTCCCTACCGTGCGCAGGATGCGATCAATGATTGGATCCAGCATGCCGGCATCGGTCATGATCCCGAAAAACAGGATCGCGAACACAAACATGCCCACCACGGGGGCGACGTTCTTGATGCCGGTGATGATGAAGGTGCTGGTTTGCAGGCCGAAACCGCCGAGCAGCGCGGCGATGATCGGCAAGGCGATCAGGGCCACCAGTGGCGACAGGCGTTTGCTCATGACGGCAGTGAGCAGGCACAGGATGGTGATGACACCCAGGGTAGCGAGCATGGGGTAACTCCAGAACGGCGTTTTCGGCCGGTTATTGTTTTCCTGGAGTATTGGAATCGCGTTAGGCTTTGTAAATTGGAATATTCGGTACTCCACATTCGAAAAAACAAAACGTTCGAGCAAAATAAAAATGAAAAATTCGATCCAGCATATCCAGGCGTTTCTCGCCGTTGCCCGCACGGGCAGCTTTACCAAGGCCGCCAATGAGCTGCACTTGTCGCCCTCAGCGCTGACCGTGCAGGTGCAACAACTGGAGGAATGGCTCGGGGTTGCCCTGCTCGACCGCAGCCCGCGCCACGTCAGCATCACCGCCGCCGGCCTGGATGCACGCGGGCCGATGGAAAAGCTGTTGCTCGACCTGGACAACATCGTCACCGGCTCCCGCGACCTTGCGGCGCTACGTCGAGGCGTGGTGACCATCGCCGCCCTGCCCTCCGTGTGCGCCGGTGCATTGCCGCCGGCCCTGCGTCTGTTTCGCGAGCGCTTTGCCGGGATCGAGGTGCGCCTGCATGACTTGGTGGCCCATCGCATTCATGCGCAAGTGCGTTCGGGCGAGGTGGATTTCGGCATTGGCGTGCGGGCGCGGTTGAGTCATGGGCTGGCGTTTGTGCCAGTGCTGAATGATCGGTTATGTGCGTTCGTGCCGCTGGATCATCCGCTGACTCGCTTTGCAAAGTTGAGCCTGGAGCAACTGGCCGAGCAGCCGATCATCCTCACCGGCCGCGACAGCAGCGTGCGGGAACAGGTGGACGCGTTGTTCGACGAAACACGCCTGACGATGCTCGCGGGGATGGAGGCCAACTACATGTCGACCGTGTTGGCGTTGGTGCGGCAGGGCTTGGGGATCAGTGTGTTGCCGGAATCGGCGGCGGACAGCCTGGAAGGGTTGAAGCGGATTATGATTAATCATCCGGGGGTGAACCGGGAGATCGGGTTGATCAGTCGGAGTGGGCAGCCGTTGAGCCCGGCGGCAGAACGGTGCTTCGAACTCTGTAGGAGCGAGCTTGCTCGCGAAGAACGTTAACGATAACGCGGGGCATCTGATACCCCGCGGTGTTCTTGCGTTTTTTGCGAGCAAGCTCGCTCCTACAGTAGAAGACCGGTGATCAGCCCAGCATCGGCACATGCTTTGGATGGCTGGCCACGCGTTTCAACCACGCCTGCACACCCGGATAAGCGCCCAGGTCAAAACCACCCTCATTCGCCACATGGGTGTAGGCATACAGCGCCACATCGGCAATCGAGAACTGGTCGCCCACCAAGTACGGGGTCAACTGCAACTGACGCTCCATCACCTTCAGGGCTTTATAACCGCCCTTGTGCAGCTTCTTGTATTCCTCCAGCCGATCTTCCGGCAGCCCCAGGTAAAACTGGATAAACCGCGCCACCGCAATATACGGTTCATGGCTGTACTGCTCGAAAAACTGCCACTGCAGCACTTGGGTGCGCAGGCGCGGTTCGGTGGGCAGGAACTCGCTGCCGTCGGCGAGGAAGTTGAGGATCGCATTGGATTCCCACAGGCAGGTGCCGTCTTCGAGTTCCAGCACCGGGATCTTGCCGTTGGGGTTCTTGGCCAGGAACTCTGCGGTCTGGGTGTCGCCGTTCAGGATGTCGACATTGATCCACTCATAGTCGATGCCCAACAAGCTGAGCATGAGTTTGACCTTGTAGCAGTTGCCCGATTTGTAATCGCCGTAAACCTTGTACATGGAGGCTCCCCTATGCCGCTTGCGCGTGCTGTGCTTGACGGACCACCGCGGCAAGACGCTTGAGACCTTCGTCCAAACGCGCCGGGTCGATATGGCTGAAATTGAGCCGCAGGTGACCGTGATGGTTATCCGGCTCGGAAAAGAACGGCTCACCGGGCATGAACGCGATGTCCTGGTCGAGCGCAGGTGCCAACAAGGTGCGGGTATCGAGCGGCTGTTTCAAGGTCAGCCAGAAGAATAATCCGCCCTGGGGTATTTGCCAGTCGGCCAGGTCGCTGAAATGCCGCGCCAGTGCAGCCTGGAATGCATCGCGGCGGCCTCGGTAGAAACTGCGCAGTTCCACCAGGTGGTGCTGGTATTTCTCGGTGCCGATCCATTGCATCGCCTGCCACTGGCCAACGCGATTGGTGTGCAGGTCCGCCGATTGCTTGAGCTTGAGCAGGTGCGGGAACAGGTCCGGGCTGGCGATCAGGTAACCGACCCGCAGGCCGGGCAACAACGTCTTGGATACGGTGCCGGTGTAGATCCAGCTGGCCTTTTTCAGCCGGCTGACGATGGGTTGCGCGCTGCCGCCGTCGAAGGTCAGTTCGCGGTAGGGCTCGTCCTCGATCAGGGTCACGCCGAACTCGTCCAGCAGTGCGGCGACGGCCTCGCGCTTGGCCTCGCTGTAGCGGACCGCCGAGGGGTTCTGGAACGTCGGGATCAAGTAGACGAAGGACGGACGATGCTGCTCAAGGCTGCTGCGCAGCGCCTTCAGGTCCGGACCGTCCGCTTCAAGCTGCACGGTCAGGCACTCGGCGCCGAATAGCTGGAATATCTGCAACGCCGCGAGATAAGTCGGGCCTTCCAGCAGGATTTTGGTGCCGTTGTCGATATACAACTTGGCCGCCAAATCCAGGGTTTGCTGGGAGCCGCTGACCACCATGACCTGGCTGGCCTGGCACGCAATACCCAGCCCCCGCGCCTCGGCCGCCAGCAACTCACGCAACTGCGGCTCGCCTTCGCTCATGCCGTACTGGCCAATATTCAGCGGCATGCCTTCCCAATCCAGCTTGGGCAGCATCACTTCGGCCGGCAGGCCACCGGCGAAGGACATCACCTGCGGCTTTTGCGCCGCCGCGAGGATTTCACGGATCAAGGAGCTTTTGAGGCGCGAAACACGTTCTGAGAAGGCCATATGGGTCACCGGTAGCGAAGCCTGAGGAAAATACGTCAAACTGGTTGACCGAAATTACGACGACTTGGGCAGATACGTCAATATGCTTGACCTTAAAAACCAGACCAGCCAACAAACCGCCATGGAAGCCTTCTTCTTCGGCTACCAGGCGTTCACCGCCAAGGCCGACGAAATGCTTGAGCGCCGGGGCCTGAGCCGGGTGCATCAACGCATCGTGTTTTTTATCGCGCGCTACCCGGCCTTGAGCGTCAAGGAGTTGCTGGAATTGCTCGGCGTGAGCAAACAGGCGTTGAACATGCCGCTGCGCCAGTTGCAGGAGATGCACTTGGTGAACAGCGTGGCGTCCGAGACCGACAAACGTAAGCGCCTGCTGGAGTTGACCGAAGAAGGTCAGCGTTTCGAACAATCCCTGCGTCGCGAGCAAGTGAAGCTTCTGCAACGGGCGTTTGCCGAGGCTGGCGAGACGGCAGTAGAGGGCTGGCTGGCGGTAAACAAGGCACTCGGCGGCCAATCCTGAATTGCCTTTCATCCTTTTCGCACACAAAATAGAAAACATTATTTGCTTTATTTGTATACAAAAGCATAATTCGCTTCGTGCGAGTTCCTGACCTATTGGTCAACAAAACCCGCTGGTACCTCAAAGCGCTGCTGCCCACTCATGTGTCCGGCGCTGGAAATAACAATAAAACTCTTGAGGAGTACTTGCTGTGGAAAGCCGCAAATCCGAAGCCCCTACGCTCGACCTCTCGCCAACCCACAACGGTTGGCTGGAACGCCTGTTCAAACTCCGCTTGCATGGCACCACAGTGAAGACCGAGCTGATCGCTGGCCTCACGACCTTTATCACCATGGCCTACATCATCTTCGTCAACCCCAACATCATGGCCGACGCCGGCATCGATCACGGCGCGGCGTTTGTCGCCACCTGCATCGCGGCTGCGCTGGGTTGCCTGCTGATGGGGCTCTACGCCAACTGGCCGGTAGGCCTGGCACCAGGCATGGGCCTGAACGCGTTTTTCACCTACACCGTGGTCGGCACCATGGGCTACAACTGGGAAACGGCACTGGGTGCGGTGTTTATCTCCGGTGTGTTGTTCATGATCCTGACGCTCTCGCGTATTCGCGAGTGGCTGCTCAGCAGCATTCCGGTGAGCCTGCGCCACGCGATGGGCGCAGGTGTCGGACTGTTTCTCGGGGTGATCGGCCTGAAAACCGCCGGCATCATCGTGCAAAGCCCGGCCACCCTGATCAAGCTCGGCTCCCTGCATGAGCCCGCCCCGCTGCTGGCGGCGATCTGCTTCCTGTTGATTGCGATCCTCAGCTACCACCGGGTATTTGGCGCGATCCTGATCAGCATCATCGCCGTGACCCTCGCCGGCTGGGGCCTGGGCCTGGTGGAGTACCACGGCATCATCGCCTCCCCGCCAAGCCTGGCGCCGACCTGGATGGCCATGGACGTGATGGGCGTGTTCAACGTCAGCATGATCAGCGTGGTGTTCGCCTTCCTGTTTGTGCACATGTTCGACACCGCTGGCACCTTGATGGGCGTGGCCCAGCGTGCAGGCCTGGTGAATGCCGATGGCAAGATCGAAAACCTCTCCCGCGCCCTGAAAGCCGACAGTGCTTCCAGCGTGTTCGGCGCCATGGTCGGCGTGCCGCCAGTCACCAGTTACGTGGAAAGCGCCGCCGGGGTTGCCGCCGGTGGCCGTACCGGGCTGACGGCCGTTACGGTTGGCGTGTTGTTTATCGCAGCGATGTTTTTTGCTCCGCTGGCTGGCATGATTCCCGCTTATGCCACCGCAGGCGCGTTGATCTATGTGGCGATGCTGATGATGAGCGGCATGGCTCACATCAACTGGGACGACGCCACCGACAGCATTCCGGCGATCGTCACGGCGATCATGATGCCTCTGACCTTTTCCGTCGCCGATGGCATCGCGTTGGGTTTTATCACCTACGTGGCGCTGAAGGCCGGCACGGGTAAACACAAGGAAATTTCCATCAGCCTGTGGGTGCTGTGCGCGATCTTCATCGCCAAGTTCGCGTTCCTGTAGGCCAACTGGCTTGACCCTGCCTCACCCCGTCGGGTGGGGCTTTTGTACGAATGGAGGAATGCAATGAGTCTGGAAACCTGGCTGCTGTTCAGCGGCGCTGCGCTGGTGGTGATCCTGATCCCCGGCCCCCTGTCCTTGCTGATGATCAGCAACAGTTTGAACTACGGCCTGCGCCGTTCGTACCCGGCCTTTCTCGGTGGGGTGATTGCTTCCATCTGCCTGTTGAGCGCCTCGGCGCTGGGCTTGGGCGCGTTGTTGTTGGCCTCGGAGCAGCTGTTCAGCGCCCTGAAGATCGTCGGCGCGCTGTACCTGTTTTATCTTGCCTGGCAGAGCTGGCAGCAATCGCGGCAGCCGTCACTCGGTGCCGACGTGCCGCAAGTGGCCGCCACCCCGCGTTTTCGCGCGCTGTTTGGCCGGGCCTTTGTGCTGGGCGCCAGCAACCCGAAAGACATCCTGTTTTTCGCCGCCTTCCTGCCGCAGTTTCTCAGTGCCCAGCAGGCCTTTTTGCCGCAGCTGCTGATCATGATCGCCACCTGGACCGTGCTCGACCTGCTGTGCAAACTGGCCTATGGCTTGGGCGCCCATGGCGCTGCGCGGTATCTGCGCAGCGGCAAGGGCCAAAGCTGGTTCAACCGGGTCAGTGCCGGGTTGTTTTCCGGAGCCGGCGCAGCGTCGTTGCTGAGCCGTTAGCATTGCCCATCAAAACGGTATAAGTTTGACGAAGAACACCGTGACGCCGGAACCCTCGGTACGTTGTATGCCGGCGATAATCCGCACCAGGCGCCGCTCCTCCAGCGCTTTGAGGACAGGGTGATAGCGCTCGGCCTGAAACATGATTGTCGACTGGCCAGCACTGCGAAACCACGCATCGGACAGCTGCAACATATTGCGGGATTTCAGGGTAATGCTGGGCGACTCCGCCCATCGCGTCAGCACGAAATAGAGGTTGCTTGACTTCGGATGGGTGCAGACGAAGTTATAAAACAGCGGGGAGCCGCCTTTGTACAGTCGTCGAACCGAAAACCCCTGTTGCTCCAGCACCTGCTTGACCATCAGTTGCGCGGCGATAGGCCTGGCGTGGCTGATGGACGTATTGTTGAGGACAGCCGGGTCAAGCGGTACGGGCAGTTGAAAGTCCAGGCGCTCCAGCCCGGGAACAACCCCCTCCCTTCCTATATTGACGCTCTTATGACCTCGGCGAACAATCGGCCTGAGCATGCGCAACAAGTCATCCGTCTGGCCCACCGCTCTGGGTATTGGAGGCAGCCAGTCGTCCAGTGTCAGACGAATATTGAGGAGGCGGGTCGCGGTCATTGAGCGACCGGAATCAGCCAGCTCCACCAGACGCTCAGCCACGAAGCGATTACTGGAAGGGGTTAAACCGGGGAACGCGTACCTCACAGATTCGTCGAGGGGCCTGGCGAACAATGGCTCACGTGGCACCCACAACCCATCAGCGCCAAACATTGCGGGAACGGGTTGCTCGCGCACATCCGGTAGCAGCCAGCGCATAAACCCGTGACGCGGCTCTGCAGCGACCACCTCGGGTTTTTTGATAAACACGATACTGTCCGACGCCTTGGAGCCGCTGGGCAACAGTTCATAGAAATTCGCCCCCAGCTTTATCGCATCGAAGGGTTCGTCCCCCTGAACCCGATACAACCGCCGAGTTGCGGAAGTCTCTTGTGTCACCCGCCTCTGCAGCGACCTCCCCCAGCCCTGCCAATGGCTTGAGGCCAATACCGGTTGCCGGGCTATCAGGTCAGTATGAGAAGCCGGCGGGGCAACCCATTCGGTTGCCGGCGTTTGCGCCTCCCAAGGCCTGTGAATACCTGAACTGAGCCCAGGCCGCGGCTCGGGGGCATCGGCGCCCAACAGCCGTTCACCGGACTGTTCGATGTACAAAACCAGCTCATCCTGAGCGTCGTTCCGCGGGCTCTTGAGCCGCAGCGCCCGCTCGTTGCGGCGTCGGTAGACCGGATACGCCTGGCCGTCATCCAACACAAACTGTTCGCCAGCCTTAACAAACGTGCCCTTGTTTACCGGCCCGTGCAGCGCGACGGCCCCATCCACCGGTAACGCTTTCTTGAATCCTTCAAGGCCCTTTACCCCCCACGCAGGGACCGTCAACCCCAGGTTGGAAAACCCAGCCTGGCGAAGCTGGATAAGGTTCATCACCGACGTCCTGGCCTGCAACCCAGGCTTCGGCGTGCCCTTGGCAGAAGGCAGCAACATCAGCGCCACATCGGCCAACAGAATCAACACAGCAAACCCGACACCTACGCCATCCGCAGGATCACCGCTGTGGTGAAACCGCCGGGCCGCCAGAAGCACTTCATAAATATTGACGCCGATGCTCACGCCCGGGATAAACGACAATATTCCCCGCACTCGCGCTTCCGATTGCTCGCCCAGGCGCCATTTGCGATAGCTCGCCAGCGCTTGCTGGGAATTGGCCATGGCCCGCACTTCCCGCCGTAAGCCCAGCACGTGGGCATGGGCCAGGATGCTCAAGATGTCACTGGCGCCGGTAGCCGTGAGCCCCAACCAGTGCTGCGGCGCCTGCTCGTGCTGCTCGTTGATCTCCTGCTCGATCTCTGCCAAGTGACTGGCGGGAAACTCCCGGCGGCGTTTGAACCAGCGCACCAGCCCCCCGACAAGCTGCGCGGCCTTTACCCAGTAAGACTCCTGAAACAGATCGAACACTGAAGTAGCGGCACCGCGCCAATCGATAGTCCCGAACGCAGGCTCCATGGGTACCGGATAACTGCGCAGCGCCTGGTGCTCCCAACCAGGAGCGATGTGCCGGGCCAGGTGCTGACGGTTTTGCGGCGTGCCGGCCATGTTCATCAGCGCCTGCTGTGCCGCTTCCAGGCTCGCATGTTCGCTGAGGGGCGGATGACCGGCTATGTGCGGCCAATAAAGCAGGGTTTTGGCCGATAGCCGATCATGAATGACCAACACACCGGCGATGTGCCGGGGCTGTTGCAAGGTAAACGCCGCAAGGTGTGGGCAAAACAGCTGCAACTGGTGGCCGTTTTTCTGCAGGTCCTGTGGCGTCTTTGCCGCCAGTGCAGTGGAGAAAATGCTCTGCGCTGCGTCGCTTAACCCTTGTTGCCGGGCGCTGAATAACTCCAGGCGTGCAAGCTGCGCCAGCGGTCGCTGGACCAGCGCCTGGAACAGTACAGGCGAGCTGGATGCGTAGAACACCTGATCAATCATTTGCTCGTACGCACCCGCAAGATCCAGGCTGGCGATCAGCTTGACCAGTTTGTCAGGGGGCAAAAGCCGCTGTACCTGCGGGTCCAGGTAGCTGCCGCGCTTCAAGCGCCATTGTGTCCAGGGGGCCTCTTCATCCAGATTGTGCAACGCCAGTTGCAGCAGGCTGTAGGTGTGGCGCTCCTTGCTGACCACCACCCGTATGCCAGAATCCCCAGCCGGGCGCTGCGGATGCGATTCCCAATGAGTGCTGACATCATCGGGCATATCCAGCAGCGGTTGATCGATGTCCAGATGAATCAGGCCTTCACGGCTCAACTGCGCCAACAGGTTTTTGCGAGCAAAGGTTTGCAGGCTCGGCAATATCTTAAGCAGCTGTTCTTCAAGCGCCTGGACGCTGGTCAGATAATGGATGTAATGGCCCTGATAACGTTTGCGCAGGGCACGGGGCGCGGTGGTTAGCCATGCGGGGAAGGTGTTTGTCCGGGCAGCCGCCAGCCGTAGCAGGCTGACATTGGCCAAAGCCATGGCGCGGGCGGCGCTGGTGGGCAGGTGCAGGTTGTCTGCCAACTCACGGGCCAGCAAGGTGTGCGTCAGGGTCGGGTCTATGACCTCACTGAACGGCTTGGCACCCTGCGCCACCCAGCGTTCGACTCGCGCCTGGCACTTGATCTGCTCCTTGAAACTGTCCGCTAGCACATCAGCCCCCATCAACTGGAATGACACGAACATTGCCTGTGTGCCAAGTGCTGCAACCAAGGCCTTCGCCTGCGCTCGTTCATCGCGCCCTATACAACGCCACAACATCGAACCATCCGGGCTCTTGAGGCTGGCATCAATACAAACCTGTAGCTCATCCAGAGACTCGAACGCCTGCAACCCTCCATCAATGCCCGGCACCTGCAACAGGACGGGATGCCTGGCCTGCGGTTGGACGAGGGCTTGCACAGTGGTGACGACAAACACTCCCACCAACCGATACAGCGGTTGCCCACTGCGCCCCACAGACAGTTGCACGACGCGGGTGCTGCGGGTGCTGTCCTCAGCCGGGGCCCGCCATGCAAGGGCTTCACTCAGTGCGGCCAGGTTATCTTCACTGATCAGGCCCAAACGGTATTGCAGTTGCGCATCCTGGAGCAGGGCCTGGCTGCGAGCGAGCAGCCACTGTGCGGCTCGATGCCGCGAAGCTCCCGCAGGCACATACATCCAGAAGGCTTTTTGCCCCAGTTGTGACATGTGCCCCTCCAGCAGCAGCCGCACCGTCTCAGCCTGCTGCTGCCACTGTGTCTGCAACGTGATAAAAGCGCCAAAAGGTTGGTGATCGCGGCTCCAATCGGCGGGATCCAGCAACGCCAGAAGCCCCTGCTCATGACGCCGCACCAATGCCTCCCGAGTGCGAAAGGCCATGCCTGCACCGAGCCCTGCGCAGGTGATGTGCCCTGTTCGACGGTAACCATCCCAGCCCAGTAACTGCTCAACGGCGATGCTCAGCCCAGGCATGTCCGGAGCCCCGTGCCGACTGCGCTCAATCAGCCGTAAACGCTGCGCAGGGCTCATGTCACATCCCTGGCCCACCTTGTCTGTCAGCCAGGGTGCGTAACGGGAATCGATGCTCGCCCATTCGTTATCGCGCTGGGTGTGCAGTTGCGCCAACGCACTCTGACGCAGGGCATCAGCGGTCAAAATCGGCGCGCGGCGAACGCTGAAAGCCTGCACCGTGCTATTCACATCCAACGCCAGTTCATGTCGATTCACCAGAGGCAGGCATTGCCAAAGTAAGGCGCGTTGCGCCCCGTTTATCACCTCTGGTAATCGATGTTGCAGCTGTCTCAGGCTGTCGAACTCATGAAAGGGCTGCACTGACGCAGGCAGGTAAACCACCTGTCGATTATTCAGCCCGTCGCCACTGCGGTAGAGGTGCAGGGCCCCGGCGACCGAAACACCCCCGGCAACATCGCGAGGCCAGAGCAAGCCGCTGACCTGCAACCGTTCCCAGGCACCGCCCGCAGCCAGGCGCGTTGACACGTCAGGGGCGTCCACCAGCTCCAGGACCATGGCCAACCCATGGTCTGACAACATGCACAGCCCATGAGCCAGCAACGCACGCTGGGCAAATACCTCGGTGCACAACTCAACCCACCGCGCTTCACGGTCCAGCGCACTACCGGGGGCCAGGCCCTGCCAATAACCCGTCGTGGTTGCCCGGATATCTGGTGGCACGCCCAGTGCGAGAGTTTGCGTCGACGCCGCGCGCACCCATCGCCGCAGGCTGGGTGCACGGAGCATCAGGCGACGCAGTGCCTTGGTCGATTCGGCGCAACGTACCTGAGCGAGCTGCAACTGGTTGATGAATTGGCTGGGTGAGTTGTGTCGGCCGAGGCGGCGAGTCAGGCCGTCGCGAATCTTTTGCTGCCAGACGAAAGTGTCGGGATCTGTAGCCATGTCACTATCGGCTCCTGATTAAAAATCCGAGCGTAAGCAGCTTGATCATGCGGCGGGCTTTACATAGATAGGGCCCGATCACCCGACGAAAAAAAGCCCGCAGTGTGAGCGGGCGAAAAACCAACGAAGAGCTTTGGGGGTGTGAAGCGCGGTGACGACTCAGCTACCGCGATAGGTGGAGTAGCTGTAAGGCGAAATCAGCAAAGGCACGTGATAGTGATCCTGTTCGGCACTGATGCCGAAGCGCAGTACCACCACGTCGAGAAACGCAGGTTCGGGGAGTTGCACACCGCGGGCGCGGTAGTAGTCACCGGCGCTGAACTGCAACTGATAGACACCGCTGCGGTAGTCATCGCCTTGCAGCAGAGGTGCATCGCAACGGCCGTCGTTGTTGGTCAGGGTGCTGGCCACCAGTTCAAGCTGTGTGCCCTCGACACGGTACAACTCAACCTTGATCGCGCTGCCAGGGCAGCCGTGCGCGGCGTCCAATACGTGTGTGGTCAAACGTCCCATAGCGTCTGCGCGCCTCCCGAAGTCAGTAAAGTGAAAGACCGCACCTTTTCAGGTCACTGAAAAAGCCGGCAATGACTGATTAAGACACTTTTCAAAAAAATTGTACACAATAAATTCAACAAACCCGCTATCCGTTGCTGACGCCGATACTGTAGGAGCGAGCTTGCTCGCGAAGATCGTTAACGATAACGCAGCGCTTCAGAGGTAACGAGGCGCTCTCAGGTTTTTCGCGAGCAAGCTCGCTCCTACAGTAAAGGAGGTTTTTTTCAATATAGTTGACCAGTCAGGCAGGTTTCTTGCAGTGCTATTCTGCAAAGACCCTGCGGAAAAAATGCAGAAATACAGGCTTACAAAGTGCGCACTACGTTGTATACAATCAGTCATCGCTGTGACGCCACCCCAGTCTTTTCGCTGCCCGGCCGCCACACACACCGTTACCACGAACAAGAAGGAAGACTGCAGTGAGCGCTGACTACCCACGCGACCTGATCGGTTACGGCAGTAACCCTCCTCACCCACACTGGCCAGGCAAGGCCCGTATCGCCCTGTCGTTCGTACTCAACTACGAAGAAGGCGGCGAGCGCAACATCTTGCACGGCGACAAAGAGTCGGAAGCCTTCCTGTCCGAAATGGTCTCGGCGCAACCGCTGCAAGGCGAGCGCAACATGAGCATGGAATCGCTGTACGAATACGGCAGCCGGGCCGGCGTGTGGCGCATCCTCAAGTTGTTCAAGGAATTCGATATCCCGCTGACCATCTTTGCCGTGGCCATGGCCGCCCAGCGCCACCCGGACGTGATCCGCGCGATGGTCGCCGCCGGCCACGAAATCTGCAGCCACGGCTACCGCTGGATCGACTACCAATACATGGACGAGGCCCAGGAGCGCGAGCACATGCTCGAAGCGATCCGCATCCTCACCGAACTCACCGGCGAACGCCCACTGGGCTGGTACACCGGGCGCACCGGCCCCAACACCCGGCGGCTGGTGATGGAGGAAGGCGGTTTCCTCTACGACTGTGACACCTACGACGACGACCTGCCCTACTGGGAACCCAACAACCCGACCGGCAAGCCGCACCTGGTGATCCCCTACACCCTGGACACCAACGACATGCGCTTCACTCAGGTCCAGGGTTTCAACAAGGGCGACGACTTTTTCGAGTACCTCAAAGACGCGTTCGACGTGCTGTATGCCGAAGGCGCGGAAGCACCGAAGATGCTCTCCATCGGCCTGCACTGCCGCCTGATCGGCCGCCCGGCGCGCATGGCTGCACTCAAGCGCTTTATCGAATACGCCAAGGGTCATGACCAGGTGTGGTTTACCCGCCGCGTCGACATCGCCCGTCACTGGCATGACGTACACCCTTTCCAGGGAGCCGCCAAATGACAGCTTTCCAGACCTTGAAACCCTCGACCCTGAGCCGCGACGAGTTCGTCGCAGCCTTCGCCGACATCTACGAACATTCGCCATGGGTGGCCGAAAAGGCCTTCGACCTGGGCCAGGACGCTTCGATCGACGAGATCGAAACCCTGCACCAGCGCATGAGCGACATCCTGTTGAGCGCCGATCACACCAGTCAACTTGCCCTGATCAACGCTCACCCGGACCTGGCGGGCAAAGCTGCCGTCCAGGGCCAGTTGACCGAAGCCAGCACCCATGAACAGGCTGGCGCCGGTATTCACCAATGCTCGAGCGACGAGTTTTCGCGCTTCACCGAGCTGAACGATGGCTACAAGGCCAAGTTCAAGTTTCCCTTCATCATGGCGGTAAAAGGCAGCAACCGGCATCAGATCCTCGCCGCGTTTGAAACGCGCATTCACAACTCGGTGGAAGCCGAGTTCAAATGCGCGCTGGCCGAGATCAATAAAATCGCGTTGTTCCGATTACTGACCCTTTAGCAGACCTGGCCCGAGCGGTTCATGAACGCCCAGGGCCTGGCGAGCATCCCAAGCCACTTACTTTAAGGCAGACAAGAAGAATGAAAGCTTACGCCGTACCTTTCGAGAAGTTCGTCAACCTGGCCGACGCCCGCCTGGGCACCAAGATCATCTCTGTTACCGATGACTGGTTCGCCGACGCCAACCGCCTGTTCCAGCCGACCCCGGCCGTGTGGAAGGAGGGCGTTTTCGATGACAACGGCAAGTGGATGGACGGCTGGGAGTCACGCCGCAAGCGCTTCGAAGGCTACGACAGCGCGGTGATCCGCCTGGGCGTACCGGGTTCGATCAAAGGCGTGGACATCGACACTTCATTCTTCACCGGCAACTTCCCGCCATCGGCGTCCCTGGAAGCCTGCTTCCTGGCGTCCGGCGAGCCGGACGACAACACCCAGTGGGTTGAAGTGCTGTCGGCTGTAGAGCTGCAAGGCAACAGCCATCACTTCCACGAGATCAACAACGACCAGGCCTTCAGCCACCTGCGTTTCAACATCTACCCGGACGGTGGTGTAGCCCGTCTGCGTGTGTACGGCATTCCGTTCCGCGACTGGTCGGCGGTGGGCGACAACGAACAAGTCGACCTGGCAGCTGCATTGAACGGCGGCCGTGCACTGGCCTGCTCCGATGAACACTTCGGGCGCATGAGCAACATCCTCAACCCGGGCCGTGGCATCAACATGGGCGACGGCTGGGAAACCGCCCGTCGTCGTACGCCGGGCAATGACTGGGTCATCGTCGCACTGGGCAACCCGGGCGAGATCGAGAAGATCGTGGTCGACACCCTGCACTTCAAGGGTAACTACCCGGACACCTGCTCGATCCAGGGCGCATTCGTGAAGGGCGGCACCGACAGTCAGATCGAAACCCAATCGCTGTTCTGGCGCGAACTGCTGCCGGCGCAGAAGCTGGAAATGCACGCTGAACACACATTTGCCGAGCAGATCAAGGCGCTGGGCCCGATCACCCACATTCGTCTGAATGTGTTCCCGGATGGTGGTGTGAGCCGCCTGCGGGTTTTGGGCAAGGTCTCGAAGTAAGCGGTGAACCTGTGGCGAGGGAGCTTGCTCCCGTTGGGKCGCGAAGCGGCCCCAAGAAATGGGACGGCTACGCAGTCCAGCGGGAGCAAGCTCCCTCGCCACAAAAGCAAACAACACAGAATCCGGATAAGAAGACAGCCATGCGCACACTGATGATCGAACCCCTGACCAAAGAAGCCTTCGCCCCTTTCGGAGACGTTATCGAAACCGATGGCAGCGATCACTTCATGATCAACAACGGGTCGACCATGCGCTTTCATAAACTGGCGACGGTGCAAACCGCCACGCCAGAAGATAACGCGATCATCAGCATTTTCCGCGCCGACGTGCAGGACATGCCGCTGACCGTGTGCATGCTGGAACGACACCCGCTGGGCAGCCAGGCTTTCATCCCGCTGCTCGGCAACCCCTTTCTGATCGTGGTCGCGCCACTTGGCGATGAACCTGTATCGGGCTTGGTCCGCGCCTTCGTCACCAACGGCAGGCAGGGCATTAATTACCATCGCGGCGTCTGGCACCACCCGGTGCTGACGATCGAAAAGCGGGATGACTTCCTGGTGGTTGATCGCAGTGGCACAGGCAACAACTGCGATGAGCATTTTTTTAAAGAGGATGAGCAGTTGATCCTCGCCCCCCACCAATAAGAGAAGGTCTGATCACTCGACGACAGAGTGACAGGCGAGAGGTAAAGACTGTGGAAGCACATTTGATGGAATGGCTGAACCTTAGCGTGCGCTGGGTTCACATGATTACCGGCGTCGCCTGGATCGGCGCTTCGTTCTACTTCGTCTGGCTGGAAAACAACCTCAATCGCGTCAACCCCAAGGACGGTCTCGCCGGTGACTTGTGGGCGATCCACGGTGGCGGTATCTACCACCTGGAAAAATACAAACTGGCCCCGCCGACCATGCCGGACAACCTGCACTGGTTCAAATGGGAAGCCTATTTCACCTGGATGTCCGGCGTCGCGCTGCTGTGCGTGGTGTTCTACGCCAACCCGACGCTGTACCTGCTGGCCCCGGGCAGCAGCCTGAGCGGTCCGGAAGGTGTACTGCTGGGCATTGGCTCGCTGTTTGTCGGCTGGTTCGTCTACTCCTTTCTCTGCGACTCGGCCCTGGGCAAGCGCCCTGCCCTGCTCGGCCTGATCCTGTTCGTGCTGTTGATTGCCGCTGCGTATGGCTTCAGTAAAGTGTTCAGCGGCCGTGGTGCGTACCTGCATGTGGGCGCCGTGATCGGCACCATCATGGTGGGCAACGTGTTCCGCATCATCATGCCGGCCCAGCGTGCGCTGGTGGCGGCGATTGCAGAAAACCGCACACCCGACCCGGCACTGCCGGCCAAGGGTTTGCTGCGTTCGCGTCATAACAACTACTTCACCTTGCCGGTGTTGTTCATCATGATCAGCAACCACTTCCCGAGCACCTACGGCAGCCAATACAACTGGCTGATCCTGGCAGGTATCGCGGTGGCGGCGGTGTTGGTGCGTCACTACTTCAACACCCGTCACAACAGCCAGAAATATGCCTGGACCTTGCCCGTAGGCGCACTGGCGATGATTTGCCTGGCGTACGTGACCGGCCCAAAACCGGTGGCGACTGCACCGGAAGTGGCCAAGGCACCCGCGGCCATCGAGTACCAGCCACTGCCGGAAACGGCGCTGGGTGGCGGGCTTAAACCGGCTGCACCCGCGGCACCTGCACCGGCGCCTGCCGAAGCAGCACCGGCCCAGGCCTCGATTGATTTTGACAAGGTCCACGGGGTGATTCAGGAGCGCTGCGCAGTGTGCCATTCGGCCAAGCCGACCAGCCCGCTGTTCAGTGCCGCACCGGCGGGTGTGATGTTTGATACGCCGCAGCAGATCCAGCAAATGGCCCCGCGCATTCAGGCGCAGGCCGTGGCCAGCCAGATCATGCCGCTGGGCAATATCACTCAGATGACCCAGCAGGAACGGGACTTGATTGGCACCTGGATCAATCAGGGGGCGCGTACCAACTAAACATCGGCCCCCTCCCCTGTAGGAGCGAGCTTGCTCGCGAAAAGCTCAAGGGCAACGCGCTCAAACTGGATGCGCGCGTTATCGTTGACGACCTTCGCGAGCAAGCTCGCTCCTACAGGGATCAAGGGCAGCGCTACCGGCAATCGAATGCCGAACAACACAACAATAAAAAGATCCGAGGTGTTGCATGTCCCAGCTAGAAACGCAGACTCCTGCCGCGCCCACCATGGTGCGGCTACCCCTCTTGCAACTGATTCTGGTAGGCCTGCAACACGTCTTGCTGATGTACGGCGGCGCCGTCGCCGTGCCTTTGATCATCGGCCAGGCCGCAGGCTTGAGCCGTGAAGAAATCGCCTTCCTGATCAACGCCGACCTGCTGGTGGCGGGCATCGCAACCATGGTCCAGTCATTCGGTATCGGCCCGGTGGGCATTCGCATGCCGGTGATGATGGGCGCCAGTTTCGCCGCAGTCGGCAGCATGGTCGCCATGGCGGGCATGCCCGGCATCGGCCTGCAAGGGATCTTCGGCGCGACCATCGCCGCCGGTTTTTTCGGCATCGTGATCGCGCCGTTCATGTCCAAGGTCGTGCGCTTCTTTCCGCCACTGGTGACCGGCACCGTGATCACCGCCATTGGCCTCTCGCTGTTTCCCGTCGCGGTCAATTGGGCCGGCGGGGGCGCGGCGGCGTCCACGTTTGGCTCACCGATTTACCTGGCGATTGCCGCGCTGGTACTGGCCACCATCCTGTTGATCAACCGTTTCATGCGCGGCTTCTGGGTGAGTATCTCGGTGTTGATCGGCATGGCCCTCGGCTATGGGTTGTGCGGGATGATCGGCATGGTCGACCTCAGCGGCCTGGCCCAGGCACCGTGGGTGCAAGTGGTGACGCCACTGCATTTCGGCATGCCGAAGTTCGAGTTGGCGCCGATTCTGTCGATGTGCCTGGTGGTGGTGATTATCTTCGTCGAGTCCACCGGGATGTTCCTCGCCCTGGGCAAGATCACCGGCCAGGAAGTTACGCCGAAGATGCTGCGTCGCGGCCTGTTGTGTGATGCCGGCGCGTCGTTTTTTGCCGGCTTCTTCAACACTTTTACTCACTCCTCGTTCGCGCAAAACATCGGCCTGGTGCAGATGACCGGTGTGCGCTGCCGTTCGGTGACGATCATGGCCGGGGCGTTTCTGATTGTGCTGAGCCTGCTGCCCAAGGCCGCGCTCCTGGTAGCGTCGATTCCGCCCGCAGTGCTGGGCGGCGCGGCGATTGCCATGTTCGGGATGGTGGCGGCCACCGGGATCAAGATCCTCCAGGAAGCCGACATCGCCGACCGCCGTAACCAGTTGCTGGTGGCGGTGAGTATCGGCATGGGATTGATCCCGGTCGTGCGTCCCGAGTTCTTTGCGCAGTTGCCACTGTGGATGAGCCCGATCACTCACAGCGGCATCGCCATGGCCACCCTCAGCGCGCTGTCGCTGAACCTCTTGTTCAACATTCTGGGCGGCGCCGAACGCGCTGCCGCAAGCGAACACGCACACCAACATTGATTCCTGCGTCACAACAAAAACAATAACGATCAGGGAATACACCATGCACGCCATTCACCCGGGGCCGGCTACCCGCCGTGCCCCATTCTCGCCCCGCGCGCTCTGTAACGGCGCACTTGAGCACCCGCCTCGGAGTCAGTATTCTCGGCGCCCGCTCAAATCGACTCAAAAAAAAACAGCGAATGTAAAAGCTGACTGCAAGGCCAACTTATCCGGGCCCCAAGTCCGCAGCCAACGTGTGCAAAAACTCTCCGAATTCGACTGTGGTCATCACAGCCGACGGGGATTTTTTGGCTTTTTAAACACCTTGGCGCAGCTCTTGCTAAAAGCATTAAAGCTGACCGAACAGACGATTTTTGCGGCAAGCAAAAAGACGCCACACCAGAGCGTCCGCTTAGAAAAAAAACCAGAAACCTTTACCTCGGGAGCAACCGAATGAAACGTACTGTGAACAGCCTGATGCTGGCAGGATCCCTGCTGGCCGGGGGCCAGGCCATGGCCGGTGATCTGCTGCAGTGGCAGAACAACAGCCTGACTTATCTGTGGGGCAAGAACTTCACCGTTAACCCGCAGATCCAGCAAACCGTAACCTTCGAACACGCCGATGCGTGGAAGTACGGCGACAACTTCTTCTTCCTCGACCGCATCTTTTACAACGGCAAGGAAGACGGCAACGTCGGCCCAAGTACTTACTACGGCGAGTTCAGCCCACGTTTGTCGTTCGGCAAGATCTTCGACAAAGACCTGTCGTTCGGCCCGATCAAGGACGTGTTGCTGGCGTTCACCTACGAGTTCGGCGAAGGCGACAACGAGTCGTACCTGGTGGGTCCTGGTTTCGACTTGGCAATCCCCGGCTTCGACTACTTCCAGCTGAACTTCTACCAGCGCCAGACCGAAGGCAATCGCCCGGGTGATGGCGTGTGGCAGATCACGCCGGTGTGGTCGTACACGATTCCGGTGGGCAACTCCAATGTGCTGATCGACGGGTTTATGGACTGGGTCGTGGATAACGACAAGAACGCCCGTGGCACTTACCACGCCAACCTGCACTTCAACCCGCAGATCAAATATGACCTGGGCAAGGCGCTGCATTGGGGCGATAAGCAGTTGTATGTCGGTATCGAATACGACTACTGGAAGAACAAGTACGGGATCCAGGACAGCGGCGCGTTCGAGACCAATCAGGACACCGCGAGTTTGTTGGTGAAGTACCACTTCTGATGTTTCTCCTGTAGGAGCGAGCTTGCTCGCGAAGACCGCAAGAACACCGCGCCTATTCTGAATAAACGCGCCGCTCTCAGGTTCTTCGCGAGCAAGCTCGCTCCTACAGGGAATCAGGTCAGGCCTAGAAACCGCTTTAGCTCTTCGCGCTTGGCCAGCGCATCCCGCCGTCCCAATTCGATCAACTCGCTGCAATACCCCGCCTCGAACAGCAGGTAACTGAGCACGCCCGCCCCGCTCGTTTTGGTCGCCCCCGGCCCACGCAGAAACAGGCGCAATGCCGCCGGCAACTCCTGACGATGACGTGCCGCGATTTCGTCGATCGGCTGGCTTGGTGCAATCACCAGCACCTCTACCGGTGCCAAACCCTGTATCGCCGCATCGGCAGGCAACACATGGCTGAACTGGTTCAGGCGCTCAAGCAATTCGATGTCGCTTTCCAGGCTATCGATGAACGTGCTGTTGAGCATGTGCCCACCGATCTGCGCCAAAGTCGGCTCCTGGCCGGTGAAGGTACGTACCGGGTTCGAAGGGTCGTTGCCGCGCGGGTTGCCACTGACGCCCACCACCAGCACCCGGCTGGCTCCCAGGTGCAACGCAGGGCTGATGGGTGCCGATTGCCGGACGGCACCGTCGCCAAAATATTCCTGGTCGAGTTTGACCGGCGCAAACAGCAACGGAATCGCCGAGCTGGCCAGCAGGTGTTCAACGGTTAATTGCGTGGGAATACCGATACGCCGATGGCGCAGCCAGGCATCGATGGTGCCGCCGCCCTGATAGAAGGTCACGGCTTGCCCGGACTCGTATCCGAAAGCGGTGACGGCCACCGCATGCAAGTGTTTCTGGCGGATCGCCTCGTTGATGCCTTCCAGGTGCAGTTTGTCACGCAACAAATCCCGCAGCGGCGAACTGTTGAGCAGCGCCACAGGCACTTGCGCACCAATCCCCAGCAGGCTGTGAATAAGGAAACGACTGGCCTGGCTGACCACTCCGGGCCAGTCACTGCGCAGCACCAGATGGCTGCGAAAGCCTTGCCAGAAGGCGGTCAGACGCTGGATGGCGGCGGTAAAGTCCATGGCGCCGCTGGCCAGGCTCACCGCATTGATCGCCCCGGCCGAGGTGCCGACAATCACCGGAAACGGATTGGCCGCCCCCGGCGGCAACAGCTCGGCAATCGCCGCCAATACCCCCACCTGATAGGCGGCCCGCGCCCCGCCGCCGGAAAGAATCAAGCCTGTGACCGGTTCAGCTGGGCGCATTGCATCACTCCATGGTGCTTGGGGACTTCAGATCAACGACGGCGTTTTTCGTACAGCTTAGGCTCACCCGGTGGCCGGCTCTTGAAGCGGCGGTGGGTCCACAGGTATTGCTCGGGGCATTCGCGCACGGAAGCCTCGACCCACTGGTTGATGCGCAGGCAATCGATCTCGTCGGATTCACCCGGGAAGTCGGTCAGCGGCGGATGGATCACCAGGCGATAACCGCTGCCGTCGGCCAGGCGTTCCTGGGTGAACGGCACTACCAGCGCTTTGCCCAGGCGTGCGAACTTGCTGGTGGCCGTGACGGTGGCGGCCTGAATACCGAACAACGGCACGAAGATACTTTGCTTGGCGCCGTAGTCCTGGTCCGGTGCGTACCAGATCGCACGGCCGGCCCGCAGCAGCTTGAGCATGCCGCGCACGTCTTCACGCTCTACGGCCAGGGAATCAAGGTTGTGCCGCTCGCGGCCTCGGCGCTGGACGAAATCGAACAACGGGTTGCCGTGTTCGCGGTACATGCCGTCGATGGTGTGCTTCTGCCCGAGCAAGGCGGCGCCGATTTCCAGGGTGGTGAAATGCAGGGCCATGAGGATCACGCCCTTGCCTTCCAACTGCGCCTGCTTGAGGTGTTCCAGCCCTTCGACGTGGGCCAGGCGCGCGAGCCGCGGCTTGGTCCACCACCAGCTCATGGCCATCTCGAAAAAAGCGATGCCGGTGGAGGCAAAGTTTTCCTTGAGTAAATGTTGACGTTCTTTGGCGGATTTTTCCGGGAAGCACAGTTCCAGGTTTCGCGCGGCAATGCGTCGACGTTCACCGGCCACCCGGTACATTCCCGCACCCAAGGCACGGCCAATCCCCAGTAAAGCCCGGTACGGCAACTGCACAATCAGCCACAGCAAACCGAGCCCCAGCCATAGCAGCCAGAAACGCGGGTGAAAAAATACAGCTCGAAAACGCGGGCGATCCATTAAAGATTCCGGTAAAGACAACGGCCGCGCATTCTACAACGGTTCGACCCGGCTTGCGGCTAGCGGATGTTCTCGTTATAAGTCTCGACACTTTTCGTGACAAGCCGCTTTGCCGACCATGAGCCAAACCGAACCGCTAGACCAAGATCCCGTGTTCCAGTTGAAAGGCAGCATGCTCGCCATTACCGTGCTGGAACTGGCCCGCAATGACCTTGACGCCCTGGACCGCCAGCTCGCCGCCAAGGTCGCCCTGGCGCCGAACTTCTTCAACAATGCGCCGCTGGTGCTGGCCCTGGACAAACTCCCGGCCGGCCAGGGCGCTGTCGACCTGCCCGGGTTGATGCGTGTGTGCCGCCAGCATGGCCTGCGCACCCTGGCGATTCGTGCCAGCCGTATCGAAGACATTGCCGCGGCGATCGCCATTGAACTGCCAGTACTGCCGCCGTCCGGCGCACGTGAGCGTCCGCTTGACCCGTTGGTCGGCGAAGAGAAGAAAAAACCCGAGAAACCACCAGAGCCGACGATCAAGCCTACAAAGATCATCACCTCTCCCGTGCGGGGCGGGCAGCAGATTTACGCCCAGGGTGGCGACCTTGTCGTCATCGCCCCGGTAAGCCCGGGGGCGGAACTTCTTGCCGACGGAAACATCCATGTATACGGCCCCATGCGCGGTCGTGCACTGGCCGGCATAAAGGGTGACACCAAGGCCCGTATTTTTTGCCAGCAGTTGACCGCTGAGCTAGTGTCCATCGCAGGCCAGTACAAGGTTTCGGAAGATTTGCGCCGCGATCCGCTGTGGGGGGCCGGGGTACAAGTCAGCCTGTCGGGCGATGTGTTGAACATCACCCGTCTTTAACGGATACTGCCGCATTTTCCAAGCATCTCTAGACTCTGATAGCACAGCGAAACCGGCAATACTTGTGTAGGAATAATTGAAAGCTGGCGTTTCCCCTACGGAAACCACATCTTTTTCCTACAAAGGCTGTCCGCCTGCAGCGAGTATCAAGAGATGTTTTTCAGGGACTGAAAGTCCTTTTTCCTTAGGGGTGAAACACCTTGGCCAAGATTCTCGTGGTTACATCCGGCAAGGGTGGTGTGGGTAAGACCACCACCAGCGCCGCTATCGGTACCGGCCTCGCTCTGCGCGGCCACAAGACAGTCATCGTCGACTTCGACGTCGGCTTGCGTAACCTCGACCTGATCATGGGCTGTGAACGCCGCGTGGTGTACGACTTCGTCAACGTAGTCAACGGCGAAGCCAACCTGCAACAGGCCCTGATCAAGGACAAGCGCCTTGAGAACCTGTACGTGCTGGCCGCCAGCCAGACCCGCGACAAAGATGCGTTGACCAAAGAAGGCGTAGGCAAAGTCCTCGCTGAACTGAAGGAAACCTTCGAATACGTAGTGTGCGACTCCCCGGCGGGTATCGAAACCGGCGCTCACCTGGCGATGTACTTCGCCGACGAAGCCATCGTCGTGACCAACCCGGAAGTGTCGTCGGTACGTGACTCGGACCGCATGCTCGGCCTGCTGGCCAGCAAGTCCCAGCGCGCCGAGAAAGGTGAAGATCCGATCAAGGAACACCTGCTGCTGACCCGCTACAACCCTGAGCGCGTCAGCAACGGCGAAATGCTCGGCGTTGAAGACGTCAAGGAAATCCTCGCCGTGACCCTGCTGGGTGTGATCCCGGAATCCCAGGCCGTCCTGAAGGCATCCAACCAAGGCGTGCCGGTGATTCTTGACGACCAGAGCGACGCCGGCCAGGCGTACAGCGATGCCGTTGATCGCTTGCTGGGCAAGACCGTGGAACATCGCTTCCTCGATGTTAAGAAGAAGGGATTCTTCGAGCGTATCTTTGGAGGCAACTAAACAATGAAATTTCTCGACTTCTTTCGCGCCAACAAAAAGCCAAGTACCGCGTCGGTAGCGAAAGAGCGTCTACAGATCATCGTGGCGCACGAACGCGGCCAACGCAGCACTCCGGATTACCTGCCAGCCTTGCAGAAGGAACTGGTGGAGGTGATCCGCAAGTACGTCAATATCGGTAACGATGACGTGCATGTCGCCCTGGAAAATGACGGCAGCTGCTCGATTCTGGAACTCAATATCACCCTGCCTGATCGTTGATCGAAAAGGCGGTCGCCACGGCGGCTCGGTTACTGGGCTTCTGTAGGAGCGAGCTTGCTCGCGAAGGACGTTAACGATAACGCGCTCATACTGAATGGGCGTGTTGTTCTTGAGTTTTTCGCGAGCAAGCTCGCTCCTACAGGAACTTCGGCAACCCAGCCGCCGTTGGCGTTTGTTACGAGGCTGTTTTAATGCCGTTGTCCAATGTCCACATCCTTCATCAGGACGCCGCTGTCCTGGTGGTGAACAAGCCTACCCTGCTGCTCTCGGTGCCCGGTCGCGCCGAAGACAACAAGGACTGCCTGATCACCCGCCTGCAGGAAAACGGCTACCCCGAAGCCCGCATCGTCCATCGCCTGGACTGGGAAACGTCGGGCATCATCCTGCTGGCCCGCGACGCCGACACCCACCGTGAACTGTCGCGCCAGTTTCATGACCGCGAAACCGAAAAGGCCTACACCGCACTGTGCTGGGGCCAACCGGAACTGGACAGCGGCAGCATCGACTTGCCATTGCGCTACGACCCGCCGACCAAGCCACGGCACGTGGTGGACCACGAGTTCGGCAAGAACGCGCTGACCTTCTGGAAGGTCCTGGAACGTTGCGGCGACTGGTGCCGGGTTGAGCTGACGCCGATTACCGGACGCTCACATCAACTGCGTGTGCACATGCTGTCCATCGGGCATCCGTTGTTGGGCGATGGGTTGTACGCCCATGAGCAGGCCTTGGCGGCCTGGCCGCGCCTGTGCCTGCATGCCAGCATGTTGAGCTTCACCCATCCCCAGAGCGGCGAGCGCTTGCGCTTCGAGTGCCCCGCGCCGTTTTAAGCTGCAAACGCAATTAAAATGTGGGAGCGGGCTTGCTCGCGAATGCGGTGGATCAGTTAGCTCATTCAGCAACTGACACACCGCATTCGCGAGCAAGCCCGCTCCCACATTTGTTCTGTGCACTTATCCCGTCGGACGGTAAACTCGCGCCATTGCTGTCTGGAGCTACTTATGCGCGAAGAGTTGAACCAAGGCCTGATCGACTTCCTCAAGGCCTCCCCTACCCCGTTCCATGCCACCGCCGCCCTTGCACAGCGCCTGGAAGCCGCCGGTTTCCAGCGTCTTGACGAGCGCGAGACCTGGACCACCGAGGCCAACGGTCGCTACTACGTGACCCGCAACGACTCCTCGATCATCGCCTTCAAGCTCGGCCGCCACTCGCCCCTGCAAGGCGGTATTCGCCTGGTCGGCGCCCACACCGACAGCCCTTGCCTGCGGGTCAAGCCACAGCCGGAACTGCAACGCCAGGGCTTCTGGCAACTGGGTGTGGAAGTGTACGGCGGCGCGCTGCTGGCGCCGTGGTTCGACCGCGATTTGTCCCTGGCCGGCCGCGTGACCTTCCGTCGTGACGGCAAGGTCGAAAGCCAGTTGATCGACTTCAAGCTGCCCATCGCGATCATCCCCAACCTGGCCATTCACCTGAACCGTGAAGCCAACCAGGGTTGGGCAATCAATGCCCAGACCGAGCTGCCGCCGATCCTCGCGCAGTTTGCCGGTGACGAACGTGTGGACTTCCGCGCGGTGCTTACCGAACAGTTGGCCCGTGAACACGGTTTGAACGCCGATGTGGTGCTCGACTATGAGCTGAGCTTCTACGACACCCAGAGCGCCGCGGTGATTGGCCTCAATGGCGACTTTATCGCCGGTGCCCGCCTCGACAACCTGCTGTCGTGCTACGCCGGCCTGCAAGCCCTGCTCACCGCCGAAACCGACGAAACCTGCGTGCTGGTGTGCAACGACCACGAAGAAGTCGGCTCGTGCTCCGCCTGCGGTGCCGACGGCCCGATGCTGGAGCAGACATTGCGTCGCCTGCTGCCCGAGGGTGATGAGTTCGTACGCACCATCCAGAAGTCGCTGCTGGTATCTGCCGACAACGCCCACGGCGTGCACCCCAACTACGCCGAGAAGCACGACGCCAACCACGGCCCGAAACTCAATGCCGGCCCGGTGATCAAGGTCAACAGCAACCAGCGCTACGCCACCAACAGCGAAACCGCCGGGTTCTTCCGCCACCTGTGCATGGCTGAAGAAGTGCCGGTGCAGAGCTTTGTGGTTCGCAGCGACATGGGTTGCGGTTCGACCATCGGCCCGATCACTGCCAGCCACCTGGGCGTGCGCACCGTGGATATCGGTTTGCCGACGTTTGCCATGCACTCGATTCGCGAGCTGTGCGGCAGCCACGACCTGGCGCACCTGGTGAAGGTGTTGAGTGCGTTTTACGCGAGTCGTGATTTGCCTTGATCGTCTGACCTCCTGTAGGAGCGAGCTTGCTCGCGAAAATCGCCAACGATAACGTGGGCATCCTGGATGCACGCGGTGTTCTCTGGTTTTTCGCGAGCAAGCTCGCTCCTACAGTGGGGGGGATCAGTTCAGAACTTCACTCAACGGAATGAAGTTGACCCGATCACCGATCTCCAGCGTCGTGCCTTCCAGCACTTCCACCAAACCTTCGGCCCACGCTGCACTGCGCAGCACACCCGAGCTCTGGTTGCGGTAGATGATCGCCTTGCCCTGCTCCAGCCGCCCGCGCAGATACTCGCGACGATTCCCCGGCTTGGCCCAGACAAACCCCACCGGCACTTCAATGCGCAACGGCTGCACGTCTTCGACACCCTGGCGGCGCAACAGGTAAGGCCGCGCCAGCAAGGCAAAGGTCACCAGCGTCGATGCCGGATTGCCCGGCAAACCGATCACCGGTACGCCACGGAAATGCCCGAATGTCAGCGGCTTACCCGGCTTGATCGCCAGCTTCCACAGCGCCAGCTCGCCCTCTTCCCGCAGCGCAATCCCGAGGAAATCCGCCTCGCCCACCGACACACCGCCGGTGGACAGAATCAAGTCGACCGAGCCCAATGCGCCCAGGCGTTCGCGGGTTTGTTCCAGGTCATCCGGCAGGATCCCGGCGTCCACCACTTCACAGCCCAGGCGCTCCAGCCAGCTGCACAGCACCCGGCGATTACTGTTGTAGATCTGCCCGGGTCCCAGCGGCAGGCCCGGCTCGATCAACTCGTCGCCGGTGGACAGCACGGCCACGCGGGCGCGTCGCACCACATCCAGCCGATCACGACCCAGCGAAGCCGCCAGGCCCAACTCGATCGGGCCAAGACGTGTGCCGGCGGGCAACACCAGTTCGCCGACCGTGGTTTCCTGGCCTTGGGGACGGATGTTTTGATCCACCTGCAACGCTTCGGTGAAGCTCACCCGCTGATCGGGGTGGACCACGGCGTTTTCCTGCATCTCAACGCAGTCCGCGCCTTCCGGAACCGGGGCACCGGTGAAGATTCGCGCACAGGTGCCGGCGGCCAAAGGCTCCGGTGCCGTGCCTGCGAAAATGCGCTGGCTGACCACCAACGGCTCGCCGGTCCAGTCCGCCAGGCGCAGGGCGTAACCGTCCATGGCGCTGTTGGGCCAGGGTGGCAAGTCCAGGGTCGAGATCAGCGCCTGCGCCAGCACGCGACCATCGCACTCAGCCAGCGGCAACGTTTCCTGCTCACGAATCGGCGCTGCCTCGGCCATTGCCAGCAGTTGTTCGAGGGCGTCTTCTACCGGCATCAACGCACCGGTCTTGCCCGGCTTACCCACGGGATTCACAGGGCTCGGCCTGTTTCAAATGCGCGACGAAGTTGCACGGGCGGTGACGGTTATCCAGTTGCTCGGCGAGAATCCCGTCCCAACCGGTGCGCACCGCGTTGGTGGAGCCCGGCAGGCAGCACACCAAGGTGCCATTGGCCAGGCCGGCCAGGGCACGGGACTGCACGGTGGAAGTGCCGATATCGGCCACGGAAATTTGCCGGAACAGTTCGCCGAAACCGTCCACCTGTTTATCCAACAGGCAGCTCACTGCTTCCGGGGTGCTGTCTCGGCCGGTAAAGCCGGTGCCGCCGGTGATCAACACCACTTGCACCACGTCTTCGGCAATCCAATGCGCCACTTGCGCACGGATTTTGTACAGATCATCTTTAAGCAGAACACGCTCGGCCAGCAGGTGGCCGGCAGCGGTCAGGCGGTCGACGAAGACCTGGCCCGACGTGTCGGTTTCCAGGGTGCGGGTGTCACTGACCGTCAATACAGCGATATTCAGGGGTACAAAGGGCGCATCAGCCTTGGCTTTCATGGCTCGGTCCGGTTGTCGAAGGAACAGCCCGATGTTATATCACAGCCCCCCGTTTCACTGCCCGCAGGAGCCGCCATGCCAAGCCATTCTTCCCCTCTGCCCTGCTCCGTGCTGTTGCTGGCCGGCGGCCGTGGCCAGCGCATGGGCGGCCTCGACAAGGGCCTGCTCGACTGGCACGGTCAGCCGTTGATTGCGCACCTGCATCGTCTGGTGCGGCCTTTGACCGACGACCTGATCATCTCCTGCAATCGCAACCAGCCGCAGTACGCGACCTACGCCGATCAATTGGTCGGCGATGACAGCCCGGATTTCCCCGGGCCACTGGCCGGCATCCGCGCAGGACTTGCGGTGGCACAGCATGCGCATCTGCTGGTGCTGCCGTGTGATGTGCCGCAGATCGACACGCGATTGCTCGCGGACCTGCGCAGCACGGCGCAGCAAAATCCGTTGTTGCCGGTGATGGTGCGCCACGGCGATTTCTGGGAGCCACTGCTCTGCGTCGTACCGACGCGGCTGCGCGAGCGGTTCGATGAGGCTTGGGCCGCCGGCGAGCGCAGCCCGCGCCGGATCATGCAGGCGCTGGGGGCCCTGGCCCTGGATTGCCCCGCCGACGACCCACGCCTGGCCAACCTCAATACACCGGAGTTGTTGCACCGCCCGCCCAGCGTGTCAGAATGAGCGTCGAACAAGGAACTTTGCCGACGTTACACACGTCACAAGGTCAGTACTCAACAAAGCATTCTCTCGGAGACAAACTCATGACTCAACGGACCATCGCCGCTCTCATGCTTGCACTGGGCCTCGCTACCCTTGCCGGTTGCGCCTCGCCTACAGTGATCACCCTGAATGACGGTCGCGAAATCCAGGCCGTCGACACTCCTAGTTTCGACAAGTCCACCGGTTTCTATGAATTTCAGCAACTGGATGGTAAGCAAACCCGGATCAACAAGGATCAGGTTCGCACCGTTAAAGACCTGTAAGTCTTAACGCCAGATACAAAAAAGCCCGCGTAATGCGGGCTTTCTCGTTCCTGGGGGTTTACCAGTCCAGGCTGATCTCGCTGCGAAAGTTACGCTCCAGACCGGTAACCGGGTCGATGAAACGCACGCCTTGGGCCAGCAGCTTGAGTGGGTTGGCGTAATCGTCCTCGGCATCCTTGATGACATCGGGGTAGAACGGGTCGTTACAGATACTCGCGCCCAACGCCGTCATGTGCACCCGCAACTGATGCTTCTTGCCGGTCACCGGAAACAGGCCGTAGCGCCATAGGTCGCCGTTCTTTTCCCGCACCTCGACCGCCGTCTCGGTATTGCTCGCGCCCTCGCCTTCCTGCATGCGAAAGAACGGCTCACCATCCACCAGCCGGCTTTTGTGCACCAGCGGAAAGATCAGCCCAGGTAATGCCGGAGCAATGGCTTCGTAGAACTTGTCGATCTTGCGCGTGGGAAACAGCTGCTGATACGCCGAGCGCGTCTGCGGGTTTGCCGAAAACAGCACCAGCCCGGCGGTATGCCGATCGATACGATGCAGCGGCACCAGGGCCGGGTTGTCCAGGCGACGAATCAAGCGCCGCAACAGCGTCTGCTCGACATACTCGCCGGCGGGCGTTACCGGCAGGAAGTGCGGCTTGTCAGCCACCACCAGGTGTTCATCGGCGTACAGGATCGTCTCCTGCACCGGGATCACTTTCTCGTTCGGTACTTCGCGGAAATAGTAGATGCACAGGCCTTCGCGGTAGGCCAAGTCCTGAGTGATAGGTGCGCCGTTGATGTCCAGCACCCGGCCCCGGGCGATGCGGTCCAGCCATTGTTCACGGCTGATGGCCTGGAAGTGCTCGCACAGACACTCCAGCACGGTGGCCCAGGCGCCCGGCGGCAAGTACAAGGTGCTGGCTTGATGCTGGGCAGCGGAAAAAACGGACATGGGCAGGCTCAACGCATGGACATACAGGCGGGCATTATCCCGCATGCGGCCGGATCAGGCCCAGCACAGTTTCAAGCCTTGGCCAATTCTGCGCGCAGCACCGGCGACGCACTGGCTGCCTCGGTGAATTCCTTGAGCCAGCGCAGCACATCCACCGCTTCCCAGCGGCCCGGGTCATAAAGCGCGTACAGCAAGCCCTGATAGCCCACCACATCCAACTGCTTGTGATAACCGGCACGCTGGAACAGCGCCTCGATCTCGGCAAAGCAGGTATTGAAGTGCACTTTGTTAAACGGCGTCTTGCCTTCCGTGACCAGGCCATCGAGGCGCAGCTCGTTCACCGCGTCGCGCACGACGTCGGCGGACATGCGATTGACGCTGCTTTTCAGTTGTTCAACATTCACCACGGGCGTTCCCTCTCATTCAATCGCTGTACAAACATACAGTAACTGAATAATCGGGAACTCGCCATCGCAGAGTGCTAGAGAAGAAAGCTCACCACCTGCGCTTCATCGAACGGCCAATCCAGCTCCGCGCCCGTATCCACCCGGCGCAGCACCGGAATACGCAGGCCGTAGGCTTCGAACAAGGCCTCGGAATCGGCGATATCCACCAACTCCACCAGCAGGCCGTGCTCGACCAACGGCATGATTTCGGCTTCGGCAAACTCGCAAAGATGGCAGCCCAGGGTGCCGAACAACTGACATTCAGGAAGCATGGCAAAGGATCCGAGAAGAATCAGGCGACTATTCTAACAGCGTCGGGGCATGGCAAAAGCCTGACCCAGATCAGGATGGCCTATAACTGATTCAGTGATTC
This sequence comes from Pseudomonas sp. ATCC PTA-122608, assembly GCF_001952855.1. Lineage (GTDB taxonomy): Bacteria > Pseudomonadota > Gammaproteobacteria > Pseudomonadales > Pseudomonadaceae > Aquipseudomonas. The sequence continues at coordinate 301,782 of NZ_LPNO01000046.1, read as the reverse complement.
TCGCGACTTTTTTTCCCGTAATACCTGCAATGGAGCTGTGCGTGTTTGCCAACCTGTTGATTATCCTGGCCTCCTCTCTGGTGGTGATTGCGCTGTTTCGCCGCCTGCAACTGCCACCGGTGCTGGGCTATCTGTGCGTCGGCCTGGCCGTAGGCCCCACCGCGCTCGACTGGGTCAATGACAGCGAAGAACTGCCAGACCTTGCAGAACTGGGGGTGGTGTTCCTGCTGTTTTCCCTGGGCCTGGAGTTTTCCCTGAGCAAAATGCTCAGCCTGCGCCGGGTGGTGTTTGGCCTCGGCAGCCTGCAGGTGCTGTGCTGCGGGCTGCTGCTGGGCGGCTTGCTGGTGCTGTTTGGCCTGTCGCCGACGACTGCACTGTTACTCGGCGCAGGCCTGGCCTTGTCGTCCACCGCGATCGTCAGCAAGGAGCTGACCAGCCTTGGCGAAGTCTTCAGCAGCCACGGCCAGAATGCGATTGGCGTGCTGCTTTTTCAGGACGTAGTAGCGGTGTTGCTGCTGACCCTGGTGCCCGTGTTCGCCGGCGCCAGCGAGCAAGCCTGGTACTGGGCGTTGCCGCTGACCCTGGGCAAAACCGTGGTGCTGTTCCTCGGCCTGCTGCTGGCCAGCCGTTGGTTGCTGCCGCGTTTGTTCCGTGAGGTGGCGGCATCCCATTCGGCCGAGTTGTTCGTGCTGCTGGCACTGGTGATTGTGCTGCTCACCGCCTGGCTGACGCACCTGTTGGGCCTCTCCCCGGCCCTTGGCGCTTTTCTCGCCGGAATGCTGTTGGGGGAAAGCCATTACCGCCACCAGATCGAAGCCGATATCCGACCGTTTCGCGACATCCTGCTGGGACTGTTTTTTGTCAGCATCGGCATGCTGATCGACCTGCAATTGTTCATCAGCCACAGCCTGTTGATTCTCGGCCTGACCCTCACCCTGATGCTGATCAAAGGCTGCGTCGTCGCGCTACTGGTGCAACTGCGCGGCAGCGACGGCGAAACCGCCTGGCGCAGTGGCTTGGCGTTGGCTCAGGGCGGTGAGTTTTGTTTCGCCTTGATGGCGCAAATGCAGCAAAGCCGCCTGATGCCCGCCGACATCAGCGGGCTGCTGCTGGCCGCCACGTTCTGCTCGATGCTGCTGACGCCACTGCTGCTCAGGGCGGCACCCGCGATTGCCCTGCGCCTGCACCGCAAGCCCAATCAGCAAGTGCAGCTTGAAGAGATCACCGTCCTCAACGCCGAGCTGCGAGGCCATGCGGTGATCTGCGGTTATGGTCGGGTTGGCCAGTCCATCGGGCGCTTCCTGCACCGTGAACAACAAGCCTTCATCGCTCTGGATGACGACCCCGAGCGGGTCCAGGAAGCGTCCTCTGAAGACAACGCCGTGCACTACGGCGACTGCCGCCGTGGTGCCCTGCTCAGCGCCGTTGGCCTGGAACGTGCGCGCCTGGTGGTGATCGCGGTGGACAACAGCGACGTCGCCCTGACCGTGCTCAACGAAGCACGGCGGATCAACCCGAACGTGCCGATCCTGGTGCGCACCCGTGACGACAGTCAACTGGCCGAACTGAAGGCTGCAGGCGCGACCGAAGTGGTGCCCGAGTTGCTGGAGTCGAGCCTGATGCTCGCCTCCCACGCGCTGATCCTGCTGGGGTTGTCGGACCAGCAGGTGAAGGACCGCTTGGATGAGGTACGCCAGAGCCGCTATCAGCTGCTACAGGGTTTCAACCACGACGAAGGTGACACGCCCCTCAATCCTGACTGACCGCCCCAATCTTGTGGATCGACAGATCCGCACCGTAATACTCTTCCTCCTGACTCAGGCGCAGGCCGCTCACGCGCTTGATCACGCCGTACACCAGGAAGCCGCCGGCCAGCGCCACGACCACGCCCAGCGCGGTGCCGATCAACTGGCTGATCAGGCTCACGCCGCCCAGACCACCCAGGGCGGTCTGGCCGAAGATCCCGCAGGCAATCCCGCCCCACACACCGCACAGCCCGTGCAGCGGCCACACACCCAGCACATCGTCGATCTTCCAGCGATCCTGGGCCGCGATGAAGAACCAGACGAACAAGCCGCCCGCCACCGCGCCTGTCACCAGGGCGCCCACCGGGTGCATCAGGTCGGAGCCAGCACAGATCGCGACCAACCCGGCCAGCGGACCGTTGTGCAAGAAGCCTGGGTCGTTACGCCCGATCACCAATGCCGCCACGGTGCCGCCGACCATCGCCATCAACGAGTTGACCGCCACCAGCCCGCTGACCCCGGACAGGGTTTGCGCACTCATGACGTTGAAGCCGAACCAGCCGACGATCAAGATCCACGAGCCCAACGCGAGGAATGGAATGCTCGACGGCGCGAATGCCACCAGGCGCCCTTCCCGATAACGTCCCTGGCGCGGGCCGAGCAGCAACACGGCCGCCAGTGCCAGCCAACCGCCCATGGCGTGCACCACGACGCTGCCGGCAAAGTCATGGAAGCTCGCGCCGAAGCTGGCCAGCAACCAGGCTTGCAGTCCGTAATTGCCATTCCACACCATGCCTTCGAAAAACGGGTAGATGAAGGCTACGATCAACGCGGTGGCACACAGTTGCGGCGCAAAACGTGCGCGCTCGGCAATCCCACCGGAGATGATCGCCGGGATCGCTGCTGCAAAGGTCAGCAGGAAGAAGAATTTCACCAGGCCGTAACCGTGGTCGGCGCTGATCACCGCCGCCGGTTGCATGAAGGTCACGCCGTAGGAGATCCAATAGCCTATAAAGAAATAGGCCAGTGTGGAGATGGCGAAGTCACTGAGGATTTTCGACAGGGCATTGACCTGGTTCTTCTGGCGCACGGTACCGACTTCCAGGAAGGCAAAGCCGGCGTGCATGGCCAGGACCATGACCGCACCAATCAGAATGAACAGCGTATTGGAACTGTGGACGAGGGTGTCCACCGCGCTTTGCAAATTTTCCATGGAGGATGGCAGGCCTGCACATGCAGGAAAAAGCACCAAAGCAGTTCATGACCTTCATGACGCGCACTAAATTGGCCCCGACGGTTCGACCTTCTTTTGAGGCCGTGAACCGGTTTAGCGCAGCGATCATTGAGAAAGGCAGAATCCGACAGGGTTTTTCCGCGAGTTTTAGTTATTTAGGGTAAGGTTTTTCAGGGTTTGAGCCCCAACCGCCCGGATTCAGCGCAAGGCCCCAGGCCTGCGCACCAAGGCAAAGCAAAAGCTGTACCAGACAATTGCAGTGAACCTTCACCGATGCCGGTGACTCGAAACCAAAAGTAAACAGACCAGCTACTCACGGAGATAACCATGGCCAGAAAAACGGCAAAGACTGCTCAAGAAATACTGATGGCGGATTTTCAAACCCTGGTCAGCGATACCGAGAAGCTGCTGGACGACACGGCGATTCTCGCCGGTGACCAGGCTGACGAGCTGCGCAGCAAGATTCACGACAGCCTGCTCAAGGCCCGTGAAACCCTGCAACTGACCGAAGACTCCCTGCGCGAACGCGGGCAGGCGGCGGTCACGGCCACTGAGGATTATGTCCAGGCCAACCCATGGCAGTCCGTCGGCATTGCAGCCGGCGTGGGCTTTTTGATCGGCCTGCTGGCTACAAGGCGCTAATCATGTCTATCGGCGAATCCGGCTCGTCCACGGGCCCAAGTTCTACTTCACGGCGCCTGGGAGCGGCTGTCCTGGGTTTGCTGCACAGCCACGTCGAGCTGTTTGGCATCGAGTTGCAGGAGCAGAAAGCCCGCACCGTCAGCCTGTTGCTGTTCGCCGGCCTGGCGCTGGTGTTTGCCTTGCTGCTGCTGGTGGGTTTGTCGGCGCTGGTGATGATTCTGGTGTGGGATACCTACCGCCTGACCGGGATCATCAGCTTATGTGTGTTCTACATACTGGCCGCAGCATTCTGCGGGTTGCGCCTGAAGGCGGCGGTGTTCGATGAGTCCACGCCGTTCCATGCCACCCTCGAAGAGCTGGCCAACGACCGGGAGCGCCTGCTGCCATGAGCATGACTGAATTGCCGCAAAACACTTCCCGGCGAGAGATGCGCAAGGCGTTGATCCGCCTGCGCATGGAAATGCACCGCCAGGAAATTCGTCACGAGTCCCAGCAACTGATGCTGCCGCTGCAAAAGGTCCGCAACATGGGCCAGAGCTGGCAGGACGGTTTTGGTATCAAGCACGCGCCGCTGTGGGGCGTGGGCGTGGTGACACTGTTGGGCTTTCTTACCGGTAAAGGCGCCAAGGGCGGCGGAATCGGCACCATGACCCGCCTGGTGCGGCTTGGCGCCGGTCTGATCCCGTTGATCAAATTGGCCATGCAGGGTGCTTCGCGCAAACGTTAAGCCGCGCTGGCTGCATTCTTGCAAACAGATCAGGCCCGGCCCTCACCCTCGAGGGCCGGGCCTTTTTTATTCCGGTCTTTTAAGGAGGCCCTGTGATCGACGGGCAACCGCTCGCCTGCTTCCAGCCATTCATCGACACCGCTACCGGCCGCATCGCCGGCGTAGAAGCCTTGGGGCGAGTGCGCCAGGCGAACGGTGAACTGCGCTCGGTGGGTCCGTTGTTTGCCGACCCGCGTACGCCCTCCGTGGCCTTGCGCCGCCTGGACCGACAGATCCGCGACAATGCCCTGAGCCGTCTGCATGAAGCCCCGCAAGAGTGGTTCCTCAGCCTGAACATCTCGCCACGCTGGATTACCCGGCTGCGCCCGGGGCAGGCCTTGCCGAGCCTGAAGCAATTGCAGGTGCATAACGTCGACCCGCGCCGTATCGTCTTCGAGATCACGGAACTGGGCGGTAATATCCAGCGCCTGGCCGAAGTGGTCGAGCGCTACCGCGAAGCCGGGGCGCGGATTGCCATTGATGATTTCGGCGCTGGCTATTCGCAACTGGACCGGGTGCTGGCCCTGCAACCGGACATTCTCAAGCTCGACATGCGCCTGTTCCAGGCTGCTGCCCGGGGTGGCCCCAGCGGGGACGTGGTGCGGGCGCTGGCACAAATGGCGGAAAAAACCGGCTGCTGGATCATTGCCGAGGGCGTCGAAACCGAGACCCAGCTCAATTTCGCCCTGGAATGTGGTTCGCGTTATGTCCAGGGCTACCTGTTCGCCCAGGCCCAGCTGGACTGGTTCGACACCGACGCGTTCGTGCCGCGCTTCGCCCAACTGCGCACCGGTTACGTCCAACAGAAGCTGGCCGAACGTGGCCGGATCATGCAGCTGCGCCAGCAACTGGCGGAGCTGATGCAGATCCTGCAAACCTGGGCCCACACCCATGCACCGCTGAGCCAACTGCCGCAATTGCCGGCGTTTCCCTGGCTGCTGCGTTTTTACCAGTGCGACCGGCATGGCACGCAACTGACGCCGAATTTCGAATGGCACCAGGGCGCCTGGCAAGCCGACAGCCGCTACCTGGGCCACAACTGGTCATGGCGTCCGTATTTTTATCATCTGCTGGCCGAAGGTTGGGAGGAGCGGCGGCTGACCCTGTCCTCAACCTATCGCGATGCCACGACCAACCAGTACTGCCTGACTGCCGGACAATTCTTTGATAATGGTCAGCGCCTGCTGCTAATCGATATCGACGCCGCCGGCCTGTAGTTTTTCGCTTGCGAAGGCCCGGCTGAACCGGGAAGCTGGGAGGCGTCATTCACCGCACGGAGAGTACCCGCCTTGGATTGGCCCACCCTGCTTACCCGCGAACGCCTTGGAAAACCGCTGCACAGCCCGGAAGAACTGGGGCGCAGCCCGTTTCACAAAGACCATGATCGCATCATCTTTTCCGGCGCGTTTCGCCGACTGGGCCGCAAGACCCAAGTGCATCCGGTGACCAGCAACGATCACATCCATACGCGGCTGACCCATTCCCTGGAAGTCAGCTGCGTGGGACGGTCCCTGGGCATGCGCGTGGGCGAGACGATCCGCAGCGCCCTGCCCGACTGGTGTGACCCGAGCGACCTGGGCATGGTGGTGCAATCGGCCTGCCTGGCCCACGACATCGGTAATCCGCCGTTTGGTCATTCCGGTGAAGACGCGATCCGGCACTGGTTCCAGCAGGCTTCCGGGCGTGGCTGGCTGGATGACATGACCAGCGCCGAGCGCAATGACTTCCTCAATTTCGAAGGCAATGCCCAGGGCTTCCGGGTACTCACGCAGCTGGAATACCACCAGTTTGACGGCGGTACCCGGTTGACTTACGCCACCTTGGGCACCTACCTGAAATACCCCTGGACCGCCCGCCACGCCGACTCGCTGGGCTACAAGAAACACAAGTTCGGCTGCTACCAGAGCGAGCTGCCGATTCTCGAGCAGATCGCCCAGAAGCTCGGCTTGCCGCAACTGGAAGAACAGCGCTGGGCGCGACATCCGTTGGTGTACCTGATGGAGGCCGCCGACGATATCTGCTACGCGTTGATCGACCTCGAAGACGGGCTGGAAATGGAGCTGCTGGAATACGCCGAGGTCGAGTCACTGCTGCTGGACCTGGTGGGCGACGACTTACCGCAAACCTACCGGCAACTCGGCCCGCTGGATTCCCGGCGACGCAAGCTAGCGATCCTGCGGGGCAAGGCCATCGAGCACCTGACCAACGCCGCTGCCCGGGCGTTCGTCGAACAACAGGACGCGTTGCTGGCCGGTACCCTGCCGGGGGACCTGGTGGAACATATGCACGGCCCCGCCAAGCGTTGCGTACTGGATGCCAAGGACATGGCGCGCAAGAAGATCTTCCAGGACAAGCGCAAGACCCTGCATGAAATCGGCGCCTACACCACCCTCGAAATCCTCTTGAACGCCTTCTGCGGCGCGGCCCTGGAACAACATGGTGGTCGCACCCCGTCGTTCAAGAACCGGCGCATCCTCGACCTGCTGGGCAACAGCGCCCCCGACCCGTCGTGGTCATTGCACGCTTCGTTCCTGCGCATGATCGACTTCATCGCCGGCATGACCGACAGCTACGCCAGTGAAATGGCCCGAGAAATGACTGGACGCTCCAGTCCGCAATAAACCTGCGCCCTGGCTTATAGCCAGGGCCACTTTTTCACAGAATCGCCCTACGCACGGAACAGAGCGGCCTGATCGAACTTCCTCCCCGTAGCGATGAATAATCGCGCGCCATGACCGCAGTGTTTCGACACACTCCTGCGCCCCATAACTGGCGGGCCATTAACGTCTTACTACGTGCCCTGGCGGAGCGTCTCCCGGGCGCTTGGTCACTTCATGGAAAACCCCATGCACGAACAACTTCGAATCCTCTTGGTGGAGGATCACCCCTTTCAGTTGCTGGCCACCCAATGCCTGCTACGCAACTATGGCTACCACGACCTGACCCTGGCTGAAAATGCAGAGCAGGCAATGCGGCTGATGACACAAACCGCCGTACCATTCGATATTCTGTTGTGTGATCAATGCCTCCCGGACCTGCCTGGGCTGGAGTTGATTGAAATCGCCAACCGCAGGGGCTTTATAAAATCCGCGATATTGCTCAGCGGCCTGCCCGTGAACGAACTGGAAATCCTCAAGGCCCAGGCATTCCAACGCAACTTTCCGCTGCTTGGCTACTTGTCGAAGCCTTTGAACCACGTTGAACTGAGCGAGCTCATACGCCAATCACCCCTTCCCCCGCACAACAAGATAGTAGGAAGTTAAACGCCCGCCCCGTATGAAAATCCCTCGCTGTAAAACAGCTTGCCCGCTGCCACTTATTTTTAAACTCTACCCACGCAAATTTCTTACACCCAAACAACAAACACCTCACAGGGCGTAATCCCTTGCTTTTTTTATTGTAGGAATATTCTTGTTTTACGTTTGTTCCACATCGAGTTCATCCTCCTTCATTGCCATGTGAGCTAATGTGCCGACTTTATTTGCGCTTGCATGGAATTTGATCATGAACTCAGTTTTTATTATCGACGACCACCCCGTTATCCGACTTGCCATTCGAATGTTGTTAGAACACGAAGGCTATAAAGTAGTTGGAGAAGCAGATAATGGTTGTGATGCGATACAAATGGTCAAGGAGTGCCAGCCGGACCTGATCATCCTTGATATCGGAATTCCAAAACTCGACGGCCTGGAAGTGCTTTGCCGGTTCAACGCAATGAGTACACCGACCAAGACATTGATCCTCACCGCCCAGACGCCAAAACTCTTTGCCACACGGTGCATGCGTTCCGGTGCCGATGGGTATGTGTGCAAGGAAGGTGACTTGAGCGAACTGCTCAGTGCTATCAGGGCAGTCCTGTCAGGTTACAACTACTTCCCGAGCCAGGCCCTCAACGGCAACACTAATGAAACAGATTGCAACGAAGAGCTTGAATTGTTCAAAGTGGTCAATGATCGCGAACTCATGGTATTGCAATTATTTGCACAAGGCCGGACAAACAAGGAAATAGCCAAAGGCATGTTTCTCAGCAACAAGACTGTCAGCACCTACAAAAAAAGGCTCATGCAAAAACTAAAAGCCAAATCCTTGGTAGAACTTATCGAGATGGCAAAACGTAACGCGCTAGTGTGAGAAATCGGATGCCCAGGCGTTTAAAGGACTATCTAATCATATTGAGTATCGGGGCGTGCCTCAGCACTTCCGTGCCTGCCGAACAAACTGTTCCCGAGCAATACGCACTGTTGGGGCGTGCCGGTGCCGTTCAACTGGACACCCCACTGAACAAGACTCAGCGCCAGTGGCTGCAAAACAAACGCGAACTGATACTGGGCACGTCTGCACCGGACTACCCGCCCTTCGACATCACCTCCAGCGGTCGCGATTATGAAGGGTTGACCGCCGATTACGCCGGCCTGGTGGCCAGGACGCTGGCAATACCGCTGAAGGTGCTGCGCTATCCCTCCCGGGAAGCCGCGATCCGGGCGCTGGAAAACGGCGATATCGACTTTCTGGGGTCCGCCAACGGCTTTGAAGCGGCGAATCCCGATATTGCCCTGTCATTGCCCTACGCAGTGGATCAACCGGTACTGGTCACCCGCGAAGGTGAACACCGCAACCTTGGCGACGGCCTGGCGGGCCTGCGCCTGAGCCTTGTCTACCACTACCTGCCCATGAATGAGGTGCAGGCGCTGTATCCAAAGGCGACCATCCATGCCTACCCCTCCTACCAGAATGCCTTGAATGCGGTGGCATTCGACCAAGCGGACGTCTTTCTGGGCGACACCATTTCCACTCACTACATGATCAACAAGGGCTACCTGAAAAACATCCGCATGGCCAACTTCGGCAAGCACGAGGCTTACGGTTTCAGCTTCGCCTTGCGCAAGGATCAACCCATTCTCCTGAGCATCGTCGATTCAGTGCTCGATGGCGTATCAACCTATGAACGCGACAGCATCGCCAAGCGCTGGAGTGCGGGCAGCGACATTCTACTGACCGACCGAAAGCTGCAACTGACCCTGCGCGAAGAGCGCTGGCTCAAAGGCAACCCGGTGGTAAAGGTGGTGGTCAACGAAACCCTCGCCCCGCTTACATTTTTTGATACCGACGGCAATTTCCGGGGCGTCACCGCCGACCTGCTGGAGCTGATTCGCCTGCGAACCGGCCTGCGCTTCGAGATCCAACACGTGCGGGACGTCGCCAGCATGATTGAGCTGGTCCATAGCGGGGCAGCCGATATCATCGGCGCAATCGTTCCAAGCGCCGGGCGCGAGTCCCAGTTGAGCTTTAGCCGCCCCTACCTGGAAAACTCCTATGTACTGCTGACGCGCAAAGAGGCAGGCGCGCCCGCAAGCCTTCAACAGATGGCCGGCAAGCGCCTGGCGATTACCCAAGGCAACCCGCTGGAAAAATTCCTGCGCCAGGAGTTTACCCAGGTCACTCTGGTAGAGGCCGGTGATACCTTCAAGGCCTCCGAACTATTGGCACAGGGCCAGGTAGACGGCGCAGTAAACCCCTTGGTGATCGCCAACTACTTTCTCTCCTCACCGGTGTTCCAGGACAAGTTACAGATCAGCTCCAGCATTGGCACGCTGCCTGCGACCTTTGCGCTGGCGACGTCCCGCCACGCCACCGAACTGAGCTCGATCCTCGACAAGGCGCTGCTCAGCATTGCCCCGGATGAGCTGGCGGCGATCAACAGTCGTTGGCGCGGCTACAACGCGGCATCCGACGGTTACTGGCGCAATTACCACCGCCTGATTGCCCAGATCATCATCGGCACCGGGCTGCTGCTGTTGATTTCCCTGACCTGGAACGGCTACCTGCAGCGCCAGATCAAGCATCGAAAACTGGCTGAGCGCGCCCTTAACGACCAGTTCGAGTTCATGCGGGCGCTGGTCAATGAAACCCCGCATCCGATCTACGTACGTGACCACAACGGCTTCCTTCAGACCTGCAACGACAGTTACCTGCAAACGTTCGACGTCAAGCGTGAGGACATCATTGGCAAAAGCATCACCCAGATGGACATGGCCCTTGAGACGGAGGCGGCTCAGTACCATGCCGACTACCAGCAGGTGGTGGCCGAAGGCAAACCGCTGATCCTGGATCGCACCCTGCATGTCCACGGGAAAAAACTCACGATCTATCACTGGATTCTCCCGTACCGCGACTCGATGGGCGAGGTGCAGGGCATCATTGGCGGCTGGATCGATATCAGCGAACGGCGCCAGCTGTTCGATGAACTTCGTGCCGCCAAGGAACGCGCCGACGAAGCCAACCGCGCAAAAAGTACGTTCCTCGCCACCATGAGCCACGAAATCCGCACACCGATGAACGCCGTCATTGGCATGCTGGAGTTGACACTCAAGCGTGCCGACCAGGGTCATCTTGATCGCCCCGCCATCGAGGTCGCGTACAACTCGGCCAAGGACCTGCTGGAGCTGATCGGCGATATTCTGGACATTGCACGCATCGAGTCCGGCCGCCTGAGCCTGGCCCCGGAGCGGGTCAACCTGCGCGAGGTGATCGAGTCGGTGGTGCGCGTGTTCGATGGCCTGGCGCGCCAGAAAACCCTGAGCCTGGTGCTGGAGTTCAGCCCCGATGCCGGCGACACCGATGTGCTGATCGATCCGTTGCGGTTCAAACAGGTGCTTTCGAACCTGGTGAGCAATGCGATCAAGTTCACCGAACGCGGGCAGGTGAAGATCAAGGTGCAACTGAAAGCGACCGGGCAACCTCAGCAGGTCGAGATGAAACTGGTGGTAGAGGACACCGGCATCGGGATCAATCGCGAAGACCAGTCACGCCTGTTCGAGCCTTTTGCCCAAGCCGACAACTCCGGGCACCTGGCCCGGAGCGGCGCCGGCCTGGGGCTGGTGATCTGTCGCAGCCTGTGCGCCATGATGGGCGGGCAACTGAGCCTGAGCAGCGTACCCATGGTGGGCACCCAGGTCCACGTCAGCCTGAAGATGACCAGCCTGCAACCGGTCAAGGCCGTAGACCAGTTGGAGCCTGCCGCGACCAAGCCGGCGCCGGTACTCAATGTGCTGGTGGTGGATGACCATCCGGCCAACCGCTTGCTCATGTGCCAGCAACTGGGCTTCCTGGGACATCAGTTCACCGCCGCCCATCATGGTGCTGCAGGGTTTCAGGCCTGGCGCGAGGAGCACTTCGACCTGGTCATTGCCGACTGCAATATGCCGGTCATGAACGGCTATGAGTTGAGTCATTCCATTCGCGAGTATGAGCAGCGCGAGCAAAAAACGCCGTGCGTGATACTCGGTTTCACCGCCAACGCTCAACCTGAGGAGAAACAACGCTGCTTCGACGCAGGCATGGATGATTGCCTGTTCAAACCCATCAGCCTCACCGCGCTGGAGCAGCAACTGGCACAGGTCGCCCCGTTGCCCACCGGCAATGTGTTCACCCTTCAAAGCCTGGACGCGATGACAGGCGGCGACCCACAGTTGAGTCAGCGTTTGCTTGAAGAATTGCTCAGCAGCAGCCGGCATGATCGAGTCGAGCTGATGGCCTTACTGGCGCGACAAGCCGCCCCCCAAGACCTGATCGAGCAAGCCCACAAGATCAAGGGCGCCGCACGGATCATCCAGGCGGATATCCTGGCCGGGCAATGCGAAGCCTTGGAGCTGGCCTGTGGCCAAGGTGACAATCGGCACGCTATCGAGGTGGATATCAAGGCCATGGAGAAATCCATGCTTGAGCTGGAAAGGATGCTGCAGATGCAACTGGAGGCCCTGGACCGTCGATAATTTGTAGGAGCGAGCTTGCTCGCGAAAATCGCCAACGATAACGCGGTCATTCTGGATGCACGCGGTGTTCTCTGGTTTTTCGCGAGCAAGCTCGCTCCTACAGGAGGCTCACGCCATCAGCAATCGGTCAACCGCAGGAAAATCGCCGCCAACTGCTCGATGCCGGCCTGGTCCTGCGGGGTAAACCGCGACAGCGATGGGCTGTCCAGGTCCAGCACACCAATCAGGCGCCCTTCCTTGACCAGCGGAACCACCAGTTCGCTATTCGACGCGCTATCACAGGCGATATGCCCTGCAAATTCATGCACGTCTTCCACCCGCTGGGTTTGTCGCGAGGCCGCTGCCGCGCCGCACACCCCACGACCAAACGGAATGCGCACACAGGCGATCTGCCCCTGGAAAGGCCCGAGCACCAGCTCTTCATTGCGGTTGAGGTAGAAGCCCGCCCAGTTCAAATCGTCCAGCTGGTTGAACAGGAACGCAGAAAACTGCGCGGCATTGGCGATGAAATCCCGTTCATCCGCCAGCAACGATTCCAACTGCGCATGCAGCATGGCGTAACCATCAAGGCCGGTGCCGGACTGTTGCAAATCGATCATGGTTGACGCTCCAACAACTTGAGGCCCACCCAGTAGCGGGCGAACTGATAGGCACAACGGCCGTTGCGATTGCCACGCCCGGTTGCCCAACGCACCGCGAGGATGTCCAGCTCTTCATCGCGCTGCCACTGCAAACCGGCCTTGTTCGCCAGCTCACCGATCCAGTGCTCGACCACATCCAGGAAGTGCTCTTGATTGAACGGGTAAAACGACAGCCACAAACCGAAACGGTCAGACAGGGCAATCTTGTCCTCCACCGCTTCGTTAGGATGCAGCTCGCCATCTACCGTCTTCCAGTTTTCATTGTCGCTCTGGTTCTCGGGCACCAGGTGACGACGGTTGGAGGTGGCATACAGCAAGACGTTTTCCGGCGCCTGCTCCAGGGAGCCGTCGAGTACGCTCTTGAGCACGCGGTAATCGCTCTCGCCGGCTTCGAAGGACAGGTCATCGCAGAACAATACAAAGCGCTGTGGCAATTTGATCAGTTGCTCAACCACTCGCGGCAGGTCCGCCAAGTGATCGCGCTCGATCTCGATCAGGCGCAACCCGGCCTTGGCATGCTGGGCCAGCAAGGCGCGTACCATGGACGATTTCCCAGTACCGCGCGAGCCCCAGAGCAACGCATGGTTGGCCGGCAGGCCGTCGAGAAACTGTTGGGTGTTGCGGGCCAATTGTTCGCGTTGTTTGTCCACGCCGATCAAGTCGGACAGGCGCATGTCCAGGCTGACTTCCAGCGGCAATAAAAAGCCGCTGCGACCTTCGCGCTGCCAGCGGGCAGCCAGGCAATGGTTCCAGTCAACCGCCTCGCGTGGGGCAGGCAACAAGGGCTCCAGGCGAGCAAGTACCGCGTCGGCACGCTCAAGAAAGGCATTCAATCGAGAATCCACGACTATTCCTCTGGCAAGTTCTTGTAAAAGATGGCGTATTGACAACCCTGAGGCAGACTCAGCAGGGCTGCACCGAATAAAATCGATTTATGCCGGGCAAGTTTGAGCCTGTGGATGTTCAGCTATGCTTGCCGGGCGAAAGGAAACGTAAAGTGGTACAGCACCCGATGGATATCAAGTTCGCCCACCGCTTGTCTTATAAACAAGCCAGACTGACAGTGCTGGTCGGGTTCGTCTTGGGAACCCTGCTCAGCCTGCTACAGATTGGGATTGATTATGCCAGCGAAGACGCATCCATCAACCGGGAAATACGCGCGCTGATTGAAATCAGTCATAACCCGGCTTCTCGCATCGCCTACAACATCGACGCCGAACTGGCTCAGGAACTGACCCTGGGCCTGCTGCACTCCCCCGCCATCACCCGAGCACAACTGGTCGACAACAACGGCTTGGTACTGGCCGATGTCCAGCGCCCGCGCAAGGAAAGCACCTACCGCCCCATCAGCGATTTCCTGTTTGGCGCCAACCGCCAATTCGAAGACCGGCTGTACCTCACCCACATGCCCAATGACGCCCTTGGCGTATTACGTCTCGACGTCGACACCTACGCGTTCGGCAGCCGCTTCCTGCGCCGCGCCGAGATCACTCTGCTCAACGGCTTTGCCCGCAGTCTGATCCTCACCGGCATTCTGTTGGCGCTGTTCTACGTGATGCTGACCAAGCCGCTGGTGCGCATCATCCGCGAGCTGAGCTCACGCAAGCACGAGCGCCTGGACTGCCCACCGGGGCACGAACACGACGAGATCGGCGTACTGGTCAACGTTGCCAACCAGCAGTTTGAAAACATGGAGACAGAGATCCAGCAACGCCGACACGCCGAAAACCGCCTGACTGAATACCTCGGCCAACTGGAAGACATCGTTTCTGCGCGCACCACCGAACTCAAGGCCATCAATCATCGACTGACGCTGTCGAACGACGAACTGGAAGCGGCGAAGATGACGGCCCTGTCCATGGCCCAGGCACGGGCGGCGTTCCTCGCCAACATGAGCCATGAAATCCGTACGCCGCTCAACGGCCTGCTCGGGATGATCGCCCTCTCCCTCGACAGCCCGCTGAATGCCGAGCAACGCCAGCAACTGTCGATCGCCCATGACTCGGGCAAAGTGCTGGTGGAGTTGCTCAACGATATCCTCGACCTGTCCAAGTTCGATGCCGGTCAGTTGGAGCTGGAAAACATCCCGTTCGACCTGGGCGCACTGGTGGAGGACACCGCCAACCTGCTCTCGCAAAACGCCGCGCCCAGCGTGGAGTTGACGTGCCTGATCGACCCGCAGTTTCCCGCCCAGGTGCTGGGCGACCCGACGCGGGTACGGCAGATTGTCAGCAATTTGCTGTCCAACGCCCTGAAGTTCACGCGCTTTGGCCGGGTGGACGTGCGCCTCAGTGCCCAGGCCGACCGGGTCAGAATCGAGGTATGCGACACCGGCATCGGGATTGCGCAGGATGCTCAGGTCAAGATTTTCCAGCCGTTCACCCAAGCCGGTGCGGGTATCACTCGCCAGTTTGGCGGCACCGGCCTGGGCCTGGCGCTGACCCACAACCTGTGCGAGGCCATGAAGGGCCGCCTGAGCATCAGCTCCGAAGCCGGCTTTGGCAGCCAGTTCTGCGCCGACCTGCCACTGCCGACGCATTTACCGGCGATGCGCCTGGCGCCGCTGGCAGGCGACGTCATCGCGATCACCAGCAGCAGTAGCGGCCTGGCGGAACTGCTCAACAGCCTGCTGCCGAGTTGGGGGCTGACGCCGCGCTGCTACTCCATTGACGATGACTTGAGTGGGCAGAACCCTGACCTGTTGATCACCGACTGCCCCGAATGCCTGTTTCGCCTGCGCCCGTCGATCACCGCGCCGATCCTGGTGGTGACCGCCTACGGCAACTTCATGCCCAGCGAAGAAGTTGCGGCCCTGGCGCCGCTGCAACAACAAGCCCGACCCCTGAGCCGCACGGCGCTCTACCAGATTCTGCAACGCAACCTGCGCATCGATCCGCACGTGGTGCTTGACCTGATCCAGCTGGAAACCGGCCCCCTCGCTCACCGGGCGCGCGTCCTGCTGGTGGAAGACAACCCGGTTAATCAACTGGTGGCCAAGGGCATGCTCGCCAAGCTCGGCTGCGAGGTGATCGTCGCCGCCCACGGTGGCGAAGCCCTCAAGCTGCTGGAAGAACAAAGCTTCGACATGGTGCTGATGGACTGCAATATGCCGGTGATGGATGGCTATGAGGCCAGCCGGCAGATCCGCCGCAGCGGGCGCTGGCCGGACTTGCCGATTGTCGCGCTGACGGCCAACGCGATGTCCGAGGAACGCGAGCGCTGCCGGGCGGCAGGCATGAATGACTACCTGGCCAAGCCGTTTCGCCGGGAAGAACTCAAGGCCTTGCTCGACCTGTGGGTGCCGACTACGACAAGTCTTTGATCAGTCGCAACAGCTGATCCAGGCCGTCACGCAAGGCATCGGCCTGGTTCAGGTCAACCCCGCTGTCACACAACAGGCGGGCCTTCAGCGGCTGCACCTGGTCACGCAAGTGTCGACCTTCATCGGTCAGGCTCAGGTGCACCTCACGCTCATCCTGCGCACTGCGCTGACGCCGCACCAGAGCAAGCTGCTCCAGGCGCTTGAGCAGCGGCGTCAGCGTGCCGGAATCCAGCAACAAGCGCTCGCCCAAGGCCTTGACCGTCGGCTGTGGCATGGCTGCGGCCTGCCATTCCCACAACACCAGCATCACCAGGTATTGCGGGTAGGTCAGCCCCAACTGATCGAGCATCGGCTTGTAGGCCCGGGTGACCGCGCGGGAGGCGGCGTAGAGCTTGAAGCACAGTTGGTCGTCAAGGGACAGGGACAGGTCGGTCATTTGAGCAGGGCTTCAATCTCTTGGGTCAGGTCCTGGGGCTTGGTGGTCGGGGCGAAACGCTTGACCACCTTGCCATCGCGGCCGATCAGGAACTTGGTGAAGTTCCACTTGATGCCCTTGGAGCCGAGCAAACCCGGGGCCTGTTTTTTAAGCTGCACGAACAATGGGTGAGCATCGCTGCCGTTGACGTCGATCTTCTTGAACAGCGGGAAGCTGACACCGAAGTTCAGCTCGCAAAACTCGGAAATGGCGCCTTCGTTGCCCGGCTCCTGCTTGCCGAACTGGTTGCAGGGAAAGCCCAGCACCACCAAGCCCTGGTCCTTGTAATGCTGCCAGAGTTCTTCAAGCCCCTTGTACTGCGGGGTGAAGCCGCACTTGCTGGCGGTATTGACCACAAGAATCGCCTTGCCGGCGAAATCGGCCAAGGTCTTTTGCTCACCCTTGATGGTGGTGCAAGGGATGCTCAGCAGGTTGTCGCTCATGGCAGTGCCTCGAAAGAAATAAGAAGACCTGAAAGATAGTAGGCAATTCAATTGTGTGCAATTTAATTGCTCGGGCTTATGCCTTGGTATAACGGCCCCTGCGGACACGAAGGCCCGCAGGAGATAGACGGTTTAGCGCGGCACCAGATCCAGGCACACCGAATTGATGCAGTAACGCAAACCGGTCGGCGGCGGACCATCCGGGAACACGTGGCCCAGGTGCGCATCGCACTTGGCGCAGGTGACTTCGGTACGGATCATGCCGTGGCTGATATCGCGAATCTCGACCATCGCCTGCTCGGCAATCGGCTCGTAGAAGCTGGGCCAGCCGCAGCCGGAGTCAAACTTGGCCTTGGAATCGAACAGCGGTTCATTGCAGCAGATGCAGTGGTAAACGCCGTCGGTCTTGGTGCCGTTGTACTTGCCGCTGAACGGTCGCTCGGTGCCTTTGAGGCGGCACACGTTGTACTGCTCCGGGTCGAGCATGGCTTTCCACTCTTCAACGGTTTTCTGCAACTTTTCCATCGGTACACCTCGGCAACTGAAAAAGCCTGATCTGTGTCTTTTCCATGGATCAGGCGGCACGTATGATTGCGCCTCTTCAAAGCGCCAGTCTGGCACCCGCGTTACCGGCATTCAAACGTATTTATGGGTCAGGCCAACGCAGGATTCTCAGCACGGTAGTCCTCACACCGTCTGGATCGTTCATTTTCAGGATCACATCGCCATGCAGGTCAGCAAATCGAACAAGCTCGCCAACGTCTGCTACGACATTCGCGGCCCAGTGCTCAAGCACGCCAAACGCCTGGAAGAGGAAGGCCATCGCATCCTCAAGCTGAACATTGGCAACCCGGCACCCTTTGGTTTCGAAGCGCCGGACGAAATCCTCCAGGACGTGATCCGCAACCTGCCGACCGCCCAGGGCTACAGCGACTCCAAGGGCCTGTTCAGCGCGCGCAAGGCCGTCATGCAGTACTACCAGCAGAAGCAGGTTGAAGGTGTCGGCATCGAAGACATCTACCTGGGCAACGGCGTGTCCGAGCTGATCGTCATGTCCATGCAGGCCCTGCTCAACAATGGCGACGAAGTGCTGGTGCCGGCTCCCGACTACCCGCTGTGGACCGCCGCCGTCACCCTGGCCGGTGGCCATCCGGTGCATTACCTGTGTGACGAGGGCGCGGACTGGTTCCCGGACCTGGCCGACATCAAGGCCAAGATCACCCCGAATACCAAGGCCCTGGTGATCATCAACCCGAACAACCCCACCGGCGCCGTCTACTCCAAGGAAGTGCTGCTGGGCATGCTCGAACTGGCGCGCCAGCACAACCTGGTGGTGTTCTCCGACGAGATCTACGACAAGATTCTGTACGACGACGCGGTGCACATCTGCACCGCGTCCCTGGCCCCGGACCTGCTGTGCCTGACCTTCAATGGCCTGTCGAAGTCCTACCGGGTGGCGGGTTTCCGTTCCGGTTGGATCGCGATTTCCGGTCCCAAGCACAATGCCCAGAGCTACATCGAAGGCATCGACATGCTGGCCAACATGCGCCTGTGTGCCAACGTGCCGAGCCAGCACGCCATCCAGACCGCCCTGGGCGGCTACCAGAGCATCAACGACCTGGTGCTGCCACAAGGCCGCCTGCTCGAGCAGCGCAACCGCACCTGGGAGCTGCTGAACGCGATTCCGGGTGTCAGCTGCGTCAAGCCCATGGGCGCGCTGTACGCGTTCCCGCGGATCGACCCGAAAGTGTGCCCGATCTTCAACGATGAGAAGTTCGTGCTCGACCTGCTGCTGTCGGAAAAGCTGCTGGTGGTCCAGGGCACAGCGTTCAACTGGCCGTGGCCGGATCACTTCCGGGTGGTCACCTTGCCGCGGGTGGATGACCTGGAGATGGCCATCGGTCGTATCGGCAACTTCCTGAAGTCCTATCGCCAGTAATGGACATTGCGCTGTACGGCCCGCCCATGGTCGTACAGCGATTATCTGGCAACACTTCTCTGCCTTGCGCAGGTCCCTCGCCGTTCACACTCACCGGTTACCCCCTCGGTCAAGCATCACCCTATAATTACAGGGCCGCAAGGTAATGGAGCGAGACTGCCGAGCTACCCCGGGCCTCGGAAATTCCCTTCAAGGCTCTACATTCAGGCTGTAGGACACAGTTTGAAATAGTCCCTCGGTTGAATAGCCCCATGCTGCACCTTATATACCCCGCAGTACGCGACATATTTAGCATGAGGAGAATTCTACAACCATGATGCGCATTCTGCTGTTCTTGGCCACTAACCTGGCGGTCGTGCTGATTGCCAGCATCACGCTGAGCCTTTTTGGCTTCAATGGGATCATGGCGGCCAACGGGGTTGATCTGAACCTCAATCAGCTGCTGATCTTCTGTGCGGTCTTTGGTTTTGCCGGCTCGATTTTCTCGCTGTTCATCTCCAAGTGGATGGCGAAGATGAGCACCAGCACCCAGATCATTACTCAGCCACGCACCCGGCATGAGCAATGGTTGCTGCAAACCGTCGAGCAACTGTCCCGCGAAGCCGGGATCAAGATGCCTGAAGTCGGGATCTTCCCGGCCTATGAAGCCAACGCCTTTGCCACCGGCTGGAACAAGAACGACGCCCTTGTGGCCGTCAGCCAGGGTTTGCTGGAGCGTTTCTCGCCCGACGAAATCAAGGCGGTGCTGGCCCACGAGATCGGCCACGTGGCCAACGGTGACATGGTCACCCTGGCGCTGGTCCAGGGCGTGGTGAACACCTTTGTCATGTTCTTTGCGCGGATCATCGGCAACTTCGTCGACAAGGTGATCTTCAAGAACGAACAGGGCCAGGGCATGGCCTACTACGTGGCGACCATCTTCGCCGAACTGGTACTGGGCTTCCTCGCCAGCTCGATCGTGATGTGGTTCTCGCGCAAACGGGAATTCCGTGCAGACGAAGCCGGCGCACGCCTGGCCGGTACCGGCGCAATGATCAGCGCCCTGCAGCACCTGCGCTCCGAACAGGGCTTGCCGGTGCATATGCCGAACACCCTGACTGCCTTTGGCATCAACGGTGGCATCAAGCAAGGCATGGCTCGCATGTTCATGAGCCACCCGCCGCTGGAAGAGCGGATTGACGCACTGCGTCGTCGCGGCTGACAGCGAAAAGAAGAAGGGGCGATTTGATCGCCCCTTTTTTGTGGGCGCGATTCAGCCCTTGGCTAACCGATACGCCCGCTCTTCCAGGCGTGTGACGCCGTCCTGAACAAACTTCCAGCTCTGCCCCAGAATGTCCTGCTGCTCCAGTACCTCGGGGCTCCACTGCGCGCCAAGCAGCAGTTGCACTTCTTCATCGCTCACCGCAAACGGCGGGCCTGCCTTCTGCGCCTGTTCATAGTCGAGGGTGATCAACAGGCCACGACTGCCTCCCGCCAGAATCCTGGTCAAGTGCGCGGCGTACTGTTCTCGCATCAACGGCGGCAAGGCAATCAACGCCGCCCGGTCGTAAAGCGCCCGGCAATCTGCCACTGCGCCTGCATCCAGGGCGAAGAAATCCCCGCACCAGAGTTCGATGGAGCCCGCCTGGTAGACCTTGAAAGCACCGCGCTGACTGATCTGCGGCGTCAGTCCCTGCTCGGTGAAAAACGCTTCAACGGCTTTTTCCGACAGCTCGACCCCCATCACCCGATGCCCGACACTCGCCAGCCACACCAGGTCCAGGCTCTTGCCGCACAGCGGCACCAGCACCTGCGCCCCGCTCGCCACACCCAGGCCAGGCCAGTGGCGCAGCAGGTAAGGATTCACCTCGGGCAGATGGAAACCCGTCTGATTGCGCGCCCAACGCTCATGCCAAAATCCAGGCTCCATGATTCACCCTAAAACTTGATCAAATAGCGCTAAAACTTATATTAGATTTAGATCAATGATCTGATTGAAGATGGTCCCATCTTAACCCTCAGGACACGATCATGCTCCCCAGCCTGTTTATCTCCCACGGTTCACCGATGCTTGCCCTGCAACCCGGTGCCAGCGGCCCGGCACTCAAGCGCCTGGCAGCCGAGTTGCCACGGCCCAAGGCCATTGTGGTGGTCTCGGCACACTGGGAAAGCCAGGGCCTGCTGGTTACCGGCAGCGCCGCGCCCGAGACCTGGCACGACTTCGGCGGCTTCCCGCGGGAATTGTTCGCCGTACAGTACCCGGCGCCCGGCGACCCGGCATTGGCCGCCGAGATTGTCCAATTGCTCAAGGCTGACGGCCTGGAGGCGCACATTGATGACCAGCGCCCCTTCGACCACGGCACCTGGGTGCCCCTGTCGCTGATGTACCCGGCTGCCGATATTCCGGTGGTGCAGGTATCGCTGCCAAGCCGCATGGGCCCTGCCCTGCAAACCCGTGTCGGCCACGCACTGGCAAGCCTGCGGGAACAAGGCGTGCTGCTGATCGGCTCCGGCAGCATTACCCATAACCTCGGTGAACTGGACTGGCATGCCGGGCCGGAGAGCATCGAGCCCTGGGCGCGGGATTTTCGCGATTGGATGGTCAGCAAGCTGGCGGCCAACGATGAAGCCGCCCTGCACGACTATCGCCGCCAGGCACCCCATGCCGTGCGCAGCCACCCCAGCGATGAGCATTTGCTGCCGCTGTACTTTGCCCGGGGCGCAGGCGGTGAATTCAGCGCAGCCCACCAAGGCTTCACCTTGGGCGCGCTGGGCATGGATATCTATCGTTTCGCTTAATCGCAGGCAAAAAAAATCCCCGAACCAGTCGGGGATTTTTTATGTTCGATCAATCAGCCCAAGGGCGGATCAATCTTCGCGGTAGCGACGCAGCTTCAACTGCTTACCGGCAACGCGAGTGTCCTTCAGCTTGGTCAGGAGCTTTTCCAGACCATCTTCCGGCAGCTCCACCAGGGAGAAGCTGTCACGCACCTGGATGCGACCGATCGCTTCACGTGCCAGGCCACCCTCGTTGAGGATAGCGCCCAGCAGGTTCTTGGCAGCGATGCCATCACGCGCGCCCAGCGCGGTACGGCAGCGAGCACGGCCTTCAGCCAATGGAACCGGAGCACGACGCTCGCGATCACCACGGTCTGGACGGTCGCCAGTACGTTCTGGACGATCACCGCGCGGAGCGTTGTTCGGCACCAGTGGACGTTCTTTCTCGATGGCCGCCAGGGTCAGGGCCTGACCGTTGGTAGCCTTGCGCAGCAGGGCTGCGGCCAGGGCACGCGGGGTGCAACCGATATCGGCAGTCAGGCGGTCCAGCAGGTCGCCGTGGGTCGATTCAGCGTCAGCCACCAGCGGCGACAGGCTGTTGGTCAGTTTCTTGATGCGGGCATCGAGAACAGCCTGGGCATCCGGCAGGCGGACTTCGGCAACTTTCTGACCGGTTACACGCTCGATCACTTGCAGCATGCGGCGCTCACGTGGAGTCACCAGCAGCAATGCGCGACCTTCGCGACCGGCACGGCCGGTACGGCCGATACGGTGCACGTAGGACTCTGGATCGTAAGGCATGTCAACGTTGAACACGTGAGTGATACGTGGAACGTCGAGGCCACGAGCGGCAACGTCGGTCGCCACAACGATGTCCAGACGGCCATCCTTGAGGGAGTCGATGACGCGCTCACGTTGGTTCTGGGCAATGTCACCGTTCAGCGCAGCGGCTTTGTAGCCTTTGGCTTCCAGGGCACTGGCCAGGTCCAGCGTCGCTTGCTTGGTGCGCACGAACATGATCAGGGCGTCGAAGTCTTCGACTTCCAGCAGGCTCAATACAGCCGAGGTCTTCTGGTCAGCGTGAACCAACAGGTGAGCCTGTTCGATCGCGGTAACGGTCTGAGTCTTGGTCTGGATCTTAACGTGTTGCGGATCGCGCAGATGGCGTTCGGCAATGGCACGGATCGACTGTGGCAGGGTGGCCGAGAACAGTACGGTCTGACGGGTTGCTGGCAGCGACTTGAAGATGACTTCCAGGTCGTCCATGAAGCCCAGCTTGAGCATTTCGTCAGCTTCGTCCAGAACCAGGTGGTTCACGGTCGACAGTACTTTTTCGTCGCGACGCAGGTGGTCGCACAGACGGCCCGGAGTGGCGACAACGATCTGTGCGCCGTTACGGATTGCTTTCAGTTGTGGGCCCATAGGCGCGCCGCCGTAAACGGCCACAACGGTAACGCCCGGCATTTGCTTGGCGTAGGTTTCGAAAGCGGTTGCTACTTGCAGCGCCAACTCACGGGTTGGCGCCAGGATCAGGGCTTGCGGCTCGCGCTTGGCAGGATCGATGCAGTGCAGGATTGGCAGGGCGAACGCGGCGGTTTTACCGGTACCGGTTTGCGCTTGGCCAATCATGTCTTGGCCGGCCATGATGATCGGGATCGATTGCTGCTGAATAGCCGAAGGTTCTTCGTAGCCAGTCGCGATGACGGCAGCAAGAATATTCGGGTTAAGATTAAAAGCGGCGAAGCCGCCGGTTTCCTGGGTCATGGGTCTGCCTCTAAGTGCATCCGCAAAGACCCATGCTCCAAAGCTGCGCATGCCGTGTTGAGACTCAAGAGTCGCCCTGGCTGCTTTGTCGGCGGGGATTTGCGAAAACGAATGAATGAAAAAGATTCGTCAAGGAAGAGTCCGCTGTGCGGACGTGCAGCCGAAGCTGACTTCGGGGAATTGCGCTACCTAAACGCGGCCCGGTTAAAGGCCGGCGCGCACTATACCGGAAATCGCTGAAAAAGGGAGCTTTTTTTATCGGAAAACCCAGTGGAACTGCTCTGCGCCAAAGGCTTTGCGCATTGCGGCGACTGGGTCTATTTTTCAAAGGCCCGGCCCTGTTGGTCATGACGCTTAAACGGTTCACCCTTAACAGCGGGCCCTTCGGTCCGAAACCTCCCTTTGCGCCCGAGGGCACACCCCATGAACCAAGCCACCAGCAGCCGCGTCAGCCGTGAACAGCAGGGCCATATCCTGTTGCTGGGCCTGGATCGCGTGGCCAAGCGCAATGCGTTCGACCTGGAATTGCTCAATGAGTTGAGCCTGGCTTATGGCGAATTTGATCGCAATGAGGAGGCGCGGGTGGCCATTGTCTTCGGGCATGGCGATCATTTTACCGCCGGGTTGGACCTGGCCAATGTCGGTCCAACGATGGCACAAGGCTGGCAACCACCGTTGGGCGGTTGTGATCCGTGGGGAGTTTTCGCGGGGCCCCGGGTGAGTAAGCCGGTGATTGTTGCGGCTCAGGGCTACTGCCTGACCATTGGTATCGAGTTGATGTTGGCGGCGGATATCAACCTGTGTGCCAGCAATACCCGCTTTGCGCAGATGGAGGTGCAGCGTGGGATTTTTCCTTTTGGGGGCGCGACGTTGCGTTTTCATCAGATCGCGGGGTGGGGGAATGCCATGCGCTGGTTGCTCACGGGGGACGAGTTTGATGCCCATGAGGCGCTGCGGTTGGGGTTGGTGCAGGAGGTGATGGCCAGCGAGGATTTGCTGCCCCGGGCGGTGGCGCTGGCAAACCGCATAGCCCAGCAGGCGCCGCTGGGGGTGCAGGCCACGCTGATGTCGGCCCGCCAGGCGCGGATTGAGGGGGAGATCGCGGCGGCGGCCGGGTTGCCCGTGCTGGTGGAGAAACTGCTGAACAGTGAGGATGCCAAGGAAGGTGTACGGGCGATGGTCGAGAAGCGGCCTGGGGTTTTTAAAGGCTGTTGATTGTGGAGGGGGGCTTGGGGCGGGGTACATATCCGTTATTTAGGTAACGGCTATTATGGGTTCCGCTCTTACAGCGGCTCACTTTTGAAAAGCGCAAAAGTAAGCAAAACGCTCTTGCCCCACCACTCGGCACCTCGCTTGGGCTCGGTGTGCCCTCACTCCGGCAGCACGAAGCGGGCCGCCGCGACGGGGCGTCCCTGCCCCGTCGCGGCTAAACCGGCGTCCTGCCGGTTTACCCGCTCCGTACTGCCTACGTTCGGCCAGCGTGGTTTAACGGGGCGCCTAAGATCAAGATCAAAAGCAGATCAAGAGCACAGCGGCCTACCGGCCGGCTTGAGTGTGGTGAAGCAACAGCAACAGCAAGATCAGAAGCTAAAGCGGGCACGGTCCAAATGTGGGAGCGGGCTTGCTCGCGAAGGTCGTTAACGATGATGTGGGCATCCTGATTCAACGCGGCGGTCTCAGGTTTTTCGCGAGCAAGCTCGCTCCTACAGAGAAGCAAGCCGGCCGGTAGGCCGCTGTGCTCTTGCTTTTGATCTGCTTTTGATCTTGATCTGCGGGCCCCGTCAACCACGATGGCCGGAGTGCGGGCATGCCGAGCCTAGGCGAGGCACCGAGTGGTGGGGCAAAGACCTTTTGGTTACTTTTGGCTGGGCCGGCATTCCGGGCGTTTGCCAAAAGTGACCCGCTGTAAGAGCGGAACCATAAGTAGCCGTTACCTAAATAACGGATATGTACACAATAAAAACCCTACGTAGCCGGCCGAATCGCCTTAATCAGCGACTGCAACGAATACCCCAACCGCGACGCCAACCCCTCAGCCCGCGCAGACAACGCAACCAGATCAAGCTCCTGATCCAGGTCCGCCGGCACCAAAAGAATCACATTCCCCTCCTTCACCGGCAGCTCCCAGTAATGCCGGTGATACAACCCACGCAACAACGCCGCCCCCAACGGCTTGCCGTCATCGGTAGCCCACTGATTAATCACCAACCACCCACCCGGATTCAGCTTCTTCTGGCAGTTCTCCAGAAACGTCCAAGCCAGATGCCCAACGCCCGGGCCAACATCGGTATACAGGTCAACAAAAATCAGGTCCGCCGACTCAGCCGAAGGCAGCAACTCCAACGCATCCCCAACGCGGATATACAGCCGAGGATCATCATCCAGCCCCAAGTACTCAATGGCCAGGCGCGGCACATCAGGCCGCAACTCGATGGCCTCAACATCTTCCAAAGGCAAAAACTTCAGACAAGCCTGAGTCAACGTCCCGGCGCCCAAGCCCAAGAACAACGCACTCTCCGGCTGCTCATGACACAACGCCCCAATCAGCATCGCCCGGGTGTAATCGTATTCCAACCAACTCGGGTCAGCGGTAAACACGCAACTCTGCTCGATGGAATCGCCGAACTCGAGAAAGCGATAATCGGCCACTTCCAGCACACGGATCATGCCGAAGTCATCATGGACCTCAGCCAGCAGGCGCTCGACGCGCTCCTCAGACATTGCAACTCCTAACGCGGGGCCAACAGGAAAGGCGGGATTGTGGGCGAACCGGCAGCAGCAGGTCACGTACTAATTGCTGATAACATGACGGCCCGACCGCAAATCACTCGAGTTCATGATGAGCCAACCCTGGAGCCCCGACAGCTGGCGCGCCCTGCCGATCCAGCAACAACCCCAGTACCCTGACGCTGCGCACCTGTCGCAGGTCGAGCAGAACCTGGCGAGTTATCCGCCGCTGGTGTTTGCCGGTGAGGCCCGTGAATTGCGCCGTCAGTTTGCCGAGGTCACCCAGGGTCGCGCCTTCCTGTTGCAAGGCGGCGATTGCGCCGAGAGTTTTGCCGAGTTTTCGGCCGCAAAAATTCGCGACACCTTCAAGGTGCTGCTGCAGATGGCGATTGTGATGACCTTCGCCGCCGGTTGCCCGGTGGTCAAGGTCGGGCGTATGGCGGGCCAGTTCGCCAAGCCGCGCTCTTCCAACGATGAAACCATCGACGGCATCACCCTGCCCGCCTACCGCGGCGATATCGTCAACGGCATCGGCTTCGACGAAAAAAGCCGCGTGCCGGACCCGGACCGCCTGCTGCAGTCCTACCACCAGTCCACCGCCACCCTGAACCTGCTGCGGGCCTTTGCCCAGGGCGGTTTTGCCGACCTGCACCAGGTGCACAAGTGGAACCTGGACTTCATCGCCAACTCGGCCCTGGCCGAGAAGTACAGCCAACTGGCCGACCGTATCGATGAAACCCTGGCCTTTATGCGCGCCTGTGGCATGGACAGCTCGCCACAACTGCGCGAGACCAGTTTCTTCACCGCCCACGAGGCGCTGCTGCTCAACTACGAACAAGCCTTCGTACGCCGCGACAGCCTGACCAACGACTATTACGACTGCTCGGCCCACATGCTGTGGATCGGTGATCGCACCCGTCAACTGGACGGTGCCCACGTCGAATTCCTGCGCGGGGTGAACAACCCGATCGGGGTCAAGGTCGGCCCGAGCATGAACCCCGATGACCTGATCCGCTTGATCGACATCCTCAACCCGGACAACGAACCAGGCCGCCTGAACCTGATTGCGCGCATGGGTGCGAACAAGGTCGGTGACCATCTGCCGAACCTGATCCGCGCCGTGCAGCGCGAAGGCAAGCGGGTGCTGTGGAGTTCCGACCCGATGCACGGCAACACCATCAAGGCCAGCAGCGGCTACAAGACCCGGGACTTCGCGCAGATCCTCAGCGAAGTGAAGGAGTTCTTCCAAGTACATGAAGCCGAGGGCACGTATGCCGGCGGGATTCATATCGAGATGACCGGGCAGAATGTCACCGAGTGCATCGGCGGCGCGCGGCCGATTACCGAAGACGGGCTATCGGACCGCTACCACACTCACTGCGACCCACGGATGAACGCCGATCAGTCGCTGGAATTGGCGTTCCTGATTGCCGAGACGCTAAAACAGGTCAAGCGCTAAGAGCGCCACCCGCAACCGCGCCGCACTGGCCCGCTGGCAATTGAGCTGGATCTGCTCAAGCCCGAGCCAGTCGGCCATCTGCCGCAGGTTCAGGGCCAGCGCCTGCATCCCTTTCTCGTCCAGCCCCGGCTCTTCCTCGTGAACGGCATGCACCGCCAGACGCCCGGCCGCCCGCTCTGCGCGTAAATCCACGCGCGCGGCGATCCGCTCATTGTGCAGGAACGGCAACACGTAATAGCCATACACCCGCTTGTCCTGAGGCGTGTAGATCTCCAGACGATAGCGGAAATCGAACAACCGCTCGGTACGGCTGCGCTCCCAGATCAGTGAATCGAACGGCGATAACAATGCGCTGGCGAGCACCTTGCGCGGGACTTTTGGCTCGGGCAGGCAATAAGCCGGCTGTTTCCAGCCCTGGACCTGGCACGTGATCAATTGCCCGTCCTCGACCAGTTCCGCCAGACGTCCGCGGCTGTCGGCCGGGTCGAGGCGGAAGTAGTCCCGCAGGTCTTTTTCAGTGCCCACACCCAACGCCGTGGCGCTGTGCAGCAGCAAGCCGCGCTGCGCTTCGGCCTCGTCCAACGGGGCTTGCTGGAGAATGTCGGCCGGAATCACACGCTCCGGCAGGTCATACAAACGCTCAAAACCACGACGCCCGGCGACGGTCACCTGGCCGGCGGCGAACAGCCATTCCAATGCATGCTTTTCATCGCTCCAATCCCACCAGGGGCCCGCGCGCTCCTCGCGGGTCGACAAACTGCCCGCACCCAAGGCGCCTTGCTGCTCAACGATGCCCAGCACCCGCGCGATAGTGGCCTGCTGCTCACGACCGAACCGCGCCATTTGCTGATAGATGCCCTGCCCCTGGGCCGCCCGCGCCATGCGCCAGCGCATCAGCGGGTACAGCGCCATCGGCAACAAAGAAGCCTCATGCCCCCAATACTCGAACAGCGAACGGCGCCGCCCCGAACTCCAGGCGGCCTGTTCAAGAATCAATGGAGAGTAGTTACCCAGCCGGGAAAACAGCGGCAGGTAGTGCGAGCGCACCACCGCATTCACCGAATCAATCTGCAACACGCCCAAACGCTCAACCAGGCGATTGACCTGTGCGGCCTTGATCAACGCCGGCGGCTGGCGCCCGGAAAAACCTTGGGCAGCCAGCGCCAGGCGTCGCGCTTGCTTGAGGGAAAAGGATAACTCTGCGGGCATGTGTCTCTCCTTGTGTGCTCGCGAACCACCCTACTGCATCCCGCGTCATTTTCGCAGCGGATCTTCCCAAAAGTGCCGGCGGCTTTCCTGCTCGACATCGCCACGGTTGAGCCCGATATCCTTGAGCGCATCATCGCTCATGCCCATCAACAGTTGGCGCTCACGGTGCACGGCCAGCCACCGGGAACCCAGTTGAAGCAGCCCGGAAAACGGCCGCTTCGCCATCAGAACAAAGCCTCTTTGACCTTTCATCATCTCGCCCTCCAGTGGGGATGACTGAAGTCTGTGCCTGGGGCTATGATCAATCCAACGAATGTTTCTTATGCAATACATCTCGGAGATTGATCGATTGTCCAGCTACCCGAGTATCGACACTGAAGTGCTGCGCACCTTCGTCGCCATCGCCGATCAGGGTGGTTTCACCCGCGCTGGCGAGCAGGTCAACCGCACGCAGTCGGCGGTGAGCATGCAGATGAAACGCCTGGAAGAAGATGTGTTGCAGCGCAAGTTGTTCGAGCGCGATGGCCGCCAGGTACGGCTGACTCCGGAAGGCCAGGTGCTATTGGGCTATGCCCGCAGGATCCTGAAGTTGCACAGCGAAGTATTCAACACCCTGCGCGAGCCGCACATGGTCGGGCTGGTGCGCATCGGCACACCCGACGATTACGTGATGCGCTACTTGCCGGGGATTCTCAAGCGCTTCTCCAAGGCTTACCCGCTGATCCAGATTGAAATGCACTGCGAGTCGTCGTCGATATTGATGCAGCGCCGGGACCTGGCCCTGACGGTCATCAGCCGCGAACCCGGGAATGAGATGGGCGAGCTGTTGCGTAATGAGCGGATGGTCTGGGTGGCCGCCCCGTGTTTCTGCCTGGATGATCACAGCGCCCTGCCCTTGGCGATTTCCGGCATGGACAGCTTCTGCACCCAATGGACCCGCGCTGCACTTGATGCCGTTGGCCGTGAATATCGCCTGGCGTACCACAGCTCCAACGGCGCGGCGATCCAGGCAGTGGTCGGCGCGGGCCTGGCGGTCACTGTCAGCATGGAGAGCCTGGTAACCGAAGACTTGCGGGTGCTGGGCAGTGAAGAAGGTTTCCCACCGCTGCCCTCGGTCAATCTGCGGCTGTTGCGCAATCCCGGGATGACTTCGCCGATTACCGAATGCCTCGCCGAATACATCCTCGAAGGCTTCAAACTTTAAAGGTCAGCATCACCGCGCAAACTGCCAGGAACCCGCAGAACAGCCCGCGCAACATACGCTCCGGCATGGCGTGGGCGACTTTCACACCCCAACTGATGCTGAGCAGGCCGCCGACGGCCAGTGGTACACCGATCACCCAGTCCACTTCATGGTGCCAGGCGTAGGTCACCAGGGTCACGCTGGTGCTCGGCAAGGCCAGGGCCAGCGACAGCCCTTGGGCAACCACTTGGCTGGTGCCGAAAATGCTGGTCAGCACCGGCGTGGCCACCACCGCGCCGCCCACACCGAATAAGCCGCCCATGGAGCCCGACGCCGCGCCCAGCACCCCCAGCCACGGCCAGGAGTAGCGCATCTGCGCGGAAGGTGGTGCGTTGTGGGTAAACATTCGCAGCAGGTTGTAGGACGCCAACACCAGCAGAAACGCGATAAAACCCACACGCATCACATCTGCATCGATCCCCACCGCCCAGATGGAGCCCAGCCAGGCGAAGGAGAATCCCATCACGCCCAGCGGTAATGCATGGCGCAATTCGATCCGGTTGCGCTGGTGATAACGCCACAACGCGAGCATCACATTCGGCACCACCATCACCAGGGCCGTGCCTTGGGCGATCTGTTGGTCCAGGCCGAAGAACACCCCCAACACTGGAATCGCAATCAGCCCACCGCCAATGCCGAACAAGCCGCCGACCGTGCCCAACGCGACACCCAGTGCCAAATACAACGCTAAATCTGCCACCACTTCGCTCCCGCCATTCCCGAGCCTTGCATGCTACGCAGTCCGTCCTGGCGCGGAAACGCACAGCAACGCACAATGGCTGTGCCAACTTCGCATAAGTAGCCGCTGATGAACCCCAATACGCTGACCGACCAACTGAGCCTGTTTCTGGATGTACTGGAAGCGGGCAGTTTTTCCGCCGCTGCGCGACGTCATCCGCTCACGCCCTCGGCGGTGGCGCGGCGTATCGACAGCCTGGAAAGCTCGGTGGGCAGCCGGCTGTTCCAACGCAGCACCCATGCGGTGGTGCCAACACCCGCCGGCCTGGCGTTTGCCGAGCGCGCCCGCCGGATCGTCAGCGAGCTGCAACTGGCGCGGGCCGAAGCGGTGTCGCTGAGCCATGCGCCTGAAGGGTTGATCCGCGTGGACGCCCCGGCCGCCTTCG
Organism: Pseudomonas sp. ATCC PTA-122608; assembly: GCF_001952855.1. Taxonomy (GTDB): domain Bacteria; phylum Pseudomonadota; class Gammaproteobacteria; order Pseudomonadales; family Pseudomonadaceae; genus Aquipseudomonas. The sequence continues at coordinate 270,520 of NZ_LPNO01000046.1, read as the reverse complement.
GTCGGCGGCACCTGGCGCCTGCCATCGCCGACTTTCTCAACGTCTACCCAGGCCTGGACGTGCACTTGCACTTGATCGACAGCTTTGTCGACATGCAGGGCGAGCATTTGGGCAAGGTCGACCTGGTGCTGCGGGCCGGGCATATCGTCGACACCCGGCTGATCGCCACGCCCCTGGCCAGCATCGTGCGCATCGCCTGCGCCAGCCCGGCCTACCTCAAAAGCCGTGGCACACCGACTCATCCCAGCCAGTTGAACGAACACGACGGCCTGGACTGGGAAGGCCTGGCACCGATGTTCGCCTGGCGTTTTGAGTTGGACGGGCGCAAGGCCACCTACCGCCCGCAACGCATTCGCATGAGCGCCAACAACGCCGAAGCCCTGCTTTCAGGCGCCCTGGCGGGGTTGGGCATCGCGCACCTGCCCACCTGGCTCGCCAGCGAATACCTGGTGCGCGGCGAGCTGGTGCCACTGTTCTGCGAGAACGGCTTGCCGACACCTGAAACCGCCGGAATCTACGCCCTGCGCCTGGAGCAACACGCCAACGCCCGCAGCCGGTTATTGCTGGAATACCTCAAGGCGCGCTTCAGCCCGGTGCCGCCGTGGGATCTTGCGCTGCAAAGCGCCTTCGGCTGACCGAGCGGACAGAATTGTCTGGCGCGTTAAAGATTTGCCCGCTAGATTCAAAACCAGACACGTTTTAAGGCACTGCCATGACCAAGCCCCTCGATACCTGCGAATCCTTGCTGCTCGACAACCAACTGTGTTTTGCCCTGCATTCCACCTCGTTGTTGATGACCAAGGTCTATAAACCCCTGCTGCAAGCCCTCGGCCTGACCTATCCGCAGTACCTGGCCATGATGGTGCTCTGGGAAGAGGATGGATTGACCGTAGGCGAAATCAGCAATCGCCTGCTGACGGATCCCGGCTCCCTGACCCCGCTGCTCAAGCGCCTGGAAGCCGAAGGCCTGCTCAGTCGCACCCGCAGCCGTGAAGACGAGCGTGTGGTGGTGGTTGAGTTGACACAAGCCGGGCGCGCCCTGCGGGACAAGGCGATGGATATTCCGCAGTGCATTCTGGGCGCCAGCGGGATGGACATCGAACAACTGCGCAAGCTGCAGGGCGATTTACTGGCGCTGCGGAAAAACTTGCAAGTCTCCCTCTAAAGGCACCACGCATCAAAAAATGTGGGAGCGGGCTTGCTCGCGAATGCGGTGTGACAGTCACTGGATGCATTGACTGATGCACAGCATTCGCGAGCAAGCCCGCCCCCACATTTGCTTGTGCAGTGCCCCGCCATCGAGCCAGGCAAAATATTTTCAAAATTTATCTTGTGCACTAACTATTAGCGCGATACATTCATCTCGCCACTTACTTAGCGCGCAAACAATTAGCGCAAATACTGACGAGGAAATCACCATGCAAACTCTCTATACCGCAGTAGCCACCGCCACCGGCGGCCGTGATGGTCGCGCTGTTTCCAGCGACAATATCCTCGATGTAAAACTCTCCACGCCAAAAGAGCTGGGCGGCGCGGGTGGCCAGGCCACCAACCCGGAACAACTGTTCGCCGCCGGCTACTCCGCCTGCTTTATCGGCGCCCTGAAATTCGTCGCCAGCCAGACCAAACGCAAAATCCCGGATGACGCTTCGATCACTGCCCACGTCGGCATCGGTCAAATCCCCGGCGGTTTCGGCCTGGACATCGACCTGCACGTCAGCCTGCCCGGCCTGGCCCAGGACGAAGCACAAAGCCTGGTCGACGCGGCCCACCAGGTCTGCCCGTACTCCAACGCCACCCGTGGCAACGTCGATGTACGCCTGCACGTGACCGTCTAACCCCACGCGGTTTTTTGGAGAAGAACATGAACACATTTGGCAAAGTACTCACCGGCACCCTGCTCGCTTTCTCGATCACCAACGCCTTTGCGGCCGGCGGCGACGTGGAGCACAACACCCAGGCGTTTCTGGATGCACTGAACGCCGGCACCGGCAAACCGATGGAGCAGCTGACGCCCAAAGAAGCTCGCGCCGTGCTGACAGGTGCCCAGTCGGGAGTAAAACTGACGCTGCCCAAGGCCGACGTCAGCCAGAAGACCATTCAGGTCGATGGCCAGCCGCTGAGCCTGACCATCGTGCGTCCGGCCGGGGTCAAGGGCACATTGCCGGTGTTCATGTTCTTCCACGGCGGTGGCTGGGTACTCGGGGATTTCCCGACCCACGAGCGGCTGGTGCGTGACCTGGTGGTGGGGTCGGGAGCGGCGGCGGTATTCGTCAACTACACGCCATCCCCTGAAGCGCACTACCCGGTGGCGATCAACCAGGCGTACGGCGCAACGAAGTGGGTGGCCGAACACGGCAGCGAGATCGACGTCGATGGCAATCGCCTGGCCGTCGCCGGCAACAGCGTCGGCGGCAACATGGCGGCAGTGGTCAGCCTGATGGCCAAAGACAAAGGCACCCCAAAGATCAAGTTCCAACTGCTGTTGTGGCCGGTGACCGATGCAAACTTCGACACAGGCTCCTACAACCAGTTTGCCGAAGGCCACTTCCTGACCCGAAACATGATGAAGTGGTTCTGGGACAACTACACCACCGATGCCAAGCAGCGCGCCGAGATCTATGCGTCGCCGCTGCGGGCCACCACCGCACAGCTCAAGGGTTTGCCACCTACGTTGATTCAGACCGCTGGCTCCGATGTGCTGCGTGACGAAGGCGAAGCCTACGCCCGCAAGCTGGATGAAGCCGGTGTGCCGGTGACCGCCGTGCGCTACAACGGCATGATCCATGACTACGGTTTGCTGAACGTCGTCAGCCAGGTGCCGGAAGTTCGCTCGGCGCTGCTGCAAGCGTCCGAGGAGCTGAAGCAACACTTGAAATAAAAAACAGCGCCCACAAAAAAGCCCGACTCATGGTCGGGCTTCTTGTTGTACCGGTGGCGCAAGAATTACTTCTTGGCGCGACCTTTGTACGAACCACCTTCACGGGTGTCGATCTCGATCATGTCGCCGATTTCGATGAAATCTGCAACCTGCAGTTCGGTACCGTTGCTCAGTTTGGCAGGCTTCATCACCTTGCCCGAAGTGTCGCCGCGAGCGGAACCTTCGGTGTAGTCGACCTTACGCACGATGGTGGTCGGCAGCTCTACGGAAACCAGGCGCTCTTCGAAGAAAATGGCTTCGCAGACGTCGTCCATGCCTTCTTCGATGAACGGCAGAACGGCTTCGATATCTTCAGCGTTCAGCTCGTACATGGTGTAGTCGGTGGTGTCCATGAACGTGTAGGTGTCGCCGCTGATGAAGGACAGGGTCGCTTCTTTGCGGTCGAGGATCACGTCGTCCAGTTTGTCATCGGCGCTGTAGACGATCTCGGTCTTGTAACCGGTCAGCAGGTTCTTCAGCTTGGTCTTCATGATTGCGCTGTTACGACCAGACTTGGTGAACTCAGCTTTCTGAACCAGCCAAGGGTCGTTTTCGAGACGGATCACTGTACCGGGTTTCAGTTCTTTACCAGTTTTCATTGCGAATATCCGAAATTTGGATGGGATTTACAAAAATCAAGGTCGCGTATCATATCCAATTTACATAAAACTGTACCAGCGCCGTCGCAAGATCGGTCCGCGAGCCTTGTTCCAGAGCCCATTTCTCGGCATTCGCGGTTACTTCCGGCCAGTGTTCCAGCAACATTTTCCAGCTATGTGCCATATCGCCATCAGCGTTCCAGGCTTGCCAAAGGCTGACCAACGCGGTTTTCGCGGCGGGTGAAAGGCCGTTGGTATACAGCTCGAGGAAGGCATCGAGTTTGTCCAGGTGAATGTCTTCGTCCTGGCGATAGATGTGCCACAACAACGGCCGACCCGCCCATTGCGCCCGCACAAACGAGTCTTCACCGCGTACGGCATTGAAGTCGCAGCACCACAACAGGCGGTCGTATTGCTCCTGGCGCACGAATGGCAGCACTTGCACCGTCAGGGCATCGCGCTGGAACACATCGCCGACGCTCAACGACTCGACACCCAGCCAGCGCTGCACGTCACCGAGAATTCGCCCTTCGGGCACCAGCAGATGAGTGGCGCGTCCATCGGCCGCCAGCACGTCGAGCCAACTGGCCAGCCCGGCGTTTTCATAGGCGAACAACGACATCAGTCGCGCACCGGCTGCCGGGAAAACCCCGAGCGCCTGCAAAAAGTGTTGCCGGGCGATGGCGTCTTGCTGGAAGGCATCGCGCTGTTCCAGCAGCCCGTCCTCACGCAGCAAGCCGCCGGTACCGGGACGAAACCCCGGAAAGAAGAAGTACTTTTGCACGCCCTTGAATTTCACCGATGGCAGGCCGTGACAGCCGACCACCCAGTCCTCGGCGCTCAGGTAATCCAGGTTCATCCACAGCGGCGTGCGTTCGCGCGCGGCCATCGCTTCCATATAGTCCGGCGGCAGTTGGCAGGCGAACGCAGCGATCACCACGTCTGCCGCGTCGGTCGCCGGCCAGTCGGCTGGCCAGTAGCGCACGTCAACGCCCTCTTGCCACTGCTGGTGCACCTGCACGTCAATCTCGGGGCACATGCGTTCGAACGCCCGCAGGTCATCGACCCACAAACGCACCGCGCAACCTTGTTCCGCCACCAATTGCCGGGCCAGGCGCCAGGTCACGCCGATGTCGCCGTAGTTATCGACGACGCTGCAAAAAATATCCCAGCGGGCTTTCATTCCGGGCTCCAACGCTCAAAGGCTCGATTGTCCGTATAAATGCCTCGATTGCGAAGGGTTGATCGCGATTATTCTGCGCGTGGCTGTGGGACAATCGGCGCCATGCCGCACGTGCCTGCCAGGAGGCCACCATGTCTGATCGTTCGTTCTCGCTGTTCAAGCTCAGCATCGCCGTGGCCTTCGGCCTGTGGCTGGGGTTTATTGCCATCGTGCTGAGCCTGTGGCTGGCGTCCCGCTACCTGCCTGAGCAAACCGTAGCCCCAGTGGCCCGAGTGGTGCAGCAGCTGGGCAAGCCGGAGGTGGTTGCACCGGAGCCGCCGAACCGAATGTTCGAGCAGTACCAGGAGAACCTCCGCAAGCAGGAGCAACAGCAAACCCTGGAGCAGGCCCGCAACAACCCGCGCAACCTGTCCAACCCCAAATGCCAGTTCTGGCTGCAACAGGACCAGAACGCTCCCAACGACAAGAGCCGGGCCAACGTCCTGCAATTTTGCGATTGATCACGAAAGCCGCCCATGAATAAGCACGCCGTTCACCAACTGGTCCTGGACAAACTCGCGGTCGATCTCGATATCGCCCAGCGCGCCGCGCAAACCGCGTATGAAACCGCGACCCACGAAGAAAACATCGCCGAGAACAAGTACGACACCCTGGGGCTGGAAGCGTCCTACCTGGCCGCAGGCCAGGCCCGGCGCGTCGAAGAAATCAAGCAGGCGCTGACGCTCTGCCAGAACATGCAACTGCGTGCCTACGATGACCACCGCGGTATCGAGGTGGGCGCATTGCTGGGGCTGGTGGATGAAAACGATCGCCAGCAGTGGCTATTCCTGGCACCGGACGGCGCAGGGTTGAAGGTCGATGTGGTGGGGCAACCGGTGACCGTCATCACCCCACGCTCGCCTCTGGGCAAAAGCCTGCTGGGCAAGTTCGAAGGGGATGAGGTGGAGATTCTGGTGGGGGGCGCTCGGCAACAGTTTGCTGTTACCGAGGTCAAGTAAGCCGATCAGTGAACCGGCAGTTCAACGCCGTCGAACAGCTCTTCCAGCTCCTGCTTGTTATGGCACTGGATGGCCTTGGCCATCACTTCGCGCGTCAGGTGCGGCGCGAATTTCTCGATGAAGTCGCACATGAAACCGCGCAGGAAGGTGCCGCGACGGAAACCGATCTTGGTCACACTGGACTCGAACAGTTCGCTGGCATCAAGCACCACCAGGTCACTGTCGAGCTTGGTATCGACCGCCATCTTGGCGACGATACCGACGCCCAGGCCCAGGCGTACATAAGTCTTGATGACGTCGGCGTCGGCAGCGGTGAACACCACTTTCGGCGTCAGGCCACGATGGCTGAAGGCTTCGTCAAGTTTCGAACGGCCGGTAAAACCGAATACGTAAGTCACGATCGGGTACTCAGCCAGGGCTTCCAGGGTCAGCTTCGGCAGCTTGGCCAGTGGGTGACCTTGAGGCACTACCACACAGCGGTTCCAGCGATAGCACGGCATCATCACCAGGTCGCCGAACAACTCCAGGGCTTCGGTGGCAATCGCGAAATCGACGGTGCCGTCGGCGGCCATCTCGGCGATCTGCATCGGCGAACCCTGGTGCATGTGCAACGCCACGTCCGGGTACTGCTTGATAAAGCTGCTGATCACCGGCGGCAGCGCATAACGCGCCTGGGTGTGGGTGGTGGCGATCGACAGGGTGCCCTTCTTCTCGTTGGAGAATTCCTGGGCGATCTGCTTGATGCTTTCGACCTTGCGCAGGATCTCGCCGGCGGTGGTGATGATGCGCTCACCGGCCGGGGTGACGCGGGTCAGGTGCTTGCCGCTGCGCGCGAACACTTCAACGCCCAACTCATCTTCGAGCAGGCGGATCTGCTTGCTGATACCGGGTTGCGAGGTGTAAAGGCTTTGAGCAGTAGCGGAAACGTTGAGGTCGTGGTGCGCCACTTCCCAGATGTAGCGCAGTTGTTGAAGCTTCATATGTGTCCCTCAAAGCGGATAGACGCCACGGGTATCAGCGACGGTATATAACTATATTAAAGGTTAGACGTATAAATCTAGAACTTTTTATCGTTTTCTACCAATCACACGTCATCACTGCGACGACGCTGCAACAGCGGCACCAGGTACACCGGCACCTGCGACAACTGCAGCACCCGTGCGGCGGTTCTCCCCAGGGGCGTTGCCACCCCGACCGCCTGGCTGTGACTACCTACGATCAACAAATCCACGGAGAGTTTCTGCGACTGGTCGAGAATCACTTCACAGGGATCGCCCTGGATCACTCGCACCGAACGGATCAACTTGAGGTCCTGCTCCCCTTCCCCCAGTTCCTCGCGAAAACTGTCGAGCACCCGTTGCTCGATGGTCGCCATCACCGTTGTCAGCCCCTGGCTTTGCCATTCACTCAAGGCCTTCTCATCAAGGTAGCTCTGCAACACGGATTCGGCGAACAGCCCGATGGGCTCGACCACGTGAATCACGTACAGATCAGCCTTGAACGTTCGCGCCAGCGCCAGGGCATGTTGCATCACATAAGGCGCATACAGACCCAGATCAGTGGCGTACAGCATCGAACGAATCATAGAACCTCCTGGGCAGCCAGGATGGCGGGGATTGATTCAGCTTAGCAGCGCCTTTGGCAGTGCTCAGCCCTCGGTCTGAATTTTCAACTCGTTACTGATGCCATGGGGTACGTGCCCGGTGGCCACGAACTCCCGGGCCTTCTCGCAATGCCCTTCCTGGTCATCGAAAAACACATCGGCGGCAAAGGCCTCAAGGAACGCCGACTTCTCCAGGCCACCGAGGAACAGCGACTCGTCGAGACGGATGTCCCATTCGCGCAGCGTGCGAATCACCCGCTCGTGGGAAGGCGCCGAACGGGCCGTGACCAGCGCGGTGCGGATCGGGCAGGACTCGTCCGGGAACTCACGTTGCAACAAATTGAGCGCCGCCAGGAAGCCCTTGAACGGTCCGCCGCGCAAAGGCTCGCGTGCCGACTCCCGCTCGCTGGCCTGGAAGGCTTCAAGACCTCCCGACTGATAGACGCGCTCGGACTCGTCGGAAAACAGCACCGCGTCACCATCGAAGGCGATCCGCAATTCAGCACTCGAGGCCCGACGTGCACCGCCCGACAGAATCGTCGCTGCGGCAAACCCGGCATCCAGGGCGCTGCGCACATCCTCGGCATGGGTGGACAGAAACAGGTGGCAACCAAACGCCGCCAGATAAGGATAAGGACTGCGCCCGCCGACAAACGCAGCGCGGGAGATATCCAGGCCGTAATGCTGGATCGAATTGAACACCCGCAGGCCGGTGTCGGCACTGTTGCGCGACACCAGCACCACCTCGACCCGGGCACGGCCGAGGCTGGCGTTGAGGCTCAGGAGTTTCTTCACCAGCGGGAAGGCGTCGCCGGGCTCGAGGATTTCATCCTCGTGGTCGATCTGGTACTTGCGATAGGTCTCGACCCCTTGGGCCAGGTAGACCTTGTGGCTTTCGCTCAGGTCGAACAGCGCCCGCGAGGAAATCGCCAGCACCAGTTTGTCGCCCAATCCCTTTGCCATGGTGTTCCCCCCAATCAGCGGTTATGCCGATCCATAAAACTCAAGGCCTGGTAGAGCGCCTGCATGCGTGGCAATTCACAACCGGCCGCTTTTGCCGCAGCCAAGGGCCGTGCGTAAATCGCCGCCAGTTCCAGCGGGCGCTTGTTCGCGTAATCGTGATACATGCTGGGCAGGTAGTCATCCATGCTTTCGGTCATGGTGAACATCTGCCCGGCGTAACTGGCGGGGATTTCATGCCCGCAGGCGTGGGCGGCCTGTACCACTTCGGCCATCAGCGCCTGAATCAGTTCGCGACTCGACTCATCCGCCATCATCGCCGTAGTGCCGGTGCCGAACAATACGGAGAGACCGTTGTAAGGCACGTTCCACACCAGTTTATGCCAGCGTGCCTGATGCACATTGGCCATGGCCTGGGAGTCGATACCGGCCTGGTGAAACAGCGCGGCGCCTTCTTCGACAATCGCCTGCCGGCTGGCGTCGTCGTTAGCTGCCGGACCACTGTGGTAACCCAGGTTGACCCGGCCCAGCGCCTGATGCTCGACAACGCCGGGGCCGGAGCGGTGCACGCCGATGTAGCACAGGCCACCCAGCAGGTGCAGCGACGGCGGCAGGTGTTCACGCAGGCTGTCCTCTACGTCGAGGCCATTTTGCAGCAGGATTATCTTGGCGTCCGGGGCGGCGACCTGAGCGATGGTCGGGGCCAGCTCGACATTCCCCGTCGACTTGGTGCCCACCAGCAGCCAGTCGCATGGCGGCATGTCCGCGGCGCGGGCATAGGCCTGCACCGGGTGCAGGTGCAAGGTCCCGTGGAGGGTGCTGTTAAGTTGCAGGCCGCGCTCACTGACTGCCGCGTACTCGCTGCGCAGCAGGAAATGCACATCGAATCCGGCACGCGCGAGCATCACACCATAGAAGCCACCGATGGCCCCGGTGCCGATAATCCCGATCCGTGGCGACTGTGTTTTTGCAACTTCGGTCATGGCAATTCCTCTGGTATTCGTTTGAGCGCCTGCTGCACACCCTGAGTCAGGTCGCCGGCGGTCAGACGCGTCAGTGACGCTAATATTCCATGGAGTTTCCCGTCACACACCACAAACAACGCCGGCAGATGAAAGATTTCGTAGCGTTCCACCGCGCCGCCATTGTGGCCTGCATCCACCCAACAGACCCGGTCCACGGGCAAATCCCAACCGGGCAGTTGCTGGTGCAGGAAGCGGCAGCGCGAGCATCCGTCGCCGGTGAACACCACCAGCGAGGTGCCGGAAAGCCCCAATAATTGCTGGTCGATATCCAGATCGGTAAGGTGCAGTTCTTTCACTATACTGCTGCCACCGCCGTCAACTGGACGGTGCTCGGAGTCCGTGTGCATGGGTCGTTTCTTTCCTCACCCTGATGATGTCGCTGTCGAATTAACCCAACGTCCCATGTCCGGCATTTCCCGCCAACGGCTGCACACTATCGGCCTGGGCGGCGTCGCATGCAATTACCCTCGCGCCTGGCGCCAGGGCACCGCCATCGAGATGCGCATCCCTTCATTGGGCCTCACGGCCCGCTATCCGGGCTATGTAGCGTGGTGCCGCAAGGCTGAAAACGGCTACCGCGTCGGCATCACCTTTACTGATGAGCAGGCCTTGTTCGGGGCACGGATGGGCGAGCAAGTGTGCCAGATCCAACGTTACTGCCGACTCCACGAAGGCGCCAGGCCAACACCCCGGCAGAGCGAAGCGCTGGCCCGGGAATGGGTCACGCGCCATGCCGGCGAGTTCTCCCAGGAGGCTTTTGTGCAGCCAGTGCTGGATTAAAGCGACCTTTGCCCATTGTCTCGCAACCTTGTAACGCGCTAAGGTTCGGCTCCCCGCTGCACTTAAATCATGCTGTGCTCCGCCGCACGGGGATCGCTGGCGGCCGGCACCCGTGACCCTGACGAGTAACACGATGGCTGATTTACCGATCAACGACCTTAACGTCGAATCCAACGAGACCCTGATCACGCCCGATCAGCTCAAGCGCGAAATCCCCCTGAGCGACGCTGCCCTGCAGACCGTCACCAAGGGTCGCGAAGTCATCCGTGAGATTCTCGACGGCACCGACCACCGCCTGTTCGTGGTCATCGGGCCGTGCTCGATCCATGACCTCAAGGCTGCCCACGAATACGCCGAGCGCCTGAAGGTGCTGGCGGCAGAAGTGTCCGACACCTTGTACCTGGTGATGCGCGTCTATTTCGAGAAGCCGCGTACCACCGTCGGCTGGAAAGGCTTGATCAACGACCCGTACCTGGACGACTCCTTCAAGATCCAGGATGGCCTGCACATCGGTCGTCAATTGCTGCTGGACCTCGCCGAAATGGGCCTGCCGACGGCAACCGAAGCCCTGGACCCGATTTCCCCGCAGTACCTGCAAGACCTGATCAGCTGGTCGGCGATTGGCGCACGTACCACCGAATCCCAGACTCACCGGGAAATGGCTTCCGGCCTGTCCTCGGCGGTCGGTTTCAAGAACGGTACCGACGGCGGCCTGACTGTGGCGATCAACGCCCTGCAGTCGGTGTCCAGCCCGCACCGTTTCCTGGGTATCAACCAGGAAGGTGGCGTGTCCATCGTCACCACCAAAGGCAATGCCTACGGTCACGTGGTGCTGCGTGGCGGCAACGGCAAGCCCAACTATGATTCGGTCAGCGTGGCCCTGTGCGAACAGGCGCTGAACAAGGCGAAGATCAAGCCGAACATCATGGTCGATTGCAGCCACGCCAACTCCAACAAGGACCCGGCTCTGCAACCGCTGGTGATGGAGAACGTGGCCAACCAGATTCTGGAAGGCAACCAGTCGATCATCGGCCTGATGGTCGAAAGCCACCTCAACTGGGGCTGCCAGGCGATTCCAAAGGATCTGGCCGACCTGCAATACGGCGTGTCGATCACCGATGCCTGCATCGACTGGGCTGCCACCGAGACCACCTTGCGCAGCATGCATGCCAAGCTCAAGGACGTGTTGCCCAAGCGCCAACGCGGCTGAGCAAACACTGCGGACACAAAAACGCCGGGCTAAACCCGGCGTTTTTTTTGATCGTTCCCACGCTTTGCGTGGGAATGCATCCTGGGATGCTCTGCGTCCCGCCTTACTCAATGCTCAAAGCTTTGCGGCATGGCGCTGGTGGCGCTCCATGTAGCGCTCCACGTAAGAGCAGGACGGGATCACCGTATAACCTGCCTCTTCGGCGAACTTCAACGCTTCCTCGGTGAGCGCAGCAGCAATGCCACGGCCTCGCAATGCGTTGGGCACGAAGGTGCGATAGATATCCAGGGTCTGCTTCCCAAGGTCCATATAGGTCAGATAGGCACGATGACCGTCCACATTGGTCTCGAACTGATGACCAGCCTGGTCATGGTGGATGGACAACGCCTCGCTCATCACTACTCCTCGCGGGTCTTGGTTTCTGACCCCTACCTTACCGATGTTTTTCCGGCGAAGGAACATCTACGCCACCCGGTGCCGGTTTCGACAACGAGAAAAGCCGCCAGTGCCTCGCACTAGCGCTCACAACCAACACAGGGAAATAGTAGGCGCCAATCGCACAATTGCTCAAGACGCGCTCGTCTTCCGTTGCGCTGGCGGACATAGAAAGGGCCAATCGAGCATCCTTAGGTCGATGGCCTGAACATTGCCGGCAGTTGAAGCTTGAGACGAACACGCGCTCTTAAAGTCACCTCAACATGCACAAAAGATACCGAAGACCGAAAAGACAATCTGAACAATAGTGTCAGGGACGATATATAAAATGACTTATGTTTACATGGCTTAACACATGCCAGCCGGCCCTTTCAGGCTGGATCCAATCCTCGGCCGAGTGCAAGAATCTGGATATTTTTTATACAGACTCTCAAAAGATTAGCCAAAATAGATTGGCCGCGAGAATTTTTTTTGCTTCTTGCGCTACGTCAGTTTACTTACTACAAGTAATGGGTAGTATGTACGCCGGCTATTAGCTCACTCTGAGAGAATAGTCATTTAATAGAAAGTCCTTGAAGGGGAACACGATGAACAACGTTCTGAAATTCTCTGCTCTGGCTCTGGCCGCAGTTCTGGCTACCGGTTGCAGCAGCGTCTCCAAAGAAACCGAAGCTCGTCTGACTGCAACTGAAGACGCAGCAGCTCGCTCCCAGGCTCGTGCAGACGAAGCCTATCGTAAAGCTGATGAAGCTCTGGCTGCTGCTCAAAAAGCACAACAGACTGCTGACGAAGCTAACGAGCGCGCTCTGCGCATGCTTGAAAAAGCAAGCCGCAAGTAATAATCCTTCGGGGTTGTTATCAAGCCGGTCCATTCTTGGATCGGCTTTTTTTTGCCCGCAATTCGGCTGGATTCCAGACAATAAAAAACCCGTCACCGCGCGAGGCGATAACGGGTTATGGATCGTGCAGGCTTATTGCTGCAGATCTACCGGCGTACTCGACACCATTGGCGCCCCGCCCGGTACACCGATTTCCGTCGGCAAACCGTCTTCGGCGGCAACGACGTCACGCACCTGGTCCCAGTTGACCCGCAGGTTGTTGGACAAGTCTTCACGCTTGAGCAAAGCGTTGATCACCGCAGTGTGCTTGTCGACGACCGATGGAGTGCCATCGTCGTTCAACGGCGTATGCGCCTCCAGGTAAACCTTGCCCCCGGCTGCGCCGAACTTGTAGGCATCGTTGATAATCCGCACCGACGTCCCTACCGGCACCATGTCGGCCATTTCCAGCACGTTGTTGTTGAACATGCGGAAGCAACCGTGGCTGGTACGGGTACCGATGCCGAACTTCATGTTGGAACCGTGGATCAGGTAGCCGGGCGTGCCCAGGGTGAACTTGAACGGCCCCAACGGGTTGTCCGGGCCAGCCGGCACCACGTTCGGCAACGGGTCGCCATTGGCGGCGTGTTCGGCCTTGATCGAGGCTGGCGGGGTCCAGGTCGGGTTCGGGATCTTGCCCGTGATCGTGGTGTGAGCCACCGGTGAACCCCAGCCTTCACGGCCAATCCCCAACGGGAACGTGTACACCACGTTCTGACCCTTGGGATAGTAATAGAGCCGGTATTCCGCCAGGTTGATCACGATGCCTTCACGCGGGCCGGGCGGCAGGATGAAGCGCGTCGGCAACACGATCTCGGTACCCGCCCCCGGCAACCAGGCATCGACGCCCGGGTTGGCCGCGACCATCTCCGAATAGCCCAGGTCGTAGGTGGTGCCCAGGTCAGCGAAGGTATCTTCGTACTTGGCCTTGATCACCTGGACCTGGCCAACGATATCTTCACCCGGTGGCGGCAAAGGCAACTGCAACGCTGCAGCGGAACCGGCCGCGCAGATCGCAGCAAGAGACAGGCAGCAGGTGACGGCGGAAAGGCGCGACAACATCCGGGAATTCCTTCGCAGATCGACGGGTAGTAAAAAATGGATTGTACACGGCTGCCCGGCGGGCACCCATATTCAAAGTTCGAAGCGCAGCTCTGGCCAGATCGGCGGTGTACCGCGCTTTTGCGACTCGAGGATCGCCCGGCACAGGGGGCACAAACGCTGGTCCTGGAAGATCGAGCGATCCACCGACGACCAGCGCGGCTGGGCAGGCAGTAACGTACCGCAGAGGGTGCGGTCGATCGACCCGCCCAACTCCAATTGACGCGTCACCAGATGCACCCGGACTTCCTGGCAGGCGAACAGATCCAGCTGTTCGTCAGGCTCGATCAGTTGGTAGGCAAACAGGGACCAGGCAGGACGCGACATCGGGGGCTCCAAATCGGGGGGGCGCCACCTTAGCCGAAAGACCGCTGCTAGAAAAGCGTCATAGCAGTGGTTTTAGCGTCGGCCAGACATTTTCCAGCAACTTGCCCTGCGCGCCAACCGCCGGGTGCAATTGGTCAGCCTGCATCAGCTCCGGATGACCACCGACGCCTTCAAGGAAAAACGGCACCAGCGGGACGCTTTTTTCCTTGGCCAGGGCCGCGTAGACATTGGCAAACGCGGTGGTGTATTTCGGCCCGTAATTAGGCGGCAACTGCATGCCTAACAGCAGCACCTTGGCACCGCTGGCCTTGGACTGGTCGATCATCGATGCAAGATTTTGTTTCAATTGCGCGGGGGGCTGCCCACGCAGGCCGTCATTGCCGCCCAGCTCAATGATCACCAGGTCTGGCTTATGCTCTGCAAGCGCCGCCGGCAGCCGCGCCAGGCCTCCGGCACTGGTGTCGCCGCTGATGGAGGCGTTGACCACTTTATCGTCGAAACCTTCGCTCTTGAGCCGTTGTCCCAACAACGCTACCCACCCTTTGCTGGTATCCAGTCCGAAACCGGCACTGATACTATCGCCAACGATCAGGACTGTACCCGCCGCTGCGTTCTGGGCCATGCACATCAAGGCCAGGCCAGCACTCAAAAACCACATTCGCATTGGATTCTCCATGGGCGCAAGCATTCTCACCGCGCGAAACCTTAGCAAAGTGGTTCCCAGCGCGGAAGGTGAACTGACTATCCTGCACGAACTGAGCCTGGAACTGAACAAGGGCGATAGCCTGGCTATCGTCGGCGCCTCCGGTTCCGGCAAATCCACCCTCCTCGGCCTGCTGGCCGGCCTCGACCTGCCGAGCAGTGGCGAAGTCACCCTCGCTGGCCAAGCCCTGAGTACCCTCGACGAAGACCAGCGTGCGCGCATCCGCGCCGAGCACGTCGGCTTTGTGTTCCAGTCCTTCCAGTTGCTCGACAGCCTCAATGCACTGGAAAACGTGATGCTGCCGTTGGAACTGGACGGCCGCAAGGACGCCCGCGAACGTGCCAGGCACCTGCTGGAGCGCGTCGGCCTGGGCCAGCGCCTCACTCACTCACCGCGCCAACTCTCGGGTGGCGAGCAGCAACGGGTAGCGATTGCCCGGGCGTTTGCCGCCGAACCGGACGTGCTGTTTGCCGACGAACCTACCGGCAATCTCGACAGCCACACCGGCGAACGCATCAGCGACTTGTTGTTCGAACTCAACAAAGAGAGCGGCACGACCCTGGTGCTGGTGACCCATGACGAGCGCCTGGCCCACCGCTGCCGCCGCCTGATCCGTCTTGAAGCCGGCCTGATGGTCGCGCCCCTGGAGCCTTGATGGCACGCTTGCCCTTTTTGCGCCTGTTCAGCCTTGCCCTTCGCCAGTTGCTGCGCGATGCCCGCGCCGGCGAACTGCGCGTGCTGTTCTTCGCCCTGCTGGTGGCCGTCGCCGCCAGCACCGCCATTGGCTACTTCGGCGCACGCCTGAACAGCGCCATGATGTTGCGTGCCACGGAATTCCTCGCGGCCGACCTGGTGCTGGAAGGCAGCTCGCCCGCCCGTACCGAGCAAATCCAGAGTGGTACCGAGCTGGGCTTGCAGCACGCCAGGGTGGTGGAGTTCTCCAGCGTGATTGCCACCGACAATGGCATCCAGCTGTCCAGCATCAAGGCGGTCAACGACGAGTATCCGTTGCGCGGCGAGCTGAAGAGCGCCGCAGAACCCTTCGCCGAAGAAACCGCCGGGGGTGGTCCCAAGCCCGGTGAAGCCTGGGTGGAGGCACGGCTGCTGACGGCACTGAACCTGAAAATCGGCGACAGCATCGACGTCGGCATGAAGACCCTGCGCCTGGCCCGCGTGCTGACCTACGAGCCGGACCGCGCCGGCAACTTCTATAGCCTGACGCCCAGGGTGATGATCAACCTGGCCGATCTCGAGGCCACCGGCGTGGTGCAGCCCGGCAGCCGCGTCAGTTATCGCGACCTCTGGCGCGCGCCCCAAGGCGGCACCGTACTGCAAACCTATCGCGACCTGGTCAAGCCCGGCCTGGCTGCCAACCAGCGGCTGCAGGATGCCCGGGACGGCAACCAGCAGATCGGTGGCGCACTGGGCAAAGCCGAGCGTTACTTGAACATGGCCAGCCTGGTGGCGGTATTGCTCTCGGGCGTGGCGGTGGCGCTGTCGGCGAACCGCTTCGCCAGTAGACGCTTTGATGCCAGTGCCTTATTGCGCTGTCTCGGGCTGTCCCGGCGCGAGACCATGTTGCTGTTCAGCCTGCAATTGACCGTGCTGGGCCTGCTGGCCAGCCTGACCGGCGCCCTGCTCGGCTGGCTCGCGCAATTGGGGCTGTTTGCGCTGTTGCATGACCTGCTGCCGGCGGACGTTCCACCCGGTGGGCTGTTGCCAGCGATTGCCGGGATTGGCACCGGGCTGGTCGCCCTCGCCGGTTTCGCCCTGCCGCCATTGGCCGCGCTGGGGCGCGTGCCTCCGCTGCGGGTACTGCGACGCGACCTGCTGCCGATCCCTTCCAGCACATGGATGGTCTACGGTGCCGCGCTGTTCGCCCTGGGCCTGATCATGTGGCGCTTGAGCCTCGACCTGGTGCTGACCTTCGCCCTGCTGGGCGGCGGCGTGATTGCCGCGCTGATTCTCGGCGGCCTGCTCCTGCTGCTGTTGCAGAGCCTTCGACGCCTGCTGGCCCGGGCCTCCCTGCCCTGGCGCCTGGGGTTGGGCCAGTTGCTGCGTCATCCCTTGGCGGCAGCGGGCCAGTCCCTGGCATTCGGGCTGATCCTGTTGTCCATGGGCTTGATCGCGCTGCTGCGTGGCGAACTGCTGGACACCTGGCAAAACCAGTTGCCCAAGGACGCCCCCAATTATTTCGCGCTGAACATCCTGCCCGCCGACAAAGACACCTTCGGCGCACGCCTGCTGGAATTGCAGGCGCAGTCTGCACCGCTGTATCCGGTAGTGCCGGGCCGATTGATCAGCATCAATGGCGCCCCGGTGCAGGAAATTGTGAGCAAGGACTCCAGCGGCGATCGTGCTGTACAGCGCGACTTGAGCCTGACCTGGGCCGCCGACCTGCCGCCAGGCAACAAGCTGACGGCGGGTTCCTGGTGGACGGCGCAACCCACCGACGAGATTCCCGGCGTCTCGGTGGAGGCCAAGGTCGCTGACAGCCTGAAACTCAAGCTCAACGATCATCTGGTATTCACCGTCGGCGGGGAAAACCGTGAAGCGCGGGTCACCAGCCTGCGGGAAATCAACTGGGATAACTTCCAGCCGAACTTCTTCATGATCTTCCAGCCAGGCACCTTGAAAGACCTGCCTACCACCTACCTGACCAGCTTCTACCTGGCGCCCGGCCATGACCAGCAGATCGTCGACCTGTCCCGGGCCTTCCCGGCAGTGACCATCCTGCAAGTGGAGGCGCTGCTTGAACAGCTGCGCAGCATCCTCGCCCAGGTCACCCTGGCGGTGGAGTACGTGCTGTTGTTTGTCCTGGCTGCGGGGATGGCGGTGTTGTTCTCCGGGCTCCAGGCAACCCTTGACGAGCGGATTCGCCAAGGTGCCCTGCTGCGGGCGCTGGGGGCGGAGCGCAAGTTGCTGGTCAAGGCGCGGCGTATCGAGTTCGGGCTGTTGGGCGCGGTCAGCGGCCTGTTGGCGGCGCTGGGTACGGAACTGGTGACACTGGTGCTGTATCGCTACGCGTTCGACCTGGCTTGGCACCCACATCCGTGGCTGTTGCTGCTGCCGGTGATCGGTGCAGTGCTGATCGGCGGTGCCGGCGTGTTTGGCACTCGCCGCGCGCTGAATGCCAGCCCGTTGACGGTGCTGCGCGAGGGCTGAAAACGCAAATGGCCCGCCCTCTGCCAAGAGGGCGGGCCATCCGTTGTTACTTCACATATTCGATGGCAGTGATCCACCAGCACACTTCGCCGCTCGGGGTCTGCACGAGTGCCTCGTCATCCACCTCTTTGCGCAGCAACGCGCGGGCCATGGGTGAATCGATGGAGATGTAGTCCATGCGTTCATAGATCTCATCGTAACCCACGATGCGAAAGCGCTTGGTCTCGCCCTGTTCGTTTTCAATCTCTACCCAGGCGCCGAAGAACACCTTGCCTTCCTGCTCCGGCATGTACTCCACCACGCGCATGTCTTCCAGGCGCTTGCGCAAATAGCGCACCCGGCGATCAATTTCCCGCAGCAGTTTCTTGTTGTACTGGTAGTCGGCGTTTTCGCTCCGGTCTCCAAGGGAGGCGGCCCACGTGACTTTACGGGTGGTATCAGGACGCTTTTCTCGCCACAGGTAATCAAGCTCCTTTTTCAGGGCTTCATGACCTTCTTTGGTAATCAGCTTAGTGCTCAAAAGCTCTACATCCCCTGGAAGTTCCAATGTTCAGACCCGCTGCCGCATCAGGCACAACGCATTTGACGCTCAATGTCAGCGGTGGAGGTCGATGATAAATGAACACAGGAAAGTAGCCAGACCCGCCGATGGATTCCAGTATCCAGCGTCAATCTGCATCCGACTGGAGTAGGCGACTTACAGGCTGGCTGTGTGCTAACTCACTCAGCCGTGCAAGAGACTCGTCCAGGGTTTGAAACGCGGCACTCAGGTTTTCCCGCAGGATAGGCAACTGAGACAGAGTCGCCGTCAGTTGTTGCTCTTTTTGACTAACCGCCCGTTCACGGTTGTGCACCTGGGCTTCCTCGCTCTCCAGGCCGCGCGCACGCTCGTCCATTCGACGCTGCTCTGCCTGGTTTAACGCCGAGCAATCCGCCAGATGCTCCTCCCGGGTCGTCAGCGTGCGGGTCAACAGTTCCAGGGAGGCCTCTTTTTCGGCAACTCTCTCGGCACTCCGTTGACTCTCCTGCTCAACCTCGACCTTTTCCTGGCGCAGCTCGAGACGTAACTGCTCAAGTGCTTCCTCCTGCTTGAGCACGCCGAGCTTTTGTTGTGTCAACTCTTGCGCCAGTCGGGAAAGATTGGCCAGCGTAGTGTCCACCTCGAACAATGAGGGCGCTTCATGCCGGGCGGGTTCAGGCTGCGGCGTTGCCGGTGCCTGCGGTGGCGTTGGCGGTGGCGCGGCGACTACCGGCTCGATCGGTGGCGCAATCAGTGGCTCGGTTATCTCGAACGTATCCGCGGGTGCCTGTGGCACCGGTTCGGACACTGGCGGTGCAGGCTCCGCAGGGTCCGCGGCCCTCTGAGGAGAAATCATCCTTGAGGAGAAACGAATCGACGGGACAATCAATGAATTGCTTTCGATGGCGGGCAAACCGGGCGCCGACGTTCCCAGGGTAATGACCTTCATCACAAGAGATTTCTTGATCGTCAACGAGTGATGATCTTCAGGCCTGGCGGGGGGCAACTTGCAGCCTTTCAGATCAACGAAATGATAAGGAATGTGGGCCTCGCCGGCACTTGCGGATTTGGTCCCGGGCGCAGCGGCAAGCGTCAGGATTTGCTTGAAGACACGGGTCGCGGTTTGCAGGTCTTCCTTGGAATCTATCGCCCCCAGAAAGTACCGTTCGAATTTTTTGCGCAACGCCGCGATGTATACCCGTGAACTACCGGGCTCTGTCTCTTCATCCAGACTATAAGCAAGGAAGTTCGAAGCGATCTGAGCCACCGCAAAACCACACAGCAGTGCACCGTTGACCGGCGCATCATGCTCGGATTGTTCTAGAACAAGGGTACGTAGAAGCAGCATGACGTTCAGGCTCCATTTCAAATTGGCAGAACTTCAAATACACGCCAAATAAACAACGACAGTAATTAAAGCATCAAATGCCTAACAATTGTTTCAGCGAGACATAGCTTGACACGTAGGACTTATCTTATTCAGCCCCCTTAATGTTTCCAAGACCGCCTATTGAACGTACCATTTTTAAAATGTAAGACACCGGACACGCGCACAACAAAAATATTTCAAATTTTGACTTTTCGACCAATCACAACCTGCCGCTCATGCAGGTTAATCGAGGCTTCGACTTAACCGAGCCTTGCCATATCCATCCAGTAGAAAAGCATAATGATCGAGATAACGAGCCTGACAAAAAAGATGGGCGGGAAAGCTATCATCCAGGACTTTTCATTTAGTGCCCAACCTCAGGAATGCCTGGGACTGTTTGGAAATGATGGTGCGGGAAAAACAACTCTCATCAAAATGCTAGCAAGCTCGATTCTCCCCTCTTCAGGCCATATAAAAGTATTCGGTCACGATATTACCCTCAATACACTCCACGCAAAGAAAGTCACGGGCTACCAGCCAGAATGTCTGAGTCATGGCGCAATGAGTGTAACGGGCTTTCTCGGTTTTATTGCCGGCATACGCGGATTCCGCGGCGCGGAAAAACGCAAGATGATTGACCGCGCAGTCGCACGGCTTGAACTGGGGCGGATACTCAAATGCCCGGTCGATACCCTCCCGGCAGGGTTGAAACGCAAAGTAGCCATCGCCCAGGCAATCCTGCATGACCCCAGACTGCTGTTGCTCGATGAGCCAACGGAAGGTCTGAATGCCGAGCAAAAACACAAGGTCAGAATGCTCATCAAGTCGCTGAACGACGAAATGACGATTATTGTCGCGTCCCGAATGCCCGAAGAGCTGGCCAGCATTTGCAACCGGGCATTGGTGATCGCCAACGGCCGATTAGTGGCAGACATGCCCCTGCCCGAACTGCAGCGCAGTTCCCGGCATTACCAGGCAGTCACCCTTGCCGCTGACACGCCGCTGGACCTACTGGCCCTGGCGGTATTGCCCGGGGTCGCCGGCATCGAGGAAGACCACGAGATGCCCGGCACAGTGACCGTACTCGCCATGCCGGGGCAAACCATTTACCCCCATATCAACGCACTGATCACTCACCGCCGCTGGAAAATCAATGCCCTGAAACTGGAGCCCGGACGCCTGGATGACGTTATCCATCACATGCGCCAGGAGGCATCGATTTGAAACTTTTACCGGTGATCATCAAGCGTCAACTTGCCAGTTATTTTTCGGCCCCCGTCACCTACCTGAGCACTGCAGTTTTCCTGACAGCCGCCGCTGCATTTGGCTTTCATACAAGCCAACTTTTGGAACAAAGCAGCGTCGACTTGCACGGATTCTTCCAGTTACACCCATGGCTTTACTTGCTGTTGACCCCTGTGCTTTCCACTCAACTTTGGGCAGACGAGCACACGGCCGGCTCCATGGACTTCATGAAAACCCTACCCGTCACTGGTTTCGAAATGGTTATCGGAAAGTTTTTGGCGGCCTGGCTTGTTTCTGGCATTGCCTTGCTATTGACCTTTCCAATCGTCATCACCGTCAACTATTTTGGAAATCCGGATAACACCGTCATTGCGTCCCAATACTTGGGAAGTTGGCTATTGGCTGGAAGTTATCTGTCGGTGGGCGGTTTTATCTGCGCACTGACGCACCATCGTCTGATCATATTTACAGTAACACTTTGTCTGCTGCTGGTCGCCAGCGGACTCTCTTCTCTACTTGACGCCATAGAACATCAAGCACCGATCTGGCTCGTTGACCGTATCATCTCCCTGAGCCCGTCAACGCGCTTTGACGCTATTGACCAAGGGGTACTGGCTCTTCAAGACAGTTTGTACTTCATCAGCATAATCGTCGCCTTTCTTGCCATGACGACCATTGCCCTGAATGTCAGAAACTCTTGAGAAGGACACGCTACGATGAGATCGCCATTAAGTGCCAGCATCACAATTAGCATCCTGCTATTACTCTTTCTCGCTTTTAATCTGGTATGGGCGCTTAAACTTCCAACTGTGCGGTTTGATTTCTCAGAACATAAAATTCATACATTGTCCGACCCTGTACGGACACTGCTCGCTTCACTGGAGCAACCGGTTGATCTGTATTTTTTCAACTCAAGCCACCCTCCGCAAAAATCCAATGCCGTGAAAAGCTACGGTAAACGGGTGGAGTTGTTGCTCAAGGAGTATGAAAAAGCGGCAAAGGGCAAAATCAACCTGCACCTCATCGACCCCAAGCCTTTTTCGGAAGATGAGTACAAGGCGCGGTTACTGGGGCTTGACGCCCAACAAGGATTCTTCGGCTTGGTCGGTACCAGCGCGGGTCATGGGCCACATAGTATCGAGGCGTTCAGCCTGGCCCGGGAGTCGCTGCTGGACTATGAGATCAGCCATTTGCTTCATAAAGTGCTCCACCCGGAGCAGCCGGTGATAGGCCTGATAACCCTGCTGCCAATGGACGGCGAACGGGATGAGCGCAGCGGCGTGAATACGCCTCCTTGGCAGTCATTGCAGGCGATGCGCCGCCAATTCAATCTCGTGAGCCTGGAGCCAGGCATCGAGAAAATCCCCGAACACATCAGAACCTTGATGGTGGTGCACCCCGGCAAACTGCCTGAGCAAACCCTGTACGCGATCGATCAGTTTGTATTGGGCGCCGGCAAGCTGATGATGTTTATCGACCCGCTTGCCGGGCTGGAGCCCAGCGCCACCGCCCCGGAAAACCCCAGGCTGGAAGCATTGCTGACCGCCTGGGGCATCCAGATGACCGCGGATAAGGTAATCGCCGATCATGACTACGCCACTCAAGTGATCATGACCACAGGTCAGCCGGCGGTGCGCCATCCCGCTGCGTTGTCCTTGTCCCGCCAGACGATGACACAGGATGACTTAAGCACCTGGAAACTCCACAGCGTCAATGTCTTGAGCAGCGGTGCGCTGGCGCCCACCAAGAAAAGCCGCATGACCTTCACCCCGCTGCTGCAAAGCTCCGGGCAAGCGGCCCTGTTTAATGCTGAGCGTTTTGCCCTGCCGGCGCAGTTCGATTCTCTGATCAATGAAGCCGCCGCTCGTGGTCAGCACCAGGTGATCGCCGCACGCGTCGAGGGGCCCGCCTACTCCGTCTTTCCTGACGGGATCAGCGGGGGTGAACCCGGCTTGCAAAAGTCTGCGCACATTCATGTGGTCGTGGTCGCGGACACTGATCTGCTCAGCGATCGTGTGGCCGGAATGCTTCATGACAACGATGCGCCGAGTGATCCCTCGTCAGATAACGCCATGTTTGTCTTGAATACCCTGGATAACCTGGCGGCGCCTGACACCCTGATGAACATTCGCCCCCGCGCAGGTGGCGGTCGATCACTGCAGGTGTTAAGGGCGATGCGCGAAGACGCGGCACGGGCCTTCCAGGAAAAGTCCGCGGAACGGGCGCAACGCCTGGAGCAAACGGAAAAGGAATGGCAATTGCTGACCCCCCGAACGCTTTCTCCAGGCGCTCAGGCGGTAACCTCCGACGTATTGCTGCAAGCGCTCAACAAGGAGCGTTTGCGAATACCGATGGAAATTCACGCGCTGAAGGTTCAGTCATATGCCCAGGTTCACGCGTTGGAGCGCAACGTGAAGCTGCTCAATATCCTGCCTGTACCGCTGATACTGTGCTTGATTGCGTGGGGTATCTTCCTGCTGCGCCGCCGTCGCCAGCACCCGCCTCCAGCGGCATTTCACTGAGAATTCAACGCCGGGCTATCAGCCCTTGTCGGGCAATCCGGGTCAACTGGCGTATGACTTCGCCCGCGTCGCTGGCACTGGGGGCTTGAATAACGGCCAAGTCAAAGCTGTTGGACGCAAAGCGCGCAAGGGAGTCGCCGTCTTCGACGAACTGGATCAAAAAGGCTGAAGGTCGCCCCGTGCGGCGTGGCCAACCATCCAGATAACGCAGTAGCGTCGGCTGGTGCTTGCCGCCCAAGAGGATTTTCGGATTGCGTTGGGTAAGGTCCGCGGTGATCGGGGCCAGGCGTATAACGGGGCGTAGTGCATTCATCGTGTCGTGTCTCTGCCTCAAAAGTCTGCGGGCAGGTGAGAGGCAACACCGAACCAGCGCTTTAGCGGAATTTCGAAGCTGGCCCATGGCTCTGGCTTCTGTCGGGACTGTGATCAGTCACCCGTGGCGCCCCGCAATTAGCTGTTTAAATCGGCGCATGGGCAACATCCTAGAGAAGCCTGTAGGGCGGTGTCAAGAATCCCGAGCAATGAAAAGGCCCGCACGGGGCGGGCCTTTAAAGGGGTTTACGCGGTATCAGTGAGTGATGGCGCGGTCGGCAGACAACTTGCCTGCACCTTCCGACAAGACCGCCAGCGTACCGCCCAGCAACGCCAGGGCGAACTCGTAACCGTTGTTGGCCATGAACAAACCGTTGTGGATGTGTACCGAGAAAATCGCCACCAGGGAGATGATCGACAAGCCCAACGCCGCAGGCCGCGCCAGCAAGCCGATGATCAGCGCCAGCCCGGCGAAGAACTCGGTACCACCCGACAACAGCGCCATCAAGGTACCCGGCGCCAGGCCGATGCTTTCCATCCACTGGGCAGTGCCCGCCAGACCGCCACCGCCAAACCAGCCAAAGAGCTTCTGCGAACCGTGGGCGGCGAAAATGATCCCGACAAAAATCCGCAGAACCGTCAGGCCGTAGCCGGCGCGGGTGGAGAGGATGCGGGTGATCAATGGGCTCATGCTGATAATCCTTTTCGATGTAGGGGTTGGTTGGCCGCTATATTAATCAGTTTAAGCAATGATAAAAGCCGATAAAACGGCTAATAACAATCTAATTAATAGATTATTTACGAGAGGCGACTCGCGGCGCTGCAGGCTCCAACGACTCCCGTTCCCGATCAAACGCCAGGTAATACTTGTTCACGCTATTAACATAGCTGACGCCACCCATCCCCACCTGCTCCATGGCAATGCGCTCGACCTGGAAAAACCATTGGTTTGGGTTAAGCCCGCGCCGCCGCGCTTCGGCACGCATTCCCTGGACCCGCTCCGGCCCCATGTTGTAGGCCGCCAGCACAAACGCCATGCGCTCGCGTTCGTTGAGCTTGGGGCTTGAGAAAAACTTGCGCCGGATCATCGCCAGGTACCGCGCGCCCGCCTGCACATTGCTGTCCAGGCTCTCGATGTTATTGACCCCAACCCGCTGGGCCGCCGATGGCGTGATCTGCATCAGCCCCGTGGGGCCGCCACTGCTTCTGGCGCCGGGGTCGAGGGCAGACTCCTTGAACGCCAGCGCGGCCAGGTTCAGCCAATCCATGCCCTGCTCACGGGCATGCTTTTGCAGCACTGGGCGCAGTTTTTCCAGGCGCTGTCGATCGGCACGGGCCAGCGGATAACGCACTTGATACAGGCGGCGGTAGATACGCTGAAATGCCACGTCCTGGTCGGACGGGGTGTGGTAGGTCTTGAGGAAACGGTCAATGCTGGCCCGCAGCATCGAAGCATCCTGGCGCACAAACCAATATTCTTCACCCGGCTCGCTTATGGCTACTTGCCGGTCAAACCGCAGCTTGGGCAGGATCTTCGCCCAGCGCTCGGCAATCGGTCGCTCGACAATCGTCAGGTGGAAAATCCCGGCCTGGACCATCTCCAGCACATCTTCCACTGCCAGGCTGGGGTCGACCCATTCCACCTTCACCGGCGGCAACTTGTGCAGCGCCAGCTTCTGGTTGACCTGATTGATCGCGTCCGACGCGGCACTGCCCGTGGTCAAGGCCAGCGTGCGCCCGGACAATTGCTCAAGCTTGGTAAACCGCCGCTCGCCCTTGAGCCCTACCAGCCACAACGACACATCGCTGGCTATCGGGTCGCTGGCGGCAATCTTGTGGGCGGCCTTCACGTCTAGCAATTCGCCGGGGGCTACCAGGTCGCCCTCGCCACGGGCCAATGCGCCAATCAGTTGATCCTTGGCTTTGGGAATAATTTTGAGGTTGATCTCTTCACCGTCACGGGCGTGACCGTTGAGGTATTGCTCGAAAGCGCGCAGGCGGTGGTATTCAACACCGATGGCCTGGCCCTGGACTTCACCGGAACTGTTGCGACTCTGGTTGACCAACACCCGCAAGGTGCGGCTGCTGCGGATCTGCGCAAGATCCCGGACCTTGCCGGGCTTGATCACCTCCAGCGGGCCGTCCAGACGCGCAACCGCCGCGATGGGCAGCAGTAACGTCAGGCACAACACAAGCAACGCCGAGGGTCGGATCATCCGCTCTCCGGAAGAAAGAATACTGCCCATTGCTTCGCGAAAAACGAGGCGTTGGGGGACAGAAACAGAGCGCCATGAGCGCAGGCTTTGGGCGCAAGGGTGGCACGGCAGATGGCGACAAACCAAACACGGTGTTACTTGCGACTTTCAAAGACAGCTTTAACTCGTTGTAGTTCTTGGCTTTTCTTATAAATCTACAGCTCTGATATGCTTTCCGACCGCAGGCGGAGGTAGCACCATGCAACTCATTGATATCGGCGTCAACCTGACCAACCCAAGTTTCGACGAAAAGCACCAGGCCGTTCTCGACCGTGCCTACGCCGCCGGGGTGAGCCAATTGGTGCTCACCGGCACCAGTGTCGATGGCAGTGAACAGGCCCTGGAACTGTGCGAACAACTGGACGAAAGCGGTCAACGCCTGTTCGCCACTGCCGGTATCCACCCCCACTCCGCCAGTGACTGGAATGCCGAAAGCGCCAGGCGCCTGCGCGGTCTGCTCAAGGAAAGTCGTGTGCGGGCGGTGGGTGAATGCGGGCTGGATTTCAACCGGGATTTCTCGCCGCGCCCCCAGCAGGAAAAAGTCCTCGAAGAACACCTGGCCCTGGCCGTGGAACTGAAACTCCCGGTTTTTCTTCATGAGCGTGACGCCAACCAGCGCCTGCTGGAAATCCTGCGGGACTACCGCGATCACCTGTCGGCTGCCGTGGTGCACTGCTTCACCGGCGAGCAGCGTGCTTTGTTCAGCTACCTCGACCTGGACCTGCACATCGGCATTACCGGCTGGATCTGCGACGAGCGCCGTGGGACGCACCTGCATCCGCTGGTCAGGGAAATTCCCCGTGGACGCCTGATGCTGGAAAGCGATGCGCCCTATTTGCTGCCACGCACCTTGCGACCCAAGCCGAAAAACGGGCGCAACGAACCCGCCTATTTGCCGGAAGTCCTGCGGGAAGTCGCCTTGCACCGCGAAGAAACCGTGGAAGACCTGGCGCAACACAGCACCGCCTGCGCCCGGGCCTTTTTTGGATTGCCTGTGCCGGATTGACGCGGCTCATTGACCCACATCAAAACCCGGCGCCTCGATAGCGGCACAATAATGGCACCTTGCCAATGCTGTTTCCGCTATCAGAGAAAACCTTCCATGGGTGCCTGGCTTAGCAACATCTCGCTTAAATACAAATTCTGGGCCGTAAACGCGGTCGCCTTCATCACCACGTTGCTGCTGGTGTTGTACGCCGTGCAGCTCGAACAACAGGCCCGCAGCCAGGCCTCCCAGGCTTCGGCGCAAGCCCAGGCGCACTTGCTCAGTGCCTGGCCGGCCGGCCAACCGCTGCCTAAGGGCGAGCACTGGCTGACCTATGCCAAGGGCAAAGTCCCACAACTGGGCGACGAGGATCTGTCAGCCCTGGCCACCGCCAGTGGCTGGGTGGACTTCAATCACATGCCGTTGTTTGGCGAAAACCCGCTGATGGGCGCCGAAGTGATCGCTCGTGCCGACGGCCAGCAGGTCGCCGTGCTGGCCTACGGACCCAGCTTGAGCCAGGTGTTCGAAGAACGGTTCGCCAATTACGCCGTGGCGGTGATGATTCTGATGCTGGCCATGCTCGGTGCCTCACAGCTGTTGATCCGCTTTCTGCTCAGCCAACTCAACACCTTGAAAGACGTGATGCTGCACGTCGAAAAAACCGGCGACCTCTCGGCCCGCGTGCCCTTGGCTTGTAAAGACGAGGTCGGGCAGATGGCTACTGCCTTTAACGCGATGCAAGCGGGTTATCAGCGCGTGGTCAACACCGTCGCGCGCACCGCCAAGCAACTGGACGACGGTGCCGCACGCCTGGCCAGCAGCATGAACGAGGTGCAACACGGCATGCTCGGCCAGCAAAGCGAAACCGACCAGGCCGCCACCGCGATCAACGAGATGACCGCCACCGTTTACCATATCGCCCAGCATGCCGGCGCCACCCGCGACCTGTCCCAGACTGCCGACACCCTCGCCGGCAGCGGCCAGGAAGTGGTCAGCCGGGTGCAGCGCTCGATTGCCGGGCTGTCTACCGGCGTGCAGCAGACCGCCGAAATGATCCAGAAACTGGCCGAGGACAGCCAGAAAATCAACAGTGTGGTCGGGGTGATTCACAGCATCGCCGAACAGACCAACCTGCTGGCCCTCAACGCCGCCATCGAAGCGGCGCGTGCTGGCGAAATGGGTCGGGGGTTTGCCGTGGTCGCCGACGAAGTGCGCAACCTGGCCAAGCGGGTGCAGAGCTCCACTGATGAAATCACCCGTATGGTGTCTGCCCTGCAAGCCGGCACCCGGGACGCGGTGGACTTTATGCAGGAAAGCTCGTTCAAGGCCGACGACTGCGTACAACAGGCGCAAGAGGCCGGGATCGCCCTCGCTGAAATCACCGGGGCCGTGGCGCAGATGCGCGAGAGCAATACGCAGATTGCCGTGGCGGCCGAACAGCAAAGCCACGTGGCCGAGGAGATGAATCGGGCGGTGGTGAGCATCCGTGACGTCACCGAGAATACCGTGCAACAAACCGTGGACTCGGCCACCACCAGCAATCAGCTGGCGACCCTGGCCGGTGAACTGAGCAAGGCCATCGGACAATTGAAGCTGTAAACCCGAATGAATGGCTATGGCCCCCATAGCCATCCTTGATTCGCCGCCCCGCCCTGCCCGTCCTACACTCTGTTCAAGATGTTTCAACGAACAGAGGAATCACGATCATGGGCAAACGTCATCCGAATCTCCCCGCCTGGCAATGGCGCACCCAACCGCAGAATCATCAGCATGCAACCAATCAAGTGCTGCAGCTGCTTGCGCTGCCACTGTTGGTGATCGGCTTTCTGTTGATGGTCTCCGGGGTGTTCAGCGAGAACCTGGCGAGCGTCGCTATCGGGGTTGTCGGCATTCTGGCCGCGCTGGCATTGCAGCATCACGGTCGCAGCCTGGAGGCACGCACCGGCGATGCCTCCAACGATCAACACCTGTTGGTCTGAGGACTCAGGCGAACACCACCACCGACTGGCGACTGATAGCAATCAACTGGCCGTCAGGGCTCCACAGCTGCGCAGCCGCATGGCCGTAGCCGTCGCGGGCATGCTCGATGTGGACCCGGTACTGGCACCAGTCCAGGGTGCTGAGGGCTTGCAACGGCTGGACGAATTCGATGGTCCAGGTCAGGGTGCTGCCCGGTGCGGGTTGTGTCAGGTGCGGCAACACCGCAGGTGGCCACGCATCCACCAGCGCGAGGATATGCGCTTCGGTCAGCGGTTCTTCTTTCACGTCGCCACGCAAGCGCACCCAGCCGCCCATCTCACGGGATTTATTGCCGGTGAACGGCAGGCCGCCCACGCTCCAGCGCATCGCCAGGTGCCGCATGAATTCCGGCGTTACGCCTTTTACGTAGGGCAGCTCCTGGCATTCGTCCCAGTGTTTGAAAGTGGGCGCAGGTTCAGCGGCGACGTCGATCTGCGATGGCCGCGACGCGCCGAAGCTGGCCTGCACCAGGGTCATCGTTTCGCCGTTCTGCACCACACGGCCCAGCAATTGGCTGACGGCCTTGCCTTCGCGCAGCACTTCCACTTCGTAGCGGGCAGACACATCCGGCGCCACCGGGCCGACAAAGGTAATCGCCAGCGAACGCAACGGGCGATCCGCCGGGACCTGCGCACGCAGGGCTTCGTACTCCAACGCCACGACAAGCCCGCCAAAGGTGGCGCGGCCCTGGGCCCATTCGGCCGGGACCGAGACGTCCAGCGGGTGGCTGCGGGCAGCGTCGAGCAAATCACTAAAGCGCATGGCGATCTCAACTTGAAGAAAGGATTGAGGGATCTTAACCACCCGGCCTGCGCCACACAGCACCTATTCCAGCCAAAAGTCCGGACAGAAAGGCCGCGCAATCACGCGAAGCAGTCGGCGCTCAACTTGTCCAGCACCCGGTCCGCTTGCCCTTCAGCCTCCGCCATGGTGCGGTGCCAGCCGGTCACGCACGGCTGCAAGTCAGGCTCATGCCCGGCTTGCGCCAGCCATTGCCAGCAGTCGTGCCAATCGCCAAGGGCGCCTTGAGCCGCCTTGAGACGGGACACGGCTTTAGGCGGCAGCTTGTTCAGCTGGGGATAAGCCTCGGCGGCATAACGCACGCGCTTGATCAACAGGCGCAGGCGATGACGGTCATGATTGGGATCGCGCAGCGCCTCGCCGAGGTTTTTCCATTGCTTGGCCAGGCGTTTTTCAATGCGCGTGCTCAGGCCCTTAAGCAACTTCTGCCGTTGGGAGGCGCGGATAAAACGGGGGAATGCATCGAGGATCAGCAGCAGTTGCGCCAGCTCCGGCCCTTGTGCAACCGAGCGGTAGGTGGCCGGCTGCTGCCGCATACGCCGCTCAGCCGCCTCGTGATGGCCGTGCTGGTGGAGGTAGGCCGCCAACACCTCACGGTCGCGAAACGGCGTGGTCAGTTGGCCGACGGCACTGGCGGCCGCCTCGAGTTGCTCGACACCGGGCAACCCGCGCAATGGTCGCAACAGGCTGCGCAAGCGCCGCACGGTGGTGCGCAGATCATGCAGGGCCTCGTCGTCCGTGACGGCGGCGAGGCGCGCCTGGCAGTTCAGTAACCCTACTTCCAGACCAATGACCTGAGCGACTAGCTGATCGACCAAGGCTGACATCCTTTCCTCCTCAATGATTAGACTTCTGTGAGCTTGAGGCCGCTGACGCAGCCTCGTTGCACTCGACAGTTGCTATGCGGGGGTTGCTATGCGGGGTTAGCGCCCTGCACGGGACTCACGAATGTAGAAGCGGGCCTTCTCGGCCTTGGTCGAGCAGCCTTCGAAGGCTTCAAACTGCTGCTGGGTCTTGGCGCCAGTCAACA
Organism: Pseudomonas sp. ATCC PTA-122608; assembly: GCF_001952855.1. Classification (GTDB taxonomy): domain Bacteria; phylum Pseudomonadota; class Gammaproteobacteria; order Pseudomonadales; family Pseudomonadaceae; genus Aquipseudomonas. The sequence goes on along the minus strand of NZ_LPNO01000046.1, from coordinate 239,575 downwards.
ACGACAGAGCCTTGGAGTAACTCACGGTGCCGGCAAAACCTTCGGCCTTGGCCAGGTCCAGTTCGTGCCACGCCGCGTCCAGTTGCGTGCCGCAGCTGTCGCGATAAGCGGTTTTCCCGGCACAACCGGCCAGGGCCAACACGATCACAGGCACACACATCCAGGCTTTCATCAAATGACACCTCAAGAAAAGAAAAAACAGTCAAAGCTGTAGACGTTGCCTACACAGAAAAGTGCCTTATCCGACTGCCTGAATCCGCAGCTCCGATTGCCAGAGCATACCCGAGCATGATCGCCCGCTCGCGAAAATAATCGGTTGTGACAGTGATGATTGAAGCGCGCCCCTCGATGGGTGCATTGTGGGTACCTGTTTTACGAAGGATCAGGTCATGAACAAACGTGTTGCATTGGTGCTGGGCTCCGGTGGCGCCCGGGGCTACGCCCATATCGGCGTGATCGAGGAAATCGAAAAACGCGGCTACGACATCGCCTGCATTGCCGGCTGCTCCATGGGTGCGGTGGTGGGTGGGATCTATGCCGCGGGCAAGCTGGAAGCGTATCGAAACTGGATCGAAAGCCTCGACTACCTCGACGTACTGCGCCTGGTCGACGTGAGCTTTCGCCTGGGGGCGATTCGTGGCGAGAAGGTCTTTGGGCAGATCCGCAAGATCGTCGGCGAGATCAATATCGAAGACCTGCGCATTCCCTACACCGCCGTGGCCACCGACCTGACCAACCAGCAGGAAATCTGGTTCCAGGAAGGCTGCCTGCACCAGGCCATGCGCGCCTCGGCGGCGATTCCCAGCCTGTTCACACCGGTGATGCAGGGCAACCGCATGCTGGTGGACGGCGGCCTGCTCAACCCGCTGCCGATCGTGCCAGTGGTGTCGAGCCATTGCGACCTGATCATCGCGGTCAACCTCAACTCCACCAACCAGAAGCACTACACGCTGCCGGTGATCCAGCGTCCGCCGGCGTTCAGGAGCCGCTTCGATAACCTGGTGCGTTCACTGGGTTCGCACTTGCCGTTTCGACGCAAGCAGGCCGAGCAATTATTGATGCTGGAACAGGAAGCGCTGCTGGCCCAGGCCGCCGATATCAACCCGTGGCTGGACTCTGCCGAACCCGAGGCACAACAACCGGCGGCGGCACCGGAAAAGGCCGGGGCGCCAAAGTCGGCGACCGGCTCGTTCATCATCGATAACGTGGGGCCGGCGTCGCTGCTGGACCTGATCAACCAGAGCTTCGAGGTGATGCAGACGTCCCTGGCGCAGTACAAGATCGCAGGGTACCCGCCGGATATTTTGATCAACGTGCCGAAGCGGGTGTGCCGGTTTTTCGAGTTTTACAAAGCGCCGGAGTTGATCGCGCTGGGCAGGGAGATCGCCAGCGATACGCTGGATCGGTATGAGAGTGAGCAACACTGAGGTTTTATAAGCAGGGCTTTTGTGGCGAGGGAGCTTGCTCCCGCTGGAGTGCGAAGCGCTCCCGGGATTTTGGGGCTGCTGCGCAGCCCAACGGGAGCAAGCTCCCTCGCCACAGGTTGAGCTAACGCTTCAGGCCTCGGTGTTCAACAACCGATAGCCCACACCGGCCTCAGTCACGATAAACCGTGGCTGAGTCGGATCATCCGCCAGTTTCTGGCGCAGATGCCCCACCACAATCCGCAGGTAATGGCTGTCTTCGGTATGGGTCGGGCCCCAGATATCCTTGAGCAGTTGCTGCTGGGTGATCACCCGCCCGGGATGCCGCGCCAGTTGCGCCAGCACCGCGTATTCCTTGCGGGTCAGCGCCACTTCGACACCGTCCAGCAGCACCCGCCGATAAGCCAGGTCTACCGTCAGCGGGCCAAACCGCAATGCCGCTTCCTGTGCCTCCCCCGCCGGCGCCTGGCGCAACAACGCCCGTACCCGCGCAAGAAACTCCTGGATGCCAAACGGCTTGGTCACGTAGTCGTTGGCGCCGTTATCCAGCGCCTCGACCTTTTGCACTTCGCTGGCACGTACCGACAGCACCAGCACCGGCACCGTGGACCATTCACGAAACTCGCGCAGCACTTGCTGGCCGTCCATGTCCGGCAGGCCGAGGTCGAGCACCAGCAGGTCCGGTTTACTCAAGGCGGCCTGGGCCAGGCCTTCGTTGCCGGTGCCGGCCTCGATCACTTTGTAGCCCTGGGAGGCCAGGCTGATACGCAAGAACTTGCGGATCTGCGGTTCGTCGTCAATGACCAAAATCGTCGCAGTCTGGCTCATGGTGTCCAATCAAAATCCGTGAAGAAACATTTCATTGTAGGAGCGAGCTTGCTCGCGAAAAACGCAAGGGCTGCGCGTTAACTCAGAACACCATCATCATCGTTAATGATCTTCGCGAGCAAGCGCCAGGCGCCCCCTCGATCCTACAGTTCGCTTTCCAGGCCAGGCTGGGTCTGCAATGGCAGGAATAACGTGATGCAGGTACCGCGGCCTTCGATGCCATCGGCCACGCTGATATGCCCGCCGTGCGCACCGACCATGCCCTGGCAGATCGCCAGGCCGAGCCCTGTGCCCTGCCCGCCACGATCACCTCTGGCGGCGGTGTAGAACATGTCGAAAATCTTCGCCCGCTCCTCCTCGGGAATACCCGGGCCTTCATCGGCAACAGCGAAGAACAATTGATTATCCTGCACACCAGCACTGAGTTGCAGGCGGCCTTGGGGCGGCGAGAAGCGTGCGGCGTTTTCCAGTACGTTGACCAGCGCCTGCTCGATCAAGGCCGCATGCACGTACAACAACGGCAGTTCGGGCGGCACGTCGGTGGTCACTTGCAGCGGCGCCAGCACCGCGCGCAAACGGCCAAGGGAACTGCCGACGATATCGCCGGGTGAGACCCAATCCCGCGCCAGCTTCAGCGCACCGTGGCCCAGGCGAGTCATGTCCAGCAGGTTCTGGATGTAGCGATCCAGGCGCTCGGCCTCATCGCGGGTGCCTTCCAGCAGCTCCCGGCGATCTTCCAGGGGAATCGCTTCGCCGAGGGCCAGCAGGCTGTCGATGCTGCCACGCATGGAGGTCAGCGGTGTGCGCAAATCGTGAGACACGGAGGCCAGCAAGGCGCTGCGCAATTGCTCGGTTTCGCCGTGCAGGCGTGCCGCTTCGAGTTCCTGGCCAAGCTGCGCACGGGCCAGGGCTTGAGCCAATGGCTGACTCAAGGCGGTGAGCAGGCGACGGCGTTGGCCGCTCAGTTCAAGCCCGGCTTTCGGGCTGACACCCAGCAGGCCCAACGGGCCTTCTTCGCCGGACAACGGCCACCACCACCAGCGCCCGAACGGCAAGGTGCCGGTGCCCATGCCGGCTGGTTGATCGTGCTGCCAGGCCCAATCGGCGGCGGCGCGCTCGGCTTCGGTGAAGGTGATCGGCCCGCCGGTCTCGACCTTCCAGTCGCCCTGGCCGTCGCGGTTGAGCAGGCACAGTTGCAGGTCGCTCCAGCCTTCCAGGTGATGCGCGGCTGCACTGATCACCGCCTGGCGATCGGTGGCAGCGGTGAGCTTGCGGGACAGGTCGAGCAGCTCGCTGGTTTCTTCCTGGGTGTCGCGCAACGCTTGCAACTGCCGACGCTGGCGCGCGGCCAAGTTGCCGGTGAGCGCGGCCATCAGCAGGAAGAACAACAGCGTCAGCACGTCCTCTTCACGCTGGATGGCGAAGGAGAAATTCGGTGGGATAAACAGAAAGTCGTAGCTCAGGAATGACAGCGCCGCACACGCCAACGCCGGGCCCAAGCTGCTACGTACCGCTACCAGCAATACGGCGGCGAGGAACACCAGAGAGATATTCGGCAACGGCAAGGCACTGGCGACACCCCATGCGACTGCGGCCGCGATCACGGTCGCCACCACCGCCAGGGCATAGTCAAACCACACCAGCCCACGCACATCCGGCAGGCGCGGCGGGGCCGGCACTTCGTCGCTGTCGAGGACATTGATTTCCAGGCCCCGGGCATTGCGCAGCAAGCGTGAGGCCAAGCCACCCCCAAACACGGTGCGATGCCAACGCGGCCGGGATTGCCCCACCAGGATCAAGCTGGCACGACGCTCGGCTGCGTGCTGGATCAGCGTCTTCGCCACCTCCCCCGCCCGCAGCAGCACCACTTCGCCGCCAAGACGCTCGGCCAGTTGCTGGGCGTTTTGCAGGCGCAGGCGCGATTGTTCATCCCGCACCCGGCCGTTATCCACATGCACAAGGCTCCACGGCAAATGCCGACGCTGGGCCACACGGCTGGCATGACGCACCAGGCGTTCGGCCTGGGCATCGCCGTCCACACCCACCAGCAACCGGCCACGCACGGCGGGCGCGGCTTGGCCCAGTTGGCGATAACCCTGGGCCAAATCATCGTCGACGTGGGCCGCCGCGGTTTGCATCGCCAGCTCGCGCAGGGCCATGAGGTTGGTCTGGGTGAAGAACGCATCGATGGCGGCGCGGGCCTGTTCCGGCACGTAGACCTTGCCGTCACGCAGACGCTCCAGCAATTCGCGGGATGGAAGGTCGATCAGCAGCAGCTCATCGGCTTCCTGCAAGACCCAGTCAGGCAAGGTCTCGCGCACTTGCACGCCGGTGATGCCGCGCACCTGGTCATTGAGGCTTTCCAGATGCTGAACGTTGACTGTGGTGAATACGTTGATCCCGGCAGAGAGCAATTCCTGGATGTCTTGCCAGCGTTTTTCGTGGCGGCTGCCGGGGGCGTTGCTGTGGGCCAGTTCGTCCACCAGCACCAGTTTGGGCTTGGCGGCGAGCAGGCCGTCGAGGTCCATTTCCTCCAGCATCACGCCGCGGTATTCGGAGCGCAGCAGCGGCTGTTGTGGCAGGCCGCTGAGCAAGGCTTCGGTCTCGGCGCGGCCGTGGGTTTCCACGACGCCGGCGATCAGCCGCACGCCCAGGCGCAGCTGGGTGTGAGCGGCCTGGAGCATGGCGTAGGTCTTGCCCACGCCGGGCGCGGCGCCGAGGAAGACTTTGAGCCGGCCACGGCCGTCCCGGGGTAGATCGGCTAACAGGGCATCGGCGCGGCCGGAGTCGCTCATGCGGGCGGGCTTCCTTCAGGTGTTGATGTGGGTTTCTTGAGTCCGCCTTCGCGAGCAAGCCCGCTCCCACATTTGACCGCATTCCAAACATGAAACTCAGTCGAATGTGGGAGCGGGCTTGCTCGCGAAAGCGGCGCCACGGTTTACAGTTTTTCCAGGGCCATGTTCAACGCCAGCACGTTCACCACCGGCGGGCCCACCAACGGGCTTTCGATGTGCTCGTCCATCAAGCGCTCCAGGGTCGCCACCGGCAGATTACGTGCGGCAGCCACCCGGGCCAGTTGATAGGCAATCGCTTGTGGTGGCAAGTGTGGATCAAGACCGCTGCCGGAGGTAGTCAGCATTGCTATCGGCACCGGCCCCTGACCGGGTACCAGCAGCTTGTTGGCGTCGTCGAATACGCGGGTAGCCAAGGCCGGGTTGCTTGGGCCGAGGTTGCTGGCGCTGCTGGAAACCGTCGCAAACGCGCCGGCAGATGGTCGTGGGTGGAACCAGCCGTCACCAGTGAAATCCTGGGCGATCAGGCTCGAACCGCGAACCTTGCCGCTGGCATCGTGTACCAGGCTGCCGTTGGCTTGGTCAGGGAACGCGACTTGCGCCACGCCAGTGACAACCAGGGGATAGGCCACGCCGGTGATCAGGGTCATCAACACCAGCAGGCTCAGGGCCGGGCGGATTATGTTGGACATTTCAAGTTCCTCAATTCGGTTATTGCAACCTGCAGGCACCGGTTTGCCGGCGCCTGCAGGCATCGGGTCAAACCAGGTGCAGCGCGGTCAACAGCATGTCGATCGCCTTGATGCCCACGAACGGCACCAGAATCCCCCCCAGGCCGTAGATCAGCAGGTTGCGACGCAGCAATGCCGCCGCACTCGCCGCCTGTACGCGCACACCGCGCAGTGCCAGCGGGATCAGCACCACAATGATCAGCGCGTTGAACACGATGGCCGAGAGGATCGCGCTTTGCGGGCTTTGCAGGTGCATCACGTTGAGCACGCCCAGTTGCGGGTAGATCGAGGCAAACAGCGCCGGCAGGATCGCGAAGTACTTGGCCACGTCGTTGGCGATAGAGAACGTCGTCAGCGCACCGCGGGTTACCAGCAATTCCTTGCCGATCTGCACCACGTCCAGCAGCTTGGTCGGGTCGCTGTCGAGGTCGACCATGTTGGCCGCTTCACGGGCAGCCTGGGTGCCGTCATTCATCGCCATGCCGACGTCCGCCTGGGCCAGCGCGGGGGCATCGTTGGCACCGTCGCCGCACATCGCAACCAGGCGACCGTCGTTCTGTTCGTGACGAATGCGTGCCAGCTTTTTCTCTGGCGTCGCTTCGGCGAGCACGTCATCCACGCCAGCTTCAGCGGCAATCGCAGCAGCGGTCAGCGGGTTGTCACCGGTCACCATCACGGTGCGAATCCCCAGCTTGCGCAACTCGGCGAAACGTTCACGAATGCCGGGTTTGACCACGTCCTTGAGGTGAATCGCGCCGAGCAACTTGCCGTCGGCACACACCAGCAAAGGCGTGCCGCCGCTCTGTGCGATCTTGTCGATTTCCCGGGACAGCGCCGGTTGCAGGTCGCGGCGTTGCAGGCCGATAAAGGCCAGCAGCGAATCTACAGCGCCTTTACGGAATACACGGCCCTGGTAGTCGACGCCGGACAGGCGGGTTTCCGCGCTGAACGGTACGGAGGTCAACTCATCCGTCGATGGCTCGGCTTGCGGGTGCTGGCCACGCAGGTACTCGACGATGGATTTACCTTCGGCCGTGTCGTCCGCCAGGGACGCCAGCAGTGCGCCTTCGGCCAGCTCCTTGCCGCTGACACCGGGCGCGGCGATGACGTTGGTGCAGCGACGGTTACCGAAGGTGATGGTGCCGGTTTTGTCCAGCAACAGCACGTGCACGTCCCCCGCCGCTTCCACTGCGCGGCCGGACTTGGCAATCACGTTGAGGCGCACCAGGCGGTCCATACCGGCAATACCGATGGCCGACAACAGGCCGCCGATGGTGGTCGGAATCAGCGTGACCAACAGCGCCACCAGGAACACCAGCGGCAGGTTGCCATTGGCGAAGTGGGCGAACGGCTGCAGGGTCACCACCACCAGCAGGAAGATCAGCGTCAGGCCGATCAGCAGGATATCCAGCGCGACTTCGTTGGGGGTTTTCTGGCGTTTGGCGCCTTCCACCAGGGCAATCATGCGGTCCAGGGTCGACTCGCCCGGGTTGGCGGTGATGCGGATCATCAACCAGTCCGAAACCAGGCGGGTGTTGCCGGTGACGGCCGAACGGTCGCCGCCGGATTCGCGGATAACCGGAGCCGATTCGCCGGTGATCGCCGCTTCGTTGACCGCGGCAATCCCTTCGATGACTTCGCCGTCACCCGGGATCATTTCCCCAGCGGCCACACGTACCACATCACCTTTGCGCAGGCTGGTGGCCGGTACGACTTTGAAGCTGCCGTCGGTTTCCTTGCGGCGGGCGCTGAGGCCCTCGCTACCAGCCTTGAGGCTGTCGGCGCGGGCCTTGCCGCGACCTTCAGCCAAGGCTTCGGCGAAGTTGGCGAACAGCACGGTGAACCACAGCCACACGGCGATTTGCACGGCGACGTAGGTCGGTACGGCAACATCCGGCACAAAGCACAGGACGGTGGTGAGGATCGCGGTCAGTTCGACCACCAGCATCACCGGCGAACGCTGCAGCTGGCGCGGGTCCAGCTTGACGAAGGCCTGGACCAGCGCCGGGCGCCACAGGGCCGACATTGCGGTTTTGGCCGGCTCCTGGGTTTTGACGGGAGCCGCGTTTTTTGCAGGCAAGTTCATTTTCATATCCCCTAGGCTCTTCATTTAAAAAGCAGCCATGCTCAAATGTTCAGCAATTGGGCCCAGTGCCAGCGTCGGCAGGAAGGTCAGGCCGCCCACCAGCAAAATGGTCACGGTCAACAGGGTCACAAACAGCGGGCCGTGGGTCGGGAAGCTGTTCTGGCCAATCGGTGCGGTCTTCTTCATCGCCAGGCTGCCGGCCAGGGCCAGTACCGGGAGGATGTAGCCGAAGCGGCCAAGCAACATCGACAGGCTCATCATCAGGTTGTGGAATGTGGTGTTGGCGCTGAAACCGCCGAACGCCGAACCGTTGTTCGCACTGGCCGAGGTGTAGGCGTACAGCAACTGACTGAAACCGTGGGGGCCAGGGTTACTGATGGCGCCAGCCGGGCCAGGCAGGCTGGCGGCGATGGCGCCCAGCACCAGGGTGCCGACCGGCATCACCAGCAAGGTCACGACCAGCAACTGCACTTCCTTGGCCTGGAGTTTCTTGCCGAGGTATTCCGGTGTACGGCCAATCATCAAGCCGGCGAGGAATACCGCGATCAACACGTTAAGCAACATGCCGTACATGCCGGCACCGACGCCGCCGAAGATCACTTCGCCGACCATCATGTTGACCAGCGAGACCATCCCACTCAGAGGGTTGAGGCTGTCTTGCATGCCGTTGACCGAACCGTTGGACGCGGCGGTCGTAGCCACCGACCACAACACGGTACCGGTGGTGCCGAAGCGCGCTTCTTTACCTTCCTGCGGCGCGGCCTGTTCAACCGCCGGGTTGTTCAGCGCCGGGTTGGGCTGGTACTCGGCCCACATCGCGGTAGCGCCGCCGATGATGAACAAGGCCAGCATGCAACCGAGGATCGCCCGGCTCTGACGCAGGTCTTTCACGTAGTGGCCAAAGGTGAACACCAGCGCGACCGGAATCAGGATGATCGCGCCCAGCTCAAACAGGTTGGCCCAGGCAGTCGGGTCTTCAAATGGATGCGCCGAGTTGACACCGAAGAAGCCACCGCCGTTGGTGCCCAATTGCTTGATCGCAATCTGGCTGGCGGCCGGGCCCAGTGGGATCACCTGGTCAACACCCTGCATGGTTACCGCGCTCACATAGTGCGCGAAGGTTTGTGGTACGCCCTGCCAGACCAGGAACAATGCAAACACCAGGCACATCGGCAGCAGGCCGTAGAGCGTAGCGCGGGTCATGTCGACCCAGAAGTTACCTAAAGTCTTGGTGGATTTGCGACCGATCCCACGGCACAACGCGACGAGTACCGCGAGACCGGTGGCCGCACTGACGAAGTTCTGCACGGTGAGGCCAGCCATCTGGCTGAGGTAGCTCAGGGACGCTTCACCACTGTAGTTCTGCCAGTTGGTGTTGGTCATGAAACTGATCGCGGTGTTAAACGCCAGGGTCCATTCCAGCCCCGGCAATTTCTGCGGGTTCAGCGGCAGATACTGCTGGAACAGCAAAAACGCGAACAGCAGCAAGAAACCCGCAAAGTTGAAGGCAAGCAAGGCCAGCGCGTATTTCTGCCAGCTCTGTTCCTGGTCTGCATCGACACCCGAGAGGCGATAGCAAACGCGCTCGACCGGGCCGAACACCGGCGTGAGCCAGGTTCGCTGCCCTTCCATTACCTTGTAGTAGAACCGCCCCAGGGCCGGTGCCGGAATCAGCACCAAGGCAAAGAAGGCGATGATCAGCCAATAGTCATAACTGTGCATAGCCTGCTCCTAGTTCCGATCCGCGCGTAACAGCGCAACCAGCAGATAAATGAACAGCGCCACAGCCAACAGCAGTGACACCCCGTCCAGAACGCTCATGGAAGTTTCTCCGTCGTGCGGCGACTGCCGCGTGTAGGAGGATTGTCCGCAGGAGTGGCGTAAAGGAACGAGAGCGACGGTATGGGTGGGGCGTAAAGACGGCGTAAAGAGTGGGTTTATGCGGGGTTTACAGGCGGATTTGTGAGCGTTTCCTGTAGGCAGCGCCCTTATCTGGTGCAGGCCCAGGGCGCATTCAAACGCCAAACCGTCCCCTCGGCGACAGTTCGGCGTCTTTACGACATGGCATTGATGAATGGCATGTCCGCTGCAATGCCCTGAAACATTCCAAACCGTTCAGGGAGTGCTACACGATGAACACACAACTCAAACCCACCTTGGGCACCCTGCATTTGTGGGGCATCGCCGTCGGGCTGGTGATTTCCGGGGAATATTTCGGCTGGAGCTATGGCTGGGGCGTGGCAGGAACACTGGGCTTCCTGGTGACCTCATTGATGGTCGCCGCCATGTACACCTGCTTTATATTCAGCTTCACCGAACTGACCACCGCAATTCCCCACGCTGGCGGCCCGTTTGCCTACAGCCGCCGGGCGTTTGGTGAGAAAGGCGGATTAATTGCCGGGTTGGCGACGCTGATTGAATTCGTGTTCGCCCCGCCCGCTATCGCCCTGGCCATCGGCGCCTACTTGAATGTGCAGTTCCCGGCCCTTGATCCGAAACACGCGGCCGTCGGCGCTTACATTGTATTCATGGGCCTGAACATCCTCGGCGTGAAGCTGGCGGCGACCTTTGAACTGGTGGTATGCGTGCTTGCCGTCGCCGAGTTGCTGGTGTTCATGGGCGTAGTCGCCCCCGCGTTCAGCTTCAGCAACTTCGCCCTGAACGGCTGGGCCGGCTCCGACACTTTCGGCGCGCCGGCGATTGCCGGAATGTTCGCGGCGATTCCATTTGCCATCTGGTTCTTCCTCGCCATCGAAGGCGCCGCCATGGCCGCCGAAGAAGCGAAAGATCCCAAGCGCACCATTCCAAAAGCCTACATCAGCGGCATCCTGACCCTGGTAGTGCTGGCGATGGGCGTAATGTTCTTTGCCGGCGGCGTCGGCGACTGGCGCACCCTGTCAAACATCAACGACCCCCTGCCCCAGGCGATGAAAACCGTAGTCGGCGACAGCTCGGGCTGGCTGCACATGCTCGTGTGGATCGGCCTGTTCGGCCTGGTGGCCAGCTTCCACGGGATCATCCTCGGTTACTCCCGCCAATTCTTCGCCCTGGCGCGCGCGGGCTACCTGCCCTCTTTCCTGGCCAAACTGTCGCGCTTTCAGACGCCGCACCGGGCAATCATCGCTGGCGGCATCGTCGGCATCGCCGCCATCTACAGCGATGGACTGATCAACCTGGGCGGCATGACCCTGACCGCCGCAATGATCACCATGGCCGTATTCGGCGCCATCGTCATGTACATCATGAGCATGCTCAGCCTGTTCAAACTGCGTAAGACCGAACCGCTGCTGGAACGCACGTTCCGCGCACCGGGCTATCCGATTGTGCCGGGGATTGCACTGGTACTGGCCGTGGTGTGCCTGGTGGCGATGGCGTGGTTCAACGCGCTGATCGGGCTGATCTTCCTGGGTTTCATGGTGGTGGGGTTCGTGTACTTCCAACTGACCGCGCAAGACCGCGCCGATGCGCCCGCGGATGCGATGTTGACCGGGCTATAAGGTTACCGGGGCAGAACGGGCCTACAATGAACTACTAAGAAAGCCCGTTACTCAAAGCAGTCATTACCGTGGGGAAATGTCCCCACGGTTTGCTGCCTCAAGGAGAGCCCTATGCCGTGGTATGCCTGGTTGATATTAGTGGTCGCGATCGGTTCGATCGTCGGTGGTTTGCTGATGCTGCGAGACAGCGCCAACAAGGTTGAATTGACCGAAGAACAACGCAAGCGTGTGGCAGAGCGAAATGCCCAAGCGGATGCCAAGGATGCGCAGGATCGTTGATCACCTTCGCGCGAACATCTGTTCAGCAGCTCCTTAAAAAACCTGTTTCGCTCTCCTCTCTCGGCGCCCGTCTTTTCAGTCTGAATCGACGGTGTTGCAGCAGCTCCTCGGACACTTAAAAGCCAGTTCCGTAGCGGAAAATTACATCTGGAAAACCCGTATTTGGAAAAAATACAATCTATTGGGTGTTGAATCCGTCAGAAAAATACTGTTTATACATACAGTATTTTGTTATCGTTTCCTCGTGCTTGAAAACAAGCAATTTTGCGGCGCATGACCTGCATGGAGCATGCAGAAATCGATTGGCATACCAAATGCTTGTAGATAGCTGCCCAAAACAATCCGCACTCCGCGGTTTTTTTCTATCGAGGGACACGATGACTGACATGAATGACCTAGCTGCAACCGCCACCAATCTCATCTATTCAAGCGACTCAGGCTTCGACGTTGCTGTGGAGGACTTCCGCCAGGACGATGACACCGGTACTGATTCGAGCACTATCCGCGCAGCACTCGCATGGATCAGCGCCAACGTGCCAGACGGCCAGGGTTCGCGTTTGTATTTCGAAACCGGCCGCACCTATATTTACGACCGCACGGCTGAAATTGACGACATCAACAATCTGGTTATTGATCTGAACGGCGCGACTCTTATGCGCGCAGATGCATCGATCACCACCGCACAATTGGCCACAGACATCAGCGTAGACACCAACACAATCGTGCTGGATTTCGTGCCCGCCAGTTGGTACGTCAACGATACTGTGACAGCGTTTGTCGGTTCAGGGGATCAAGACACCAGCCGAAACCCCATGCTTATCACTGCAATCGACCAGAATACGAATACAGTGACCCTGGCTGCCGGCTTTGGCCCCTTCGGTAACAATACCCAAACTATTCCGGCAGGATCTTGGGTGGGTAAAAGTTTCCAGTGCTTCCTCGGCCGTCCGTCTACCGAAGAAGGCGGCAAGCTGCGCCCGGGCATCAACTACAATGTGCAGATCATCAACGGCTCCGTCGATGGCAACAGCGCCAATCAACTCAACAACTCCTGGCGCTTCGCCATGGAGATCTATATCAACGGCCGCTCTTCGGGGATCCGTAGCGTACGGTTTGCCAACACCACAGGCGAATGCATCGTCGGTCATGGCCTGCGGGTAGAAAGTTGCGAGTTTCGCAACCTCTCGGGCTCGGCCTTTCATACAAGCCGCCACGACGATACAGACGCAGTTGGAAGTGCCTCCTGGTTCATCAACAACTATGTTGAGAGCGTGTGCCTGGCGGGTAACCTGGCAAATGGTCACTCCGAAGGTGCAGTAACGTTTTCATGGGGCGCCGGGCGTCTGATTGTCACCGGTAACGAATTCAGGAACGGCAATGAGAGCGTGCTGGGGGGCTTTGGCCCTTCCTCCGGCGAGACAATGCCGGATAAGTGGATCATTTTCAGCGATAACATTGCCACAAGCTTCAAGGCACTGTTCTGGGGACTGTTTCCGCCGCTCGAAGGTGTCGTGATCAGTAACAACGTTCTGGTGGACTGCAACGACAACAGTGCCCAACTGAACAAGCTTTTTAACTCGGCGACTTCCTCGGTAGGCGGTAACGTCGCTGTCGGGAATACCGTACTGGGCGGTTCGTTCCGCGCGACCAATGCGACGTTCGGTGTCGAGCCGACCAATACCATCAGTCAAGTCAAGGTCTGGGCACGCGGGCGCAAGTTGCGGACCGACTATTCGAGCTTGTCCGACTGCACCGCAGTGGTAGAGGCCAGCACTGCAATCATGGCGCTTATCAGTGCCGATACGACGGGCTCTGTAGTGGCATTCCACTCGGCATCCGGTAATCGTTCCGGTTCCTTCTTCATCCAATGGCTGCCGTCTCAGAAAAAGCTGCAACTGTTGGGTAACGAATCAGGCGCTCGTGTCGAGTTCACTACGCCGGTAGCGATGCCTGGCCAAGTCAACATGACTTTTCGTACATTCAACGATAATACGGCTGCAAAAGCCGCAGGTTTGGTGGCGGGAGACCTCTACAAACTGGCGAGTGGCGCAGTTTTCAGCGTGATCTGATCAAGGAAAGCCCTTCACTGAAGGGCTTTTTTATTTCCAACCCGCCTTGGCGATATGCAGCAGTATTTTCCCCTATAGACAGCACGCTCAAGCTGGCTCCAGCATTCGAGCAACGCCTGTGGCAATCACTAAATCCCACACCGAACAGGCCAGCCTGGCCCCTCCAGGCATGCACGGTACGAATCAGCGCGTCGAACTTTTCGATCAACGACATGCCAGGTTGCAGGTGACTGCCGACGGTATCGCCGCGCGACTCCAAGACATTCGATCAGCCAGTCAGCAATTTTGTAACGAGATGCCCCTTTGCCTGCATGACCTTGGCTAATATGGCGCAATGTTTCGGAGGCTGTTCTATGCGCTACTCGGCGAATCACAAAGCTCAAACCCATCAGCGCATCATCAAGGAGGCTTCCGTACGTTTTCGCCGCGATGGTATCGGGGCTACCGGCCTGCAACCGCTGATGAAAGCCTTGAATCTGACGCATGGCGGATTCTATGCGCATTTCAAATCCAAGGATGAGCTGGTGGAAAAGGCCCTGCAAGCTGCGGCCGCTCAATTGGATGAACACTGCGAACAGCTGTTCAACCAGGAACGCCCCCTTGAAGCGTTCATCGACAACTATCTTTCGCGGTGGCACCAGACCTCACCGCATGAAGGATGCCCGCTGACAACCATGTGCCCTGAACTTGGGCTGCGGGGCCAGCAAAGCCCGACCACTGATGCGGTACTTGGCGCACGGTTGAAGCAGGTGCAAGCCGCACTGGGGCGGCCGGAAGCCAATGAGCAAGGCCTGCTGATGATGTCGACGCTGGTGGGAGCACTGGTGCTGGCGCGCAGTGTGGAGAGCGCCGAGTTGGCAGCGCAGATCCTGGAGGTAGTACGTGGCAATCTGAAAAAACAGATCGCACAAAATTGAAGAGGCCGGTCAATGACCGGCCTCCTGGCTTACTTTGTTATTCCTTAATTGAGCTCCAGCCGATCGCGGTTCTTCTCCAACAGCGCTTTACCGATCCCTTTCACCTCCAACAACTCATCGACTGCGGTAAATGGCCCGTTGCTTTCTCGATAGGCAATGATCGCCTTGGCTTTGGCTACTCCGATTCCGAACAGATCGCGGCGCAAGGTTTCAGCGTCGGCGGAGTTGAGGCTGACCTTGCTGGATTGCTCGGCCTTGGTCGTTTGCACAGCTATCGGCGTGGGCGTTTCAGGCTTGGTAGACGGCGCTGCGCTGGTAGCCACTGAAATGCTGGATAGGAAAGCGAAAATGAGGGACGAGAAACATGATTTATTCATAGGTGACGCTCCATGACATCTGTAAGAGAAAAGCAGCTTTTCCGAAGCTGCTTTTCAAACTTAGGTGATGTTTGGAGGGTGTCAAAAACAGGTGAGTTACAGGGTATGAGTCAAGGCTCGAGACGACGCTGTTGGTAGATCCAGTCGACAATCTCGCCATCAGGTGTGTAGCCACTGACGGTTTCGCGCAAAAGCTGGCGAACACGCGCATAATCGTCCTGTTCTACTGCTGCTAACAACTCTGCCAGCTTGTCCTTCAACACATCCCACGACAGGTAATCTTCATTGGCACTCATGATCATCGGGTGCTGCGTGGCGACTACGTTGTCACCAATCAGCAACTCTTCGTAAAGCTTCTCACCCGGGCGCAGACCAGAGAATTCGATTGCAATATCGCCATGAGGATTTTTATCCGACCTGACACTCAGCCCGGACAGGTGAATCATCTTCTCGGCCAACTCGACAATCTTCACCGGCTCACCCATGTCCAGCACGAACACGTCACCGCCAAGGCCCATGGAACCCGCCTGAATCACCAATTGGGCGGCCTCGGGAATCGTCATGAAGTACCGGGTGATTTTCGGGTGGGTAACCGTGAGAGGTCCACCGGATTTGATCTGCTTGTGAAAAAGCGGAATCACCGAGCCGGAGGAGCCTAATACATTGCCAAAGCGAACCATCGTGAAGCGGGTTTTATTGACCCGCGAGACATTCGATTTGTCACCGAACAGCACAGGTGCTAACTCACGACTGAGCGCCTGGAGGGTCAACTCGGCGAGACGCTTGGTGCTTCCCATCACATTGGTGGGCCGGACAGCCTTATCGGTAGAGATCAACACGAAGTTGGCTACCCCCGACTGCAATGCCGCTTGGGCCGTGTTAAGCGTACCAATAACGTTATTTAGCACGCCTTCCGCAATATTGTGCTCAACCATGGGCACATGTTTATAAGCTGCGGCGTGATAAACCGTGTCGACGCCCCATGTTTTCATGACGCCCAGCAATTTGCTCTGATTACGCACTGAGCCAAGGATGGGTAGCAGCCTTACTGGCAAAGACTCTCGGGTAATCCGTTGCTCAAGCTCCGACAAAATGCTGTAGAGATTGAATTCGCTGTGTTCAAACAACAGCAGTATCGTCGGTCGTAAAGCAAGGATCTGACGACACAGTTCTGAACCTATGGAACCACCGGCCCCCGTTACCAGAACACAACGCCCCTTGATGCAATGCTCCAGCAACTCGCTTTGAGCGGGCACCGCGTCACGCCCCAGCAAGTCAGCGATATCCACTTCCTGAATATCATCGACCTTGACCCGGCCGCTGGCCAGGTCCATGAATCCTGGAACACTGCGCACATGCAGAGGAAACCCTTCAAGGTAGCCCAGGATTTCACGACGCCGGGCACGGTTGGAAGAAGGTATCGCCAGCAGGATTTCCTGGGCTCCGGTGGCATCGATCATGCGCTGAATGTGCCGTGGCTTGTACACCTGAAGTCCGGAAATTACCCGGTCAGAAATACTGTCATCATCATCAATGAAGGCTACAGGCCGCATGACCCGGCCCATACGCAGGGCTGCGACCAACTGATTGCCTGCAGCGCCCGCGCCGTAGATGGCGACGCGCGGCAGGCCATCTTCGCGATTGGTGAAAGGTACGTGCTGGGCGGCGGCAAACCAGTCGCCAAGGAAATATTGACGCATGGCGAGGCGTAGGCCGCCAACCATGATGAGGCTTAACCACCAGTAGTTGAAAATGATGGAACGAGGTACCACGTTTTGATGATCGCTGTACCAATAGACCACCACGCCTAGAATCAACGATGACAGGCTGACGGCCTTGATAATCGCAATAAGCGCGTCATTGCCAAAATAGCGCATGACAGCACGGTACATGCCAAAACGGATAAACAGCGGTATAGCGACGACCGGAGCACTCAGAAACAGCCAGCGATGCACAGACGCAGGGTTGATCATATCGTCCACCCCCAATCGAACGACAAACGCCATCCACAGGGCGAGCCAAACAAGAAGAATGTCCGCGATAACCTGCAGGATGCGCTTCTGTCGGCGAGGGAGACCCAACAAATATGATCGAATTATGCTCATAAACCCTTTAAACACCTCTGTTGCTCCTGATACGGCTGCTGCTCTGCGAATTTAAACACTTTAGGCCGGTCAATCACCGCTGAAATGAATCTAAAACACAATCACGCGGCCCTTTCCAGCTCACCCGCTTTGTACTTGACTGCCAGCATCACCAGCGGGATGTACGCTATTACAACGCCCAGCACGCCGCTTAGACCCAATAATGCAACGCAAAGTGCGATTGGCAGCAGCCAGATCACGTTGATTGCAAGCACCGCAAGCGTTACTGGCAAGTGGCCGCCAACTTTACGCGATGCGAACTGATAGCCATGACTGCGATGGGCTTCGTAAACCTTGTCACCCCTCATCAGGCGGCGGACCAGAGTAAACGTCGCATCGACGATAAAGACACCGAGCAGGATCAACCATACCCACAGCAAGTCGGCGCTCTGCCAGGCGGCCTGCAGGGATAGCACGCCCAACACGATACCGAGAAAACCGCTACCGGCATCCCCCATGAAGATTCGTGCCGGTGGAAAGTTCCAATAGAGAAACCCCAACACCGCCATGCTTAATAACAGTGGCGCCCAGATAAGCGCCTGATAACCAACCAACCAATAAATCAGACAGGCGCCAAGGCATGCACAGAGCGCTTCGACGCTAGCCAAGCCATCGATACCATCCATGAAGTTGTACAGATTAAGCATCCACACCAGATAAATCGCGGCAAGGATGTGCCCTACCCAGCTCAGGTCGAGGACCACCCAGGGCAGCGTTATTGCGGGCAAGCCGCCCAACCAGAAAAGAGCCCAGGCCGCGGCACTGAAGTGCCCCAGCAAACGCCAGCGCGCGGCGATATGGCCATGATCGTCGAGAAACCCAAGCACCGCCACAGCCGCACCAGCCCCCAGCAACGCCCATGTAATCGAGCGTGTTATCTCATCACCGATAAACAATACTGGTAACGCAATCAAGAAGCTCAAGACTATCGCCACTCCGCCTCCACGAGGCGTCGGAACAGTATGAGAACTGCGCGCATTGGGAACATCAATCAGACTTCTGGCCAGCGCATAACGGCGCAGGCACCAGGTCAGAAGAAGAGCAAGGGCTGCAACAGCAGGCGCCAGCCACAGTAAACGATTCATCTACAGCTCCAATTAAGGTCCCTCATGGGGCACCACTATTTACTTCAAGCTTCCCTGAAAACTTTCGGCCGTCTTGCGTAATGCGCTGGCCACCGTCAATGGAGGATTCCAGCCCAGCAATTGGCGAGTCTTGCCAATATCAACCTGCAACGAACCACACAGGCGCTGGCCAATAGCCTTGCGGCCTAGCACGGTCGCGCCCAATTGCAGTAGAACTGCCGGTACGGGGATCAACCGGGCCGGTTTACCCAAGGCAATCCCCATGCGTCTCAACAAATCAGTGGTCGACATGTCATCACCATCACTGGCCAGAAACGTCTGATTGGCTGCCGCCGGGTGATCCATGCACGTCACAATCAAGTCAACGAGGTTGTCCAGCGCGACCAGGCTGCGTTGGTTACGAATGGCACCCAACGGCAGCACAGCGCCTTTGTAAAGCCAGCTCATCATGCTGCGAAAGTTTGCCTTGACCCCAGGGCCGTACACCAGGACGGGACGAATAATAACAACTTCCATCCCGCTTCTTTGCGCCAGCGATAAGAGTTTCTGCTCAGCCTCCATTTTGGAAACACCATAGGGGTCGCACGGTGCAGGCACGTCATCTGCCGTGTAAGGGGCGCCCAATTGGGTTCCCTCACCGTTGACCTTGATCGAGCTGATAAAAATGAAGCGCCTGACTCCCGCCTGAGCGGCCTGCTCCGCCAGCTTTAACGTGCCTTCGACATTGATCTTGCGATACTCGGTTAACGGATCAATGGAGGCGTCTGACATCACATGAACGCGTGCGGCGCAGTGAATCAGAACATCAACCCCTTCAAGAGCAAGCGACTCACCCGCAAGATAATCGGCACTGACTCGCACAGGTACCGCAGAAGCAGGCAGTGTTACACCTTCGCGACGTACCAGCGCCAAAACCCGACAGTCCCCTGCAGATGCCAACCGGTTAACCAGTGCCCCCCCCACAAAGCCGCTGGCTCCAGTGATAAAGATAGTTTTGTGCTGATTCAAAGCGTGCGCTCCAACTCTCTGTATACATCCAAATGCTGCTCCACGATTTTCTCAATCGCAAATGCGCGTAAAGCCAGCTCACGGCCAGCCGCCCCCATCCGGGCACGCAAGGCAGGAGATTCAATCAACACCTGCAATTGATTAGCCAGGGCCTGTGCATCACGAACAGGTACAACGAATCCTGTGACATCGGCATCAATCGCATCCCGGCAACCCGGTACATCGGTGGTGACCACCGCGCGGCCGCACGCTGCCGCTTCGACCAGCACCTTGGGCAAGCCTTCACGATAGGATGGAAGGGTCACAATATTCGCCGCAGCGAACACATTCGCGATGTCGTCGCGGTAACCGAGCAGCTCAATCACCCCTTCCTCTCGCCACTGCTGCAACTGTGAGGTGGTAACTGTCGCCGGGTTACCGGGATCAATGTCACCAATTAACTGAAAGCGCGCGTTAACACCGCGCGCGGTCAATATTTTTGCCGCCTCAACGAACTCGACAACGCCCTTGTCCCGCAGCAGTCGAGCCGCCAGGCACACCACTGGGGCCCCTTCCGGCTCTGGCAACGCGGTGTAACGAGACAGGTCGACGCCTGAACCACGAATCATCACGACCTTGGATTGGGTAAGTCCACCCATGCTCAAGAGCAGGTCACGATCATCGGGGTTCTGAAAAATCGAGCGCAGATTACGCTTGCCCAACGCCAACCGATAAAAGGTGCTGACAACCTTTCGCGTGATAGTGGCCTTGAGTCCCTTGGAGAGAAATACAAAGCCCAGTCCGGAAATAGCGGTAACCACACCTTTGACCGGTGCCAGCCGAGCGGCAACGCCACCATACAAAACCGGCTTGATGGTCACCAGGTGCAAGATGTCCGGCTTCAATTGCCAGAGCAGCCGCCAGATCGCGAACATCAGTCCCAGTTCGGCCAAGGGGTTACGGCCGCTACGTGAAAGCGGCAACGGGTGAAACTCGAAACCTTCAGCGGCAATAGCCGCAACCGCCGGACCAGGCATGCACGCCACATGAACCCTATAGCCCTCTGCCTGCGCGCCCTTGGCAACCGCCAGCCGGTGCGAAAGAAAAAACCCCGGGTCGTTAACGATAAACAAAAGTACTTTACTCATGCCTGCTCTTCCAACCATGCCTGGAACATGAGGATGGTCCACAAGTGAGGCTGCCAGTTTCCGCGGCCCTCAAGATGTTCCTGCCACATGTGCCTGATGCGCTCAGGGTGGAAGTATCCCTCCTGGCGCAAGCGCGCTTCATCCAACAAAGACTCTGCCCACTCCCGTAAAGGACCGCGTAGCCACGCCCCAAGCGGGATACCAAAACCTTGCTTGGGCCTTTCGATCAATTCCTTGGGAACATGACGATAAAGCACTTCTCGCAAGAGCCATTTGCCCTGGCCGTTACGAATCTTCAGGTCCAGAGGCATGCGCCAGGCCAGTTCGACAATCCTGTGGTCAAGCATAGGGACCCGGCCCTCAATGCTTGCGGCCATCGCAGCGCGATCCAGTTTCACCATGATGTCATCCGACATATAGGTCTGGGCGTCCATCGCCATCATCCAATGTTCGAAACTATCAGTCTGGGGCCAGCGCGAAGGGTCAGTGAAAATGGTTTCGGGCTCCTTGCCACCGATCACGACACTGGCAGGGTCAGTCCAATGGCTGTTGAGTTGCAGGTAGAACTCATGCCCATCCGCAAGCGCCAGGACGCTAGCCAATTTATGAGCCTTTTCCCCAGGCGTGCTGAGATGAAGCCGCTTGGGCAGCAAAGGCTTGGAGAGACGGAACAGGCTGTCCCAGGTGGACGGTGAAAGTGAGCGTAAAAGCCCGGCGCTCGCCTGTCGGGCAAACGGCGGCAACTGCTGCATTTTTGACCAGACTTTCTTGGCGCTGAGGTAGCGGTTATAACCGCCGAAGAGCTCGTCGCCGCCATCACCACTCAACACAACCTTGAGCTGTTGGCTGGCCAATTGGCTGACAAGGAATGTGGGAATCTGCGAGCTGTCGCTGAACGGCTCACAATACATCGACGGTAGACGCGGGATAACAGCCAAGGCATCGTCCGGGCGCACGTACAACTCGGTGTGTTGCGTGCCCAGATGCTTGGAAACCGCCTTGGCATGAACTGCCTCGTCGTAGCCGCCTTCGTCGAAGCCGATGGTGAATGTGCGGATTGGCTGGGCGCTCTGGGCCTGCATCAAGGCCACGATAGTGCTGCTATCCACGCCGCCGCTCAGGAATGCGCCCAAAGGCACATCTGCGAGCATTTGCTGACCAATGCTTGAGCCCAGTTGAGTCTCCAGCAAATCCGTCGCTTGGGCGGGAGTGCCCTTGAAGGGGTCGGCAATGCCTTTTGCTACTGCGTCGTTGAGACGCCAGTAAGCCTGTGGGACTGCGGCTTTTGCAGCGGGCAGATTCTTCAGCGCAAGCGTTACGTAGTGACCGGGCTCGAGCTTGGCGATGCCTTTATAAATGCTGTAAGGCGCAGGAATGCAGTTGTGCCGAAGCAATAGCGTCAACGCGTTGCGATCCACTTCGCCAGTGAACTGCGGGAAAGCCTTGATAGCCTTGAGCTCAGACCCAAGCAGCAGCGTGTCTTCCTGCCAACCGTAATACAAAGGCTTCTCGCCCATCCGATCGCGTGCAAGCGTCAATACCTGCTCTTGCCTGTCCCACAGCGCGAAGGCAAACATCCCAACCGATGCCTGCAAGGTCTTTTCGACACCCCAGCCTGCAAGACCTGCGAGCAGGACTTCGGTATCAGAATGGCCTCGCCATGCGGGTGGCGACAATCCTTCATTGTCCAGCTTCTGCCTGAGTTCGGTATGGTTATAGATCTCACCGTTGAAGACGATTAAAAATCGCCCACAACTGGAATGCATGGGCTGATGACCAGCCTCCGACAGATCGACAATTGCCAACCGCCGATGCCCGAGCGCGAGGCCTGCATTTTCGTCAACCCATACACCACGATCATCGGGGCCACGGTGCACGAGGGCATCGTTCATCCGGGTAATGATCGATGCCAGATCACTATTACCGGCCTGGAAAATTCCGCTGAAACCACACATCAATGAACGTCCTGATTTAAGTAAAGCCGGTCATAGATTTCTTTGAATTTATGCTCGGTACATTTCATCGTGAAATTTTCGACGATACGTGTATAGGCACCCTGCCCCATCATTGATCGCTCGGCAGGAGACGCTGCAATCATCTTCGCCAGCGCTTCAGCCAACGCGAGTGGATCCTGTACGGGTACGACAAACCCATGTTCACCCAGCAGGAATGCCGCGTCTCCTGCATCGGTCGTCACACAAGGCAACGCTAGGCTCATCGCCTCGCCCAGCACATTAGGAAAACCTTCGGTAAATGAATGCAGGCAAAACATGTCCATCGCCTTAAAGCAGGCGGGCACATCTTTTCGTTCACCCAGCAACACAAATCGATCAGCGAATCCGGTTGATGCAATCTGCGCCATCAATGCGCTATTCGCCTCATCGACATCACGTCCCACCATCAGGAACTTGACGTGCGGGAACCTGGGAGCGACGAGCCCGGCAGCCTCGACAAAACTGGCGTGATCCTTGACTTCGTTAAAACGCCCCAGGCTTCCTACAACGAAGTCATCTGCGCTTATTTCTTGCGCCGACCTTATGGCCTCACGCTCTTGCGGCGATGCAACCAGACGCTCAAGATCAAACCCGTTGGGAATGACAGCCATTCTGCTCGGGGAATAACCCGCAGCCACATGCGTCTTTCGTGACGCCTGGGCAGCGCACACGATAACGCTGGGGACAGTCGCCGACAGCCAGGCACACAGTTTGCGAACAATAATTGTGGCCTTTGCACCACCTCTGCTGACGTCAGTGGTCCTGATCCCCCAGATCACGCCCCTGATCCCCACCCAACGCGCTGCCAAGCCACCCAACAAGTCAGAGTGATACATCCAGGTCTGAACGATATCAGGCTTGTTCAGCCGAAGATGGCGAACCAACTTTGCAAACGTTGGCAGGACGTCCCAGGCCCCCCGCATACCCAACGTATCAACAGTCACCCCGCAGGCACGCAGCCGAGCGCCCACTTCACCCAAATCCGTCAATGAGATAACACGGTGTTCATCATCGCCGCTTGAGTTGAATGACTCACAGAGCCGAAGCAGCATCAACTCCGCGCCGCCGATATGCAGACCGACAATAATATGGGTAACTTTCAACGGCCTTGCTCCTCCAACCACGCCTGGAACATCAGGACCCCCCATAACTTGCTTGAATGATCAGCCCGACCACTGAGGTGTTGTTCCCAGGCACGCCGGATCGGTGCAGGATGGAAGAAACCCTCCCGGCGCAACCGGCCTTCATCCAGCAAGCTTTCCGACCAATCGCGCAGGGGCCCGCGCAACCACGTCGCGATGGGTATGGAAAAGCCCTTTTTCGGTCGCTCGATTAACTCGCGAGGAACATGACGATAAAGCACTTCCCTCAATACCCACTTGCCAACACCACCTCGAATCTTCATATCCAACGGTATGCGCCAGGCCAATTCAACAACCCGGTGATCGAGCATTGGCACACGAGTTTCCAGGCTGCTGGCCATCGCCGCACGGTCGACCTTTACCAGGATGTCGTCAGCCATATAGGTCTGTGCATCCATCGCCATCATCCACTCTTCATACCGCTGCGTAGCGGGCCACGCTGAAGAGGTGTCAAGCACCGTAATCGGCTCTTTCGCGCCGATAACCACACTGGAAGGTGTTTTCCAGTGACTGACAAGTTGCCGATAAAAGTCCTCCCGACTCGGAGTATCAAGAATATCCACCAACTTCTCGACCTTGCCTTTTATCGGCAATGCCTTGAGCGTTGCGGATGCAAAACGTCGCAGGGGTAACGGCACCTGGCTGATCTTCCCCCAGATACGTGGGGCAAATTGGTAAGGGTTATAGCCGCCAAACAGCTCATCTCCCGCATCACCGCTTAAAGTGACGGTGACTTGTTGTCGCGCAAGGCGACTGACCAGGAAGGTCGGGATCTGTGAACTATCGGCAAAGGGTTCACAGTAAATGTTCGGTAGATCCGGGATAACGTCCAACGCGTCTTTGGATTGAACATAGATCTCAGTATGTTCAGTACCTAAATGGCGGGATACAGCCAGAGCATGTTCAGCTTCATTGAACCCTGCCTCACTGAAGCCTATGGTGAACGTCTTGACCGGTCGCGGGCTTTGTTTCTGCATCAGGCCAACCACAAGACTGCTGTCCACGCCACCACTTAGAAACGCGCCCAAGGGCACGTCCGCGAGCATTTGCATGCCGATGCTTTCGCTAAGCTGTGCTTCAAGCGTATCAACTACGGCGTTGGCGTCAGATTGCAGCGGAGACGCAAGCCCCGCCTCAACCGCCCGATTGAAAGACCAAAAAGGAAGCGCTTTTACATCCGATCGGCGCTGGTCTATCGCGATCCTTACATAATGCCCCGGCTTCAGCTTCTCTATCCCTTGATAGATGCTGTAGGGCGCGGGAACGTAGTTGTGGCGCAGATAAAGGGCCAACGCGTCACGGTCGATATCAGCGCAAAACGCAGGATGGACCTTGAGCGCCTTGAGTTCAGAACCGAACAACAGCACGTCATTCTGCCACCCCCAATAAAGCGGCTTCTCCCCAAGACGATCCCGAGCCAATACCAGTTCATTTTGCCGGGTATCCCACAGCGCGATGGCGAACATCCCAACCGTTGCCTGCAGGGTCTTTTCGATTCCCCAGTGCTCAAAGCACTCAAGCAGCGTTTCTGTGTCTGAGTGCCCGTTCCAGGTAGGCGAAAGCCCACTCTCCTCAAGAAGAGCACGCAGTTCGCCATGGTTGTAGATCTCGCCATTGAACGCAATTACGAAGCGCCCACTCGATGAATGCATTGGCTGGTGGCCGGCAGCAGTCAGGTCGACAATCGCCAGCCTCCTGTGGGACAGGCCTATACCAGCGGCTGAATCAAACCAATAACCGCCGCCG
The DNA here is from genome assembly GCF_001952855.1 of Pseudomonas sp. ATCC PTA-122608. Taxonomy (GTDB): domain Bacteria; phylum Pseudomonadota; class Gammaproteobacteria; order Pseudomonadales; family Pseudomonadaceae; genus Aquipseudomonas. The sequence goes on along the minus strand of NZ_LPNO01000046.1, from coordinate 214,329 downwards.
TCCGGGCCACGGTTGATGATTGAGCGGCCCATTGCCTCAAGCAGCGAAGACTCATCGGTAGAAAACTTCTTGTTCGTAAAATATCCGGAAAAACCACACATCAGGAAAGCTCGCAATTAATTTACTGGTCGGGCCGTTCTCGCCCGCCTGAGTCAAGCCAGATGAGCACTCGGGTTCACGCTCGCATAGCGATTATAAAACCGGTGCAATAGCGCGCTTGAAAATATCAATATAAACAAGCGAGACACGTCATTCTGATAAAACACAGGAGCCTTTACTTCCAAAACTAAAATCAGGCACAACAGTACCAAAACAAAATAGCCCGCATCGGCAAATCGCCGCATCCCTGTCCAGATTTTCAAGAACATCCAACCATAAGACGCGTAAACCAGCACAAACCCTACGATGCCACTGGCAAGCAGCGTTTTCAGATAACCGGAGTCAGACCGCGCGACGCCACCACTTTGATCATCAAACGAGCCACTACCTGCAATAATATTCAACAGATCCGGGACGAAAAGCATACTTTTCAGATCATCCGTAGAGGCAGAGGTGAGGCCCTGACCTTTCGAATAGTTGATGAAAATCTCGAACGCATAATCAAAAACGTAGGTTGAAAAAAATTCGAACCTTTCTGGAAAAAAATACTGGAATAACAAAATTGCCAGCGCAGCAAAGGCGCTAAAAGCCACCCCTACGATGAGGGACTTCAGAGGCCATCGAATCGCGAGAAGCCCCACGCCAAGAAGGAACACGACCACACCGGTACGTGCAACCAGTGTAATTGAAAGAGCAATCACGGAGATGCTTAGAAATCGCCAAATGGTCGCATTATTGGCCCGGGAATATACTGAGTAAACACCGTATACAGCGGCCAGCGCAAGAATAGCGCTGAGGTTAAAACCGCCGCTATCGTGAATACCGCGAAAGCGCAGAACACTATCAACTTCAATATTTCCACGGTTAGCCAACGACGCGGATAACAAATCCCTAAAAGAGGGCTCCACGAACGACAGCATAATGAAAAACGCCTGAAGAACAGTCGCCCAATAGATCAACTCGAAGCATCGATGAAATCCATAGAGTGCATCATCTGAATTCGCACGCCGGCCAACCGCATAATAAGTTATAACCAACGCCAACAGCAGAACGACAATAAACTTTATGAAAATCTCCAGAAATATTGTCTCAGCGTTACCCCAGAGAACACTCAGCATCACGCCCAAGGAACCCGCGAGCAACAGCGCCACGATGGCAAAGCGGCAGGTGACAAATGCATAACCAACAAAACCGCGGAGCAACGGATCAGCAAGAATCAGAAGCAAAGCCCCAGGAATGAGAAGCGCGACAGAGGGCACGCCCAGAAAGCTGAGCGTAAAATTGAACACGTAGAAAAAAACAACCAACACCAAAAAAAACGACCGCACCTTGCTCACCCTGCCACCGAAGTTGAAGTTACGTTCTCACGAGCGCCTTGCCAGGAACACCTACAACAACCGTATCCTGTGGAAAGCTTTTAACAACAACGCTGTTCGCACCCACAACCACATTGTCACCCAGAAAAATCGGCCCGAGGACTTTTGCACCCGTACAAATAACCACATTATTTGCCAGTGTCGGTTGATTGCCCTTACTGGTTTTCGATAGGTCCTGGTTCCCAAAAGTCACACCATTAAAAATCTTGCAGTTCGACCCCATTACTACGTCGGCACCTATCACTATGTCATGACCGTGCATGATGCAGAGACCTGGGCCAATTTGTGCCCTGCAAGAGATATCGCTACCAAAAACAATGCGAATAAAATACTCAACCAGAAAGCTCAATACACGCCCGATAACGGGAATTTTTAACAGGCTTTGGCCCAGTCGCAACATGATGGTCAAATGAGCGGTGTGATCAAACACTACGCTCTTGAGCACTCTGGACGCACGCTCACTACCTGCGATTGAGCGTAGGTCTTGGATCAAATAGGTTAACGACATAAAAACCTCATTTACTCTTGACCGCATCGGGAATTCTGAGCATTGAAAGCATCTTACTGGCATGCCATACTTTTGGTATAGTCGTCAGTCTAAAAGCGCGAACGAATATTGGGAAAAACAGTTTACAGTCTTGAAAACGCCTGTTTTTCAGTGCGGCAATAAACAAGAAGCTGATAGACACCGATATATCTGCGGCACTACCTTTGTACTTTTTCAAAAAGTAATCAAACGACTTCACCAGCAAGACTTTTGTTTTGTTTCCCGAGGAGGCAATACCGATACCTGTACGATAAACACCCAAAGGCTTGGCGCTGACGAACCCTGCATAGCCTTGTCCAACCTGCTCGACGTTTGCAAAGTAATCCAGCAAAGGAAAATCTGGCAGTTCAATGTCCCTTGCCGTGGCCCGATACATTTTAGAACTGTTCATTCCAATCGTTATATATTGAAAAATGTCCTTTCTGGTGAACGAGTTACTCACGCGAGATAAGTCAATGAGGTCTTCTACAACAACCTTGGTGCCAGGATTCTCGACGAGCATCCTGTGCCAGACGATATTATAGTTCGGGTGCTCGTCCAGAAAGTCACTTTGAGCCTGTAGTTTCCCTGGAAGAGCGTAATCATCACCATCTAGATGAGCAATATACTTGCCGCATGCCAAAGCGTGCACTTCAAGGTAATTTGCCGTGATACCAACATTCTTTTCATGTATAAGCGGCTTGACAATATCGGGGTATTGCTCCGCCAAACTACGTACTACGTCGCTGGTGCCATCTGTCGAACAGTCATCGCCGACGATCACCTCAAACTTGAAATCCGTGACCTGATTAATCAAGCTCAACAAGCACTCGCTGATATAACCAACCTGATTATAAGTCAGCACACATACTGAAACCTTTATATTTTCTCCCTCGGAAACAATACTCACACGCCTCTCCGCCCAACAATCTTGTTAGCTACCATTGCCCGGGCAGCGCTTGAAAAAGCCACCGCGGTCAACATAATTAACCCACCTGAAACAAACACTATGAGCACGCTTAAAATCCTGCTTTCACTTCGCACATCTACCCAATTAACAAGCAGTCCGACTGCGGCTGCGGGTAAAACAATCAAACCTATATCATGAGTCAGCCACTTCTTGTGGAGCCCAGGCTCAAGCCTCGAATGAACGAACCAAACCCAAAAGATCAAGAATGTCAGGTTGACCATCATCCAACTGTAGCCAGCACCGATGCTTCCGTAATAGGTCGACGAAAAATAGATAGCGGGGACCATGACACATAACAAAATCAGGTTACCCAGAAAATGAAGCCTCAGGTTTCCGCGAGCATACTGAAGATAGTAAGGGAATGCTGAAACCGCCAAGCACCCGTTTCCAATCGCATACAACACCATCGTCGGGGCAACGTTTTCGACAACGGTCGCGTCACCTGTCCATGCCCACAGCAAAGGACGCGCACAAATTGCAAGGGTAATCGATGCGGCACCGGCAATAATGGAAACAAGTTGAGTAGAGTTACGATAAATCGTAATCACATCAGCTTCCTTGTTTTCGGCATGTAAGCGGGCCATTCGCGGCATAATCGCGCTGCTGATCGGTCCGGTTATAACCATTACCCCGCCAGCAATCAGCACCGCCAGAGTGAAGTATCCGTACTGGCTTAGCGGCAATATGCTCGAAAGTATCAACTTGTCTGTCTGCGTGACCATTACCCAAATTGAGGCAGTAAACGCCACCGTGAGGGAAAAAGCCAAGACACTTCTAATGGGTTTGAGCGACCACCCCATCGATGCGCTGACTACCTTTGGGAGTACGCTATACGACTTAATGTACAACCCGAGAATTTCCACAACCGCAATAATTAATTGATAAAAGAAGAATACAATCGGCGTATATCCATAAAACCACATGACGGGCAAAACAAATATAAATCTGAGTGTCGCAATGATTGAAGTATAGCCGCTCAACCAAACCAGATGTTCGCCACCGGTGATGACGCCTCGATACAAGCCACATATCCAGCGGATTGCGATACATGCGGCCATTATCTGTATAGCAAAACTCGCCTGTTCGACACTCAACGCATCAAGTTTCAGCCAATGTTTTACAACAAGCGGGGCAAACAGATACAACGTAATAAAGCCGAGAATGCCAATGCCCAGAAATAAAACATGGAGCGCCCGGAACAACCGCCGAAAGTCCAACGCCGATACCGCACCGGCCTTGAAACGTGCAGTTTCCCTGCCGATCGTAGGTGTCAAGCCAAGATCAAGCAAGCTGAACCAGGCCTGCAGCATGGAGAAAAATCCAACCAGGCCATAGGCTTCCGCGCCCATGTATTTTATATAGACAGGCAGCATCACGATGCCAATCAACGTCACATATATTTGGCTTACGTAGTTAGCGGCTATGTTCTTCTGAAGCGACAATTGTTTATATCCCGAATATTTATAGCCGAACCTGCATTTTTATGTTCGTGTCGCCGTCTGCTACTATCTTGAATCCATACCGCGTGTAAAGCTTTATCGCTGAACTGTTCCCTGCGCGCACCTCCAGGCTGCATGCAGTGAAACCGCGACTCTTCATCACCATGAGTGCACTGCTCAGGAGCTCGCCCCCAAGCCCTTTGCCTCGGCCACTTGCAGCGATCAAAAGCAACGCTATGTATCCCTCCCTGGATACATCATTATTGCAGTAAAATGCCACAAACCCGTTATACGACCCACCAGAGTGATGGATGAGAATCTCTGCCTGGTCTTCAATTTTCAGAATGTAGTCTTCTGCAGAGATACCGCGAATAAACTCTCCTTTTTGAAGACGCTGCTCAATGTGTATTAAATCTTTCAGCTCTGGGGGCAGCATAAATAACCCATCGTTTATTTATTAGTGACAAGCTGGCGAGCTTCATCAAAAGAGTTGAACATCATCACATCCAAAATAGAAAGGCCGGGCTCGAAATCTCGTCCCGCCTGTGGATACTCAACTAGCGCCGGCTTGACAAACTTAAGGTCAATGCCTCGCGAAGCAAAACTCTCTTTCTCATAGAGAAGCGCACCACCTGGTAAATTCCAGTACTCGTCGGCCTGCTCTTTATTGCAAATATCCAGAATCCGGTCTTCGCTTTTCAGTTGCTCGTTTGCGTAAACCTTCGAGCTCATTACCATCTCAGTATCGATACCCAATGCCTCGACCGTTAACAAAACACTGGATTTTGCATAATCAGAAATTGAGTCTTGTTCTTGCTCGAGAACGGCGTTGAACAACTCGAAACACGCTTTGAAGTTTGGTGCTTTCGAATAGTTCTGTTTGACTGCCTCGGTCAGCTTACGGACCCATAGTGATTTTTTCTGGGTTTGCACGTCACAAATTTTTTGATTAGAGCTCGCCCCAAGGAGCGGAATAGTCATATAACCGACTTTGCCGGATACAAATATCCGATTCCTGTTTATCCATCCATTTTTAATGAAATCAACATCATCATAGAAAACGAACTTATCCACGGTCTCTATCAGCTTAAAATATCCGACATACGGAAAAAAGTAAGGCTGCATTATTGCGAGCTTCATTACGACGCTTTTCTCACATTACGAATTATTTCGACAACCTTATCAACGGCAGACATCTCCAGCGCCGGATAGATAGGAAGGCAAAGAACTTTCGATGAAATATCATGAGCCACAGGCAGGTTCCGACTGTCCGCTGAAGGCATGCTTCTATACATGGAAAACTCGCTGATTAAAGGAAAAAAGTACCGTCTACCGAATACGTTTTGCTCCTTTAACACTTCGTAAAGCTCGTCTCGCGAGAGCGGGTAATCATCTTCAACCAGAATGGGGTAGTACGAATAATTCGACTCAAGGCCTGCACTGATGTGGCTCAGGCTGATACCTTCAACACTTTTTAATCCGGAACTGTAGCGTTGACCAATTTCTTTACGCAGACTCATCGCACTGTCGATATGCTTCAGCTGAAGCAACCCAAACGCCGCGTTAATCTCGCTTAATTTCCCATTTATCCCTGGTGCGACCACGGTGACTTCATCTACAAAGCCAAAGTTCTTCAATTGTTCTATGCGCTTTTTTGTCTTCGCGTCGGGGCAGACGATGGCGCCGCCCTCAAAGGTATTGAATACCTTAGTGGCATGGAAGCTCAAAATGCTCAAGTCGCCATGGCGAAGAATACTTCCCCCTGCATCGTTAACGCCGAACGCATGAGCGGCATCATAGATAATTTTCAGATTGTAATTATCAGCGATATTCTGAATAGCGTCGGTATCGCAGGAATAACCATAGCAATGCACTGGCATGATAGCTGTGGTTTTCGACGTAATTGCCGCCTCGACTTTTTTCGGATCCAAATTAAAAGTAACAGGATCGATATCCACGAAAACAGGCTGCAGCCCATTCCACAACAAAGAGTGAGCAGTCGCAACGAATGAGTAAGGTGTCGTAATGACTTCGCCTGTAACTCTGAGCGCCTGCAACGCAGTCAATAACGCGATTGTACCGTTATTAAAAAGCGCAATGTGCTCCACCCCCAGGTACTCACAGAGCTCCTTTTCAAGCTGCTGGTGCATTGGGCCGCCATTGGTCAGTGTCTTGCTCTCCCATATTTTTTCAAGATAGGGAACAAACTCTTCTAGTGGCGGAAGGTAGGGCTGAGTTACATAAACAGGCTTATCGCTCATAAAACTTCCTTGCGCTAATCTTAATCACTCAACCGCACCTCGTAGCTGAGTACTTATTAGTAAGTCATATAGCGAGATAGAGAGAACCCATATCTCGCGCTATTCTTACTTCAAGAATTCCGCATACCAAGGCATGGCCTTTGCGATGCCTTGCCCAATATTAAACTTGGGTGCATATCCCAAAAGCGTTTGTATCTTGCCAATATCTGCCTGTGAATGGCGCACATCACCCGCGCGAAAGTCTCGATACACAGGCTCTTTATCATAAGTGATGCCGTTTTCCGCCAGGGATTCGCGCAACGCCGAAAACAACATATTGAGATCAGTGCGCCCACTGACCGCCACATTATAAACCTGATTGCGCGCGGAAGAATCGCTTGCAGTCGCGGCTAAAATATTGGCTTGAACTGTATTCTCGATGAAGCAGAAATCCCGACTGGTTTCACCATCACCATTGATGAAAACTTCCTCGTTTTTTATCATTGCGGCCGCCCATTTTGGGATAACAGCCGCGTAAGCACCATCAGGATCCTGGCGCTTGCCAAAAACATTAAAGTAACGCAAACCGATTGTTTCAAAACCATAGCATCTGGCGAAAACGTCGGCATACAGTTCATTGACGTACTTGGTGACCGCGTAGGGGGACAGCGGCTTACCGATCACATCTTCAACTTTTGGCAGACCAGGATGATCGCCATAAGTCGAACTGCTTGCCGCGTAAGTAAAGCTCTTTACCTTGGCATCCCGTGCCGCGACCAACATGTTGAGGAAGCCATCAATGTTGGTACCGTTTGTTGTGATCGGGTCGTTAAGGGAACGAGGAACAGACCCCAAAGCGGCCTGATGCAGTACATAATCCACACCTTCGCAGGCCTGATGACAATCCTTGAGCTCTCGAATGTCACCTTCGACAAATCGAAAACGTGCCCACTGCTCAGGGAGAACTGTATTTTTTACTTCGTCGAGGTTTCTTTGGTGACCGGTAGCGAAATTATCCAACCCGACAACCGCCTGATTCAAACCAAGCAGTGTTTCCAACAAATTAGAGCCAATAAAACCCGCAACTCCGGTGACTAACCAGGTTTTCGGCGAAGCTGGAAGTGTTTCTATCAGAGTTTCGTAGCGGGTCATCGATATTAGCTCGTAATTTGATTTAGGTTAACGACTTCAGAAACCTGGGGCTTACAGGCGAATGTCCGACTCTTCACGACTTAGGAGATATTTAAGATCATAAAGAACATGCTCCGCCTTACCGAATCGGCGGATATTTTCTGCGCCCAGGGCACGGAACTCATTGTGAGCAACCGCCAGAACGATACCGTCGTATGCATTTACCCCCGGCTCGGAAACAGGAGTGATCCCATACTCATGCTCAGCTTCGGCAACACTCACCCACGGATCATAAACATCCACAGCAATGTTGTACTCTGCTAGCTCGCTCACAATATCGACGATACGAGTATTACGCAGATCCGGGCAGTTTTCCTTGAAAGTCAGGCCCATGATCAACACGCGAGCACCATCGACATGGATGCGCTCTTTCAACATCGCTTTTACCAACTGGGAAACAACGTAAGCGCCCATGCCATCATTCAAACGACGGCCGGCCAGAATAATTTCCGGGTGGTAACCGATTGACTGGGCTTTATGGGTAAGGTAGTAGGGGTCAACACCGATGCAATGCCCGCCGACCAACCCTGGACGAAACGGAAGGAAGTTCCACTTCGTACCCGCAGCCTCAAGCACCGCTTCCGTATCAATGCCCATCTTGTTGAAGATAATGGCCAGCTCGTTGATCAGCGCAATATTCAAGTCGCGCTGAGTGTTCTCGATGACCTTGGCAGCCTCGGCAACCTTGATGCTGCTAGCCTTGTGAGTGCCCGCGACAATGATCTGATTATAAAGTGCGTCGACCAGATCAGCGATTTCAGGGGTGGAGCCGGATGTGACTTTTTTGATCGTAGTAACACGGTGCTCTTTGTCGCCCGGGTTTATCCGCTCAGGACTGTATCCAGCGAAGAAGTCGACGTTGAACTTGAGGCCAGAGACCCGCTCAAGAACTGGGACGCAGTCTTCTTCTGTAGCGCCTGGGTATACGGTCGACTCGTAAATTACCAGATCGCCCTTCTTCAACACCTTCCCGATGCTTTCAGACGCTTTGATCAGAGGCGTCAGGTCTGGCTGGTTGTATTCGTCGATAGGGGTCGGAACGGTAACGACAAAAGTGTTGCAGCCAGCCAGCTCATTCAGCTCACAGCTATAACTCAAATAGCCCGCCTGCTTCAGCTCCTCATCACTGACTTCGAGAGTTGAATCATGTCCTTCTTTCAAGGCTTGGATACGCGGCTGGTTAATGTCAAACCCGACCACCGTCCGATGCTTACCAAACTCCACTGCTAGGGGCAGGCCCACATATCCAAGGCCGATAATGGCGAGCTTAATATCTTCCAGTTTTTGCATAATCAAAGCCTAAATAATCAGAGAATCCATAATATTTACTGAATTAATTTCAGTATGAAGTGCTTCAAGCGCGACGCCGACTCAGTACTCTCTTCTGGTACAGTCAGGGCTCGCGCATCCAACTAATCCCTCAGTCACGCTTTTTGAGGCATTTCACCACCTATATTATTCGTGAACAGCATATTCCATCAGCGAACAATTCAGGGCTGGTTCCCGGCACTACCGCACCCTCCCCCCTCGAGTAGGGTACGTATCGCTCCTGGCCCATCAGCTCCCGATAGCTTAAACACCACAACCCGCTGAACACCATGAAGAATATCGACCTCAGATGCACTCGGAATCGAATAATCAGAAGGCCGCGAAACATAGCGCAATGCCATCATGCTTCGATGATTCTCAATTAGAAGAGTTCCATGACAGCTAGATAATCATACTACGCGATACCAATATAAATCAGAACTCGCGGCATCTCGATCCCGACGTCAGACATGCGACGCAAAGAGCCTCAAGGCTCTAGGCATGCCGGCGAGTCATTCTTTTGAACACCCGGAGGTGATTTGCTTCGGTATAGGAGCAGCCCCAATACCGAGAGAAGAATTGAAGATCGGGTTGTTCGCACACAATCGAGCGACGCAACCCTAGTGGACGCAGTTAACACACTCGCGTCGGAGCCTGAGCTTTCCCCTCTCCAAGCAGTTCAGAGCCGAGAACAGGCACTTGACGTGACGCCATTCTTTTCCTGCTTGCCAGCAGTGTTCGAACCAGAGCAATCAGAACACCAAGAATCCCACCCAGAACCAGTCCCATTGCGAGCACGAGAGCTTTCTTCGGCTTAATTGGACTCAGCGGCTCGAGCGCCTGCTTGTCAATCGTCACCAGTTTCAACCGACTCATATCGATATTCAATTTACGTAGCCGAGCCTCCTCAGCACGCAGGGGCTCCACATTGATTAGAAACAAGTCTTCGTTCTCACGACGATTCAAGACCTCAATCTGACGATTGGCCCGCAGCAGTTGCAGCTCTTTGGCAATTTGCGCGATGCGACCTTCAGTAAAGTCATCAGACGTGCGCCGTTGCAGGGCGTTTCGCTCTGCCTCCAGTGCGTCTACGCCCATAAAATACAGGGGAATCTGCTGGTTATTGATTTCAGTACGCATCATGCCTGGCGTCCCAGCGCGGTTTTCATCGCCGAGTGAAGAGGGTGTAGATGGCTTTTTAATACCCAGCGATTTGGCGATGCCAATTGCCTCGTTCAGCAGCACAAGCCGATCCCCACGGATGATTTTCAACTGGGCCCTGAGAGCTTTGAGCTCATCCTGCAACTGGGCACGTCTAAGGACATCAGCTTCATTCAGAGTGGCAATTTTTGCCTCTTTATCGATCTCATAGCTTGAGCGAGCAGCTTTCAGCTTGCCTTCAATCTCGTTCAGTCGGTTTTTGACGATTACGTTCAAATCTGCTCCGATCTGCTGACGCTCGGTATCAATCGCGAACTCAATAAACCCGTTCAAAATCGAAACACCATCAATTCCCTTGGGATAGCTCATCTCAAGTTTGATATAAGCACTCAGGGAGTCAGCTTTTTTAGGATCAGGCAGAACCAGATTGATCGAATTACGATTGAACTCCTCAAAACTCTGCTCGAGAGTTCTTCCTGGACGCTCAAATGCCTTAAATAGATTTTGATGAGTCCGAAAAAAACTCAGGCGGGTGTCATACGACTCAAGAGCCGCTCCGATCCTGATCAGCGCCTCTCCAGGGGGGAGAACGTAAATTTGAGATCGATTCAATGCATCCAATTCGTTGATCGCCGCTGGGCGCAAAACGCTACTGACTTGATATTCTGGAGTAGCAAAAAAGGCATAAACGGCAGCCATAGCGCCGATCAGCGCAGTGACTATGACTATGAGGACCTTTTGCTGCCATACCGCCTGAAAAAGCGCGACAAGATCAATTTCATCGGACGGTGGTACCGGAGGGGCATTAAAACTACTACTCACAACAAAAACCTGCCTTCAAAGAGAAACTGCGGGCTCGTTATGCAGACAATTCATGGTTTTTTAGAATTATGAATATCTGGCTCGCCCCCGGCGTCGCTGCTGGGATGAGCCACAAAAATTGCCTATTCTCGAGAACAGCAAGCATTTTGCCATCTAATTGCCATATTACAAGTCTTGACAATCTGTAGGACTGTTCCGAAAAAGCCAATCTTCTTAAAAAATGCTACACAAGCTTGCGCGGCACTCCGTGCGCACCGAGCTATCGATCAGGGCGCCAATCTCTTCGACCGAGGGGAGCGGTTCAACCTAAACGCCAAACCCACCAATGGACCAATGATCATTCCTACTAGCAAAGCCAATGTAATGAAGATGGAAATCGGTGCCTGGGGAGTGGTCCACCCCAGGAATGACAAAGCGGCGCTCTGTTGATTCTCCAACACAAACGCTAGCACCCCAACCATGACGACCAAAGTAATCAGCACCAACACAACGCGCTTAACCCCACGCATAACCTTCTCCTACCCCAAAAACACTCAGACGCCTTCTTCCTCGTCTTCGTTCACCCGATCCCGCAATTCCTTGCCCGGCTTGAAGTGAGGCACAAATTTGCCGTCGAGACTGACAGACTGACCAGTCTTCGGGTTACGCCCTACACGAGGCGCCCGATAATGCAGCGAAAAACTACCAAACCCACGAATCTCAATCCGATCGCCGGTAGCCAGGCACTGTGACATCTGTTCAAGCATGGTCTTGATGGCCAGCTCCACATCTTTGGATGAGAGCAGCCCTTGATGGGTGACAATTCGTTCGATCAACTCCGACTTCGTCATATTTTTCCCTTCTTTTTCAAGCAGCTAGGAAAAGCGCTTCGAAGGTTTTAGCATGACCGGAGGAATTTGAACAGCCCATGTATTGACTTATATTCAAAGACTTGGGGTGTAACTCGAAGAGAGCAGGCATTGCACCCCACAGCAGCCAGCTCTCGCTCAGCCTCACTGGAGCCACTCTAGCGCGATCACTGCCTGATAGAGCCTACAAGCGCGAATGCGCTGCCAGCGTGACGACAGCGCTCCAGCCGCATAACGCCAAGGCGACGCTGCACACAACACCAAATCCCAGGCACAAAAAAGGGCGACCGAAGTCGCCCTTTTTCTATGGTCTGACAGAACTTAGTTCTGCTTTTCCATTTGTGCACGCAGCAGGTCGCCCAGAGTGGTAGGACCAGCAGAAGGCTCAGAGGTAGCTGGCTTGTCGCGCAGGCTCTGGATGGCTTCTTTCTCTTCAGCATCGTCTTTCGACTTGATGGAGAGCTGGATTACGCGGCTCTTGCGGTCAACGCTGATGATCTTGGCTTCTACTTCTTCGCCTTCTTTCAGAACGTTGCGCGCGTCTTCAACGCGGTCACGGCTGATTTCGGAGGCTTTCAGAGTCGCTTCGATATCGTCGGCCAGAGTGATGATGGCGCCTTTAGCGTCAACTTCCTTCACGATGCCTTTAACGATTGCGCCTTTGTCGTTCTCTTGAACGTACTCGGAGAACGGATCGCTTTCCAGTTGCTTGATACCCAGGGAGATGCGCTCGCGCTCTGGGTCAACCGACAGGATAACGGTGTCCAGCTCGTCGCCCTTCTTGAAACGACGAACAGCTTCTTCGCCAACTTCGTTCCAGGAGATGTCGGACAGGTGAACCAGGCCGTCGATGCCGCCGTCCAGACCAATGAAGATACCGAAATCGGTGATCGACTTGATGGTGCCGGAGATTTTATCGCCCTTGTTGAACTGGCCAGAGAAATCTTCCCATGGGTTAGATTTGCACTGCTTGATGCCGAGGGAGATACGACGACGCTCTTCGTCGATGTCCAGAACCATAACTTCCACTTCGTCGCCGACTTGTACGACTTTCGAAGGGTGGATGTTTTTGTTGGTCCAGTCCATTTCGGAAACGTGTACCAGGCCTTCCACGCCTTCTTCCAGCTCTGCGAAGCAGCCGTAGTCGGTCAGGTTGGTAACACGCGCGGTAACGCGAGTGCTTTCTGGGTAACGAGCCTTGATAGCGACCCATGGATCTTCGCCCAGCTGCTTCAAGCCCAGGGAGACACGGTTGCGTTCACGATCGTACTTCAGAACCTTGACATCGATCTCGTCGCCAACGTTGACGATTTCCGATGGATGCTTGATACGCTTCCAAGCCATGTCGGTAATGTGCAGCAGGCCATCGACGCCACCCAGATCGACGAATGCGCCGTAATCGGTGAGGTTCTTGACGATACCTTTGACTTGTTGGCCTTCCTGCAGGGATTCCAGCAGAGCTTCACGCTCGGCGGAGTTCTCTGCTTCCAGGACGCTGCGACGGGAAACGACAACGTTGTTGCGCTTCTGGTCGAGCTTGATGACCTTGAATTCGAGTTCTTTGCCTTCCAGGTGCGTGGTGTCGCGCACAGGACGAACGTCGACCAAAGAACCTGGCAGGAACGCACGGATGCCGTTAACGTCGACAGTGAAGCCGCCTTTAACCTTACCGTTGATAACGCCCTTGACCACTTCTTCAGCTGCGAAGGCTGCTTCGAGAACAATCCAGCATTCAGCGCGCTTGGCTTTTTCACGGGACAGCTTGGTTTCACCGAAACCGTCTTCAACCGAGTCCAGAGCAACGTGAACTTCGTCACCGACATTGATAGTCAGGTCACCAGCATCGTTGTAGAACTGTTCCAGCGGGATCAGAGCTTCAGACTTCAGACCAGCGTGAACGGTTACCCAGCGAGCTTGGTAATCGATATCAACGATAACACCGGTGATGATGGAGCCTGCCTGAAGGTTCAGGGTTTTTAGGCTTTCTTCAAAGAGTTCCGCAAAGCTTTCGCTCATTTTAATTCCTGTTGATAAGGGCGAAGAATACGCCCATCTCCACACCCCAGACGGTGTGGGTCAGTTTCAATTAAAAGAAGCACCACAGGACTATGACTGGTCCCCTGCGGCCTTCTTGGTCACCCGGCGATATCGCGAATGGCGATTTCACTCAAGATGCGTTCCAGCACCTGCTCGATGGACAACTCCGTGGAATCCAGCTGTATGGCGTCAGCCGCCGGCTTGAGCGGGGCTACCGCACGCTGGGTATCACGCTCATCGCGTGCACGGATCTCATCTAGCAGACTCGACAGACTAACACCATCGACTTTGCCCTTCAACTGCAAGTAACGGCGGCGGGCCCGCTCCTCGGCACTGGCAGTCAGGAAAATCTTCAGCGGCGCCTCGGGAAACACCACCGTGCCCATGTCGCGGCCGTCAGCCACCAGACCCGGCGGTTCCTGGAAAGCCCGCTGGCGCTGCAGCAAAGCGTCGCGCACCGCCGGCAATGCGGCGACCTGGGAAGCCCAGGAACCGACTTGCTCGTTGCGCAGGTCGTCGGTCACATCGTCCCCTTCCAGGATGATGCGCTGGGGATGACCTTCCGTCGCCCCGACGAACTGCACGTCAAGATGCGCAGCCAGCAGCTTCAGCGATTCTTCGTTGGTCAGGTCGACGCCATGGTTGCGTGCTGCGAAGGCCAGCAAGCGGTACAGCGCCCCGGAGTCCAGCAGGCACCAGCCCAGGCGCTTGGCCAGGATGCCGGCGATCGTGCCTTTGCCCGAGCCACTTGGCCCGTCGATGGTAATCACCGGTGCTTTGATATTCACAATTGAGCCTCTTGGGCAACACGAATGCCGACTTGGGCACACAGTGTAAGAAAATTCGGAAAAGACGTAGCCACGTTGGCACAGTCATGGATACGAATCGGCGCAGCCGCTCGCAGGGAGGCCACGCTGAAAGCCATGGCAATCCGGTGGTCGCCATGGGCATGCACTTCGCCGCCGCCTATCACGCCACCGTCGATGATAATCCCATCAGGTGTCGGTTCACACTTCACGCCCAGGGCGAGCAGACCGTCGGCCATGACCTGGATCCGATCGGACTCCTTGACCCGCAACTCCTCTGCCCCGCGCAATACCGTTCGGCCTTCGGCGCATGCCGCAGCCACGAACAGCACCGGAAACTCATCGATAGCCAGCGGAACCAACGCCTCAGGAATCTCGATCCCCTTCAACAGCGCCGCGCGAACACGCAAATCAGCAACAGGCTCGCCACCCACTTCCCGCTGGTTTTCCAGGGTGATATCCGCGCCCATCAGCCGCAGGATATCGATCACCCCGGTACGGGTCGGATTGATGCCCACATGCTCAAGCAACAGCTCGGAGCCTTCGGCAATCGACGCTGCCACCAGGAAGAACGCCGAGGAGGAAATATCCCCCGGCACTTCGATATGCGTTGCGGTCAGAGCACGACCGGACTCGACCGAAGCCGTAGCACCCGCCACCTCCACCGGATAACCAAAACCACGCAGCATCCGCTCGGTATGGTCACGGGTCGGCGCCGGCTCGGTAATCGAGGTTTTACCCTCGGCGTACAACCCGGCCAGCAACAGGCAGGATTTAACCTGAGCACTGGCCATCGGCAATGCGTAGGTCAACCCTTTAAGTGCCTGGCCACCGCGAATCGTCAGCGGCGGGCGCCCTTCCGGCCCGGTCTCGATCACCGCGCCCATTTCGCGCAATGGCTTGGCCACGCGATTCATCGGGCGCTTGGACAGCGAGGCATCACCCGTCAACACGCTGTCAAAGCTCTGGGCCGCCAGCAAGCCAGACAACAGCCGCATGGAAGTGCCGGAGTTACCGAGATAGATCGGACCTGGCGCCGGCTTCAAGCCATGCAGGCCAACCCCATGAATGGTGACGCGCCCATGGTGGGGGCCTTCAATCACTACACCCATGTCGCGAAACGCCTGCAAGGTCGCCAGGGCATCTTCCCCCTCCAGGAAACCCTCTACCTCGGTAACGCCGTCCGCCAGGGAGCCGAGCATGATCGAACGATGGGAGATCGACTTATCCCCAGGCACCCGAATCTGCCCGCTCAAGCGGCCACCGGGACTGGCGAGAAACACCAGGTCATCAGCGTTTGCGGCAGCATCCATATAAGCCCGGCGCGCCAGAATCTTGCTGAAATGCTCCCGTGCCACCCGCGCACGGGTGAACACGCCCAACAACTGATGCCCGTCGCCTGCATCCACCGCGTCGCGCAAGGCGTCGAGGTCGCTGCGGAACGTATCCAGGGTGCGCAACACTGCGTCGCGGTTGGCGAGGAATATGTCGTGCCACATCACCGGGTCGCTACCGGCGATCCGGGTAAAGTCGCGGAAACCACCGGCGGCGTAACGAAAAATCTCGAGGTTCTCGTTGCGCTTGGCCAGCGAATCCACCAGGCCAAACGCCAGCAAATGCGGCAGGTGACTGGTCGCTGCCAACACTTCATCGTGGCGCTCGACCTGCATATGCTCGACATCCGCTCCCAGCTCGCGCCAGAGTCGATCCACCACGGCCAATGCCGCAGGATCAGTTTCATCCAGCGGCGTCAAAATCACTTTATGGCGACGGAACAACTGCGCATTGGACGCCTCAACGCCGCTCTGCTCGGACCCCGCAATCGGGTGCCCAGGCACAAAGCGTGCGGGCATGCCACCAAAAGCCAGCCGCGCCGCACGCACCACGTTGCCCTTGGCACTGCCGACATCGGTCAGGATTGCCTGCCCAAGATCCATGCCGGCCAACAGCGCCAGCAACTTCTCCATGGCCAGGATCGGTACCGCCAACTGAATGACATCCGCACCCTGGCAGGCAACGGCGAGGTCCGCCTCACAGCGGTCCACCACGCCCAACTCCACCGCCAGCTTGCGCGACTGCGGGTCCAGGTCCACACCGACCACTTCGCCACACAGGCCGCTTTCCCGCAGGCCCTTGGCGAAGGAGCCGCCGATCAATCCCAGACCGACCACCACCAGGCGACCGATCATAGGCATAGCAGGTTGCAATGCAGTGACATCAACCACGGGCCAGAACCTTGGCCAGCGCCTCGAGGAAGCGGCTGTTTTCAGCAGGCAGTCCGATGGTGATGCGCAAGTGGTTCGGCATGCCGTAATTGGCCACCGGACGCACGATCACACCTTCACGCAACAGGCCCTGGAACACAGGAGCGGCCACTTGACCCAGGTCGACACAAATGAAGTTGCCCTTGGACGGAATCCAGCCCAGGCCCAACTCACGGAAGCCTTCCTGCAACTGCAGCATGCCGCTTTCGTTGAGGCGACGGCCTTCTTCAAGGTATTCAGCGTCCTGCACCGCAGCGCAAGCCGCCGCCAGCGCGAGGCTGTTGACGTTGAATGGCTGGCGAACGCGGTTCAGCACATCGGCCACCACCGGCGTGGACAGGCCATAGCCAACCCGCAGCGACGCCAGGCCGTAAGCCTTGGAGAACGTACGCGAGACCAGCAGGTTCGGATAAGCCGCGAGGAAGTCCAGGCCGTCCGGCAGGTCGCTGCCTTCGGCGTACTCGATGTAAGCCTCGTCCAGCACCACCAGCACGTGCTCAGGGACGTCTTGCAGGAAGTTGTCCAGCACCTCGGCGCTGAACCAGGTACCGGTCGGGTTATTCGGGTTGGCGATAAACACGACGCGGGTCTGCTCGTCGATGGCCGCCAGCATGGCCGGCAGGTCATGCCCCCAATCCTTCGCAGGAATCACGCGAGCTTCAGCGCCCACGGCCTGGGTCACGATCGGATAGACCGCAAACGCATGCTCACTGAACACAGCGTTCAGGCCCGGCGCCAGATAGGCACGCCCGACCAGCTCAAGAATGTCGTTGGAGCCGTTACCCAAGGTCACCTGATTCAGCTCAACGCGGCATTTTTCCGCCAACAAGGACTTGAGCTCAAAACCATTCCCATCCGGATAACGCGTCAGCTCAGCCAGCGCGTCACGAATCGCAGCCAATACCTTGGGGCTTGGGCCCATCGGGTTTTCGTTACTGGCCAGTTTTACGATCTTCGACGGATCCAGGTTCAACTCACGCGCCAGCTCGTCCACAGGCTTGCCCGGAACGTAAGGCGACAGTTGTTGCACGCCCGGCTGTGCCAGGGCGAGGAAGTTGCCACTCATGTTAAAGCCTCACAAAACCGCTTTCGGGTAAGAGCCCAGCACCTTGAGTGCCACGGCTTCCTGACTGATTTTCTCGAGCACACCCTTGACCAGTGGGTCGCGGTGATGGCCGACGAAGTCGATAAAGAACACATAAGTCCATTTACCGCTGCGCGAAGGACGCGTCTCGATTCGCGTCAGGTCAATCCCGTTGTCGTGGAACGGCACCAGCAGCTCATGCAGCGCGCCAGGCTTGTTGCTCATGGAAACGATGATCGACGTCTTGTCGTCGCCGGTCGGCGGCACTTCCTGGCTGCCGATCATCAGGAAGCGCGTGGAGTTATCCGGGCGGTCCTCGATTTTCTCGGCCAGACGCGTCAGGCCGTACAGGCCAGCGGCCATGTCGCCGGCAATCGCCGCCGAATTCCACTCACCCTTGACCCGCTTCGCCGCTTCGGCGTTGCTGGACACTGCCACGCGCTCCACGTTCGGGTAGTGCGCGTCCAGCCACTTGCGGCACTGGGCCAGGGACTGGGCGTGGGAATAGATGCGGCTGATGCTGTCGGTCTTGGTGTTTTCGCCCACCAACAAGTGGTGGTGGATACGCAGCTCAACTTCGCCGCAGATCACCATGTCGTGCTCAAGGAAGCTGTCGAGGGTGTGGTTGACGGCGCCTTCGGTGGAGTTTTCCACCGGCACCACGCCAAAATTCACCGCCCCGGCTGCCACTTCACGGAACACTTCGTCGATCGCCGCCATCGGCTTGCTGATCACCGCGTGGCCAAAATGTTTCATGGCCGCGGCTTGGGTGAAGGTGCCTTCAGGACCGAGGTAAGCCACTTTCAGCGGCTGCTCCAGCGCCAGGCACGAAGACATGATTTCACGGAACAACCGCGCCATCTCTTCGTTGCCCAACGGGCCCTTGTTGCGTTCCATCACGCGCTTGAGCACCTGGGCCTCACGCTCCGGCCGGTAGAACACCGGCACTTCGCCTTCAGCCAGGGAAGCCATCTTCACCCGTGCAACTTCCTGGGCACACCGCGCGCGCTCACTGATCAGCTCCAGGACTTTCTCGTCCAGGCTGTCAATGCGTACGCGCAGGGCCTTGAGTTCTTGCTCAGACATTAGCCGTGTTCCTTTTCGAACTCTGCCATGTAAGCCACCAGCGCCTTGACGGCGTGGATATCCACAGCGTTATAGATGGAGGCGCGCATGCCACCTACCGAACGGTGGCCCTTGAGGTTCAACAGGCCGCGCTCGTCGGCGCCGGCCAGGAATGGCTTGTCCAGGCGGTCGTCAGCCAGACGGAACGGCACGTTCATCCACGAACGGTCAGTCAGGTTGATCGGGTTGCTGTACAGGCCGCTGGCGTCGATGAAGTCGTACAAGGTACGTTTCTTCTCTTCGTTGAGCTTGCCCATGGCAGCCACGCCGCCCTGCTCTTTCAGCCACTCGAACACCAGGCCCGACAGGTACCAGGCGAAGGCCGGAGGCGTGTTGTACATCGAGCCGTTATCGGCCGCGACCTTGTAGTTGAGCATGGTCGGGCACAGCGAACGCGCACGCCCCAGCAGGTCTTCACGGATGATGTTGACCAGGATGCCGCTCGGACCGATGTTCTTCTGCGCACCGGCGTAGATCATGCCGTACTTGGACACATCGATAGGCCGCGAGAGGATGTCCGACGACATGTCGCACACCAGCGGAACATCACCCACTTCTGGCACCCAGTCGAACTCCAGGCCGCCGATGGTTTCGTTCGCTACGTAGTGAACATAGGCCGCGTCTTTCGACAGCTTCCACTCGTTCTGACCGGGGATGGCGAAGTAGTCGTAAGGCTTGGCAGTGCCCGCCACATTGACGTGACCGTAACGGGAAGCCTCTTCAATGGCCTTCTGCCCCCAGATACCGGTGTCGATATAGTCGGCAGTGCCATCTTCCGGCAGCAGGTTCAGCGGGATCTGGGCGAACTGCTGGCTCGCGCCGCCTTGCAGGAACAACACTTTGTAGTCAGACGGGATGTCCAGCAAGTCGCGCATATCCTGCTCGGCCTTGGTGGCAATGGACACGAACTCATCGCTGCGATGGCTCATTTCCATCACGGAGAGGCCTTTTCCATGCCAATCGAGGAGTTCACCCTGCGCGCGCTGCAGGACTGCTTCAGGAAGCGCCGCGGGACCGGCACAGAAGTTATAGGCTCTCTTGCTCACATCCAATCTCTCTGATCTGGTGGGACTGAAATCAAACACTGTAGGAGCGAGCTTGCTCGCGAAAAACCCGAGAGCGCAAGGGCGTATCAGGCAGCCCGCGTTATCGTTGGCGATTTTCGCGAGCAAGCTCGCTCCTACAGGGGGCGGCGTTGTATTTCAAAGGGGACAAACAACAAGGGGGCGAATCTTCATCCGCCCCCTGTGTGTCCGCTTATTCCTGCGGTTCTTCTTCGTCTGCGGCAGCGTCGAGTGTTGGCTCGTCGACGTTATCATCGCCTGCTGCGATCACCTCGCCTTCAAGCTCCTCACCTTCCAGCTCCTCGCCTTCGACTTCCGATGGCTCCTGGACACGCTCAAGGCCGACCAGTTTTTCGTCCTTGGCCAGCTTGATCAGGGTCACGCCCTGGGTGTTACGCCCCAGGCTCGACACTTCATCAACCCGAGTACGTACGAGGGTGCCCTGGTCGGAAATCAACATGATCTCCTCGCCGTCGAGCACCTGGACCGCGCCGACCAGGCGGCCATTGCGGTCGTTGCTGACCATGGCGATAACGCCCTGGCCGCCACGCTTGTACTCCGGGAACTCGCTGATGGCGGTGCGCTTGCCATAACCACGCTCGGAAGCAGTGAGGATCTCGCTGCCTTCTTCCGGGATCAGCATCGAAATCAGCTTCTGCCCTTCCGGCAGACGCATGCCGCGCACACCGCGGGCGGTACGGCCCATGGCACGAACGTCGGACTCCTTGAAACGCGTAACCTTGCCGCCGTCGGAGAACAGCATGACTTCACGCTCGCCGTCGGTGATGGCCGCGCTGATCAATACGTCGCCTTCGTCCAGTTCGAGGGCGATCAGGCCCACGCTGCGTTGACGGCTGAAGGATTCCAGCGGGGTCTTCTTCACGGTGCCCTTGGCGGTGGCCATGAAGATGAAGTGACCTTCGGTGTACTCGTCTACCGGCAGCATGGTGGTGATGTATTCATCACTGTCCAGCGGCAGCAGGTTGACCAACGGACGACCACGGGCGGCGCGGGACGCTTCCGGGATCTCGTAGGTTTTCAGCCAGTACACCTTGCCCTTGCTGGAGAACAGCAGCAGCGTGGTGTGGCTGTTGGCAACCAGCAGGTGAGCGATGTAGTCCTCATCCTTGACGCCGGTAGCCGATTTGCCTTTACCGCCACGACGCTGTGCCTGGTACGCAGCCAAAGGCTGGGTCTTGGCATAGCCACCGTGGGAGATGGTCACGACGCGATCTTCTTCCGGGATCATGTCACCCAGGGTCAGGTCGAGACGGGCATCGAGAATCTCGGTGCGGCGCACGTCGCCGTATTCGGCGCGGATCACTTCCAGTTCTTCGCGGATCACTTCCATCAGGCGCACGGCGCTGTTGAGGATGCGGATCAGCTCGCCGATCTGGTTGAGAATCTCCTGGTACTCGGCCAGCAGTTTCTCGTGTTCCAGGCCGGTCAGACGGTGCAGACGCAGTTCCAGAATGGCCTGGGCCTGTTCCGGGGACAGGAAATACTTGCCGTCGCGCAGGCCGTATTGTGGGTCCAGAGTCTCCGGACGGCACGAATCGGCACCGGCCCGCTCAACCATCGCCACTACGGCGCTGGATTCCCACGGCATCTTGATCAGGGCTTCTTTAGCTTCCGACGGGGTCGGCGAGGCCTTGATCAGGGCGATGACCGGGTCGATGTTCGACAACGCAACCGCCTGGCCTTCCAGGATGTGGCCGCGTTCACGGGCCTTGCGCAGTTCGAACACGGTACGGCGGGTCACCACTTCGCGGCGGTGACGCACGAAGGCTTCCAGCAGATCCTTGAGGTTCAGGATGCGCGGACGGCCGTCGATCAGCGCTACCACGTTGATACCGAATACGCTTTGCAGCTGGGTCTGTGCGTAGAGGTTGTTGAGGATCACCTCAGGCACTTCGCCACGACGCAGCTCGATCACCACGCGCATACCGTCTTTGTCTGACTCGTCGCGCAGTTCGGTGATGCCTTCCAGCTTCTTCTCTTTAACCAGCTCGGCGATCTTCTCGATCAGACGCGCCTTGTTCAGCTGGTAAGGGAGTTCGGTGATGACGATCTGCTGACGGCCACCGACCTTGTCGATGTCTTCGATCATCGAGCGGGCGCGCATGTAAATGCGGCCACGACCGGTGCGGTAGGCTTCGATGATGCCGGCGCGACCGTTGATGATCGCGGCAGTCGGGAAGTCTGGACCCGGGATGTATTGCATCAGCTCATCGATGGTCAACTCAGGGTTGTCGATGAGGGCCAGGCAACCGTCGATGACTTCACCGAGGTTGTGTGGCGGGATGTTGGTGGCCATGCCCACGGCAATACCGCTGGAGCCGTTGACCAGCAGGTTGGGAATACGGGTCGGCATGACCGCCGGGATCATTTCGGTGCCGTCGTAGTTCGGCACCCAGTCCACGGTTTCTTTGTGCAGGTCAGCCAGCAGCTCGTGCGCCAGCTTGGTCATGCGCACTTCGGTGTATCGCATGGCCGCAGCGTTGTCGCCGTCGACCGAACCGAAGTTGCCCTGGCCGTCTACCAGCAGGTAGCGCAGGGAAAACGGCTGGGCCATCCGAACGATGGTGTCGTACACCGCAGTGTCGCCGTGAGGGTGATACTTACCGATCACGTCACCGACAACACGGGCAGATTTCTTGTACGGCTTGTTCCAGTCGTTACCCAGCTCGCTCATCGCGAACAGCACACGCCTGTGCACGGGCTTCAAGCCATCGCGCGCATCAGGCAGTGCCCGACCGACAATTACGCTCATCGCGTAGTCGAGGTAGGACTGTTTCAGCTCGTCTTCGATATTGACCGGGAGGATTTCTTTGGCCAGTTCGCCCATGAGAAGCCTGATTCCTTTTTCGGGTGAAACCTCGTCACATCCTATGGGACGAACGAAGCTCGCCGCTGCTGGCATGATGCCTGGCAACGACTTACGACAAATCAACGAGTTATGACACGGATCTGCGCATTAAAGGTTACCCCTTGGGGTGACCCTGGAAACCGCCGGATGTTATCACAATCGCCGCCACGCACCTATCCCCCTGATGCGCATGGAGCATAGTAAGTTGACGGATGACAGGCTTGACGGCGACGAGAGGGGCTTAGAACTGGATCCTGGATGTTTTTTGGGGGCGAATTGCCTTAATGCAGGCGTTTACGACACATCAATTGCGCCATCTTCGCCGTGTCCGGGCGTTCGACGATGCCTTTTTCAGTGACGATCACATCAATCAGGTCCGCTGGCGTTACATCAAACACCGGATTGAAGGCGTCTACATCGGCGGCTACGCGGGTGCCGCTGACTTCCAGCAGCTCCCGGGCGTCGCGCTCTTCAAGCGGCACGTCATCACCACTGGCCGCCATCAGGTCGATGCTGGAGCTGGCTGCCACCACCATGAAGCGCACGCCATGGTGCATGGCGCACACCGCCAGCTGATAGGTGCCGATCTTGCTGACCACGTCACCATTGGCGGCAATGCAGTCGGCACCGACGATCACCCAGGTCACGCCTTTGGTCTTGAGGATATGCGCGCCCGCCGAATCCGCATTCACGGTGACGGGAATGCCCTCATTGGCCAACTCCCAGGCCGTCAACCGCGAGCCTTGCAGCCAGGGCCGGGTTTCGTTGGCGTAGACCCTCTCCACCATGCCCTCCAGGAACGCCCCGCGAATCACGCCGAGGGCCGTACCCACGCCACCCGTAGCCAGCGCGCCCGCATTGCCATGGGTCAGAATCGCCTGGACGTTGCCCTGGTGCTTGCGGATCAGTTCCACACCCAGTTGCGCCATGGTCAGGTTGGCTTCGCGATCGCTTTGGTGAATCGCTACCGCCTCGGCTTCCAGCACCGCCAGCGGGTCGGCGTGTTTCTTGAGGCGATCGAGGCAATCACGCATGCGCTTCATGGCCCAGAAAAGATTCGACGCCGTCGGACGGGTATCCGCCAGCAATGCGTAGTCCTCCTCCCAGGCAGCCTGCCAGTCATCGCCCTCGGCGATGTGAGCACGGGCGGCCAGCACCAGGCCATACGCCGCACTGATGCCAATGGCCGGCGCACCGCGCACCACCATCGAGCGAATGGCCTCAGCCACCTCGGCAGCACTGCTGCAGACGACCCAGGTTTCTGCAGACGGCAAAGCACGCTGATCGAGCAGGTACAGTGCGCCATCACGCCAGTCGATGGCCTTCACTTTCTCCGCAGCCAACAGTCGATCGCGCATCCCTCACCCCGCACTCATGAACAAAAGCCGCCGATTATAGCGATCCGCCAGCCAGGACGCTCGGGTATACTTCGCCGTTCTTTATAGATGCCAGGGAAACCACCCTCGATGACGCCAACTGCCGCCCCGCTCGACTTATTGCTGCTGCCCACCTGGCTGGTACCTGTCGAGCCTGCCGGCGTAGTGCTCAAGGAGCACGGCCTGGGCATTCGTGACGGGCGCATTGCGTTTATCGGCCCACGCGCCGCGGCCTTGAAGCTCGCAGCGACCGAAGTGCGCGAACTGCCGGGCATGCTGCTCAGCCCCGGCCTGATCAACGCCCACGGCCACGCGGCCATGACGCTGTTTCGCGGCCTGGCCGACGACCTGCCGCTGATGACCTGGCTGGAAAACCACATCTGGCCCGCCGAAGCCAAGTGGGTCGACGAAGCCTTCGTGCGCGACGGCACTGACCTGGCGATCGCCGAGCAGATAAAGGGTGGTATCACGTGTTTCTCGGACATGTACTTCTTCCCGAAAGTCGCCAGCGAACGCGTGCACAACGCAGGGATCCGTGCGCAAATCGCCATCCCGATCCTGGATTTCCCGATTCCCGGTGCCGCTGACGCCGACGAGGCGATTCGCCAGGGCGTCGAGCTGTTCGGCGACCTCAAGCATCACCCACGGATCAAAATCACCTTCGGCCCCCACGCGCCGTACACCGTCTGCGATGAAAACCTGGAAAAAATCCGAGTGATCGCCGAGGAGCTGGACGCCTCGATCCACATGCACGTGCATGAAACCGCCTTCGAAGTGCAGCAGTCCGTTGAACAGCGCGGTGAACGCCCGCTGGCACGGCTTGGCCGCCTCGGCTTGCTGGGGCCGCGCTTCCAGGCTGTTCACATGACCCAAATCAGCGATGACGACCTGGCTTTACTGGTAGAAAGTAACACCAGCGTGATCCACTGCCCGGAATCCAACCTGAAACTGGCCAGCGGCTTCTGCCCGGTGGAACGCCTGTGGCAAGCCGGCGTCAATGTGGCAGTAGGCACCGACGGCGCCGCCAGTAACAATGACCTCGACCTGCTGGGCGAAACCCGCACCGCCGCGTTGCTGGCCAAGGCCGTCGCCGGCTCGGCCACCGCCCTGGATGCCCACCGCGCCTTGCGCATGGCCACCCTCAACGGCGCCCGGGCCATGGGCCTGGAAAGTGAAATCGGCTCGCTGGAAGTCGGCAAGGCCGCGGATATCGTGGCCTTCGACTTGTCGGGCCTGGCGCAACAACCGATCTACGATCCGGTCTCACAGCTTATATATGCCACCGGACGCGATTGTGTGAAACACCTTTGGGTCGGCGGCAAGCAATTGCTCGACGACCGGCAACTGACCCGCCTGGATGAACAACAGGTGTGCGCCACGGCCATCGCCTGGGGCCAGCGCATCAGCGGACACAGCGAATAACGCCGGCCCTGGCAGCGCATGCCAGGGCGGGCAAAAACGTTTTATCAGATTTAGAGGATTCCCCATGAGCAACGTCGACCACGCTGAAATCGCCAAATTCGAAGCCCTCGCCCATCGCTGGTGGGACCGCGAAAGCGAGTTCAAACCCCTGCACGACATCAACCCGCTGCGGGTCAACTGGATTGACGAACGCGTCAACCTGGCCGGCAAGAAAGTGCTGGATGTGGGTTGCGGCGGCGGGATTCTCAGCGAATCCATGGCCCAGCGCGGCGCCACCGTGATGGGTATCGACATGGGTGAAGCGCCATTGGCCGTGGCCCAGTTGCATCAGCTGGAATCCGGCGTGAGCGTCGAATACCGCCAAATCACCGCCGAAGAGCTGGCCGAAGAGATGCCCGGGCAGTTCGATGTCGTCACCTGCCTGGAAATGCTCGAGCACGTGCCGGACCCATCCTCGGTGATCCGCGCCTGCTTCCGCATGGTCAAGCCCGGTGGCCAGGTGTTCTTCTCCACCATCAACCGCAATCCGAAGGCCTATCTGTTCGCGATCATCGGCGCCGAATACATCATGAAGCTGCTGCCTCGCGGCACCCATGACTTCAAGAAATTCATCCGCCCTTCCGAGCTGGGCGCCTGGAGCCGCCAGGCCGGGCTGACCGTCAAGGACATCATCGGCCTGACCTACAACCCGCTGACCAAGCACTACAAACTGGCCAGCGACGTTGACGTCAACTACATGATCCAGACCCTGCGCGAGGAGTAAGCCTGTGAAGTTGCGAGCGGTTCTTTTCGACATGGACGGTACCCTGCTGGACACCGCGCCGGACTTTATCGCCATCTGCCAGGCCATGCGGGCTGACCGCGGCCTGGCACCGATGAACGACCAGCACATCCGCGATGAAATCTCCGGCGGCGCCCGGGCGATGGTGGCCGTGACCTTTTCCATGGACCCCGAATCCCCGGGTTTTGAAGAGCTGCGCCAGGAATTCCTGGAGCGTTACCTCAAGGGCTGCGCGATTCACAGCAAGCTGTTCGAGGGCATGGAAGAGCTGCTGGTGGATATCGAGAAATCCAAGCTGATCTGGGGCGTGGTCACCAACAAGCCACTGCGCTTTGCCGAACCGATCATGCAGCAACTGGGCCTGGCCGAACGCTCGGCGCTGTTGATCTGCCCGGACCACGTGAAGAACAGCAAGCCGGACCCGGAGCCGTTGATCCTGGCGTGCAAGATGCTCGACCTGGACCCGGCGAGCGTGCTGTTCGTGGGTGATGACCTGCGGGACATCGAATCGGGCCGCGACGCCGGCACCCGCACTGCGGCGGTCACCTACGGCTATATCCACCCGGACGACAACCCGCGTAACTGGGGTGCCGACGTGGTGGTGGATCACCCGCTGGAATTGCGCAAAGTGCTGGATAGCGCACTGTGCAGCTGCTGATTGGGACTGCCTGAGGTTGATGCAACGTTGTGGCGAGGGAGCTTGCTCCCGTTGGGTTGCGAAGCAGCCCCGCTTTTCGCGACTGCTGCGCAGTCGAACGGGAGCAAGCTCCCTCGCCACAGAAGCCTTAGCCAGCCTTAGCCGCAATCAATCACATGGATTTTCTGTGAACTTTGTCGAGGTTATTTATGTTTGATTACTCCGCACGTCCAGAACTGCTCAAGGGCCGGGTCATCCTGGTCACCGGCGCCGGTCGCGGAATCGGTGCCGCAGCGGCAAAAACCTATGCCGCCCACGGCGCCACCGTGCTGTTGCTGGGCAAGACCGAAGCCAACCTGGCCCAGGTGTATGACGAAATCGAAGCCGCCGGCCAGCCACAGCCAGTGGTGATCCCGTTCAACCTGGAGACCGCCCTGCCCCATCAATACGATGAGCTGGCAGCGATGATCGAAAAGGAATTCGGCCACCTCGACGGCGTGCTGCACAACGCCTCGATCATCGGCCCGCGCACGCCCATCGAACAGTTGTCCGGTGAGAACTTCATGCGGGTGATGCACGTGAACGTCAACGCGATGTTCATGCTGACCAGCACGCTGTTGCCGCTGCTCAAGCTGTCCCAGGATGCGTCGGTGGTGTTCACTTCCAGCAGCGTGGGCCGCAAGGGCCGGGCTTATTGGGGGGCGTACGGGGTGTCGAAGTTTGCCACCGAAGGCCTGATGCAAACCCTGGCGGACGAGTTGGATAACGTTGCACCAGTGCGTGCCAACAGCATCAACCCAGGCGCAACCCGCACCAGCATGCGGGCGCAAGCGTATCCAGGGGAGAACCCGACCGATAACCCGACACCGGAAGAAATCATGCCGGTGTACCTGTACCTGATGGGGCCGGACAGTACGGGCATCAATGGGCAGGCGTTTGACGCGCAATAACTATCTGGAACATAGCGCAATCTAATGTGGGAGCGGGCTTGCTCGCGAAGGCGGTGGATCAGTCGATATCTCTGTTGACTGACACTCCGCCTTCGCGAGCAAGCCCGCTCCCACATTTGTATTGCGGTGTTCTCTAGAACTTAGTTCTTCACCACTTCCTCAAGGGTGAAACGCCCCAGCGGGTTTTGCAGGAAGTTGCTCACGTTCTTGCGTGAGATGTTGATGTACGGGCTGTAGTACAGGTCGATCCAGTTCACATCCTGTTTCGCCATCTTCTGCAGGTCGACATACATCTGCTCACGCTTGACCGGATCCGCCTCGATCCGTGCGGCCGCCACCAGGTCCTTCACTTTGTCGTTCTTGTAGCGAGTCATGTAGTTCTGGTTGGTGTCGTGGCCCAGCACGAAGGTGGTCTTCTGGTCCGGGTCGAGGATGTCGTTGGTCCAGTACATCACCGAAATATCGTATTCGCCGTCCACCAGCATCTGCCAGCTTTGGGTCGGGTCGACCTTTTGCAGGTTGGCCGTCACGCCGACCTTGGCCAACTGATCCTTGATCATCACCGCAATCTGCTCGTCGGCTTCGTTGCCGGCGTTGACCACGTAGTTCAACTTCAAGTCCTGGGCGCCGGCAGCAGCCAGCAGTTTCTTGGCTTCGGTCGGGTCATACGGGCGTTGCAGGTTGTTGGCGTAGTGGTACAGCGAGCCTTTTGGGATGTAGGAATAGGCCACGGTGCCTTGGCCGAAGGTGGCGGTTTTCACCAGCGATTGTTTATCGATGGCCATGTCCAGCGCCTGACGCACTGCCGGCTTGGCCAGCAGGCCGTGGGCATGGTTGATCAACAGGTGATCTTCACGGGTCGACGGGTCGGAGTGGACCACCACGTTCTTGTCTTTCTTAAGCTCTTCAACCCGGGAGAACGGGACGAAGATCGCCGTGTCCAGTTCGTTGTTCTGCACCATGCGCATGCGCGTGTTGTCGTCGGTGACCGACACCCACTCTACGCCATCCAGGCTCACGTTACTTGCCTGCCAGAAGTTCGGGTTCTTCTTCAGGATCACCCGATCGCCCTTGCGCCACTCTTCCACGGTAAACGCGCCGGAGGTCACCGGGTTTTCCGAGTAGGCGTCTTCGCCCATCTTGGTCATGGCTTTTTCCGACAGGATCGACACCGTCGGCGAAGCGAGTTGCGAGAGGAAGGCGACCGCCGGGGTTTTCAAGGTCACGACCAGGGTCTGCGGATCAGCAGCCTTGGCGGTGTTGATCAGGCTGAACGGGTCGCTCCACAGCGAGGCCTTGTTGTCGCGAATGCGCAACAGGCTGAAGGCGGCGTCGTCAGCAGTGATCGGCGAGCCATCCGAGAACTTCGCGGCCCGCAGTTTGAAGGTGTACGTCAGGCCGTCCTTGGAAATGTCCCAGCTTTCTGCCAGCCCCGGCTCCATCTTGGTCCCCAGGTTATCCACGCGTACCAGGGTGTCGTAAACGTTGGCGAACACCCAGGTGTCGCGGTTCTGCGCGCTTTTGATCGGGTCAAACGTGGTGCTGTCTTCACGGCAACCGATGGTGAGTACACCGGCCGCATGGGCGATACCGGCGGTCAGCGACCACGCAGTGAGCGTGGCGGCGGCGAGCAACTTCAAGTGACGGGATTGCATGTCATAACTCCTTGTCTATAACGGCGGTTGTTCATGATCGGCAGGAAGGGTTCAAAGCAAAGGTTCTTCAAGCACGCAACTGTACCGATGCGTTTGCACAACGTGAGTCGGCGGCAATACCTCGGCACACACGGCTCGTGCATGCCGGCAACGCGGGTGAAAGGCGCAACCACTGGGCAATTTCAGCGGGCTCGGCGGCTCGCCCGGCAACGGTTCGCTGGGCAGTGGGCGGTACGGATCAATCTCCGGGATCGCCTGGATCAACGCTGCGGTGTAGGGATGGCGCGGCGTGGTGAATACCGCTTCCACCGGGCCTTCCTCGACGATTTTCCCCAGGTACATCACTGCCACCCGGTCGCACAGGCGGCGGACGATGGCCAGGTCGTGGGCGATAAACAGGATCGCCAGGTTCATGCGCTGTTGCAGTTCCAGCAGCAGGTTGATGATCTGGCCCTGGATCGACACATCCAGGGCAGCCACGCATTCGTCGGCGATGATCAGCCGTGGCTCCACTGCCAGCGCCCGGGCGATGCCGACGCGCTGGCACTGGCCGCCGCTGAGAGAGCCGGGCTTGCGGCTGGCGAGTTCGGGGCGCAGGCCTACGAGGTCGAGTAATTCGTCGACCCGGCGTGGAATGTTTTCTGACGCCACCTTGCGCTGCACCCGCAGGACTTCAGCGATGGTTTCGCCGACCGTCAGACGCGGGTTCAGGGCCGCGTAGGGATCCTGGAAGATCATCGCCGTCTCGTGCCGCAAACGCGCGATGTCGACAGGCCCGGCGTGAGCCATGTCGATGCCGTCAAATACCACCTGCCCGGCGCTGATCGGGTTGAGGTGCAGGATCGCCCGCCCCAGGGTGCTTTTCCCGCTGCCGGACTCACCCACCAACCCAAGGGTTTCGCCAGCAGCCAGCGTCAACGACACGCCGTTGACCGCCCTCACCCACTGTTTATTCAGGCCAAATACGCCACTGCCGGAGGCGGCAAAACGCACCTCAAGGTCATTCACCTGTAAAAGCGTCATGGGCGAACTCCCAGAGGATAGTGGCAGGCAACCCGTGCGCCTTCCGGCAACAGCTCAGTGCACAAGCTGCCGACTTGCGGGCATCGCGGGTTGAACCGGCAGCCCTTGGGCAAGGCATCGAGCAACGGCGGTTGCCCGGCAATAGTGCGCAACAAGGCGTGCCCACTGCTGGTGGCGGGCTGGCACTCGATCAAGCCAGCGGTGTACGGATGTTGCGGGTGTGCCAGCAGCTC
The DNA here is from genome assembly GCF_001952855.1 of Pseudomonas sp. ATCC PTA-122608. GTDB lineage: Bacteria > Pseudomonadota > Gammaproteobacteria > Pseudomonadales > Pseudomonadaceae > Aquipseudomonas. Next base: position 183,023 of record NZ_LPNO01000046.1, on the reverse strand, counting down.
GTATTTGCTGCCGTGCTCGCACAGGCGCCCGGCGTACATCACGGCGATGGAGTCGCAGGTTTGCGCCACCACGCCTAGGTCGTGGGTGATCATGATGATCGAAAGGCCGCGCTGGTCCCGCAGGTCCAGCAGCAGGCGCAGAATCTGGGCCTGCACGGTCACGTCGAGGGCGGTGGTCGGCTCGTCGGCGATCAGCACTTTTGGATTGCAGCCCAGGGCCACGGCGATCATCGCCCGCTGGCGCATGCCGCCGGAAAACTCGTGAGGATAGTTGTCGATACGCGCCTGGGGATCGGGAATACCGACCTGGCGCAGCACTTCGATAGCCTGCAATCGCGCGTCTTTTTTCGACGCACCCTGATGCAGGCGGATGCCTTCGGCGATCTGCTCGCCAATGCGCATCAGCGGGTCGAGGTGGCTGCTGGGGTTCTGGAAAATCATGCCCAGTTGCCCGCCACGAACCGCACGCATGCCCGCGTCATCCAGTGTCAGAAGGTCCTTGCCCGCCAGGCGCACCGAACCGCCCTGCACCCGCAGGCTCGAGGACGGCAGCAAACGCATCAGACCGCGACAGGCCATGGTCTTGCCCGAACCGCTTTCGCCCACCAGACCGAGGATTTCACCTTCGGCCAGGTCGAAGGACACCCGGTCCACCAGGGTCACATCGCGCCCGGTGTTGTTGGCGATCACACTCAGGTCCTGCACTTGCAGAAGACTCATGAGCGATCCCCCAGCACTTGCGCCACACCATCGGCCAGCAGGCTGAAACCCATGGCCAATGTCACGATGGCCAGGCCCGGGAAGGTGCAAATCCACCAGGCGGTGGTGATAAACGCCTGGCCTTCGGCAACCATGGTGCCCCACTCGGCGGTCGGCGGTTGCACGCCCAGGCCGAGGTAGCTGACGGCTGCACCGTTGAGCAGCACCAGCACCGCGTCAGACATCGAGAACACAATCGAACCGAACATCGCGTTGGGCAACAAATGCCGAAACAGAATGCGCCCATGGCCAAAGCCCAGGCTTTTGGCGGCCAAGGCGAAGTCGCTTTCCTTGAGCACCAGGATCTGCGAGCGGATCAGTCGTGCGTAGGACACCCAACCCACCAGCGCCATGGCGATATAAAAGCTTTTCAAACCCGGGCCGAGGATCGCCATGATCGCGAGCATCAGCACCAGAAAGGGGAACGCGAGGATGACGTCAATCACCCGCATACAAAAACTGTCAAAACGCCCGCCGATATAACCGGACACCGCGCCAACAAAGGTGCCGATCAGGAACGGAAAGATCACTCCGACCACCGCCAGTTGCAGGTCGATGCGCGCGCCCCAGATCACCCTCGAAAGAATGTCGCGGCCGTAGTTGTCCGTGCCAAATGGATGGGACAGGCTGGGGCCCAGCAAACTGATATCGGTGTTTTGCGCAATCGGATCGAACGGTGCTATCCACGGAGCGAACAGTGCCAGCGCCAGCCATGTCAGCAGAATCAACAGACCCCAGGCCGCCGTCAGCCGGCCATTGCGGAAACCAAAGCGCAGGCGCAAGCGCCACGGGGCAATCAAGGGGCGACTGCTCATTGCATCTTCACTCGCGGGTCCAGCGCGACCGTTACCACATCGGCGACAAAGTTGACCAGCACGGTCGCACAGGCCAGCACCATCGCCACGCCCTGCACCACCATGTAGTCGCGGGTGAAAATCCCGCGCACCAGCAACTGGCCGATGCCGGGAATCGCAAACAGGCTTTCGATCACCACCGTGCCGCTGATCAGCCAGCCAATGTTCACCGCCAACAGGTTGACCGCCGGCACCAGGGAATTGGGCAAAACGTGGCGACGAAACACCGCCGCCTCCGACAAGCCGCGCGCCCGGGCGGCAGTCACGTGATCAGCCTGCAACTCCATCAGCATGCTCGCCCGCAGGTTGCGCACCAGCACCGCCGACAGCGCCAAGGCGATGGTCAGGCACGGCAGAACCATGTGGTGCGCCTTGTCCAGCCAGGTGCGCCCATAGCCGGAGACCGGGAACAGGCCCCATTGCACGCTGAGCAACAGAATCAGCATCAAGCCCAGCCAGAACGCCGGCATGCCCAGGCCCACCGTGGTGAACAGCCGGATCAGGTTATCCGCCCAGCCGCCTTTATTGCGTGCGGCCACGGTGGCCATCGGCACGGCGATCAACAGCGCCAGCAGCACGCTGCCGAGCACCAGGAACAGGGTCGGCTCGATGCGGGTGACGATCAGTTTCAGCGCGTCGACCTTGTACAGCAGCGACTGGCCGAGATCGCCCTTGAGCAGGTTCTTCAGGAAGTAGAAATATTGCAACCAGAGTGGCTGGTCGAGGCCGTATTGGGCGCGGATCTTCAGCAAGGCGTCCGGGGTGCTGCGCGATCCCAACAGGGCCCGCGCCGGGTCACCGGGAATCGAGCGCACCAGCACGAAGGTGATCAGGCTGATGCCAAACAGCACCGGCAGCAATTGCAGCGGCCGGGACAGCACAAAACGGTAACGCGCCAGGTTCATCCGTCAGCCTCGGTGACGAGCAAGGAAGTCCAGCAGCACCGGGAAGTAAGCCTGGGGCTCTTCGTAAAACGGCATATGGCTGCTGTTGGGGAACACGTGTAATTCAGCGTGCCTGGCCGCGCTTTTCATACGCATGGCGCAGGCCGGGGTCAGTTCGTCGTGCTGGCCGGTGGTGATCAGTATCGGCATCTTGAATTCGGCCATCTCGGGGATGCGGTTCCAGTCCTTGAGGTTGCCGATGTAGAGGAATTCGTTGGGGCCCTGCATGGTTTCGTAGGGCCCCATGTTCCAGTCGCCGAGGGAGCGCTGGACCGGTGCCGGCCACTCGTCCAGGCGGCAGACGTGGCGGTAGTTGAGCAAGGTGATGGCGGCCTGGTACTGCGGATGGTCGAGAGTGCCCATGGCTTCGTGGCGTTGCATCATCGCCACGGTTTCGCTGCCCAGGGCGCCGCGCAGGCGTTCCAGCTCAAGGGACAGGTGCGGAATGTCGCCGACGGTGTTTTCCAGGATCAGGCTTTTCAGCGCGTCGGGATAGTGAATGGCGTACTCGATGCCCAGCCATCCGCCCCAGGAATGTCCCAGCAGGTGCACGCGACCCAGGCCCAGGGCCTGGCGCACCGTCTCGACTTCCTCGACATAACGGCTGATTTCCCACAGCGAAACATCGGTCGGTCTGGCTGATGCGCCGGTGCCAAGCTGGTCGAATGCAACCACTCGCAGGCCGTTGTCCTTGAGCCAGCCATGGGCGTCGCGCAAGTAGTCGCAAGGCAGCCCCGGGCCGCCATTGAGACACAGCAACACTTCATCGCCTTCGCCAAAGCTGTAGGCCACGAGGTTGTGGCCATCGACTTGCACGTTGTACTGCTGGTCGGGGGCAATTTCACGCCACATGCATACATTCCTTGTTGTGTGTCGGCCCTGTGGATAGTGGCCGTTTAAAGGCCAACACTACCGAGGATGCCGCGCGTCCATAACCTGGTAATTCTTATAGGTTTGGTCTGGCAGTCCTTCGCCGGGGCGTGGCATTCTACTTGCAGCAAGACGAGATTCAAACGAATTCGGGAGCAGAACGGATGCTGGCCAGGTTAACTGCCTTTAATGACCGTCTCATCCCCGGCAGGAGCCTGGATGAACAGATGGACAACACCCTCGTATTGGCCCAGGACCTGGGTTTTGATGCGCTGGTCTACGACTACACCCCCGTGCCCATTGACCATAATGGTGCACTGATCACCCCTTCTGTGCTGCAACTGCGCAATACGCCGCCAGACTGGTACAGCTTGTGGTGCAGTTCCGGTTTTTATCAGATCGATCCGGTGCAACACCTCGCACTGTCGACGGTTTCACCGTTTGTCTGGTCCTACGAGGCCAAGGCCGACACCGCGCTGCAAAAGATCATCGACCCCTGCCACGCCCCCGTTTCCAGCTACCTGCACGACCAGCAGATGACCTGCGGCGTCAGCGTGCCGATCCATTTGCCCCGTGGCGGCTTCGCCTCACTGACCGGCCTGCGCACCGGCAAGGCCAGCACGGTGCTGGAGGATGCCCGTCAGACCCTGTCGGATTTCAACCTGATTACCCATGCCTTGCAGGAAGCGGCCTACCCGCTTTTCAGCAAGGAACTGCGCTCCTACCCGCACATCCGTCTGACCAAACGCGAGCGCGAGTGCCTGAAATGGGCTGCCGACGGCCTGACCGCCGCCGAAATCGCCACGCAATTGAGCCGCTCCCTGGCCGTTGTCACCCTGCACCTGGCGTCGGCCATGCATAAGCTGGGGGCCAAGAACCGGGTACAAGCGGTCGTGCGAGCCACCCATTACCGGTTGCTGGAAGACTGATCCAAAGGCAAAACCTAGCTGTTTTGCTAGTTACTTAAACTTTCTGTGCCGACTATCGTGTGCCTGATCACTTTTTTCTCAGGGCAGGGCACGAAATGGAATTCATCGAAACCATCCGCGAAGGCTATGCGGCTTTTCGCGACTACCAGACCTGGTATCGGGTCACCGGCGACCTGGACAGCGGCCTCACGCCACTGGTCATCCTCCATGGCGGCCCGGGCTGCACCCATGATTATGTCGACGCCTACAAGGACGTGGCTGCCAGTGGCCACGCGGTCATTCACTACGACCAACTGGGCAACGGCCGCTCCACGCACCTGCCTGAAAAAGACCCGTCGTTTTGGACCGTGGGCTTGTTCCTGGAAGAACTGGACAACCTGCTGGACCACCTGCAAATCAGCAATAACTACGCAATCCTGGGTCAATCCTGGGGCGGCATGCTCGGCAGCGAACACGCCATCCTGCAACCCAAGGGTCTGCGTGCGTTTATCCCGGCCAACTCGCCGACCTGCATGCGGACCTGGGTCGCCGAGGCCAACCGCCTGCGCAAGTTACTGCCTGAAGGCGTGCACGAAACCCTGCTCAAGCACGAACAGGCCGGCACCTACCAAGACCCCGAATACCTGGCCGCCTCGCGGATTTTCTATGACCAGCACGTGTGCCGGGTCAATCCATGGCCGGAAGAAGTCGCCCGCACCTTCGCCCAGGTGGATTCCGACCCGACGGTGTACCACGCCATGAGCGGCCCGACGGAATTCCATGTGATTGGCAGTTTGAAAGACTGGAACGTGATTGGCCGGCTGTCGAAGGTCAATGTGCCGACCCTGGTGATTTCCGGCCGGCATGACGAGGCCACGCCGCTGGTGGTCAAGCCGTTCCTGGATGAGATTACCGATGTGCGCTGGGCGCTGTTCGAAGACTCCAGCCACATGCCGCATGTTGAAGAGCGACAGGCGTGCATGGGGACGGTGGTGCAGTTTTTGGATCAGGCCTGCTCTGTGCCACACAGAAAAGTCAGCTGATAACACCGTTTATGTGGCGAGGGAGCTTGCTCCCGCTCGACTGCGAAGCAGTCGCAAAAGCTGGGGCCGCTTCGCAGCCCAACGGGAGCAAGCTCCCTCGCCACAATGATTTGCTGTTACACCTCGCTGGCCTGCGCCCTGCCCTGCACCACCGCTTTCTTCGGCACGTCTGCCAGTAACGGAATCTCCTTGCCCTCGGCATCAAACAACTTGCCGCCGCTGAAGTAATCCCCGTCCCGCAACGCCGCCACGTCCTGGAAGCACAGGCTGCGCTCAGTCCCGGCAACAAACACCGACTGCTGATCCGAGTTGCCGGTGGTGAAGTGGTTAAACGCCAGGTTCAACAGGATCGCCATGATCGCCGACGAACTGATCCCCGAATGGAAAATAGTCGCGAACCAGCTCGGGAAGTGATCGTAGAAACTCGGTGCCGCAATCGGGATCATGCCAAAACCGATGGAAGTGGCGACGATGATCAGGTTCATGTTGTTGCGGTAATCAACCTTGGACAAGGTCCGAATACCACTGGCAGCCACGGTGCCGAACAGCACGATTCCGGCCCCACCCAGCACTGAAGTCGGCACTGCAGCAATCACTCGCCCCATAAACGGCAGCAGGCCGAGGATCACCAGGAATATCCCGCCGGTGGCGACCACATAGCGGCTCTTGACCCCGGTCACCGCCACCAGCCCGACGTTCTGGGCAAAGGCACTTTGGGTAAACGAACCGAAGATCGGTGCAAACATGCTCGACAGCATGTCCGCGCGCAGGCCATTGCCGAGGCGCTTGGAGTCGACTTTGGTGTCGATGATTTCACCCACCGCGAGAATGTCCGCCGAGGTTTCCACCAGCGTCACCATGACCACGATGCACATGGAAATGATCGCCGCCAGATGGAAGGTTGGCATGCCGAAATGGAATGGCGTGGGAAAGCCGAACATTGGGCCCTGGGTCACGCTGGAGAAGTCAGCCATGCCGAGGAACACCGCGATCACCGTACCGATCACCATCGCCAGCAGGATCGACAGCCGCGAGATGGTCGCGCTGCCGATCTTGCTCAGCAGCAACACCAGCACCAGGGTCAGCGCCGCCAGGCCGACGTTCGGCATGCTGCCGAAATCCGCCGCGCGGCTGTTGCCACCCATGGCCCAGCGGGCGGCGACGGGCATCAGGGTCAGGCCGATGGTGGTGATCACAATCCCGGTGACCAACGGCGGGAAGAATTTGGTTATTCGCGAGAACACCGGGGTAATCAGCAAGCCGATCAAGGACGCGGCCATCACCGCCCCGAGTATCGCCGGGATACCGCCCGCGCCGTCGCTGCCGACGATCGCCACCATGGTCGCCACCCCGGCAAAGGACACCCCTTGCACCAGCGGCAACTGGCAGCCGAAGAACGGCAACCCCAGGGTTTGCAACAGCGTGGCGAGGCCACCGGCAAACAGCGAAGCGGCGATGAGCAAGCCAATATCCGCCGGCGACAACCCGGCCGCCTGACCGACGATCAACGGTACGGCCACGATGCCGCCGTACATGGTGAGCACATGCTGCAGGCCGTAAGCCATGTTGGCTGCGACGCCGAGATTCTCATCTTCTGGCCGCTGCGGTGACGCCTTCGGGATAGTCATGGTGAGGGGTTCTCTGTTTTTGTTGTGCGCTCACTGTATGCAATAGAAAGATTGGATGTCCATAGAGTTGTATACAATCAATTTCACAAAGAGACCTTCAACTGCGTTACAAAAATCCATTCAGCCGCCCTGCCCCGTGGCTCGAAGTGCTGCGCACAAGGACTTGAAAAAATGCTCAACCGCAAGCTGCGCATCCACGCTCCGGCGATTTACTACTTCGACATGGTTCGCCGTTGCCACTCGATCCGCGAAGCCGCACGCCGCCTGAACGTGGCGTCTTCGGCGGTGAACCGGCAGATCCTCAAGCTGGAAGACGAAGTGGGCGCGGCGCTGTTCGAACGTTTGCCCGGCGGGCTGCGCCTGACGGCGGCCGGCGAGATCCTGACCCGTCACGTGAGTGTTCTGTTGCAGGATGTGGAGCGTGTGCGCGGCGAACTCGATGGCTTGAACGGCGTGCAGACCGGCCATGTGGAAATCGCCACGGTGGAAGGCGCCACCGTGGAACTGCTGCCCGCCGCCCTTAAGCGCATGCGTGAGCGTTATCCGAAAGTCACCATTGGCGTCACGGTGCAAGGTTCGCAGTCGATTCCCGGTGCGGTGATCAACGGCCAGGCTGACTTGGGGCTGGCTTTTGCGTTACCGCGCAGCAGCGAAACCATCCAGGTGTGTGTCGGCCATTTCCGCCTGGGTGCGCTGATGACACCGGGGCATCCATTGGCCGGCGAGGCGTGCGTGAGTTATGCACGTTGCTGTGAACATGGGGTGATCCAGGCCAAGAGCGAACTCTCGGTTCATCACCTGATCGCGCCGCTGCACAAGCGTTCGGCGGCGGCGAACAAGCCGCTGCTGCAAAGCAATTCGATGGAGCTGGCCCGGCAACTGGCGCGCCAGCAACTGGGCATCGCGTTCCAGACACGCATCGGCGTGGAGGCTGATTTGGCCCGCGGCGAACTGTTGCACATCCCACTCAGCGACCAGGGCGGGATCTTCAGCGACCTCGGCTTGTACGCCCGCAAAGACCGGGACTTGCCGATGGCGGTGCAAGCCATGGCCCATCTGCTCAGTGAAGAAATCAGCTTGCGCGAACATCAGGAAACATCCTCGGCGCCACGTATTTCCTGACTCTCAGGCCAGCTTCAGTGCTGCCGTTTCGGCATCGGCCCAGGCGAGATTCTGTTCTTTGGAACCCGCAAAGGATGTGCGGATACTGCGCCCGACGACCCTTGCGCGGTCGCCATGAGCCAAAACGCCAAAGGAATTAAAACAATGAAAAAGGCACTGCACGGCGCAACCGTATTACTCACACTGTTCGGCGGCGGGGAGGCTGTCGCGCTGGAATGGATGAACAACAGCGTAGGATTTCGCTACGGACAGCAGTTCACCAATCCGAACAACCCGGACGACTTCAGCAAGCGCATCTACAGCTTCACCCACGCCAGCGGCTACCAGTACGGCAGCAACTACCTGAACCTCGATGTGTTCCTGTCCGACAGCCGCGACCCACGCAAGGGCACCGACCACGGCGGCAGCGAAGTGTATGCCGTGTACCGGCACCAGCTGTACGCCTCACGGGTATTCGATGTGCCGCTGGGCACCGGGGTGATCAAGGATTACGCGCTGACCTTCGGCTTTGATGCCAACCGCAACAACAACCTGGCCTCGGCGAAAAAACGTGCGCTGGTGATTGGCCCGACCTTGAAGTTCAACACCGTCGGCGTGCTGGACCTGAGCCTGATGTACTACAAGGAAAGGAACCATTCCGGCATCCCCGGTGCGAAAGAACCCGACCACACCTTCGACGATACCTACATGCTCAACCTGACCTGGATGCGGCCTTTCGAGATCGGCAACCACGGGGCGAAGTTTCAGGGGTTTATCAATCACGTCGGGGAAAAAGGCGAGGACTTCCATGGCCGCGATACGGCGCCTGAAACCCTGATGCGCACCGCGCTAATGGTGGCGGTGCGCCCGGGAAAGAGCATCAAGCCGAACCTGTACCTGGGGGTGGGTTACGAGTATTGGCATAACAAGTTCGGCGTGGACGGCGGCCGGGGCAGCCGCACATCAACGCCGACGGTGAACATGGAAGTGACTTTCTAGCGGGCGCGCACCAGGTCGGCATCCGCATCGTCAACCTTCGGCCGTGCCATCCAGTAGCCCAACACGGCCAGTGGCGCGGTCGCCAGCATCACAATCGCGGTGATCAACAGCGGCTGGTCGATCATCGACGACACAATCAGGCTCCCAAGAAAGCACAGGCCCAACTGCAAGGTGTTCTGCAAGGCTGCCGCTTTGCCGGAATTTTCCGCAAACGGCATCAGCGCATTCGCCACCACGATCGGATAGCTGGCGCCATTGACCAGCGCCATCAGGCAGAACGGAATCAGCAAGGTGGCAAGCGTCGGTACGGTCAAGGTCGCGACCAGGTACAACGCGACCATGCTGATGCAGTACGCCAGCAGCAACCACGGCAACAAGGTCTTGCCCTGGAACCGCTGCAACGCGCTGCGGCAACTGTAGCCACCGATCAGGAACGACAGCGTTGGCAGCACGTAACTCAAGCCGATGTCGTTGGGGCTGTAGCCCATGCCGCCGAGGATGAACGGCGAGGCGGTGAGCCAGGCGAAGAAGCTGGCCGAGCATGCGGCGAAGATCATCACGTTGCCAGTGAACACCCGCGACTTGAGCAGTTGCCCATAGCCGAGCCGGGAGGGTTCGGCATCGGTTGTCAGGCGTTTCGGCAGCGGCCGGAGAAACAACGTGGGCAGCAGCAGGAGCAACGACACCACCAACAACACACCGAAGATCGCCTGCCAGCCCCAGTGATTCAACATCAGCGCCCCCAGCAGCGGCGCGAGGGCTGGTGATAGAGACATCAGCGGCATGATGCCGGCGAACACCCGATGCGCCTTGTCCGCCGGGTAGCGGTCGATCACCAGTGCCTGCCAACTGACAGCGGCGGAGCACACGCCAATCGCCTGGACAAAACGCAAGGCCAACAGCTGCGGCGCGGTCTCGACCCAGAACATGCCCAGGCAACCCAGAACAAACAGGGAAAGGCCGGTGAGCAGGACCGGCTTGCGCCCAAGCCGGTCGGACAACGGCCCCCACAACAACTGCCCGACGGCGAAGCCGGCGAGGAAAATACTCAGGCTTGCGCCCACGGCGCCGGGGGAAATTTGCAGTTGCTCGCCCATGGCGCCAAACGCCGGCAAGTACATATCCATGGCCAGATAGCCGAGCATGCTCAGCCCCGCCAGGTACCAGGTGAATCCAAAAGAATTTTTCATTGAAGCCTTGTATAAACTGCCATCAAACTATTTGCTGACTGGCGCCTATTATGAAGCTGAGCATTTCCCTGTGAAGCGATAATAATTGAACGCTCTTATCAATATTTTTGAAGGCAACTTTCATGTGGTCTGAATATTCCCTCGATGTGGTGGATGCGGTAGCCCGCCACGGCAGCTTCAGCGCCGCCGCCCAGGAACTGCACCGCGTGCCGTCGGCCATCAGCTATACCGTGCGGCAAATCGAAGAATGGCTGGCGGTACCGTTGTTTGTCCGACGTCATCGAGACGTAGAGCTGACGCCCGCCGGTAAATTGTTCGTCGACGAGGCCCGGGGCGTCATGAAAAAAATGCTCGGCACCCGTCGGCTATGCCAGCAAGTGGCGAATGGCTGGAGCGGTCAGTTGAAAGTCGCGGTGGACTCCATCGTCAAACAGCAGCGCTGCCGGCAACTGGTGCTGGATTTCTATCGCCAGTTCCCGGAGGTGGAATTGCTGATGGAATACGAGGTGTACAACGGCGTGTGGGATGCCCTGGCCGATGACCGTACCGACATCGTGATCGGCGCCACCAGCGCGGTACCGGTGGCCAGTCATTTCACGTTTCGCGACATGGGCCTGTTGAACTGGCTGTGCGTGGTCAGCAGTCGGCATCCGCTTGCGTCCGTAGAAGGCCTGCTCAGCGATGACCAGTTACGGCCCTTCGCCTCCCTGTGCATGACCGACACCTCGCGCAACCTGCCCAAGCGCGACACCTGGACCCTGGATAACCAGCGCCGGTTGGTGGTGCCGCATTGGGCTTCGGCGATTGATTGCCTGCGGGATGGCCTGTGCGTCGGCATGGCGCCGGCGCACCTGGTGCAGCCATGGATCGAGCGTGGCGAGCTGAGCGCCCTGCAACTGTCCCGGCCCTTCCCTGCCAGCCCGTCGTGTGTGGCGTGGGCGCAGAACAAACTGTCGCCGGCCATGGCGTGGTTGCTGGATTACCTGGGGGATACCGAGACCCTGAATCAGGAATGGCTGAACGGGGTGCAGGTGGGCTCCGGCTACCCCTGATCGTTCCCACGCTCTGCGTGGGAATGCAGCCAGTGACGCTCCGCGTCAGCCTCATCCATGTCTAGTCCAGCAACCGGGAAAGCGCACGCACGATCATTTCCACCTCCTTGCCATCGATAGTCAGCGGCGGCAGCAGGCGAATGATCTTGCCCCGCGTGACGTTGATCAGCAGGCCATGCTCTTGCGCCGCGCGCTGGGCCAGGTCGCGGTGAGGTGTTGCCAGTTCGATGCCGATCATCAGCCCTTGCCCGCGAATCGCCAGTACCTGGGGATGTTCACTCAACTCCACCCGCAGGCGCGCCAGCAGCCGCTCGCCCTGTTGCGCCGCGTTGTACAGCAGGCCTTGTTCTTCGATGATTTCCAGCACTGTACAACCCACGCGACAGGCCAGCGGGTTGCCGCCAAAGGTGCTGCCGTGGCTTCCGGGCGTGAACAGTTGCGCAACAGCAGCCCGGGCCAGGCACGCGCCAATCGGCACGCCGTTGCCCAGGCCTTTGGCCAAAGTCATCACGTCCGGCGCGATGCCTTCATGCTGGAAGGCAAACCAGCGACCGGTGCGGCCGATTCCGGTCTGGATCTCATCGAGCATCAGCAACCAGCCCTGCCGGGTACAGTGCTCGCGCAAGGCTTTCAGATAACCCTGCGGCGCGACTTGCACGCCGCTTTCACCCTGGATCGGCTCCAGCAGCACCGCGACAATGCGCGCACCAAACTTCTGGGTCACGGCTTCCAGCGCCTTCAAGTCACCAAAGCCGACCTTGATAAAATCCCCCGGCAACTGTTGAAACCCTAGCCGCACGGAAGGCCCGTCACTGGCGGACATGGTGCCCAGTGTGCGCCCGTGAAATGCATTTTCCATCACCACCACCAGCGGCTGTTCGATGCCCTTTTTCCAGCCATGCAGCCGGGCCAGCTTCAGTGCCGTCTCGTTGGCTTCGGCACCGGAGTTGTTGAAGAACGCCTGGTCCAGCCCGGAAAGCTGGGTCAGTCGTTGGGCCAGCCGCTGCTGCCAGTCGATGCTGTAGAGGTTGGAGGTGTGCAGCAGCAAGCCCGCCTGTTCACTGATGGCCGTCACCAGGCGCGGGTGGGAGTGACCGACGTTGGTCACCGCCACACCCGCCACGGCGTCCAGGTATTCGCGACCCTGCTGGTCCCACAGGCGCGTGCCAAGGCCACGGGTAAAGCTCAGGGGCGACGGTTGATAAGTGGTCATCAGGCAGGCGGCGGTCATGGCATCAGGCTCCAGTGCATCGTAGTGATGGCGCCAGTATCGTTAGCCATCTGAGCTGGATAAACTGCATAAATCTGCAATCACTTTAAACCAGGACTTGATAATGGATCTGTTCCAGGCGATGACGGTGTACGTGAAAGTGGTGGAAGCCGGCAGCATGACGGCCGCCGCGCAGTCATGCGGCATGTCCACCACCATGGTCGGCAATCACCTGCGTGCCCTGGAGCAACGACTTGGGGTCAGCCTGCTAAAACGCACCACACGCAAGCAAAGCCTGACCGAGTTTGGCGGCCTGTATTATCAGCGTTGCCTGGAAGTGCTGGGGTTGGTGGCAGACTCTGAGCAAATGGCCGAACAAGCCAACAGCGACGTGCCCAAGGGCCTGCTGCGGATCACCGCACCACCGGCTTTTGGCACCGAACGCCTGGCACCGGCGCTCAGCGAATTTTCCCGGCGCTACCCACAGATCAAGCTGTACGTGGTGCTGAGCAACCAGCGGATGGACATGGTCGACAGCGGCTTTGACGTGGCCATCCGCTTGGGCGACCTGGACGCTCCAAGCCTGATTGCGCGCCCCATGCAGGATTACACCATCACCCTCTGCGCCTCTGCGGAGTACCTGGCGCGACGTGGCACACCTCAACGCCCCGATGATCTGCAGCAACATGACTGCCTGGCGTTCGCTTACCCGGCGACCGACGATTGGCGCAACGCCGACAAGTTGTGGCGAATGCGCGGCGCAGAGGGCGACGTGGAAATCCCCGTTTCCGGCTCGTTGACCATTAACAGTTCGCAGGCCTTGCGCCAGGCTGCACTGGAAGGCATGGGCATCGTGATGCTGCCTGACGCCTTGGTCGAGCCAGACTTGCGGGCCGGGAAACTGGTGGCATTACTGACGGACTACCAACTGCCCAGCCGACCAATGCACTTGCTGTACGCCCAAGACCGTTATCGCCTACCCAAGCTGCGGGCATTTGTGGATTTCGTCATGGAGAAGTGGGCGCGCTAGAGGTCCACCCCGAGTTCGCGCAAGCGTTCGCGGGTCTGCCCGGCAGATACGTGGTGAATCCCTTGCCAGCCAAGCGCAATGGCCGCGTCGATATTGCCGACTACATCGTCAATAAACACCACCTCCCCCGGCTGGATATCCGGCAGATGGGCGCGCACCTGCGCCAGGCTGGCGTGGTAGATCGCGGGATCGGGCTTGATCAACTTGATTTCGCCAGACACCACGATGTCGCGAAAATATCGCAGGAACGGGTAGTTGGCTCGGGCATAGGGAAAGGTTTCGGCGGACCAGTTGGTCAGGCCGAACAGCGGCATCTTTGCCTCATGCAAGGCTTCGAGGATCGCCACGCCCTCAGGCAATGAACCACGCAGCATCTCGTGCCAGCGGTCGTAGTACGCCTGGATCAGTGGTTCATGCTGCGGATGTTCGGCAATCAGCGTGCGGGTCGCCTCGGCCAGGGTGCGCCCGGCGTCCTGCTCGGTGTTCCAGGCCTGGGTGCAGACGGTGTCCAGGAATTGCTGGCGTTCATGGTCGTCGGCAATCAGCTGGCGGTAGAGATGGTGCGGGTTCCAGTCGAACAGGACACCGCCGAAATCAAAAACGACTGCACGAATCGTCATGAAGATCCTCCGTTAGCGTGGGTGTGATAACGGCCTCAGTCTGGCATGACGCGCACAAAAAAGCGGCCCCTGGAGGCCGCTTTTTCATTACCCGAAGCGCTTAAGCCTGAACCAGGCCCTTGATCTTCACGGTCGGATTGACGTCAGCGTCGTAGTCCACGCCGTCGATCTCGAAACCGAACAGGCGCAGGAATTCTGCCTTGTAGCCGGCAAAATCGCTGATCTCGTTGACGTTGTCGTCAGAGACCTGATTCCACAGGGCCGCTACCGCGTCTTGAACCTTCGGCTCAAGTTCCTTCAGGTCGGCACGCAGGCGGCCGTCGGCGTCGAGCTTGGGCTCTTTGCCATACAGGCTGTCCTTGAACAGGCCATAGACCTGTTCGATGCAACCTTCGTGGGTGCCCTGCTCTTTCATCACTTTAAACAGCAGCGACAGGTACAGCGGCATGATCGGGATCGCCGAGCTGGCCTGGGTCACCACGGCCTTGAGCACCGACACACGGGCGTCGCCCTTCAGTGCAGCCAGGTTGTCGCGCAGGGTCAGGACTTTCTTGTCGAGGTCCTTCTTGGCTTCGCCGATGGAGCCGTTCCAGTAGATATCCTGGGTCAGTTTCTCGCCGAGGTAGGTGAACGCGGTGGTCTTGGCGCCTTCGGCCAACACGTCGGCGTCACGCAGGGCGTCGATCCACAGCTGCCAGTCTTCGCCGCCCATGACTTTCACGGTGCCGTCGATTTCTTCCTGGGTAGCCGGCTCAAGGGTGGTGTCGACCACGATGCCCTTGTCGGTGTTGATACCGCGCAGGGTCACGGCCTTGCCGATCGGTTTCAGAGTGGAGGTGTGCACCACGCCTTGCGGGTCGGTACGGCGTGGCGCGGCCAGGCTGTAGACCACCAGGTCGATCTTGCCCAGGTCTTTCTTGATGGTTTCGATGGTCAGGCGCTTGATCTCGTCGGAGAACGCATCGCCGTTGATGCTCTTGGCATACAGGCCTTTTTCCAGCGCAAACTTCTCGAAGGCGGCGCTGTTGTACCAGCCGGCAGAGCTGAGCTTGCCTTCTTCGCCTTCTTTCTCAAAAAACACGCCCAGGGTGTCGGCGCCGCAGCCGAAGGCAGCGCTGATGCGCGCGGCCAGGCCGTAGCCGGTGGAAGCCCCGAGGACCAGCACCTTTTTCGGGCCGCCTGCGATGGCACCGTGTTCGGTCACGTAGTCGATCTGCTCTTTGACGTTCGCTTCACAGCCAACCGGGTGAGCGGTCACACAGATAAAGCCACGAACCCGCGGTTTGATGATCATAAAATTTCTGCCTCTTCCAAGGTGCCGAAGGCCAATGGTGGCCATTACAGCGTCAATCGTACCGGTCTATGACGTCCGGAAAACCGAAGCGTCACGATAGTCGCAAATCTTCTGTTCACAAAATGCTATCCGCCAAGCGTTTGATCCGGCGCACAACTGCGGTGGTTTGCGGGGGCAGTGGTAAAAAACTGTGCTCGACCTTCACAATTTCGCAATATTTAAACCGCCCGGCGGCTAAATAACCCCTTATGATGGCGATATTATTTCGACATGTTTCAAATCCGGCACCCGCCATAGGGATTTACGTTCATCTGCCTGGCCTTGCCAGCCCAGGATCGGGCGATTTTGAAGCAATCGAAAACCGCCCGATGGAGCCCAGTTTCATGAGTAAGAGTGTCATCCGCAAACGCCTGGCGTCCGCCGCCTGGGTCCTTGGCGTATTGCTGTTCATTTATTGCTTCCCGCGTACCACCCTCGTGTTTCTGCTGTTGGTGGTGTTCTGCGGGCTGTATGACTTCCTGCGCAATGGCTTGTACGACGGCCCGACCATCAAGAAGTACTTCGTCGGCAACGGCCGCAATACCTGGCTGCTGGCACCGTTCAACACGCTGTTTGATTTGTTGAGCCTGCGCAATCGCCACGTTTACAAGATGAACGACCTGCCGCCAGCCTGGCGCGAAGACCTGCAAAAGGTGATCGACGACGCCATGGCCAACAAAGACGAAATCATCCAGTACCTGGATGAGCGCATGGCCGAGAAAAAACGCGGCATGCTGTTTTTCCAATGGTACGGTCGCCCGATCGAGACCACCCTGGATATCCCGCAACTGCGGGAAAAACTGCCCTACGTGAAAACCATCGGCGTGTCGGTGTTCAACGAAAACCGTTCCACTTCGTTTCACTTCGGCCCGCTGCGCATGATGTTCCGCGTGCTCTACAACATGGCACCGGCGCCCCATCACGACGGCGTGTACATTCAGGTCGGCAAGCACAAGCACTACTGGCACGATGACCCGCTGTTTATCTTCGACGACACGCTGATGCACGCTTCCTTCAACAAGAACGACGCCAAGCGCTACTGCCTGTTCATCGATATCGTGCGGCCAACCCTGATGCCGTCCTTGCTAAACGGCCTGATCGCGGCTTTTGCCGGAGCCGTCTTTACCTTGCGGCGGTTTTTCTACAAAAACTGGAAGCTGATTCAGTAACTTCTGCGGCATGATGGTGCGCGACGGTGTTTGCGCCTGGCTCCAGTGCCGGGGAAAATGCCAGTCCAATGCGACCGAAAACGGCGCGCACTATCCTCAAGCCACGGGCCTTCCATGGTCCGGTGGCCGTGCTTTCAGGGAATCAGAATGCCCCAAAGACAAGTCATCAATGCCTCCGTAAGCCCTAAAGGCAGCCTCGAAACGCTGTCGCAACGTGAAGTCCAGCAACTGAGCGAAGCCGGTACCGGCAGCATCTACACCCTCTTCCGTCAATGCGCCCTGGCCATCCTCAACACTGGCGCGCACATCGACAACGCCAAGACCATCCTCGACGCCTATAAAGACTTCGAAGTCCGTATCCACCAGCAGGACCGTGGCGTGCGCCTGGAACTGTTGAACGCTCCCGCTGACGCTTTCGTCGATGGCGAAATGATCGCCAGCACCCGGGAAATGCTGTTCAGCGCCCTGCGCGACATCGTCTACACCGAAAACGAACTGGACAGCCAGCGCATCGACCTGAGCAGCTCCCAGGGCATCACCGACTACGTGTTCCACCTGTTGCGCAACGCTCGCACCCTGCGCCCGGGCGTCGAGCCGAAGATCGTGGTGTGCTGGGGCGGGCACTCGATCAATACCGAAGAATACAAATACACCAAAAAGGTCGGCCACGAACTCGGCCTGCGCAGCCTCGACGTGTGCACCGGCTGCGGCCCCGGCGTGATGAAAGGCCCGATGAAGGGCGCGACCATTTCCCACGCCAAGCAACGCATTACCGGCGGGCGCTACCTGGGCCTGACCGAGCCTGGGATCATCGCCGCCGAGGCGCCGAACCCGATCGTGAATGAGCTGGTGATTTTGCCGGACATCGAAAAGCGCCTGGAAGCCTTCGTGCGCGTCGGCCACGGCATCATCATCTTCCCGGGCGGCGCCGGCACCGCCGAAGAGTTCCTGTACCTGCTTGGCATCCTGATGCACCCGGACAACCGCGACGTGCCGTTCCCGGTGATCCTCACCGGGCCGAAACACGCCGCGCCGTACCTGCAACAGTTGCACGCGTTCGTCGGCGCAACCTTGGGTGAAGCAGCGCAGGCCCACTACCAGATCATCATCGACGACCCGGCTGAAGTGGCGCGGCAGATGACTGTCGGTTTAAAAGCGGTCAAACAGTTCCGCCGCGAGCGCAACGACGCGTTCCACTTCAACTGGCTGCTGAAGATCGACGAAGGCTTCCAGCGCCCGTTCGACCCGACCCACGCCAACATGGCCAGCCTGCAACTGAGCCACGCCCTGCCGCCCCATGAACTGGCGGCCAACCTGCGCCGGGCGTTCTCCGGGATCGTGGCGGGCAACGTCAAGGACAAGGGCATCCGCTTGATCGAGCAGAACGGGCCGTATGAGATTCATGGCGACCCGGCGATCATGAAGCCGCTGGACGAGTTGCTGAAGGCGTTTGTGGAGCAGCACCGGATGAAAC
The DNA here is from genome assembly GCF_001952855.1 of Pseudomonas sp. ATCC PTA-122608. GTDB lineage: Bacteria > Pseudomonadota > Gammaproteobacteria > Pseudomonadales > Pseudomonadaceae > Aquipseudomonas. Next base: position 164,839 of record NZ_LPNO01000046.1, on the reverse strand, counting down.
TGCCCGGCGGCGCGGCGTATGTACCGTGCTACCGCGTGGTGCAGTGAGTCAGCGCTGAACCGCTACGCACTTGATCTCCAGCAGCAAGCCCGGATTGGCCAGTTCTGATACGCCAATGACCGTCCAGGCGCACAACCCTCGCGGGAACAGGCGGTTTTTCACTTCACGGAAAACCGCCATGTGTTCGCTAAGGTTCACGTGGTAGGTGGTCATGTCGACCACGTCTTCGAAGGTACACCCACCCTCCTCCAATACCAGCCGCAGGCTCTCCCAGGCTGCGATGAACTGCGCCTCGGGGTCGGTGATGACTTCCAGGTTTTCCGTGCGGCCGACCTGGCCTGCGCAGTACAACGTCTTGCCGACTTTTACCGCAGGAACGTAGCCGGCGCGCTCGACGATGGGGTGCATGGAGGTGGGGATGATGAGGTGGCGGTCGGTCATATGTTGTATCTCTTTGAGCAGCAGTATTCGATGCCGGGAAGAAAGCGGTTGGGCTATCTTTTTACCGCCTGGCGCTACTCAGCGCATCCAAAAGTTTGCCCAAGGAACCTGGTCAATGAACAACAAACCTGAGCCTCAACCCACAACAGTCAGCGTTCAAGCGCTGATAAGGTCTGATTCGTTGCCTCGACAAACCGATTAGCATTGAACAGATGACACAAGCCTGCGCCAAGCAGGCATCAAAATCCTCCTGGCTGGCTGGAACTCTCTTTCACGGTTCGCGTAACCTTTGGCCTATCCACGTCATATGCATGACGACTGACCCAAATCTGGAAGAACTAAAGTGCGCAAACTCACACTACTTTTCCTGACGCTGATCCCCACTCTCGCCCTCGCCGAATCCATCACCTGGCCCGACCTGCCCGTCACCTGCTTCGTCAGCGGTCGTTCCGCTACCAGCCAGGATGTGGACACCGGTTGTGCCGCGTTTCTGATCAATGTGAAGGGCAAGCCGGCAGGCACGCCGATCAAGCTGGATATCCCGCAATACGCGATGCATGTTGACGAAGGCACAGGGAAGGAAACACCGGTGATCCTCATCCAGGCGGAAGAGAACGGTGATGTAAAAGCCGTAGGTTACAAGGAGCTCGGCACCGGCCAGTTAGGCGCGGCGCTGCTCAGGGAAGTTCGGCTTCTGGGTACGAAGAAGCCGATTTAAGCCAATGGAAAACGGTCAGCGAACCCAACCGCCGCCTTGCCAGTGATAGCCGTCATTGCGCTGTACCCAGTGCGGATGCACATAGCGATAACCCGGGCGCTCCGGCTCCCAGTGACCATGCACCGCCACATACCGCCCGCCTTCCCAACGCCAGTAGCCACGCGACCACAGGTAGCCAGGTCGCCCTTCCGGCTCCACCTCGATGACCTGCACCGGCGGCGGTTGCGGCGCGACGACTTCTACATATTCACGCTGCACCGGTCGTCGATCATGCACGACCCGCTCCTCTACACACCCGGAAGCCGCGACGACCAGAGCCGCCAATGCCGCATAACGTAACAACATACAGAATCCTCGGGCGTCACCGCCCAGCGTTTACATCAGTAAAAATGCCCCCTTGTTCCAGCCGCGCTCCTGCTTGGCTATAAGACTTTTTAACAGGTGCCAACTGTCAGATTGCTGAACCCACGGGCGGACGGCAGGTAAAGAAAAACTGACCTTTCAGGATGTACACGCTGCGGCCGGTTGTTTCAAACGCACCAAAATCAGCCCCGCCACCACCACGGCGATTCCTATATACGTCGATGCATAAATCACATCGCCAAACATCAGTGCAGCCCACACCAGCGTCACCGGTGGTTCCAGGTACACCAATGCCGCCACATGGGTGGCTGTCATGACCCGCAGCAACATCCACAAACTCAGGTAAGCCACGAAGGTTGAAAACACCGTCAGCCAAATGATGGAAACCAACACATTGGGAGCCCGTGGAATGCTCAGCGTATCGGTGTACAGCACTGCCGCCGCAAATCCGATCAAGGTCAGCAATGACTGAATAAACAGCGCCAGGCTGAGGTCACCGGACTGAGTCTGGGCCGACCGGCGTTCGTACAGCGTGGCCACGGTCAGACCGAGCGCCGACACCAGGGGCAGTAAATACATGACCAACTCGACTTCGACCCGGCTGTTGCGGTATTGACCCGCGATCACAATCGACACGCCGGTAAAACCGATCATCAACCCCAGCCATTGCCAGCCACCACTGCGCTCGGCCACGCTGCCCGATGACAGCGCCGCCGTCATCAATGGCTGCAATGCCGCGATGATCGCCGCAATTCCCGGCGGCAAGCCGTTCTGGATCGCCACGTAGACACAGGTCAAATACAGAAACTGCGAGAGGAAACCGACCACCGCGTGGTGGCGGATCTGCGCCCAGGAAACCTTCAGCAGTCGCACGTTCAAAAACAGCGCCAGGCACAAAGACACCAGTAAAAAACGCCAGAACAGCACATTGAAAATACCGTCACTCTGGGTCGCCAATTTCGCGCCGATAAAGCCCGAACTCCAAGACAGGACGAACACCATCTGTAACAGCAGCAGCCCTATGGTTGATCGTTTCATTGAGCCTCCGGTTCGCTTGATTGACCAAAAGGCTAAGTGCCGCGCATGATTCTGTATATTTGAATAAGCCGCACCACTAATCCTGAAAAGTGGAATCATGAGCAAACAACTGAACATCGATCTATTGCGTACCTTCCACGCCGTTGCCCGTTTTCAGCGATTTAACGAAGCGGCCAATCACGTGCACCGCAGTGCTTCGACGGTGACCACGCAAATCAAAAAGCTCGAAGATCAGGTCGGCCAACGCCTGTTCAGCCGCAGCAACCAAGGGGTTGAGCTGACCATGTACGGCAAGAAACTTCTGGGTGAAACCACCGAGTTTCTCAAGAGCCACGACCGCTTGCTGGCCTCGCTCACGCCGCAACGCATGCAGGGCAAAATCCGCCTGGGCCTACCTGATTCATATGCCCCGGACTTCATGCAGGACTTTCTGCCCCGCCTGGTCGTCGACAACCCACTGTTGGAGCTGGAGGTAGAAGCGCGCTCCAGTGGCGAACTGCTGACGTTGTTCAGCAGCAAGCAGCTGGACCTGGCCCTGATTGTCAGCGCCCAGCCCTTGGAACAAGGCGAGCGCCTGGGGGAAATCCAGCCGCTATGGGTCGCCGCCGAACACTTCAGCTATCCACCGCAGGCGCCGCTGCCGATTGCCGTGCAACTGTCAGGTTGCCCCTATCGCGCCGCAGCGATTCGGGCCCTGAAGGAGCACGGCACTTACTATCGGGTGCTGCTGGAAAGCGCGAGTTCGCCGGCCGTTGAAGCCTGCATCCGCAGCGGGATGGCGGTGGGTTTGGTGGAAGAGAGCCGGATGGGCAAGGGATTGACGCGAGTGATCGCCGGGGCAGAATTGCCGCCGTTGCCGGTGCATCATCTGTATTTGCTCTGCGATAGCAGCAACCTGTTAGCGCTGCATGTGTATGAACAAGTCAAATCCGGCTACAGCGTTTAGGGCGGGCCGAAACGCAGCAGCACCGCGTCGATAAATCGCCGCAGCTTGGCGGTGCGCTGGCGGTTCGCGGTGTAGAGCAGATGCATCTGCCGGCTCGGCGCCTCGAAGTCCGGCAGCAGGCGTACCAGTTCGCCGCTGTTCAAGGCCGAACGTAAAAAATCCTCAGGCCCGAGCACAATCCCAAAACCATCCCGCGCGGCAGACATCAGGGCCCGGCTTTCATTCACGTGCAGGCGGCTGGCGACCTGCGCCTTGTGCAACACGGAGCCTTGGTAGAACGACCATTCGCGATCAGCCGGGCGTGACCAGTAGGCGTATCCCAGGCACTCGTGGTGTTCAAGGTCTGCGGGCGTGAGTGGCGTGCCTCGCTCGGCCAGGTACTTCGGCGACGCGCAGACCACCAGGCGATAGGGCTGCAGCGGCCTTGCGGTGAGGCTGCTGTTCGCCAGCGGGCCGATGCGAAACGCCACTTCGTAGCCCTCCTCCACCAGGTCGACAAAGCGGTCGGTCAGGTGCAGGTCGATTTCGACCTCGGGGTTGTCCCGTAAAAACTCGGTCACCAGCGGCATCAGGCTGTAGGAGCCAAAGGTCACGGGGGCGCTGATTTTGAGTTTGCCCCGCGGCGTGTCATTCATGATCTGCGCGAGGGAATCCGCTGCCTCTGCCTCCGTCAGGATGTGTTTGCAACGCTCGTAGTACGCGCTCCCCAACTCCGTCAGGCTTTGTCGGCGCGTGGTGCGGTTGAGCAAGCGTGCGCCCAGTCGCTGCTCCAGCGCCGCTACATGCTTGGCCACCATCTGTGCTGACATACCCAGGCGCTCGGCCGCGCGGGCGTAGGAGCCCAACTCGGCAGCCATCACAAAGGCACTCATGCTTGATAGGCGGTCCATCATTCACTACTCCCAGTAACAACACCCAGACCAGAACGGCCATTTATCCTCATTCAGTAGCCAATCATCATAACGGCTCTCTCAACAAAGGAGCACTGACATGAAAATTGGCATCATCGGAGCAGGCTTTATCGGGCGCGCTGTTGCGCAATTGGCGTTGGCCGCCGGCCATGAAGTGATGTTGAGCAACTCCCGTGGCCCGCAGTCCATGAGCAGCGTGCTGAGTGGCATTCGTGGGGTTCAAGTGGGCACCGCGCAAGAGGCGGCGCAATTTGGCGAATTAGTGCTGCTGGCCATTCCGTTCGAGCATTACCGCAGCGTGCCGGCGCAGTGGCTGGAAGGCAAAACCGTGATGGATGCCAACAACTACTACCCGAATCGCGACGGCCATATTCCCGTGCTCGACCGTTTCGAAACCACCACCAGCCGGTTGGTGGCCGAGCATCTGTCGCAGTCGAATGTAGTGAAAGTGTTCAATGCCATCCTGGCGCCGGACCTGACCCAGGACGCCCGCACCCGCGGTGCGCCGGACCGGCGTGCGCTCCCGGTCGCAGCGGATGACCCGGCAGCCAAGGCGCAAGTCATCGCCCTGTTGGACGAGATCGGCTTCGACGCAGTAGATGCCGGTGGGCTGGATGAGAGCTGGCGGTTTGAACGCGCCAAGCCGGCGTACTGCATACCTCTGGATAAAGAGGGACTGAAGGCGGCGTTGGCGGCTGCAGAGCGCCAGGTCGAGTTGCCCGCGCACTGGTAACACCTGCAAAAAACCCGCTGACCGTTACCGGTTCAGCGGGCTTTTTTTTACATCGGGTTGATCCTGAATCAGGACCTCTCCAACGTCTTACAGCGCGATGTCAGAAGCTGGCTTGCTCGGCTCAGCCGCAGGCTTGGCAGCCTCGGTGGCTTTAGGAGCAGTCAACTGCGGAATCGCTGGCGGAGGGGTCAGTTGCAGAATGTTGGCGGTGTAGGCCCATTCTTTTGCAACGGCTTCCGGGCTGTCGTTCAGCTTGGTGCCGTAGCTAGGCACGATCTGGTGCAGCTTTTCCTGCCACGCCGGGGAAGCAACCTGTTCCTTGAACACTTTCTGCAGCACGGTCAGCATGATCGGAGCCGCGGTGGACGCGCCTGGCGATGCACCCAACAGTCCTGCAATGGTGTTGTCAGCCGAGCTGACCACTTCGGTACCGAGTTTCAGGACGCCGCCCTGCTCTTCGTCACGCTTGATGATCTGCACACGCTGACCGGCTTGCCACAGGCGCCAGTCTTCTTTCTTGGCGTTCGGGAAGTACTCTTGCAGCGCCTTGAAGCGGTCGTCATCCGACAGCATCAGTTGGCCGGCGAGGTACTCGACCAGTGGGTATTCGCGGATACCCACTTTGGTCATTGGCCAGATGTTGTGGGTGGTGGTGCTGGTCAGCAGGTCCAGGTACGAGCCTTCTTTCAGGAACTTGGTCGAGAAGGTCGCGAATGGGCCAAACAGAATCACGCGCTTGCCATCCAGCACGCGGGTGTCCAGGTGCGGAACCGACATCGGCGGTGCGCCAACGGAAGCTTTACCGTAGGCCTTGGCCAGGTGCTGCTCGGCAATCGTTGCGTTATCGGTCACCAGGAACGAACCGCCAACTGGGAAGCCCGCGTATTCCTTGGCTTCAGGAATGCCCGACTTCTGCAGCAGGTGCAGTGCACCGCCGCCCGCGCCGATGAACACGAACTTGGCGTCGGTTTCAGTCTTGGTGCCGTCTTTCAGGTTCTTGTAGCTGACACGCCAGGTGCCATCGGCGTTCTTGGTGATGTCCTGCACTTCGCTCGACAGTTTCAGGTCGAACTTCGGCGTGGTTTGCAGGTGAGCGACGAACTGGCGGGTGATCTCGCCGAAGTTCACGTCCGTACCGATCGGGGTCCAGGTGGCCGCGATTTTCTGGTTCGGGTCACGCCCTTCCATCATCAGCGGGACCCACTTCTTGATCTGAACCGGGTCTTCGGAGTACTGCATGCCGGCGAACAGCGGGCTCGCTTGCAGCGCTTCGTAACGCTTCTTCAGGAACTTGATGTTGTCATCGCCCCACACGAAGCTCATGTGCGGAGTGGAGTTGATGAACGAACGCGGGTTCTTCAGGACGCCCTGCTGAACCTGCCAGGACCAGAACTGACGGGAGATCTGGAACGCTTCGTTGATCTCGACCGCTTTCGGGATTTCAACGTTGCCGTTCTTGTCTTCCGGGGTGTAGTTCAGCTCAGCCAAAGCCGAGTGACCGGTACCGGCGTTGTTCCAGCCGTTGGAGCTTTCTTCGGCCACGCCATCAAGGCGCTCGACCATCTCCATCGACCAATCCGGTTGCAGCTCATTGAGCCACACACCCAGGGTCGCACTCATGATGCCGCCGCCGATCAGCAGCACATCGACTTTCTTTGCCTCTTCCGCGTGAACGGAGGTGATCCCCATCGACAAAGCCAGCCCCAGCAGGGCAGTGTTTACTTTTTTAAACATCAGTAGCACCTATGATAAAACGCCATCCGCCCCACCGCCCCTGATCATGGGCAACCCTCAATCACGCTGCGCCAGGCAACGCACCGCGGGGTTTGCACATTCATTCGGGGACCGCAGGGTGGGCACACAAGGCCGACGTATCGACCTCACTTTTATGTCCCTTCTGCGCTGACTTCTTATCATTATTGGCTTCAGCTACCTGGGCGACAGCCAACCGCCGGGACGTATACGGATGTACGTACCCGATAGAGACTAGACCAAGATGGCGCGCAGAATATCACGCTCGGACGAGATCGGGCGTCTGTTCTAGACTCGGTGGTTCTACGGGCAGCAGGCTTAACGCCAGGTCGACCGACTGACGCAGGCGGTCGGCAGGCACACCATCCCGTGCCTGAATCGAAATACCGTGCAGGAAGGTCGCGTAAAAATCGCCCATGGCCTGCACATCTGCGTCCTCGCCAAGCTCCTGGCAGGCCTTGGCTTGCTGCAGCCTGGCGATGATTGAATCGGTGCGTTGCCTGCGGTGTTCACGCAACCATTGCTGAATATCGTCGCCGTCCGGGCTGGTACTGCTTGCGGCACTGACGACCAGACAACCACTGGGCCGACCGGGCTGCGTATAGGTGGTGATGGCATCGTCCAACATGCGCCTGATCGCCTCTCTCACACCCGTTATCTGCAGCGCGCGGTCAGCAAAACCACCTTCATCTTGTTCATACAAGGCCACGGCTTCGCGGAACAACGCTTCTTTACTGCCAAAAGCAGCATAGATCCTCGCCGAAGCAATCCCCAGGGCAGCTACCAACGCAGACATGCTCGTGCCCTCGTAACCTTGCTCCCAGAATAGCCACATGGCGCGCTCCAGAGCGGCTTCCCTATCAAATTCGCGCGGACGTCCGGCCATTAATCAGTTACCTGTCGGTGTAATTTCGTCACTTTAACGCATATCGGGTTGACGTTAACAAACCTGCGCCCCTATTCTTTGTCGACCGACAAACAATAGGAACATTTCGATGCGTACTCTTAAAGGCCCCAGCTTGCATCTGGCGCAATTCAGCCATGACGAACCGCCGTTCAACAGCCTGGACAGCATCGCTGGGTGGGCCAAAGCGAAGGGATTCAAAGCGCTGCAGATTCCCGCATGGGATACCCGCTTCTTCAACGTCGAACTGGCAGCCCGCAGCCAAAGCTACTGCGATGAGATCAATGACAAGCTCGCTGGTTACGGTTTGCAGATCAGCGAACTGACCAGCCACATCTTCGGCCAGTTGGTCGCCGTGCATCCTGCCTACGACGCGATGTGGGACGCGTCCATCCCTGCGCCTTTGCGGGGTAACCCCAAGGCACGCACGGAGTGGGCCATCGAACGCATGCAGATGAGCATCATCGCCTCCCAACGGCTGGGGCTCGCAGACCTGGGCACGTTTTCCGGCTCCCTCGCCTGGCCCTATTTGTTCCCCTTCCCCCAACGCCCGGAAGGGCTCATCGACGCCGCATTCGACGAGTTGGCACGACGCTGGCGACCACTTTTGGATTTGGCTGAAGAAAACGGCGTCAACCTTTGCTACGAGATCCACCCCAGTGAGGACCTGCACGACGGCACCAGCTTCGAGCGTTTCTATGAGCGCGTAGGCCAGCATTCGCGCTGCAAAATCCTGTTCGACCCTAGCCACTTTGTGCTGCAGCAGTTGGATTACCTGAGCTATCTGGACATTTACCAATCTTTCATCCGCATGTTTCACGTCAAGGATGCCGAGTTCAACGCCACTGGCCGCCAAGGCATCTACGGCGGCTACAGCCCATGGGCCGAGCGTGCTGGACGCTTCCGCTCGCTGGGGGATGGGCAGGTGGATTTCAAAGGCATCTTCTCCAAGCTTGCCCAATACGATTACCCAGGCTGGGCGACGCTGGAATGGGAGTGCTGCCTGAAAAACCAGGAGGACGGCGCTCGGGAAGGCGTTGATTTCATCAACCGCCACATCATCGGCGTCACCGACCGCATCTTCGATGACTTCGCCGGAGCACCGGTAAACCCGCAGCAAATCCAGGCCATGCTCGGCCTGACTCAACCGCTTGAGGCACGCCAATGAACGCAGCGAAGGCTACATCCCTGAGTACCGCCGACGGGTTCACTCATCATTACGTGCGGGTTGATGGCAGGAAGCTCCACTGCGTGATGGCAGGCAGCGGCGCCCCCGTGTTGCTGATACCGGGCTGGCCACAAACCTGGTACGCCTTTCGACATGTCATGCAAGCCTTGGCTGATAAGGGCTTCAAGGCTATCGCCGTGGACCCGCCAGGGCTGGGCAATTCAGATCAGCCTGAAAAGGGCTACGACACCGGCAATATTGCCGATGTGCTGCACAGGGCCTTGCTGGCGCTTGATATCACGCGTTACCACGTCGTGGGACACGACGTCGGGATGTGGGTGGGTTATGCGCTGGCGAGTGACCAGCCACAGGCCGTGCGTACACTCACCCTAACCGAAGCCGTCATACCTGGCCTTGCCCCACCGCCCCCGATATTCGTCGCGCCGCAACAGAACATCTTTCTCTGGCACTTTCTATTCAATCAAGTCCAGGACCTGCCCGAAGCGCTGATTACCGGACGTGAAGAAACCTATCTCAATTTCATGTTTGATCGCTGGGCCTTTCACCGCGATGCCGTCGCCTCCGACGTCTACATCCGCGCCTATTCATCCCCAGGTGGGCTGCGCGCAGGGTTTGATTATTACCGCGCGATTCCCGAAACCATCCGACAAAACCAATGCCGAGCAACTCGCCTTTTGGAAATGCCGGTGTTAGCCATCGGTGCCGAACACGCCACCAACGACGCACCGCTGGTGACGCTGGAGGGGCGCGCATCTGACCTGCGCGGGGCGATCATTGCTGACTGCGGGCATTTCGTGATGGAAGAAGCGCCGCAAGTGTTTTGCGGGCATTTGCTGGACTTCCTGGAGGAGCACACATCGGAATGAAGGCTTTCGCCAAAGAGATGGAACGCTCGCGCAAAAGGCTGTTCTAGACACCCTAGCCGCTGCTTGCGTAGCATCGGCGGCTCTCCACCGTGTCATCCATCCAAACAGAGCGATCTATGTCCATCCACCAAACCCCCGGGCACCTGCTGCCCGCGCGCAGCGCCGCCAAAATGGAAGCTGCCATGGCCGTGGGCGCGTTCGCTATCGGCACCGGCGAATTCGCCATCATGGGCCTGATGCCCGACATCGCCCACAACCTCAATCTCAGCGAACCGCAGGTCGGCCACGCCATCAGCGCCTATGCGCTGGGCGTGATGGTCGGCGCCCCGCTGCTGGCCATCCTCGGCGCCGCGTTGCTGCGTAAACACATGCTTCTGTTGCTGATGGGCCTTTATGCCCTAGGCAACCTGGCCACGGCGTTTACCCCAACCTTCGGCTCGCTGGTGGCTTTCCGCTTTATCAGCGGCCTGCCCCACGGCGCCTACTTCGGCATCGCCGCGGTGGTCGCCTCCAGCATGGTGCCCAACGACAAACGTGCCGGCGCTGTCGCGCGGGTGATGATGGGCCTGACCCTGGCCATGCTGCTCGGCAACCCCATCGCCACCTTCCTCGGTCAACATTTTGGCTGGCGCTCGGCGTTTGCACTGGTCAGCGCCATCGCCCTGTGCACCATCGCGCTGGTCTGGCAATTCGTACCGGATCGCCACGACGAACCCCGCAGCGACCCACGCAAAGAACTGCGCGCTTTCACCAAACCACAGGTGTGGATGGCGTTGTCGATTGGCGCTATCGGGTTTGCCGGGATGTTCTGCGTGTTCAGCTACCTGGCGCCGACCATGCTCGAAGTGACCAAAGTGTCGCCGCAGTGGATCCCCTTCGGTCTGGCCGCGTTTGGCGCAGGCGGCATCATCGGCAACATCGCCGGCGGCAAGCTGTTTGATCGCCTGCAATTTCGCGCAGTGGGCTGGATCATGGTGTGGTCGATGGCCGTGCTGATCTTCTTCACCTTCGCCGCCAGTTCGCTGTGGAGCGTACTGCTGGGTATTGGCCTGGTCGGCACCATGATCGCCATGGCCGCGCCGCTGCAAATCCGCTTGATGGACATTGCGCATGAGGCACCGAGCCTGGCGGCGGCGTCCAACCACGCGGCGTTCAACCTGGCGAATGCGCTGGGGCCGTGGCTGGGTGGGATGGCGATTACGGCGGGATACGGGTGGACCAGCACGGGTTACATCGGCGCTGCCACGGCACTGGTTGGCTTGGGCATCTACCTGATCGCCCGCCGCATGAAAGGCGGCCACTGACGCCACACCTCCAACGCCCGCCCACAATCCAATGTGGGAGCGGGCTTGCTCGCGAAAGCGGTGGGTCAGTCACCGAGTAAATGACTGCCCCCCCCCGCTCAGTCAGTCATCATGCAACAACCCCGAACCATACTCCCCGTAACTACTCCCCAGCGCATTGCCGCCAAAATTCATCTTGGCGGCTTTGCTGGGGCTATGGTCCCCAAAGGCTTGGCATCCCCCTGAAAAACACGGGTCGCTACTCAGGTCGCTACTCATGCCCGATGAACCCGACGAACAAGCGGCTAACAGCAAAGTGCCAGCGACCATCACGACCTTGAAGATATTGGAGATATTGGAGATCATTTTTCAGTTCCCTGTGGGCTTATGGGCTGAGCGTAGGCCTCAATACCGGTGGGAATTATGAAACTTTGCCGTGGGACAGGATCGGTTCAGGTTGATGTCGTTTTGGCGACGAATTATCCCGGCACATATTCTGATTGGCGATATCAACCGTTAGCCCCTACATATTAAAGCCAACCAGGCATCAATTCAGATGATCCTGCGGCCTACATAGAGGGAAGCTCAAGTAATGGCTAAAGACGAAAAAACCAGTGAAAGCGTCGCTTCAAAAGCAGCCAAGCTGCTGGCGGATCCAACCACTCCGCCGGATGTGAAATCGGTGGCGGCTTCAGCGTTGACTCAAGCCCCGGACAAAAAGAAGAAATAAGCTGAACCGTGCCAGGGTGGCTGAAGCTCTGGCACTGACCACCACGGGACCAGGACCATTCCTGTTAAACTGTCCGCCCTTCGCCTTATCCATCTCAGATCCTAATGTCCTCACCTATAGCACCAACGCCATCGCTTTCCCGTCGCTTCTCTGTTGCTCCGATGATGGATTGGACGGACAGACACTGCCGCTTCTTCCTGCGCCTCCTCTCCCAAAACGCCCTCCTTTACACCGAGATGGTCACCACCGGCGCAATCCTCCACGGCGACCACGAACGCTTCCTGCGCCACAACGAGGCCGAGCACCCACTCGCCCTGCAGTTGGGCGGTAGCGTCCCCGCCGACCTGGCCGCCTGCTCCAGCATGGCCCAGGACGCCGGTTACGACGAGGTGAACCTCAATGTCGGCTGCCCCAGCGACCGGGTGCAAAACAATATGATTGGCGCCTGCCTCATGGCTCACCCTGCCTTGGTGGCGGATTGCGTGAAGGCGATGCAGGACGCGGTCTCGATCCCGGTGACGGTAAAGCACCGCATCGGCATCAACGGCCGGGACAGTTATGCCGAGCTGTGCGATTTCGTCGGCCAGGTGAAGGACGCGGGTTGCACCAGTTTCACCGTGCATGCGCGGATCGCCATTCTGGAAGGGCTGTCACCGAAGGAGAATCGGGACATTCCTCCGTTGCGCTATGACGTGGCGGCGCAGTTGAAGCAGGATTTCCCTGAACTGGAGATCATCCTCAACGGCGGAATCAAGACCCTCGAACAGTGCCAGGAACATCTACAGACCTTCGACGGTGTGATGCTGGGTCGCGAGGCTTATCACAATCCGTATTTGTTGGCCGAGGTGGATCAGCAGCTGTTTGGCAGTACTGCACCTGTGATCACCCGCGCCGAGGCGCTCGCGCAGTTGCGTCCTTATATAGCCGAACACTTGGCGACCGGTGGCTCGATGCACCACATCACCCGCCACGTACTGGGGCTGGGGACGGGTTTCCCGGGGGCGCGGAAGTTTCGGCAGTTGTTGTCGGTGGATATTCATAAGGCCAGTGATCCGCTGGCGTTGCTGGATAAGGCCGGGGAGTTGCTGGAGGGGCGGTGATTTGGGTGTCAGTGGGTTTATTGGGTGGCTGACACGACGCCTTCGCGAGCAAGCCCGCTCCACATTTGGATGGGGGGATGTCAGGAAGATGGGGGTGGCTGCAGAGGCAAGGCTGCTCCCGACGTTTGATCGGGTGGTCATCGGGCAGTTGGGTTGAACCTGCTGGCTGTTTTGGCCTCCTATTGAGCATTGGCCGGTGATTCAAACGGCTGTTTTCAGGTTGTTGCCCTCGCAAACGATCGAATGCATTTGCGCCCTTGAGCGGCTGTCGGCGCTCGGGTAATGTCATCAGACCCACAGGACAGAGCACGCCCATGACTTCCAAGCTGGAACAACTCAAGCAATTCACCACTGTAGTAGCCGATACCGGCGATTTTTCTACCCTCGCCAAGCTCAAGCCACAAGATGCCACGACCAACCCTTCCCTGCTGCTCAAGGCCGCGTCGATCCCAGGCTACGCCAAGCTGTTGGACGAGTGCGTTGCTGACTGCAACGGCGACGTAGGCCTGGCGAGCGACCGTTTCGCAGTAGCCGTCGGCCAGGAAATCCTGAAAGTGGTGCCCGGCCGTATTTCCACAGAGGTGGATGCCCGCCTGTCGTTCGACACTGACGCCGTACTCAAGCGCGCGCATCGTCTGATCGACCTGTACGACAAGGCCGGCGTTGGCCGCGACCGCGTGCTGATCAAGATCGCTTCCACCTGGGAAGGCATCCGCGCCGCCGAGCAGCTGGAAAAGGAAGGCATCCAGACCAACCTGACGCTGCTGTTCTCCTTCGCACAGGCCGTGGCTTGCGCTGAAGCCGGCGTGTTCCTGATTTCGCCATTCGTAGGCCGTATCTACGACTGGTACAAGAAAGCCAACGGCAACGACTACACCGGCTCCGAGGATCCGGGCGTGCAGTCGGTGACGCGCATCTACAACTACTACAAGGCCAATGGCTACAAGACCGTGGTAATGGGTGCGAGCTTCCGTAACCTGAGCCAGATCGAAGAGCTGGCCGGTTGCGACCGCCTGACCATCAGCCCGGACTTGCTGGAAAAACTGGCTGCCGACAATGGCAAGCTGGAGCGCAAGTTGGCGCCAGGCCATGCCGGTGAGGCGCGTGTGCACCTGACCGAGGCGCAGTTCCGTTGGGAATCCAACGAAGACGCGATGGCTACCGAGAAGCTGGCCGAGGGCATTCGTCAGTTCGCCCGCGACCAGGAAAAGCTCGAAGCGCTGTTGGCCGCCAAGCTGTAAAAGCGGCGGCGACAAAAAGGGCGGCACCTGTGAGGGTGCCGCCCTTTTTTGTATTAGCCGATTTCGAGCCGAACTCAGTTAAAAATGTGGGAGGGGGCTTGCTCCCGAATACAGGGCGTCAGTCGCTATATTCACTACTGACCCACCGCTTTCGGGAGCAAGCCCCCTCCCACACTTTGACAGTGTTTCAGCTGGGAATTAGTGCCGCTCCAGCGCATTCACCAGGTCGTGGAACGCCTCGCGGTTGGAGTCGTTCAAGCCCATCAGGATCTTGTGGGCTTCCAGCACCTTGACCCGTACCACTTCCTCGGACTGGTCCTGGGATGGCAGGTCGGTCAGGCATTCCGGGCACGGGATCGGGCGGTCAACGATGTTGAACACTTGATCGAAGCCCATGGACTGCAACAGACGGGTGATGTCTTCGTGGGTGGTGACGACAGTCGGCAGCAGTCCGACCTTCTTCCGAGACAGAATGGACAACTTGGCCAACAGCCCAAGGGTGGTGCTATCGATGCTGCGGGTTTCGGTCAGATCGATCACGATCGCCGAGAAATTCAAGGCTGTGAAGATCCGCTCAATCGTCGCATCCAGCGCCGAACACAAGGTCAGGCGCACTTCACCGACAAACTTCAGGACAAACGTCCCGTCTTGCTCGGCGAATTGGATTCTTCCGGTACTCATCAAAGATTCCTGCTCAACACCAATAGGGCGATATCATCCGGCATCTCCCCTAGCGTGGCCAATCCAAAAACCTGCCGCAGGCCATCCAGGCTGCCGCCCGCCGACCTGACCCGTTGGGGTAAGGCGGCTTCTTTCTCTTTGAGTGTAGGCTCTGGCAAAAGGTCCAGGATACCGTCGGACATCAGCGTTAAGCTGAAAGTCGGCGGCAATTCCAGGATGTGGTCTTCGTAGGTGGCTTCATTGAACAAGCCCACTGGCAAACCACGCCCTTCCAGGTAGCGCACACTGTCTGGAGTGTATAAAACCGGCAATGGCAGGTGACCGCCAATGCTGTAGGTCAAAAGACCTGTTTCTTCATCAATCACGCCGCCGACCATCGTCACGTGCTTGCCCAGCTTACAGCTGATCAGGCCCCGGTTGATGTGGCCCAGCACTTGCGAAGGAGTGAACTCCGGCAAGGTGCCATTGCGCTTGGATTCGAATAACAGCCGTGTGGTCATGAACTTCAACAACACGGTCACGAATGCCGAGGAGGCGCCGTGGCCGGAAACGTCGGCCAGGTAGAACGCGACTCGCCGCTCATCAACGCGGAAGTAATCGACAAAATCACCCGACAGGTACAGCGACGGGATGATCTGGTGGGCAAACTTGAACTCGTCGATGCTCCACGGGCTCACCGGCAGCATGTTCATCTGCACTTGGCGACCGGCGTTCTGGTCTTCCTGGAGCAGGTTCAGGCTGGCTTCGAGTTCGCGGTTGGCGGTTTCGAGCTTTTCACGGTAACGCTGGTTTTCCAGCAGCAACCGTGCACGATCCAGGGCACGGCGCACCGAGTGCTCCAGTACGGCCAAATCTTCCAGGGGCTTGATCAGGTAGTCGGCAGCGCCCAGGCGCAAGGCCTCGACCGCATCATTCATCACACCGGCACCGGACACGACAATCACCGGTGTCTGCGGGGAAAGGTCAGTCACCTGGCGGATCAGCTCGAGGCCGCCCACCTGGGGCATGCGCAGGTCGCAGATCACAAGGTCGGGCTTGTCGCGCTCGAATACCTGGAGACCCTGGAGGCCGTTGCTGGCCTGCAGGACGCTGAAGCCACTGTCTTCCAAATAGGCCGCGAGACTCGCGCGCACTACTTCGTCGTCATCGATTATCAGCAGCGTGGCACTGGTTTTCTGCATGTGGGCAAACGGCGCCAGAATTAGGTTGGCGTAGGCAGCTCGACAATGGCCGGGCGTACTACTGGATTCGCTTTCTAGCCTCTCTGTCCTACAAAGTGCCGGGATATTGCCCATGCACAAAGGTAAAGCAGAGGTGCCCTTCTAAGGCGCAGACGGTACTCCCATCCGCCAGGGGTTTCAAGCTCACGGCGATGGTCGCCGGGCGTCTTTACATCGCAAATCACCGGTAGTTATAAGAACGCATAAAACCGCGACTTAAAGTAAGCACGTAACCCACGGATAAACCTTGAATGCCGCCCACAAAAAAGGCGACCCGAGGGCCGCCTTCCTGATTCAAGCCTGAAGCTTAAAAATCGTCTACAACCTTGCCATCCTTGACCTTGAACTCGCGGTTCTGCAGGTAAGCGTTGCGGATGAAGGTGTATTTATCGCCGCTGATCAGCTTCTCGGAGGACAGCAGGCTGGCACGCGTGTCGACGATATTCAGGCCGAAGGTGCTGTTGCGCCAGCCGATATCGTTCATGTAGCGGTATGGCTGGGTGTAGCCGTCCACATACTTGGACGGCGCGTCACGCAGGGTGCTGGGGCCCAGCAGTGGCAGCATCACGTAGGGACCGCTGTCGACGCCCCAATGGCCGAGAGTCTGGCCGAAGTCTTCGTCATTGCGTTGCAGCCCCATTTTGGTGCCGACATCAATGAAGCCCAGCACGCCGAACGTGGTGTTCATCAGCAGGCGAGCCGTGTCGACGCCAGCCGCGTGCGGCTTGAGTTGCAACACGTCGTTGGCAAAGTTGCCGACGTCGCCGATGTTGCGGAAGAAGTTGTGCACGCCGTCCTGCACGAATTGCGGGGTCACGAACTGATAGCCTTGGGCCAAAGGCTTGAGGGCGTAGGTGTCAACGGTGTCGTTGAAGGTGAAGATCGGGCGGTTGACGCTTTCCCATGGATCATCTTCCGAGGCCGCCTGGGCCACGAAAGGAACCAGCAAAATACTCGCACATACGGACAGCTGAGCTAGACATTGGCTCCAGCGCATAGCTTGAACTCCTTGAATGGTCTGTCATGGGCGCTATGCCCTGAATGAGGCCGTCAGTATATGACGGAAGTGTCAGATTAGGCAGCCTTGCAGAAATGTCATTCGAGTAAATGCACAAAAACCCTACAAATGCCGCAGATGTAACTTGCTTGTCATCCGCGTTCGATAGCGTCACTGCTATTTCAGGGACGTCGAAATGCCACACGCCGAAATTGTTACTGCCAGCGCCCCGTCCTTGACGGCCGTACTGTTCGGGCTGAGTGGCTGCCTGGTGGATTTTGGTTCCCTGGCCCGTGCCGACTCCACACCTTCAAGCGATCCGCATGCCACTGTCGGCGCCCTGAAGATCCTGCGCAGCCTCGAAGAACAGCGCATCCCCTGCGCATGGCTGGACGAGCTACCTCTTTCGGTTTCCACACCTCTGGCTGCAGGGCTGCCACGCTGGATCAAGGCCGCCAAACCCTCCTCCACCCGCTGGCCCGCGCCCCACGCGTGCTGGCAGGCCTTGATGGAGCTGAACATCGAGCGCCTGGAAGGCTGCGTCCTGGTCAGTGGCGAACCGCGCCTGCTGCAATCGGGGCTCAACGCCGGCCTGTGGACCATCGGCCTGGCGTCCTGCGGCTCACTGTGCGGGCTTTCCCCGGAGCAATGGCAAGCACTTACCGAGAAGGAACGCGAGCATAAGCGCGCCAAAGCCACTGTCGCGCTCTATGGCCTGGGCGTGCATTCGGTCATTGACCACCTTGGCGAACTGCACACCTGCCTGGCCGACATCAGCCTGCGCCAGCTCAAAGGCGAGAAGCCCTGATCGAGATCATGCACAGTCGGCGCCAGTGGATTAATCTACAGGTCAGCCCGTAGACCTTTCACGGCGTGCCGCGGTCTATGCCAGTGCCTATCGATAAAAGGAAGAACGCCATGCCTGCCCGCGAACAACTGCAAGAACAGGTCAAAACTTTGCGCGAGCAATTGGATCAGAATCCAGAAATGCCCCTCGAAAAGCGCGAAGAGCTGCAAACATTGATTGCTGAACTCGAAGTTCAGGAGCCACTGGAAGGCGCCATTCAGGATCCAAGCATCGCCGATGGTGTGAACCTGGCGGTAGAACGCTTCGAACTGGACCACCCAGGCATTGCCGGAACCTTGCGCAATATTGTGGTGACCCTGGGTAACATCGGGATTTAATAGCCGGACACCTATCAAATGTGGGAGCGGGCTTGCTCGCGAATGCGGTCCGTCAGCTGATACATAGGCTGGCTGATACACCGCTTTCGCGAGCAAGCCCGCTCCCACATTTATTTTGTGTGAAGGCTACTGACGAGCCAGTCGCAGGTTCTGGAACTGCAGATCTTCAGTACTGCGATACGGGTTGATATCCAGCCCGCCGCGACGCACATACCGCGCATACACCGTCAGTTTTTCCGGCTTGAGCAAGCGCTGCAGGTCGAGAAAGATTCGCTCCACGCACTGTTCATGGAAGTCCGAGTGCTGACGGAAGCTCACCAGGTACTCCAGCAGGCTGGCGTGATCCAGCGCCGCGCCGCGGTACTCCACCGCCACACTGCCCCAGTCAGGCTGGCTGGTCACCGGGCAGTTGGACTTGAGCAGATGGCTGTGGACGCTCTCCTCCACCACGCGCGAATCGTCGCAACGCAGCAGTTCAGGGCGCGGGTGCTCGTAGTTGCTGACGGTAATGTCCAGGTCATCAATGCACACACCTGGCAACGCGACCACGCCTTCGGCTTCAACCTCGCCCAGGCTGCGGATGCGCACGCCAACCGGCTTGCCGGCAGCGGCACTCAGGTCGGTACGCAAGGTGGCCTCAAGGCTTTGCACATCGGCAAACGCGGTCTGGTTCAGCGAATTGAGGTACAGCTTGAAGGACTTCGACTCGATGATATTCGGCGAGTCGGCCGGAATACTGAATTCACCGATGGCCACCACTGGCTTGCCGGACGGCAGCAGCCAGGACAGTTCGAAGCAGTTCCAGAAGTCCACGCCTTTATACGGCAGGGTCTCGGCGCTCAGGCCCAGCTCGGCCCACTTGGCAGCGCGGGGAATCGGGAACAGCAACGACGGGGTGTAGGTGGAGATGTATTCACTGGACTTGCCCAGCGGCGAATGTTCGGCTGCGGGATGCATGGCGGAAACCTGGCTAAATAAACGCCGCCATTCTACCCGCCTTTGCCCGTCAATGGCTTACTGGCTGACCGTCAGCTTGCCGACCATGCCCGCCTGGTAGTGGCCGGGGATGTTGCAGGCAAACTCCAGGCCGGTGGCTTTGGTGAAGGTCCAGGTCAGTTCGGCAGTCTTGCCGGGCTCTACCAGCACGCTGTTGGGATCGTCATGTTTCATGCCGCCCATGTCGCCGTGACCCATCGCACTGTGGTCCATATCGCCCATTTTCATGCCGGTGGCCGTCAGCATGCCGCTGGCCTGCATCTTGAGCATTTCTTGCTGATGCGCGGCGTGCATCGCAGCGTCGCCAAGATTGAACTCGTGGAGCAACTGGCCTTTGTTGACCAGCACAAAGCGCACGGTCTCACCGGCTTTTACATCGATGGCCTTGGGCGAAAAGGAAATGTCCTGCAGCACCACTTCCACCGTGCGCGTGGCCTTGGCGGCGGGCGCAGCCTCACCGAAGGCGAAGGTTTCAGCTGGAGATGCCAGCACCGGAAGACTCAGCGCCATCAGGCAGCCCGCCAACAGCCAGGATTTATGCAAAAACATGGTCACACTCCAAAGGTTCGGAATCAGTCTGTGGGACACTTTACGAACGCGCCGCTGCCAGCCAGCTGACGGCCAGATTACAACTTTGTCAGCTTGAGCCTGCCTCAGGACCTGCGCTGTATAAAGTCTGTGTTTACGTAAAGCCATGAGCCGCCCATGAAACTGCTGATCGTCGAAGACCAACCGAAAACCGGCCACTACCTGCGCCAGGGCCTGGCCGAGGCCGGGTTCAACACCGAACTGGTGGCCGACGGCACCACTGGCCAGCATCTGGCGCTGACCGGCGACTACGACCTGTTGATCCTCGATGTGATGCTGCCGGGTCGCGATGGCTGGCAGATCCTCCAGGCCGTGCGCAACGCTGGGCTCGACATGCCGGTACTGTTCCTTACCGCGCGAGATGCCGTGGAAGACCGGGTGCATGGCCTGGAACTGGGCGCCGACGATTACCTGGTCAAGCCCTTTGCCTTTTCCGAACTGCTGGCCCGGGTACGCAGCCTGTTGCGCCGTGGCAGCAGCCCGCCTCAGGAAACCAGCCTGCAACTGGCCGACCTGCGCATGGACCTGATCCGCCGCCGGGTAGAACGCGACGGCCAACGCATCGACCTGACGGCCAAGGAGTTTTCCCTGCTGGAACTGTTGCTGCGACGTCAGGGCGAAGTCTTGCCCAAGTCGCTGATTGCCTCTCAGGTGTGGGACATGAACTTCGACAGCGACACCAACATCATCGAAGTCGCGATCCGCCGCCTGCGCCTGAAGGTCGACGATAACTTTCCCAACAAGCTGATCCATACCGTGCGCGGCATGGGCTATGTGCTTGAGGAGCGATTCAGTTGATGAAACGGATTTCCCTGGCCAGCCGCCTGGCACTGCTGTTTGCCGGTTGTACCGCCGTGGTTTCGCTGTTGGCCGGCGTGCTGTTCAACCATGCCAGCGAGGCGCACTTTATCGAGCTGGACCAGCAGTTGCTCGACGGCAAGCTGATAGCGCTGCGCAGCACATTGCAAGGTGCCGACACGCCCGAACGATTTGCCTTACGAGAAACAAAGCTGCGGGAGGAGCTCAACCGCCAGCCCGACCTGGCCCTGCGCATTACCGCTGGCGATGAGCGCTGGTTCGACGGTGCCCCCGGCATCACCCTGCCCCAGGCGCCTGGCCTGCACAGCGTGCAGAACGCCGGAACCGATTACCGCGTGTACAACGTGCCGCTGGTGCCTGGTAACGCGGACTCTCCACGACTGACGCTGATGCTCGACATCACCCACCATCAACACTTCCTGCAACGCATGCAGCATCTGATCTGGTTGACCGTCGGACTTTCCGCCCTGGCCACTGCCCTGCTCGGTGCCTGGGCCGCCCGCAGCGGGTTGCGACCACTGCGGCGCATGAGCGAAGTGGCCGGCAGCGTATCCGCCCAGTCCCTGACCCAGCGCCTGCCCCAGGAACAAATGCCGGTCGAACTGGCGGAACTGGCCCAGTCCTTCAACGCGATGCTTGGGCGCCTGGACGATGCCTTCCAGCGGCTCTCGGCATTTTCTGCCGACATTGCCCATGAATTGCGCACGCCACTGTCGAATTTGCTGACACAGACCCAGGTCATCCTCACGCAGCCACGGGCGCTGGAAGACTACCGCGAGGCCCTGCACAGCAACCTCGAGGAACTGCAATGGATGGCACAGTTGGTCAATGACATGTTGTACCTGGCCAAGTCGGACCATGGGCTGCTGGCGCCCAAGCGCGAACCCCTGGTGCTGGCGGACGAAGTGGATGCACTGCTGGAGTTTTTTGCGCCGTTGGCGGAAGACCTTCAGGTGCGGTTGGTTCGGGAAGGGGGTGCCAACACTTCAGGTGACCGCAGCATGTTGCGCCGGGCGATTTCCAATCTGCTGGATAACGCGCTGCGGTTCACCCCTCCGGGTGGCGATGTCAGTGTGCGGATTGTCGAGGATATGCAAGGCGTAACGTTGAGCGTGGAAAATACCGGGGAAGGCATTCCAGAGGCGTTGTTGCCAAGGTTGTTTGACCGGTTTTACCGGGCAGATCCGGCGCGTCACGAAGGGAGCAGCGAGCATGCGGGGCTAGGGTTGGCGATTACCCAGTCGATTGTGCGAGCCCATGGAGGGCGGATTTTCTGTGAGTCGGGGGCGGGCTGGACGCGGTTTGTGATGGTGTTGCCGCAAAGGCATTGATGCAAGCTGTACCGGCCCTTTCGCGAGCAAGCCCGCTCCCACATTTTGACCGAGTGCATTCAGGAAGAACGCGATCGAAATGTGTGGGGCTTGCTCGCGAAGGCGGTCTTAAGAATTACGAATACCTGAGGGCATGCGCCGGCTCAATCTTCGCAGCCCGATACGCCGGATAGATCGTCGCCAAAAAGCTCAACACAAACCCTGCCGAGCAAATCAGCAACACATCCCCGCCCTGCAACTCCGAAGGCAGGTTGCTGACGAAATACACGTCCGAACTGAAGATATGCTGCCCGGTCACCCGCTCCAGCCACCCCACCAGTTCACTGACGTTCAGCGCCGCAATCACACCGAGAATGCCGCCGATCAAGGTACCGACGATCCCGATCACCGTGCCCTGCACCATGAAGATCGCCATGATCTGCCGTGGCGTGGCGCCGATGGTGCGCAGGATCGCAATGTCGGCGCCCTTGTCGTTCACCACCATGATCAAGGTCGCGATGATGTTGAACGCCGCCACGGCAACGATCATCAGCAACAGCAGGCCGATCATGGTCTTTTCCATCTTCATCGCGCTGAACAGGCTGCCCTGGGTGTGGGTCCAGTCATCGGCCTTGTAGTCGGCGCCGAGGCTGGCGGCGATATCCGCCGAGACCTTGGGTGCGGCATACAAGTCTTTCACCGCCAGGCGCACGCTTTGCACCTGGTTCGGCTCCCAATGCTGTATCTCGGCGGCGTCGGCCATGTGGATCAAGGCCATGGAGCCATCCAGCTCAGCCCCCACCTTGAATACGCCGACCACGTTCAAACGCTGCATGCGCGGGGTGATGCCACCGGGCGCGCTGCTGATTTCCGGCACGATCAGGGTCAGCTTGTCGCCAACGTTCAGGCGGAAACGCCGGGCGGTGATCTCACCGATCACCACGCCAAACTCGCCCGGCTTCAGGTCTTCCAGATGGCCCTGGACGATATGCTGGGCAACAATCGACACCTTGCCTTCCTGGGCAGGGTCCACACCGCTGATCTGGATCGGCTGCATCGCGCCCTTGTAGGAGAGCATGCCGTCCATCTCGGTGAACGGCACGGCGGCGGTCACTTCAGGGTTCTTCATTGCAGCGGCGGCCACCGGCTGCCAGTCGCTGATCGGCTTCACACCCACGATGGTCGCGTGGGGCACCATGCCAAGGATGCGTGAGCTCATTTCCCGCTGGAAGCCGTTCATTACCGACAACACCACAATCATCGCCAGCACGCCCAGGGCGAGGCCGATCATCGAGGTCATCGAGATAAACGAAACAAAACGGTTGCGGCGCTTGGCGCGGGTATAGCGCGTGCCGATGAAAATCGATAACGGTCTGAACATTCGCGGGCACCGTTGAAAAAATAGAAAACCCGGCGCCGGGCGCCGGGCTTGAAACAGGTCAGATGGCGACCAGATGACCTTCCTGCAGGTGCAGCACACGGTCCATCTGACGGGCCATGCTCATGTCATGGGTCACCACCAGGAACGCGGTGCGCATCTGGGTGCTCAGTTCCAGCATCAAGTCCTTGATGCCCTGGGCGGTGTGGGCGTCGAGGTTACCGGTGGGCTCGTCGAGCATTACCAGGCCCGGGTTGTTGACCAGGGCACGGGCAATCGCCACACGCTGGCGCTCGCCGCCGGACAATTCAGCCGGTTTGTGCTCCAGGCGATGGCCCAGGCCGACCCGCTCCAGCAACGCCTTGGCACGCTGGCGCGCCTCGGGAATCGCGGTCTTGCCGATCAACAGCGGCATGCAGACGTTTTCCAGGGCGGTGAACTCAGGCAGCAAGTGGTGGAACTGGTACACAAAACCCAGCGAACGGTTGCGCAACTGGCCACGGGCCTTCTCGCCCAGGGCCGACAGTTCTTCGCCAGCCAGCCAGACACTGCCCTGGGACGGCGTATCAAGGCCGCCCAACAGGTTCAACAAGGTACTTTTGCCGGAACCGGAACTGCCAACGATCGCCACGCGCTCGCCCGGATGCAGTTCCAGCTGCAGGTTGGACAGCACCACCACGGATTCCGGGCCTTCCTCGTAGGATTTGCCCAGGTTGCGGCAGCTCAGGATTGCTTTTTCAATCATGCCCGATTCACTCATAACGTAAAGCCTGCGCCGGCTGGGTACGTGCCGCGCGCCAGGCTGGATACAGGGTGGCAAGGAAACTCAGGACCAACGCGCAAGCGCCAACCATCAACACGTCCTGGCTCTGCACCTGGGACGGCAAGTAGTCAATGAAGTAGACGTCGGAGTTCAAGAATTTGTGGCCGATCAACACTTCCAGCCCGGCGATGGCGGCACTCACGTTCAACGCGGCGAGAATCCCCACCACGGTGCCAATCAAGGTGCCGACTACGCCGATCACCGTGCCCTGGACCATGAATATCGCCATGATTTGCCCCGGCGTGGCGCCAAGGGTGCGCAGGATGGCGATATCGCCCTTCTTGTCATTCACCACCATCACCAGCGTGGAAATGATATTGAAGGCGGCGACGGCGACGATCAGCAGCAACAGCAGGCCGATCATGGCTTTTTCCATGCGGATGGCCTGGTACAGGTTGCCGTGGGTTCGGGTCCAGTCGCGGGCGTAGTACTGGTTTTCGCCCAGGTGCTGGGCGATTTCCCACGAGGTACGCGGTGCGTCGAACAGGTCGTTGAACTTGAGGCGCAGGCCCTGTACTTGATCCGGCTTCCAGCGATGCAGGCGGGCCAGGTCGGTCAGGTTGGTGAGACCCAGGTAGCCGTCGATCTCACCGGCGCCGACATGGAAGATGCCGACCACGGTAAAGCGCTTCATACGCGGGAACATGCCGGCCGGAGTCACGGTGACTTCCGGCGCGACAAAGGTCAGCTTGTCGCCGATGCCCACGCCGAGCTTGGCCGCGGCCTTGTCGCCGATAGCAATGCCAAAGCTGCCGGGCGACAAGTCGTCCAGTTTGCCCTGTTGCATGAAGTTATCGATGATCGAGACGTTGCGTTCCTGCGCCGGGTCGATGGCATTGAGCAGGACTTTCTGCACCTTGCCGTCATTGGTCAACAGGCCCTGCATCTGGGTGAAGGGCGCAACCGCCAGCACTTTGGGGTTCTGCTTGACCTTGGCGGCCAGGCTTTGCCAGTCGCTGATGGGCTCACCCGACTCGATGGTCGCGTGGGGCACCATGCCCAGCACGCGGGTGCGCATCTCATGATCGAAGCCGTTCATCACCGACAGCACCACGATCATCACGACAACGCCAAGGGCGAGCCCGATCATCGAGGTCAAGGAAATGAACGACACAAAATGATTGCGACGTTTTGCACGGGTATAACGCGTGCCAATAAATACGAAGAGAGGTCTGAACATGTCGGGGCTTGTTCGGAGGAAAAGAAGACGTCCTTGTGGCGGGGTCAGGTAAGCAGCTTTACACTCAGACCATCACCGCTGCCTTGGGTTCGCCATGTCGACATTAGATGAAGAAGATCGCCGCGAATACTACCGTATCGAGGACATGATCGCACTGGAAATTACCCCGCTGTCGGGCCCGGAAGCGCTGAGCAAGGAAGTGTTGCTGGATGATTCGCCGCTGTTCAATCTGCTCAGCGAGTTGCACCTGAGTGAATTCGAATCCCAGCACCTGCTGCGCCAGATCGGCGAGCGGGACCGCACCCTGGCCGCCTTCCTCAAAGTGCAGAACAAACGCATGGATCTGCTCAGCCAGATCATGGCGCAAAGCCTGCTGGGCGAGATCGGTACGCCGCAGCCCGTGGTCATTTCCGAAGGCGGCATCGAGTTTCTGAACCCCACGGCGATCCAGCCCGACAGCCACCTGGCGGTCAAGCTGGTGCTGATGCCACAAGCCCTCGGCCTGTTGCTGCGGGCCAAGGTCACCCATTGCGACGCCAAGACCGGCGGTTTTGAAATCGGCACGGAATTCGAAGCCATGACCGATGCCCAACGCCAGTTGCTGGCGCGCTATATCCTGCAGAAACAGGCCCAGGAACGGCGCCTGGCGCGGGAAAAAAGCGACGAATCCGACACCTGAACACGAACACTGAATGGCGCGTAGCGTCATCCATCCAGCCAGCAATCCTGGCGTAAAGGAGCAACTGTGACCCTGATTTATGGCCACCGCGGTGCCAAAGGCGAAGCACCGGAAAACACCCTGACCAGCTTCCAGGAATGCCTCAAGCACGGCGTGCGCCGTTGCGAACTGGATTTGCACCTGTCCATGGACGGCGAGCTGATGGTCATTCACGACCCGACGCTCAAGCGCACCACCGACCGGCGCGGCAAGGTCGTCGAGTATTCGGCTGCCGACCTGGTCAAGATGGACGCACGCAAAGGCGGCCCGGGCTGGGTCAATCCCTGCCCGATCCCACGCCTGGAAGAGCTGTTCGAACAGTGCGACTTCGATCACTGGCAACTGGAAGTCAAAAGTGCCTCGCGCACCCGCGCGGCAACCACCGTGCTGGCGATCCGTGAAATGGCGCAGCGTTTCGGGCTGATGGACAAGGTCACCGTGACCTCAAGCTCGCGAGAAGTGTTGAAAGCAGCGCTGGACCTCACTCCGGACCTGTCCCGAGGACTGGTAGCCGAATACGCCTGGCTCGACCCGTTGAAGGTCGCGGCCAACTATGGCTGTGAGATTCTGGCGTTGAACTGGACGCTGTGCACCCCTGAGCGTCTGGAAAAAGCCCAGCGCCAGGGTTTGCACGTGTCCGTATGGACAGTCAACGAACCCGCGCTGATGCGCAGGCTCGCCGACTTCGGCGTAGATAGCCTGATTACAGACTTTCCCGGTTTGGCCACTGCCACCCTCGGGAATTACTGAAATCGGTCTCCCCGGCCGGCTCAGGCCACCGGCCGGAGCCGCTCAAAAAAGCCGGTTGAGGCCGTCGTAGGCCGCTACCCGATAGGCTTCAGCCATGGTCGGATAGTTGAACGTGGTGTTGACGAAATATTTGAGGGTATTTTGCTCACCCGGCTGGTTCATGATCGCCTGGCCGATGTGCACGATCTCCGACGCTTGATAGCCGAAGCAATGCACGCCGAGCACTTCGAGCGTCTCGCGGTGGAACAGGATCTTCAGCATGCCCTGGGGCTCACCGGCGATCTGCGCACGCGCCATGCTCTTGAAGAATGCCTTGCCGACTTCGTAAGGCACCTTGGCCTTGGTCAGTTCGTGCTCGTTCTTGCCGATGGAGCTGATCTCGGGAATCGTGTAGATCCCGGTCGGCACGTCGTTGACGTAGCGCCAGCTGCCGTTGTCGACAATGCTGCCAGCGGCCGAGCGGCCCTGGTCGTGGGCGGCACTCGCCAGGCTTGGCCAGCCGATCACGTCACCGGCACCGTAGATGTTGGTCACGCAGGTGCGGTAGTTCTCGTCGACTTCGATCTGGCCACGGCTGTTGACCTTCACACCGATGTTTTCCATGCCCAGCTTGTCGGTGTTGCCGGTACGGCCGTTGCACCACAGCAAGGCGTCGGCCTTGATCTTCTTGCCGGATTTCAGGTGCAGGATCACACCGTTGTCCAGGCCTTCGACCCGCTCGTACTCTTCGTTGTGGCGCACAGTGATGTTGTTGTTGCTGAAGTGGTAACTCAACGCCTGGGAAATTTCCGAGTCGAGGAAGCTCAGCAACTGGTCGCGGTTATCCACCAGCTCGACCAATACACCCAGGCCGCTGAAGATCGAGGCGTATTCACAGCCGATCACGCCGGCGCCATAGATGATCAGTTTGCGCGGGGTGTGGCCCAGGCTGAGGATGGTGTCGCTATCGTAGATACGCGGGTGGTGGAAATCGATATCCGCCGGGCGATACGGACGCGAGCCGGTGGCGATGATGATGTGCTTGGCCACCAGCTTCTCGACCACGCCGTTGGCGCAGACCACTTCGACGGTTTGCTCGTCGGCGAAGCTGCCGGTGCCGAAGAACAGGTCGACGCGGTTACGGGCATAGAAGCCGGTACGCGATGCAACCTGCTTGGAAATGACTTTTTCAGCGCTCTTGAGCACGTCCGGGAACGAGAACCAGCGCGGCTCACCAATGGCCCGGAACATCGGGTTGGTGTTGAACTGCATGATCTGGCGCACCGAGTGACGCAAGGCCTTGGACGGGATGGTACCCAGGTGGGTGCAGTTACCGCCGACCTGGCGACGGCTATCGACCATCGCCACCTTGCGCCCTGCTTTGGCGGCGTTCATCGCCGCACCTTCTCCAGCTGGGCCCGAACCCAGTACCACTACGTCGTAGTTGTAGACAGCCATGCGTACTCCTCAGAACAGGCCAGGGCGCACGGTTGGGCGCCTGGCTAAATCATGCCGCGGCCAGCGGTCATGAAGGATCAATGTGGCTCAAGTGTGTGAGCCGGGGCACAGTCTATAGAAGGCTCAACGCCGCGCACATTAACCCTTGGTCGCGTCGTAGGCCAGTTTTGCCTTTACTACACAGCGTTCGTTATTGAATTAACCTGTAGGCAAGCACCTTTCAGGACGGGCCATTATGCGACATGTGATTGTTTGTTTATTGCTGATGTTTTCGATCCCGGCGCTGGCGAATGAGGCTGATCGCCTCAAACAGGCCGACTTTCCTGCGCACTCCCGTCAACTGATTCTAAAAAACCAGGCCGTCCTGACCTATTTGTGGGCGGATGTGTATGCCGCAGCGCTGTTCGCCCAACCTGACCTGAGCGCCAAACAGGCCCTGGACCAGCAAAAAGACCTGCGCCTGGAGCTGTATTACTTCCGCGATATCGACCGCAACGATGTCATCAAGGCCGCCACCGCCAGCCTTGAACGCCAGCAAACACCCGCCGCCCTCGCCCGCCTGAAACCTGAACTGGATCAATTGCACAAAAGCTTTCGCAACATCCGCAGCGGTGACCGTTATGCGCTGGACTTCCAGCCTCAACGCGGCCTGAACCTGGAAATCAACGGCACGGTGGTGTTCAGCAGTCGCAATGACGAGTTGGCCAAGGCTTATCTGGGAATCTGGCTGGCACCAAAGGGCTTGTCCGACAGCCTGCGAAACACCCTCCTCAACTGATCGCAAAAACCCTGTGGGAGCGGGCTTGCTCGCGAATGCGGTGTATCAGTGACTTATAAGCTGACTGACACACCGTTTTCGCGAGCAAGCCCCGCTCCCACATTGGATTTTCATCACCCGCAGGCCTGCGGCAATTTGCCAGCTTGCTATCGGTTTTTTGTTGCCTGTGGTGTCTTATACACATATCGTTACAAAACTGTTCAGCGCCAGCCTCGTGCCAGAGCTTCAACAGCAAGGACGGTTGCGACCAGGGATTACCAATAAGATAGCCAAAATGAGTGCATGACATGTCCACTACAACGGGCAAGGGCAAGGCGATTTTTCGCGTTGTCAGCGGTAACTTCCTTGAGATGTTCGACTTCATGGTCTATGGCTTCTACGCCACGGCCATTGCCAAGACATTTTTCCCCACCGACAGCGCTTTCGCGTCCCTGATGCTGTCCCTGGCGACCTTTGGTGCCGGGTTCCTGATGCGTCCGCTGGGCGCGATTTTCCTCGGTGCCTACATCGACCGTCACGGCCGAAAAAAGGGTCTGGTGATCACCCTGGCGATGATGGCTGCCGGTACCGTCCTGATTGCCTGCGTGCCCGGGTACGCCACCCTGGGCGTCGCGGCGCCGCTGATCGTGCTGTTCGGTCGCCTGCTGCAAGGCTTCTCCGCCGGTGTCGAGCTGGGCGGCGTGTCGGTGTACCTGGCGGAAATCGCCACCCCGGGCCGCAAAGGCTTCTTCGTCAGTTGGCAGTCCGCCAGCCAGCAAGCCGCGGTGGTATTCGCCGGTCTGTTGGGCGTGGGCCTGAACCACTGGCTCAGCCCGGAAGAAATGGGTGACTGGGGCTGGCGCGTGCCGTTCCTGATCGGCTGCCTGATCGTGCCGGTGATCTTCGTGATTCGTCGCTCCCTGGAAGAAACCCCGGAATTCCAGGCACGCAAACACCGCCCTACCCTGCAGGAAATCGTCCGCTCGATCGGCCAGAACTTCGGCATCGTGATCGCCGGCATGGCGCTGGTGGTAATGACCACCGTGTCGTTCTACCTGATCACCGCCTACACCCCGACCTTCGGCAAGGCCGAATTGCACCTGTCGGACTTCGACGCCTTGCTGGTAACCGTGTGCGTCGGCATCTCCAACTTCATCTGGCTGCCGGTGATGGGTGCAGTGTCCGACAAGATCGGACGTAAACCCCTGCTGCTGGGGGCGACGATTCTGGCGATCCTCACCGCATATCCGGCGCTGTCCTGGCTGGTGGTCAACCCGAGCTTCAGCCATCTGCTGATCGTGCTGCTCTGGCTGTCGTTCCTGTATGGCTCGTACAACGGCGCGATGGTTGTAGCGCTGACCGAAATCATGCCGGTAGAAGTGCGTACCACCGGTTTCTCCCTGGCCTACAGCCTGGCGACGGCGACCTTTGGTGGCTTTACTCCGGCAGCTTGCACCTACCTGATCCACGTGCTGGACAACAAG
This sequence comes from Pseudomonas sp. ATCC PTA-122608, assembly GCF_001952855.1. GTDB lineage: Bacteria > Pseudomonadota > Gammaproteobacteria > Pseudomonadales > Pseudomonadaceae > Aquipseudomonas. The sequence goes on along the minus strand of NZ_LPNO01000046.1, from coordinate 134,301 downwards.
GCGGCACCGGGCATCTGGCTTAGCGGCGCGGCAGTGCTGGGTTTGATCGCCACATTGATCCTGTTTAAAGGCAATCGGCATGAACTGCGTACCGCGCAGGCTTCGATAGTCGGCGGCGCTTGATAGGTCGCTTTCGCGAGCAAGCCCGCTCCCACATTTACCCGCGTATCACCTGAAGAGATGCGGTCGAATGTGGGAGCGGCGGTGCGACGATTCGACTTGCTCGCGAAGAGGCCCTGCCAGCCACTACAAAACCCACAGACATAAAAAAGCCCCGAACCAGTCGGGGCTTTTTCATTTACCGCTGATGCTTAGCGCGGGAATGCTGGCGGGTTAACCCCGGCCATGTCTTCCATCACACGAACCACCTGGCAGCTGTAACCGAATTCGTTGTCGTACCAGACGTACAGAACAACGCGGTTATCCTGGGTGATGGTCGCTTCAGCGTCCACCACACCAGCGTGGCGCGAGCCAACGAAGTCGGTGGACACCACTTCCTGCGAGTTGACGAAGTCGATTTGCTTATGCAGATCGGAGTGCAGCGCCATGTAGCGCAAGTACTCGTTCATCTCTTCACGGGTGGCGGCTTTCTCAAGGTTCAGGTTGAGAATGGCCATCGACACGTTCGGCGTCGGAACACGGATCGCGTTACCGGTCAGCTTGCCGGCCAGCTCAGGCAGGGCCTTGGCAGCAGCGGTGGCAGCACCGGTCTCGGTGATTACCATGTTCAGCGCGGCGCTACGGCCACGGCGATCGCCCTTGTGGAAGTTGTCGATCAGGTTCTGGTCGTTGGTGTACGAGTGAACCGTTTCAACGTGACCGTTAACAATGCCGAACTTGTCGTTCACAGCTTTCAGCACCGGCACGATGGCGTTGGTGGTGCAGGAAGCGGCGGACACGATCTTGTCGTCAGCGGTGATTTCAGCATGGTTGATGCCGTGCACGATGTTCTTCAGCTTGCCCTTGCCAGGCGCAGTCAGGACAACGCGGTCGATACCCGGGCAAGCCAGGTGCTGGCCCAGGCCCTCGGCGTCACGCCACACACCGGTGTTGTCCACCAGCAGTGCGTCCTTGATGCCGTACTGGGTGTAATCCACCTCGGCCGGGTTCTTCGCGTAGATCACCTGGATCAGGTTACCGTTGGCGGTGATGGTGTTGTTTTCTTCGTCGATGACGATGGTGCCGTTGAACGGACCGTGTACCGAGTCGCGACGCAGCAGGCTGGCGCGTTTGGTCAGGTCGTTTTCTGCACCCTTACGAACCACGATGGCACGCAGGCGCAGGCCGTCGCCGCCACCGGTTTTTTCGATCAGGATGCGCGCCAGCAGACGGCCGATACGACCGAAGCCGTACAGCACAACGTCGGTGCCTTTGCGGGCAGCAGCGTTTTGCTGGCCAACCACATCGGCCATTTCTTCACGCACGAACTGCTCGGCGGTGCGGCCAGCGCCTTCTTTGCGGAATTTATAGGCCAGCTTGCCCAGGTCTACCGAGGCCGCGCCAAGCTTGAGCTCGCTCATGGCCTTGAGCAGGGGGAATGTTTCGTGGACGGAGAGTTCGCTGTCGTCGGCGGAACGATGGCGAGCAAAGCGATGAGCCTTGAGAATCGCGATGACTGATTGGTTGATCAGGCTGCGGCCATAGATCGAGCTCACCACGTTGTTATTGCGGTAGAGCTGACCGATAAGCGGAATCATCGCTTCAGCGAGTGCTTCACGGTCGATCCATTCACCAAGACACTGGTCGGGCTTCTGAGTCACGGGAACCTTCCACATGTAGGGGCAGAAAAAAGGGGCTACATTATGCCGCCCGACCGCCCTCGGAGCAATGCGCGCACCACAACAAAACCCCTTGCAAAAAAATATCACCGCGCTGGAGCCCAGTAAATACGTGGCTTCCAGCGCACCCCCTTCTGGGCCATTGTGACAAAGTGTCCGTAACCCTCCGAAACATACACCGATTTCGGCACTACATAATGAGTCAAAAGACGCCTTTGTTTGTCTTAGCCACTACATTTCCTACAAACCGTAATAGGCTCAGTCAGCAACTGACAGGCGGCACTCCGGGCCGTTACAATTACCGACTTTGTCGCAACGCTTGGAGCTCAACCTTCCGTGCCCGTTCTGCGTCTACCGCTTCTCCCTGCCGCGGCAGGTAAACAGCACTGGGGCAATCTGCCCGGTGCCGCCCTCAGCCTGGCCATCGCCGAGGCTGCCAGCGCTGCCAAGCGCTTTACCCTGCTGCTCACCGCCGACAGCCAAAGTGCCGAGCGGCTGGAACAGGAGCTGAGTTTCTTCGCCCCCGATTTGCCGGTGCTGCATTTCCCGGACTGGGAAACCCTGCCCTACGATCTGTTCTCGCCGCACCAGGACATTATTTCCCAGCGCATCGCCAGCCTGTACCGCTTGCCGGAACTGGCCCACGGCGTGCTGGTGGTGCCGATCACCACGGCACTGCATCGCCTGGCGCCCACCAAGTTCCTGCTGGGCAGCAGCCTGGTGCTGGATATCGGCCAGAAGCTCGATGTGGAGCAAATGCGCACCCGGCTTGAGGCCAGTGGCTATCGCTGCGTCGACACGGTGTACGAGCACGGCGAGTTCGCGGTGCGTGGCGCGCTGATCGACCTGTTCCCGATGGGCAGCAAACTGCCCTACCGGATCGACCTGTTCGACGACGAAATCGAAACCCTGCGTACCTTCGATCCGGAAAACCAGCGCTCCATCGACAAGGTCGACTCGGTCAAGCTGTTGCCGGCCCGGGAATTCCCGCTGCAAAAAGACGCGGTCACGCGCTTCAAGGCGCGTTTCCGCGAGCGCTTTGACGTGGACTTCCGCCGCTGCCCGATCTTCCAGGACTTGAGCAGCGGGATTACCCCCGCCGGTATCGAGTACTACCTGCCATTGTTCTTCGACGAAACCTCGACCCTCTTCGATTACCTGCCCCAGGACACCCAAGTGTTCTCGCTGCCGGGCATCGAACAGGCGGCGGAGAACTTCTGGAATGACGTGCGCAACCGTTATGAAGAACGCCGCGTCGACCCGTCCCGTCCTTTATTGCCACCGGCCGAGCTGTTCCTGCCGGTGGAAGACTGCTTCGCCCGCCTGAAAAACTGGCCGCGCGTAGTCGCCAGCCAACAGGACGTGGACGCCGGTGCCGGCCGCGAGCGCTTCCCGGCACAAGCGCTGCCGAACCTGGCAATTGAAGCCAAGGCCAGCCAGCCGCTGGAAGCGCTGTCGAATTTCCTCGGCGACTTCCCCGGCCGCGTGCTGTTTACCGCCGAGTCCGCCGGGCGCCGCGAGGTGCTGCTGGAGTTGCTGGAACGCCTGAAGCTGCGGCCGAAAACCGTCGACAGCTGGCCGGACTTTGTCGCGAGCAAGGATCGCCTGGCGATCACCATCGCGCCGCTGGACGAAGGCTTGCTGCTGGACGACCCGGCCCTGGCACTGATTGCCGAAAGCCCGCTGTTCGGTCAGCGGGTGATGCAGCGTCGCCGTCGCGAAAAACGCGCCGACGCCAACAATGATGCGGTGATCAAGAACCTTACCGAACTGCGCGAAGGCGCGCCGGTGGTGCATATCGACCATGGCGTGGGCCGCTACCTGGGCCTGCAGACCCTGGAAATCGACAACCAGGTCGCCGAATTCCTCACCATGGAATACGCCGAGGGCGCCAAGCTTTATGTGCCCGTGGCCAACCTGCACCTGATCGCCCGCTACACCGGCAGCGACGACGCCCTCGCGCCGTTGCACCGCCTCGGTTCCGAGACCTGGCAGAAAGCCAAGCGCAAGGCCGCCGAACAGGTACGCGACGTGGCCGCCGAGTTGCTCGACATCTATGCCCGCCGTGCCGCCCGCGAAGGTTATGCCTTCGCCGACCCGAAAGCCGACTACGCCACCTTCAGCGCCGGCTTCGCCTTCGAAGAAACCCCGGACCAGCAAACCACCATCGACGCCGTGCGCGCAGACATGCTGGCGCCCAAGCCGATGGACCGCCTGGTGTGCGGCGACGTGGGCTTCGGCAAGACCGAAGTGGCGATGCGCGCGGCCTTTATCGCGGTGCATGGCGGCCGGCAAGTGGCGATCCTCGTGCCGACCACCCTGCTCGCCCAGCAGCACTACAACAGCTTCCGCGACCGCTTTGCCGACTGGCCGGTGACCGTGGAAGTGATGAGCCGCTTCAAATCCGCCAAGGAAGTGAATGCGGCCATCGCCGACCTGGCGGAAGGCAGGATCGACATTGTCATCGGTACCCACAAACTGCTGTCGGATGACGTGAAGATCAAGAACCTCGGCCTGGTGATCATCGACGAAGAGCACCGCTTCGGTGTTCGTCAGAAGGAACAGCTCAAGGCCCTGCGCAGTGAAGTCGACATCCTGACCCTTACCGCCACGCCGATCCCGCGCACACTGAACATGGCAGTGTCGGGCATGCGTGACCTGTCGATCATCGCCACGCCGCCGGCGCGCCGGTTGTCGGTGCGCACCTTCGTCATGGAGCAGAACAAAAGCACGGTCAAGGAAGCCCTGCTGCGTGAGTTGCTGCGTGGCGGCCAGGTGTACTACCTGCACAACGATGTGAAAACCATCGAGAAATGCGCCGCCGACCTCGCCGAACTGGTACCGGAAGCCCGGATCGCCATCGGCCACGGGCAGATGCGCGAACGCGAACTCGAACAGGTGATGAGCGACTTCTACCACAAGCGCTTCAACGTGCTGATCGCCTCGACCATCATCGAGACCGGCATCGATGTGCCGAGCGCCAACACCATCATCATCGAGCGCGCCGACAAGTTCGGCCTGGCCCAGCTGCACCAGCTGCGCGGCCGGGTCGGGCGCAGTCACCACCAGGCGTACGCCTATTTGCTGACGCCGCCGCGCCAGCAGATCACTTCCGACGCCGAGAAGCGCCTGGAAGCGATCGCCAACACCCAGGACCTCGGCGCCGGCTTTGTGCTGGCCACCAACGACCTGGAAATCCGTGGTGCCGGTGAACTGCTGGGCGATGGCCAGAGCGGACAGATCCAGGCCGTGGGTTTCACCCTTTATATGGAAATGCTCGAACGGGCGGTAAAAGCCATCCGCAAGGGCGAGCAACCGAACCTTGACCAACCGCTGGGTGGCGGCCCGGAAATCAACCTGCGCTTGCCGGCATTGATTCCCGAAGACTACCTGCCGGATGTGCATGCGCGGCTGATCCTGTACAAACGCATCGCCTCGGCCACCGATGAAGACGGCCTCAAGGACCTGCAAGTGGAGATGATCGACCGCTTCGGCCTGCTGCCGGAACCGACCAAGAACCTGGTACGCCTGACCCTGCTCAAATTGCAGGCCGAGCAACTGGGCATCAAGAAGGTCGACGCCGGGCCGCAAGGTGGGCGTATCGAGTTCGAAGCGCAGACGCCGGTGGACCCACTGGTGCTGATCAAGCTGATTCAGGGCCAGCCCAATCGCTACAAGTTCGAAGGGGCTACGCTGTTCAAGTTCATGGTGCCGATGGAACGCGCCGAAGAACGCTTTAATACACTGGAGGCGCTGTTTGAGCGCCTCATCCCGAAATCTGCTTGAAGGACGCCCCAATGCGCCTGTTCCGCGTTTTGAGCTTGTTATTGGTGGTCGTTGCCCCTTCGGCGTTTGCCGACAGCCCGTACCTGGTGGAAATGATCCTGGTGCGCCAGAACGCCGAGCCGGTGATCAATAGCCGCGCGGCGCCGGAAGACTGGGACGCGGGGGCACCTCGCCTGCCGGCCGACAAAATGAGCCCGCCGCGGCTGGGCAACATCGTCGACAAGCTCAGCGCCGACAATAATTACACCGTGTTGCTGCACCGGGCCTGGGATCAGAACCTCGGTGAACAACCGGTGAAGCTGGCCATCAGCGACGGCCAGGAACAGTTCGGTCAGTTTCCCATCGAAGGCACCCTGAGCCTGCAGCTCGGGCGCTTTACCGATATCGACGCCGACTTCTGGGTCAACCAGTTCGACGCCAACGGCAGCGTCATTGCCAGCGAACACCTCAGCCAGCAAGACGTGCGCACCAAGAACAACCAGCTCAACTACCTGGACGGCGGCCACCTCGCCCTGCTGATCAAGATCACTTCGCTGACCGCCAAGCCGCCCAGCGCACCACCGCCCGATGTCCAGGACTGATCCAGCACCATGCCCCTGACGTCGTCGTTGACCAAACCCCTGGCCCCTTCGTGGGCCAATCGCTTTAAAGAGCAAAGCCTTGAGCGCGGCCGACGCTACGCCCTGGAAAACCGTGTGCGTATCGTCGAGTCCGGCGACAGCACCATCATTGCCAGCTGCGAAGGCTCGGGAGGCAACGTCTACCGCCAGACCATTTCGCTGCGCGAGTCTGCCAAGGGCACGCTGATCCTGGTGGATAGCCGCTGCACCTGCCCCGTGCACACCAACTGCAAACACATCGCAGCGGTGCTGCTCAAGGTCCAGGAAACCCTGGCCTACCCGGCGGCGGCCCAGGATGCGGAGTTGCTGGAGAAGCTCCAGGCGGTGCTGGATAACCGCGTGGTGCTGCCGCAAGTGGTGATGGAAGACGTGCAGCCGGTGCCACGCTTGTGGCTGGCGAGTATCGAGTTCAGCGCCTTCGAGCCGCGCAACGGCAAGATGCAGCGTTATATCCAGCACCGTGCAGCGTTGTCCTTCAACTATTTGGGCAACTACGTCAGCGGCCAGAAGAACGCCGACATTATCGTGCGCCAGGAACAGCAGAGCCTGCGGATCAAGCGCCACCCCGAGATTGAGCAGCAGTTTCGCGAACAACTGCGCCTGCTGGGCTTCAAGATCGCCACCCGCCAGAGCAAGGCCCTGCCGGAAAGCGCCGGCGAGCTGTTCGAGATGGTCAATGACAGCGCGTGGCTGAACTTCACGTTGAATGCATCGCCGACCCTGCGCGCCCAGGGTTGGGAATTGCAGATCGACGAAGATTTCGGTTTTGACCTGAGTGCCGTAGACGACTGGTATGCCAGCGTCGACGAAGTGCCGGAGCGTGACTGGTTCGACCTGGAGCTGGGGATCATCGTCAACGGCGAACGCCTGAGTTTGCTGCCGATCCTGCTGAACCTGATGCGCTCCCACACCGAGATCCTCAACCCGGAAAAACTCGCTCGGCGCCGCGATGACGAACTGATCCTGGTGAACATTCCCGGCCTGCCCAACGGCCACGGCCCGCTGCAAGTGGCGCTGCCTTACGGGCGGCTGAAACCGGTGCTGGCGACCTTGGGCGAGTTCTACCTGCAAGAGCCCGGTACCACTGCGCTGCGCCTGGCCAAGGCCGACGCCATTCGCCTGAACCCGCTGGAAGACTTGCCGCTGCAATGGGAAGGCGGCGAAAAGATCCGCAACTTCGCCCAGCGTCTGCGGGACATCAAGGATTTCAGCTGCGATGCGCCTGAAGGCTTGAACGCGACGTTACGTCCTTACCAACTGGAAGGCCTGAGCTGGATGCAGTCGCTGCGCCAGCTCGACGTCGGCGGGATTCTTGCGGACGACATGGGCCTGGGCAAAACCCTGCAAACCCTGGCGCATATTCTCAGCGAGAAAATCGCCGGGCGCCTTGACCGGCCGTGCATGGTGGTGATGCCCACGAGCCTGATCCCGAACTGGCTCGACGAAGCGGCGCACTTCACGCCGCAGCTCAAAGTATTGGCGTTGTACGGTGCCGGGCGTAAGAAACATTTCGCTCAATTGCAGGACTACGACCTGCTGCTGACCACCTACGCCCTGCTGCCCAAGGACATCGAGCAACTGGCCGCCCTGCCCTTGCACGTGTTGATCCTCGACGAAGCGCAGTACATCAAGAACCCCAACAGCAAGGCCGCCCAAGCTGCCCGCGAGCTGAACGCCCGCCAGCGCCTGTGCCTCAGCGGTACACCGCTGGAAAACCACTTGGGCGAGCTGTGGTCGCTGTTCCACTTCCTGCTGCCGGGTTGGCTGGGGGATGTGAAAAGCTTCAACCGCGATTACCGCGTGCCAATCGAAAAACGCGGCAGCGATGTGCGATTGCAGCACCTTAATGGTCGGATCAAGCCGTTCCTGCTGCGCCGTACCAAGGAGCAGGTGGCGACGGAGTTGCCGCCCAAGACCGAGATCATTCATTGGGTCGACCTCAACGAAGCCCAGCGCGACGTGTACGAGACCATGCGCCTGGCGATGGACAAGAAAGTTCGCGACGAGATCACCCGCAAGGGCGTGGCCCGTAGCCAGATCATCATCCTGGAAGCGCTGCTCAAGTTGCGTCAGGTGTGCTGTGACTTGCGCCTGGTCAATGATGCGACATTGCCGGCGAAAGGCAGCAGCTCGGGCAAGCTCGACAGCTTGATGGAGATGCTCGAAGAGCTGTTTGCCGAAGGCCGCAGAATCCTGCTGTTTTCCCAGTTCACTTCGATGCTGAGTCTGATCGAAGCCGAACTGAAGAAGCGTGGCGTTGCCTATGCGCTGTTGACCGGGCAAACCCGGGATCGCCGCACGCCGGTGAAGGATTTCCAGAGCGGCAAGCTGCAGATCTTTCTGATCAGCCTGAAGGCCGGTGGCGTCGGGCTTAACCTGACGGAAGCAGACACGGTGATTCACTACGACCCGTGGTGGAACCCGGCGACGGAAAACCAGGCGACCGACCGTGCGTATCGTATTGGCCAGGAGAAGCCGGTGTTCGTCTACAAGATGATTGCCCGAGGCACCGTGGAAGAGAAAATCCAGCATTTGCAGAAGGAAAAGTCTGATCTGGCGGCGGGCGTTCTGGATGGGCGGACGACGGGGGATTGGAAGCTGGGGAATGAGGATATTGAGGCGTTGTTTGCGCCGTTGCCGCACAAGCAGGAAAAGCGCTGACTGTTAGATCGCCTTCGCGAGCAAGCCCGCTCCCACATTCGATCGCATTTCCTCAGTGGATACGCGGTCAAATGTGGGAGCGGGCTTGCTCGCGAAGGGCGCACCGCAGTTGTCAGTCGATCAACTGAGCATCTCGCAGCGCACCAAGCGCTGCCAGCCAACGCGGATCCTGCTTGTACTCGGTCGAAGCCACAGCTTGGCCCCGCATCCGCGCGATACGCGCCGATGGCGTGACCTTCATGCGCTGGGCAGCACTCAGGGCCAGCTCGGCGGCAGCGCGATCGTTGCACACCAGGCCCATGTCGCAGCCCGCAGTCAGCGCCGCCTCGATACGGCTAGCAGCATCACCGACCACATGGGCGCCAGCCATCGACAGGTCATCACTGAAAATTACCCCGTCGAACTGCAACTCACCGCGCAGAATGTCCTGCAACCAGCGCCGGGAGAAGCCGGCCGGTTGCGCGTCGACCTGTGGATAAATCACGTGGGCCGGCATGACGGCCGCCAACTGCTTGCTCAGGCGCGCGAAAGGCACCAGGTCATTGGCGCGAATCTGTTCCAGGCTGCGTTCATCATTGGGAATTGCGACGTGGGAATCGGCTTCAGCCCAGCCGTGGCCGGGGAAGTGTTTTCCGGTGGCCGCCATGCCGGCGCTGTTCATCCCACGGATAAAGGCACCGGCAAGCACGGCAGCGCGCTCGGGGTCGCCTTCAAATGCGCGCGTGCCTACGACTGCGCTGCGCTGGTAATCGAGGTCCAGCACCGGGGCGAAGCTCAGGTCCAGGCCGACTGCCAACACTTCTGTCGCCATGACCCAACCGCACTGCTCGGCCAGTTGCTCGGCATTCGGATTGTCGGCCAAGGCGCGCATCGCCGGCAGGCGGACAAAGCCCTGGCGCAAGCGCTGCACGCGTCCGCCTTCCTGATCGACCGCCAGCAGCAGGTCCGGGCGCACGGCGCGAATCGCGGCGCTCAACTCACGCACTTGGCGCGGGTGCTCGATATTGCGTGCAAAAATGATCAGGCCGCCCACTTCGGGCTGGCGCAACAAGTGGCGATCTTCAGCCGTCAGCCAGGTACCGGCGACGTCCACCATCAAAGAGCCTTGCAGGGCTTGGGTCATAAAGCTTCCTTAAATAACGCGCGCAGCCCGGAGCCCTCGCGAGATCGCATCGCCAGGATTGAATCTGGAAACGGACGCTCAGCGGGAGCAACGGGCTGTGGGTAAATAGCTGAAATCGGCATGGGCGGCTAGCTTAGCGGATGCAAGCGGCCGCGCACACCCGGACGGGGTTAAACCTTGGCCGGGACCGGTACCGACTTGCTGCGGGGACGCAACTGGGCGGCGGCCATGGCCTGGTCGGTAACGCCGGTTTCGGCACGCATGCCGGCGGCGAGAAACGGCACCATCAGGCGCATCACCTGCTCGATGGAGGTGTTGACGCCAAAGTCGGTCTCGGCAATCGCACGCAGGGCCTTGATCCCGGACATGCTGAACGCTGCAGCACCGAGCATGAAGTGCACGCGCCAGAACAGCTCGATCGGCGGAATACGCGGTGCGGCTTCGTTGACCAGCAACATATAGCGGCGGAATACCTTGCCGTACATGTCTTCCAGGTAGCGACGCAGGTGGCCCTGGCTCTGGCTGAATGCCAGGCCCAACAGGCGCATGAAGATCGACAGGTCGTTACCGCTGCGAGGCTGGACCACTAAGGCTTGCTCGACGAGGATTTCCAGCAGGTCTTCCAGGCTTGGCTTGTTTTCAGGCTTCGCCTGGCGACGTTCCAGCTCACGGTCGAGACTGATGCAGAAAGGCCCCAGGAAACGTGAGAACACGGCCTGGATCAGCGCTTTCTTGGAGCCGAAATGGTAGTTCACTGCTGCCAGGTTGACCCCGGCCTTGCTGGTGATCAGCCGCAATGAGGTTTCAGCAAATCCTTTTTCCGCGAACAACTGCTCGGCAGCATCGAGAATGCGTTCAACGGTTTCCGACTGGGCCATGGCTACTCCGCCTGACAAACACTTGTTTGAAACATACGTTTCAAGCTATGTCTTGTCAAGCCTGCAGGTCGGTTTGCGGCTGGTCGGTCACCGATTTCATGGCCATTTAATCACATTCGCCAACGTCTGTAGGCGGCGCTGTTTTAACCCTGTAGGACGGATGACAAACGACCGTCCAGCGGAGTGACTGAAAACGGTGATTGCCAAGCGCAGTCCACTGTATATAATCCCAGTCACTGTATAAAAAGACAGAGCGATCAACATGCTAAAACTGACGCCACGCCAAGCTGAGATTCTGGCTTTTATCAAGCGCTGCCTCGATGACAACGGCTACCCGCCGACCCGGGCAGAAATTGCGCTGGAGCTGGGATTCAAGTCGCCCAACGCCGCTGAAGAACACCTCAAGGCCCTCGCCCGCAAAGGCGCGATCGAAATGACGCCGGGTGCCTCACGAGGCATTCGTATCCCTGGCTTCGAAGCCAAGGCCGACGAGTCGACACTGCCGATTATTGGCCGGGTCGCAGCCGGTGCGCCGATCCTGGCGCAACAGCACGTCGAGGAATCCTGCAACATCAACCCGACGTTCTTCCATCCCCGTGCCGACTACCTGCTGCGAGTCCATGGCATGAGCATGAAGGACGTGGGTATTTTCGACGGCGACCTGCTGGCCGTCCACACCACACGTGAAGCCCGCAATGGCCAGATCGTCGTCGCCCGTATTGGCGATGAAGTGACGGTCAAACGCTTCAAGCGCGAAGGCAGCAAGGTCTGGCTACTGGCCGAGAACCCTGAGTTTGCGCCGATTGAAGTGAACCTGAAGGATCAGGACCTGGTGATTGAAGGCTTGAGCGTCGGCGTTATTCGCCGCTAACGGAGGCATCATGCAGTTCCTACAGACCCCACAACACACTCAGCTGTCGCTGTTTGAGGCCTTTATGGCCCAGCCCCTTGCGCCCATCCTCAAGGAAACGGTCGAAGCGCCCTGGAGCGCCGAACCCGAGGCGTTCAGTGAACTGTCGTTGCGCGGTGCTGCCGGGAGCTGCCTGAGCCTGCTGGCGCCGATCCTTCGCGAATTGAGCGAAGAGCAGGACGCACGCTGGCTGACGCTGATCGCCCCGCCGTCCAGCCTGACCCAGGCCTGGCTGCGGGATGCAGGCCTGAACCGCGAGCGCATCCTGTTGCTGCAACCCCGAGGTGCCCAAAGTGCGCAGCAGTTGACCTGCGAAGCCTTGCGCCTGGGTCGTAGCCATACGGTGGTCAGTTGGCTGAACCCGCTGACGACAGCGGCCAGGCAACAGCTGGTCAGCGCCGCACGTACGGGCGATGCACAGAGCTTGAACATTCGGTTGGGATAAAACGATGCGCGGATAACTGACGTCTGTCAGGGTCCGCCATGACGCGAGGCTTCTTCAGGATTGAGAAGCCGATCTTCACGATTCAATCTTACAAAAAACCGACAAACGGACTCAGTGAAGAATCCGTGGGCCGTCTTCCTTCTCCGGCTCGCCTTCAGCCAGGCGCCCTGCCATCTGCACACCTACGCTCAACATGGCTTTTGCCACTTCCACGTGCTGGCCTTGCAGGAATGCTTTTGCGTCTTCGGAAAAATCCAAAATAACCAGAGAACCCTCGTCCTCGGCCCGGCGCAACTCGATTCGGCCGTCGGGCAATTCAACAATTTCCAGAAAGGACGTTGGCATAAAAGTCTGTTCTCCACGAAAGGCCGGCATTATATCAGTCATCAGCGCGGCCTCGCTCAGGATCTGGACAGCTTTCTTTACGGCTTGATGAATGGTGCCCAACTTAACTCAGCACTCGTTCAATCCATCTCGAAACCGAACGGCCAGTTTCTTCAACTCCTGCCTCCAGCTTTCCAGCTCCTCTCGGCTTAATGGCTCAGGCCCTTCTTCGTCCAGGCTCACGGCTACGATCAGCGGCTGGGTCACATCGCCTTTGGGGGTGTGTTTCACCCGTGGCGGCTGAAACATATCGGCGTGGGCTACCAGCAATCGGGCCAGCCAGCTGTCCGGGCTCTGCGCCATTTCCACCAACTCGGCCAACTCCGGGATGGCCATGGTCTCCAGCACGTCACGGTTGATGATCATCTCTGCACGCGGTGAACCGGCCTGAGGCAGGCGATAGAACCCGGCAATCTCATGGCACAGGCCAAGCAAGGCGCCATACAGGTGGAACAGCGCCGCTTCACGCCCGGCCTGTACCAGCGCGATAGCGTTCATCTCCTTTCCTTCCTCGGCGCGGCCGAGGGCTTCCAGGGACAAACCCGCGAAGTAAATTTTCTGGTTGGTACGGGTATAGAGTTCGTTGGCCATGAAGGCAGTCTCCACAACGAAAAGGCGTAATGCTGACGGTGTAGGAGCGAGCTTGCTCGCGAAAAACCTGAGCATACCACTGGGTGCCAGGCTTCCCGCGTTATCGTTAACGACCTTCGCGAGCAAGCTCGCTCCTACAATCCGTATCAAGCGCCCTGGCGCTTGTCCTCGACCTTCCACTTGCCGCCGTCGTAGAACGCTTTCCAGCCGGTAGGCTTGCCTTCCACTTCGGTCTGCACGTACTGCTCCTTGGTCTTGCGGCTGTAGCGGATCACGGACGGACGACCGTCCGGGTCCTTCTTCGGCGCTTCGCAAAGGAAGTGGTACTTAGGATCGATCTCGTCCTTGTGAGGCACGATCTCGATCACCAGCGGAGCACGGGTCTCGCGGTTTTTCGGGAACTGACTGGCAGCCAGGAACAGCCCCGAAGCGCCATCACGCAGGATGTAGGTGTCGTTGACCTTCTCGCACTTGAGTTCAGGCATCTTCACCGGGTCCATCTTCGGCGGCGCCGCGTCACCGCTTTTCAGCAGTTTGCGGGTGTTCTTGCACGTCGGGTTGGTGCAACCGAAGAACTTACCGAAACGGCCAGTCTTGAGCTGCATCTCGCTGCCGCACTTGTCGCATTCCAGGCTCGGACCTTCGTAGCCCTTGATGCGGTAAGTGCCTTCTTCGATCTCATAGCCGTTACAATCCGGGTTGTTACCGCAGATGTGCAGCTTGTGCTTCTCGTCCAGCAGGTAGGCGTCCATCGCCGTGCTGCAGATCGGGCAACGGTGCTTGCCACGCAGTACCAGCGACTCGGACTCACCCTCGTCATCGGCCGCGATTTCATCGCCCGGCACCAGGTTGACGGTGGCCTTGCAGCGCTCTTTCGGCGGCAGGCTGTAACCCGAGCAACCGAGGAACACACCGGTGGATGCCGTACGAATCTGCATCGGGCGACCGCAGGTGAGGCACGGAATATCCGTCATCACCGGCTGGTTGGCACGCATGCCGTTCTCGGCGCTTTCAGCTACTTCGAGTTTCTTCTTGAAGTCGCCGTAGAACTCGTCGAGCACGTTTTTCCAGTCGCGTTCGCCCTGGGCCACGTCATCGAGGTTCTCTTCCATGCCGGCGGTGAAGCCGTAGTCCATCAGGTTGGAGAAGCTCTCGGACAGGCGCTCGGTGACGATGTCGCCCATCTTTTCCGAGTAGAAACGACGGTTGTGCAAGGCAACGTAGCCGCGGTCCTGGATGGTGGAAATAATCGCCGCATAGGTCGAAGGACGACCGATACCGCGTTTTTCCATCTCCTTGACCAGGCTTGCTTCCGAATAACGCGCCGGCGGCTTGGTGAAGTGCTGGGACGGGTCGAGCTTGATCAGCTTCAACACATCGCCCTGGGCCATGTCCGGCAGCACGTCATCGTCGCCCGGCTTGGCGATTTGCGGCATCACGCGGGTGTAACCGTCGAACTTGAGGATACGGCCCTTGGCACGCAGCTCGAAGTCACCAGCACCCACGCTGACAGTAGTAGACAGGTATTGCGCCGGCAGCATCTGGCAGGCCAGGAACTGGCGCCAGATCAGCTCGTAGAGGCGCTCAGCGTCCCGCTCCATGCCGCTCAGCTTGCTTGGCTCGGTGTTGGCGTCGGAGGGACGAATCGCTTCGTGAGCCTCTTGTGCGCCTTCCTTGCTGCTATAGACGTTCGGCTTCTCTGGCAGGTACTTCTTGCCGAACTCGCTTTCAATATAAGTGCGCGCCATTGCCACCGCGTCTTGCGACAGGTTGGTGGAGTCGGTACGCATATATGTGATGTAGCCCGCTTCATACAGACGCTGGGCCATCATCATGGTCTTCTTCACCCCGAAGCCCAGGCGGTTGCTCGCAGCCTGTTGCAGGGTGGAAGTGATGAACGGCGCCGACGGCTTGCTGCTGGTGGGCTTGTCTTCACGCTTGACGATGCTGTAGCTGGAAGCCTTGAGCTTCTCCAGCGCGGCCATGGCCTGGGCTTCGTTGAGCGGCTTGAAGGCCTCGCCTTTCTCGCGGGCCACTTCAAAGCGCACGTTGTTGCCCTTGGCGGTGCCCAGGTCAGCGTGCACTTCCCAGTATTCTTCGGGGTTGAACGCACGAATCTCGCGCTCACGCTCCACCACCAGCTTTACCGCCACCGACTGCACACGGCCGGCGGACAGGCCTCGGGCGATCTTCGCCCACAGCAGCGGCGAAACCATGTAACCCACGACGCGGTCGAGGAAGCGGCGGGCCTGCTGGGCATTGACGCGGTCAATGTCCAGTTCGCCCGGCTTGGAGAAGGCTTCCTGGATCGCCTTCTTGGTAATTTCGTTGAACACCACGCGCTTGTAGCGGCTGTCGTCACCACCGATGGCTTCCCGCAGGTGCCAGGCAATAGCCTCCCCTTCGCGGTCCAAGTCGGTTGCGAGATAGATGGTGTCAGCATCTTTGGCGAGCCGGCGCAGCTCTTCGATGACCTTTTCCTTGCCCGGGAGGATCTCGTACTTGGCTTTCCAGCCATGATCGGGATCGACACCCATGCGCGAGACGAGCTGCTTGCGCGCTTTCTCTTTAGGCGTGAGCACCGGACCTTCGCCCGCAGCCGCCTTGCCGCGTTTGGCGGCAGGCTCCTTGCTGGCGCTAGCCGAACCGCTGGTGGGCAGGTCTCGGATATGGCCGATACTCGACTTCACCACGTACTCGTTACCCAAGTACTTGTTGATGGTCTTGGCCTTAGCCGGGGATTCCACAATGACCAGCGATTTGCCCATGGATCGGAAAATTCCTGAATTCGAGAAGTGAAAGGCGGTTGGCGCCTGACGCGGCAACGCTATATATAGTGGCAACAAGGTGAGGTCAAGCGCAGCATTCTGCGCGGCCTGCCTTTATTGCGCGGAAAAAAGGCTGGGTTCGACCTGGATCAAAGCAAAGCGCGGGACCTGTTCGCCGTCAACTTCGACGGTCTCCAGGAACATGCTCAAGGGACGCACCCAAAAGCCGTAATCGCCATACAGTGCTTGGTAAAACACCACTTCCTCTTCGGTCTCGGAATGCCGCGCCACATTAAAAACGCGGTACTGCGGACCTTTATAATGCTGGTAGAGCCCTGGTTCGACTTTCATGCTCTGCCCTCTTACAAAATTTGTTAAAAAAAAATATAAAAAATTCCAAAAAACAAAAACCGGGGCACTGGGCCCCGGCTTCCGTCAGCGAAACGTTTAGATACGTTCGAAGACGGTGGAGATGCCTTGGCCGAGGCCAATGCACATGGTCGCAACCCCAAGGTTGCCGCCATTTTGCTTCATCACGTTAAGCAACGTGCCGGAGATACGAGCACCGGAACACCCAAACGGGTGACCCAAGGCAATCGCGCCGCCGTGCAGGTTAACCTTCTCGTTCATCTTGTCGAGCACTTTCAAATCTTTCAGCACTGGCAGGGCCTGTGCGGCGAAAGCTTCGTTGAGCTCGAAGAAGTCGATGTCGGAGATGCTCAGGCCTGCGCGCTTCAATGCTTTTTGTGTGGCCGGTACTGGACCATAGCCCATGATTGCCGGGTCCACACCTGCGACTGCCATCGAACGAATCACCGCCATCGGCTGGATACCCAGGTCCTGGGCACGCTGGGCCGACATCACGATCATGCACGAAGCACCGTCGGTGATCTGCGACGAAGTACCGGCTGTCACGGTGCCGCCCTTTGGATTGAAAGCAGGCTTCAAGGCCGCCAGGCTTTCCAGGGTGGTGTCCGGACGAATGGTTTCGTCGTAGTCGAACAGTTTCAGGAAACCGTTCTCGTCGTAGCCGTTCATCGGGATGATTTCATCCTTGAACTTGCCTTCCAGGGTCGCCTTGTGGGCGAGCTGGTGGGAACGCAGGCCGAATGCGTCCTGGGCTTCGCGGGTAATGCCGTGCATTTTGCCGAGCATTTCTGCGGTCAGTCCCATCATGCCCGAGGCTTTCGCCGCGTACAGGGACATGTGCGGGTTCGGATCGACACCGTGCATCATGCTGACGTGGCCCATGTGCTCCACGCCGCCGACCACGAACACATCACCGTTACCGGTCATGATCGCTTGGGCAGCGGTGTGCAGCGCGCTCATGGACGAGCCACACAGGCGGCTGACGGTCTGGCCGGCAGCGGTGTGCGGGATCTGCGTCATCAAGGAGGCCATGCGGGCGATGTTCCAGCCCTGCTCCAGGGTCTGGTTGACGCAGCCCCAGATCACGTCTTCGACTTCGTTCGGGTCGACCTTGACGTTGCGTTCCAGCAATTTGCTGATCAGGTGCGCCGACATGTCTTCAGCGCGGGTGTTGCGGTGCATGCCGCCCTTGGAGCGGCCCATCGGAGTACGACCGAAGTCGACAATCACGACGTCTCTTGGATTCAAGCTCATAAATATTCTCGCTCTAGTCGTCTGGGCACTTAACCGAAGAAGCTCTGGCCGTTCTTGGCCATCTCACGCAGCTTCGCGGTCGGGTGGTACAGCGGGCCCAGATCAGCGTATTGATCAGCCAGGGCAACGAACTCGGCCACACCGATGGAATCGATGTAACGCAGCGCACCACCACGGAATGGAGGGAAACCAATACCGTAGACCAGGCCCATGTCGGCCTCGGCTGCGGTTTCAACGATGCCGTCTTCCAGGCAGCGCACGGTTTCCAGGCACAGGGCGATCATCATCCAGTTGACGATGTCCTCGTCGGACACTTCACGCTGTTCGTAGATGACCGGCGCGAGTACTTCGTGAACCGACGGGTCGGCCACTTTCTTCTGCTTGCCCTTCTTGTCGGTCTCGTAAGCGTAGAAACCCTTGCCATTCTTCTGGCCCAGGCGCTTGGCTTCGTAGAGCGCGTCGATCGCCGAGCGGCGGTCGTCTTTCATGCGGTCCGGGAAGCCTTCAGCCATCACGTCACGACCGTGGTGGCCGGTGTCGATGCCGACCACGTCCATCAGGTACGCCGGGCCCATTGGCCAGCCGAATTTTTCCATGACTTTGTCGATGCGCACGAAATCCACACCGGCGCTGACCAGCTTGGCGAAACCGCCGAAGTATGGGAACAGCACGCGGTTGACCAGGAAACCCGGGCAGTCGTTGACGACGATCGGGTTCTTGCCCATTTTCTTGGCGTAGGCAACGGTGGTGGCAACGGCCAACTCGCTGGACTTCTCGCCACGGATCACTTCCACCAGCGGCATCATGTGCACCGGGTTGAAGAAGTGCATGCCGACGAAGTTTTCCGGACGCTTGAGGGCCTTGGCCAGCAAGGTGATGGAAATGGTCGAGGTGTTGGAAGCCAGGATGGTGTCTTCTTTAACCTGGGCTTCAACTTCAGCCAGTACCGCCTGCTTGACCTTCGGGTTCTCGACAACCGCTTCGACCACCAGGTCGACGTGGCCGAAATCGCCGTAGGACAGCGTAGGACGAATGCCGTTAAGCACTTCAGCCATTTTCGCTGCAGTCATGCGGCCTTTATCCACGCGACCCACCAGCAGTTTCGCGGCCTCTGCCAGACCCTGCTCGATACCGTGCTCGTTGATGTCTTTCATCAGGATCGGCGTGCCTTTGGACGCCGACTGATAGGCGATACCGCCGCCCATGATACCGGCGCCGAGTACGGCAGCCTGCTTCACATCGCGGGCGATTTCGTCGTAGGCCTTGGCCTTTTTCTTCAGTTCCTGGTCGTTCAGGAACAGACCGATCAAGCTCTGCGCCGCAGAGGTCTTGGCCAGTTTGACGAAACCAGCGGCTTCGATTTCCAGGGCCTTGTCGCGACCGAAGTTCGCGGCCTTCTGGATGGTCTTGATCGCTTCAACCGGCGCCGGGTAGTTCGGGCCGGCCTGGCCTGCCACGAAACCTTTGGCGGTTTCGAACGACATCATCTGTTCGATGGCGTTGAGCTTGAGTTTTTCGAGCTTTGGCTGACGCTTGGCCTTGTAGTCAAATTCGCCGCTGATGGCGCCTTTGATCAGGTTCAATGCGGCTTCTGCCAGCTTGTCGGGAGCCACCACAGCATCCACGGCGCCGACTTTCAGCGCGTCTTCAGCACGGTTTTCCTTGCCGGCGGCAATCCACTCGATGGCGTTGTCGGCACCGATGATGCGCGGCAGGCGCACGGTACCGCCGAAGCCTGGGTAGATGCCCAGTTTCACTTCCGGCAGGCCGATTTTCGCGGTGGCAGACATCACGCGGAAGTCGGCGGCCAGGCACATTTCCAGACCGCCGCCCAAGGCGATGCCATTGATCGCGGCAACGGTCGGCACGTTGAGGTCTTCGAAATCGCTGAAAATCTTGTTGGCTTCGAGGTTGCCAGCCACAAGCTCGGCATCGGGCAGCTTGAAGTTGTCGACGAATTCGGTGATGTCAGCGCCGACGATGAACACGTCCTTGCCGCTGGAGACGATCACGCCCTTGACCGATGCATCTGCTTTGATGGTGTCTACGGCCTGACGCAATTCATTCAGGGTTAGACGGTTGAACTTGTTGACGGACTCACCCTTGAGGTCGAATTTCAATTCGACGATGCCACTTTCAAGAGCCTTAACCGTGATGGCTTTACCTTCGTAAATCATCAACTGATCTCCACGATATGGAAGCTGAACAGTACACGTCGGACGCAGGATTCAGCGTAGACACTGACGTTACCGTCGATGCTAACGCCAATTTGCCAGGCACACCCGCCAACGCGATAGTCGGGATTCTGTACGAACGGTCTGAAAGACAAACGCTCAATTCATACGCCCGTTTGATTTGGGTACGTCACCTTCAGCCAAATCCGAAGAATTGTCAATCGCTCGAAAGGGCCGGAAAAACGCGACTTTTCAGTCATTTCAGAACCCGAGGCAGCCGGCATCGCCCCGCCAATGTTTAATCATTCGCGAAATCAATAATGTGAATTTTGATTTAAAGGGCTGTACAGAACCGAATATGCGGCTAGGCTAGCGGCACGTAAAACGAATTACCGGCCTGCCTGGCCAACTCCAGCCCGATGATACTTTCGGGCTTTTTAATGCCTGCAGGAATCTCAAGCCAGCGCTTTGAGCACCGCGTCAATGTCCTGCAACACACTCAACTCGCCCTTCTCGCCCCAGTACAGGGTGATCATTTGCTTGTCCGCTTCGACTTTGTAGACGTTCGCAGGCAGCGTCGCAAAATGCGGCAACAACTTTTCATCAACGCAGGTTTCCTGCCACTGATTGACCCAAATCCCCGGTTCCAACTGCCAATAACTCCAGGTCACCCGCTTGGTACCGCGTCGTGGCCGGTGATACTGCGCACACGGGCTGGGCGGCTCGTGCTTGAGCCAGTGCGGCCATTCCTGAGGTGTCAGTTGCATGGTCAAACCGATGCGCCGTGCCTCCATGCGTAACGCCATGCGCCCACTCGAATGGCGCGAAGGACGCAACCACGCCAGAGGGCTCAAAACGAGCGCAAGGATTGACACCACTATCCAGACCGTCATATGTGTACTCCCGAATTTCTTGATGAGCGGATTTGACCCGACGCAACCCCATCCGCTTGAAACCAGCCATACTGAACTTATCGCTTTCCTTTGGAGAAACCTCTCATGCCCTACGAACATATTCTGGTCGCCGTGGACCTGACCGAAGAATGCGACCCCGTGATCAAGCGGGCCGTAGGCCTTGCAGGCGACTCGGTGAAACTGTCCCTGGTGCATATCGTCGAACCGATGGCCATGGCCTTTGGTGGCGACGTGCCGATGGACCTTTCCCAACTGCAACAGCAGCAGTTCGACCAGGCCAAGGAGCGTCTTGATCGACTGATCAACAAGTACCCCGCCCTGAAAAAAGACCAGAGCCACCTGACCTACGGCCAGCCGCGCCAGGAAATACACCACCTGGCCAAGGAACAAAATTGCGACCTGATCGTGGTCGGCAGCCACGGCCGTCACGGCCTGGCGTTGCTGCTGGGCTCCACCGCCAATGACGTGCTGCACGGCGCACCTTGCGATGTGCTGGCAGTGAAACTGGTAAAGAGCTCGTAAGACCAACGGCAATCTAATGTGGGAGCGGGCTTGTGTGGGAGCGGGCTTGCTCGCGAAAGCGGTGGATCAGTCGACAATTATATGGACTGACACACCGCATTCGCGAGCAAGCCCGCTCCCACATTTGAACCGCGTTTCATACAAAAAACCCGGTGCTCATACAAATGAGCGCCGGGTTTTTTATTGCGCTTGAATCACTCAGGCATCCAGCTCGGCCCAGCGCTCAACCAAGGCTTCCAGCTCGCTGTTCAACTGCTCGAGGGATGCAATCACCTTGGCAGTTTCTGCAGCAGGACGCAGATAGAAACCCGCGTCAGCCATTTCAGCTTCAACGGCAGCGATCTGCTGTTCCTTGGCGTCGATATCGCCCGGCAGCGCTTCCAGCTCACGTTGCAGCTTGTAGCTGAGCTTCTTCTTGGCTGCAGGCGCTTCTTGCGCAGGAGCAGAAGCGGCAGCAGCCACCGGGGCAACCACGGCCGAGGTCAAGTCAGCCTTGCCGGATTTGCTCTCGGTCACGCCCAGCAAGCGCGGCGAACCGCCCTGACGCAGCCAGTCCTGATAACCACCGACGTATTCACGCACCTTGCCTTCACCTTCGAAGACCAGGGTGCTGGTGACCACGTTGTCGAGGAATGCCCGGTCGTGACTGACCATCAGCACGGTGCCGTTGAAGGTCAGCAAGACCTCTTCCAGCAGTTCCAGGGTTTCAACATCGAGGTCGTTGGTCGGTTCGTCGAGCACCAGCAGGTTGGCTGGTTTGCTGAACAGCTTGGCCAGCAGCAGGCGCGCACGCTCACCACCAGACAAGGCTTTAACCGGCGTACGTGCACGCTGCGGGCTGAACAGGAAGTCGCCCAGGTAGCTCAACACGTGGCGGCTCTGGCCGTCGATGTCGATAAAGTCGCGCCCTTCGGCGACGTTGTCGATCACGGTTTTTTCCAGGTCCAACTGGTGGCGCAACTGGTCGAAGTAGGCCACGTCGATGCGTGTGCCCTCTTCCACTGTGCCGCTGGTCGGTTGCAGGCCATTGAGCATCAGCTTGAGCAGGGTGGTCTTGCCGGTACCGTTGGCGCCAAGCAGGCCGATACGGTCGCCGCGCTGCAGGACCATGGAGAAGTCCTTGATCAGGAACGGGCCGTCCGGGTGATGGAAGCTCACATTTTCCAGGACCATCACTTGCTTGCCGGACTTGTCGGCGGTATCCAGCTGAATGTTGGCCTTACCGGTGCGCTCACGACGCTCGCTGCGCTCGTTACGCAGGGCCTTGAGGGCGCGCACGCGACCTTCGTTACGGGTGCGACGCGCCTTGATGCCCTGGCGGATCCAGACTTCTTCCTGGGCCAGTTTCTTGTCAAACAACGCGTTGGCGGTGTCTTCGGCAGCCAGGCTGGCTTCCTTGTGCACCAGGAAGCTGGCGTAGTCGCCGTTCCAGTCGATCAGGCCGCCGCGATCCAGTTCGAGGATGCGCGTGGCGAGGTTTTGCAGGAAGGAACGGTCGTGCGTGATGAACAGCACGGCGCCCTGGAAATCCTTGAGGGCTTCTTCCAGCCAGGCGATTGCGCCGATGTCCAGGTGGTTGGTCGGTTCGTCGAGCAGCAGCAGGTCGGGTTCGGAAACCAGCGCCTGAGCCAGCAGGACGCGGCGACGCCAGCCGCCGGACAATTCGGCGAGGGTCTTGTCGGCCGGCAGTTGCAGGCGGCTCAACGTGCTGTCGACCAATTGCTGCAAGCGCCAGCCGTCACGGGCTTCAAGGTCTTGCTGGACGTGCATCAGCTTGTTCAGGTCTTCTTCGGTGACGCAGTTCTGTGCCAGGTGATGGTATTCGGCGAGCAGTGCGCCCACGCCATCCAGGCCTTCGGCAACCACGTCGAATACTGTCCGTCCGTCGGCCACCGGCAATTCTTGCGGCAATTCGCCGATCTTGAGGCCCGGCGCGCGCCATACAGAGCCTTCGTCGGACTTCTGGTCGCCTTTTACCAGCTTCATCATGCTGGACTTGCCGGTGCCGTTGCGGCCGATGATGCACACCCGCTCACCACGGGCGATCTGCCAGGACACCTTGTCCAACAACGGCATAGCGCCGAAAGCAAGGGACACATCGCTGAATTTGAGCAGGGTCATACGCTTCTCCAAAAACTGGGCGCGCATTCTACCTGACTTAGGGCTCGAGGCGGCCGGCATTTTCGTCGCTGACATGTTCTGTCGGACATTTCAGATGAACTTGAACGAAGCGACCGGCAAAGCTTTCACCGGTTGCAGCCAAAAGGCTAAGCTAGGGGCAATCAGTGTCGGCGACGTCGGCACTAGTCCAGATTCCTCTGCACGGACGTCTCATGCGCAGTCGCCTTTTCAGCTTTTTATCTTGTCTGCTTCTTTCTGCCACCGCCGTTCAATCTGCCCAGGCCGTGGACCTCACCACCCAACGTCAATATTACGATGAAGCCAAACGAGCCCTCGCCAAAGGCGACAGCGGCCCGTATTTCCAATACAGCCAGGCCCTGGCCGACTACCCGTTGACGCCGTACCTCGCTTACGACGAACTGACCGCGCGCCTGAAAACCGCCAGCAACGAGGAAATCGAACAATTCCTCGCCAAGAACGGCGACCTGCCCCAGGCCAACTGGATGAAGCTGCGCTGGTTGCGCTGGCTGGCCGACCGTGGCGACTGGCAAACCTTTGAAAAGTACTACGACGCCAAACTCAATTTCGTCGAACTGGACTGCCTGCACGGCCAGTTCCAGCTGACCCATAATCAAAAAGCCGAAGGTTATAAAACCACCGAGAAGCTGTGGCTGACCGGTAAATCCCAGCCTGCAGCCTGTGATGCAACCTTTGGCCAGTGGGCCGCCGACGGCCAACTCACCGAACAGAAGATCTGGGACCGCGCCAAACTCGCCGCCGAAGCCCGCAACTACCCGCTGGCCAACAGCCTGGTGAAAACCCTGCCGACCCTCGGCGCCCAAGGCCGCCTGATGGTGGACGTGGCGCAGAAGCCCGACATGCTCAGCGACCCGTCGCGCTTCCTGCCGGCCAACGAAGCCATGTCCGACGCTGTCGGCCTGGGCCTTCGCCGCCTGGCACGCCAGGACCCGGACAAGGCCATGGCCCTGCTCGACGGTTATGCCAGCAGCATGCACTTCTCTCGTGACGAAAAAGTGTCGATCGCCCGGGAAATCGGCCTGACCCTGGCGCGCCGCTACGACCCGCGCGCCCTCGACGTGATGACCAAATACGACCCGGAACTGCGGGACAACACCGTCTCCGAATGGCGCCTGCGCCTGCTGTTGCGCCTAGCCCGTTGGGAAGACGCTTACCAGTTGACCCGCAAGCTGCCCCAGGATTTGGCCACCACCAACCGCTGGCGCTACTGGCAGGCCCGCAGCCTGGAACTGGCAGAGCCGAAGAACCCGCAAGCCCTGGTGATGTACAAGGGCCTGGCCAAGGAACGAGACTTTTACGGCTTCCTGGCAGCGGATCGCTCCCAGTCCCCGTACCAACTGAACAACAAGCCGCTGGTGATGAGCCAGGCGCTGATGAACAAGGTGCGTAACACCCCAGGCGTACGCCGAGCGCTGGAGTTCTACGCCCGCGGCCAGATCGTTGATGGCCGTCGCGAGTGGTACCACGTCAGCCGGCACTTCAACCGTGACGAAATGGTCGCCCAGGCCAAGCTGGCCTACGACATGAAGTGGTACTTCCCGGCGATCCGCACCATCAGCCAGGCCCAGTACTGGGACGACCTGGACATCCGCTTCCCGATGGCCCACCGCGACACCCTGGTGCGTGAAGCCAAGGTCCGCGGCGTGCATTCCAGCTGGGTGTTTGCAATCACCCGCCAGGAAAGCGCCTTTATGGACGATGCGCGTTCCGGCGTCGGCGCCACCGGCCTGATGCAACTGATGCCCGGCACCGCCAAAGAGACCGCACGCAAGTTCAGCATCCCGCTGGCCTCGCAACAGCAGGTGCTCGACCCGGACAAGAACATCCAGCTCGGCGCAGCTTACCTGAGCCAGGTTCATGCCCAGTTCAACGGCAACCGCGTGCTCGCCACCGCCGCCTACAACGCCGGCCCGGGCCGTGTACGCCAATGGCTGCGCGGCGCCGATCACCTGAGTTTCGATGTGTGGGTGGAAAGCATCCCGTTCGACGAAACCCGTCAGTATGTGCAGAACGTGCTGTCTTATTCGGTGATCTACGGGCAGAAGCTCAATGCACCACAGCCGCTGGTGGATTGGCATGAGCGGTATTTTGATGATCAGTAAGGGGAGCAGCTGCAAGCAGCAAGCTTGAAGCTGAAAAAAAATGCCCGCATTGAGAGATGCGGGCATTTTTTATAGCGCTGCCGGGGACTCGCTTTGCACCGCTTCTGCCAGCGCAAGGTTCAAGGCTTGCAGCATGAACTCGACAAAGGGCGTTGCCTCTGCCTGCTTGTCCGCCGCCGACAATGCGGCGTAATAAGCATCCTGCTGCTCGCGAATCACCGCCTCTACCGGCAAGTAAGCCAGCACCGGGCGCCACTGACTGAGAATCAGGGTTTGCCATAAGCGGCCCATACGCCCGTTTCCATCGGCAAAAGGATGGATAAACTCGAATTCATAGTGAAAGACGCAGCTAACGATCAGTGGATGCCAGTCAGAGGCGGACTGCCACTTCAGCAAATCATCAACCAAATGCGTAACACGGCTCGCCGGCGGCGCCATGTGCACCAACTGTTCGCCCCGATAGATCCCTACGCCCGCCTGACGAAACCGACCCGCATCGTCGATCAAGCCATACATCAATAACTTATGGGCACGCAGCAGGTCCGCACGTTCGCCCGGTGCCCACTGCGGCATAGCCTCGTAAGCGGAAAAAGCGTTGCGTACTTCCTGAATCTCCCGGGGCAAGCCCAACACACGCTTGCCTTCCAGCACAGCGGTCACCTGTTCGACACTCAGGGTGTTGTTCTCGATGGCCAACGAAGCCTGAATCGTACGAATCCGGTTGCCACGCCTCAATTGCGGGGTCTGCCGGCTGTCGTCGCCAGCTGAAAGCTGACCAATCTGCTCACTGATATCAGCAACCAGACTCAACATCTTGGCAGTCAGGGTCAACGGAGGTTGATAGCGGCTCATTTCCTCATCCAAGTCTGTAACGAAAGCCAACATAATGCCCTAAGGAACGGTCGCACCACAGCCTCACTGCCTCAATCAACTTCAGTACCATCACTGAACTGCAACGCCGCCAGCCGTGCATACAGCGGATTGCTGGCGATCAGTTGCTGATGCGTCCCCACCGCCACCAGCTTCCCCTGGTCCATCACGGCAATCCGGTCGGCGTTCTTCACCGTGGCCAACCGGTGGGCAATCACCAGCGTGGTGCGCCCTTCCATCAACTGTGGCAGCGCTTGCTGGATCAGGTGTTCGCTCTGGGCATCCAGTGCGCTGGTGGCTTCGTCCAGCAGCAGGATCGGTGCGTCCACCAGCAGCGCCCGGGCGATGGCCAGGCGTTGACGCTGGCCGCCGGAAAGGCCCATGCCGCCATCGCCCAGGTGGGTCTGGTAGCCGTCGGGCATTTGCAGGATGAAATCGTGGGCGTGGGCGATGCGCGCCGCTTCTTCGACCTGGGCAAAGGTGGCCGATGGATTGCCGTAGCGGATGTTCTCTTCGACAGTGCCGAAGAACAGCGCCGGGCTCTGGGACACCAGGGCGAAACAGCGGCGCAGGTCCAGCGGGTCCAGTTCGGTCAGCGGCTGACCTTCAAGCAGGATGCGGCCTTGCTGAGGATCGTAGAAACGCAGCAACAGATCGAAGATTGTCGATTTGCCCGCGCCCGACGGGCCGACCAGGGCCAGGGTTTCACCGGCATTGATGCTCAGGCTCAAGCCGTCGATGGCAAAACGATCCGGGCGCGACGGATAGGAGAAGCGCAGATCCTGGATTTCCAGGCGGCCGCTGACCCGCTCCGGCAGCTTGATGACGTTAGCCTCGGGCGCCTTGATCTCATTACTCGATTGCAGCAATTCCCCAATCCGCTCTGCCGCACCGGCCGCCCGCTGCAACTCGCCCAACACTTCACTCAAAGTGCCCACGGCACTGCCGACGATCAGGCTGTAGAACACGAACGCAGCCAGTTCACCACCGGAAATCCGCCCGCTAATCACGTCCATGCCGCCGACCCAGAGCATCACGCCCACGGCGCCCAGCACCAGCATGATCACCAGGGTAATCAGCCACGAACGCTGCAGGATACGCTTGCGTGCGGTGGTGAACGCCTCTTCCACCGTCACCGCAAAGCGCTGCTCGTCCTGCACCTGGTGGTTGTAGGCCTGCACGGTCTTGATCTGGCCGAGGGTCTCGGACACGTAGCTGCCGACATCGGCGATCCGGTCCTGGCTTTGGCGCGACAGGCTGCGTACCCGGCGGCCGAAGATCAAGATCGGCGCCAGTACCAGTGGCAGCGCTATTACCACGATGCTGGTGAGCTTGGGGTTGGTGACAAACAACAGCACGATCCCGCCGATCACCATCAGGGCGTTGCGCAGGAACAGCGAAAGCGAGGAGCCGATCACCGATTGCAGCAAGGTAGTGTCGGTGGTCAGGCGCGACTGGATTTCCGAACTGCGGTTGTTTTCATAGAAGCCCGGGTGCAGGTAGATCAAATGGTTGAACACCTGCCGCCGGATGTCTGCCACCACCCGTTCGCCGATCCACGACACCAGGTAAAACCGCGCAAAGGTGCCCACCGCGAGGCCCAGCACCAGAATCATGAACAGGCCGATGGACTGGTTGAGCAGGTGCGGCGACTGGGTCATGAAGCCCTGGTCTACCAGCAGGCGAATACCCTGCCCCATGGACAAGGTGATGCCGGCGGTGACGATCAACGCCAACAAGGCCCCCAGGGCCTGCCAGCGGTAGGGAGCGACGAAGCGGCTGGCCAGGCGAATCGCGCGGCGTTGACGGGCTGAGAGCATGGAGGGTTTCACCTGAGGGTGGGAGACGGGAACCTACATAGCTACATGGGGGGAACTTGAGCGAATCACAATGAGTCAGGTTAATTATGCTTACCGAACCCAGGCCCTAGAGGTTATCGGTCTAAGGCCCGGCTGGAAATTTGTATCGGTTTCTGCTGGACTGGGCATTCGATCTGCTGACCGCGCAAGGAGTTGTAACAACGCGGTCACGCGGTGATTTTAAAGTAGGTACACAACCTGATGAGGAGACGGGCCATGTCCTTGCAAAACAGCAGCAACGCCAAAATTGAAGTGATCCGCCAACCGCAGCAGTTGCCTTGCTCATACATCGACGCTCAAGGCCGCGAAGTGCAAATCACCGAAGAGATGATCCAGAGCGCCTGCGCCGAACTGGAACAGAAATTGGTCAAGCCTGCCAAGCGAGGCTGAATCGCCCACGCTCTTTTAAACCCGGCCTTGATGGCCGGGTTTTTTATGCCTTCAGATTGCCTGCGCGCCCAATGCCGCCACGATGTTAGACAAGGCCGCAGAATCGCCGTTGATTCGCACCTTCAAACCCTCAATCTCACGCCGCGGCGGGTAGTGCTTGCGCAGTTGGTCAAACGCCTTGCGCTGCTCGTCCACGGTGCCTACGAGGCTGCGGCGAAAGTCCGCGTCATCACGGCGCGGGTCGTACACCCCACGGCACAGGGCCGCCAGCGCCCAGGCCGGGTCGGTATTGGCGTTGAGGGTGACCTCGGCCAACCACGGTTCCGGCAGCAAGTCGCTGAGTTGAATGGTCGCCTCCTGGCCAAGATACCGGCACAGCGCCTGGTAGATCTGCGCCGTGCCGCGCTGCCTGCCGTCCAGGCTGTAGCCGGCGATATGCGGGGTGGCCAGCACACACAAGTCGGCCAGGTCGACGTCCACCTGAGGCTCGCCTTCCCACACATCCAGCACCGCCTGCAAGTCTTCGCGCTCCAGCAGCACGTCCCTGAGGGCGGCATTGTCCACCACCGGGCCGCGGCTGGCGTTGATCAGCCAGGCGCCGGGCTTGAGCTGGTTGAGGCGCTCGCGATCGAACAAGTGCCAGGTAGAACCGTTGCCGGATTTGTTCAGCGGCGTGTGCAGGCTGATCACATCGCACTGCTCGACAATCTGCTGCAGACTGACGTAGTCACCGTCCTCGGCGATCTGCCGGGGCGGGTCGCACACCAGCACCTTCCAGCCCAACGCCTTGAGCACCTTGACCAGGCGCCCGCCGACTTCACCGGCGCCTATCACGCCGTAGGTGCGTTGGGCCAGGTCGGCGCCTTCGATCTCGGCGAGGGTCAGCAGGCTGCCCAGCACATAGTCGACCACGCCACGGGCGTTGCAGCCAGGAGCGCTGGACCACTGGATGCCGGCGCGCTGGAAGTAATCAAGGTCGAGGTGATCAGTGCCGATGGTGCAGGTGCCGACAAACCGCACCGGCGAGCCTTCGAGCAAGGCACGGGTGACGTTGGTCACCGAACGCACCAGCAGCACATCGGCCTGTTCGATCGTCGCGCGGTCGATGGACCGGCCTGGAACCCGGCGAATCTCGCCGAATCCTTCGAAGAATGCATCGAGCAGCGGGATATTTTCGTCGGCAACAATCAGCATGGCAGGCTCCTTTCGCGGATCAGCAGTGTACAGCGGTTTTCCTCGTGGCGAGGGAGCTTGCTCCCTCGCCAAAAAAAGCAACATTTGCGCTGGGATGTGTTTACAAATCCACAACACAGGTTTTTTCCTGACCAACACGTCAAGGCGTAGAATGCGCCGTCCTGCGCTTCCCCTTATCGGACATCTGTACGTGAACACTGCCACCACCGCCCTCTCCCGCCCCGCCCGCGTCAGCCTTGAAGTACGCAACCTGCTGGCCCTGGCCTTGCCGATCATGATCGGGCAACTGGCGACCACGGCCATGGGTTTTGTCGATGCGGTCATGGCCGGGCGTGTCAGCTCCCGGGACCTGGCGGCGGTCGCCTTGGGCAACTCCATCTGGATCCCGGTGTACCTGCTGATGACCGGCACGCTGCTGGCCACCACGCCGAAAGTCGCCCAGCGCTTTGGCGCCGGCACCCACGGCGAAATCGGCCCGCTGGTGCGACAGTCGATGTGGCTGGCCCTGGTGGTGGGGATTACCGCGCTGCTGTTGCTGATCAGCGCCGAACCGATCCTGCATTTGATGAAGGTCGATCCCGAGCTGATCAAGCCGTGCATGGGCTACCTGCACGGTATCGCCTCGGGCATGCCGGCCATTGCGCTGTATTACGTATTGCGGTGTTTCAGCGACGGCCTGGGCCGAACGCGGCCGAGCATGGTCATGGGCCTGTGCGGGCTGGCGCTGAATATTCCGCTGAACTATGTGTTTATCTACGGCCACTTCGGCGTGCCGGCCATGGGCGGTATTGGTTGTGGCTGGGCCACGGCAATCGTGATGTGGGTAATGATGCTCGGCCTGGCCGCCTGGACCCGCTGGGCGCCGGTGTATCAGAGCAGCGAGCTGTTCAAGCGCTTTGACTGGCCGCAATGGTCGGTGATCAAGCGCGTGCTGAGCATCGGCTTGCCGATCGGGATTGCGGTGTTTGCAGAGTCGAGCATCTTTGCGGTGATCGCGCTGCTGATCGGCAGCCTCGGCGCCACGGTGGTAGCCGGGCACCAGATCGCGCTGAACTTCAGCTCGCTGGTGTTCATGATTCCCTACTCCCTGAGCATGGCGGTCACCGTGCGCGTGGGCCAGGCCCTGGGCCGTGGCGAACCCCGTGAGGCGCGCTTCGCGGCAGGTGTCGGGATGGGCACGGCGCTGGTGTATGCCTGCCTGTCCTGCAGCCTGATGCTGCTGTTTCGCGAACAGATCGCCACCCTCTACACCCAGGACCCGCTGGTGATCCAGGTGGCGGCGATGCTGATTGTGTTTGCGGCGTTGTTTCAGTTCTCGGACGCGATCCAGGTCACGGCCGCCGGCGCTTTGCGCGGTTACCAGGACACACGGGTGACCATGGTGCTGACGCTGTTTGCGTATTGGGGTGTGGGCTTGCCGGTGGGCTACGTGCTGGGGTTGACTGAGTGGCTGGGCCAGGCGCGCGGCCCGAGTGGTTTGTGGCAGGGCCTGATCGTGGGCCTGAGCTGTGCGGCGGCGATGCTGGTAATCCGCCTGGTGCGCAGTGCACGCAAGCGGATTCGCCACGAAAAAAAACTGTAGGAGCGAGCTTGCTCGCGAAAAACCCTGGAGCGCCGCGTTAAGCCTGGCAGCCCGCGTTATCGTTAACGACCTTCGCGAGCAAGCTCGCTCCTACAGGGACTTCTTGCGGATCCAGTACAGGTAGGTGCCAGCCTGTTCCTGTTGGTCCACCAGCTCATGGTCGAGAAACACGCAGAACTTGGGGATATCGCGACGGGTCGACGGATCGGTCGCGATCACCTTGAGCAAGCCGCCAGGCGCCAGGTCACGGATGTGCTGGTGCAGCATCATCACCGGTTCGGGGCAGTTGAGGCCGGTGGCGTCGAGGGTGGCGTCGACGGGTAAATCAGGGGTCAGGCTCATGGTTTACTCCTAAACAGGCCGGCATTTTAGCGGTAATGCGGGGCACCAGGTAGGCAGCGGCGCCCTCAAGGTTTTCGCGAGCGAGCTCGCTCCTACAGGGAGCGGGTTTACCGGGACTTTGGCTTCTTTACATCCAGCCGACGCAGATGGCAGGTCACTTCTTCACGGTCGTGGTACAGCTGCTTGCAGCCAATCTCCACCCGAATGCCCCGCTCCTTGAAGCCTTCCGCGATGCGTTCAAGCAGGCGCTTCACTTCGGCATAACGCTGCTTCATCGGCAACTTCAGGTTAACCACCGCCTCGCGGCAATGCCCCTCGCCGATCCAGGTTTCCAGCAGGGCCGCGTTACGCGCCGGTTTCTCGACGATGTCGCACACCATCCAGTCCACCGGCTGCTTGGGGGTGTAGATGAAGCCGTCGGCCATCAAGTGCTGCACCAGGCCGGTATCCATCAGGCTTTCGGCCATCGGGCCGTTGTCGATGGCGGTCACCAGCATGCCACGGTTGACCAACTGCCAGGTCCAGCCGCCAGGCGCGGCGCCGAGGTCGACGCCGGTCATGTCGCTGTGCAGGCGCTCGTCCCACTGATCACGGGGGATAAAGTGGTGCCAGGCCTCCTCCAGCTTCAAGGTCGAACGGCTTGGCGCGTCCCGCGGGAATTTCAGGCGCGGAATGCCCATCGGCCACATCGCCGAGTTGTTCGACTCGGCCAGGCCCATGAACACTTCACGGCCACTCTTGAAGGTCAGCAACAGACGCGGCTTGCTGGCGTCTTCCACCAGTTTGCCGGCAGCCATCAGCGCCTTGCGCAGGTGCACTTCGAATTTCTTGCAGAAGTTCGAGAGTTCCTTGCCGTCGTTGGTGTCGACCATTTCCAGCCACAGGCTGCCGCACACCGGGAAATCCCGCAGGTGCGCGAGGATCACGCTGATGCGGTCGGTTTCCGGCAAATCGATGAACACTCCACGCGCCCACTGCCTTGGGAAGATCAGCTCGGCAAAGCGTTGGCCGCGCATCAGGCGCTGCGCGCCGTCTTCTTCGGTACAGACAAATTCGGCGCAGGCGCTGCCGGTCTTGGCCTTGGCATAGCCCGAAACGTTCAGGCGAGCGGCGTGTTCCGCGATCTCGGAACAGACTTCGCCTTCAAAACCCGGGCGGCAGTGCATAAAAAGGGTGTTCATCAACTCTCCTGGATCACGGGCTTGCTATAGCGCAATGCCTGTCATGAAAACGCGCGCATGATAGCCGAGTTCGGAACCTTGGACTTGTCCATAGAGTCCAGTAATTAGCCAGCTACTTAAAACAGGGCTAATTTAGAAGCTCTGTTCGTCCCGTCAGGTCCGTAGCCGTGCGGACCATAAGGAGTCATGTAATGTCATCCCTTGATAGCCTGAGAACCCTTAAAACCTTACAGATTGACGACAAGACCTATCACTACTTCAGCCTGCCCGAAGCCGCCAAGAGCCTGGGTGACCTGGACAAACTGCCGATGTCCCTCAAGGTACTGCTGGAAAACCTGCTGCGCTGGGAAGACGAAAAGACCGTCACCGGCGCCGACCTCAAGGCCATTGCCGCCTGGCTCAAGGAGCGCCGCTCCGACCGCGAGATTCAATACCGCCCCGCCCGTGTGCTGATGCAGGACTTTACCGGCGTGCCCGCCGTGGTCGACCTGGCTGCCATGCGCGCCGCGGTGGCCAAGGCCGGCGGTGACCCGCAGCGCATCAACCCGCTGTCACCGGTGGACCTGGTGATCGACCACTCGGTGATGGTCGACAAGTTCGCCACCACCGGCGCCTTTCAAGAAAACGTCGATATCGAAATGCAGCGCAACGGCGAACGCTACGCCTTCCTGCGCTGGGGCCAGAGCGCCTTCGACAACTTCAGCGTAGTGCCACCGGGCACCGGCATCTGCCACCAGGTCAACCTGGAATACCTCGGCCGCACCGTCTGGACCAAAGATGAAGACGGCCGCACCTACGCCTTCCCCGACACATTGGTAGGCACCGACTCCCACACCACCATGATCAACGGCCTCGGCGTACTGGGCTGGGGCGTGGGCGGGATCGAAGCGGAAGCCGCGATGCTCGGGCAGCCGGTGTCGATGCTGATCCCGGAAGTGATCGGCTTCAAGCTCACCGGCAAACTGAAAGAAGGCATCACCGCCACCGACCTGGTGCTGACCGTCACCCAGATGCTGCGTAAAAAGGGTGTGGTCGGGAAATTCGTCGAATTCTATGGCGACGGTTTGGCCGACCTGCCACTGGCCGACCGTGCGACCATTGCCAACATGGCACCGGAATACGGCGCCACCTGCGGCTTCTTCCCAGTGGACGAAGTGACTTTGGACTACCTGCGCCTGTCGGGCCGTCCTGCGGAAACCGTCAAACTGGTAGAGGCGTACACCAAGGCCCAGGGCCTGTGGCGCAACGCCGGTCAGGAGCCCATCTTCACCGACAGCCTGGCGCTGGACATGGGCAGCGTCGAAGCCAGCCTTGCCGGGCCGAAACGCCCGCAAGACCGTGTTTCTCTGCCTAACGTCGGCCAAGCCTTCAGCGACTTTCTCGACCTGCAATTCAAACCCACCAACAAGGAAGAAGGCCGCCTGGAAAGTGAAGGCGGCGGTGGCGTTGCGGTGGGCAACGCCGACCTGATCGGTGAAGCCGATTACGACTTCGAAGGCCAGACCTACCGCCTGAAAAACGGCGCGGTGGTGATCGCGGCGATTACCTCCTGTACCAACACCTCCAACCCCAGCGTGATGATGGCGGCGGGCCTGGTGGCGAAAAAGGCCGTGGAGAAAGGATTGAAGAGCAAGCCATGGGTGAAAACCTCCCTGGCACCCGGCTCCAAGGTGGTCACCGACTACTACAAAGCGGCGGGGCTGACCCAATACCTCGACAAGCTGGGCTTCGCCCTGGTGGGTTATGGCTGCACCACCTGCATCGGCAACTCCGGGCCGCTGCCCGAGCCGATCGAAAAAGCCATCCAGAAAGCCGACCTGGCCGTAGCTTCGGTGCTTTCGGGCAACCGTAACTTCGAAGGCCGGGTGCACCCGCTGGTGAAAACCAACTGGCTGGCCTCCCCGCCCCTCGTCGTGGCCTACGCCTTGGCCGGCACGGTGCGTATGGATATCAGCAGCGAACCGCTGGGCACCGGCTCGGACGGGAAACCGGTGTACCTGCGGGACATCTGGCCCAGCAGCAAGGAAATCGCCGACGCCGTCGCCCAAGTCAGCACCGGGATGTTCCACAAGGAATACGCCGAGGTGTTTGCCGGCGACGAACAGTGGCAGGCCATTGAAGTGCCACAGGCCGCTACTTACGTGTGGCAGAAGGATTCCACCTACATTCAGCATCCACCCTTCTTCGACGACATTGGTGGCCCGCTGCCGGTGATCGAAGACGTTAAGGGCGCCAACGTGCTGGCGTTGCTGGGGGACTCGGTGACCACCGACCACATCTCCCCCGCCGGTAACATCAAGACCGACAGCCCGGCCGGCAAATACCTGCGCGA
The DNA here is from genome assembly GCF_001952855.1 of Pseudomonas sp. ATCC PTA-122608. Lineage (GTDB taxonomy): Bacteria > Pseudomonadota > Gammaproteobacteria > Pseudomonadales > Pseudomonadaceae > Aquipseudomonas. The sequence goes on along the minus strand of NZ_LPNO01000046.1, from coordinate 99,112 downwards.
GCAAGGTGTCGAACCGCGGGACTTCAACTCCTACGGCTCACGTCGCGGCAACCATGAAGTGATGATGCGCGGCACCTTCGCCAACATCCGCATCCGCAACGAAATGCTCGGCGGTGAGGAAGGCGGCAACACGATCTACATCCCGACCGGCGAGAAAATGCCGATCTACGATGCCGCCATGAAATACCAGGCCTCGGGCACCCCACTGGTGGTGATCGCCGGCCAGGAATATGGCACCGGCTCAAGCCGCGACTGGGCCGCCAAGGGCACCAACCTGCTGGGGGTCAAGGCGGTGATCGCCGAGAGCTTCGAGCGGATCCACCGCTCCAACCTGGTGGGCATGGGCGTGTTGCCGCTGCAATTCAAGCTGGACCAGAACCGCAAGGCACTCAAACTGACCGGCAAGGAGAAGATCGACATCCTCGGGCTGACCCATGCCGAGATCGAACCGCGCATGAACCTGACGCTGGTGATCACCCGTGAAGACGGCAGCAGCGAGAAGGTCGAAGTGCTGTGCCGTATCGATACGCTGAATGAGGTCGAGTACTTCAAGGCCGGCGGGATCCTGCACTACGTGTTGCGGCAGCTGATTGCCTCGTAACTGACACGCGCTACACAAAACACCGCCTCCCCAGGCGGTGTTTTCATTTTTACCGTCGGTGACGCTCGTTATACTGCCGCCCTCAGATTTCGATAGTCACAAGGATTCCCCATGCTTGCTCTGCCATGGCTGTACCTGGCGCTTCTTTCCATCGGCTATGTACTCGCCTTGAGCTACGGGCAACTGGGTTTGATGGCGGCGTTGTCCGTCGCCATGTTGCTGCTGGCCGGGTTTGCCGTGCGCCAGCAGCGAAATCCTTGGGTGCGCTATCTCGGCCACGGCCTGTTTATCGTGCTGGCGCTGGGGCTGGCGATGCATTGGCTGCCGGGGTTCTACAACGGTCGCGGGATAGCACCGCAGCGCTTTACTGATGATGCCGTGCCGTTCTCGATGTACCTGAACCAGGACAAGCCGCTGATCGGCTTTTGGCTGCTGCTGGCCTGCCCATGGATTGTGGCGCGACGTTCATTGCGACTGTCGATCTATGCCACGGCGATGGCATTGACCCTGACGGCGATTGCCGCACTTGGCGGCGCTGCGTTGCTGGGGGTTATCAGTTGGGCGCCGAAGTGGCCGGAACAGGCGTGGCTGTGGGTGTTGAACAACCTGCTGCTGGTAACCCTGGTGGAGGAAGCGTTATTTCGCGGTTACATCCAGGGCGGCCTGAGCCGACGCTTCAGACAACTGCCTTACGGTGAAAACCTCGCACTGTTGTTGGCAGCCCTGCTGTTCGGCCTGGTGCACCTGGGTGCCGGCTGGCAGTGGACGTTGCTGGCGACCATCGCAGGCGTAGGCTATGGCCTGGCATATCGCTTTGGTGGGTTGGGCGCGGCAATCGTTACGCACTTCGGCTTGAACCTGCTGCATTTCGGGTTGTTTACCTATCCGATGCTGGCGGGCTGAGGCTGAGCCGATTGTTGCAAAAATTAAGTTAAATAAAACCCCGTAACGGCCGACAACTAATCAAAGCCTTGCGGATTGAAAACTCATGCGTAATAACCAACCCGTTACCCAGCGCGAACGTACCTTCCCCGCTCAGCAACGGTTGATCTCCACCACGGATGCCAAAGGCGTGATCACCTACTGCAACGACGCCTTTGTCGAGATCAGTGGGTTTTCCCATGACGAACTGATGCGTGCCCCGCACAACCTGGTTCGTCATCCGGATGTTCCGGCGGCAGTGTTCGCACATATGTGGTCGACGCTCAAACAAGGCTTGCCATGGATGGGCATCGTCAAGAACCGCTGCAAGAGCGGTGATCACTATTGGGTCAACGCCTACGTGACACCGGTCTTCGACGGCAATCAGGTGATCGGCTACGAGTCGGTGCGGGTCAAGCCCACCGCCGAGCAGATCCGCCGTGCCGAGGCGCTTTACCAGCGTATCAACCAGGGCAAGTCGGCGATTCCGAGCAGTGACAAGTGGTTGCCGGTGTTGCAGGACTGGCTGCCGTTTATCCTGGTCAGCCAACTGAGCTTCCTGATCGGTGTATGGCTCGACTCTCATTGGGGCTTTGCCCTGGCCGCCGCACTGTCGGTGCCGCTGGGCCTGTTGGGCCTGAGCTGGCAACAGCGCGGGCTCAAGCGTTTGCTGCGCCTGGCCGAGCAGACCACGTCCGACCCGCTGATTGCGCAGATGTACACCGACAGCCGCGGCGCCCAGGCGCGTCTGGAGATGTCGATCCTCAGCCAGGAGGCGCGCCTGAAGACGTGTCTTACCCGTTTGCAGGACACGGCTGAACACCTCAACTCTCAGGCGGCGCAGTCCAATACCCTGGCGCATAACAGCTCCAGCGGGCTTGAGCGTCAGCGCGTGGAGACCGAACAGGTGGCCACGGCGGTCAATCAAATGGCCGCGACGACCCAGGAAGTCGCCAGCCACGTACAACGCACCGCCGATGCCACCCAGGAAGCCAATCGCCTGACCGGGCGTGGCCGTGATATCGCCGGCGAAACCCGCGAGGCGATTCAGCGCCTGTCGGTGGCGGTCGGCGAAACCGGCGTGACCGTGACTCAACTGGCCAAAGACAGCGATGAGATCGGCGGCGTGGTGGATGTGATCAAAGGCATCGCCGACCAGACCAACCTGCTGGCGCTGAACGCGGCCATCGAAGCGGCCCGTGCCGGCGAGATGGGCCGGGGCTTCGCAGTGGTGGCCGACGAAGTGCGGCAACTGGCCCAGCGTACCAGCGAGTCCACCGGGCAGATTCACGCGCTGATCGCCAAGCTGCAACAAACCGCCAATGCCGCCGTACAGACCATGGACGCCGGGCATCGCCAGGCGGAGGAAGGTGTGGCGCGGGTGATGGAAGCGGACCAGGCGCTGATCGGGATCAGTGAAGCGGTGGCGCATATCACCGACATGACGGCGCAGATTGCGGCGGCGACCGAGGAGCAGAGCTCGGTAGCGGAAGAGATCAGCCGTAACATCAGCACCATTGCGCTGTTGGCGGACCAGACATCGGAACAGGCGTTGAACTCGGCGCAGTTGAGTGAAGAGCTGACGCATACCGCCAATACCCAGTATTCGCTGGTAGAGCGGTTTAACCGGTAAATCGCTTTCGCGAGCAAGCCCGCTCCCACATTTGGAATGCATTTCAAATGTGGGAGCGGGCTTGCTCGCGAAAGGGTCCTATCAGGCGCCGAGAAACCCGGCCACCCTCACCGCCGCAGCCTCCAAATGCTGCTCATGACTAAACCCCGAAGCCTTCAACGGCTTCAAATCATGATCCCCCGCTACCAGCCACATCACCTCGATGCTCGGCGACAACACATACCCTTCCACCGCCGCCCGATTGCCCAGCGCATCCCGCTCACCCTGCACAATCAACGTCGGCGTCTTCAGCCCGGCCAGATGCTCGGTCCGGGGTTTCTCCGGCTTGCCCACCGCATAAAACGGATAACCCAGGCACACCAACGCATCCGCGCCCAGTTCATCCGCCAGCAAACTGGCCATCCGCCCGCCCATGGACTTGCCGCCAACCGCCAGTTTCCCAGCGACATGACGTCGCACCTCGGCATACACCTCACGCCAGCATTCCAGCAGTTTCGGGGCTGGATTGGGTGGGCGTTTGCCGCCGTCCACACGGCGCTGGGCCATGTAGGGAAACTCGAAGCGCAACACGTTCACGCCATGCCCGGCAAGGCGTGCAGCCATGTCATTCATGAATCCCGAGTCCATCGGCGCACCCGCGCCGTGGGCCAGGATCAACGTCGCGGGCGTACGCGCGATAGACCCTGTGGCGACATCCCACAACCAGCCGCGTTCCCGCACACACTGCGCCCATTGATCCCCGTCAATACTGGCCTTGTGCTCTTTGCCCATGCTTGCCTCGCTTTTTAGTCTGCCTATAACTCCAGCCCAAGTGCCGCATTTGCTTGGGTTGAACCGTGGATGGGGAACCATGAACACTACTTTAAGTACCGCCTATAACTACAAGGTGGTCCGCCAATTCGCCATTATGACGGTGGTGTGGGGCATCGTCGGCATGGGGCTCGGGGTTTTTCTCGCTGCCCAGTTGGTATGGCCCGAACTCAACTTCAATTTGCCCTGGACCAGTTTCGGCCGTTTGCGCCCGCTGCACACCAACGCGGTGATCTTTGCCTTCGGCGGTTGCGCGCTGTTTGCCAGCTCTTTCTACTCGGTGCAACGCACCTGCCAGACCCAGCTGTTCGCCCCCAGGATCGCGCAGTTCTGCTTCTGGGGCTGGCAACTGGTCATTGTGCTGGCAGCGATCACCTTGCCGCTGGGCTACACCAGCTCCAAGGAATACGCCGAGCTGGAATGGCCGATCGACATCCTGATCACCATCGTCTGGGTGGCCTACGCCATCGTGTTCTTCGGCACGGTGGCCAAGCGCAACACCAAGCACATCTACGTCGGTAACTGGTTCTTCGGTGCGTTCATCATCACCGTGGCCATTCTGCATATCGTCAACAACCTGGAAATCCCGGTCAGCCTGACCAAGTCCTACTCGCTGTACGGCGGTGCGACGGATGCCATGGTGCAGTGGTGGTATGGGCATAACGCGGTAGGCTTTTTCCTCACCGCAGGCTTCCTGGGGATGATGTACTACTTCGTGCCGAAACAGGCCGAGCGTCCGGTGTATTCCTATCGCCTGTCCATCGTGCACTTCTGGGCACTGATCACCCTGTACATCTGGGCCGGCCCGCACCACCTGCACTACACCGCGCTGCCGGACTGGGCACAGTCCCTGGGCATGGTGATGTCGCTGGTGCTGCTGGCGCCAAGCTGGGGCGGGATGATCAACGGCATGATGACCTTGTCGGGCGCCTGGCATAAGTTGCGCAGCGACCCGATCCTGCGCTTCCTTGTCGTGTCTCTCGCGTTCTACGGCATGTCGACCTTCGAAGGGCCGATGATGGCCATCAAGACGGTCAACGCCCTCTCCCACTACACCGACTGGACCATCGGCCACGTGCACGCCGGCGCCCTCGGTTGGGTAGCGATGATCTCCATCGGCGCGCTGTACCACATGATCCCGAAAGTCTTCGGTCGCGAGCAGATGTACAGCCTCGGCCTGATCAACGCGCACTTCTGGCTGGCCACCATCGGCACCGTGCTCTACATCGCTTCGATGTGGGTCAACGGCATTGCCCAGGGCCTGATGTGGCGTGCGGTCAACGAAGACGGCACCTTGACCTACTCCTTCGTCGAAACCCTGGTGGCCAGCCACCCAGGCTTCATCGTGCGGCTGGTGGGCGGGGCGGTCTTCCTCAGCGGCATGTTCCTGATGGCTTACAACACGTGGCGCACCGTGCGTTCGGCGCAGCCTGCCGAAGTGATCAACGCCGCGCAGATGGCCTGAGGAGTCGATGATGAAACACGAAACCATTGAAAAGAACGTCGGCCTGTTGATGCTGCTGATGGTGCTCGCCGTGAGCATCGGCGGCCTGACCCAGATCGTGCCGCTGTTCTTCCAGGATGTGACCAACAAGCCGGTGGAAGGCATGAAGCCCTACACCGCGCTGCAACTGGAAGGCCGCGACATCTACATCCGCGAAGGTTGCGTACAGTGCCACTCGCAGATGATCCGCCCGTTCCGTGCCGAAACCGAGCGCTACGGCCACTACTCGGTGGCCGGTGAAAGCGTGTGGGATCACCCGTTCCTGTGGGGCTCCAAGCGCACCGGGCCGGACCTGGCCCGCGTCGGCGCGCGCTACTCGGACGACTGGCACCGCGCGCACTTGTACAACCCGCGCAACGTGGTGCCGGAATCGAAGATGCCGGCATATCCATGGCTGGTCACCGCTGCGGTGGACAGCAGCCACACCGAGACCAAGCTCAAAGTGATGCGCACCCTCGGCGTGCCGTACACCGACGATGACATCGCCGGCGCCGTGGCCTCCCTCAAGGGCAAGACCGAGATGGACGCGCTGGTTTCGTACCTGCAAGTGCTCGGCACTGCCATCAAGAGCAAGAGGTGAGCCATGGGATTTGATTTCGATGCTGGAACCATCCGCGGGCTTGGCACGCTGGTCGTGGCCATCGCCTTCATCGGCTTGTCGCTGTGGGTGTTCAACTCCCGGCGCAATTCGGAGTTCGCCGAAGCCTGCCTGCTGCCGTTTGCCGATGAACCGCTACCGCCAACCCCCGACGCTCAAGAAGAGCCTGCAACAAGGAGCAACCGGCCATGACTACCTTCTGGAGTACATGGATCTGTGTACTGACCCTCGGCAGCCTGATCGGCCTGACCTGGCTGTTGATCGGCACCCGCAAGGGCGAGACCAAGGGCAGCGTGGACCAGACCATGGGCCACGCCTTCGACGGGATCGAGGAGTACGACAACCCGCTGCCGCAATGGTGGTTCATGCTGTTCGCCGGCACCCTGGTGTTTGCCGTCGGCTACCTGATCCTCTACCCGGGCCTGGGCAACTGGAAAGGCGTGTTGCCGGGCTATGAAGACGGCTGGACCCAGACCAAGGAATGGGACAAGGAGATGGCCAAGGCCGACGCCAAGTTCGGGCCGATCTTCGCCAAATTCGCAGCCATGCCCGTGGAAGAAGTCGCCAAGGACCCGCAAGCGCTGAAAATGGGCGGCCGCCTGTTTGCCTCCAACTGCGCGGTGTGCCACGGCTCGGACGCCAAGGGCGCCTATGGCTTCCCGAACCTGGCAGACAACATCTGGCGCTGGGGCGGCTCGGCGGACGCAATCAAGATGACCATCATGAATGGCCGTCATGCAGCGATGCCGGCCTGGGGTGAAGTGCTGGGTGAAGACGGTGTGAAAAACGTCGCGGCCTACGTGCGCCATGAACTCGCGGGCCTGCCGTTGCCGGCGGACAGCACGGCGGATGTCGCAGCGGGCCAGGTGGCGTTCAGCACCACCTGTGTCGCCTGCCACGGTCCGCAAGGCCATGGTGTGGAAGCCATGGGCGCACCGAACCTGACGCAGCCCAGCGGCTTTATCTACGGCACCAGCCTGGCGCAGTTGCAGCAGACCATTCGCCACGGCCGCCAAGGCCAGATGCCCGCGCAGGAAGTGCTGCAAGGCAATGACAAGGTGCATTTGCTCGCAGCCTACGTCTACAGCCTGTCCCATAACGCCGATGGCGCAACGCCTGACAGCCAACCCGAGTAATCGCGCACTACCCAAAAGCCGCGCCTGATTCAGGCGCGGCTTTTTTGCGACCCATTGTCGCACCCTTCCGATCAGCGACTTTCCCCTCCTGCCATTCGGGTCTACGCTTGTTTGCACAGTGGACTGGCATTGGCCGGTCGACGGCCGACTTGCACTCGATGGGTTGAAACATTTCTGCTCGATGACAGGCGCAAAGGCTGGTACTTACCGGCTGTCGTGCCACTGACCACTCGTCACCCGAGCTGCTTGTTTACACACACTCAGTTACAAGTACCTTCGACCCGCTTAAAATCCTGTCCAAGTCGTCAACTTTTAACCCTGAATTTTGTCCTTACGCCAAACATGGAAAGGGCGCAGAATCTGGTTTGGAACGCATTGACGCAGGTCACCTTGCGTTGCAATGGAATCTTGCTTTCTCCATACTTGCGACCGATTTTTACCCTATAAAAAAACCTAAACCGTGGAACCTTAGAATGAGCACAGCAATCAGTCCGACTGCTTATAACTATAAGGTAGTCCGCCAGTTCGCCATCATGACGGTGGTCTGGGGGATCCTTGGCATGGGGCTCGGTGTCTTCATCGCCTCGCAACTGGTTTGGCCAGAGTTGAATTTTGGCCTGCCATGGACGACGTTTGGACGCCTGCGCCCGCTGCACACCAACCTGGTGATTTTCGCCTTCGGTGGATGTGCACTGTTTGCCACTTCTTACTACGTCGTGCAGCGAACCTGCCAAACGCGACTGATTTCCGATGCATTGGCTGCCTTTACCTTCTGGGGCTGGCAAGCGGTCATCGTTGGCGCGATCATCACCCTGCCGCTGGGCTACACCACCACCAAGGAATACGCCGAGCTGGAATGGCCGATCGCCATTTTGCTGGCGATTGTCTGGGTGACCTACGCGGTGGTGTTCTTCGGCACCATCGTCAAGCGCAAGACCAAGCACATCTACGTCGGCAACTGGTTCTACGGGGCGTTTATCCTGGTAACGGCGATGCTGCACATCGTCAACCACGCGTCTTTGCCGGTGAGCTTCTTCAAGTCCTACTCGGCCTACGCCGGTGCGACGGACGCGATGATCCAGTGGTGGTACGGCCACAACGCCGTAGGCTTCTTCCTCACCACCGGTTTCCTGGGGATGATGTACTACTTCGTGCCGAAACAGGCCGAGCGTCCGATCTACTCCTATCGCCTGTCCATCGTGCACTTCTGGGCGCTGATCACCCTGTACATCTGGGCCGGTCCGCACCACCTGCACTACACCGCATTGCCGGACTGGGCACAGTCCCTGGGCATGGCGATGTCGATCATCCTGCTGGCCCCAAGCTGGGGCGGCATGATCAACGGCATGATGACCCTGTCGGGCGCCTGGCATAAATTGCGCACCGACCCGATCCTCCGGTTCCTCGTGGTATCCCTGGCGTTCTACGGCATGTCGACCTTCGAAGGCCCGATGATGGCCATCAAGACCGTCAACTCGCTGTCCCACTACACCGACTGGACCATCGGCCACGTACACGCCGGCGCTCTCGGTTGGGTAGCGATGATCTCCATCGGTGCGCTGTACCACATGATCCCGAAACTGTTCGGCCGTGCGCAGATGCACAGCGTCAGCCTGATCAACACACACTTCTGGCTGGCCACCATCGGTACCGTGCTCTACATCGCCTCGATGTGGGTCAACGGCATCACCCAGGGCCTGATGTGGCGTGCGATCAACGACGACGGCACCCTTACTTACTCCTTCGTCGAAGGGCTGCAAGCCAGCCATCCGGGTTACATTGTGCGCGCCCTCGGCGGTGCGATCTTTGCCAGCGGCATGTTCTTCATGGCCTACAACGTGTGGCGCACCGTGCGTGCCTCCGACCCTAAAGAAGCCGAAGCCGCCACCCAGATCGCCGTTGTGGGAGCTCACTGATGAAGCATGAAGTAGTCGAGAAGAATATCGGCCTGCTGGCCTTCTTCATGGTCATCGCCGTGAGTATCGGCGGCCTGACCCAGATCGTTCCGCTGTTTTTCCAGGACGTGACCAACAAGCCGGTGGAAGGCATGAAGCCGCGCACCGCCCTTGAGCTGGAAGGCCGCGACGTCTACATCGCCAACGGCTGTGTCGGCTGCCACTCGCAGATGATCCGTCCGTTTCGCGCCGAAACCGAACGCTACGGCCACTACTCGGTAGCCGGTGAAAGCGTATGGGACCACCCGTTCCTGTGGGGCTCCAAGCGCACTGGCCCGGACCTGGCCCGGGTCGGCGGTCGTTACTCCGATGACTGGCAGCGTGCGCACTTGTACAACCCGCGCAACGTCGTGCCCGAGTCGAAAATGCCGGCGTACCCGTTCCTGGTCGAAAACAAACTCGACGGCAAGGACACCGCCAAGAAGATGGAAGTCTTGCGCACCCTCGGCGTGCCTTACACCGACGAAGACATCGCCGGCGCGGCAGCTGCCGTGAAGGGCAAGACCGAAATGGACGCACTGGTGGCCTACTTGCAAGGCCTTGGCACCATCATCAAAAGCAAACGGTGATCGAGATGGATATCGGGATGATTCGAGGCCTGGGCACCGTTGTCGTGATGGTGGCCTTTATCGGCCTGGCCTTGTGGGTGTTCAGCCCCAAGCGCAAGTCGGAGTTTGAAGACGCGACGTTGCTGCCCTTCGCGGATGATCCCGAAGCCATCAAGCACGTCGTAGAAGCGTCTAGGAGTAACAAAGAATGACTACGTTCTGGAGTCTGTACGTCACAGTCCTCAGTCTGGGTACCATTTTCGCCCTGACCTGGCTGCTGCTGTCGACCCGCAAGGGCCAGCGCGCCGAGCAAACCGATGAAACCGTTGGCCACTCGTTCGACGGCATCGAGGAGTACGACAACCCGCTGCCGAAATGGTGGTTCATGTTGTTCGTCGGCACCATCATCTTCGCCCTCGGTTACCTGGCGCTGTACCCTGGCCTGGGCAACTGGAAAGGCCTGCTGCCGGGCTACAACTACCTTGACAACGACAAGCAAACCCCCTTCGCCAACGGTCAGACCGGCTGGACCGGCGTGCACGAATGGGAAAAGGAAATGGCCAAGTCGGACGCCCGGTTCGGGCCGATCTTCGCCAAGTTCGCTGCCATGCCGATTGAAGAAGTGGCCAAGGACCCGCAAGCCTTGAAGATGGGTGGCCGCCTGTTCGCCTCCAACTGCTCGGTGTGTCACGGTTCCGACGCCAAGGGCGCGTATGGCTTCCCCAACCTGACCGACGCCGACTGGCGCTGGGGCGGTGAGCCGGCCACCATCAAGGAAACCATCATGAAAGGCCGCCACGCGGTGATGCCGGCCTGGGCCGAAGTCATTGGCGAGCAAGGCGTGGCCGACGTGGCCGGCTTTGTGGTGACCAACCTGGATGGCCGCAAACTGCCGGAAGGCGCCAAGGCTGACGTGGCCAACGGCGAGAAACTCTTCGCCGCCAACTGCGTGGCGTGCCACGGTCCCGCCGGGAAAGGTACTCCCGCCATGGGCGCACCTGACCTGACACACCCGGGCGCGTTCATCTACGGTTCGAGCTTCGCGCAACTGCAGCAGACCATCCGTTATGGCCGTCAGGGCCAGATGCCTGCGCAAGAGCAGTTGCAGGGGAACGACAAGGTGCACCTGCTGGCGGCGTATGTTTACAGCCTGTCCCATGGGGACAAGCCGGCGGACGCCGAGTAAGGCAAAACGGTAATAAAAAACGGCCCCGCCAGCGAAAGTTGGCGGGGCCGTTTTGATTTCAATCCAAAAAAATCCGGCGCTACCTAGCAACGTATCTACATTTGAGGTTGATCAAGAAAAACCGCAGTAGTAACGTATCTACATTCGTACCCCATGAGGAGGCTAGCCCCCATGACCATCACCACCATCTCCAGCCGTGAATTCAATCAAGACACAAGCGGTGCCAAAAAAGCCGCCCGCCAGGGCCCGGTTTTTATCACTGATCGGGGCAAGCCTGCCCATGTACTGCTAAGCATTGAGGACTACCAAAAACTGACAGGCCTCAATGCCGACATCGTTGACCTGTTGGTGATGCCAGAAGCGGCAGATATCGAGTTCGAAACCGAACGCGCCGTGATCATTCATCGACCCGTGGACTTCTCTTGATGTATCTACTCGACACCAATGTCATTTCTGAACTGCGCAAACCCCAGGCCGATGCCAACGTGGTCGCCTGGGCCAAAAGTGTCATCGCACCACGGATGTATATTTCAGCCATTACCTTGAAGGAACTGGAAACAGGGGTCCTGCGCATGGAGCGGCGTGACCCCGCTCAGGGGAAGGTTTTGCGCACATGGCTCAAGCGCCATGTAATGCCGGCGTTTGATGCCAGAATCCTTCCGATTGATGCAGCCGTTGCCCTGCGCTGTGCCAGCTTGCATGTGCCAGACCAAGCAAACGAAAGTGACTCGCTGATCGCTGCGACCGCGCTGGTTCATGGTCTGACAGTGGTCACCCGCAACATCAGTGACTTTCAATCCAGCGGCGTCGCGCTGATCAATCCCTGGGACGAATGACCGGTAAGGCTGCAAAAACCGTCCATACTTCACAAGTCAATTGATCCAGGTCACGTACACCATCAATTGATTTCCCCCAACGCGACCAAAGGTCGCACCCGTCGAAGGGTATCAGGGGCGTATCATTAGGCCACTGCAACACCCCTATTTTGACCCCGGTTGGCACGTACTGGCCGAGGCAAATCTCCACTGCCGTGGGATGCAATGATGAGCAACCAGATTCCGGTACATGACGTTACCCCGCCTGCCAAAAATTCAAGCAACACTGTCGATCTCTACGCATCGCGGGAGAAAATCTACACCCGCGCCTTCACCGGTTTGTTCCGCAATTTGCGGATGCTCGGTGGCGCCGGTTTGTTCCTGCTCTACTTCGGCACCGTGTGGCTGAACTGGGGTGGCCACCAGGCCGTGTGGTGGAACCTGCCGGAGCGTAAGTTCTTTATTTTTGGCGCGACCTTCTGGCCCCAGGATTTCATCCTGCTGTCGGGCATCCTGATCGTCGCGGCGTTTGGCCTGTTCTTCATCACCGTGTATGCCGGACGCGTCTGGTGCGGCTACACCTGCCCGCAAAGCGTGTGGACCTGGATCTTCATGTGGTGCGAAAAAGTCACCGAAGGCGACCGCAACCAGCGCATCAAACTGGACAAGGCGCCGATGAGCGCCAACAAGTTCCTGCGCAAGCTCAGCAAGCACAGCCTGTGGCTGATCATCGGCTTCGTCACCGGCATGACCTTCGTCGGTTACTTCTCACCGATCAGGGAACTGGTGTTCGACTTCTTCACCGGCCAGGCCGATGGCTGGTCGTATTTTTGGGTAGGTTTTTTCACTCTCGCTACCTACGGCAACGCCGGTTGGCTGCGCGAGCAAGTGTGCATCTACATGTGCCCATACGCACGTTTCCAGAGCGTGATGTTCGACAAGGACACCCTGATCGTGTCCTACGACCCGCGCCGTGGCGAAACCCGTGGCCCGCGCAAAAAAGGTATCGACTACAAGGCCGAGGGCCTGGGGGATTGCATCGATTGCACGATGTGCGTGCAGGTGTGCCCCACCGGCATCGACATCCGTGACGGCCTGCAGATCGAATGCATCGGCTGCGCGGCCTGCATCGACGCCTGCGACAACATCATGGACAAGATGGAGTATCCGCGCGGGCTGATCAGCTACACCACCGAGCACAACCTGTCGGGGCAGAAAACCCATAAACTGCGCCCGCGCCTGATCGGTTATGCCCTGGTGCTGCTGGCGATGATGGGCCTGTTGGCAGGCGCATTCTTCATGCGTTCTCTGGTGGGTTTCGACGTCAGCAAGGACCGAGTGCTGTACCGCGAAAACGCCGAAGGCCGGATCGAAAACGTCTACAGCCTGAAGATCATGAACAAGGACCAGCGCGACCACACTTACGTGCTGGAAGCCGCAGGCCTGCCGGACCTCAAGCTGCAAGGCCGGCGCGAGATCAAGGTGGCTGCCGGGGAGATCTTCAGCATGCCGGTGGAGCTGTCGAGCGCACCGGAACAACTGCCGTCGAGCACCAACGAGGTGAAATTCATCCTCAAGGATGCCGATGACGACAGCGTCCACATTGAAGCCAAGAGCCGATTCATCGGCCCACAAATTCGCTAAACAAGAGAGCAGAACAATGCCCGCAGCAACTGCCGCAAGCCCCTGGTACAAGCACCTCTGGCCCTGGATCATCATTGGGATCCTGGCCTGCTCGGTGACGTTGACCTTGTCCATGGTGACCATCGCGGTGAACAACCCCGACAACCTGGTCAACGACAACTACTACGAGGCCGGCAAAGGCATCAACCGCTCACTGGACCGCGAGCTACTGGCCCAGACCCTGCAACTGCGTGCCAAGGTGCACCTGGATGAGTTGACCGGCGAAGTCGAGTTGCACCTGACCGGCAACAGCGGGCCCGGCACGCTGGAACTGAACCTGATTTCGCCGACCCAGCCGGAGAAGGATCGCAAGATCATCCTGACCCGCAGCGACAGCGAGCCTGGCCGCTACATCGGCCAGGTGACCGACAAGGTCGAAGGCCGCCGCTTCGTCGAATTGCTGGGTGTGGAAGGCGACAGGACCTGGCGCATGTTTGAAGAAGAACAGGTCAGCCATGACAAGGACTTGCTGCTGGGCGACGAGCCGCTGCAGGGTGCTGAAGACCTGAAAAAATAGCATCGGCCATGACCACCCCAATTCCTTGCTACCACTGCGCCCTGCCCGTGCCGCCCGGCAGCCGGTTCACCGCCGTGATTCTCGGCGAGTCCCGCGAGCTGTGTTGCCCGGGCTGCCAGGCGGTGGCTGAGGCGATTGTCGCCGGTGGCCTGGAAAGCTATTACCAGCACCGCAGCGAAGCCTCGGCCAACCCCGATGCGCTGCCGGTGCAACTGGTGGACGAGCTGGCGCTGTATGACCGTGCAGATGTGCAAAAGCCCTTCGTGCGCCACGACGGTGATCTGTCGGAAGCCACGCTGTTGATGGAGGGCATCAGTTGCGCTGCCTGTGGCTGGCTGATCGAAAAACACCTGCGCAACCTGCCGGCCGTGGCCGAGGCGCGGCTGAACCTGTCCAACCACCGCCTGCACGTGCGTTGGGCCGATGGGCAACTGCCACTGAGCCAGCTGCTCGGCGAGTTGCGCCACATCGGCTACGCCGCCCACCCGTACCAAGCCGACCGCGCCGCCGAACAACTGGCCAGCGAAAACCGTCTGGCGTTGCGTCAATTGGGCGTGGCCGGGCTGTTGTGGTTCCAGGCAATGATGGCAACGATGGCCACCTGGCCGGAATTCAATATCGACCTGAGCCCCGAGCTGCACGTGATCCTGCGCTGGGTCGCGATGTTTCTTACAACACCAATCGTGTTCTACAGCTGCGCGCCCTTCTTCAAAGGCGCGATGCGCGACCTGCGCACCCGCCACCTGACCATGGATGTCTCGGTATCGCTGGCAATCGGCGGTGCGTACCTGGCCGGGATCTGGACTGCCATCACCGGCACCGGCGAGCTGTATTTCGATGCAGTCGGCATGTTTGCCCTGTTCCTGTTGGCCGGACGCTACCTGGAGCGCCGCGCCCGGGAACGTACGGCGGCGGCGACCGCGCAGTTGGTCAATCTGTTGCCGGCTTCGTGCCTGCGCATGAGTGCCGATGGGCAAAGTCAACGGATCCTGCTCAGCGAGCTGGTCTTGGGCGACCGGGTGCTGGTGCATCCGGGCGCGGTGCTGCCGGCAGACGGCATCATCCTCGACGGCCAGTCGAGCATCGACGAATCCCTGCTGACCGGCGAGTACCTGCCGCAGCCGCGCCAGGTCGGCGATGCGGTTACCGCCGGCACCCTCAACGTCGAAGGCGCGCTGACCGTCGAAGTCCGCGCCCTGGGCCACGACACGCGCCTGTCGGCCATCGTGCGCCTGCTGGAGCGGGCCCAGGCGGAAAAACCCCGGCTGGCGGAAATCGCCGACCGCGCCGCCCAATGGTTCCTGTTGTGTTCGTTGATCGCCGCTGCTGTGATCGGTCTGGTGTGGTGGGAGCTGGACTCGTCACGGGCGTTCTGGATTGTCTTGGCGATGCTGGTTGCAACGTGCCCTTGTGCCCTGTCCCTGGCGACGCCAACCGCCCTGACGGCAGCCACCGGCACCCTGCACAAACTCGGCCTGCTGTTGACCCGGGGCCACGTGCTGGAAGGCCTGAACCAGATCGACACAGTGATTTTCGACAAGACCGGCACCCTCACCGAAGGCCGCCTGGCCTTGCGCGCCATCCGTGCGCTGGGTGTGCTGGGCAGCGACGAATGCCTGAGCCTTGCTGCCGCGCTGGAGCAACGTTCTGAACACCCGATTGCCCGCGCATTCGGCCGCGCACCACTGGCGGCGGATGAAGTGCTCAGCATGCCGGGACTGGGGCTGGAAGGCATTGTCGGTAAACGCCGGTTGCGCATTGGCCAGCCGGGTTTTGTCTGCGAATTGAGCGGCTGCGCTCTTCCCGCCTCGCCAAAGGAAGCCGGGCAATGGTTGCTGCTGGGGGACGCCGACGGCGCACTCGCCTGGTTTGTTCTGGATGATCGCCTGCGCAGCGACGCCCCCGCCCTGCTCGCCGCCTGCAAGGCCCGCGGCTGGCGCACCTTGCTGCTGTCCGGCGACAGCTCGCCAATGGTCGCCAGCGTCGCCCTTGAGCTGGGCATCGATGAAGCCCACGGCGGCCTGCGCCCAGACGACAAGCTGCAAATGCTGCAACAGTTGCACAAGGAAGGCCGCAAGGTGCTGATGCTCGGTGACGGCGTCAACGACGTGCCGGTGCTGGCCGCCGCCGATATCAGCGTGGCCATGGGCTCGGCCACCGACCTGGCCAAGACCAGTGCCGACGCGGTACTGCTGTCGAACCGCCTCGACGCCCTGGTACAAGCCTTTACCCTGGCCCGGCGCACCCGTCGGGTAATCATTGAAAACCTGCTGTGGGCCGGGCTGTACAATGGCCTGATGTTGCCGTTTGCCGCCCTCGGCTGGATCACCCCGATCTGGGCGGCGATTGGCATGTCCCTCAGTTCGTTGACCGTGGTGCTCAACGCCCTGCGCCTGACTCGCATGCCGAGCACGCCAGCCGCGAACGCCGCCCCCGTAACCCGTCCGCTGCCGGCTTGAGCCGCGCGGGCATGGAGTGCAGATGCCAGCTCTTTACGTGATGATCCCGGCGGCGCTGTTGATCGTGGCCATCGCCATTTACATCTTCTTCTGGGCGGTGGACAGCGGCCAGTACGACGACCTCGATGGCCCGGCCCACAGCGTGCTGTTCGACGACCAGGACCCGAATCACCTGGCCGCCGTCGACGAAGCCAACGGCCCTGAGCAACCGCCCAAGCCCAAAGACCCGCCCCATGCTTGAACTGGCGCCCCTGCTGGTCTCGGCTGTAATCCTCGGCCTGCTCGGCGGCGGCCATTGCCTGGGCATGTGCGGGGGCCTGATGGGCGCGCTGACCCTGGCGATTCCCAAGGAACAACGCAGTCGGCGCTTTCGCCTGCTGCTGGCCTATAACCTCGGACGCATCCTCAGCTATGCCACCGCCGGCCTGTTGATCGGCCTGGCGGGCTGGGCCGTGGCCAATAGCCCGGCGGCGATGTTCATGCGCATCCTCGCCGGGCTGTTGCTGATCTGCATGGGCTTGTACCTGGCCGGCTGGTGGAGCGGCCTGACCCGTATCGAAAGCCTCGGGCGCGGCCTGTGGCGCCATATCCAGCCGTTTGCCAACCGTTTGCTGCCGGTGTCCAGCCTGCCCCGGGCATTACTGCTGGGCGCGCTGTGGGGCTGGCTGCCGTGCGGGTTGGTCTACAGCACCCTGCTGTGGGCGGCCAGCCAGGGCAACGCACTGGACAGTGCAGTGCTGATGCTCGCCTTCGGCCTCGGCACCTGGCCGGTGCTGCTGGCCACTGGACTGGCGGCCGAGCGTGTCACCGCACTGTTGCGCAAACGAAGCGTGCGCATGACCGGTGGCGTGCTGGTGATTGTATTTGGCCTGTGGACGCTACCCGGCCCGCACCAGCACTGGCTAATGGGCCATTAAAAGGCCATGTGGCATAGCGCCGCTCCCCGTTGATGCAAATCAAGATGGCCTGCCCACCCAGCCCCTAGACTCGGCCCACAAGCCTATCCGGGGGAACGCCCGCATGCTCGACGCCATTCGTTGGGACACTGATCTGATTCACCGCTACGACCTGGCGGGGCCACGCTACACCTCGTACCCCACCGCCGTACAATTCGACAGCCAGGTCGGCACCTTCGACCTGCTTCACGCCCTGCGCGACAGTCGCAAGGCCGCACGGCCATTGTCGCTGTATGTGCATGTGCCGTTCTGCGCGAATATTTGCTACTACTGCGCCTGCAACAAGGTCATTACCAAGGACCGCGGCCGGGCTCACGCCTATCTGCAACGCCTGGAGCAGGAAATCCAGTTGGTGGCCTGCCACCTCGACCCCAAGCAGCCGGTGGAGCAACTGCATTTTGGCGGTGGCACCCCGACCTTTCTCAGCCATGACGAGCTGCGTCAGGTCATGGGCCGGCTGCGCCAGCACTTCAACCTGCTGGACGATGATTCCGGCGACTACGGGATCGAAATCGACCCACGAGAAGCCGACTGGGCGACCATGGGCCTGCTGCGTGAGCTGGGTTTCAACCGCGTCAGCATCGGCGTGCAGGACCTCGATCCTGAAGTGCAGCGTGCGGTGAACCGCCTGCAAAGCCTGGAAGAAACCCGCGCAGTGATCGACGCAGCACGCACCCTGCAGTTTCGTTCGATCAATATCGACCTGATCTACGGCTTGCCCAAACAAACGCCGCTGAATTTCGCACGCACCGTGGAAGAAGTAATCAGCCTGCAACCGGATCGCCTCTCGGTGTTCAACTACGCACACTTGCCGGAGCGTTTCATGCCCCAGCGGCGGATCGATACTGATGACCTGCCCTCCCCGGCCGAAAAGCTGCTGATGCTGCAAACCACCATCGAGCAGTTGACCCAGGCCGGCTACCGCTACATCGGCATGGACCACTTTGCACTGCCGGATGACGAACTGGCCGTCGCTCAGGAGGAAGGCAGGCTGCAACGCAACTTTCAGGGCTACACCACCCACGGGCATTGCGACTTGATCGGGCTTGGGGTGTCGGCGATCAGCCAGATTGGCGACCTGTACTGCCAGAACAGCAGTGACCTGAACCACTACCAGAACGCTCTGGCCGGCGCGCAACTGGCTACCAGCCGAGGGCTGTTGTGCACCACGGATGATCGGTTACGGCGGGAAGTGATTCAGCAGTTGATCTGCAATTTCAGCCTGGCATTCGAAAAAATCGAACAGGCTTTCAACATCGATTTTCGTGGTTACTTCGATGAGCTGTGGCCACAGTTGGAGGCGATGGCCGAGGACGGGCTGATCGAACTTGACCCCCAAGGCATCCGCGTATTGCCGGCTGGACGCCTGCTGGTGCGCTCGGTGTGCATGGTGTTCGATGCTTACCTCGAGCACCAGAATCGGCAACGCTTCTCCCGGGTTATCTGATCGCGTGTTACTTCGCCATCAGGCTCATGGCTTCCATCTGAGCCTGAGGCGGCTCGTCTTTCAGGACTTTGGCCAATTGCGTCTGGGCTGTCATCAAGCCGGCCTGAATGGCCGCCACTTCGCCCTGCAAGCCTGCCACTTTGGCCTGGCGCGCCTCCGGGCTCATGGACGTGTCGGACATGGCGGTAGAGAGCTCAGCCATCTTTTCGGCCAGCTGCTTTCTCAGCTCGCGGATCATTTTCAACAGCTGCTTGGCGCTGTCGCTCAGGCTGCTCTCATCAATATCGCTATTGGAGGATTTCTCAGCCGAGGCCATGCCCATCCCCGCACCGGAAATGGTGACCTTCACGCCTTCAGTGGCGTTTGGCTCGGCAGGCTTGGTTTCAGAGGCCGGCGCCTTGGCGGCGGCTTCTTTTTCCTTGGCTGCATCGGCAGCCTTCCAAATCGACACCGCAGGCGCGTTGATAATCGGGTTTTGGACAGTGCTCACTGACATGATCTGAGCTCCAGCTCATAGAGATACGTCCATGTATCGGCGCCGATACATAAACCTTTATACCGCTGCTGCTTTTTTGTACACGCTGGCCGGATCATCCCCCAGTGCGGTACCCTTACGTCTTATGTGTGTTTTCCCACAAGGATTTAAGAAATGTCCGAGCCAGTTAAACTGCGCGCTCATAGCCAGGCCCATTGCAAGGATTGCAGCCTGGCCCCCCTCTGCCTGCCACTTTCGTTGAATTTGGAAGATATGGAAGCGCTGGACGAAATCGTTAAACGCGGTCGCCCACTGAAAAAAGGCGAGTTTCTGTTTCGCCAGGGCGACAAGTTTGATTCCGTTTATGCAGTACGTTCTGGCGCGTTGAAAACCTTCAGCCTGAGCGATGGCGGCGAAGAGCAGATCACCGGTTTCCACCTGCCGAGCGAACTGGTCGGGCTGTCGGGCATGGACACCGAGATTCATCCGGTCTCGGCCCAGGCCCTGGAAACCACCTCGGTGTGTGAAATCCCGTTCGAGCGCCTGGATGAACTGGCCCTGCAGTTGCCGCAATTGCGCCGCCAATTGATGCGCGTGATGAGCCGTGAAATCCGCGACGACCAGCAGATGATGCTCCTCCTGTCGAAGAAAACCGCCGACGAGCGGATCGCTACCTTCCTGGTCAACCTCTCCGCACGTTTCCGCGCCCGGGGTTTCTCGGCCAACCAGTTCCGCCTGAGCATGTCGCGCAATGAAATCGGCAACTACCTGGGCCTGGCGGTGGAAACCGTGTCCCGGGTATTCACTCGCTTCCAGCAGAATGAGCTGATTGCCGCTGAAGGCAAGGAAGTGCACATCCTCGACCCGATCCAGCTCTGCGCACTCGCTGGCGGTTCGCTCGACGGTTGATCCAGACGCTTGCGGCCGAGCCAATCGGCTGGGCCGCAGGTATACTTCGAGTCCGTTTTCCTCCCCAGGACTCCTCGACGATGGTCTTCGATTCGTTCGACATCAAATCCCTGATTCGCCCAGTCATCGACTTCCCCAAGCCCGGGGTGATCTTTCGCGATATTACGCCGCTGTTCCAGTCACCCAAGGCCTTGCGCCTGGTGGCCGATACCTTTGTGCACCGCTACGTCGAAGCCGACTTCACCCATATTGGAGCGATGGATGCCCGCGGCTTTTTGATCGGTTCGATCATTGCCTATCAGTTGAACAAACCGCTGATCCTGTTCCGCAAGCAAGGCAAATTGCCGGCTGACGTGCTGGCCGAGGGTTACCAGACCGAGTACGGCGAAGCCTTCCTGGAAGTGCACGCCGACAGCCTGTGCGAAGGTGATTCGGTGCTGATGTTCGATGACCTGATCGCCACCGGCGGCACGCTGATCGCAGCGGCCAACCTGGCCCGGCGCATGGGCGCACGGATTTTCGAAGCGGCGGCGATCATTGATCTGCCGGAGCTGGGTGGGTCCCAGCGCCTGGAAGACATGGGGATTCCGACGTTCTGCCTGACCCAGTTTGCGCTGACGGACCAATAACCCGGGATTCGTGTGGCAGGGAGCTTGTGTGGCGAGGGAGCTTGCTCCCGCTGGGCTGCGAAGCGGCCCCAAGATCTTTGGGAGCGCTGCGCACTCCAGCGGGAGCAAGCTCCCTCGCCACAAAAGCGCTTTCTACAAGCCCATCTGCTTGCTGATGATTTCGTTCATCACTTCCCGAGTCCCGCCACCGATGGACAAGATGCGGTTGTCGCGATACAGCCGCTCCACCAGGTTGCCGCGCATGTAACCCTGGCCGCCGAGGATCTGCACGGCATCGTAGGTCACGCGGTCGGCGGTGTCGGTGGCGAGGTTCTTGGCCATGGAAATCTCCTTGATCACACTCTTGCCCGCGGCCATCTTGGCGGCTTGGCGGTAGGTGAATTCCCGGGAGACTTCCACTGCCGTGGCCATTTCCGCCAAGCGATGCTTGAGCACCTGGAACTTGCCAATGGGTTTGCCGAAGGCCTCGCGCTGGGCCGCCCACTTGAGGCTTTCTTCCAGGGCCATCTGCGCGGTCATGTTGGCCATCAACGCCAGGGCCAGCCGCTCGCTCTGGAAGTTGCCCATGATGCAGGCGAAGCCCATGTTCTCGGCGCCGATCAGATTGCCTACGGGTACGCGGCAATCATCGAAGAACAATTCGGCAGTGTCCGACGCCCACCAGCCCATTTTCTTCAGCGGTGTGCCGGTGGTGAAACCAGGCGTGCCCTTTTCAATCAACAACAGGCTGATACCGGCAAAGCCCGGCCCACCGGTACGTACTGCGACGGTATAGAAGTCGGCGCGCTGGCCGCTGGTGATAAAGGTTTTGCTGCCGCTGACCCGGTAGTGATCACCGTCGCGCACGGCACGGGTTTGCAGGTTGGCGACATCGGAGCCGCCACCGGCCTCGGTGACCGCCAGGGCGGCGATCTTCTCGCCGGACAAAACCTGCGGCGCGACACGATCACGCACTTCAGAACGAGCCCATTTGACGATGGGTGGCAAGCCGATATCCAGCGAGCCCAACCCCGCCACCACACCGCCGGAGCCGCAGCGCATCAGCTCTTCGCTGGCCGCGACCTTGGCGAACAGATCACCTTCGTGGCTGCCGCCGAGGGCTTCGGGGTAACCGATCCCCAGGATCCCCGCCGCGCCGGCCTTCAGGTACAACTCCCGGGGGAAGCTCTCGGCTTCCTCCCACTGCTCGATGCCCGGCAACAGCTCGCGTTCGACGAAACGGCGCACGCTGTCGCGGACCAATTGGTGGCTGGGGTCGAAGTATTCCTGATAGGCAGACATCGGCAAGCTCCACGGGAAGGTGGAGCGAACTTACCAAGCGCTTGCTTGGTTATCAAGCAAGAAGAAAGGCTTGTGAACGCCACAAAACTAATGTGGGAGCGGGCTTGCTCGCGAATGCGGTGTATCAGTCGCCAAATGCATCGACTGAACCAGCGCATTCGCGAGCAAGCCCGCTCCCACATTTTGTCCTGCGGTGTTTGTTACAGGGCGATCGGCTTACGACCCGCAAACGAATGCGCCAAGGTACCGCCATCCACCAGTTCCAGCTCGCCACCCAACGGTACACCGTGGGCGATGCGCGAGGTGATCAGGCCTTTGTTGGTCAGCAACTGCGCGATGTAATGGGCCGTCGCTTCGCCTTCCACCGTAGGGTTGGTGGCCAGGATCACCTCGACGAAGGTGCCCTGCTCCTCGATCCGCGTCACCAGTTGCGGAATACCAATAGCTTCCGGCCCCAGGCCGTCCAGCGGCGACAGGTGGCCCTTGAGCACAAAGTAGCGCCCGCGGTAACCGGTCTGCTCCACCGCGTATACGTCCATCGGCCCTTCAACCACGCACAACAGTGTGTCGTCGCGACGCGGGTCGGCGCATTGCGGGCAGAGCTCTTCCTCGGTCAAGGTGCGGCACTGGCGGCAGTGGCCTACCCCTTCCATGGCCTGGCTCAAGGCCTGGGCCAGTCGGGAGCCGCCGCTGCGATCACGTTCCAGCAGTTGCAGCGCCATGCGCTGGGCGGTTTTCTGACCCACGCCTGGCAAAGTGCGCAGGGCGTCGATCAGTTGACGAATCAGGGGGCTGAAGCTCATGGGGAAAGGTCCGACAAAACAACGAGACGCGGTTTATACCCGCGCCCCGGATTAGCGTCAAATGCTCAATCTTGTGCGACGTGCACCACCAACTTGCCGAAGTTGCGCCCCTCCAGCAAACCGATAAAGGCTTCTGGTGCCTGCTCCAGGCCTTCCACCACGTCTTCGCGGAACTTGATCTTGCCGTCCCGCACCCACGGCGCCATGGCGCTGAGGAATTCCGGCTGACGGTCGCCATAGTCGTCGAACACGATAAAGCCCTGGATGCGCACACGCTTGGTCAGCAAGGTGCGCTGCAGCGCTGGCAGCCGATCGGGGCCGCTGGGGGCTTCGTGGGCGTTGTAGCCGGCAATCAGGCCACACAACGGGATTCGGGCCTTGGCATTCAGCAGCGGCACAACCGCGTCGAACACCTTGCCGCCGACGTTCTCAAAGTAGATGTCGATGCCCTCGGGACACGCTTGGGCAAGTTCCTCGGCAAAGTTGTCGCTCTTGTGATCGACGCAGGCATCAAAGCCCAGCTCGTCCACCACATAGCGGCACTTGTCGGCGCCACCCGCCACGCCGACCACCCTAAGGCCCTTGATCTTCGCCACCTGGCCGACCACCGAGCCCACCGCGCCGGAAGCCGCCGCCACCACCAGGGTTTCCCCGGACTTGGGTTGGCCGATATCCATCAGGCCCATGTAAGCGGTCATGCCGGGCATACCCAGCACGCCCAAGGCCATGGACGGACTGGCCAGGCCCTTGGGTACCGGCATCAGGTTGCGGCCATCGGAGATGCTGTGGCTCTGCCAGCCGGTGGAGCCGACCACCAGGTCACCCACTTCGAACTTGGGATTGCGTGATTGCTCGATACGGCTGACAGCGCCACCGGTCATCACCTCGTCGATTTCCACCGGCGCGGCGTAGGACGGCGCATCACTCATGCGCCCGCGCATGTAGGGATCGAGCGACAGGTAAAGGGTTTTCAGCAAGACCTGGCCGTCGGCCAGTTCCGGCAGCGCGACGCGCTCCAGGCGAAAGTTTTCCGGCACCGGTGCGCCGTGGGGGCGTGAGACCAGCACAATGCGCTGGTTGAGGGTCAATGCTTCGGACATCAGCGAGGCTCCTTCTATCGGTGATTGAATTCAACGGTATAGGGTGCAGACCCCAAAACAGGGCCCAGGGTTCGACAAAACTCTCGCAGTAGCAGTTGTCGAGCGCCAGCGAGGCTACGTTAGCCGCACCGCTGCTTTCATGCCAGACGTGGGACCGAGTCGCTGCCGACGCAGCCTCGCTGCGGCTCGACAGCTGCTACGGGTATGGAAAATAGCCGGCCAAAAAAATGCCAGGCACGGGGCCTGGCATTTTCGGTGCTGCGCTTGCCGATCAGAACGGCAGCTTCATACCCGGCGGCAGTTGCATGCCAGCGGTCACGCCGGACATTTTGTCCTGGCTGTTGGCTTCAATCTTGCGCACGGCGTCGTTGACGGCCGCGGCAAACAGCGCCTCGAGCATTTCTAGGTCGTCTTCGCCCACGCCCGGCAATACGCTTGGGTCGATGCTCACGCGCTTGATGTCGTGACGACCGGTCATCACCACACTGACCATATCGCCACCGGCTTTACCGGTGACTTCGGCGTTGGCCAGTTCTTCCTGCATCTTGGCCATCTTTTCCTGCATCTGCTGCGCCTGCTTCATCAGGCCGGCCATGCCACCTTTCATCATGGGAATCACCTCAAAAGTACGTGGATCAATTATTGGCCCCGGCTTATGACGCCTGAACCGGGGCTTCTACAGGTTCAATAGTATCGTGACGCACCACCGCGCCAAACTGCTGCATCATCTGCTGGATGAGCGGATCACCCTGGATCGACTCTTCAGCTTCGCGCTGGCGGTTGACCCGGCGGCGGGACGCAGCCTGGGCCGGGGTTTCCTGTTCGGGCTTGATCAGCTCGATGCTGATGGTCAGCGTGCGGCCGTGGAACTGGTTCAGGGCATCGTTGAGCCGGCGCTGCTGGGTCGCGTTGAACAGGGCGCTGTGGGCCGGGTCCAGGTGCAACAGCCAATGGTCGCCATCCACGGCAATCAGCGTGCAGTTGGCGGCGATGCTGCCGGTCATGCCCGAGATTGGCAGTTTCGGGAACAGCTCCAGCCATTGCAACGCCAGGCCGGTGGCCGGCATTGCTGCGGGTTCAGGTTCAGGCTCCGGGGCAGGCTCGGCGGTGTGTTCGCTGGCCAGGTCGTCCAGGTAGCTGTAAGCCGAATCGATGTCCGGCTCAATGTAGTCTTCGTCCAGCGGCGGCTCGTCGTCGAGGTCGGTGCCCGGGGTGGCGGCGTCCACTTGCGCGACGGTCGGCTCCGGCACCGGCACCGGGGCCGAAGCCCATTCCGGAGCATCTGGCACCACGCTGTCCGGGGTCGGCGACGGCATCGGCGTAAGTTCGGGCTGCTCGGCGGCCGTTTCCAGCACCGGCTCGACGGCAGGCTGCAGCTCGACCTCGGCTTCTACCGGGTCATTCCACGGCAGGTCGACTTCAGGCACGGGCGCAGGCTCGACCACCGGCTCAGGCACGACCACAGGCGCCACAGGCTCGGCAACAACCGGGGCCGGCGCCGGAGCAACAGGCACAGGCGGCGCAACCACTGGCGCGACAACAGCCGGGCCAGCCACTGGTTTGGCGGAATCAACTGTGGCCTGGCTGATCCCCACTGGCTTTAGCGGCTGTCTCGGTGCATCCGCCGTGTCCGCGGGCCTGAAGGCCAGCATCCGCAGCAGGACCATTTCAAAGCCGCCACGCGGGTCGGGGGCCAACGGCAAGTCACGTCGGCCAATCAGGCCCATCTGGTAGTAGAACTGCACATCTTCGGCCGGCAACGCCTGGGCCAGGGCCAACACACGGTCGCGGTCGCCGTGGCCGTTGTCGACGCCTTCAGGCAGGGCCTGGGCGATGGCGACGCGGTGCAGCACGTTGAGAATCTCCGAGAGCACGCCATTCCAGTCCGGGCCTTGCTCGGACAGGTGGCGCACGGCTTCGAGCAACGCCTTGGCGTCGCCTTCGATCAGTGCATGCAGCACACCGAACACCTGGCCGTGGTCGAGGGTGCCGAGCATCGCCCGCACGTCGGCGGCCATAACCTTGCCTTCACCGAAGGCGATGGCCTGGTCGGTGAGGCTCATGGCGTCGCGCATCGAGCCGTCGGCGGCGCGGCCCAGCAACCACAGGGCGTCGTCTTCGAACGGCACGTTCTCGACACCCAGCACGTGGGTCAAATGCTCGACCACGCGCTCCGGGGTCATGTTTTTCAGGGAGAACTGCAGGCACCGCGACAGAATCGTTGCAGGAAGTTTCTGCGGGTCGGTGGTGGCCAGGATGAATTTGACGTAGGGCGGCGGCTCTTCCAGGGTTTTCAACAAGGCGTTGAAAGAGTGGCTGGACAGCATGTGCACTTCGTCGATCAGGTAGACCTTGAAGCGGCCACGGCTGGGCGCGTACTGCACGTTGTCGAGCAGTTCGCGGGTGTCTTCGACCTTGGTGCGGCTCGCGGCGTCGATCTCGATCAGGTCGACAAAGCGCCCTTCGTCGATCTCCCGGCACACCGAGCACGTACCGCACGGCGTCGAGGTGATGCCGGTTTCACAGTTCAGGCACTTGGCGATGATGCGCGCAATGGTGGTCTTGCCCACACCGCGGGTACCGGTGAACAGGTAGGCGTGGTGCAGCCGCTGGCTGTCCAAGGCATTGATCAGAGCCTTGAGCACATGGGTCTGGCCGACCATTTCGCGGAACGAGCGCGGACGCCATTTACGTGCAAGAACCTGATAACTCATCGAAAACCGTCGCAACTGGGAAGCGGAAGCGGGTAATGCTAGCGGAGCAAGGGGGAAATTGCATCCGGCACGCTCGTCTAATCTGACTAAGCTGGTCTAACCAAGCCCGTAAAAGGCTGAACCCGGAGAGTTTATGCGCGCAGTCCTGGGCGCCTTGTGGATGATTGCCACGGTCAGCGTGGCGGAGCCCGCACCTCTGCGTTTCTCGATTTCCGACAGCTGGACCATGCCCATGGTGCAACTCGACCAAGGCCAGCCGACCCAAGGGATTTTGTATGACCTGATGTTGAGCCTGGCCACCCAGGTCGGCCGCCCCGCGAAATTCCATGTACTCCCCCGGGCGCGCATCGACACCGCCATGGAGCGTGGCGACGTTGATGTGCGCTGCTACGTGACGCCGGCGTGGCTGAACAACCTGTCGGGTGACTACACCTGGAGCATCCCGCTGCTGGTGCAGCGCAATGTGCTGGTCACGGCGCACGTGCCGCCGCCTTCGGTGGTACTGGACAGACTGGCGCCGCAACACATCGGCACGGTACTCGGCTATAGCTACCCGACCCTGGAGGCACGCTTCGCCAGCGGTCAGCTCAGCCGCGACGACAGCCGCAGTGAAGAGCAAGTGCTGCAAAAGCTGGTGGCCGGACGCTTCAAGTACGCGGTGAGCAACGAATGGATTCTCGACCGCTTCAATCAGCAGTTACCGCCCACACAGCGCCTGCACACGGTGGCCGTGATTGAGGAGCAAAGCCTCGGTTGCTATGTGCGCAACGACCCGCTGGTGCCGGTCCAGCAGATTCTGCGCACGTTGTTGCGAATGAAAATGTCCGGTGAGATTGATGAAATCATCAATCTCTATACCGGGAACAGCGCGCCCTCCCCTGCTCCCGCTGGAGTGCGCAGCGCTCCCAAAGATCTTGGGGCCGCTACGCAGCCCAGCGGGAGCAAGCTCCCTCGCCACAAATATCACTCAAGCTTTTGCCACTGCGCCGGCGGCCTGAACCCTTCAACCCACCCCGGCACGTCCCCCGCCGGCATCGGCCGGGCGATGAAATAGCCCTGGGCCACTTCGCAGCCCATGCGCATCAATAGCTGCCCGTGCTCCAGGGTTTCCAGACCTTCGGCAATCACTTCGCGACCAAACGCCCGCGCCAGGCCGATCACCGCCTTGGTCAGCGCCAGGTCGTCTTTGTCGTGCAGGATGTCGCGCACAAATGACTTGTCGATCTTGATGGTCTGGGTCGGCAGGCGCTTGAGGTAACTCAGGGAAGAATAGCCAGTGCCAAAATCATCCAGGGAGAACTGCACGCCCAGGGCCTGGCAGGCTTGCAGGTGCTGGGTGACGCGCTGGATATTGTCGATGGCCACCGACTCGGCGATTTCCAGGTCCAGCCGGTGCGGCTCCACCTGCGGGTACTGCGCCAGTAAATCCTGCAGCCGCTCGACAAAATCCTCGCGCTGGAAATGCCGCGCCGCGATATTCACGCTCACCGACCACCAGTGCCCATGCACCTGCCAGCGGTGCATCTGCCCCAACACCTGGTCGATCACCCATTCGCCGATGTCGACAATCAGGTCGGTCTGCTCGATAAGCGGCAGGAAATCCCCCGGCGTCACCAACCCGCGCTCGGGGTGCTGCCAGCGTAACAACGCCTCGAACCCCACCACCGTGCCGCAGCGCAGATTGACCTTGGGCTGGTAATGCAGGCACAACTGGCCCGCCGCCAACGCCTGGCGAATCTGCTCTACGGTTTGGTGACTGGCTTTCACCTCCTGCTCCAGGGAAACATCAAACAACTGGTAACGGTTGCGCCCGCTCTGCTTGGCCACATACATCGCCTGGTCCGCATGACGGAGCAAGGTGTCGGCGTCTTCGTCATCCAAGGGGAACAGGGTGACGCCAATGCTGGCGAACACGTTCAGCTCGGCCCCCTGGATCGAGTAAGGCTCGGAAATCGCCTTGAGGATGCGCAGCAAGGCGGCGTTAAGCTCGTCGATATCGCGCACGTAACGCAGGATCAGCACAAACTCATCACCCGCCAACCGGGCGACCACATCTTCGCCGCGAATAATCTCCCGCAGCCGCGTGGCCACCTCCACCAACAACAGATCGCCACAGGCATGCCCGTAGCCATCGTTGACCGCCTTGAAGCCATCCAGATCGAGCATGCACAGCGCCAGCGGAATGTTTTCGCTGCGGGAGAACTCCAGGGACTGGTTGAGCAGCTCGGACAGATAGGCACGGTTGGGCAAGCCGGTCAGCACGTCGTGGCCTACCCGCCATTGCAGGGTGTGCAACAACTGGCGTTTTTCGCTCACATCGAAGCGGATCGACACGTACTTCTGTACCCGCCCGGTCTTTTCATCGACCAGTGGCACCATGGTGCTGTCCACCCAATACAGGGTTCCATCCTTGGCCCGGTTGCAGATTTCCCCACGCCATACCCGGCCTTCGCTGATGGCCTGCCACATGCCCTGGAAGAATGCGGCAGGGTGCAGGCCAGAACTCAGGATCCGGTGGTTTTGCCCCAGTAACTCGTCACGCCCGTAGCCGGACATGCCGCAGAACTGGTCATTGACGTAAGTGATGCAGCCCGCCAGGTCAGTCTCGGAGAAAATGGCGGCTGCATCCACGGCCCTGCGGTATTTCTCTTCCATGAGTGAGGCTCACTGTGGCTAGCGGTTGAACCGCTCGACCAGGGCGCGCAACCCGGAAGAGATGCTTTCGAGTTCCCTGCCACGGGTGACTGCAGCGTTGGCATTGCCCGCTGTCTTTTGCACCGTGGCGGCGACGTTATTGATCTGTTGTGAAACTTCCTCGGCGACGTGGGATTGTTCCTGGGAGGCGGCAGCCATTTGCTGGCTCATGTCGGT
Organism: Pseudomonas sp. ATCC PTA-122608; assembly: GCF_001952855.1. GTDB lineage: Bacteria > Pseudomonadota > Gammaproteobacteria > Pseudomonadales > Pseudomonadaceae > Aquipseudomonas. The sequence continues at coordinate 69,561 of NZ_LPNO01000046.1, read as the reverse complement.
AATCCGTTCCACCGCGTGGCGAATACCTTGCAGCGCCTGCTGCGCCTCAAGCACCTGCTGCACGCCCTGCTCGGCTTCGTGAATGCCCAGGCTTGCGATCTCGACCGCCTCATCGGCGCCGGCCCGCAGGTTCTGGATGATGCCCTGGATCTGCTGGGTCGACTCGCGGGTCTTGCCCGCCAATGCGCGCACCTCGTCGGCCACCACGGCAAAACCGCGGCCCTGCTCACCGGCGCGGGCCGCTTCAATGGCCGCGTTGAGCGCCAACAGGTTGGTCTGGTCGGCGATCGCCTGGATCATGCTCGCGGCCACCTGGATTTGCTGGGTCTGCCCGGCGAGGTTGCCCACAGCCTGGTTGATCTGGGTGACGGTGCCGGCCAGCAACTGGATCGCCTCGCGCGATGTGCCGGCCACCTGGCTGCCCTGCTCGGCGAGGGTGTTGGCGGTGTGGGCTTCGCTGGCGGTTTGTTGCACGTGCACCGCCACTTCGGCGATGGACGCGGCCATCTCGGTCATGGCGGCGGCGGTCATGTCGGTCTCGGCACGTTGTTCCAACAGCGCCGACTCGGTGGTGCTCGACAGCACGCTGGAATGGGCGGCCGCTTCGGCCATCTGGTTGGCCAGATCGCTGAGGCGCGTAAGCGCAGTCTTAAGTCGTGCCTCTTCGCTGATCAGGATCATTTCCAACTGCGCGGTCGGCCCCAGCGCATCGCTGTAGGTCATGGCGCTGATAGGGTCGGAAAAGGCGTTAGGCGTGTTCTGCACAATCCGCTTGAGCTGTAGTCCCAAGCGTTGATGGGCCCAGATACCTACACCGAGAAACAGGCCAACGGTCACCGCCTGACCCCACACACCCGGAACCCATTGAAAGGCGGCGACGCTGGCGGCGGCGGCCACCAATGGCAGAGCCAGGGCCTGGGCCATGGATGCCAGGCGCCGCACTGGCGCGACCGCCGCACCACCGGCCTGCAAGCGCGCGTAAAGCGCTTCGGCGCGCCGTACCTGTTCGCGGGTGGGCTTGACCCGCACCGACTCGTATCCCGTCAGCCGCCCGTCTTCGAGGATCGGCGTCACATAGGCGCTGACCCAGTAGTAGTTGCCGTTCTTGCAGCGGTTCTTCACCACGCCCATCCAGCTCTGCCCGGCCTTGAGGTAGCTCCACATCAGTTGGAATACGGCGGGCGGCATGTCCGGGTGGCGCACCAGGTTATGGGTGCTGCCGATCAGCTCGGCCTGGGTAAAACCGCTCATGGCGGCAAACTCGGCGTTGCAGTAGGTAATGTGGCTGTTGACGTCAGTCGCGGAAATTAGCCGTTGCTGCTCCCCAAAAGTCTGTTCAACAGCAGTGACCGGCAAGTTGAGACGCACGTTAAAGCTCCATGGACAGCATTCGATCGCTCTCTCGACTACCGGGTAGGCAGGACAGGCGGATTCGTATTTCCAGTCGGGCTGCGCCGTCGATCGGCTGGTTGGCCGCAAACGGGCGCAAACCCACGATTTTGCACAGCAATTCATCATCCATTCAGTGATGATCAACTAGGCTTGATTTCGGGTATCCAGCACGTGAGGCGCAATGAAGCGTGGCACTGACGAGCGACGTTTCAGTCCCTGCCAAGCGTCCGTTTTATGGGCACATTTATGAGAGTAAGGAGAAAGCAATGATTTCCTGTTTCATAAACCTGCCTTCTGAAACGAGACCACCAAATACTTGTCCTAGATGCCGATTCTACGAATTACATCACATTTTGCAAGAAAAGGTGATGGTATATGCGGTTGTCTATTTTTAAGATTTATCGTTAAGTTCTTGATTCTAAATGGGAATTGAGCGATGCACATTTCAAGTTTGGGTCCGGCCATCAGACGTTACCGCAAGGTCGCAGGGCTTACTCAGGCTGAACTAGGTGAAAAAACCGGTTTTGACCCTAAAACCATCAGCCGCTTCGAAACCGGCACCTATACACCCAGCGTCGAGGCTCTGTTCTTGTTCGCAGAGGCGCTGGGAGTGAAGCTGAAAGTCTTTTTCGCAGACCTGGTCGACGAAGAGGAACAGCGCGCTTATCTGTTCGGTGTCATTCATAAAGCCACCCCGAAGGATCTGGGAAAGCTGATCGCAGCGGTAGACCAGGCCTTGTCCAAGCCTTAGAGCTCGCAACACCCGTGCACGCAATAAAAAGAGCAGACAGCGAGACTGTCTGCTCTTTGCTTGATGACTCCTGACATGAACTGACAGGACAGCCCCTTAGACTAGGGACTGAGCCGCAGCATTGCTGCGCACTATCAGGGAGTCATCATGAATAGCCTTGCCCATTACTTTTTGTTGTACGTCGACAGCCCGGCCACCAGCGCCAACCTCTATAGCCGCCTGCTGGACAATGCACCTGTAGAGCTGGGGCCGACCTTCGCATTGTTCATCCTCGACAACGGGGTAAAACTCGGGCTGTGGTCGCGCCATACCGTGGAGCCGGCTGCCCAGGCCACAGTCGGCGGTGGCGAGGTGGGATTCTGCGTCGCTGATATAGCAGCGGTCGATGAACTGCACGCGCGCTGGGTGCAACTGGGGTTGAGCATCATCCAGTCACCGGTCGAGGCGGATTTCGGCTACACCTTTGTCGCCCAGGACCCCGACGGTCACCGCCTGCGGGTGTTCACCGTGAACCCGTAACGGTTTGCGGCGCCAGCGCCCTTCCAGGCTGATGGCACCGACACTGGCCAGCACGATCAGGCCACCCAGCACCACGCGCATCGAAACCTGCTCGCCCAGCAGCGAGGCGGCCATCACCATCGCCACCGGCGGCACCAGGTACAACGCCACGGAAGCACGGCTGACTTCGGCATGCCGCAACACATAGGCCCAGGCCAGGTACGCCAGGGCGCTGGGAAACACGCCGAGCAACAACACCGCCCAGTTGGCTTGGGCTGATGACTGCGCCACCACTGCCGGTAAATCCGGCAAATACACACACAGCAGCAAGGTGCCCGACCACACGGTGTAGCACACCGTGGTCAGCGGGCTGTAGCGCCGGGAATAGTGTTTCTGGATCGTGAAATAAAGGCTCCACGACAGCGCCGCCACCAGGATCATCAAGCCACGGGGGTCAATCTCCCCCAGGCCATGCTCACCCCAGATCACCACCAGTACCCCGCTCAAACCCAGCAACACGCAACCCCAGCGCCAGCCGGTGACCCGCTCCTTCAAGCCAAAAAACGCCACCAGCACTGTAAACAGCGGAACGGACTGCGCCAGCACACTGGACGCCGCAGCCGTGACAAATTGCTGGCCGAAATTGATGGTGAGGTGGTGCAGGAAAATCCCGAAGAACCCCAGCACCAGCAGCCACGGCAGGTCCCGCAGCCGTGGCCGCTCGATCTTCCCGACCAATGCCACGCCGGCCATCAACACCGAAGCAATCAGAAACCGCACCAAGGCCAGTTGGCCCGGGCTGTAACTGTGCAAGGCCAGGTGCACGCCAATCGGCGAATATGCCCAACAGAGGATGACGCTGGCAGTGACTAGCGTAAGCTTTACGGGTGAGGGGGCATTCATGAACGGCGTCCAGCAGTGGGAATGCCGTCAGTCTTGGCCCCGGCACGGCGCAGGACAATTAACCGTTTCTGACTTCTGTAATCACTGGAACTGAGCGATGGAACTGGCCCAACTGAAAATGGTGAAAGCCGTGGCGCAAACCGGCAGCGTGGCCCAGGCCGCCCTGCAACTGCACTGCGTGCCGTCCAACATCACCACGCGCATCAAGCAGCTGGAAAGCGAGCTGGGCACCCCGCTGTTCATTCGTGCCGGGCGCGGGTTGGCGATCAGTGCGGCCGGCGAAGTATTTCTCGACTACTGCGAGCGCATTTTGGCGCTGGTGGAAGAGTCCAAGCGCGCCGTCGACAGCAATGCAATTCCACGCGGCAAGCTGCGCATCGGCGCCGTGGAGTCGAGTGCCAGTGGCCGCCTGCCGCCGTTGCTGGCTGAATACCATCGGCGCTATCCACAGGTGGAATTGGAATTGGTGACCGGCGCCTGGGCGCAGTTACTCGATGACCTGCAACATCACCGCATCGACGCGGCGCTGGTGGCCGCCGGCGGCAAACGCCCGAAGCTCGAACACAGCGTGGTCTACAGCGAGCGCCTGGTGCTGATCACCAGCGCCTCCAGCGCGCCTATCGAGGATGCCCGGGATTTGGCCGGCCGCACCTTGCTGGTCTGGCCGCCCGGCTGCCCGTACCGCGCCGCCCTGGAAAACTGGCTCAAGCCCCACGACATCAAGCCGGCCATTGCCAGCTACGCCAGTTGGGGCACGATCATTGGCTGCGTCAGCGCGGGGATTGGTGTGGCGCTGGCGCCGGAAGGCATCCTGGCGCGCTACGAGCAGGCCAACCAATTGACGTCCTACCGCTTCGACGAATTGGCGGCGGTGGATAACCTGCTGTTCTGGCACAAAGATACCCAACGCCACCTGGCACGGGACGCCTTTGCGGGACTGCTGCGGGAGACATTCAGCTAACCCGTTACAGCATGTTTCAGTTATCCTCCCGCGAAATTAATTCAAATTGTAAGGGACTACCATGAATTACTTCCGCCTGTTGCTGGCGGCGGCCGCCCTGAGCCTGCCTGTCGCCCCCGCCGTCGCTGCCGCCAAGCCGGCTCCCGTTGAAGCCACGGCACCCGCCGAAGCGCCCGAAACTGCTGAACACTTTCTCGGTTCCCTCAAGCAGAAGACCGGCACCGTCACCCTGCCCGGCGGTATTGCGACCCTCAAGCTCAACGACGAGTTCTACTACCTCGACCCCACAGACACCGAGCGCCTGCTGACCGATGGTTGGGGCAACCCGCCGGGCTTCAAGACCCTGGGCATGATCGTGCCAAAAGCCGTCAGCCCATTGTCAGAGCGCGGCTGGGGCGTGATCGTCAGCTACAAGGCTGACGGGCACATTTCTGACGAAGACGCTGCGAAAATTGACTACACCGAACTGCTCAAGCAAATGCAGGAAGAAGACGTCGAAGACAACAAAGAACGCCAGAAACAAGGCTACGCAGGCCTGCACCTGCTGGGCTGGGCCGAGCCGCCGCACTACGACGACACCACCCACAAGATGTACTGGGCCCGCGAACTGAAAGCCGACGACGCCAAGCAAACCACCCTCAACTACAGCATCCGCGTGCTGGGCCGTGAAGGCGTGCTGGAACTCAACGCCGTCGCCGCCATGGCCGACCTGGCCACCATCAAGCAAGAGTTGCCCAAGGTCCTGGCCTTTACCAACTTCACCGATGGCAACCTGTACACCGACTTCAACCCGAAGACCGACAAACTCGCGACCTACGGCCTTGCCGCACTGGTTGCTGGCGGGATCGCGGCCAAGGCCGGGCTGTTTGCCAAGATCGGCATCTTCCTGCTGGCGGCGAAGAAGTTCCTGGTGATCGGCGTCGTGGCGCTGTTCGCCGTTATCCGCAAGCTGTTCAACCGCAACAAGGCCTGAATACTGAGAGAAGTAAGGCGGGACGCGGAGCGTCCCAGGCTGCATTCCCACGCAGAGCGAGGGAACGATCAAAAAAGCCGCGGCGTGCCCGGCACACCGCGGCGCGGGGAACACCCTCAGCTTTTTGCCGGCGTCAGCCTGGCGTACTGGTCCTGGCTGATCCAGCCCTTGGAAGAGCGGCCTTCGCCATTGATGAACTCGACCTGGGCCCAGCCATCCTTGAACGCCAGCACCGCGACCACATCGTCCTTGACCACATAGGCACGATGACTAGCCTTGGCGTCCGGAGTCTTTTGCAGGAAGGCCTTGTCGGCTGAAACGGTCACCAGGCCAATCCACTTCTTGGCAGCCGTCTGGGTCAGGTCCAGGCCGGTGGCGATTTCCGGCATCAGCACGCTGATGCAACCGGGATGCTCGCGGCCCTTCTCCACCGTCAGCGTCACACCGTCCGAGGACGCCGCAACGGTTCCCGGGTAAGTCGCATCCAGCCACGTGGACACCGACGCCTTCGCACCGTCGACCTTGCCCTGCAGGAAGAACGTGCACGTGCGGGTCACGCCCTCGCCCATCTCTTCAGCATAAAAACCTTCCACCTGATGCTCAGGCGTCACGGCCAGCATCAGCCCTTCGTACTTGCCCGAGTGCAGCGCAGCGGCAAACGCCGGCGTTCCCGCAGCAACACAAACGAAAGAGGCAACCAGCAATCGGGACAGGCAACGTTTGAACGGCATTCTATTTTTTCCCTTCAAGTGCTTCGTAGGCTTTTTTGATTCGATGGTCATAGTCGCCATAATCCTTGCCGTTATAGTTCAGCGCCATGGCGGCGTAATCCTTGTTCTTCATGGCCTTGACCAGGGCCGGGCTCTGACCGCAAAAACCGAGGAAGCCCTTGAGTTGATGCCCGGCATTAATCTTCATGGCCACGACAAACTCAAACACCGTTTTATAACCACAGGCCGTGCAGTTGGACCCCATTATCTGAAACATACCCCAAGAGGCCGACTTCAAGGCCGCCTCCTGATCCAGCGCAAAGGCCGTGGCCATGGTTTCCCAGGCCTTGGTCTGGTCCTTGTTATTGGCCTTCCACTGGGGGCCGGCTTTTTTCACGTAGGGGTACGACAACAGCGGGTGGGTCTGATCGTATTTATGGTTGGTGTACTTGCGAAAGTGGTGCCCTTCAAAAGCGATCACCGGCAACTTGGCCGGCCCGAACCCGGAGCGCCCGCCCGACTCCACCGTGGCGAAGGCCTTGATGATATTGACCGAAATCCCGCTGCCCAACTGCGTGGCGGCGTTCTGGAAGTCCGTGTCCGTGAGCGTCGTGCCCCCGTCGCACGCGGCCTGGAGCATCATCTGCCGGTTGCGCCGCTCGGCCTCGATCATCGCCCGCATGCGATCCAGGTAATGGTTGACCGTGGCCTGGACCATATCCGAACTGGTGTTGCCGAACACATTCAGGAAGGTCGGAATACGCAGGGCAGGATTCGGCTTGACCGCTACCTTCACCGCCTCTTCGATCAGGCTATTGAAGGTGCGCCCGGTGGGGTCGATAACCCCGTCGGGATGGGCGTACTTGAGGTAGCGAAACTGATACTGGCTGATGCACTGCACCAACTGGCCGTCGCACTTGCCATTTTCGGCCAGGGGGAAACTCAACTTGGGAATGATCAAGTTGAACAAATACTGGATGCACTGAACGTCGGCGGGCAAGTTGCGGGCTTTGCCGGGGGCACCGACGGAAGCGCTGATGAGCGTGGGCAACCCTTGCAGGCTTTTCATGACCGACATCCTTGTTAGTTAGGGTGAATGAGCAATAAAGCGCCATCACTTTAATATCATCCATGTGCCGTCGACATATTTTGAAATATGTGACTGGCGCAAACTAGCAAGGTGGTTTTGGGTTGTCCAGAGTGGAAGCTTGAAGTTGTGAAAGAGCCCTCACAGTCTTTTGCCGGTAACGATTGCTTTCGGGCTTGTGAGCACTGAGCTGAAGGACGAACAGCAGAAATCGCTTCGCAGATGACTATTGCCAGCGAAGGGTTTCATAAAGGTATTTTTTTGAATCAAGGAGGGTGGCGTTATGGAGGCAACCCCACCAGCCACACCCCGGCACACAATGTTCCCGCTGTGGCTGCTGCCTTCCGGCTCTGACCAGGTTCACGGGTAATCGTTGCGGGGGGACCGATGGGATCACCATAACGACGCTCGCCTCTCGGCAAGCCGCGCCATTGTACCGATCTCATCGGAAGTTACAACCGTTCGCGCGGGATTAAAATATCTGATGGTTCAAGTACTTGCCTGCAGGAGTGAGTGTGCCCGCGAAGAACCCAAAGACACTGCGTTCATTCAGGACAGGCGCGTTATCGTTGACGACCTTCGCGAGCAAGCTTGCTCCTACAAAAGCACGACCTCATCTGCCCTGCCGCCCTCTTGCTGGATCACCAGGTGAATGAAGTGCAGCTTGGCAATCACCGCCGGCGGCAGGACGAACGGATAGAAATCCGGCTGGCCCATGCTGCGGGACAGTTCGTTGAGCATGCCGGCCAGTTCGATCCATGCGTTGACGAATGACAAGAACGCCGTGCCACCGGGATGTTCAGGGTCGTAGAGGGTGCTCAGGGGGAATGGTTGATAGTCCAGGTCCATCTCCCGGGCACTCATGCCGAAACCCAGCGCGGTGTCGACGGCGTCCATCATGTGCAGGTAATGCGCCCAGGTTTCCGCCCAGTCTTCCCACGGGTGCATGGTGGCGTAGGCGCTGACGCAGGTTTGCTGCCAGTCCGCGCGCGGGCCGTTCTGATAGTGCTGCTCGAGGGCGTCGGCGTAGCTGGCGCGCTCGTCGCCGAACAGGCTGCGGAACGGCTCCAGCCAGTGGCTGTTGGCGATCAGGCGGTCCCAGTAGTAATGGCCGACCTCATGACGGAAATGACCGAGCAAGGTGCGGTAAGGCTCGCGCATCTGTACGCGGATCTGCTCGCGATGAGCGTCGTCGGCTTCTTTGATATCGAGGGTGATCAGGCCGTTGGCATGGCCGGTGGTAGGTGCGTTGCCTTCCAGGTCGATGCCGACGAAATCGAACGCAAGGCCCGTGTCTTCATCGGCCGTCTTGGGAATCACCTGCAAGCCCAGGCTGATGAGTTGCGCCACGAGGCGGCGCTTGGCGGTTTCGACCTTGCGCCAGCGTTCGGGGTTTTCAGGGATCGACAGGTCGGGAATGGTGCGGTTCAGGCTGCACGCCACGCACAAGGTCTGGCCGTTGTCGGCGGGCAGCAGCCAATTGCAGGCGGCTGGCGTCTCGAGGTTGGCGCAGCGGCGAAATGCGCCCGCTTCAGGGTCGGCGTCCAGCAGCCAGGTATCGGCATACGGGCCGGGCTGCAGGGATGACAGGCGACTCTGCTCCGGCTGATAGCCCAGCAGCGCCGAACAGGCCAGGCACTGGCTGTTGCGAAAGAACAGGGACTGCCCGCAACGGCACTGCCAAACCTTGCTGTTGCGCGAGGTCTCGGCCATGAACGGTGCGGCAATGCGCGAACTGAGTTGTTCGAAGAAGCGGTACATGGCGATCTCTCCCTGGGCTGCCCAAGACTAGATCATGGTTACGAGCTGATCGTTCCAGTTTTTTATTGGCAGCCTATTACTTGTGGCGAGGGGGCTTGTCCCCTCGCCACAACAAGCCCGCTCATCACAAAAAGTATCAGGCCGTGATGTTGTGCTTGGCCAAAAACGCCACAAACGCCTCTTCATCCAGCACTTTCAAGCCCAGCTCACTGGCCTTCGCCAGCTTCGACCCGGCACCTGGCCCGGCCACCACGCAGTGGGTTTTCGCCGACACCGAACCCGCCACCTTGGCGCCAAGGCTTTCGAGTTTTTCCTTCGCGACATCCCGGCTCATCAGTTCCAGGGAGCCGGTAAGCACCCAGGTGTGACCCGCCTCGGGCAAACCTTCGACGACCTTCTTCTCGCTCTGCCAGTGCATGCCGAAGTCCTTGAGCTGTTGCTCGATGGCCAGCGCACGATTGGCGTTTTCTTCGATGTCAAAGAAATCCCGGACAGCCTTGGCCTGCTTCTCCGGCAACGCCTGGCGCATGTCGAGCCAGTCGGCCTTGATCACGCCTTCGAGGGAGCCAAACTTGTCGGCCAGTTTCTGCGCGGCGCCCGGCCCTACGGACGGTACGTGCAGCTTGTCGAGCAAGCCGCCCAACGTGGTGCTGGCCGCGAACTCGGCGCTCAGGTCGCCCTGCTCCTGCAATTCCAGCCCGCACTCGTCCTTGGAGATCAAGGCACCGATCACGTCCTGGTTATGACTGTCTTCAAAGAAGCTGTGAATCTCGTGGGCCACTTCCAGGCCAACGTCCGGCAAGTACGTCAGCACTTCCGGCAAGGCCTGCTGCACGCGCTCCAGGGACGCCAGCGAGCGTGCCAGCACCTTGGCCGTCTCCTCGCCTACATCGGGAATGCCGAGGGCATAGATGAACCGTGCGAGGGTCGGCGTCTTGCTGTTTTCGATGGCGGTGATCAGCTTCTTGCTGGAGACGTCGGCGAAACCTTCCAGGTCGATGATCTGATCGTACTTGAGCTTGTAGAGGTCAGCCGGCGAGCCGATCAGTTTCTCATCCACCAGTTGCTCGATGGTCTTGTCCCCCAGGCCATCGATGTCCATGGCGCGGCGCGAAACGAAATGAATGATCGCCTGCTTGAGCTGCGCACCACAGGCCAGGCGCCCGACGCAGCGGTATACCGCGCCTTCGCTGACGGTTTCCTTGCCCTTGCTGCGCTTGACCAGTTGCGTGCGCTCAACGTGAGAACCACACACCGGGCAGCTCTCGGGGATTTGCACCGCGCGGGCGTTATCCGGGCGACGCTCGGTGACCACCGACACCACCTGGGGGATCACGTCACCGGCACGGCGGATGATCACGGTGTCGCCGATCATCAGGCCCAGGCGCGCCACTTCGTCCATGTTGTGCAAGGTGGCGTTGGACACGGTCACACCCGCGACCTTGACCGGTTTCAAGCGTGCCACGGGCGTCACAGCGCCGGTACGACCCACCTGGAATTCAACGTCCAGCAGTTCGGTCAGTTCTTCCATCGCCGGGAATTTATGGGCAATCGCCCAACGTGGTTCTCGGGCGCGGAAGCCCAGCTCCCGTTGATAGGCAATGCTATTGACCTTGAACACCACCCCGTCAATTTCATAGGGCAAGGCATTCCGTCGCTCACCGATATCGCGGTAGTAGTCGAGGCAATCCTGAATCCCCTTGGCCAGTTTCAACTCATGGCTGATGGGCATGCCCCACTTCTTCAGCTGTTGCAGGTTGCCGATATGGGTGTCGCTGATATCCGTGGTCACGCCATAGCAGCAGAATTCCAGCGGGCGGCTGGCGGTAATCTTCGAATCCAACTGTCGCAGGCTGCCCGCCGCCGCGTTGCGCGGGTTGGCGAAGGTCTTGCCGCCAACTTCCAGTTGCGTGGCGTTCAGCCGCTCGAAGCCAGCCTTGGACATGAACACTTCACCGCGCACTTCGAGGGTCGCCGGCCAGCCGGTGCCGTGCAGCTTCAAAGGAATATTGCGCACGGTGCGCACGTTGACGCTGATGTCTTCGCCGGTGGTGCCGTCGCCGCGCGTGGCGCCGCGCACCAGCTCACCGTCCTGATACAGCAGGCTGACCGCCAGGCCATCAAGCTTCGGCTCGCAGCTGTATTCCACCGCCGCGCCGCCGCCAAACAGGTCGCCCACCGGCAGGTCGAGGCCTTCGGTGACCCGGCGATCGAATTCAAGCATGGTGCTTTCATCGAAGGCATTGCCCAGGCTGAGCATCGGGATTTCGTGACGCACCTGAGTGAACGCCGACAACGCCGCACTGCCGACCCGCTGCGTCGGTGAATCACGGGTTACCAGGTCCGGGTGCTCGGCTTCCAGGGCCTTGAGCTCGTGGAACAACCGGTCGTACTCGGCGTCCGGGATGCTCGGTTCGTCGAGGACGTGGTAACGGTAGTTGTGCTGATCCAGTTCAGCGCGCAGTTCGAGGATGCGGGTGTGGGCGGCGGTCATGGGTGTTCTCTCATAAAGCAAAAGAGCAGCCGAAGCTGCTCAATATGTTAGTGCATGGATTCTACAGGCAACGCGTAAGCTTGGACCTTAGCGCTTCTGTGTCAGGGCGCGACGCTCGAACTCGACGATGCGCTGACGGTAGTGCTCGATGGTCTGGGCGGTCAGGACGCTGCGTTGGTCGTCCTTGAGTTCGCCGTTGAGCTCCTGGGACAGCTTGCGGGCTGCAGCCACCATCACGTCGAACGCCTGTTTCGGGTGACGCGGGCCTGGCAAACCAAGGAAGAAGCTCACTGCCGGGGTGCTGAAATGGTCGATGTCGTCCAGATCGAAGATGCCCGGCTTGACCGCGTTGGCCATGGAGAACAGGACTTCACCGTTGCCGGCCATGCTTTCGTGGCGGTGGAAAATATCCATCTCGCCGAAACGCAGGCCGCTTTCCAGAATATTTTGCAGCAGGGCCGGGCCTTTGAAGCCGGCGGCGTCGCGGCAGATCACGCTGATCACCAGCACCTCTTCGGCAGCCGGTTGATCCTTGACGGATTCTTTATGGGCACTCTTGGTCGGGGACTCATCCGGGAAGTCATCATCACGGCTGCTGAAGCTCGGGCCTTCTTCCAGGTCCAGGTTCAGGTCGCCCTGCGATGGCTCGCTGGCCGCGCTGCGCTTGCCGCGCTTGGGCTCGCGGGCTTCACGCACCGGTGCGCTCATCGACGGCAGGTCGTGCTCGTCCAGTTGCGGCTCTTTATGGTTATCCAGGACACGTGGAGGCCCCAGCAGCTCGGCGCTGCCGTCGTCGTCCGGCAAATTGGACAGGTTGCGGTCCAGGCGAAATTTCAACTTGCCCTTGCCGCCGCGCATCCGACGCCAGCCATCAAAAAGAATACCGGCAATGACAATAATGCCGATGACGATCAGCCACTCGCGCAGACCGATTTCCATGTAATCCCGTGCCTCTAATAAAAAATGCTGAAAAATAAGGGGTTTAGCACCGTGCAAACCGCTTTAAAACGTGGCGCCAACTCTATGTTCTGAATGACGTTTTGCCCACGCATACGAAAATTTGACATTAAACTAGCACGACCAAAGATAACTTTACACCGTCTGTCAAAATGCCTTGAACAAATATGTCCATTTGCCACTTTTCCCAGACCGGTAAATCACCCTACATCGCGCTGGAAATCTTCCTACGAAGTGCGCCTCAGGATTCCACCAGCGCCATCGCCTCTTCGACATCCACCGCCACCAATCGCGAACAGCCCGGCTCGTGCATCGTCACGCCCATCAACTGATCGGCCATTTCCATGGCGATCTTGTTGTGGGTGATATAGATGAACTGCACGGTCTGGGACATCTCTTTAACCAGTCGCGCATACCGTCCAACGTTAGCGTCATCCAGCGGGGCGTCAACTTCGTCGAGCATGCAGAACGGTGCCGGGTTCAACTTGAAGATCGCAAATACCAGGGCCAATGCGGTCAGTGCCTTCTCGCCACCGGACAACAAATGGATGGTGCTGTTCTTCTTGCCCGGAGGCCGCGCCATGATCGTTACCCCTGTATCGAGTAGATCTTCGCCCGTCAGTTCCAAGTAAGCGCTGCCACCACCGAAAACTTTCGGGAATAACGCCTGTAAACCGCCATTAATCTGATCAAAGGTATCTTTGAAGCGATTACGGGTTTCCTTGTCGATCTTGCGGATCACGTTTTCCAGGGTGTCCAGCGCTTCCACCAGGTCGGCGTTCTGCGCGTCCAGATAACGTTTGCGCTCGGACTGCTGCTGGTACTCGTCGATGGCCGCGAGGTTGATCGCGCCGAGTCGTTGAATGCGTGCAGCAATCCGCTCAAGTTCTTCTTCGGCTTCTTTCTCGTTGGCCTGGGCGGTCAGGGTATTGAGCACGCCGTGCAAGTCGTAGCCGTCTTCCAGCAACTGGTCTTGCAGGGTCTTGCGGCGAACCGTCAGGGCCTGCCATTCCATGCGCTGTTGTTCGAGCTGGCCACGGATCAGTTGCGATTGCTGTTCGGCCTGGGTCCGACGCTTTTCGGCGTCGCGCAGTTCACGGTCGGCGTCTTCCAGGGCGATTTGTGCAGTCTTGAGTTCTTCGTCGACGGTCATGCGCTTGTCGAGCAACTCTTCGAGCTTCAGGCGCAGCTCTTCCAGCGGGGCCTCGCCCTCCTCCAGGTTGAGGCTCAGTTGCTCGCGCTTTTCGGTCAGGCGTTCGGACTGCATTTCCAGGCGCTCGAGGGCCTGGCGCGTGGAGTCGTGTTGCGCCCGCAGGGAGCCGAGGCGCACGGCCAGTTGATGGGCGTGGTCCTTGTGCTGGCGGGCTTCCTGACGCACCCGGTCGAGGCGCTCGCGCAAGCTGTCGCGCTGGGCCAGCAGCAACTCGCGCTGCTCGGTGTCCAGGGCCATGCTGTCGAGGGCGTCCTGCAGTTGCAGGCGCGCTTCGCCGACTTGTTCGTGTTCGAGGGCGCGCTGCTCGCCCATCTCGGCCACTTCTTCATCGAGCCGGGTGCGGCGCAAGGTCAGTTGTTCGACCTTGGCTTTGCTCGCCGAGAGCTGGGCTTTCAATTCGCCTTGCTGGCGCGCTTCGTCCTGCAACAGCCGGCGCAGGTGTTCGCGGCCGGTCTCTTGCTGACGCTGGGTGGCGCGCAGGGTTTGCAGCTGGTTTTCCAGGGATTCGAGTGTGGCTTCGCGCTCTTCGCGCTCGGCGGTCAGGTTGACGATTTCCTGGCCACGGGCCAGAACGCCGCTTTCCGCTTCGCTGGCGCGACGCACCCGCAAAAAGTGCCGGCCGACCCAAAAACCGTCACGGCTGATCAGGCTTTGCCCGGCCGCCAATTGGCCGCGCTGGGCCAGGGCCTGCTCGAGGCTGTCCACCGGCTTGACCTGGCCGAGCCAAGGCGACAGATCAATCGCCGCCTCGACCTTGTCCAGCAAGCTGCCCCGCACGCGCGTGCCGTCAGCTGCGGGGCTGAGCAAACGCAGATCGCCCTGGGTAAACCCCGCCAGGTCGAAACCGCCAAAATCATCCACCAACACGGCTTGCAGGTCGGCACCAAGCACGGTTTCCACCGCCAGTTCCCAACCGGCTTCGACCTTCAAGCCTTCGGCCAGGCGCGGGCGCTCGGCCAGGTGTTGCTCGCGCAGCCATTCGGCTGTGCCGGTGCCCGGGTCGAGCGCCGCTTGCTGCAAGGCTTCAAGGGAGGCCAATCGACCGTTAAGCCGCTGCAAATCGCCCTGAGCGGTTTGCTGCGCCTGGGTCGCCTGTTGCAGTTGCTGACGCAATTGCTCCAGGCGTTCCACTTGTTGTTCTTCGCTGGCTTCCAGCTCTTCCAGTGTCATTTCGCTTTCGGCGAGTTTCTCGCTCAGCTCGAGGATCGCCGCGTCTTCCGGGTCGGCCGCGAGCAACACGCGCTCTTCCACCAAACGCCGCTGACGCTCGGCCAGGCGCTCCATGCTGGTTTCCAGTTGCTGGATGCGCGACTGCTGCACCTCAGCCTGGCGGCGCGGCTCGGCGGATTGCAGGTTGAAGGTGTCCCACTGCTCCTGCCAGGCGTGCATGGTGGTTTCGGATTCTTCCAGGGCCGCAGCGGCTTCCTCGGCGGCAGCGCTGGTGACTTCCTGCTCGGGAGTGAGCATGTCCAGCTCCTCCCCGAGGGTCAGCAGCAAAGTGCGGTCGTGGCCCAGGTGCGATTCGGTTTCCAGGCGCGCGCGTTCGGCTTCCTTCAGGTCGTCCTGCAACTGGCGCAAGCGTTGCTGGCCGTGCTGGATGCTCTGCTCGACCCGGGCGATGTCACCGCCCACCGAATAGAAGCGCCCCTGCACCAGATTGAAGCGCTCGGACAGGTCATGGTGGCCGTCCCGCAGGCGCTCGATGCTGGCGTCGGCATTGCGCTGCTCGGCCACCAAGGCTTCGAAGCTGATTTCCTGGGTGCCGATGATCGCTTCGCGCTGGCCCACCTGGTCGTTCAACGCCTGCCAGCGCAAGGCCGACAGTTGCGCCTTGAGCTGACGCTCCTCGCCCTTGTATTCCTGATACTTCTCGGCCGCCTGGGCCTGACGGTGCAGCCGCTCCAACTGGCGCTCCAGCTCGTCACGCAGGTCAGTCAGGCGGGCGAGGTTTTCGTGGGTACGACGGATACGGTTTTCGGTCTCGCGGCGGCGTTCCTTGTACTTGGAGATGCCAGCCGCTTCCTCGATAAAGTTACGCAGGTCTTCGGGCTTGGCTTCGATCAGCTTGGAGATCATGCCCTGCTCGATGATCGAGTAGCTGCGCGGGCCCAGGCCGGTGCCGAGGAAGATGTCGGTAATGTCCCGGCGGCGGCACTTGGTGCCGTTGAGGAAGTAGCTGTTCTGGCTGTCGCGGGTGACTTTGCGGCGGATGGAAATTTCCGCATAGGCCGCGTACTCGCCCACCAGGGTGCCGTCGGAGTTGTCGAACACCAGCTCGATACTGGCCTGGCTCACCGGCTTGCGGCTGGTGGAGCCGTTGAAGATGACGTCGGTCATCGACTCGCCACGCAGGTTTTTCGCGGAGCTCTCGCCCATCACCCAGCGTACGGCGTCGATGATGTTCGACTTGCCGCAGCCATTGGGCCCGACCACCGCCGCCATGTTACTGGGGAAGTTCACCGTGGTCGGGTCGACGAAGGATTTGAACCCCGCCAGTTTGATGCACTTGAGCCGCACGCTTAGGCTTCCGCCAACGCAGCAATGACCAGCGAGCAACTGCGCTCGCCGTAGGCCGAGAGTACTTCGCGAATCTGTGGCAGGTCACGGGCCAGCACGGCGGCGAGCAATTGCTCGAACAGCACCAGGTACTCGCTCATGGACGCCTTGCGTTGATCCAGCGCCAGGTAATAGGCGCGGTTCATCGCCGGCTGCAGGTTCTCGACGGTTTCCTGCAAATACGGGTTGTTGGCGAACGGATACGCAGCGCGCATCACATTGAAGCTTTCCTCGACGAAGGCACGAATGTCCTGACGTTCGAAGCTGGCGACCAGGCGCTGCTGGATCTGCACGAACGGCGCCATGTCGGCCTGGGTCTGCCAACCGGCGGCGACGGCGTTGCCCAGCAAGATATACAGCTCGCCCATCAGCGTGCACAGGCTCTGCACCTTGTGGGCAGTCAGCTCGGTGACATGGGCGCCACGGCGCGGCAGGATCGCGATCAGGTGCCGACGCTCAAGGATCAGCAAGGCTTCGCGCACGGAACCACGGCTGACATTAAGCGCCAGTGTGACCTTCTGCTCCTGGATCCGCTCCCCAGGCTTGAGGTCCCCGCGAATGATACGTTCGGCGAGGTGGTGAGCGATTTGCTCGGCAAGACTATCCGGCGCCTTGAACGTCATGTTTTCCCTTCAAAATCTTCTATCGGTACAAGCGCGGCAGTGTAGCGCACTTGCCGGTTGATGGCGTACGGCCCACAAGCACGAATTTGGCATGAAATAAGCAGCCGTTAAAGTCCAGAAGCCCCCAAAAACGGCGGTTCCAGAGAACTGGACCATAATTAAGGATGTTGAAATCGCATTTTCTTGACCCTTAGGTCAGAAAATCGTTGACCGAAAAGTCAGACATGACTAGATTCGGCGCAAAGCGGTTAACAACAATAATGAGTCTGCGAGGCCTTCCGTGATCCAGTTTTTACTCAACCAGGAACTCCGTAGTGAGCACGCCCTGGACCCGAACCTGACTGTGCTCAACTATTTGCGTGAGCACCTGGGCAAATCCGGTACCAAGGAAGGCTGCGCCAGCGGCGACTGTGGCGCCTGTACCGTGGTGGTCGGCGAGCTGCACACCGACGATCAAGGCGCGGAGCAGATTCGCTATCGCAGCCTCAACTCGTGCCTGACCTTTGTCTCGTCCCTGCACGGCAAGCAACTGATCAGCGTCGAAGACCTCAAGCACCAGGGCCAACTGCACAGCGTGCAACAAGCCATGGTGGAGTGCCACGGTTCGCAATGCGGCTTCTGCACCCCGGGCTTTGTGATGTCGCTGTTCGCCCTGCAAAAGAACAGCGACGCGCCCGACAGCCAGAAAGCCCATGAAGCCCTGGCCGGCAACCTCTGTCGCTGCACCGGTTATCGCCCGATTCTCGCCGCCGCCGAACAGGCCTGCTGCAACAAGCCCCAGGACCAGTTCGACAGTCGCCAGGCCGAAACCATCGCCCGCCTGAAATCCATCGCGCCGACTCAAACCGGCGAGTTGAACAGCGGCGACAAACGCTGCCTGGTGCCGTTGACCGTCGCCGACCTGGCCGACCTTTACGACGCTTACCCACAAGCCCGGCTGTTGGCTGGCGGCACCGACCTGGCGCTGGAAGTCACGCAGTTCCACCGCACGCTGCCGGTGATGATCTACGTCGGCAATATCGAAGAAATGAAGCGCATCGAAAGCTTCGACGACCGCCTGGAAATCGGCGCCGCCACTTCCCTCTCCGACTGCTACACCGCACTCAACAACGAATACCCGGACTTCGGCGAATTGCTTCACCGCTTCGCCTCGTTGCAGATCCGCAACCAGGGCACCCTGGGCGGCAATATCGGCAACGCGTCGCCCATCGGTGATTCGCCGCCACTGCTGATCGCCCTCGGTGCGCAGATCGTACTGTGCAAAGGCAACACCCGCCGCACCCTGGCGCTGGAAGACTACTTCATCGACTACCGTGTCACTGCCCGCCAGGACAGCGAATTCATCGAAAAAATCATCGTGCCCAAAGGCGTGCCGCTGTTCCGTGCCTACAAGGTGTCCAAGCGTCTGGACGATGACATTTCCGCCGTCTGCGCCGCCTTCAACCTGAAGATTGATAACGGCGTGATCGCCGATGCCCGCGTGGCGTTCGGTGGCATGGCTGCCACCCCAAAACGTGCGAAAAGCTGCGAAGCTGCGCTGAACGGCGCCACCTGGAATTCCGCCACCGTGGAAAAAGCCTGCGCCGCGCTGGCCGAAGATTTCACCCCGCTGTCGGACTTCCGCGCCAGCAAGGAATACCGCCTGCTCAGCGCACAAAACCTGCTGCGCAAATACTTCATCGAACTGCAAACGCCGCACATCGAGACTCGGGTGACCGCTTATGTCTAACCATCATGCCGTGGAAAAATCCCAGGCCGAACTCGCCGAACTGTTCGCCAAGGACCTGACCAGCGGAGTCGGTCGCAGCGTCAAGCACGACAGCGCCGCCAAGCACGTCTCGGGCGAGGCGCAGTACATCGATGACCGCCTGGAGTTTCCGAACCAGTTGCACCTGTACGCACGCATGTCGGACCGCGCCCACGCGAAGATCATCAGCATCGACACTGCGCCCTGCTACGCCTTTGAAGGCGTGCGCATCGTCATCACCCACGAAGACGTGCCGGGCCTGAAAGACATCGGCCCGTTGATGCCCGGCGACCCGTTGCTGGCCATCGACACCGTGCAGTTCGTCGGCCAGGTAGTGCTGGCCGTTGCCGCCCGCGACCTGGAAACCGCACGCAAAGCCGCGATGGCTGCCGTGATCGAATACGAAGACCTCGAGCCGGTGCTGGACGTGGTCGAGGCGTTTCGCAAAAAGCATTTTGTGCTGGACAGCCACACCCACCAACGCGGTGATTCGGCGGGCGCGCTGGCGACGGCAAAAAATCGCATCCAGGGCACCCTGCACATCGGCGGCCAGGAACACTTCTACCTGGAAACCCAGATCTCCTCGGTAATGCCCACCGAAGACGGCGGCATGATCGTCTACTGCTCCACGCAAAACCCCACCGAAGTACAGAAGCTGGTGGCCGAAGTACTCGACGTATCGATGAACAAAATCGTGGTCGACATGCGCCGCATGGGCGGTGGTTTTGGCGGCAAGGAAACCCAGGCCGCCAGCCCGGCATGCCTGTGTGCGGTGGTCGCGCGCCTCACCGGCCAGCCGACCAAAATGCGCCTGCCGCGCGTGGAAGACATGCTGACGACCGGCAAGCGCCACCCGTTCTATATCGAGTACGACGTGGGCTTCGACGACACCGGCCGCCTGCACGGTATCAATCTGGAACTGGCGGGCAACTGCGGTTGCTCACCGGACCTGTCGAACTCGATTGTCGACCGTGCGATGTTCCACTCCGACAACTCGTATTACCTGGGCGACGCCACGGTCAACGGCCACCGCTGCAAGACCAACACCGCGTCCAACACGGCTTATCGTGGCTTCGGCGGCCCCCAAGGCATGGTCGCCATCGAGGAAGTGATGGACGCGATTGCCCGGCATCTGGCCCTCGACCCGCTGGCCGTGCGCAAGGCCAACTACTACGGCAAGACCGAGCGCAACGTCACCCACTATTACCAGACCGTCGAGCACAACATGCTCGAAGAGATGACCGCCGAACTGGAACAAAGCAGCCAGTATTTCGAGCGCCGCGAAGCGATCCGTCGCTACAACGCCAACAGCCCGATCCTGAAAAAAGGCCTGGCGCTGACGCCGGTGAAATTCGGGATTTCCTTCACCGCCAGCTTCCTCAACCAGGCCGGTGCGCTGATCCACATCTACACCGACGGCAGCATCCACCTGAACCACGGCGGCACCGAAATGGGCCAGGGCTTGAACATCAAGGTCGCGCAGGTGGTGGCCGAGATCTTCCAGGTAGAAATCGACCGCGTACAGATCACCGCCACCAACACCGACAAGGTGCCGAACACCTCGCCGACGGCGGCTTCCAGCGGCGCCGACTTGAACGGCAAGGCCGCGCAGAATGCCGCCGAAACCATCAAGCAGCGCCTGGTGGAATTTGCCGCGCGCAAGTATGAAGTCAGCGAGGCCGACGTTGAATTCCACAACGGGCATGTGCGGGTTCGCGATCACATCCTGACGTTTGAAGCGCTGATCCAGCAGGCGTATTTCGCCCAGGTTTCACTGTCGAGCACCGGCTTCTACAAGACCCCGAAAATCTTCTACGACCGCAGCCAGGCGCGTGGCCGGCCGTTCTACTACTTCGCGTTCGGCGCGGCCTGTTGCGAAGTGATCGTCGACACGCTGACCGGCGAATACAAAATGCTGCGCACCGACATCCTGCACGACGTGGGCGCCTCGCTGAACCCGGCCATCGACATCGGCCAGGTCGAAGGCGGCTTCATCCAGGGCATGGGCTGGCTGACCATGGAAGAGCTTGTCTGGAATAACAAAGGCAAGCTGATGACCAACGGCCCGGCCAGCTACAAGATCCCGGCCGTCGCCGACATGCCGCTGGACCTGCGGGTGAAACTGGTGGAAAACCGCAAGAACCCGGAAGACACCGTGTTCCATTCCAAGGCCGTGGGCGAGCCGCCGTTCATGCTCGGCATCGCCTCGTGGTGTGCGATCAAGGATGCCGTGGCGAGCCTGGGCGACTATCGTCATCAGCCGAAGATTGATGCACCGGCGACGCCGGAGCGGGTGTTGTGGGGGTGTGAGCAGATGCGCCAACTGACCGCTGCAAAAGCTGTGGAAACTGAAACCGAGTTGGCTTCGCTCTAGACCGAGGCGCTGCCTTCGCGAGCAAGCCCGCTCCCACATTTGAATGTGTTCACAAATCAAAATGTGGGAGCGGGCTTGCTCGCGAAGGCGGTCGAACTGACAACAGAGATGCTGAGGTAAACATGAACAACTGGATCAGCGCCCTCGCCGACCTGCAGAACCAGGGTGAACCCTGCGTGCTGGTGACCATCATCGAAGAGCTCGGCTCCACGCCGCGCAATGCCGGCTCGAAGATGGTCATCAGTGCCGCCCAGACGTTCGACACCATCGGTGGCGGGCACCTGGAATACAAGGCCATGCAGATCGCCCGGGACATGCTTGTGCGCGGCCAGCAGAACACGCACCTGGAGCGCTTCAGCCTCGGCGCCAGCCTGGGCCAGTGCTGCGGCGGCGTGACGGTATTGTTGTTTGAACCGATGGGCCAGGTGCAGGCGCAGATCGCAGTGTTCGGCGCCGGCCATGTGGGCCGCGCGCTGGTGCCGTTGCTGGCCAGCCTGCCGTGCCGGGTGCGCTGGATCGATTCCCGGGAACAGGAATTCCCGGAACACATCCCCCAAGGCGTGCGTAAAATCGTCAGCGAAGAGCCGGTGGATGAAATCGACCACTTGCCTGTGGGCAGTTACTGCATCGTCATGACCCACAACCACGCACTGGACCTGGAGCTGACCGCCGCCCTGCTCAAGCGCAATGACTTCACCTACTTCGGCCTGATCGGTTCGAAGACCAAGCGCGTCAAGTTCGAACACCGCCTGCGGGATCGCGGTTTCGACACCGCGCAACTGCAACGCATGCATTGCCCGATGGGGCTGACTGAGGTCAAAGGCAAACTGCCTGTTGAAATCGCCATCTCCATCGCCGGCGAAATCATCGCCACCTATAACGCCAATTTCGGCCAGCACACTGCGAGCGCCGAACCCATTGCCAAACTGCTGCCGGCTTCACGCCGCAGCCAAGCGACTAACTGAGACGACCATGCCTTTGACTCGCAAAGCCTACCGTGCCGCCATTTTGCACAGCATCGCCGACCCTGCCGAAGTAGGGATCGAAGCCTCCTACGAGTATTTCGAAGACGGCCTGCTGGTGATCGACAACGGCCAGATCAGCGCCCTGGGCCACGCCAGCGAATTGCTCGCTACCCTGCCCGCTGACATCGAAGTCACCCATTACCAGGACGCTCTGATCACCCCCGGCCTGATCGACACTCACATTCACCTGCCGCAAACCGGCATGGTCGGTGCCTATGGCGAGCAGTTGCTGGACTGGCTCAACACCTACACCTTCCCGTGTGAAAGCCAGTTCGCCGACAAGGCCCACGCTGAAGAAGTCGCGGACATTTTCATCAAGGAACTGCTGCGCAACGGCACCACCACCGCCCTGGTATTCGGCAGCGTGCACCCGCAGTCAGTGAACTCGTTTTTTGAAGCGGCCGAGAAGCTCGACCTGCGGATGATCGCCGGCAAGGTGATGATGGACCGCAACGCGCCGGACTATCTGACCGACACCGCCGAGTCCGGCTACCAGGAAAGCAAGGCGCTGATCGAGCGCTGGCACGGCAAGGGCCGTTTGCACTACGCGGTCACGCCACGTTTCGCACCGACCAGTACGCCTGAACAACTGACCCTCGCCGGGCAGCTGCTGGGGGAATACCCGGACCTGTACATGCAGACCCACATCAGTGAAAACCTGCAGGAAGTGGAGTGGGTGAAAGAACTGTTCCCGGAGCGCAAGGGCTACCTGGACGTGTACGACCATTACAAACTGCTGGGTGAGCGCTCGGTGTTCGCCCACGGTGTGCACCTGTGCGATGACGAGTGCGCGCGGTTGGCGGAAGCCGGGTCGGCAGTCGCATTCTGCCCGACGTCGAACTTCTTCCTGGGCAGCGGGTTGTTCAACCTGCCAATGGCTGAGAAGCACAAGTTGAATGTGGGCCTGGGTACGGATGTCGGTGGCGGCACCAGCTTCTCGCTGCTGCAAACCTTGAACGAAGCGTACAAAGTGATGCAGTTGCAAGGCGCGCGCTTGAGTCCGTTCAAGTCGCTGTACCTCGCGACCCTGGGCGGTGCGCGGGCATTGCGATTGGAAGACAAGATCGGCACATTGCAGCCGGGCACTGACGCGGACTTTTTGGTGCTGGATTACAACGCCACCCCGCTGCTCAGCTATCGCCTGAAGCAGGCCAATAACATTGCCGAGACGTTGTTTGTGTTGATGACGCTGGGGGATGACCGGGCGGTGTTGCAGACGTATGCGGCGGGGCAGCTCGTGCACCAACGCTGATTTAGCAGACGCCACATAACAAATGTGGGAGCGGGCTTGCTCGCTCCCACATTTTGTTAGTGGTGAGCCTGGCAAATTACAGTTTGACCGAAGAGCGCCCCGGCTTCTTGGTCTGCAACAAATGCGAGAACACCGCATGCAGATCATCAGAAGCGCTCTCCTCATCGAGGTTGAGCTTGCTGTCGATGTGATCCATGTGATGCATCATCAGGTTCACCGCCAGACCCGCATCCCGCGCTTCGATCGCGTCGATCAACTGGGTGTGCTCATCGTAGGAACAGTGGGAGCGGTTGCCGCTTTCGTACTGGGCGATGATCAACGATGTCTGGGACACCAGGCTGCGCTGGAAGCTGATCAGCGGCGCATTCTTCGCCGCCTCAGCCAGTTTCAGGTGGAATTCGCCAGAAAGCCGGATGCCCGCACCGCGATCACCCCGGGAAAAGCTGTCGCGCTCGTCGTTGACCATCTGCCGCAGCTCGGCCAGTTGCTCGGCCGTGGCATGCTGTACCGCCAATTCAGTGATCGCTCGCTCCACCAGACGCCGGGCGAGGAACACCTGACGTGCTTCCTCGACACTCGGGCTGGCCACTACCGCGCCGCGATTGGGCCGCAGCAGTACCACGCCTTCATGGGCCAGGCGCGACAGAGCGCGGCGGATGATGGTGCGGCTGACGCCAAAAATTTCGCCCAGCGCTTCTTCACTCAATTTGGTACCGGGCGCCAGGCGTTGTTCGAGGATCGCCTCGAAGATATGCGCGTAGACGATATCGTCCTGGGTTCCACTGCGACCGGCCTTACCGGCTCGCGGTTGTTTCTTGAGGGGCTGCAACTGTTCGTTCATGGGCACTCGGGTCGGGAGAACGGCGGCGAATTGACGTTGACTGTAATACGGCACAGAGGGTCGCTGGCAAGTATCGCGTAAAATCAGCGCACATTGTACACAACCCACTGCGCCAACACACTGTACGGCTGTTTGCGGCGCCGGCTGTATTGCAATGAATCGTTACGTTTGAGTTTAGGCTTGATTCCACGCTTTCTCCTTTGTAGGAGCGAGCTTGCTCGCGAAAAACGTATAAGCACCGCATTCATTCAGGATGCCAGCGTCATCGTTAACGACCTTCGCGAGCAAGCTCGCTCCTACAAAAACAACCCGGTAAAAGGAACACCGACCCATGTCAGACGTCCCCCCAGCGCGATTACGCCCACTGGCCGACACTTCGCCTTCGGCCATCGTCGCCGGTTTCATCGCCATGATGACCGGCTACACCAGTTCCCTGGTGCTGATGTTTCAAGCTGGCCAAGCCGCCGGCCTGACCACGGCGCAAATTTCCTCGTGGATCTGGGCGATTTCCATCGGCATGGCGGTGTGCAGCATTGGCCTGTCCCTGCGCTATCGCACGCCGATTACCATTGCCTGGTCCACCCCGGGCGCGGCGTTGTTGATCACCAGCCTGGGCGGTGTGAGTTACGGCGAAGCCATCGGCGCCTACATCACCTGTGCGGTGTTGGTGACGATCTGCGGGTTGACCGGCAGCTTCGAAAAACTCGTCAAGCGCATCCCGGCTTCCCTGGCGGCAGCCTTGCTGGCGGGGATTCTGTTCAAGATCGGCAGCGAGATTTTCGTCGCCGCGCAGCACCGCACCGGTCTGGTACTGGGGATGTTCTTCACTTACCTGGTCATCAAGCGCCTGTCGCCGCGTTATGCCGTGCTCGCGGCATTGCTGATCGGCACGGCGCTGTCCGGTCTGATGGGGCTGCTGGATTTCAGCGGTTTCCACCTTGAAGTGGCAACGCCGGTGTGGACCACACCGCACTTCTCCCTGGCCGCGACCATCAGCATCGGCATCCCGCTGTTCGTGGTGGCCATGACCTCGCAAAACATGCCCGGGGTCGCCGTGCTGCGGGCCGATGGCTATAACGTGCCGGCTTCACCCCTGATCACCACCACCGGCCTGGCCTCGCTGGTGCTGGCGCCGTTTGGCTCCCATGGCATCAACCTGGCGGCCATCAGCGCGGCGATTTGCACCGGGCCCCATGCCCACGAAGATCGCAACAAGCGCTACACCGCCGCGGTCTGGTGCGGGATTTTCTACGGGATTGCCGGGGTGTTTGGCGCGACATTGGCCGCGTTGTTCGCTGCGTTGCCCAAGGAGCTGGTGCTGTCGATCGCGGCACTGGCGCTGTTTGGCTCGATCATCAATGGCTTGAGCATCGCCATGAATGAGCCGAAGGAACGCGAAGCAGCGTTGATCACCTTTATGGTCACAGCGTCTGGGTTGACGTTGTTTTCCATCGGTTCGGCGTTCTGGGGGATTGTCGCGGGGGTGTTGACGCTGGTGATTCTGAACTGGCGCAAGGCCTGATTCTTTAGACCCAGTAACGAAAAAGCGACCCGGGCGGGTCGCTTTTTCATGACATCAGACTGCCGGGTTGATCGGCTTTTCTGGATGCCAAGCGTCCAACAGGGCGCTGACTTCAACGCGGGTCAGCTCTGGACGAGCCTTCAGCCACGCTTCAACAGCGGCACGCTGCTCTTCGTTGACCGAACCACGGGTGGCTTTGCAAACCAGACCGAAGTCATCACCGCCGACGTAGTCCAGGCCGTTGCCGTCCATTGCTTCAGTCAGGAATGCTTCGAGGAAAGCGTCAACCGCTTCATCGTCCAAACCTTCTTTGAAGTCCAGGTTCAGTTCGAAACCCAGCTCTTGAAATTCATCAACGCACAGTTTTTTGCGCAGACGCCGGGAACGGTTAGTCGCCATTGGAACAATCCTCTTAAGTAATAACGGGCGGCACTTTAGCAGTTTAAGCCGGCCTTTGCCCGCTTCTCTGGGACAGGCGGCAGAGTGCCAGTAAAAAAAACCGCGAATAGCAGCTATCGTTCAGGCACAAGTGCGACTGCCTTGGGGCATAATGCCGACACTTTCATGACCATTGAGGGATTTTTCGTACATACCCCTCACCTTTTTTACCCCTCAGCAGTAGGGTTTTAATTCTTATGATCAAATCTTTGCGTCCATTGTTACTGGCCGGTTTTCTTCTCCCACTGGCCTTTTCCGTTACCGCTGCCCCGATCAACACTTCCTTGCCACCCAAGGTCCAGGAAGCCCTTCAGAAAGCCAAGCTGCAAAACAACGCCCTGTCTCTGGTGATGATTCCCCTCAATGGCCCGGGCACACCCACCGTGTTTAACGCCGACGTGTCGGTCAACCCGGCCTCGACCATGAAGCTGGTCACCACCTACGCGGCCCTGGAAATGCTCGGCCCCAACCATCAGTGGAAAACCGAGTTCTACACCGACGGCACCCTCAGCGGCGGCATTCTGAACGGTAACCTGTACCTCAAGGGCGGCGGCGACCCCAAGCTGAACATGGAAAAACTCTGGCTGCTGATGCGCGACCTGCGGGCCAACGGCGTGCAGCAAGTGACCGGCGACCTGGTACTGGACCGTGGCTTCTTCATCCCGCCGCAACTGCCGGAGTTCAACGACGACGGCAACGACGAGAACAAGCCGTTCCTGGTCAAGCCCGACGCCCTGATGGTCAACCTCAAGGCGCTGCGCTTTGTCACACGTAATGATTCGGGCAAGGTGCTGGTATCGGTAGAGCCGCCGATTGCGAGCATTCGCATCGACAACCAGGTCAAGGTCTCCAACGCTAAGCAGTGCACCGGTGACGTGCGCTACAGCCCGATGACCGCCGCCGATGGCAGCGTCACCGTGACCGTCAGCGGCCAGTTGGCCGATGGCTGCAGCTCGCAGACTTATCTGTCTTTGCTGGACCACGCCACCTACACCGCCGGCGCCGTTCGGGCGATCTGGAAGGAACTGGGCGGCAGCATCCAGGGCCGGGATATCCAGGCGCCGGTACCGAAGAACGCCAAGGTGCTGGCCCGGGCGTTCTCGCCGGACCTGGCGGAAATCATCCGCGACATCAACAAATACAGTAACAACACCATGGCTCAGCAGTTGTTCCTGAGCCTGGGCGCGCAGTTCCGCACCGATGCCGACGGCGATGACGCCAAGGCAGCCCAGCGCGTGGTCCGCCAGTGGCTGGCGAAAAAGGGCATCACTGCACCGCATCTGGTGATGGAAAACGGTTCCGGCTTGTCCCGTGCCGAACGGGTCAGCGCCCGCGAAATGGCGACCATGCTGCAAGCAGCGTGGCGAAGCCCGTATGCAGCGGAATTTATCAGCTCGCTGCCGATTGCCGGTACCGACGGCACCATGCGTAAACGCCTGAAGACCACGGCCATGCGCGGCGAAGCCCACGTCAAGACCGGCACCCTGAACACCGTGCGCGCAATCGCCGGGTTCAGCCGCGACAACAATGGCAATACCTGGGCGGTGGTGGCGATTCTCAACGATACAAAACCGTGGGGCGCTTCTTCGGTGCTGGATCAAGTGCTGCTGGACCTGTATCGCCAGCCGAAGCTCGCGGCGGCTGCGCCGGTGCTCTAACGGCAACAAAGATCAAATGTGGGAGCTGACTTGCCTGCTCCCACATTGATCTCTAATAGCTTGAATGGCCGTGCACTTCAGGCAAGCGCCCGCTCTGCCTCAACTCTGTCCCGGCCCGCCTGCTTCGCCGCATACACCCCCGAATCCGCTCGCAGCAACAAGCCGTCAACGCCCTCCTCGACCCGCCAACTGGCCACGCCGAAACTCGCCGTCACAGTACCGACACCCTCCATCGACGCACTGCGCAACGCCTGCCACAACTCCAGGGCAACACTGAACGCCTGGCTGCCGTCGGTATTGGGGCACAGCACCACGAACTCCTCGCCCCCCAGCCGGCAAAACATATCCGTACGCCGCAATCGTTGGCTGATGCGCCGGCACAATTCCTTGAGCACCTCGTCGCCGACCGCATGGCCGTGCTGGTCGTTGATCCGCTTGAAGTGGTCGATGTCGAACATGATCACCGACAACGATCCAGAGGCGCGTTTGACTCGAATCATTTCAGCCTTCAAGCGGTCCTGAAAGTAGCGTCGGTTATGAATGCCCGTCAGCGAATCGGTAATCGACAGCGCGCGCAGCTCTTCCTCGACCCGCTTGAGATCGGAAATATCCGACACGTACCCATGCCATACCGTACCGCCGCCGGGCAGTTCTTCCGGCGTCGCTTCACCGCGAATCCAGCGCAGCCCACGCTGGGGCAATTGCACCCGGTACTCTTCACGCCAATGGCTCAGTTGCAGGGTGGACAGACGAATGGAATCCCGCACCCGCTCGACGTCCAGCGGATGAATGCGCTCGAAGACCTTTCGTGCATCCTGTTGCAGCACCCCCGGCTCGATCTCGTAGATATCGCGAATGCCGTCGCTGGCATAAATGAAACGCGAGTCGCCATTCGGTTCCAGGATGAACTGGAAAATACCGCCGGGCACATGGGCACTGAGTTTCTTCAGCAGGCGGTCCCGCGCGGCCAGTGCCTCATAGGCACGCTTTTGTTCGGTGACATCCAGGCAGATCGCCAAGTGCCCGACCCATAGGCCATGCTCATCCAGCAATACGGTGGCAAGCATGTTCACCGTCAGGTGGCTGCCGTCCTTACGCACCAGCGTCCATTCACGGGCTTGGTGCACCGCATCGGCGCCGTCCACCAGCATCGCCTGGCCAGGCGCAATGCGCTTGCCCAGCGCCGCACTCAACTGCGCGGCACGGGCTTCCAGCTCGGGCGCCAGGTGCAGGCTTTCGAGGGTCAGGCACCCGAGCACCTCATCCACCTCAAAACCCAGCATCTGCTCGGCGCCAGCGTTGAACGTGGTGATCACACCACGCAGGTCAGTGGCAATGATCGCCACCTGGGTCGCCGCATTCAGCACGCTGCGCAGTTGGCCGTGGGTGCCCCGCAGCTCCTGTTCGCGCTGACGCAATTGGGCCGTGCGCTGCTCCACCAGTTTCAACGCGCGTTGGCGCTGGCTGACCAACACGTAGAGCAGCGCACTGAGCAGCAGGCTCAGCAGGCTGCCCATGACCAGGATAGTCACCTGCGAAGAATGATTGCCCTGCTGGAACACCAGGCTGGGGCGCAGGCTCAAGGCGTAGATGTGGTCGCCAAGGGTCAGCCGGCGTGCGGCCATCAGGTCGCTGTCTGCCACGGCATTGCCGGATTCGTACAGCACACGTTTTTCTGCGTCGGAAGTATCGATGATCTGCGTCACCAGATTGTCCCGCTCAGCCTTGGGCAAGCCATCGGCCACCAGCTGGCGCATGCTGATCACTGCCATTACATAGCCGTAAGGTTCACTGATGGGCGCTTGTGGCGTCGGTGCCCGGCTGACCGGCGCCACCAGCAGCACGCCCATGGCATAGGCCGGCTCCACGCCTACCAGTTGCATGGGCTGGGACACCGCCATTTTCCCTGACTGTTGCGCACGCTCCACCGTCGAGCGCCGCAGTGGCTGGGCCAACAGGTCAAAACCCAGCGGCGAGCCGAGCAGGCTCTGGGTCTGGCTGTACAGCACCGGCACATACTCATCGTGCTGAGCGGCCGGGGCCAGTTCGCCCGCCGCGTTCAATTCGCGAATGGCAAAACTCGCGCCGCGCTCAGCCGTAATTTCTTGTTCAAACGCGCTGCGCTGGTCACGTAAAACCCGAGGAGCCCAGGCATAGGCACGGGTACGCAACAGCAAGGGCTGCGCAAAACCGTCGAACTCGTTGCGGGAGACCGAATTGGAATTGACGAAGAACCGCCGCAGGCTGCCCAGGCGTTGTTCCTGGTCCTCGAAACGCTCCTGGAGGCGGCTGTAACGCTCATTGACCAGCAACTGGAAGCGTTGGCGCACTTGCTGCTGATAGAGATCGGAGGCGGCCCAGGCGACGATGCTCGTCAGCGCAATACCGGCCAGAAACACCACCACCGCGACTAGCCACGCCGATACCTGCTCACTGATAAAACCTAGGATTTTCGGGCGGACGGCATGCAGCGGCATAGACAAGACTCGGAACGCCAGCGTGCGGGTGCGTCACTTTGGCCAAGCCTTAAGTTATAGCCACAGGACCTGCGTTTGACCAGCGCAAAAAAAACCGCAAGGCCGGAATGATCCGGGCTTGCGGCTTCAGAACGCAGTGATCAGCGAGCGGTGATTTTCCATGCCCGATGGATCTTGGCGTTGCGCGCAAAATCCGGGTCGATGGTCTTGTCACTGATCTCCTCGACGGCATAACGCTCGACGAGGTTGTCTTCCAGCTGGAACTTGCGGAAGTTGTTCGAGAAGTACAACACGCCGCCCGGCGCCAGGCGCGCCATGGCCAGGTCGAGCAACTGCACGTGGTCACGTTGTACGTCGAAGATGCCTTCCATGCGCTTGGAGTTGGAGAAGGTCGGCGGGTCGATGAAGATCATGTCGAACTCATCGCGGCTGGCTTCCAGCCAGGCCATCACGTCGCCCTGCTCCAGGCGGTTCTTGTCGGAGAATCCGTTGAGGGAGAAGTTGCGGCGCGCCCAGTCCAGGTAGGTTTTCGACAGGTCGACGCTGGTGGTGCTGCGCGCGCCACCCTTGGCGGCGTGCACACTGGCGGTGGCGGTGTAGCAATACAGGTTGAGGAAGCGTTTGCCGGTCGCTTCTTTCTGGATGCGCATGCGCATTGGGCGATGGTCGAGGAACAGGCCGGTGTCCAGGTAATCGGTCAGGTTGACCAGCAACTTGACGCCGCCTTCGCTGACTTCGGTGAACTTGCCCTGGGCACTCTGGCGCTCGTACTGCTTGGTGCCGCTCTGGCGTTCGCGACGCTTGACCACCACGCGGTTCTTGTCGATGCCCAGCGCCTGAGGAATGGCCGCCAGGGCATCGAACATGCGTGCCGAGGCTTTTTCCGGGTCAATCGACTTCGGCGCCACGTATTCCTGGACGTGAACCCAGTCGTGGTACAGGTCGATGGCCATGGAGTATTCCGGCATGTCGGCATCGTAAACACGGTAGCAATCGACGCCTTCGCGCTTGGCCCATTTGCCCAGCAGCTTCAGGTTCTTTTGCAGGCGGTTGGCAAACATCTGCCCGCCTTCGCTCAAACGCGCCTGCTCGACCACCGGGGCCGGGGCCGGGGCAGGTTTGATCGGGTTACCGTTCTTGTTGTACTGGCGCTCTTGCGGCTCGGTCGGCGCCTGGTCGTAGGCCGCTTGCTCACGCTCGGCCTGGCGTTGTTCCGGGGTGCGACGCTCGCCGGTGACGAACTGGTCCGGGGTGACCTTGATCAGCAGCAATTTGCACGGCAAGGCGCCGTTCCAGAACGAGTACTGTTTATGGCTGCGGATGCCCATGCGCTTGCCCAGGTCCGGGGCACCGGTGAACACCGCCGCTTCCCAGCCCAGGCACGCCTGGCGCAGACGCTCGCCGAGGTTCTGGTAGAGGTACAACAGGCTGGCTTCATCACCCAGGCGCTCGCCGTAAGGCGGGTTGCAGATCACCAGGCCCTTTTGGTTCTGGTCCGGACGCGGCTCGAAGGTGCCGACTTCGCCCTGGTAGATCTTGATCCAGTGGCTCAGGCCGGCGCGTTCGATGTTATTACGCGCTGGCTGGATCAGGCGTGGGTCAGCTTCGTAACCACGAACCCACAGCGGTGGCTTGGCCATGCCGATGGCGGCACGTTCGCTGGCCTCTGTATGAAGTTTCTTCCACAGCGCCGGAACGTGGCCGAGCCAGGCGGTGAAACCCCACAGCTCACGGTTCAGGTTAGGGGCCATGTCGGCGGCAATCATCGCGCCTTCCACCAGGAAGGTACCGACGCCGCACATCGGGTCCGTCAGCGCGCCGCCTTCGGCAGCAATACGCGGCCAGCCGGAGCGAATCAGGATCGCTGCCGCCAGGTTCTCTTTCAGCGGTGCGGCACCCTGCTGCAGGCGGTAGCCGCGCTGGTGCAGGCTGTGGCCGGACAGGTCGAGGGAGAGGATCGCTTCGCCACGGTCCAGGCGCAGGTGAATGCGCAGGTCCGGGTTGATCTTGTCGATGGACGGACGTTCGCCGGTCGGGGTGCGCAGCTTGTCGACAATCGCATCCTTGACCTTCAGCGCGCCGAAGTGGGTGTTGTCGATGCCCGAGCCATGGCCGCTGAATTCAACGGCCAGGGTGCCGTCGGCGAGCATGTGGTCTTCCCACTCGATGTCCAGCACGCCGTGGTACAGGTCTTCGGCGTCCTTCATCGGGAAGCGCTTGAGCACCAGCAATACGCGGTTGGCCAAGCGCGACCAGAGGCACAGGCGGTAAGCAGTCTCCATGTCGGCCATGCCGCGCACGGCCGAGGTGTGCTCGCGTGCTTCCTCAAGGCCAAGCCCGACGGCTTCCTCGATCAGCAGGCCTTCGAGGCCCTTGGGGCAAGTGAGGAAGAGTTCAAAACGGTCCGACATGGGGCATTCCAGGCTTTTCAGCAATAAGTGAACGGGCGACGCATCGCGCGTTCGGTTTTCAATCAAGCGCTTTTCTTGAAGAGCGCTCGTGTGGCACGAATGTGCCGTTCCACCCCGGCTACACGCCTTTTGGGCCTTTATCGACGGGGCAGTTCAAGTATTTGAAGCAACAAAAAGAAATATTCTGACCCTTCGTCGAATAATAACCGACTGCATCGGGTGGGCATTCTCACTAAAGGATTAAACCCATCCTCTTTGAAGGGCACATCATAGCTGGGTTTGCCCAAGAAAAGGGGCGAAAAGCCATGCCAGCTTATGGCTATAGCATCATTATCGTTACGTGCTTATGACAAAACGATCATTGAATCCATGTGACCTATTGGTTAGAACTCAACACAGGTTGGCGCCGTAACGACGCCGACACAGTGCTCGCCACGCCGGCAGCGAGCGCACCAACGGCAGAAAAACTCTGCCCGGCCTCGGACGGGGCCGAAGGATATCAAGACAGTCAACAAGTGAGGGAAACACCCTATGAGAAGACTTAAGCGTGATCCGTTGGAAAGAGCATTTTTACGCGGATATCAATATGGCGTTCATGGCAAATCCCGTGAGCTTTGCCCATTTACTCTACCGTCGGTACGCCAAGCCTGGATCAACGGCTGGCGAGAAGGACGTGGCGACAACTGGGACGGTATGACTGGCACTGCGGGAATCCACAGACTCAACGAACTTCACGCCGTCGGCTAATCAAGGGCATTTAATTCCGACACCAGCACGAATACGCAACCACTTAACCACGCACGCCCCATCCGGGCGGCGGGCTTCGGCCCAGGGGCTCCTTCGAGGAGCCCTTTTTAATGGGCCTCGATTAACCTTTTGGCAACGCCGCGATCGCATCCACCGACTGGCGAATCAATGCCGGGCCCTTGTAGATAAAACCGGAATACAACTGCACCAGGCTGGCGCCAGCGGCGATCTTCTCGGCCGCGTGCTTGCCCTCGGTGATGCCGCCCACCGCAATGATCGGCAAACGCCCTGCCAACTCTGCTGCCAGCACCTTGACGATGTGGGTGCTCTGGTCGCGCACCGGCGCACCGGACAGGCCACCCGCCTCGTCACCAAAAGCCAGGCCTTCGACACCGACGCGGCTCAGGGTGGTGTTGGTAGCAATCACCGCATCCATTCCCGAGTCCACCAGGGCCTGGGCCACCAGTACGGTCTCTTCATCGCTCATGTCCGGGGCAATCTTGATCGCCAACGGCACACGCCTGCCGTGACGCACAGCCAGATCTTCCTGACGCTGGCGCAAGGCTTCGAGCAATTGCTTGAGGGAGTCGCCAAATTGCAGGCTGCGCAGGCCCGGGGTGTTCGGCGAGCTGACGTTGACTGTGACGTAGCTGGCGTGGGCGTAGACCTTGTCCAGGCAAATCAGGTAGTCATCCACCGCACGCTCCACCGGCGTGTCGAAGTTCTTGCCGATGTTGATCCCCAGGATGCCCTTGTACTTCGACGCCTGAACCCGTGACAGCAAGTTATCCACACCCAGGTTGTTGAAGCCCATGCGATTGATGATCGCCTCGGCTTCCGGCAGGCGGAAGATTCGCGGCTTCGGGTTGCCCGGCTGCGGTCGTGGGGTCACGGTGCCGATTTCGACAAAGCCAAAACCCAACTGCGCAAAACCGTCGATGGCCGCGCCGTTCTTGTCCAGGCCGGCAGCCAGGCCCACCGGGTTGGGGAAATCGAGCCCCATCACCGACACCGGCATTTTCGCCGGGGCCTTGCACACCAGACCATTGAGCCCCAGGCGGCCACCGGCACCGATCAAATCCAGGGACAGATCGTGGGAGGTTTCCGGAGAGAGTTTGAACAACAGCTGGCGGGCCAGGGTATACATGGGCGGGATTGACTCGGATGGCGGCGAAAGGTGGCGGCGATTATAGCCGGGGTGAAGGGCTGCATGCGAGGCGTGCCGTCCAAACGTCAGTTGCGGTACGCCATCAGTTCCTCGTAGCGAACCCAGATTTTTTGCGCATAGCGAAGACGCAGAGCCTCGCGCTGAGGCCCGGGGCCTCCGCCCACATTGTAGGAACCGATGGCCGTCCAGTTGTAGCCGAACTGTTTGATAAAGTCGGCAAGGATCGACGCGCCGACTTCCACCGACAGACAAGGCTCATCCAGCAGGCGTTGTTCGGTAATGCCCAACTTGAGCAGGCGTGGCAGGTGAATGCTGTTGATCTGCATCAACCCGATATCACGGGTGCCGTTGTTGTTGGCGTAATTCATGGCCTCGGCGCGATAGCCCGATTCCACCGCAGCGATGGCCTGCAACAACTCCGGTTCGATGCCGTGCACGCTGGCGGCCTCTGCCCAGCAATAGGCCCTGGCTTCATTGCTCAAGCAGAGCGCGAGCAGTAGCACGCTATTGCGCCAGGCGCTTCTCATGCCTGACCTCGACCGCAGGTGGAACAGACATGGCTCGTCACCGTGACCGCACAGGTCACTCGGTACCCTTTGCCGTACACCGTCTTGATCAGGCCCCTGCCGTCCTTCAAGATTTTACGCAGCGAACAGATGCAACGGGTCAGAGACTCTTCGGTGGCCTCGTTATGAGGCCATGCCTGTTCCAGCAAGTGATCCTTGGTCACCAACACACCGGCCGACGCCAGCAGCACGCGCAGCACCTGCCCTTCCTTGGGCGGTAGTTGAATATCCGAGTCTTCATCGGTCAGCCTGCCGTCGCCATGCAATGTCCAGCGATCAAAGACCATCGGGGCAGCCAGCACCCCATCATTCAACACGGCCATTCAGTCCTCTGCACCCAACTCACCCTTATTTCCAACAATGGTTTTCCCGGAAAGTCGCGACTATAAAAAGCTCACCGGCGATATAGGAGAGGATAAAGCCCGCAGGCACTGTTTTTTTCCAGACAGGCTGCGTAGGATTTTTCGACACCACCCCGCACAGGACAACGACGGTTTATCCCTCAATCACGCGGGTAAATGCACGTTTCACCCGCTCGTGCTGGGAGGGTGTCAGCGGCGGCGCCTGCCCAGGCTCCGCCCGGGCATGCACGGCGTCCCTGACCGATGTCGCCTGAATGACAAACAGACGCACACTGTTGGCCATAGGCCCGTAATAACGTCCGGACAAGGCCGCTCCGGTATCGCGCTGAAAATCCCCCACCAGCAGCCGTCTGCCCGGTGCCACACGCACGACGCTGCTGATCCCCACACGCTCCACCGCCGCCGAGCGCTTGTCGCGACTGCCAGCCTTGCCCATCTGGCGGCCATCCTCAACGGTGAGCAGCATCTCGATTTCACCCGCCTCGGCGAAGCGCGGCAACACACTCAACTGTGTGCCATAGACCACCGGTTGCCACTCATCGCTGTCCTCACCTGGCCGGGGCAGATAGAACGTCTGGTTATCGTTGAACACCGCCGGCACATTCTCCTGGGTAAGAATCACCGGCAGCGCCGTGACCTTTGCGCGCCGACGCGGCTCCAGTGCCGAGATCCGCTTCATGAAGGTGTCGTCATCGACGGGCGCCATGACCCGGGTTGCGGAAGGCTCGCCGGCCCCCTCGTGCATGGCCGCACCCAGCTTCTTGAGCTCATCACGATCCACATCCACCAGCCACAACGAGACCTCCACCGCACGTTTCGGCACATCCAGTTCCGCCACCAGGCTTTCGATAAAGCTCACCTGCTCAGGCTTGCCCTTGATCAACAAGCTGTTGGTGTCCGGGTACGCCAGCACCGAAATATCCCTGTCGTCCAGTAATCCGGGTTGCCCCGGGGAGTCAGGCTTCTGCCCGACGGCCAGCAGTTTTTCGATCATCGAGGCCATGCCCGGTACCGTGACGGTTTTGTCGCCCATGTCGTACTCTCGGTCTGCAACGTGGGTGTTGAGTACCTGCACCACCCCGATCCGCTGCGACCCCGTGCGCAACTCCGCACGCTGGCGGTCCATCAGTTGCGCCAGGCGCAACACATGGTCGACATAGTTCGGCGGCCCGGATACGTAGAACATCCGCGCCCCACTCGCCCGCAGCGGGTAGCGCGCCTCGTCGAGCCCCGAGCGGCGCATGAACCCGCGCAGGATATCGACCGAAATGTGCCGCAAGGTCACCACTGAGCTTTTCGCCTCGTCGGCGTCATAGAGGTAAAGCACCTGGCCGTCGCTGTACCAGATCAGGCCTTGCTGCCGGGCGACCGACTCCAGCAGCGGTTGCGCCGAATCGAAATCGAACGCTCCGCTGATATGCTTGCGCGCCGCCGCTTGACTGACAACGATCGGCTGCCCCAGTGGCAACGACAGCGCGGTAAAAAAGGTGTGCAGGCTTTCATCGCGGGCCTGGTACGACGCCCCAAACGCGCAGGGACTGCCCAACAGCATCAGGCAGAAAAGCAGCGTCGAAAAACGGTGAGGGTTGATGAACATGCCTGCATGGCCCGGGCTGAAAGAGCGGCCATACTGCGAGGCACGTCAATTTCAATCCTGATGGAAAGCTGACGCCACGCCCATCCTGCGCACGTCGTGGCATGTGCCTTGCTTTGCCTTGTCTATCGCAGCCCGCGCCAACGGCGGAACGGGCTCAAGGACACAGACGTCGTTACCCCGGGCTTCTCCTGTGAGTGGCCCGACGGAACGGCGTTTTTTATGAAAGGTACGTATTGATGAGTGATCCCCTGGCTTGGGTCAACGGCAGCGATGCCCCGGAAAAGAGCAGTCTCAACCTGGGATTCATGGCCCTGAGCGATTGCGCCTCGGTGGTGGTCGCCGCCACCCAGGGCTTCGCGCAGCCCTATGGCCTGACGTTGAATCTCAAGCGTCAGTCGTCATGGGCGAGCCTGCGGGACAACCTGGTCAGCGGCGAACTGGACGCCGCCCACAGCCTGTACGGCCTGATCTACGCCGTGCACCTGGGCATCGGCGGCGTGGCGCCCACCGACATGGCCGTGCTGATGGGCCTGAACCAGAACGGCCAGAGCATCAACCTGTCCCGTGGCCTGCAGCAGCAGGGGGTGACCAGTCCTGAGGCACTGGATCGTCGCGTGCACCAAAGCCGAACAAAACTCACCTTCGCCCAGACCTTTCCCACAGGCACTCACGCCATGTGGCTGTATTACTGGCTGGCGAGCCAGGGCATCCATCCGTTGCAGGATGTGGACAGTGTGGTGGTGCCACCGCCACAAATGGTTGCGCACCTGCAAGCCGGGCGCATCGATGGTTTTTGCGTTGGCGAACCCTGGTGCGCCAGTGCGGTGAAGCAAAATCAAGGCTTCACCCTGGCGACTACCCAGGCGATCTGGCCGGATCATCCGGAAAAAGTCCTCGGCTGCACCCAGGCGTTTGTCGAGCAATACCCCAACACCGCCCGGGTACTGGTGATGGCGATTCTGCAAGCCAGCCGTTTTATCGAGGAAAGTATTGAGAACCGGCGCTCTACCGCGCAACTGCTGAGCGCCCCGCAATACCTCGACGCGCCGCTGGACTGCATCGAACCGCGGCTGCTGGGCAACTATGACGACGGCCTCGGCAACCACTGGCAGGATCTCCATGCGCTGCGCTTTTTTGGCCATGGCGAAGTCAACTTGCCGTACCTGTCCGATGGCATGTGGTTCATGACCCAGTTCCGCCGCTGGGGCCTGCTGCGGGAAGACCCGGACTACCTCGGCACTGCCCGCCGCGTGCAGCAACTGGATATCTATCGCCAGGCGGCCAGCGCCGTGGGTGTGCCCGCCGGAGGCGAGGCCATGCGCAGCAGCCAGTTGATCGACGGCAAGGTCTGGGACGGTTCGGACCCGGCCGGGTATGCCCGCAGCTTTCGCCTGCACGCCATGGCCGACGTTTCCAGTCGCCAGGCCTTGCGCTGACAGGAGGATCTTATGTTGCGAATCCTGTTGATCAACGACACGCCGCGCAAGGTTGGGCGGCTCAAGGCCGCGTTGACCGAGGCCGGGTTTGAAGTGATCGATGAGTCGGGGTTGACGATTGACCTGCCGGCGCGGGTTGAGGCGGTGCGCCCGGATGTGATTTTGATCGATACCGAGTCGCCGGGGCGGGATGTGATGGAGCAGGTGGTGCTGGTCAGTCGCGACCAGCCGCGGCCGATTGTGATGTTTACCGATGAGCATGATCCGGGGGTGATGCGTCAGGCGATCAAGTCCGGGGTGAGTGCCTACATTGTCGAGGGGATTCAGGCGCAGCGGTTGCAGCCGATTCTGGATGTGGCGATGGCGCGGTTCGAGAGTGACCAGTCGCTGCGCGCGCAGTTGCAGGCGCGGGATCAGCAGTTGGCCGAACGCAAGCGGATCGAAACGGCCAAGGGGCTGTTGATGAAAATGAAGGGGTGTAATGAGGACGAGGCCTACACGCTGATGCGGCGTCAGGCGATGAGTCGGCAGCAGAAGCTGATTCAGGTGGCGGAGCAGATTATTGCGATGAGTGAGTTGTTGGGGTGAGGGCTTCTTGTTGTGTGTATATCCGTTTTTTGGGTGATGGCTGGTATTGGTTCCGCTCTTACAGCGGCTCACTTTTGAAGAGCGCAAAAGTAAGCAAAACGCTCTTGCCCCACCACTCGGCACCTCGCCTAGGCTCGGTGTGCCCTCAGCTCCGGCAGCACGAAGCGGGCCGCCGCGACGGGGCGTCCCTGCCCCGTCGCGGCTAAACCGGCGTCCTGCCGGTTTACCCGCTCCGTACTGCCTACGTTCGGCCAGCGTGGTTTAACGGGGCGCCTAAGATCAAGATCACAAGCAGATCAACAGCACAGCGGCCTACCGGCCGGCTTGAGTGTGGTGAAGCAACAGCCAAATCAGAAGCTAAAGCGGGCACGGTCCAAATGTGGGAGCGGGCTTGCTCGCGAAGGTCGTTAACGATGACGCTGGCATCCTGGATGAACGCGGCGCCCTCTGGTTTTTCGCGAGCAAGCTCGCTCCTACAGGAAAGCAGCCCTGCTTTCGCTCTGGATCTTGCCTCTGCTTCTCACACTCAAGCCGGCCGGTAGGCCGCTGTGCTCTGCTTTTGATCTGCTTTTGATTTTGATCTTAGGCGCCCCGTCAACCACGATGGCCGCAAGCAGGCACGGTGGAGCGGGTAAATCGGCAGGGAAGCCGATTTAGCCGCGCCGGGCCATGGATGGCCCGTCGCGGCGGCCCGCGGAACCGGGCCGGAGTGCGGGCATGCCGAGCCTGGGCGAGGCACCGAGTGGTGGGGCAAAGACCTTTTGGTTACTTTTGGCTGGGCCGGCATTCCGGGCGTTTGCCAAAAGTGACCCGCTGTAAGAGCGGAACCATAAGCCGCCGTTACCTAAATAACGGATATACACACAATCAAAAAAACCACCTACCCCCTGTTGGCCCACCTCTTGCTAAAGAATCCCCACAGGTAGCCAACGGCGGTTGCCCCCTCCACGACAAAGACGTCGCACACCCGGTTTGCCCTCGCGAACCCGGTGGCGGCGTTTTTTCGTTTTGGCCCCATAGCCCGGGGCCGGTGGGGCGGCCACAGCCGTTCCATCACCAGGCCTTCTCATAAGACCCCTTTACCGCTGAGGTGCGTGATGAAATCAAGCTTCTGGAAATCCGGCCACACCCCAACCCTGTTCGCCGCGTTCCTGTATTTCGACCTGAGTTTCATGGTCTGGTACCTGTTAGGCCCCCTGGCGGTGCAAATCGCCGCCGACCTGCACCTCACCACCCAACAACGCGGCCTGGTGGTCGCCACCCCGATCCTCGCCGGCGCAGTGCTGCGCTTCCTGATGGGCATGCTCGCCGACAAACTCTCGCCCAAGACCGCCGGCCTGATTGGCCAGGTGATCGTCATCTGCGCCCTCTTCGGCGCCTGGAAACTCGGGATTCACAGCTACGAACAAGCCTTGCTGCTGGGGATGTTCCTCGGCATGGCCGGTGCCTCGTTCGCCGTCGCCCTGCCCCTGGCGTCCCAGTGGTACCCCGCCGAGCATCAGGGCAAGGCCATGGGTATCGCCGGCGCCGGCAACTCCGGGACAGTATTTGCGGCCTTGCTGGCACCCGTACTGGCCGCCGCATTTGGCTGGAGCAATGTGTTCGGCTTTGCGCTGATCCCGCTGATCCTGACCCTGATCGTCTTCGCCTGGCTCGCCCGCAATGCCCCGCAACGGCCCAAAGCCAAGTCCATGGCCGACTACTTCAAGGCACTGGGCGACCGCGATAGCTGGTGGTTCATGTTCTTCTACAGCGTGACCTTCGGCGGTTTTATCGGATTGGCCAGCGCCCTGCCCGGCTACTTCAATGACCAATACGGCTTGAGCCCGGTGACCGCCGGTTACTACACCGCTGCCTGTGTGTTCGGCGGCAGCCTGATGCGGCCTTTGGGCGGCGCCCTGGCCGATCGTTTTGGCGGGATTCGGACCCTGCTCGGCATGTACGGCGTGGCCGCGATCTGCATCACGGCGGTGGGGTTTAACCTGCCAAGTTCCTACGCCGCCCTGGCGCTTTTCGTCTGCACCATGCTCGGTTTGGGTGCAGGAAACGGCGCAGTGTTCCAACTGGTGCCCCAGCGTTTTCATCGGGAGATCGGCGTCATGACCGGCCTGATCGGCATGGCCGGCGGCATCGGCGGTTTCGCCCTGGCAGCGGGCATGGGCGCGATCAAGCAAAGCACCGGCAGCTATCAACTGGCACTGTGGTTGTTCGCCAGCCTAGGCGTGCTGGCATGGTTCGGCCTGTACGGCGTCAAGCGTCGTTGGAGAACCACCTGGGGCTCGGCAGCGGTGACGGCTGCGCGGGTCTGATGAGCCTGCAACTGAGCTTCGCCCAAGCCAGCGCCACCGGCCCTCGGCAGGAAAACCAGGACGCCTTGCGCCTGGTCACGCCAGCCCCGGAGCTGGCCGCGAGCAAAGGCTACCTGTGCGCCATCGCCGATGGCGTCAGCCAATGCGCCGATGGCGGACTGGCTGCTCGTTCGACCTTGCAAGCCCTGGCCCTGGACTACTACGCCACGCCGCAAACCTGGGGCGTGGCCCAGGCCCTGGAACGCTTGCTGGTGGCACAGAATCGCTGGCTGCAAGCCAACGGCGGCGGCCAGCCGTTGCTGACGACCCTGAGCGCTCTGGTGTTTCGCGGCCAGCGTTTCACCCTGGCCCACGTGGGTGATTGCCGGGTGTATCGCTGGCTCGATGGCGAGTTGCAGCGCCTGAGCCAAGAGCACGTGTGGGAGCAACCGGGCATGCAGCATGTGCTCAAGCGCGCCATGGGCCTGGATCAACATCTGGTACTGGATTTCCTCGACGGCGAGTTGCGGGCCGGTGAGTGTTTTCTGCTGCTCAGCGACGGTGTGTGGGCGACCCTGGATGACACCCGCATCAGCGCAATCCTGCGGGAACAGTCGGACCTGAACCTCGCGGTAAACACCTTGGTCAGCGCTGCGCACCTGGCGGGCAGTCAGGACAATGCCAGCGCCCTGCTGGTGCGTGTCGACCAGCTCGGCGCTGCCACCCTGGGTGATGCACTGGTGCAGTTGCAGCAATGGCCGCTGCCGCCGCCCTTGAAAGCCGGCCAGCGTTTCGAAGGCTGGCAGGTGGAAACGCTGCTGGGGCAAAGCCGCCAATCCTTGCTCTACCGGGTGCGCGATGCCCAGCAACAGGCCTGGCTGCTGAAAACCTTGCCGGTCAGCCATGACGATGACGTGTTCGCCGCTCAGGCATTGCTGTCGGAGGAATGGTTCCTGCGCCGCGTCGCCGGCCGCGCGTTTCCTGAAGTCCATCCCGCCAACGGTCGTCAGCATTTGTACTACGTGATGCGTGAATATGCCGGGCAAACCCTGGCCGAACTGTTCAAGCACCAGGGCCCACTGCCCCTGGCGCAGTGGCAGTCCCTGGCCGAACGCCTGTTGCGCGCGGTCGGGTTGCTGCACCGCCGGCAGATCCTGCACCGCGACATCAAGCCGGAAAACCTGCTGCTGGGCGACGATAACGAATTGCGCGTGCTGGATTTCGGCCTGGCCTACTGCCCCGGGCTTTCCGAGGATCGCGCGCACCTGCTGCCTGGCACGCCGAGTTTTATCGCCCCGGAAGCCTTCAACGGCGAACGCCCTACTCCGCAACAGGATTTGTATAGCGTCGGCGTGACCTTGTATTACCTGCTCACCGGGCATTATCCCTACGGCGAAATCGAAGCTTTCCAGCGCCCCCGGTTCACCGCGCCTGTCAGCGCCAGCCGCTACCGCCCCGACCTCCCCGACTGGCTGCAACAAAGCCTGGAGCGCGCCGTCGCCGCGCAACCCGAGCAACGTTATGAAACCGCCGAGGAATGGTTGCTGGTGCTAGAGCAGGCAGACCGCCGCGAGTTGAGCACGCGACCAAAACCACTGCTGGAGCGCGAACCGCTCAAGGTCTGGCAAACATTGGCGGTGCTGTCGCTGCTGATCAATCTGGTGCTGTTGTACTGGCTGTTGCACCACTAAGAGGCGAAATCCCCCGACACATCGGCGCCAGACCGAACAAATCCGGCCAAACCGCCACTTGGCACAACCACTGCATTAGCTTTTCCATCAACACACATATAGCCGCACCTTCAACGTCGAAGGTCGAGCTTCCCGAGAGAACGGGACCAGGACAAAGGCGTCCTCGCTACTTATCTAGCGGGGACGCCTTTTTTTGTTGCGCACGATTTGTCGAGCCACTGCGGAGAACGACATGAAGAAACTCAAACTGGTGATGATCGGCAACGGCATGGCCGGGGTTCGCACCCTTGAAGAATTGCTCAAGCTGAGCAGCGACCTGTACGACATCACCGTCTTCGGCGCCGAGCCCCACACCAATTACAACCGCATCCTGCTGTCGCCGGTGCTGGCCGGTGAGCAGACCTTCGAAGAGATCGTGCTTAACGATTTGAGCTGGTACCTCGATAACAACATCAAGTTGCTGCTCAACCGCAAAGTGGTGCAAATCGACCGGGTCAAACGCAAAGTCATCGCCGAAGACGGCAGCGAGGCCGAGTACGATCGCCTCCTGATCGCCACCGGCTCCACGCCGTTTATCCTGCCGATCCCCGGCAATACGTTGCAGGGTGTAATCGGCTACCGCGACATCGCAGACACCCAGGCCATGATCGACACCGCCAAGACCCACAAGCACGCCGTGGTGATCGGCGGCGGGCTGCTGGGCCTGGAGGCCGCCAACGGCCTGATGCTGCGCGGCATGCACGTGACTGTGGTGCATATCGGCGAGTGGCTGTTGGAGCGGCAACTGGACAAGACCAGCGGCCAACTGCTGCAAACCGAACTGGAAAGCCGCGGCCTGGTGTTCCGCCTGCAGGAACAAACCCAAGCGCTGCATGACGCCGGCAACGGCCGCGTCGGCTCGGTGCAGTTCAAGAATGGCGATGTGATCCCCGCCGACCTGGTGGTGATGGCTGCCGGTATCCGCCCCAACACCGAGCTCGCGGAAAAATCCGGC
Source organism: Pseudomonas sp. ATCC PTA-122608 (assembly GCF_001952855.1). Lineage (GTDB taxonomy): Bacteria > Pseudomonadota > Gammaproteobacteria > Pseudomonadales > Pseudomonadaceae > Aquipseudomonas. Next base: position 25,500 of record NZ_LPNO01000046.1, on the reverse strand, counting down.
ATCCCGTGCAACCGTGGGATTCTGGTCAACGACACCCTGCAAACCTACGACCCGCGCATCTATGCCATCGGCGAATGCGCCAGCCATCGCGGGATCGCCTATGGCCTGGTCGCACCGCTGTTCGAACAGGCAAAGGTCTGCGCCAACCACCTCGCCCAGTTGGGTTTCGCGCGTTATCAGGGGTCGGTGACCTCCACCAAATTGAAAGTCACTGGCATCGACCTGTTCTCCGCCGGGGATTTCATGGGTGGCGAAGGCACCGAAACCATCACCCTTTCCGACCCGATTGGCGGCGTCTACAAGAAGCTGGTGATCAAGGACGACATCCTCGTCGGCGCCTGCCTGTACGGCGATACGGCTGACGGCGGTTGGTATTTCCGGCAGATCCGTGAGAACCATGCCATTGGCGAGATCCGTGATCACCTGATGTTCGGCGAAAACGCCATCGGCGATGTAGGCCACCAAGGCCAGGACAAGGCCATGAGCATGGCCGACAGTGCTGAAGTCTGCGGCTGCAACGGCGTGTGCAAGGGCACCATCGTCAAGGCGATTCAGGAACACGGGCTGTTCAGCGTCGACGACGTGAAAAAACACACCAAGGCCGCCAGCTCCTGCGGCTCCTGCGCCGGTTTGGTGGAACAGATCCTGATCAACACCGTGGGCGGCGCAGCGGACGTCAAACCGAAAAGCGAAAAAGCCATCTGCGGCTGCAGCGACCTCAACCATGGCCAAATCCGCCAGGCCATCCGCGACCAGCACCTGCTGACGATCGCCGGCACCATGAGCTACCTGAACTGGCGCACCCCGAACGGCTGCGCCACCTGCCGCCCGGCACTCAACTATTACCTGATTTCCACCTGGCCCGGCGAGGCGAAAGACGATCCGCAATCGCGCCTGATCAACGAACGGGCCCACGCCAATATCCAGAAAGACGGTACCTACTCGGTAGTCCCGAGGATGTGGGGCGGTGTGACCAATCCATCGGAACTGCGGCGCATCGCCGATGTGGCCGACAAGTACAACGTGCCGATGGTCAAGGTCACCGGCGGGCAGCGTATCGACTTGCTGGGCATCAAGAAGCAGGACTTGCCCGGTGTATGGAAGGATCTCGACATGCCGTCCGGCCATGCCTACGGTAAATCCATCCGCACCGTGAAGACCTGCGTTGGCAGCGAGTTCTGCCGCTTTGGTACGCAGAATTCCACACAGCTGGGGATTGAGCTGGAACATGACCTGTTCAATATGTGGTCGCCCCACAAGGTCAAGCTGGCAGTGTCCGGCTGCCCGCGCAACTGCTCGGAAGCGGGGATCAAGGACGTGGGAATTATCGGCGTCGATTCCGGCTGGGAGATGTACATCGGCGGTAACGGCGGGATCAAGACTGAAGTTGCCGAGTTCTTCGTCAAGCTGAAAACCGCCGAAGAAGTGCGCGAATACAACGGCGCTTTCCTACAGCTCTACCGGGAAGAAGCCTTCTACCTGGAGCGCACCGTGCACTACCTGCAACGGGTGGGCATGGAGCACATCAAGAAGGCCGTCCTGGAAGACCCGGCGCGGCGCCAGGCGCTCAATGACCGCCTGCAATTCTCCCTGTCGTTCGAACAGGACCCGTGGAAAGAACGCCTGGAACAGCCACTGCTGAAAAAGGAGTTCGACACCCTCCCCGTCAAACTGCTGGAGGTGCCGGCATGAACTGGCTGGATATCTGCGCCCTTGAAGAAATCAACGCCCTGGGCTCGCGCATCATCACCGGGCCCAAAGGTGACATCGCGATTTTTCGTACCAGTGACGACGAAGTTTTCGCCCTCGACGACCGCTGCCCGCACAAGGGAGGTCCACTGTCCCAAGGCTTGATCTACGGCAAGCGCGTGGCCTGCCCGCTGCATAACTGGCAGATCGACCTGGAGTCCGGTGAAGCCCAGGCACCGGACGTCGGCTGCGCCCATCACCACCCGGCCCGTGTGGAAAACGGCCGGGTGATGCTGGCCCTGCGGGACGCCGGTTGATGAACCGCCAGACCACCGCGTCCACCTGCTGCTACTGCGGGGTCGGTTGCGGCGTGCTGATCGAGCATGATGGCTCGCAGATCCTCGGCGTCAGTGGCGACCCGAGCCATCCGGCCAACTTCGGCAAGCTGTGCAGCAAGGGTGCAAGCCTGCATCTTACTGGCGATCTTGCTGCCCGTGCGTTGTACCCGGAACTGCGGCTGGGCAAAGGCCTGGGCCGCACCCGCACTGACTGGGACACCGCCCTGGAACACGCGGCCAATGTGTTCGCCGAGACCATCGCCGAACACGGGCCGGACCGCGTGGCGTTTTATATCTCCGGGCAGTTGCTGACCGAGGATTACTACAGCTTCAACAAGCTGGCGCGGGCGCTGGTGGGCACCAACAATATCGACAGCAACTCGCGGCTGTGCATGTCTTCGGCGGTGGTCGGCTACAAGCGCAGCCTGGGGGCCGACGCGCCGCCCTGCAGTTATGAGGACCTGGAGTCGAGCGACTGCGTGATGATCGTCGGCAGTAACATGGCCTACGCGCATCCGGTGTTGTTCCGTCGCCTGGAGGAAGCCAAGGCCCGTCGGCCACAGATGAAGGTGGTGGTGATTGATCCCCGGCGCACCGACACCTGCGACCTGGCGGACCTGCACCTGGCGATCCTGCCGGGTACGGATGTCGCGTTGTTCCATGGGATCTTGCACTTGTTGTTGTGGGAAGACTGGATCGACCGCGATTTTATCCAGGCCCATACCGACGGGCTGATGGAGCTCAAACGCCTGGTTCACGACTACACGCCGCAGATGGTTACGCAGCTGTGCGGGATCAGTATCGAGCAACTGCGCCTGTGCGCAGAATGGGTCGGCACCTCGGCGAGCTTCCTGTCGTTGTGGTGCATGGGGCTGAACCAGTCCACAGCAGGCAGCGCAAAGAACAGCGCGCTGATTAACCTGCATCTGGCGACCGGCACCATCGGCCGTCCGGGCTGTGGACCTTTCTCCCTGACGGGTCAGCCGAATGCCATGGGTGGACGGGAAACAGGAAGCTTGTCGAATCTGTTGCCAGGCCATCGTGAGGCTGCCAATCCTGAACATCGGGCAGAAGTGGCCGCGTATTGGGGTGTAGAACAACTCCCCGCCAGCACCGGGCTCACGGCCATCGAACTGTTTGAACAGATGCAGACTGGCAAGATCAAGGCCGTGTGGATCGCCTGTACCAACCCGGCCCAATCACTGCCTGACCAAAACAGCGTGCGCCAGGCCCTGGAGGCGTGTCCGTTCGTGGTGCTACAGGAAGCCTTTCGTACAACCGAGACCGCACGTTTCGCCGACCTGTTGTTGCCGGCGGCGAGCTGGGGCGAGAAAGAAGGCACAGTCACCAACTCTGAACGGCGCATTTCCCACGTCCGGCCGGCCATCGACCCACCAGGGGAAGCGCGGCCGGACTGGGCCATCACCGTGGATTTTGCCCAGCGCCTGGAGCGGCGTCTTCGTCCCGGAAAACCGGGTCTTTTTGCCTTTGAGCAACCCGCGCAGATCTTTGAAGAATACAAATTGCTGACCCGTGGGCGCGACTTGGACCTCTCGGGTATCAGTCACGCCCTGCTGGACCGGATCGGCCCACAGCAATGGCCATTCCCGGCCGATGCCGTGGGCGGAACACCGCGTCTGTATACCGACGGGATTTTCCCTACTGAGACTGGCCGTGCGCACTTTGTCGCCGACCCTTATCGCGCCGCCAAGGAGCAGCGTGATGCGCGTTTCCCACTGACCCTGATCACCGGGCGCCTGCGGGACCAATGGCATGGCATGAGCCGCACGGGTACTGCTGCGCAGCTGTTCGGGCATGTCAGTGAAGCGTTGCTCAGCCTGCACCCGGATGAACTGCGCCGACATCGTTTGAAGGAAGGTGACCTGATCAGCCTGAAAAGTCGGCGCGCCAGCGTGATCGTGGCGGTCAACAGCGATGACAGCGTGCGTCCCGGCCAGGCTTTCCTGCCGATGCATTGGGGCGACCGGTTTCTTAAAGGTGGCGTCAATGCGCTCACCCAGCCGGCGTTCGATCCGCTGTCCAAACAGCCGGAACTCAAACACAGCGGCGTGCGCCTGGAGGCGGTGCAACTGCCCTGGCACTTGTTTGCGCTGATTGAGGGCGATGTGCAGCAACACTTCGAAGCGTTGCGACCGCTGTGTGAGGGCTTTGCCTACGTCAGCCTGAGCCTGACCGGGCGCGAGCGGCCCGCCCTGCTGATTCGTGCGGCGCATCACGAGGCGCCTGCGCTTGACCTGCTCAAGCAGATTGACCAGTTGCTGGGCCTCAATGACGGTCCGGTCATGGCCTACGACGACCCGCGGCGCTCCATTGGTAAGCGGGTAAAAATTGAAAAGGGCCGTATCACCGCGATCCGCCTGGCCGGCGAAACCCTGGCTCGCCACTGGTTGCAAAGCCTGTGGTTGGAAGGTCGCACCGATGAACAGTTGCGACGCTGGCTGCTGGCGCCATTGAGTGCGCCACCGGGGGGCGGTTCGACCCGCAACAAGACGTTGTGCAACTGCAGGAACGTCAGCGAAAACGCGGTCTGCGCCGGCATTGCCCGGGGCCTGGACCTGAATGGGCTGAAGCAGGAGTTGGGTTGCGGTACGCAATGCGGCTCCTGTGTGCCGGAAATCAAACGGCTATTGGCGAACGGCACGCAGCCAATCGCGATCACGGTGTGAGGAAAGCATATGAGCGCAAAAGTCTGGCTGGTGGGCGCAGGTCCCGGCGATCCGGAGCTGCTGACACTCAAGGCGGTGAGAGCCCTGCGGGAAGCCGATGTGGTGCTGATCGATGATCTGGTCAACCCGGCGCTGCTGGAGCATTGCCCCACTGCACGGCTGATCACCGTGGGTAAACGCGGCGGTTGCCGTTCCACACCACAGGCATTTATTCATCGCCTGATGTTGCGCTATGCCCGGCAAGGCAAATGCGTGGTGCGGCTCAAGGGCGGCGATCCGTGCATTTTTGGTCGCGGCGGCGAAGAGGCGGCATGGCTCAGGCAGCAAGGGGTGGAGGTGGAGTTGGTCAATGGCATTACGGCGGGGCTGGCCGGTGCAACGAACTGTGATATTCCGCTGACACTGCGCGGTATCAGCCGGGGCGTCACGCTGGTCACGGCTCACACTCAGGACGACAGTAGCCTCAATTGGCGAGCACTGGCCGAGAGTGGTACGACGCTGGTGATTTACATGGGTGTGGCCAAGTTGGGGGAGATTCGCCAACAGTTGCTGGAAGGTGGAATGAGCGACGACATGCCGGTGGCGATGATTGAAAACGCTTCATTGCCACAGCAACGTGAGTGTCGCAGCAGCCTTTCCCGGATGCAGGACGATGCACAGGATTTCGCCCTGAAGAGCCCGGCAATCCTGGTGATTGGCCGGGTAATCCAGGCAACGCAAGCGGTTGAGGCCCTGGCCAGCGCTACTGCGTGAGACAAATTGCAGGCGAAAAAAAGCCCGGCCTAAGCCGGGCTTTTTTCTACAACTCAGTAATTACTGAGCTGCTTGTGCTTCTACCGAGGCTTCTACGCGACGGTTGATAGCACGGCCAGCTTCAGTTGCGTTGTCAGCAACTGGGCGGGATTTGCCATAACCAACCGAGCTTACACGGTTAGGAGCAATACCGTCTTTGACCAGGACTTGCTTAACAGCGTCAGCACGACGCTGGGACAGCTTCTGGTTGTAAGCGTCAGGACCGACGGAGTCAGTGTGACCTTCAACAACGGTGGTGGTTTGTGGGTACTGTTTCATGAAGTCAGCGAGGTTTTTCACGTCGCCGTAGCTGTTAGGCTTAACAACCGACTTGTCGAAGTCGAACTTCACGTCCAGCTCAACACGAACAACCTGAGCAACCGGAGCTTCTGGCTCTGGAACTGGCTCTGGAGCTGGTGCTGGGGTAGGAGCTGGAGCAGTTTTGCCAGCGTTGCCGCCGAAGTTTACGCCCAGACCAACCAGTGCCGAGTAGTCCCACTTGCCGTTGTCGATAGCGTAGTCAGCTTCAACGCCAGCACGTGCGAACAGGTTGTCGGTGAAGTAGTACTTCACGCCAGCGCCAGCGATAGCCAGGGTCGATTGATCGCGACCTTTGTGACCATCAGCTTCAACGTTGGTACGGCTCTGGTGGCCGAAACCGCCCTCTACGTATGGACGCAGGGAGTCGACACCAGCTTGACCGAAGTGGTACTGGGCAGTAACGCTGCCGGTATCACCTTTGATCTTCTGGCTACCAGTACCGTCGTTCGAACGGGTGTGGTTGGTAGTGTCGTAGTTCAGGTTGATCGACACGTCGTCGGTCAGGAAGTAACCGATGCTGGCGCCAGGGTTGAAGCCGTCTTCGATATGCTTAACGCTATCGTTGAACTGCTTTTTGTAGAACAGCTGGCCTTCAACTGCGCCTTGGCCTTGTGCCAGAGCGCCGACTGAAGTGGCAGCAATAAGAGTACCAATGGCCAAGCCCAAGGTGTTTTTCAGTTTCATCCGTTAAATCCCCATCTGGTGATTGTAAAGCAGTCCCACATACCGGGGGACAACTCGGCGACAAGTCTAACAGAACTTGCCTACACGTAAGAGATATTTGCCACGCACTAAGTTTCAGTGCTGACCGCAAATTTCTCACGTAATTTATCAAGAGCGCGTTTGTAACGCATTTTTGTAGCACTCAAACCCATATGCATGATGTCAGCGATCTCCTGAAACTCCAGCTCTGCGACAAATCGTAGCACCAGAATTTCCCGGTCAATCGGATTCACATACACCAGCCAGCGATCGAGTCCGCCCTTCTCTTCCGGGGTTGGCGCCTTTTCTTCAGACGCTTCCTCAAGTGGGTCCAGACTCAAAGCATCCATCAAGCGACGCTTTCGCCGTTCCTTCCGATACTGCGTGATGCACTCGTTGTACGTGATGCTGTAGAGCCATGTCTTGAACTTCGATTTGCCCTCGAAGTTCTTCAGGCCGTAGAGCACCTTGAGCATCACTTCCTGACAGACATCATCCGCATCTCTATCGTTCCCTAAATACCTTGAACAAACGTTGAACAGAGTGCGTTGATACCTGCGCATCAATTCTTCGTACGCGCGTGTTACGTGAAACAGCTCCGTGTGCGAGCGCGCGACCAACTCCTCATCAGAGAGCTCACGGGGGTCATAGCGCGTGGACAGCGTTTGGGCTTTATTCAAAACAAGTCGTGCCGACAGTCAGGTCAATGTCCGCCAGAGTCTGGATACCCAGGTTCGCGGCGGCGTACATTAGCAGGATTCGCCGGGTTAGCGGCTAGTCACATGCTGTTCCAGCAAGATCCGGTTCGAAAGCGACACCAGTTCGCCGTCGTCAGTCAGCACTGTCGTCTTGACCGTGCCGATCTCCTCGATCTGCCCTTCGACCTCGCCCACACGCACTTGTTGCCCAACCTGATATAGCTCACGCACATAGATTCCCGCAAGAATCTGCCCGGCAATTTCCCGGCTTCCCAACCCCATGGCCAGCGCAACGGCCAGACCAACGGTAATCAAAACAATCACAATCACGTGGTTCAGCAGGTCAGTCTTGACCTCCAACTGGCTGATCGCGACCGAAATACTGATGATAATCACCAGGCCCTGGGCTATTCGCCCCAGGCCGCTGGCGTAATCCAGCCCGACGCCTTCAGCCGCCCCGCGCACCAGGCCATTGGCCAGTTGCGCCAGCAAAACCCCTACCAGCAGTACCAGCGCGCCACCGAATACCTTCGGCAAATATAGCGCCAACATGTCGAGCGTAGCTGAAACTCGTTCAAGTCCAAGTGATTCAGCCGCAGAAACCAGAAAAATCAGCAAAACAAACCAATAAACGATCTTGCCGATCAATGTCGAGATCGGTACCTGCAACCCGGCACGCCCCAAAATCTTGGTCAGGCCGGTACCACCCATCAATCGATCAAGACCCAGTTTAGCCAGCAATTTGGAAAGCAGGGTGTCGAGCAGCTTGGCCACGACAAACCCCAGCAGTACCACCACCAATGCACCAAACAGGTTGGGAATGAAATTCGCCACCTTGGTCCACAGTGCAGTCATTGCAGTTACCAGACTCTGGGTCCAGAGATCGAGTTCCATATTCATTCAGCCTTATCAGCAGTGCGAGCAAGAGGTTTACGACGGGAAACCGGTGAAACGTGGGCCGAACCATTGTTCAACGCCATCATCAATGCCGGCAACCAGCGGCCGAGCAGACCGAACAGATCCCCCGCCCCGACCTGGCGGTTGGCGGTTTTCAAAACGCGACCCAGGCAAGCATCGTCGTCCCGGTTGGACGGCGAGGCATTCAGCATGTCACGCAAAGACTGTTCGAACGGATCGTGCATAAAAAACCTCTCGCAAGTGATTTAAAAGACGAGGGTAAAATTCTTCGGGTCACATGACCTCTTTCCACGTTCAGGTCACATTCAGCTCAAACCCAACGTAAACGTCGAAACAACCACCACTGCCCGACCGCCACCGATACCATCATCAGGCAGGCAATCAGGAATCCGTAAGGGCTGGAAGAGAACGGAATTCCGCCCACATTGATCCCCAGCAAACCGGTCAGAAAACTCATCGGAAGGAAGATCCCGGTGATGATCCCGAAGCGGTACATGGTGCGGTTCATGCGCAGGCTCAAACGCCGGTCTTCGGTCTCCAGCACAAGCCCCACGCGCTCCCGGGACAATTCCAGCTCCTCGAGGTAACGGGTCAGGCTGTTGTTCAATTCGTTCCAGTAGTCAGCATCGTCGTCACAGAACCAGGGCAATTTGATCCGGGTCAACTGCGCGAAAATATCCCGCTGCGGCGACAGGAAACGCTTCAGCCCGGCGGCGCGCCGACGGATCTGCAAAACGCTGCCATGCTCCGGAGTATACCGTTCGTCGGCATCCAGTTTTTCTTCTTCGATATCGACAATTTCGGACAGATCGCTGACCAGATCCTGGACCTTGTTGGTCAGGTACTGCGCCATATACAGGACCAGTTCCGAGGAAGTCTTCGGCCCCTTGCCGTCCGCCAGTTGCACCAGCAACTCGTCGGTGGCGCGCAACGGGCGCAAACGCAGGGAAATCACTCGCGCTGCCGAGGCAAAGATCCGCACCGAGACCATGTCTTCCGGTTCGGCGCCGGGATTGAGGTTGACCCCGCGTAAAAACAGCAACAGTTCAGCGTCCGGCAGTGGCAACAGGCGTGGGCGGGTGTTCTCCTCCAGCAGCAGGTCACAGGCGAACTCGCTCAAACCGCTGGATTTGCGCAACCAGGTCTGGGTCTGGGGGTGACTACGGTCCCAATGCAGCCACAGGCTTTCCTGAGGCTGCAGTTGCAGCTCATCAAGCTCTGTCCGGGCAATCGAACGCGCGCCACCTTTACCGTCCAGCACCAGGGCATGCACCAGCCCCCACTGCGCGTTTTCTTCCTCGAACATCCTCACCCCTGTCGGCTACGGCTATTTATTCAGGCATTTTCAGCGGGCTGGGGGAGACGATCACACCGTTATTGTCGGCATACACGTACTCGCCCGGGCGGAAGGTCACGCCGGCGAATGTCACCGCCACGTTCAAATCGCCAATACCGCGTTTGTCAGTCTTCATCGGGTGACTGGCCAGGGCCTGCACGCCGAGGTCGGTTTGGGCGATCACGTCCACATCGCGGATGCAGCCGTAGATCACCAGCCCTTCCCAGCCGTTTTTCGCGGCTTTCTCGGCGATCATGTCGCCCAGCAACGCGCGGCGCAGGGAACCACCACCATCAACCACCAGCACCTTGCCGGCGCCGTTGAGTTCGGCTTGTTCCTTGACCAGGGAATTGTCTTCAAAGCACTTGATGGTCACGATCTCGCCACCAAAGGAGTCTCGGCCGCCGAAATTGCTGAACATCGGCTCAACCACCTGCACCAGCTCCGGGTAGGCGTCACACAGGTCGGGGGTAAGGTAATGGTTCATCGAGAAACTCCTGTAGGTGAAAGAAGGTGTCGAACATCCCACTGTTTACTTACATCTGGAAACGCTTTGCCATGAAGGTTCTTTAATCCGGGTCGGATAGTCGGGCCCATCGGACAGCAACGCAAGACCTACTGCGCGACTGAATATGACCAGAACCACCCAACGCGTCATATCTTATCCGCTACGGCAAACAAGCGAAACGCCCTTGATAGAGCCTCCCGCTCAAACTGCTACAAGCTCCCGTGCCTCCGCTGCCGCCAAAGGTGTAAGCGGATCTTTCAACCAACGCCTTACCAACGGCCACACTTCAGCCTGGGCAGCCTTGCTGACGAGCATCTCGACATGCCCGAAATCCCCGCTGAACCCTTGCTGGCGCCCCAGGCACAGGTACTGGCGATGCTCGGAGCCGACCTGTTCGAAGAGCTTGCGACAGGCCCAGTCCGGGTCCTGGTGATCGCCGGCAGCGCTCACCGCCAGTAGCGGCACGTCGACACCTGCCAGGCCTTTCCACCAATCCTGCTTTCCTTCGCCAAAGCGGCCGAACAGACCATTCCAGCGCATGGCTTCAATCAACACGCCGGCTGGCTCGTCCTCTGGGCCGCGTTTCAGCCGGGAGCCAGACAACTCGCCAAAACGCTTCAAGAGCAGGCGACCGGTCCATTCCACCGGTGGCAGCTTCAACGGCCAATGGGTGCGGCTGACCTGGCAGCCAAACAGCGCCACCGAGGCCACCGCAGGCGCGCCCAGGTGCTGCCCACCCAGGGCCGCAGCCAAGGTTGTGCCGCCCAGGGAATGCCCGACCCAGTGGGGAATCTGCCCGCTTTGCTCACGCACAAAGGCGGCAATGGCCGGCAAGTCGTAGCGAGCATAGTCGGCGACGCGGTTTTTGGCGTAATCGTGGTTACGTCGGGACAGCCCATGGCCGCGCATTTCCGGAATCCAGACATCGAACCCCTCGCGCGCCAGGTAGGCACCCAAACCAATACCCTTGGGCGAATACCAGAAGCGGCGGTTGGAGAAACTGCCGTGCAACAAAACCACCGGCACGCCCCGGTTTTCCGGGACATCAGCCAGGCCCAGGCGGGTCACGGCCAGCTCGACGGTGCCGTCGGGGCTGTTGCCAGGTTTCAGCCGGTACACATCTTCACTCAGGTCGCCACGACGCTCAGCGCTGATCAAGGCGACGGGGAACAGGTTGCTGCTGCTTTGCATAATGCTCTTGCACAAAAAAGGGCGGCGTCCGGAAGGAGTTCCGCCCTGTACAGAATGAGAAATGCCGGCCAACCGCAAGATTGACCGGCACTTTGGGGTGCTACACCTTACGCTGGCGCTTGGCCTTCAGCCAGGAAGAACCAGGTTTCCAGTACGGAATCGGGGTTCAGCGAGACGCTTTCGATGCCCTGTTCCATCAGCCATTTGGCCAGGTCCGGGTGATCGGAAGGGCCTTGGCCGCAGATGCCGATGTACTTGCCAGCCTTGTTGCATGCCTGGATAGCGTTAGCCAGCAGCTTCTTGACCGCAGGGTTACGCTCGTCGAACAGGTGAGCGATGATCCCCGAGTCGCGGTCCAGGCCCAGGGTCAGCTGGGTCAGGTCGTTGGAGCCAATGGAGAAGCCGTCGAAGAACTCCAGGAACTCTTCGGCCAGGATGGCGTTGGACGGCAGTTCGCACATCATGATGACGCGCAGGCCGTTCTCGCCACGGGACAGGCCGTTCTCTGCCAGCAAGTCCACCACCTGGCTCGCCTCACCCAGGGTGCGTACGAACGGCACCATGATTTCGACGTTGGTCAGGCCCATCTCGTTGCGCACGCGCTTGAGGGCACGGCATTCCAGTTCGAAGCAGTCGCGGAAGGCTTCGCTGATGTAACGCGAGGCACCACGGAAGCCCAGCATCGGGTTTTCTTCTTCCGGCTCGTAGAGTTTGCCGCCGATCAGGTTCGCGTATTCGTTGGACTTGAAGTCCGACAGCCGCACGATGACCTTTTTCGGGTAGAACGCCGCCGCCAGGGTGCTGATGCCTTCCACCAGCTTCTCGACGTAGAAGCCCACCGGGTCGTTGTAGCCGGCGATGCGCTTGTCGACGCTTTCCTTGATGTCCAGCGGCAGGCCGTCGTAGTTCAACAGTGCCTTGGGGTGCACGCCGATCATGCGGTTGATGATGAACTCGAGGCGGGCCAGGCCCACACCGGCGTTCGGCAACTGCGCGAAATCAAAGGCGCGGTCCGGGTTGCCGACGTTCATCATGATCTTGAACGGCAGGTCCGGCATGGCGTCGATGGAGTTTTGCTTGATGTCGAAACCCAGCTCACCTTCGAAGATAAAGCCAGTGTCGCCTTCAGCGCAGGATACGGTCACGCCCTGGCCGTCTTTCAACAGTTGGGTCGCGTTGCCGCAGCCAACCACTGCCGGAATCCCCAGTTCACGGGCGATGATCGCCGCGTGGCAGGTACGCCCGCCACGGTTGGTGACGATAGCGCTGGCGCGTTTCATCACCGGTTCCCAGTCCGGGTCGGTCATGTCGGAGACCAGCACGTCGCCTGGCTGGACCTTGTCCATCTCGGACACGTCCTTGATGATCCGCACTTTGCCGGCGCCGATGCGCTGGCCGATGGCACGGCCTTCCACCAGCACGGTGCCGGTTTCTTTCAACAGGTAGCGTTCCATGACGTTTGCCGAAGTACGGCTCTTCACGGTTTCAGGGCGGGCCTGAACGATGTACAGCTTGCCGTCGTCGCCATCTTTGGCCCATTCGATGTCCATCGGGCACTTGTAGTGCTTCTCGATGATCATCGCTTGCTTGGCCAATTCGCTGACTTCGGCGTCGCTCAGGCAGAAACGCGCGCGTTCGGCCTTGTCGACATCAACGGTTTTCACCGAGCGACCGGCCTTGGCCTCGTCGCCGTAGATCATCTTGATAGCCTTGCTGCCGAGGTTACGGCGCAGGATGGCCGGGCGGCCGGCTTCAAGGGTGTGTTTGTGGACGTAGAATTCGTCCGGGTTCACCGCGCCTTGTACGACGGTTTCGCCGAGGCCGTAGGCGCCGGTGATGAACACCACGTCGCGGAAGCCCGACTCGGTGTCCAGGGTGAACATCACGCCGGCGGTGCCGGTTTCCGAACGCACCATGCGCTGCACACCGGCAGACAGGGCCACCAGCTTGTGGTCGAAACCCTGGTGCACGCGGTAGGAAATGGCGCGATCGTTAAAGAGGGAAGCAAATACTTCCTTGGCCGCGCGGATCACGTTTTCCACGCCGCGGATGTTCAGGAAAGTTTCTTGCTGGCCGGCAAAGGAAGCGTCTGGCAGGTCTTCGGCGGTAGCCGAGGAGCGCACGGCGACGGCCATGTCCGGGTTACCGGCCGACAGCGTGGCAAACGCGGTGCGGATCTCGGCGTTGAGCTTCTCGGGGAACTCGGCTTCCATGATCCATTGACGGATCTGGGCGCCGGTCTTGGCCAGGGCGTTGACGTCATCGACGTCCAACGCATCGAGGGCGGCGTGGATCTGATCGTTGAGGCCGCTCAACTCGAGGAAATCACGGTAAGCCTGGGCAGTGGTGGCAAAACCACCTGGCACCGATACACCGGCGCCCGCAAGATTACTGATCATCTCGCCCAGGGATGCGTTCTTGCCCCCTACGTGCTCCACATCATGGACGCCGAGCTTATCGAGGGAAACTACGTACTCTACCAAGGTGATCTCTCCACTTTCTGTGTTGGAAAAGCTCAGGACGCCGGCGGCTCAGTAGGAGCAGTTACCGGCGTTTGTGGCCTGGACCTGGAAAATAAGTGAGAATGCGGCCCACTGCGGGACGGCAAAATCGCGCCTATCATATCCAAGATTCGTCATCAGCTTAAGGCCCAAGGCTCAAATGAAACGATCTGCTTTCTTTATCTCCGACGGCACCGGCATTACAGCCGAAACCCTGGGTCAAAGCCTGCTGGCGCAGTTCGAAAACATTACCTTCAGCAAATTCACGCGACCCTATATCGATAGCGTGGATAAAGCGCGAGCCATGGTACAACAAATCAATCTGGCGGCCGAAAAAGACGGATTTCGTCCGATCATTTTCGACACCATCGTCAATCAGGACATTCGTGAGATCCTCGCCACCTCCAATGGTTTCATGATCGACATCTTCTCTACCTTCCTGGCGCCGCTGGAACAAGAGTTAAGTGAACATTCGTCATACTCCGTCGGAAAATCTCACTCCATTGGCCACAACTCCAACTATATGGAGCGGATCGAGGCGGTGAACTTCGCCCTCGACAACGACGACGGTGCCCGCACCCACTACTACGACAAGGCTGATTTGATCCTGGTAGGCGTGTCCCGCTGCGGCAAGACGCCGACCTGCCTTTATATGGCCATGCAATTCGGGATTCGCGCGGCCAACTACCCGCTGACCGAAGACGACATGGAGCACCTGACGCTGCCAAGCGCCCTGCGCGCGCACCAGCACAAGCTGTTCGGGCTGACCATTGACCCAGACCGACTGACGGCGATTCGTAACGAGCGCAAGCCCAATAGCCGTTACTCCAGCTATGCGCAGTGCGAATTTGAAGTGAGGGAAGTGGAAAATCTGTTCCGCCGGGAGAATATTGCGCACATCAATTCCACGCATTTTTCGGTGGAAGAGATTTCGGCGAAGATTCTGGTGGAGAAAGGTGTGGAGCGGCGGTTTWAGTAAATACGCTCTCTGGCCAACCTGCTTGTGTGGCGAGGGAGTTTCTGTGGCGAGGGAGCTTGCTCCCGCTCGACTGCGCAGCAGTCGCAAACCAGACGACTGGTATTTAGTGAGTGGCCTTGGGGCTGCTTCGCAGCCCAGCGGGAGCAAGCTCCCTCGCCACAGGGGCCATGTTCAAAACAGACTGTTGGGTTCACAGGTGAAACCGTCCCCCACCCTGCCCCAGCGCCGTCGCCAGTGCATCAAACCCGTCCAGCAGCAACTGATCATCTCCCGACGTATTGCAGATACTCGCCCGGATAAACTGCGGCACCGCCGTCTGCCCCACCGCAAACGCTTCGGCTGTCGCGATCAGGTAATTGTTCTGCTTTAACTCCGCCTCTATTTCCGACGCGCGCCAAGGCTCCGGGACTTCGATCCAGAAGTGCGGGCTGTTCAGGTGAGTGCGGTACTCCAACCCGATCAACAACCCTTCAACCAGTGCCTTGCGGCGGCTGATTTCCTGGATCTGCTGGTGCAGCAGGTGTTCTGCGGTGCCGTTTTCGATCCATTGCGTGGCCAGTTCCAGGGTGACCGGCGTGGCCATCCAGCAGGTGGAACGCAAGGCCGCAGAAATCCGGCTGACCAGCGCCGGCGGCGCATGCACGTACCCAACGCGCAACCCCGCCGACACCGCCTTGCTCAGGCTGCTGATCAGAATCGTACGTTCCGGGGCGAAATGACTCAGGGGCGGCGGACGGTCTTCCACCAGTACCCCGTGGGCCTCGTCCTCAAGAATCAGCAGATTGTGTTCACGGCACACCTTGACCAGCGCCTCACGGCGCGCGACCGACAGCACGGCTGTCGTAGGATTCTGGATGGTGGGCGTGCAGTACAACGCCGAAACCCGATGATTGCGACAGACTTCATCCAGCGCCCCGGGCAGCAACCCTTCTTCATCCATTTCCAGGCCAATCAGGCGTATCCCCAGCATCCGCGCGGCGGTGATCAGCCCCGGGTAGGTCAACTGTTCGGTGACCACCGTGTCGCCGGCCCGTAGCAGCGCCATCAGTGCACACAGCAGCCCATGCTGGCCGCCGTTCACACAGATCACTTGCTCGGGAATCGGGTGGAAATCCCGCTGCACCAGCCACTGCGCACCCGCCGCCCGATAGCGCGGCAGCCCGGCATCCGGGGTGTAGGCACTGATGTCCTGCAAAAACTTGGCGTTGGTGGCCAGCGTCTGGAAGCTCTGGGCCAGGAACGTGGTCTCCTGCCCCGGGATATGCATATTGCGGCTCATATCAAAGTATTGCCGCGGCTCGTCGCTGAAGTTGCGAAAGCCTTCATCCCGTTGGCGTTCCATCCCACGCTTGCGCACGAAGGTGCCGTCACCTACTCGCGCCACCACCAACCCCAGCCGCTCCAGCTCACCGTAGGCGCGGCTGATGGTGCCGATGGTGACCCCCAGATTGTCGGAAAGCACCCGATGGGGCGGCAGCTTTCTTCCCGGTTCAATCAAGCCTTCAAGAATGCCCCGCTCCATGACATCGGACAGGCGTTTGTACTTCACGCCCTGCCCGTTGGAGAGTCCTTCCCGCATAATTGACACCATGTCAATATTTGTTTTGACAGCCATCTTTCGCCCTAATAGTGTGCTTTTACGGGTTCAATCACCGAATCAAGGCTCTCAATATAGAGGTCAATTCGGTCTCATGGAAGCAATGTCACGATGCCAATGTCCGCCGTTCTCGAAAATGCTGAAAAAACAAAAACTCACAAGCAGTGGTTGGCTGGGCTAATTACCAGCGTCATGTTTCTGATCGTGTGTCTGAGCTGGGGTACCACCTGGCTGGGCATTAAAATCGCCGTGGAAAGCGTGCCGCCGCTGACCTCTGCCGGGCTGCGGTTTTTGATCGCGTTTCCGCTGTTCCTGTGTTTCGCCTGGGTGCGCCGCGAGCCGATCCTGTTTCCCCGGGAGAGCCGCTGGTTCTTCGTGTTTGTGACGCTGTCCTACTTCAGCGTTCCGTATTACCTGCTCAATTACGGCGAGATGCATGTCTCGTCCGGCCTTACCGCGCTGCTGTTCAGCTGCATGCCGGTGTTTATCCTGATTTTCTCTGCGTTGTTTTTGCGCGAGCGCATCTACTTCTCGCAAGTGGTCGGTATCGCCATCGGTTTCGGTAGCCTGTACATGATCATCAAGAGCCAGGGCTTGCACCTGGACCACGCCGAGTTCTTCGGGGTGCTGGCGATCCTGGCCGCGGCGATCATGCATGCCTTGTGCTACGTGATTACCAAGAAACAAGGCAGCGCCATCAGCGTGATCACCTACAACACCCTTCCCATCGGCATTGCCGGGCTGATGCTGTTTGTCGCCGGGCTTTTCTTTGAAACCCCGACCTTTGAAGACATCACCCTGCGTTCCTGGAGTGCGCTGTTCTACCTCGGCCTGGTGGCCTCGGTGGGCGGGTTTATCGTGTATTTCATGCTGCTCAAGCGCCTGAGCCCGATCATTCTGTCCTTCGTATTCATCATCTTCCCGGTGTTCGCGGTGATCATCGGTGCCTGGTACGAAGGCATGCAGATTTCCAAGGACTTGATGATGTATTCGGCGATCCTGCTGGCCGGTTTTGCCATCACCAAGCTGCCCGTCGAAAAGCTCCTGGCGAAGAAAAACTGAGATGAAGGTCCTGAGCCCAAGCGCCTTGGAGCAGATTTACGCCCACGCCGACCGCAGCTACCCCGAGGAATGCTGCGGTTTCGTTTTCGCCGATGGCAGCGTGTACCTGGGCAGCAATATCCAGAACGAGCTGCACCGCAAGAACCCCGAGATGTATTCACGCAGCGCCGCCAACGGCTACACCTTTTCGGTGGCCGACACGCTGATGATGAACAAGGCTTTTCGCAGTGATAACCCGGTGGTGGTGATCTACCACTCCCACCCTGACGTCGGCGCATATTTCAGCGACGAAGACCAGGACAAGGCCCTTTTCATGGGCGAGCCGATCTACCCCGTAAGTTACCTGGTGGTGGATGTTCGCCAGGGCAAGACCCAAGGTTCCAAGCTGTTTGCCTGGGATGGCAAACACTTCGCCCAAAACCCCTTCAACGACCTGCAAACGGAGTTGTGCATGAACGCTGTCTCTTTCCCCGACATCCTGGTCCGCGTGGCCAAGCTGCCAGCATCGACCCTCGAGGGTGCCGGATCGACATTGCGCGAAGTCATTGAAAACCTCTGCATTGAGCACCCGCAATTGCGGGCTCACCTGCTCTACGAGAACAACCAGCTCAAGGAACACTTCCTGTTCACCGCCGAAGAGGAACTGATCGACGCCAACGACCCGTTGCCCGAAAAAGCCAAAATCGAAGTACTGCTGGCCACCTCCGGCGGCATGGACGTCGACCAACTGAGCAACGAAGAAGTGCAGCGCTACGTGCGCCACATCACCCTGCCCGGCGTAGGCCGCGAAGGCCAACTGAACCTTAAGAAAGCCAAGGTGCTGATCATCGGCACCGGCGGCCTCGGTTCGCCCATCAGCCTGTACCTGGCGGCGGCCGGCATCGGCACCCTGGGCCTGGTGGATTTCGACGTGGTGGAAAGCAGCAACCTGCAACGCCAGATCGTCCACGGCAACAGCACCTTGGGCCTGCCCAAGGTCGAGTCCGCCAAGCAGCGCTTGCAGGACCTCAACAGCCACATCCAGATCAACACCTACGACACCGCCTTCAACACCGACAACGCCCTGGAACTGGTGGGCGCCTATGACCTGGTGATCGACGGCACCGACAATTTCGAAACCCGCTACCTGGTCAACGACGCCTGCGTGCAATTGGGCAAGCCGTTGGTGTACGGCGCCATCTACCGCTTCGACGGGCAGATCAGCGTGCTCAACTATAAAGGCGGGCCGTGCTATCGCTGTCTGTTTCCCCAGGCACCGCCGGCGGAACTGGCGCCCAACTGCAGCGCCGGCGGGGTCATCGGCGTATTGCCCGGCGTGGTCGGGATGATCCAGGCCACCGAGGCGATCAAGCTGTTGATCGGCATTGGCGAACCGCTCTCGGGCCGGCTGATGCGCTTTGATGCGCTGGCGATGAAGTTCAGCGAGATCCGCTTCAAGCGCCGCGCCGACTGCCCCTGCTGTTCCGAGCTGCGCCACACCCAAAGCCTCGCACCCGCCGTCTGCGCCGATGCGATGCCAAGCCAACCGTCCCTGGCCGAAGAGCGCTACATCAAGCCGCGGGTGCTCAAGCAACTGCTCGAACGCCACAGCAAGGCCGACGTGCTGCTGGACGTGCGCGACGCCAGTGAGCTGGAAGTATGCAAATTGCCGGGGGTGGTGCACATCCCGCTGGCCGAGCTCGACGGGCAACTTGCCAACCTCAGCCGCGACAACACGCACTACCTCATCTGCTACGCCGGAACCCGCGCGGAGCAAGCCGCCAGCACGTTGCTGGCCGCCGGATTCGCCAATACCAAAGTACTGCAAGGTGGCATGAAACACTGGGTTCGCGACGTCGAACCCGACATGCCTTTGTACTGATCAGCGGCCATGGGCTCTTACTTGATGTTGCATAACTCGATACTCGACGCCATTGGCCAAACGCCCATCGTGCGTCTGGAACAGTTTTCCGAAGACCTTGGCATCGAGGTCTACGCCAAGCTGGAATCCCTCAACCCCGGCGGCAGCCACAAGGCGCGCATCGCCCTGGGCATGATCCTCGACGCCGAGCGCCGGGGCATTCTGATTCGCGGCTCCGGGCAAACCATCATCGAACCCAGTGGCGGCAACACCGGCATCGGCCTGGTGATGGCCGGCAACGTGCTGGGCTACAAAGTGGTGCTGGTGATCCCCGACAACTACAGCCCGGAAAAGCAGAAACTGCTGCGCCTGTACGGCGCCAAAGTGGTGCTGTCGGACAGCCGCCAGGGCAACAATTCCCACGGCGAAAAATGCATGGAGCTGCAGTTGGAAAACCCCAGCTACGTGATGCTCAACCAGCAGCGCAACGGCGCCAACCCACAGACCCACCGTGACACCACCGCCCGGGAAATCATCCGTGCCTTCGGCGAGCTGCGGGTTGACTACTTCGTTAGCGGCATCGGCACCGGCGGCCATATCACCGGCATCGGCGAAACCCTCAAGAGCACCTGGCCAGCGATCCGCGTGATGGGCGTGGAACCGGAAGAATGCGACCTGCTCAGCGACCGCCACGCGCCGCACCATATCCAGGGCCTGTCGATCGGTTTAATCCCGAGCATTCTCAACGTCGCAATCATTGACGGAATGCTCAAGGTGTCCCGCCAGGAATGCCTCGACATGATCAAACGCATCATGCGCACCGACGCCATCAGCCTCGGGCTGTCGTCGGCCGCCAACATGGTGGCGATCGCCAAGCTGGCGCCGGAACTGCCCACCGACACCGTCGTGCTGACCATGGTCTACGACAGTGCCGACAGCTATTTGCCCTGTTTTGAATAACAACTATTGCGGGGGTGCCTCCATGGGGGGCTTTATCGACATGCAACAGCTGCACGATGAGTTGCTCACCCACCTCATCACCACGCTTACGCCTGCGCAGTTGAAGCAGCTGGAGGCGCATCTTGCGCCGCTGATCCAGGCGGCGGCCCAGGCGGTGGCCGAAGACCTGATCGCCTATGCCTGGCGCGACCCGGCGTCCCGTGGGCGGGGTGAACTGATCCTGGAGTCCTACGCCTCGTTCAAGGCCGTGCTGTACTACCGGCTGGCGCACCTGGTGTGGAATTTCCCGGACACGAACAACGGCGTGTTTTCCACCATCGCCCTGAAGCTGAGCAACCAGGGCAAGATTCTGTCCGGCGCCGAAATCCACCCCGCTGCGCGGATCGGCCGACGCTTTGTGCTGGACCACGGTTACGGCACGGTCATCGGTGAAACCTGCGAGATCGGCAACGACTGCTACATCCTTTGCGGCGTGACCCTCGGCGCCCGGGGCATCGCCAACAATCCGGACGGCAAGCGTCACCCACGGCTGGGCAACAACGTGGAGGTCGGCTCCGGCGCGCGGGTGCTGGGTTATGTGCTGATCGGCGACAACGTGTTTATCAGCCCGTCCTGCGTGATCACCCAGGACGTGCCGGCCGGCACCAAGGTCAAGGTGGTCAACCAGATCCAGCTGCAGAAAAACGATGAGTCAGACCACAGCAATTACCTCGGTGCGTTTGCCCTCGACGAACGCCTGCACGTGGTGGGTGAAGTCAATGCAAGCCAAAAGGTGATGGTGCTCGACGCCGATTTCCATCCCTTGCCCGGCCTGCTGCTGGAGCCAACGGTCAAGGAACGCCACCATTTGCAGTTTCGCCTGCGCTATATCGAGACAACGGCCTACCCGCCGCGCCTGCCGCTGAACCTGAAAGTGACCGGGCCCGAATTTGAAATCACCCTGCTATCTCCCCCTGGCTTGAGCGCGATGGTTCGTCGCTTGCTGCAAGCCAGCCCACTGATCGTCGGAGGTTGAACATGTCCGTGCACACCATGGAAACCCTCGCGCTGTTCGACAGCGCGCCTTACCAGAATGCGTTCAGTGCGCGGGTGATTGCCGTCAGCGAACAGGGGATCGCCCTGGAGCACACGCTGTTCTACCCCACCGGCGGCGGGCAGCCGGGTGACACCGGGCACTTCATCCTGCCCGACGGCAGCCGCGTGGACATCACCGGCACCGTGCGTGATCCGGTGCTGCGCTCGATCATCTGGCACCAAGTCGAACAGTGCCCTGAACAACTGGCCGCCGGAATGCAGGTGGACGCCAGCCTGGATTGGGAGCGGCGCTACCAGCACATGAAAATGCACACCTGCCTGCACCTGCTGTGCTCGATCATCGATGCACCGGTGACCGGTTGCAGCATCGGTGCCGACAAGGGCCGCCTGGATTTCGACCTGCCGGAAATGACCCTCGACAAAGACACCATCACCCGCGACCTCAATGCCCTGATCGAACAGGCTCACGCGGTGAAAACCCTGTCGATGCCCGCCTCGGAGTACTCGACCCTGCTACAGATCACCCGCACCCAGGCGGTGGCGCCACCGGTGATCCAAGGCTCAGTAAGGGTGATCGAAATTGCCGGCATCGACATACAGCCCTGTGGCGGCACCCATGTGACCAATACCGAGGAAATCGGCCGGGTGTTCTGCGAAAAAATCGAGAAGAAGAGCAAGCACAACCGTCGGGTGATCCTGCGGTTTGAATAGCAGCCGAGAAGCAGCTGGGGCGCCACCGCCCTAGCTGCAGTTCGTACAGGAAACTGACAGCAAATTTATGTGCCTGTAACATTTAGAAACGTACAATCCCGCCTGCAACGCCTCGTTGCCCTGACTCGCGAAAACAGCGCCCTTCCTTCTCGTAGGGTCATTCGTGCAGCAGCTAAGCTCACTCCCATCACGCCCCTGAACCTGAACGCTGCAGGACTGACTGCCTATGAAAAGAGTGCTCCGTCACTACATCCCTGCGTCCACATTGCGTTTGTTGCCCAACCGCTGGGACTTGGTCGCCCTGCCCCTGGTGATCGGCTTTTTACTGTTTTTCTCCATCACTGCCCGGGAAACCTGGGCGCCCATCGCCACCTTGCAAAGTGAAGTCATCTCCCTCGACCCGGCCAACCTGCCGGAATACGCGATGCGCACCACCCTGCGCATGCTGGCGGCGATGGTTGCAGCGCTGGTGTTCACCCTGTTGTACGGCACCCTGGCCGCCAAAAGCCGGCGCGCCGAGAAACTGCTGGTGCCCGTGCTGGATATCCTGCAATCGGTACCGGTACTGGGCTACATCTCGTTTACCGTGACGTTCTTCCTGCTGCTGTTCCCCGGGCGCGTGCTCGGTGCGGAGTTCGCCGCAATCTTTGCGATCTTCACCAGCCAGGCCTGGAACATGACGTTCAGCTTCTACCAGTCGCTGCGCATGCTGCCCAATGACCTGGTGGAAGTGTCGACCAACCTGCGGCTTTCCGGTTGGCAGCGGTTCTGGAAGCTCGACGTACCCTTCGCCATGCCCGGGCTGGTGTGGAACATGATGATGAGCATGTCCGGCGGCTGGTTTTTCGTGGTCGCCTCCGAGGCCATTACCGTCGGCGACAAGACCATCACCTTGCCGGGTGTAGGTTCCTACCTGGCCCTGGCGATTGCCCAAAAAGACCTGCACGCCGTGGGTTACGTGATCCTGGCGATGATTGTGGTCATCCTGATGTACGACCAGTTCCTGTTCCGCCCGTTGGTGGCCTGGGCCGACAAGTTCCGCATGGAAACCACTGCCTCCCAAGGCGCCGCGCCGCAATCCTGGCTGCTGAACCTGATCCAGCGCACGCGCATCGTCCAGCGCAGCCTGCGGCCGCTCACCCGCACCATCAGCCGCATTGGCAACAAGCGCTTCAGCCTGGCTGGCGGCGCACTCAAGGCGTTGCCGGCAGAAACACCAAGGGCGTCAAAAGTGATCGACTGGGTGTGGGGCACGCTCATCGCGCTGCTGGCCGCTTATGCGCTGTACCACATCGTGCAGTACGTCGGCACCGAAGTGACCCTCGCCGAAGTCGGCCATGTATTCGTGCTGGGGCTGATCACGTTGTTGCGGGTGGTCGGCCTGATCCTGATTGCCTCGCTGATCTGGGTGCCGTTGGGCGTGATGATCGGCTTGCGCCCTGCGCTTGCGGAAAAAATCCAGCCGCTGGCGCAGTTCCTCGCGGCATTCCCGGCGAACCTGCTGTTCCCGGTGTTCGTCATCGTGATCCTGCACTACAACCTCAACCCGGATATCTGGCTGAGCCCGCTGATTGTGCTGGGCACCCAGTGGTACATCCTGTTCAACGTGATCGCCGGCGCCAGCGCGTTCCCGAATGACTTCAAGGAAGCCGCGGCCAACTTCCGCATTCGCGGCTGGTTGTGGTGGCGCAAAGTGATGCTGCCGGGGATTTTCCCGTACTACGTCACCGGCGCCATTACCGCCTCGGGCGGTGCCTGGAACGCCAGTATCGTGTCAGAGTACGTGTCCTGGGGCCAGGACAACGTAGTCGCCCACGGGCTCGGCGCCTACATCGCACAGACCACCGCCGCCGGCGACTTCCCGAAAATTGCCCTGGGCGTGGTGGTGATGTCGATCTTCGTGGTGGCGTTCAACCGCGCGGTCTGGCGGCCGATGTACGCCCTGGCTGAAAACAAACTTCGTCTGAATTGATGGGATTCGCAGTGATGACTACCTATACCGAGCATGCCGCCGACACCCCGGAAATCTACTCGTTGAAAAACGTGAACCGGGTGTTCGGCAAAGGTAAAGATGAGCTGCAAGTCCTCAGCGGCGTGGACTTGAGCCTGCACGAAGGCGAGATTGTCGGCATGCTCGGCCGTTCCGGCTCGGGCAAGTCGACCTTGCTGCGCATCATCGCGGGGCTGATTCAGCCCTCGTCGGGCGAAGTACGCTACAACGGCGCGCCACTCACCGGCCCGGCCGAAGGCGTGGCCATGGTGTTCCAGACCTTTGCACTGTTCCCGTGGCTGACCGTGCTGGAAAACGTCGAGGCCGGCCTGCAAGCCTTGCAGGTCGAGCGCAAGGAATCCCGCAGGCGCGCCCTGGCGGCCATCGACTTGATCGGTCTGGACGGTTTTGAAAACGCCTACCCGCGCGAACTGTCCGGTGGCATGCGCCAACGCGTCGGTTTCGCCCGCGGGCTGGTGGTGAACCCGACCCTGCTGCTGATGGACGAACCGTTCTCGGCGCTGGACGTGCTCACCGCTGAAACCCTGCGCACCGACCTACTGGATCTGTGGAGCGGCAAGCAACTACCGATCAAATCGATCCTGATCGTGACCCACAACATCGAAGAAGCGGTGCTGATGTGCGACCGCATCCTGGTGCTGTCGTCCAACCCTGGCCGGGTGGTGGCCGAGATCAAGGTGCCGTTTGCCCACCCGCGAAACCGTCTGGACCCGACCTTCCGGCAAATGGTCGACGACATCTACGCCCTGATGACCGACCGGCGCAGCGCTGACGCCAGCAGAGGTTTGCCTGAGCTGAAAATGGGCAGCCTGTTGCCGGAAGTCTCCACCAACCTGATGGCCGGCTTGATCGAAACCCTGGCCGCCGAGCCCTACAACGGCCACGCCGGCCTGCCGACCGTGGCCGAACGGCGCTTGCTGGAAGTCGACGATCTGTTCCCGGTGGCGGAGATGCTTGAGCATTTGGGCTTCGCCGAACTCAAGGGTGCCGACATCACCCTCACCGACGCCGGCAAACTGTTCGCCGACTACGGCACCCAGGAGCGTAAAACCCTGTTTGCCGAACACTTGATCCGCCACGTGCCATTGGCCGCACGTATTCACCAGGTGTTGCTTGAGCGCAGCGGCCACCGGGCGCCACGGGTGCGTTTCGAGCAGGAACTGGAAGATTCGATGACGGAAGCCTTTGTGGAAAAGACCCTGGAAAGCGTGGTGGCATGGGGACGGTATGCGGAGATTTTCTCCTATGACGACCATACCGAGACGTTCAGCCTGGATGATGTGGAAGGCAGCATGTAGGTTTTGAGGCGAACACCCATCAAAATGTGGGAGCGGGCTTGCTCGCGAATGCGGTGGATCAGCCACACATGTATTGGCTGACACTCCGCTTTCGCGAGCAAGCTGAACTGGCCTAATGAATTTGGACACATCAATAGGGCGCTATGATGGCGCCCAAACCTGAGGTGTGCAGATGATGCGAAAGTCCTATTCCAGCGAGTTCAAACTCAACGCCGTCAGTATGGTGCTTGATCAAAACCTGCCTGTTCCCGAAATTTGCGCCAGTTTGGATATCGGCCCTACGGCTTTGCGTCGCTGGGTCGAGCAGGTGCGCAAAGAGCGCGCCG
>NZ_LPNO01000045.1 GCF_001952855.1 Pseudomonas sp. ATCC PTA-122608 | reverse complement strand
AGCGCGGCTAACCCGGCGTCCTGCCGGGTTACCCACGCTCCAAAGCCTGCGTTCGGCCAGCGTGGTTTAACGGGGCGCCTAAGATCAAGATCAAAAGCAGATCAAGGGCACAGCGGCCTACAGGCCGGCTTGAGTGTGGTGAAGCAAAGGCTAAATCAAAAGCAACGGCAAACGCGGTCCACTGTGGGAGCGGGCTTGCTCGCGAAGGTCGTTAACGATGACGCTGGCATCCTGAATGAACGCGGCGCCCTCAGGTTTTTCGCGAGCAAGCTCGCTCCTACAGGAAAGCAGCTCTGCTTTCGCTCTTAACACTCAAGCCGGCCTGTAGGCCGCTGTGCTCTGGCTTTTGATCTGCTTTTGATTTTGATCTGCGGGCCCCGTCAACCACGCTGGCCGCAAGCAGGCACGGTGGAGCGGGTAAATCGGCAGGGAAGCCGATTTAGCCGCGCCGGGCCATGGATGGCCCGTCGCGGCGGCCCGCGGAATCGGGCCGGAGTGCGGGCATGCCGAGCCTAGGCGAGGCACCGAGTGGTGGGGCAAAGACCTTTTGGTTACTTTTGGCTGGGCCGGCATTCCGGGCGTTTGCCAAAAGTGACCCGCTGTAAGGGGCTGTCATAAATTTTGTGTTCGGGCATAACATGTTGATAGAGGTGCATGTATGCCGACCAAAAAGAAACCGGCCCGTGAGGCCCCGCGAGACCTTCCATCCATTCCAAAAGAGCTGATCGACCAGTTCGTCAGCGGCCCGATGAGTGCCGAGGCTATTCAGGATGCCTCGATGGCGTTCAAAAAGGCGCTGATCGAGCGAGCTCTTGGTGCCGAGTTGGGCCACCACCTTGGCTATCCTCAGGGC
>NZ_LPNO01000044.1 GCF_001952855.1 Pseudomonas sp. ATCC PTA-122608 | reverse complement strand
CTTTTTCCTCTCTTCCCTCTCCCTCCCCCCTCCTCCCCTCTTTTTCTTCCTTCCCCCCTCCCCTTTTTCTTTTTTCCCTCCTTCCTTTTCTTTCCTCTCCCCCTCCCCCTCCCTCTCCCCCTCCTTCCTCTCCTTCCCTCCCTTTTTCCCCTTCTCCCTCTTCTCCTTTCCTTTCTCCTCTTCCTCCTTTCCCCCCCTTCCCCCCCCCTCCTTTCCTCCCTTCTCCCTCTCCTTTTCCTTCTCTCCCCTCTTCTCCTCTCCCTCCCTCTTCTTCTTCTTTTTCTTCTTCCCTCCTTCCCCCTCCTCCCTCCCCTTTCTCTTCCTTTCTTTTCTTTTCTCCTTTTTCCCCTCCTTCCCCTCCTTTTTCTCTTTCTTCCTCCTTTTTCTCCTCCTCTCTTCCCCCTTCTTTTTCTTTTCCCTCTTTTTTTTTTCCCTCCTCTCCTCCCCTCTCTCCTTCTCCTCCTTCTTTTTCTCCTCCCTCCTCTCCTTTTTTTCCTCTCCCTTTTCTTTCTTCTTCTTTCTTTCCTTCTCCTCCTTCCTTCCCTCCCTCTCTTTTTTCTTCTCCTTTTTCCTCTCTTCCCTCTCTTTCTTCTTTTCCCTTTTCCTTTTCTTCCTCTCTTTTTTCTTCTCCCCTCCTTCTTCCCCCCTCCCCTCCTCTTCCTCCTCCTCCCCCTCCCTCTCCCCCTCCTTCCTCTCCTTCCCTTCCTCCTCCCTCTCCTCCCTCTTCTCCTTTCCTTTCTCCTCTTCCTCCTTTCCCCCCCTTCCCCCCCCCTCCCTCCCCTTCTCCTCCCCTTCCTCCTTTCCCTCCTTCCCCTTCCCTTCCCTCCTTCCTTTCCCCTCTTTCTCCCTCTCCCCCTC
>NZ_LPNO01000043.1 GCF_001952855.1 Pseudomonas sp. ATCC PTA-122608 | reverse complement strand
GTGACGCCGATTGCAACGGCGAGTTCTGCCACCGCTCGATTAAGGGGCGGCATCATTTGCAGAACCGCCCAATCCTTGAAGTCATTGTCATAACGTTTCGGCATTGCCAAACACCTTCGCCCCCTTGAATGATTGAGTCAAACATCAGAGGTGACAGATAGGCTGACACGGGGGGAACGCCCCAAAAGTAACCAAAAGGTCTTTGCCCCACCACTCGGTGCCTCGCCTRGGCTCGGCATGCCCGCACTCCGGCTCGGCTCCGCGGGCCGCCGCGACGGGCCATCCATGGCCCGGCGCGGCTAAATCGGCTTCCCTGCCGATTTACCCGCTCCACCGTGCCTRCTTGCGGCCATCGTGGTTRACGGGGCCCGCAGATCAAGATCAAAAGCAGATCAAAAGCAGAGCACAGCGGCCTACCGGCCGGCTTGAGTGTTAAGAGCGAAAGCAAAGCCGCTTTTCTGTAGGAGCGAGCTTGCTCGCGAAAAACCTGAGACCGCCGCGTTGAATCAGGATGCCCGTGTCATCGTTAACGACCTTCGCGAGCAAGCCCGCTCCCACATTTGGACTGTGCCCGCTCTTGATTTCGCTGTTGCTGTTGCTGTTGCTTCACCACACTCAAGCCGGCCGGTAGGCCGCTGTGCTGTTGATCTGCTGTTGATCTTGATCTTAGGCGCCCCGTTAAACCACGCTGGCCGAACGCAGGCTTTGGAGCGTGGGTAACCCGGCAGGACGCCGGGTTAGCCGCGCTGGGCCAAGGATGGCCCATCGCGGCGGCCCACGCTCCAAAGCCGGAGTGAGGGCACTCCGAGCCTAGGCGAGGAGCCGAGTGGTGGGGCAAGAGCGTTTTGCTTACTTTTGCGCTTTTCAAAAGTGAGCCGCTGTAAGAGCGGAA
>NZ_LPNO01000042.1 GCF_001952855.1 Pseudomonas sp. ATCC PTA-122608 | reverse complement strand
CCGGCCGGCTTGAGTGTTAAAAGCAGAGGCAAGATCCAGAGCGAAAGCAGAGCTGCTTTTCTGTGGGAGCGGGCTTGCTCGCGAAAAACCTGAGAGCGCCGCGTTGAATCAGGATGCCCGCGTCATCGTTAACGACCTTCGCGAGCAAGCCCGCTCCCACATTTGGACCGTGACCGCTTCTGGTTTTGCTGTTGCTCCTGCTGTTGCTTCACCACACTCAAGCCGGCCGGTAGGCCGCTGTGCCCTTGATCTGCTTGTGATCTTGATCTTAGGCGCCCCGTTAAACCACGCTGGCCGAACGTAGGCTTTGGAGCGTGGGTAACCCGGCAGGACGCCGGGTTAGCCGCGCTGGGCCAAGGATGGCCCATCGCGGCGGCCCACGGTCCAAAGCCGGAGTGAGGGCACACCGAGCCTAAGCGAGGTGCCGAGTGGTGGGGCAAGAGCGTTTTGCTTACTTTTGCGCTTTTCAAAAGTGAGCCGCTGTAAGAGCCATCCCTTTCAAGGTCTTGGTTTAAAATCCCCTAACCAATCCAGTCAGGGCGACGAAACTATGTGGGACAAGGTTTTAGAACGGTTTGAAAAACTAGCACCAGCCAGTGTCATGACCAAGTTGGTCTTAGAGCAGGCGGTAGATGCCGAGTGGGTTGACAAGGTGTTCGATGATCACCGCCAACGGCAGTACTCACGTGAGCTTTTATTTTCAACCGTTGTTGAGCTGATGTCCCTAAAATCCCCTAACCAATCCAGTCAGGGCGACGAAACTATGTGGGACAAGGTTTTAGAACGGTTTGAAAAACTAGCACCAGCCAGTGTCATGACCAAGTTGGTCTTAGAGCAGGCGGTAGATGCCGAGTGGGTTGACAAGGTGTTCGATGATCACCGCCAACGGCAGTACTCACGTGAGCTTTTATTTTCAACCGTTGTTGAGCTGATGTCCCT
>NZ_LPNO01000041.1 GCF_001952855.1 Pseudomonas sp. ATCC PTA-122608 | reverse complement strand
GTCTTGTTATTGCCTGGAACGACCAAACCTTTATCTCTAGCCATTTGTCTCCAATCTCGCAGTGACTGTGGGGTGACGCCGATTGCAACGGCGAGTTCTGCCACCGCTCGATTAAGGGGCGGCATCATTTGCAGAACCGCCCAATCCTTGAAGTCATTGTCATAACGTTTCGGCATTGCCAAACACCTTCGCCCCCTTGAATGATTGAGTCAAACATCAGAGGTGACAGATAGGCTGACACGGGGGGAAGAGCCCAAAAGTAACCAAAAGGCTCTTGCCCCACCACTCGGCACCTCGCTTGAGCTCGGTGTGCCCGCACTCCGGCATTACTCCGCGGGCCGCCGCGACGGGGCGTCCCTGCCCCGTCGCGGCTAAACCGGCGTCCTGCCGGTTTACCCGCTCCGTAATACCTGCGTTCGGCCAGCGTGGTTTAACGGGGCGCCTAAGATCAAGATCAAAAGCAGATCAAGGGCACAGCGGCCTACCGGCCGGCTTGAGTGTGGTGAAGCAACAGCAACAGCAACAGCAAAATCAGAAGCTAAAGCGGGCACGGTCCAAATGTGGGAGCGGGCTTGCTCGCGAAGGTCGTTAACGATGACGCTGGCATTCTGGATGAACGCGGCGGTCTCAGGTTTTTCGCGAGCAAGCCCGCTCCCACAGAAAAGCAGCTCTGCTTTCGCTCTCGATCTTGCCTCTGCTTCTAACACTCAAGCCGGCCTTTAGGCCGCTGTGCCTTGCTTTTGATCTGCTTTTGATCTGACTGCCCCATTCAGCCCGAGGCCGAACGCAGGTATTGCGGAGCGGGTAAACCGGCAGGACGCCGGTTTAGCCGCGCCGGGCCATGGATGGCCCGTCGCGGCGGCCCGCGGAGTAATGCCGGAGTGAGGGAACACCGAGCCCAAGCGAGGTGCCGACAGGCGGGGCAGAGCGTTTTGGTTACTTTTGCGCTTTTCAAAAGTGACCCGCTGTAAGAGCCATCCCTTTCAAGGTCTTGGTTTAAAATCCCCTAACCAATCCAGTCAGGGCGACGAAACTATGTGGGACAAGGTTTTAGAACGGTTTGAAAAACTAGCACCAGCCAGTGTCATGACCAAGTTGGTCTTAGAGCAGGCGGTAGATGCCGAGTGGGTTGACAAGGTGTTCGATGATCACCGCCAACGGCAGTACTCACGTGAGCTTTTATTTTCAACCGTTGTTGAGCTGATGTCCCT
>NZ_LPNO01000040.1 GCF_001952855.1 Pseudomonas sp. ATCC PTA-122608 | reverse complement strand
TGAACTGGCCTAATGAATTTGGACACATCAATAGGGCGCTATGATGGCGCCCAAACCTGAGGTGTGCAGATGATGCGAAAGTCCTATTCCAGCGAGTTCAAACTCAACGCCGTCAGTATGGTGCTTGATCAAAACCTGCCTGTTCCCGAAATTTGCGCCAGTTTGGATATCGGCCCTACGGCTTTGCGTCGCTGGGTCGAGCAGGTGCGCAAAGAGCGCGCCGGATCAACGATGGCTGGTACAAAGGCGATTACTGCCGACCAAAAGAAAATCCAGGAACTCCAGGCCCTGCTCAGGCAGAAAGATCGGGATATCGAAATTCTAAAAAAGGCCAGTGTTCTCCTGCTTTTGGACTCCAAAGATCATTCCCTCTGATCAGCGAGCTAGGCGAACAGTACGGCATTACAGATTGTTGTCGTGTTTTCGAAGTCAACCGCAGTAGCTACTACGCCTGGCGTCAGCGTCAGGGGAAAACCAACCTGGAGCGCGAAGCGCTCAAGGTTGTTCTAGTTAAGTACCACAAGGCTTCAAGAGGATCGGCAGGAGCTCGAACCCTCTCTGAGGACCTGCGAGGTGCAGGCCATCAGGTTGGGCGTTACATGGCTCGTAGCTTGATGAAGGAAGCTGGGATTAGCAGCCGGCAACGCAGGCCACATAAGTACAAATCGTCAGGCGTTGAGTCTTTGGTGGCTGAACATGAGCTGGAACGTGAGTTTTACGTCGCTGACATCAACAAGGTCTGGTGCGCGGACATCACCTATATCCAACTCGGCAAACGCTGGCTCTATTTTTCTGTGGTGCTGGATCTGTTTGCSCGTCGAGTGGTGGGATGGTCGTATTCACTGGTTGCCGATGCGACGCTGGCAAGTGAGTCACTGCGGATGGCTGTTGAACTGAGAGGGCGACCAAAAGGTGTGATGTTTCATTCTGATCAAGGCTGCCAGTACACCAGCCATAAATTCAGGGCTGAACTGCAGGCGCACGAGCTGAAACAGAGCATGAGTCGAAAAGGCCAGTGCTGGGACAACGCCCCGATGGAACGTTTTTTTGGCAGCTTGAAGTCCGAATGGGTGCCTGAGGGAGGTTATAGCTCTGAGTACGAGGCCCAGGTAGATATCAACCGATATGTGGCGCGATACAACAGCGTAAGGCGCCACAGCTACAACGGTTATCACTCACCGATAGCGGCGGAAAAGCTAGCAGCGTGAGAACCGAAAAGAATGTCCGAAATTACTGGACCAGTTCA
>NZ_LPNO01000039.1 GCF_001952855.1 Pseudomonas sp. ATCC PTA-122608 | reverse complement strand
CTTCCAATCATGAGCTGCACTGCCCCAATTCGCGGTGATATTTCGCAATGCCAGCCAGATTAGCTTTGTCGCGGACTCATCCGTTGGGAAGTGGCCTCGCGTCTTGATGATCTTGCGCAACTGGGCATTGATACTCTCGATGGCGTTGGTTGTGTAGATCACTTTGCGTATCGCCGGGGGAAACACGAAGAACGGTATAACTCGATCCCAAGCACGTCTCCAAGCTGATACGACTGTCGGATATTGCTTACCCCAAGGCCCAGCTTCGAAAGCCAGTAACGCTTGTTCTGCGGCGTCAGCATTGAGTGCTTGATAAATCGGCTTCAGTGCCTTGGCCAGCTCACGGCGCTTATCCCAAGGGGCGTAATCGAGGCTGTTACGGATCAGGTGGACGATACAGGTCTGCAACGTCGTCTCAGGAAACACAGCACTCAGCGCTTCGGGCATGCCTTTGAGACCGTCAGTTACGGCGATCAAGACGTCTTCGACGCCTCGGGTTTTCAGGTCGTTAAAGACCTTCATCCAAAATTTGGCGCCTTCGGTTGTTTCAATCCAAATTCCCAGGATATCTCGCGTTCCGTCCGGCAATACTCCCAGTGCCAAGTAGATCGCTTTGTTGCGAACCAGGCCTTCGTCGCGAATTTTGACTCGCAATGCATCGAAGAAAATTACCGGGTACATCGGTTCAAGCGGTCGCTGTTGCCAGGCGGTAACCTCCTCCAAAACTGCGTCAGTGACAGAACTGATGAAGTCATGGGAGACGTCTGTTCCGTACTGTTCAGAGAGAAACGCACGGATTTCGCGAACCGTCATGCCTCGGGCATACATCGCGATAATCTTGTCGTCGAAGCCGGTAAAACGCCGTTCGTGTTTGGGGATCAGAATCGGAGCAAAGCTTCCATCACGGTCTCTGGGAATGTCCAAACGCAGCGGACCGTCATCGGTTAGCACCGTTTTTCCGCTCTTGCCGTTGCGCTGGTTACTCGATTCCTCAGGGCGCTCCGCGCCCTGAGGATAGCCAAGGTGGTGGCCCAACTCGGCACCAAGAGCTCGCTCGATCAGCGCCTTTTTGAACGCCATCGAGGCATCCTGAATAGCCTCGGCACTCATCGGGCCGCTGACGAACTGGTCGATCAGCTCTTTTGGAATGGATGGAAGGTCTCGCGGGGCCTCACGGGCCGGTTTCTTTTTGGTCGGCATACATGCACCTCTATCAACATGTTATGCCCGAACACAAAATTTATGACAGCCCC
>NZ_LPNO01000038.1 GCF_001952855.1 Pseudomonas sp. ATCC PTA-122608 | reverse complement strand
CATGTTTAAGTCCGTTTATCCGACTTGGCCGCCTTAAGCACCCTAGCTGTTGAGACATGCGCCCGTGCCGCCTTACCTTCAAGCCATTCCTTGGGCTTGGCGACTTTAGGACCGCGAGGGCTTTTCGCGACGGACTTGGGTTTGATCAACCTCGCCAGGGCCAGCAACCGCTCTGCCAGCCCTTGCGGGGTCTTTTCAAGAGGGAAATTTTCCGCAGGCAATGCGATCTGCAAGCCTTGATAATCACTGCGAACATGCACCGCCAAGTGGAAAATCGAAACCTCCCAACCCTCAGGCTGCGTTTCGCGGTGCGCCTGCTCAACGCTACGCTTGAGAACCGACAAAACGTTGTAAGCCAGGACCGCCGAGGCAAAGCCCAATAGCGCGGCTTTCGGGCTGCCAAGGCTCTTAATTTCACTGTCCAGTACCGACTCAAGGCGCTGAAACATCCCCTCAATACTCCAGCGACGACGGTATAAATCGGCTATCTGCTGGGCACTGATGGTGTCGGGCAAATTGCTCCAGAACCACATCACCAAATCACCTGAGTCATTCGCCGTTTGCAGGCTCAACTCAACGCGTCGCCAGCGGCGGCCACCCGTCACTTCGATGATTTGTTCGCGAACGGTTCCGCTATCGACCGTTCCTGAGTCTTGCCACTCACTTTCCTGGACCAGGCGCGGATGCTTGCTGGGTTGGCGAACGATGAACGAAGCCCCCGTGTCCTCGCAGGCTTGCAGGACAGGCAACGTGCAATAGAGCCGGTCAGCTATCCACAACTGGCCCGCGCATGCGCGGGCCAGYAGCGGTAAAACACTGACTCGCTCACTGGCGTAGGCATCTTCCCACGGCTGAAGATCAACGACTAAATCCAGATCCGGATCGTAGGCAACTACTGAAAATCCTGGGCGCGCTGCGCCGCGCTCATTGCGCAGAGCGCCTAGACGTTTTTCAGTGGCCGGCAGGTGATTGCCATCAACAATACGCAACTGCCAGCCGGGCAAGATCGATGAATGGCCGAGCTTTTCAACGGTAGGTATCAAACGCTCGGCACTGCCCGAAATGAGGGCGCGGAGTAGCTCGGGTTCGGTTCGTTTGATCTTGTCGTAGAGCGCCGAAACGCTGACCGAAAGGCCCTCCATCTTGCGCGCCGCCGCGTGTAACGACGGCCTCAAGCCCAATGAAACAAGGGACATCAGCTCAACAACGGTTGAAAATAAAAGCTCACGTGAGTACTGCCGTTGGCGGTGATCATCGAACACCTTGTCAACCCACTCGGCATCTACCGCCTGCTCTAAGACCAACTTGGTCATGACACTGGCTGGTGCTAGTTTTTCAAACCGTTCTAAAACCTTGTCCCACATAGTTTCGTCGCCCTGACTGGATTGGTTAGGGGATTTTAAACCAAGACCTTGAAAGGGATGGCT
>NZ_LPNO01000037.1 GCF_001952855.1 Pseudomonas sp. ATCC PTA-122608 | reverse complement strand
CCCCCCGTGTCAGCCTATCTGTCACCTCTGATGTTTGACTCAATCATTCAAGGGGGCGAAGGTGTTTGGCAATGCCGAAACGTTATGACAATGACTTCAAGGATTGGGCGGTTCTGCAAATGATGCCGCCCCTTAATCGAGCGGTGGCAGAACTCGCCGTTGCAATCGGCGTCACCCCACAGTCACTGCGAGATTGGAGAMAAATGGCTAGAGATAAAGGTTTGGTCGTTCCAGGCAATAACAAGACAAGTGATCAGTGGTCCAGTGCCGATAAGTTTAATGCCGTCATGGAAACCGCACCGTTGAGCGAGGTTGAGCTTTCTCAATACTGCCGAATCAAAGGCATTTATCCTGAGCAGATTCAACAATGGCGCCTGGCCTGCCAGAACGCCAACGTTGCAATTGATCCTCAGCCCACTAAGAAGCAAACCGTCGAGCAAACAAAAATTAAGGAGCTTGAGCGGCAATTGCTTCGCTCTGATGCTGATCACAAGGAGGCGGTGGCTTTGCTGGAGCTCAGAAAAAAAGCCAATGCGATCTGGGGCAAGGACAAGGAAGACTGATCAGCGCCTCCGATCGTATACAGGTTTTAGGGCTGATCGCCGAAGCAGTAGCCAATGGGGCACGCCGATTTCGGGCGTGTAATGAACTTGGGCTTTGCCTGCGGACAGTCCAGCGCTGGCGAACCTGCGAAGTAGACAGGCGCCAGACAGTCCAGCGCGAAGCACCGCCGAACAAACTTAGCGCTCAAGAGCGTCAGGCTGTTTTGGATGCCGCCAATCAACCTGGTTACGCGAGTCTGACGCCGCATCAAATTGTCCCAAAACTAGCGGACGAAGGCATTTACTTGGCATCGGAATCCACGTTCTATCGGGTGCTGAAAGAAGCGAATCAGAACACACGCCGTGGTCGAGCGAAGGCGCCCAAGCGCAGAGTTTTGACCACGCATCGTGCGGATGGCCCTAATCAGGTGTGGTGTTGGGATATCACGTGGTTACCCACCACCGTCAAGGGCCGTTTTTACTACTGGTACATGGTCAAGGACATCTACAGCCGCAAGTTGGTGACCAACGAAGTACATGAGTCCGAGTGTTCAGAACATGCTTGCGCACTACTCGAAAAGGGATGTTTGCGCGAGCGTACTGCGGGTCGGCCGTTGGTGCTGCACTCGGACAATGGGCATGTGATGAAAGGCTCTCTGCTGCGTGAAAGCATGATCTCGCTGGGTGTTGAACCTTCCTTCAGCCGCCCTCGGGTTAGCAACGATAACGCATACGCCGAAGCGCTTTTCCGCACAGCCAAATATTGCCCGCTGTGGCCAGACCAGCCGTTTGACGAACTGACTCAAGCAAGGCTATGGGTGCAGAAATTTGTTGAGTGGTACAACGAAGAACACCGCCATAGCGCCTTGAAGTACGTGACGCCGGACGAGCGCCACGAGGGTAAGGCGCTGGCCTTGCTGCTAGCCCGCAAGGATCTGTACGAGTCCGCTAAAGCGGCTAATCCCAGCCGCTGGAGCGGGAACACACGTAACTGGCAGCTTGCAGAAGCTGTTTATCTGAACCCGGAGCGACCGGATGCTAGGGCCGCAATGGCTTGCTAAAACAGTAGTAAGGCGACAGATACATTGACACGTACCG
>NZ_LPNO01000036.1 GCF_001952855.1 Pseudomonas sp. ATCC PTA-122608 | reverse complement strand
ATGCCCAGTTGCGCAAGATCATCAAGACGCGAGGCCACTTCCCAACGGATGAGTCCGCGACAAAGCTAATCTGGCTGGCATTGCGAAATATCACCGCGAATTGGGGCAGTGCAGCTCATGATTGGAAGAGCGCGATGAATCAATTTGCGATTCTGTACGGAGATCGATTTATCAGGCCGACCTGGTAAAGCTAGGCCTGCCTGACGGCAGGCCGTAACCGGCCCGAACACAAAAAATCTGACACTCTCGCAGGCGATCGAGCGGTACGCATTGCACACCGATCGCGAAGCCCCCTGGAAACTCTGATTCCCCCCCCCGTAGCAGCTGTCGAGCCTTGGCGAGGCTGCGTCAGCGGTGTATCAGGCACACCGCAAACGCAGCCTCGCCAAGGCTCGACAGCTGCTACGAGCCGAAAGTGGCTATCAACGGCGGCCCAAACGATTCCCGCAGAAACCCCGGCGCGATATACCGCTCGTAATGCGCCTCGGACAACAGAAAAAACTCCCGATCAATCGCATCCCGCAAATCCGCCAGACTTCGCTCGCGAAACTCCGGCAACAGCGCCAACCCATACGCATCCAGCTTCGAAATCACCCGCGCGCCCCGGGCAATCAACTGGTACGCCCAGCAATACGGCGACTGGTGGGGCACAAACCGAATCTTGCGGTCTTCCAGTTGCTGGCGCAGGCGCTGCGGGTCCAGCACCTGCAGCTTGCTGGTCATCACCTGCACCAGCAGTTGTTCCAGGCGCAGCCACACCGCTTGTTTCTCCTCGGCGTTGTAGCCGTTCCACTGAATCACCTCATGGTGATAACGCTTGCAGCCCCGGCATACCAGGTCCCCGTAAACGGTGGAGCACAGGCCGACGCAGGGTGTCTTGATGGTTTGATTGGGCATAAAGGTACGTATACAAAATTTATGGAGCACCGATAACCAATGTGGGAGCGGGCTTGCTCGCGAAGGCGGTGTGTCAGTCGCCAGATATCTAGGCTGATCCACCGCATTCGCGAGCAAGCCCGCTCCCACATTTTTAATTGGCGTCGCTAATCAGTCCCAGCTCAGCGCGCCGCCGGTCTGGTACTCGATCACACGGGTCTCAAAGAAATTCTTCTCTTTCTTCAAGTCCATGATCTCGCTCATCCAAGGGAACGGATTCGTCGTCCCTGGATACTCTTCCTTCAACCCAATCTGCGACAAACGGCGGTTCGCGATGAACTTGAGGTAGTCCTCCATCATCGCCGCATTCATCCCCAACACCCCACGTGGCATGGTGTCACGCGCGTATTCGATCTCCAGCTGAGTCCCTTGCAGGATCATCTGGGTTGCTTCTTCCTTCATCTCGGCATCCCACAAATGCGGGTTTTCGATTTTGATCTGGTTGATCACATCGATGCCGAAGTTCAGGTGCATCGACTCATCCCGCAGGATGTACTGGAACTGCTCGGCCACGCCGGTCATTTTGTTGCGACGGCCCATGGACAGGATCTGGGTGAAGCCGCAGTAGAAGAAGATGCCTTCCAGTACGCAGTAGTAGGCGACCAGGTTGCGCAGCAACTCTTTGTCGGTCTCGACGGTGCCGGTTTCGAACTTCGGATCGGAGATCGAACGGGTGTACTTCAAGCCCCAGGCAGCCTTTTTGGCGACCGATGGAATCTCGTGGTACATGTTGAAGATCTCGCCTTCATCCATGGCCAGCGATTCGATGCAGTACTGGTAGGCGTGGGTGTGGATCGCTTCTTCGAAGGCCTGGCGCAGGATGTACTGGCGGCACTCCGGGTTGGTGATCAGGCGGTACACGGCCAGTACCAGGTTGTTCGCGACCAACGAATCTGCAGTGGAGAAGAAACCGAGGTTGCGCATCACGATGCGGCGTTCGTCGTCGGTCAGGCCTTCGGGGTTTTTCCACAGGGCGATGTCGGCGGTCATGTTGACCTCTTGCGGCATCCAGTGGTTGGCGCAGCCGTCGAGGTATTTCTGCCAGGCCCAGTCGTATTTGAAGGGGACGAGTTGGTTGAGGTCGGCGCGGCAGTTGATCATGCGCTTTTCGTCTACGGCGACGCGGGCAGCGGAGCCTTCCAGCTCGGCGAGGCCTTCGGCGACGTCGAGTTTGTCGAGGGCGGCCTTGGCGCGGATGATCGCGGCGGAGTCGCTGGCGGTCACGTTGCGGGCTTCAAGGGCGGCGGCAGCGCCGGCGCCGTCGAGGCGGTCCATGTTGGCTTCGGTGGCGTGGCCGGCGTTGGCGCCTCGGATGACTACGTCACCGGTGTCTGGTTGATCTGCTTCATCCCAACTCAGCATTGAATTGCTCCTTCCTGGTCCGTTTGACGGCGTGGGCTTCGATTCACCCAGCGTGTTCAAAAATGTGCGTTTTGCAGGCTTCAAGGCATTGAAATACTGCGCATAGTGTGGTCGGTATTCAGCGTCGCCGCACACTATGTAGTGGTTGTCTGTGTTTGTGGGCACACTATATGGTGTGTAATAACGATGGTCAACGCACAAGACGGGCCGTTTTGAGTGTCTGGCATGAAGTAGGTCAGCTATAAATGCCGGGATCATTGACCCGAATCAGGACCTCAAAGGAATGAACAATCTGCAGATCCGCGCCGCCCGTCTGGAAGACGCCGAGGGCATTTTCCAGGTGCATAAGAACTCCGTCGAAAACCTCTGCAAGCCGATTACGTCCCGGACCAGATCAGCATGTGGCTCGACGGCCGCTCGCCCGAGACCTACCGCGAGGCGATCGTCGCCGGAAACTTCTGGCTGGCTTGCACTGATACGCTTCAGGGCTTCGTGGAAATCGACGGCCATGAAGTCAGCAAACTGTTTGTCCGGGGTGACGCCGCCGGGCAGGGGATTGGTGCCCGATTGCTGCTCGAAGCACTGCAACGGATCGAAGCTGCCGGCCATTCCAAGGCGTACCTGGAGGCGACCCTCACCGCCGAGAAATTCTATGCCGCGTTCGGCTTTCGCAAGATCGGAGAGGGCACCTTCAGCCGGGGCAACAGCCCAGTGTCCATCGAGATCATCAAGATGGAGCGATTGTTCCAGGGGGCATGACCAAAACGCACCTCAAGCAACCAAAAGGTCCTTGCCCAACCACTCGGTGCCTCGCCCGCTCGCGGCCATCGTAGTTGACGGCCCCCCCGAAAGCAGAGCTGCTTTCCTGTAGGAGCGAGCTTGCTCGCGAAAAACCTGAGACCGCCGCGTTCATCCAGAATGCCAGCGTCATCGTTAACGACCTTCGCGAGCAAGCCCGCTCCCACATTTGGACCGTGCCCGCTCTAGATTTCGCTGTTGCTTCACCACACTCAAGCCGGCCGGTAGGCCGCTGTGCTGTTGATCTGCTTTTGATCTTGATCTTAGGCGCCCCGTTAAACCACGCTGGCCGAACGTAGGCAGTACGGAGCGGGTAAACCGGCAGGACGCCGGTTTAGCCGCGACGGGGCAGGGACGCCCCGTCGCGGCGGCCCGCTTCGTGCTGCCGGAGTGCGGGCACACCGAGCCCAAGCGAGGTGCCGAGTGGTGGGGCAAGAGC
>NZ_LPNO01000035.1 GCF_001952855.1 Pseudomonas sp. ATCC PTA-122608 | reverse complement strand
GCTCACTTTTGAACAGCGCAAAAGTAAGCAAAACGCTCTTGCCCCACCACTCGGCACCTCGCTTGGGCTCGGTGTGCCCTCACTCCGGCTTTGGACCGTGGGCCGCCGCGATGGGCCATCCTTGGCCCAGCGCGGCTAACCCGGCGTCCTGCCGGGTTACCCACGCTCCAAAGCCTGCGTTCGGCCAGCGTGGTTTAACGGGGCGCCTAAGATCAAGATCAAAAGCAGATCAAGGGCACAGCGGCCTACAGGCCGGCTTGAGTGTGGTGAAGCAACAGCAACAGCAAGATCAGAAGCTAAAGCGGGCACGGTCCAAATGTGGGAGCGGGCTTGCTCGCGAAGGTCGTTAACGATGACGCGGGCATCCTGATTCAACACGGCGTTCTCAGGTTTTTCGCGAGCAAGCTCGCTCCTACAGAAAACAGAAAAGCAGCTCTGCTTTCGCTTTTAACACTCAAGCCGGCCTGTAGGCCGCTGTGCTCTTGCTTTTGATCTGCTGTTGATCTTGATCTGACTGCCCCATTCAGCCCGAGGCCGAACGCAGGCAGTGCGGAGCGGGTAAACCGGCAGGACGCCGGTTTACCCGCGCCGGGCCATGGATGGCCCGTCGCGGCGGCCCGCGGAGTAATGCCGAAGTGAGGGAACACCGAGCCTAGGCGAGGTGCCGACAGGCGGGGCAGAGCGTTTTGGTTACTTTTGACTGGGCCGGCATTCCGGCTTTTCAAAAGTGACTCGCTGTAAGAGCGAAACCATAGGCATCCGTTACCTAAATAACGGATATACACACCTACCCCAAAAACCAAAAACTACCCCCCACAATTCCCACCAATCACCTCCCCCGCAAACGCCTTACGCACAAACGGCGTCGAGTCCCCCAGCGAACCATTGACCGTCGCAGAATGATCAAGCTCAGGATAAAAATGCCATTCGATCCGGTCCCCCGCCTTGCACGCATCCCTGACGAGCGCCTTTTGCCCCGGCACAAACACATCCCGATCCTGGCCACCCGTGCCCACGAAAACCGGAATATCCGTCTTCAACGTCGGATACGCCGACTCACGATAAACCTTGTCGAGTGCCGCTTTCGGCGAGCGCCTGAAGCTGTCATTGAACGTAAGCCCATCCGCCACCACCCGCTGCTCAATGGCATGCAAACAATCCCGCTGGCTGCTCTCAAACGCAGGCATCGCGCGCTCGCTCAAATAGTCGGCAGGCACGAACGAAGGATCAAACAAGGTCGCAGTACTCAGCCGCAGCAAGTTGTAGGCAAAGGTCGGCACCACCGAACGGCGTGCCTTTTCCAACTCGGCACTGTCACCCGTTTTATGGGCCGCGGCGTAAGGCGTACCCGTCGCCACCACACCGACGATATTCAACTCAGGCGCATAGTCTTTCCAATAGACCGCCGTGGCAAACGCAGCACGTGCACCCTGTGACTGGCCGAACACTACAACACGCCTGGAGAGCCCGAAATCACCCGCCATCACCGCACGAATGCTGTCGAGCACACCATAAGCGAGCGGACTGGTCAGCCCATACGGATGCAGGCCAGGTGTCCCGAGCCCTTGGTAATCAGTGGCGACGATGGCGTAGCCCTGGGCCAGCCAATAATTGAGATAGCGCGTATCCCGCGGGCTGCGACCGGCGAACGACGGCGCACAGATATCGGCGCTGCCTACCGTGCCGTGAGCCCACGCCATCAGCGGCCAGCCACCCGGCGGCGGCGTACCCTTGGGCAGGAACAGCGCCCCGGAAACGACAACCCGTTTGTGGGTGTCGAGACCGTCGGTGGACGTGTACAAAATGCGGATATTCTTCCCTGCATCGGCAAGGCTTTGCTGGCCGGTCAACGGCTCGCTACGCAGCATCTGCCCAGGTGATGCAGGCAGCTTGTCGGTCCAGGTATAAAACGCAGGAACACCACCATCACCAACAGGCGTTTGCCCGGCACTCACACCCGTGCATCCCGCAAGCAAAATCGCCAGCGCAAGCGACACCCGACGCGACATCACCAGCCCTCTTTCAACATCCGCAATTCAAGATACTGCAACAGCATGATGGTCTTGCCGTCGACGATCTCGGCACTTTCTACCATGGCCAGCGCGGCCTCAAACCCCAGCTCCAGCACCTCGATATCCTCACCTTCATCTTCCAAGCCACCACCATCACTGACCCGGTCACCCGGCTGATATTCGCCGATAAAGAAGTGAATGCGTTCAGTCACCGAGCCAGGACTCATGAAGGCCGAGTAGATTTTTTCTACATGGCCCACACGGTAGCCCGTCTCTTCTTCGGCTTCCAGGCGAATGCGTTCCTCGGGGCTGGCGTTGTCCAGCAAGCCGGCGGCGGACTCGATCAGGTAGCCGTGGTAGCCATTGACGAAGGTCGGCATGCGGAACTGGCGAATCAGCAACACCGTGCGCCGTTCGCGGTTGTACAGCAGGATGGTCGCGCCATTGCCCCGGTCATAGATTTCGCGGGTCTGGGACTGCCAGCTGCCGTCGCGGCGGCGCAAGTCGAACGTGTACTTTTTCAGCACATACCAGTTATCCGAGAGCAGTTCCTCGGTGTGAATACGAACGGGGCTGTTTTCCATGGCCGGGCCTTTTTGTCTTGTGTTATTCAGCATGTCGTGCAAAATCGTGCACAGTCAAGAAAAAACGTGCAGGAAGCTACCAATGCTGACCCAACAACGCAAACAACACCTGCTGGATACATTGCACCGCGACGGCCGGCTGATTGCCAAGGAGTTGAGCCAGGCATTGGAGGTGTCCGAGGACACGATTCGCCGCGACTTGCGGGAAATGGCCAAGGAAGGTTTGCTGCTGCGGGTGCACGGCGGTGCCTTGCCGGCTTCGCCCGCGATGGCTGATTTTTCGGTACGGGAACACTTGGTGCCCGAGGAAAAGATCGCCATTGGCCGCACGGCGGCGCAACTTGTGCAACCCGGCCAGGTGGTGTTTATCGATGGCGGTACCACATGCCTGCAACTGGCCCATCACTTGCCAGCGGGCCTGAACGCCACCGTGGTCACCCACAGCCCGTCGATTGCCATGGCCTTGGTGGATCATCCGCAGATTGAAGTGATCATGCTCGGCGGCCGGCTGTTTCGCCACTCACTGGTGGGGGTTGGCGCGGCCACGCTGGAGGCCATTGGCCGGGTAAACGCCGACCTGTATTTCATGGGGGTTTGCAGTGTGCACCCGAGTGCCGGGCTGTCTACCGGCGATTATGAAGAGGCGGTGGTGAAGCGCGCGCTATGCCACGCCGCGGCTGAAACCATCGTGCTGGCCACCTCGGAAAAGCTCAATACCGCATCGCCCTACCAGGTGGTGGAGCTGGAACATGTCAGCGCGATCGTCGCATTGGCCAGTACGACGCCGGCACTGCTGCAACCCTATGAGGCCCAAGGGCTGACGCTTTATCTTGCGTGACCGTCAACACTCCTTGATGGCCTCCCATGATGCGGCGACTTGCGTAGCGTCCGAGGCTTTGACCCGCGCCAGGTCAACTGGATACTCGACGCCCGGGTTCTCAGCGAAACGTGTGGCGGTGAACTGACCGTTACTGGCCCGCAGGATGTAGCCGCTGTCCAGGCACAACGCCGAGGCCAGGAAGATCACCCCGGGGGTTACCCATTCAGGCTTGAGGTTGTCCGGCTCGCCGGTCACGCCCCACATGCGGGTCTTGGCTACCGGGGAGATGGCATTGACCAGGATTCCATCCTCGGCCCCTTCGCCACTCAACGCATTCATGATCCCCAATTGCGCCATCTTGCCCGCGCTGTAGGCCACGAGTCCCGGCTGGGCATAGTGCGTGTACATCGCTCGGTCCGAGGTGGTCAGCACAATGCGCGGTGCGGTGGAGTGCTGGAGGTGCCGCCAGGCGTGTTTGCACAGCCAGATAGCCGCGTACACATTGATGTCCATTGCCCGCCGGATAAACGCCGCGTCGGCGGCCTCGATCGGCTGATAACCCACCCAGCCGGCATTGTGGATCAGGATATCGAGCTGCCCGAAATGGGTGATCGCGCACTCGATCAGTTCTCGGCAACCCGCTTCACCGGACAGGTCACCCGCGTGGCCAACCACCTGTAGGCCTTCGCTCTGAAGCGCCAGCGCAGCCGCCTGGACCACCTGTGGATCCGCACCATCGCCGAGGGTGTCCGCTCCGATATCACTGATCACCACCTGCGCGCCGAGGCGTGCCAACTCACGCGCATAGCTGAAGCCCAAACCACGGGCGGCACCGGTCACAATTGCGGTTTTACCTGTAAAGTCCATCGTTGCGTTCTCCTCATAGGCGCCCCACCCTAACAACTCGCAACCGCACTGTTTAATACTGAAAAACAGCGATATTGATACCCGCCGCGTATCAGGCCATGCAGGGCCATTCACCTGAAGGAACAGCCGAGATGATCGAAACCCGCCTACTGCGCCAGTTCATTGCCGTTGCCGAAGAGCTGCACTTTCACAAGGCCGCGCTGCGCCTGCATATGGCGCAGCCGGCGTTGAGCCAGGCGATCAATCGCCTGGAGCAGAAGTTGGGGTTTGCCCTGCTGCAGCGGGACCGACGCGGAGTGCGGCTGCTGCCGGCCGGGGCGGCGTTTCTTCAGACGGCTTATTCCGTCCTCGGGCAATTGCAGCAAGGTGTCGAACACGCCCGGCAGGTGTCCCAAGGCGTCGCCGGCACACTCACCATCACCTCCGTCTCGATCGCCGGTTATCCCTGGCTGCTCGATGCCCTCAAGCAGTTTCGCCTGGCGTTTCCCGAGGTACAGCTGGTGATCAAGGAAATGCCCTCTGCCAGCCAGGCCAAAGCCCTGATAAGCGGAGATGCGGATATCGCCTTTTTGCGCTATCTGCCGGGTCAGGCGGATAACATCGCGTCCCGGCTGCTGCTCGACGAACCTATCCTGATGGCACTGCCCCTGGACCATCCCGATGCCGGAAATGCTGCTATCGAGCTTAGGGATTTTGCGGGCGCAGACTTCGTGTTTACCCCCCAGGTATTGGGCAGTGGTTATCACCACCAATTGATCGACTTGTGCGAGGCCGCAGGCTTCTATCCGCGCGTGGTCCAGGAAGCCGATCAATTGCACACCCTGATTGGCCTGGTGGCATGCGGGTTCGGCGTGGCACTGGTCCCGGAGTCGATTGCCCTTTCCAT
Organism: Pseudomonas sp. ATCC PTA-122608; assembly: GCF_001952855.1. Lineage (GTDB taxonomy): Bacteria > Pseudomonadota > Gammaproteobacteria > Pseudomonadales > Pseudomonadaceae > Aquipseudomonas. Next base: position 547,485 of record NZ_LPNO01000035.1, on the reverse strand, counting down.
CAGCAGTGACAAGGTGGTGTTTCTTCCCCTCTGCGCCTCGCCTTCCACCATCGGGCTCTACCTCAATTGGAGCACCGACAATCCTTCCCCATTGCCCGGGCACTTCTTCTCAGTACTGGAAGGAGCGCTGTAATACTTTGCAAGCAATGCCCAGTGACGACTGTCTAAATATTTCCTGTGGGGCCAAGGCATCTGTTAAAAACCGTGCTTCGCCTCTTTCCTGGAACCTTCATGTCTTCACGTTTGCTGTCCCGCCTCGGCCTGCGCTGGTTTCCCCTGCTGTGCATGGCCGTCTTGATCATCGGCCTTCCAGTGGGGTGTGCGGTGCTGCAACACAAGGAGCGCGAGCTGCTGTTTCGCGTCGAGCCGGGCACTGCCAGCTGGTACAGCGGGTTGCCGCGCGATGTGCAGGAATTCGACCTGAAACCTTCGAGTTTCAAGTCAGGGCAAAACATTCATGGCTGGTGGTGGCCCGCTGCACAGAAGGACGCGCCGGCGATTCTCTATCTGCACGGCGTGCGCTGGAACCTCACCGGCCAGCTGTTTCGCATTGAGCAACTGCGGGCCCTGGGCTTCTCGGTGCTGGCCATCGACTATCGCGGCTTCGGCCAGAGCCAGGGCGACCTGCCTTCGGAAACCAGCGTGTACGAAGACGCGCGCATCGCGTGGGAACGCTTCCAGGTGCTGCAACCGGACCCCGCCAAGCGGCTGATCTACGGGCACTCCCTGGGTGGCGCCGTGGCCATCGACCTCGCGGCGGAACTGGGCAAACAGGCAGCGGATAATCATGTGCCGCCGCCGGTACGCGGGCTGGTGATCGAGTCCACGTTCACGTCACTGGCGGACGTCGCCACGGCGGTGGCAAAGACTTCGTTGCCGGTGCGCTGGTTGCTCTCGCAGAAGTTTGATTCGATCGACAAGATCGCCGATATCCACATGCCGCTGCTGGTGGTTCACGGACTCGCCGACGCCTTTGTGCCACCGCGTTTCAGCCAGCAACTGTTTGACGCGGCACAAGAGCCCAAACACCTGTTGCTGGTGCCCGGTGCCACACATAACGACAGCATGCGGCTGGCTGGGCGCACCTATCGCCAGGCCCTGGACAGCCTGATGCAATCGAAGCGTCCAACTCAGGTGGCCGGCCCCTCCACAGGGCGCCCGAACAACTCGTAAATCTGCATTTCGGCACCGGTTTCGTCGGTGCCTGTCAAGGCGAAAAGCCTGCCCATACTGGCCATAAACAGCGACTGATCAAATATTAACCGCAGGTTAAATCGCCATACCCGCCGGGCTCAAGGGAAGTTATCCACAGAGATACCCACGGTTTTCGTGGACAACTCTTTTTACTTTTTTACGATTTTTTTGCTCAGCAATGCCCTGTTGGAAAGCTTCCCGGCAGCAAAATCTCCTGCGTCCCCTCGTGAATCAAAACCCTGGTGCCGGGTACCGAGCATGCCCATGGCCCAGCGCGGTTTCGTCAGGCTGTTCAGCACATCTTGCAGGACGTCGTCAGAGCAACCACCCATTGCGTTTGCGCCTAATGCTGATTAATCTCGCATAAACACGCATTAACGAGCACAAACATGCATAACACCCATGCCGCCGTCGACCTGCCCTCCCTGCGCAAACAGAAGATCCTGTTGCTGCTGGAGCGCGACGGTAAAGTTACCGCCTCGGAACTGGTGGAACATTTCGCTGTTTCCCAGGACACCATTCGCCGCGACCTTGGCGAACTCGCCTCTGCCGGCCTACTGCAACGTGTGCACGGCGGTGCACTGCCGCGGCCCAAGGACACCGGCAAGGACTTCTTCACGCGTTTCGGCGAAGCCACCGCGACCAAACGCCACTTGGCGCAACTCGCCGCCGACCGTGTGGAGGATGGCCAGATCGTGCTGTTCGACTCCGGGACCACCACCCTGCAAATCGCTCAGTCCTTGCCGCATTCCATCAAGCTGACCGCCGTCACCCACTCACCGATGATTGCCATCGCGTTGTCCGAACACCCCAATGTGACGGTGATCCTCGCCGGTGGTCAACTCAACCCGGTGACCATGGCGGCCAGCGGGCACGAAGCGTTGCGGCTGATCCAAGGCATCAAGGCAGACCTGCTGTTCACGGGCGTGTGCGCCCTGCATCCTCAGGTCGGCATCAGCTCGCTGCACTTTGAGGAGGTGGCGGTAAAACGAGCTATGCTCGACAGCGCCTCCCACGTGGTGGCCGTCACCCTGGCCGACAAACTGGGCGCCGTGGAGCCATTTGTGGTGGCACCGTGCAGCCGCATTCACACCCTGATTACCGAGTGGCATGTGCCGCCGGGCAGCGTCGAGGCTTACGAATGCCTGGGGCTGGAGGTGATGCAAGTGGATGCCTGACAAGCCCCCCATAAAGGCCCGGTAGCCTTCGCAGAGGAATATTCCCATGGCGTTTCCCGTGCTGATCCTGGATGCCCCCAACCCTCCCCTGCTCCATGATGAGATCGAACGATGCCTGGCATACCGCCTGGATATCACCCTCAACTTGCACTACTTCACCGACCAGGACAGCATCAAATCCCGTTACGCCGGGCGTATTCAGTTCGTGGATATCAACTGCCACGACACACCTTCGCTGATCAGCGCGGTGGTTAAAGCTGGAGGCTACAGCGTACTCAAGACCCGCTTGAACATTCCCCTGGGCACGGCGCTGCTCAACGCTGCAGCTTCGCCTGATCTAAGTAACCCGTTACAGGCAATCGCCCAGGCCGGCGTCGGGCTGAACCATATCGACTTGCAGACGGCCGCCGAGCGTGGCGTGACCGTACTCAATACCCCGGGTTCCAACGCAACGGCAGTGGCTGAATATGTGCTGGCTCAAACGCTGTTTCTGTCTCGGGACCTCAATCTCTACAACGCTAAAACCCATCAAGGCCAGTGGTCAAAGGGCCTGCTTGCACCCACGCTGCAAATCGCCGAGTTGACGCTGGGACTGGTGGGCACGGGCAGAATCGCCCAGGCGCTCGCCCATAAGGCCCGCGCTCTGGGCATGCAAGTGATTGCCACCGGCTCCGAGCGATTCACCCGACAGGCCGCCGCCAACCTGGGCCTGCAATGGCGCGCCACACTTGGCGAATTGCTGGATGAGGCCGACGTCGTATCCATCCATACGCCGCTCACCGCGCAGACCAAAGGTTTGTTCGACAACACAGCGTTCACGCGGATGAAACCGGGTTCGATCCTGATCAATACCGCCCGTGGCGGAATCGTCGACGAGGGCCAACTGGCAAGCTTCATCACGCGCTTTCCCGGCCACATCAAGGGCGTCGCCATCGATACCTTTGCCCGGGAAAAAGATCAGTTCGAATCGCCGTTGACTGGCATTGCCAACGCGATACTCACGCCGCATATCGCAGGCAATACCCGTGCGGCGATCAGCGAGGCGTCAACCCAGATCATTGACCACATTCATGCCTATTACCAAGCAACGCTTGAAGGCTAAGGGCATCCGCAACCGCATGGCCACTGGCGGTGTTGTCAAAGATGCACCAGGTGGGAACACCCTCGGCCGATGACCTTTGCACGGCCGCGCACAAGGCCTGCAGTCGATCCATTTCGTAGGCGCTGTGGTAGATACGCGGCGAACCGTGCAGGCGCCAATAACGCACGCCTTGCCAGCCTTTCGGTACGTCACCTTCAGCGATTACCGGTGGGTCGGCAGCCACCCGGCCTATTTGGTACTCCTGCAACATGCCTTCGGCATGCACCCAACTGGCATGCCGCGGCTCCAGCACCACATTGCCGGCGAAGCGTTGGCGCAAGGCCGTGAAGAAACCGGCAGCGACGGCTGCCTCATAGTTCAATGAAGGCGGTAATTGCACCAGCAAGCAGCCCAGGCGATCGCCCAACTGCAGGCACTGTGCAAGGAATTCATCCAATGCCGTACCACAGTCATGCAGACGTAATTCATGGGTTATATGCCGAGGCAACTTGACCGAAAAACGAAAGCCGGGCGGCACCGATTGGGCCCATCGTTGATAGGTTTGCGGGCGATGGGGACGGTAGAAGGAGCTGTTGATTTCAACCGCATTCAAGCACGACGCATAACGCTGCAGATGGGTGCCGTGCGGGGGGAATCGTGGCCATTGCTCACGAGGCAGGCTCCAACCGGCACACCCCAGAAAAATCGGCATCAGAACAACACCGACGCTGCATCCCTCATGAAAATCTCCACCGTCTTCGGCCCGACGCCCTCGAACGCGTTCAGGCGCTTCTCAAACTCCTCACGGTCGGCGCTGGCATCGTGTATCTGGCTGATCTTGCCCGCGTACTCTGCGTTCAACTTGCTACTGAGGTCCAGCAGGCGCTGCGCGGTGCTTTCGTCGTAACGCACGTAATGCGCCTCGCCGAGCATGGCCACCAACTCGCGGGAGGTGCAGTGCTGCAATTTGCGCGGGGTGTCCCGGCCATGCTTCACCACAATTACCTGATAGGCCTGGGCCGCGATCTGCGCCTGAATGCGCTTGCCCATCAAGAAGCTTGCGATAAACCACTTGAACAACGCGTTGTCATCGCCAGGCTTGAGTTCAATACCCAGCTCACCGGCGCTGATGGATCGGCCCATGACTACCTCCGTTATTCACTTGCCCAGCTTGCGCTCGGCCTTGGCGGCTTGCTCGTTGATCTGGTCGGTTTGCCGTTGTGTGTCCTTAATGGATGTCGGCGTGATCACCTTATCAACGGTTTCAGTCTGGGGGTTGGGGCGCTGTAAAGCGCTGTCCTGGTCGTCCACCTGGCGACCTTTCTGCGCCTGTTCGGAGCTGATTGCATCGGGGGTTTTGTCGGCGGTTTTTTCAGTGCCCATGGTGATTCTCCTGCTGTTAAAAGATCACGCTCAAGCGCGGAGCCGTTATGCAGCAGAGCCCATGGTTTTTTGATAGTTCAAGGAAATTGCGTGGGCTGCGGCCCGGAGAAATAAGCGCAAATTAATTTAAACCTTTTGCGCAGGCGCCCGCTCAACAGTCAGGTAACGGCATCGCGCCATTCTTCAGGAGAAGCATCATGAAGCACTTGCTGATGAAACAAATGGGACTGACCTTTGCACTGGCCGCGGGCTCGATTGGCGTAGCCATGGCAGCCTCCTCCAATGACTTCGTCGACGCCGCTGCCCAAGGCGGAATTACTGAAGTGGAGGCCGGCAAACTGGCGTTGGAAAAGAGCGGCGCTGCTGATATCAAAGCGTTTGCCCAGCACATGATCACCGACCATACCAAGGCCAACCAAGAGCTGACTGCCCTGGCGACGAAGCTTGATATCAAGGTACCGGATGACGCCAGCCTGACCGACAAGGCCAAAAAAATGATTCTGGAGATTCGTGAAGAATCTTTCGACAAGGCTTACGCCGACAACCAGGTCAAGGCCCATGAAGACACCGTGGCGCTTTTCAAAAAAGAAGCCGCGTCTTCGGACAACGCCGAACTGAAGGCGTTTGCCGAGAAGACGCTGCCGACGCTCGAAACCCACTTGAAGATGGCCAAGGAGCTGCAATCCCAGCACGCCAATTAATCATCTACCCACTCAGGAGACACTCGACCATGAGTTCGCAACTGCACGGCAAGAAGATTCTGATCATCACCTCCAACACTGGCATCGAGCGCGACGAATTGCTCAAGCCGCTGGAAGCCCTGCGCGGTTTTGGCGCCACGGTAACCCACGGCTCGAGCAAAGGTGGCAGCACCCAGACCTTTCTCCAGGACACCGAGAAAGACAGGACAGTGGAGTCCGATGCCAAGCTTTCGGATCTGCACGGCAGTGATTTTGATGCATTGGTCATCCCCGGCGGCACCGTCAACGCTGACACCCTGCGTCAGGATGCCGATGCCTTGCGACTGATCAATGATTTCGTCAAGGCCGGTAAAACCGTCGCCGCCATCTGCCACGGCCCTTGGGCCCTGATCGATGCCGGCGTGATCGAAGGCAAGACCCTCACCTCCTACAAAAGCGTGCGCACCGATCTGGTGAATGCCGGCGCAGCCAACTGGGTAGATACGCAGGTGAAAGAATGCCCGGCCAATGGCTGGACGTTGATCACCTCACGCACGCCTGATGATTTGCCGGCGTTCAACGAGGCGATTGCCAAAACACTGGCGGCTTGAGGCCAGCCAATGCAAACAGGCGCCCTTGGGCGCCTGTTCTTTTTCGATTCTGTCTCAGCTTTTGCCGTGCTCAGCAGCGTGCGTCGCGCGGTTCACACCCTTGGGCCCAAACAGCGCCCAGAGGATCAGCCCCAACAGCGGCATGAAGATCAGTACCACCAACCATAAACCCTTGGTTTCCCAGCCACTGCCACTGCGCAGCACGCTATTGATCGCCCACAGTTCCAGCAGCACCAGAATCACCGCCAAGCCAATCCAGACATATTCGATTTGCATGATTCATCCTCCTGAGGTCGTATGCGTTAGGTCAAGCAACACGCCCGAGGGTTCATTAAAATTACAACGGATGGCTCTCGCCCAACGGTTGCGGCACATGCGCCGTAACCTTCTAGACTCAACTGCACGTCACCTCTCACCCCACGGAGGCCCAGGATGACCGAGCACATCATCCACTTTCACTGCCAGATCGATCAGGGCACCACCGAGCGCTTTCGTGATTGTTGCCTGGAGGCGATCGAGCAAGGTGCCAGCTCGTTGCTGTTGAACCTGTCGACCACCGGTGGCAGCACCAATTTCGGCTTTACCCTCTACACCTTTCTCAAATCGCTGCCGGTGCCACTGTGTGCGATCAATGCGGGCAATATCGAGTCCATGGGCATCATCATGTTCCTGGCGGCCGGTCGCCGCATCACCACGCCCCACTCACGCTTTTTGATCCACCCGATGAACTGGTACTTCAGCCAGAACTCCGTCGATCACCAGCGCCTGCGCGAGTACCTTTCGAGCCTGGATAACGACCTGGCGCGCTACGTGAAAATCTATGAACTGGAAACCGCCACGGCGGAAACCCACCTGGACATCTTCAAGTGCCTGTCCGCAGAAGAAAAAGTGATTGCCGCCCACGAGTCATTGGCCTACGGAATTGCCCATGAGTTTGAACAGATCGTGTTTGCGGACGACGTCAAGCACTGGAAAGTCAGCGGCGGATAGGCATTGTTTAATGCATGCAAGCCAATACCTGACCGTGCAACCTGCACGACCCGCGTCGATTTTTATTAAACATAAGCCATTGATTTATAAGTGAATAATTATTCTGTTCAACTTGGTACAACTCATGCTGTAGAGCTTTGGACGAGGCGGGCATTTCGACCCGCCCTTTCACTACCCGTGAGGTGTCACCCATGAATGCCATTGACCTTCTCAAGGCCGACCACGAACGCGTCAAAGCCATCCTGAACCAACTGAGTGAGTCCACCGAGCGCGGCGTAAAAAAACGCACTGAGCTACTGGCCAAACTGGAGATGGAAATCAGCCTGCACACCCGACTTGAGGAAGAGATCCTCTACCCGGCATTTCGCAAGGCGGGGGGTAAGGATCAGGAAATCATGTACCACGAAGCCAAAGAAGAACATCGCACCGTCGACTCCCTCGTCCTGCCGGACCTGAAGCAGACTTCGCCCTCCACCACCGAGTTTTCCGGTCGCGTGAAAGTCGTCAAGGAACTGTTGGAACACCATATCGAGGAAGAGGAAAGCGAGATGTTCCCACAGGCCAGGAAGCTGTTGGGCAAGGCCTTGCTGGAAGAGCTTGGCGCGGAGATGGAAGCGATGAAAGCCGCGCACAAGAAAGCACCCGGCGCGAAGCCAATGGCCGCTTGATGCCCATTCGTCGCATGCCTGGAAACTATTTCAAACTTTGATTTGGCTGGAGGATTCCCAATTAGGCAACACCATTGATTCGCTCATCATTGAGGGTTTTCAAAATGGCTAATAGCGGAAAAACCACACCAGGTGCTGGTCACAAGGACCAGCAAGACACAAACCGTAAAAGCGGCGGCCAGGGTTCAGGCGGCAACTTCGCCAATGACCGCGAAAAGGCTTCTGAAGCGGGCAAAAAAGGCGGGGCTCATAGCCACGCTCCAGGCTCCAAGAAGTCTTGATTGAGGCGTCGCCGAAGCCTGGATGTGTTCCGGGCTTCGGTCCCCATCGCCAAGAGGGATTGAGTCATGAAGACCAGCATTTCCCAACGGATCGTACTTGCCGCCAGCTTGACGCTCGTACTGTATGCCCCTGCCTACGCCGCCTTCGGCGACAACACCGCACCCGAGACGCCCGCCTTGAGCGGCAACAGTATCCCAGGCTCGGCACTGCCGCCGGGCACCTATCCCAGCAGCCCATCAGCGGCCGACAGCAGTGGCCGCAAGGACACTGAAACCAAAGCGCCCGCGCCGTCAAAAAGCGTGAAGAGCACGCGCCACAAAGGCTCCTCGACTCAGCACCCGGCCAGCAAGAGTGGCAAGAAAACCGCGCCTGCATCGGGAAGTTGAGAAACTAGAGCTCGCTTGGACCACCGATAAAGTCCAGGCGCAGATTTAACCACTGCCGAACGATTTCCCGGGACGCTTGCCGGGCATCAACTGCAGAGAAGCCGCGCTCGCGCTGCAACCAGTCGCTCGTCGCTTGGCGCGTCGGCTCAATGGCCGCCAGCGCCTGCTGGCGTTGCTTGGCGGGCCACTGTTTATCGGCGCCCCAGTTACGCAGGGTTAATTCAGGATCCTGGCCCTTCCCTGCGGCGCCTGGCTGGAGGAACAGCCGAGGTGACGCGGTGGCCTTGAGCGAAAGAGCGCTCCAGTCGGCATAGCTGGCAAAGCGGATCGTGCCCTCGTTCTGCGAGGCCGTGGACAAAGGCTCGGTCAAACTGTCGTCGAGCCGCTTCCACGCCGGCTGTGAAAACAGATCACCTTGGGGGCCACAGATCGGCGCAAAGCTGTCGCGGGTGGAGCCGTACAACGACCCGAACGACTCATACGCGACCTCGCCCTGCCGGCTGAAGACAAAGCAGTGCACATACGGGCGCTGGTCGGCGAATAACTCATACTGCTGACGTTCAATCATCATGCGCAGCAAGGTCAACATCACCCGGTCACGACTGACGACGGGATCGTTTTGCAGGTCCTGCCAGATCGACCAGGGAAAACTGTCTTCCTTGAGCGCAACGAGGACCTGCTTGCGATTCTCCTCGGCCTCATTCTCCGTAACGCCACTGTCAGGCTCGAAACGCTGCAGGTAGACCAGCCATGCAGCAGCCAGATCGTTCATCGGGTAACGTCTGAGCCCTTCTGTTGCTTGGGCCGGATGGTAAGGAATACTGGCGATAATTGCGTCAAGGGCCGCCGTATCCTTGTGGGTGATCGTGCCTACCTCAACCACTCTCTGGCTCAGTTGAGATTGCAGGCAGCTTGGGAGCGAGCCCAGGGCACCGGCACACGCGTTGCGAGCCTGCAGCCAGGTGCGCTGGCCACGGCGCAGTTCGTCACGCGGGTCAGGTGCCAATTTGGCCATTGCCTGGCTGTAATAAACGCCCAACGTGCTGTCGAGTTCACTTAGTTCGGGATTGGCGCAAATCGCCTTTTCCACCGGTGTAGCGGCCTTTTTACAATCGAAGGACGCGCCACTGGCAGGCATCCCTGCGCCCATCAGCACGCCAGCGAGCAACAACATTGGGTAGGCAAAATTAATACGGCGGGCCATGGCTTTCCTTGGGTGAGTTCCTTTCAGGCGCTTATTGTGCCGACGCGCCTGCCAATGTCCAGCCTGTCGGCACTCTGCTACGAAGCACTTGCCATGGAGGGGCGATCACTTGCCAGCTCGCGCTCAATCTGTTCGATGCTGGGCAGGCTGGTTTGCAGCTCTGCCGGCAGGGATTCCACCAGCTGATACTCGGCAACCCCAATAGGACGGGAGCTGTCACGCAGAGCGTATTCGGCCACTACTTCGTTCTTGCTCTTGCACAGCAGCAGGCCGATGGTGGGGCGGTCTTGCGGGTGCTTGAGCTGGGCGTCTACCGCCGCGAGGTAAAAACCCAACTGCCCCAGATGGTCGGGTTTGAATTTACCGGCCTTGAGTTCGATTACCACATAGCACCTCAGCTTGAGGTGATAAAACAGCAGGTCGACGAAAAACTCCTCGCCCCCTACGTCCAGCAATACTTGCCGTCCCACGAAGGCAAAACCGGCGCCCAGCTCCAGCAAAAAATCGGTGACATGTTTGACCAGGGCGTTTTCGATTTCACGCTCCTGCGCGTCAAGGGTCAGGCCCAGGAAGTCGAAACGGTAAGGGTCTTTAAGTGATTCGCGAGCCAGGTCGGATTGGGCTTTGGGCAGCAGTCCCTCGAAGTTGCTGACCGCATTGCCGCTGCGCTCCAGCAGGCGACCCTCGATTTGCATCACCAGGATGTTGCGCGACCAGTTGTGTTCGATGGCCTGTGCGATGTACCAGCGACGGGTTTCAGGGCCGGGCAACCTGTCCAGCAACGCCAGGTTATGGCCCCAAGGCAATTGTGCAGCAGCCTGTTGCACAAATTCGGAATCTGGCCACGCCTCCGCAAATGCACGCATGTACTTCAGGTTGCGCGGCGAAAAACCCTTCATCTCCGGAAACGCTGAGCGCAAATCCTGCGCCAGTCGCTCAATCACCTTGGTGCCCCAGCCCTGCCGCGCTTGCCGGGTCAAAATATCCTGGCCGATTTGCCAGTACAGCAACACCAGCTCGCGGTTTACCGCCAGGGTGGCGCGCTGCTGGGCGGAGTGGATTCGACCCTTGAGATCAGTCAGCCAGTCGCTGTATCCCTCGGGTGGTGTGATCAGGCTGTCGGGGGTCTCACTCATTCCTTTTCCCTCGTGGGTTTGGCAGGCGGCCGATAGTAGCGAGGGAAAAAAGCGTGATGGGCCAGCAGAATGCTTTCGATACAAATCAACTGGAACCCTTCACGAGAGAGCCTTCATGCAGATCAAAAGGTGCCCCGCCGTGCCCGCTGTGGTCAAATGAGCCGGTCACTTCCATGGTTATTCCTGATCTATGAACGCCACACCCACCGACGACAGCCAGGCATCCACCGGGGACCGCATCCTGTTCCTGCTCAAGACCCGTGGCCCCTTGAAAACCACGGACCTGGCGGCGCTGCTGGACATCACCTCCGAAGCCGCTCGCCAGCAGATCCAGAAGCTGCAGGTCGCGGAGTTGATTGTCGGTGTGTCGGCCCCGATCTCGGGTGCCGGTCGGCCATCCCTGAAGTGGACGCTGACCGAATCCGCCCAGGGCAAATTCCCGGATTCCCATAGTGTTCTGACCTTGCACCTGATCGAGTCCATCGAAGGGATTTTTGGCAGCGAAGGCGTGGAAAAAGTCATCGCCAGCATGGAGGCGACCGCCAAGCACGAATACATCCAGGCTTGCTCCGTCGCATCCAGCTTGCAGGAGAAAGTCGAGATCCTGGTGCAGATTCGCGAGCGCGCCGGGTATATGGCGCAGATGGAGCCGCTGGACAATGGCTGGCTATTGGTGGAAAACCACTGCCCTATCTGCGTGGCCGCCCGTAAATGCCAGGGGTTTTGCCGCTCGGAGTTGCAGATTTTCCAGGCAGCGCTGGGCGATGAGAATGTGGTGGAACGGTGCGAGCATTTGATCTCCGGGGACCGACGCTGCGCCTACAGCATCCAGCCTCGCCGCCCGTAAGAAAGAGGCTGCGATGGGCTGCGCAGCAACCGCAATTCCAGCGCCGCAGTGTCCCGGATACACCAACGGTTCAGGACTCACAATTGCTGCGCAGTCCATCGCAGCCTAAGCCTCAGGCCGAAGTCAGGCCCATTGCAGGTTGAACAGTGCGAACGCCAGCAGCGCCCAGATCGCCAGCACCAAGTGCGTCAGCTGCAAGCCCTCCTGGCGAATCCAGTAGCCAAACCACAAGCCACCCAGCAGCATCGCAAACACGAAAGCCGAGAAGCCGCTGAGGGCGAGATTGAGCCATGGCCGGGCGGCCGAGAGGCCATCACCGAGGATCAACTGGTAGCTGCCGGTCCATGCCGCCACTGCCGCGATAACTTGCAGCGCCAACACAATCAGCAGGGCCAATTGATGCAGGCGCGGGGAACGCACAGCGCGCCTCAACAGAGGGATGTCGATGGCCGGAGCCTGGTGCAGTGGCGCCATGGCCATGGTCGCGCCCACCGCACCGACCGAGCTGCGAAAAGCCTGCCCGTTGTTGACCACGGCGAGGGTCAGCCAGACACTCAAGCCCAACGCCTGCGTGCCTAGGAACAACCCGGCAGAACCTCCCGGCAGCCATGCTTCTTCGCTCATCCAAAACTCCTTGTTCGCCGACAGCGAAAATCAGGTCTTGGGCCTATATCCAAGAACATATTTGGATAATACGTAACGCCGCCTTAATTACACAAGCTAATACTTTCTTAATTGATCAGTCCACACCCTGATCACGGCGCCTGCTCAGCATCGAACTGCTCCCGGGCACACCTGAATCCGTTGGCGTTTTCCACCACCCACGTCCACAACGGAATCATGTGCACCAGCAGCTGTTTGCCCAGCTCCGACAGCTGGTATTCAACCTTGGGCGGCACCTCCTGAAAGTCGTGGCGCAACACCAGGCCATCGCGCTCCAGCTGGCGCAACGTGCGCGTGAGCATGCGCTGGGTAACGCCCTCCATGCGGCGGCCAATCTCGGCGTGACGCAGGCGCCCGTTGACCCCTAGCAGGTGCACGATGCCCAACGACCAGCGGTTTCCCGCATGGGTCAGCACCTGGCGCTTGAGCCCGTCTTCATCGGCGCTAAGGGCTTCGCAGGCGGCTTGTGAGCGCCTGATGATCTCGTCGTTGTCCACCTTCTACTCCCGGTATCACTGGTGTGCCTTCTTATGCCCCGTCGGCAATTCTGCAAGCATGGCATGACTTTCAACCGAATCGAGAACCCTATGACTGCTTCGATCCTTGTACTGGGTGCCGGCGAACTGGGCCTGGCGGTACTGCGCCAACTGTCACGCCTGGCTGCACCGCAAAATGTGCCTGTGACGGTGTTGCTGCGCCCCGCCACACTGAACTCCCCCGACCCCGCCAAACAGCAGGAAATCACCGAGCTGCGCGCCCTGGGCATTGAGCTGCTGGCCGGTGACCTGGCAAACGGCCCCGAGGCCGAACTGGCAACGGTGTTCGCCGACTATCACACCGTGATCAGTTGCATCGGCTTTGCCGCAGGCCCCGGCACCCAGCGCAAGCTGACCCGCGCGGTCATCGCAGGCGGCGTGAAGCGATATGTACCGTGGCAGTTCGGCGTGGACTACGACGTGATCGGCCGCGGTTCGGCCCAGGACCTGTGGGACGAACAGCTTGATGTGCGCGACTTGCTGCGTGACCAACAGGGCACGCAATGGGTGATTGTCTCCACCGGGATGTTCACCAGCTTCCTGTTTGAGCCGTCCTTCGGCGTCGTCGACCTGGCGCAGAATACCGTGCATGCACTGGGAGACTGGGAAACCGCTGTCACCGTCACCACCCCTGAGGACATCGGCCTGCTGACAGCGCGCATCCTGTTCAGCGAGCCGGCGATCACCAATCAGGTGGTGTACACCGCCGGCGACACCCTGACCTACGGCGAGCTGGCAGATACCGTGGATGCGCAACTGGGGCTCACGCTCAAACGCGAACGCTGGTCGGTGCCGTACCTGGAAGCGGAACTGGCCGCTGCACCCGAGGACAATCTGATGAAATACCGGGTGGCCTTCGCCCAAGGTAACGGCGTGGCCTGGGACCCCGCCGTCACCTTCAATGCCCAACAGCAGATTGCCGTAACCAGCGTTGCCCAGTGGATCGAGCAAAACCTCAAGGCACCGGCAACCACCCGCTGAACCTTCCCTGGCTATCCAGCGCGCACCAGGCGAAATCCCCCGGAAACGGCGGCAAGTTTTGCAGCAGTACGCCGCTGCCCTGCTTCCAGTCCACCACCTGCAGGGGTGAACCTTGCCAGGCCAGGACCAGGCCCCGGGCCTGGCTGGTGTCATCGTTGACCCAACGGGCTGCCGCCGCCGTCATGAACGCTTCGATGGGTTCTTCATCGATCTGCGTGCGATACACCGAACCGAGCAACCAACGGCACACACTCACGTGGTAGGTCCAGTTCAGGGAGGGACGATTGCGGTAAGCCCAGGTCATGAAACTGCGAAACAGGTTCAAGCCCTCCGGTGGGTCGAGCTTGAGCAAACCGGGACAGATGTCGAACAAGGTGTGCCAGTACGGCAGCAACCGTGCGTCCAGGTGGACGAAACAACGGGCGTTACTCGGGTATTCGACAGACGGCAACAACACGTTGCCGCGCGACGGACGGCGCGACGCCTTGCTGACCAGGCGGGCAGCGCCGGAAGGCAGGATAGAGCTCATGGAACGCACTCACACTCGTGACGATAGAACGCCTCCTGGTAACAGGAAGCCCAAGGCACACGTCAGAATGCAGGGGAAGCGCGAGGGTTGGCCGAGGGCCAGGAATACCGCGGAGGCGCCTTGTTACGCTGCTCATGGGCCGGGCGCGGCTTTTGCCCAAGGCCCAACAGCCAGGCCAGGCAAAACAGGAAGACGATGCCCAGGGTCACGGCGGAGCACACCGGGCAGGCGAAGAAGTTCGACCAACTGCTGGCCGTCGGATTACCCAGGCCGGCATCCGAGGCCGGCGCCTTGGTGCCCAGGCTTGAACAGAACTGCCCGCCCAGGCCATTGAGCTCCAGGCCCATCATCTGCCCATGGCCCAAACCGCAGACGAACACATTGAACAGGACGCAAAAATACAGAGTCCAGGCAATGAGCGAACGGTCCGGGCGGGTCAGTTTCATGGCGGCGACTTTATCACAGCTCCGACATTTGGCCTTGCCCTGCCATGCCTGTGACAGAACGTCGCAGATTACGCCCGCAGCCCCAGGTTGTTAGAATGCCACGCTCTCCTCGCCTGATTTAACGCTTCGTGGTACCCAGGCGCTTCACAGGATGCACAGTTGATGAGTACGTTATTCACCCGCCGCAAAGTCCTCTCCGGCATGGGATTGCTGGGACTGGGCCTGCTGGCCGGCTGTGACAACAGCCCGAAACTGAACTTCAAGTACGGCAAGGATCTGAGCGACAAGATCATGGGCCGTACCTTCAAGCTCAAGAACACTGACGGCGAAACCGTCACCTTGAGTTCCTTCCGCGGCTTGATGCCGGTGGTGTTCTTCGGCTTCACCCAATGCCCGGCCGTGTGCCCGACTACACTGGCGCGCATGGCCCAGGCGAAAAAACTGATGGGCCGCGACGGCAAGATCATGCAGGTGGTGTTTATCACCCTCGATCCGGAACGCGACACACCCGAGATTCTCGACGCCTACGTCAAGGCCTTCGACCCGAGTTTCGAAGCGCTGTACGGCACCCCGGAAGAAATCGCTGTGGCTGCCAAGGAATTCGGGATCTTTTATGAAAAGATCCCCGCCGGCGATAGCTACACCCTCTCCCACACCGCCACCAGCTTTGTGTTCGACACCCGGGGCACCCTGCGCCTGGGCCTGTCTGCCTCGCTTAACGCCAAAGAGTGCGCAGAAGACCTGCTCACCGTCATGGAGGTCTGCTAATGACTGCCGTTCAACACCTCAAACGCTTCGCCCTCGGTCTTTCCCTGCTGGGCCTCGCCGCACACGCCAGCGCACAGGCAGTGGTCACCGACGCCTGGGTACGCGCCTCGGTACCGGGCCAGCCGTCCAGCGGCGCGTTCATGACCGTTACGGCCGACACCGACAGCAAACTGCTCAGCGTGGCTTCGCCGATCGCCAAGACCGTGCAGATCCATGAGATGGCCATGAAGGACGACGTGATGCGCATGGGCCCGGTGGACTCGGTTGCGTTGCCCGCCGGCAAGGCCGTCAAGCTCGACCCGGACGGCTATCACGTGATGCTGATCGACCTCACCGCCCAGATCAAGGAAGGCGACCAGGTGCCACTGACCGTCACCGTGGAAAATGCCAAGGGTGAAAAGCAGTCGATTGAAGTGAAGGCTGAGGCCCGTGCATTAAATGCAATGGAGACGATGGATCACAGCAAAATGCATTGATCGCTGTTACCTGTGGCGAGGGGGCTTGTCCCCCGTTGGAGTGCGCAGCGCTCCCGCTTTTTTTKGGGCCGCTACGCAGCCCAACGGGGGACAAGCCCCCTCGCCACAGGACAAGCCCCCTCGCCACAACGAAATTCCCTCATATCTAAAACATCTCGCTTCAACACTTTCTATATATTTTCAATCTGCAAAACAACTCGTTAGCCTGCGCAAGCCGGACGCGTCTCCCTGTCGCCGTCCGGCCAGATAATTCTAAAAATAAGCAGCAGACAACGGGAATAACAATGAACAAATCCCCCATTACCCTGGGCCTGACTTCGGCCACCCTCGGTTTGACCCTCGCCTTCCCAACCTTTGCCGAAGCTGACTTTTTCAAAGACAGCAAGGCCGACCTCGAATTTCGCAACTTCTACTTCAACAGCGATTACCGCCAGGACAACGCCAGCCAGTCCAAACGTGACGAGTGGGCTCAAGGCCTGATTCTCAACTACCAGTCGGGTTACACCGAAGGCCTGGTGGGATTTGGTATCGATGCCATCGGCCTGCAAGGCCTGAAACTCGACTCAAGCCCAGACCGCCAAAACAGCGGCCTGCTCCCCGTCGGCGAGGATGGCGCACCGGACAGCTACAGCCGAATGGGTGTCACCGGCAAAGCGCGCATCTCCAAAAGCGTACTTAAATTCGGCACGCTGATCCCCAAGCTGCCGACCGTACTGCCCAACGACGGCCGGCTGCTGCCCCAGACTTTTCGCGGCACGCAATTGACCAGTCAGGACATCGCCGGCCTGACCTTCGACGCCGGGCGCCTGACCAGCAACACCCTGCGTAACGACAGCGGCCATGCAGACATTGAAGTCGACGGCAAAGGCATCAAGGGCGCCGTGCCCAGCGATAAATTCGACTTCGCCAGTGCCAGCTACGCCTGGACCAAAACCTTCGTCACGGGCTACCACTACGCCAACCTCGAGAACAACTACAAGCAACACATCTTCAACCTGGTCCACACCCTGCCATTGGGCGACGCGCAGTCGTTCAAGACCGACCTGCGTTACGCCGACTCCAGCAAGGAAGGCAACAGCAACATCGACAACCAGGCCTTCGGCGCCAAGTTCACCTACAGCCTCCACGGCCACTCGTTCGGTGCCGCCTACCAGCGCATGAAAGGCACCACCGGCTTCCCCCACCTGGACGGCACCGACTCCTACCTCGTCAACTACGTGATGATCTCGCCGGACTTCGCCAACCCCGAGGAAAAATCCTGGCAGGCCCGCTACGACTATGACTTCGCCGCCCTCGGCATCCCCGGCCTGACCTTCATGACCCGCTACCTCAAAGGCGACAACTTCGTGCGTACGCGCACCCTGGAAGGCACCGAGTGGGAGCGCAACACCGATATCGGCTACGTGTTCCAGAGCGGCGCCCTGAAGAACCTTGAAGTGAAATGGCGCAATGGCACGTATCGCAGCAATGGCAGCGGCAGCGATATCGACCAGAACCGCTTTATCGTCAGCTACACCCTGCCCTTGCTGTGATTTTTTCCGGAGCGTTGCACATGAATACCCATAAAAGCCTGATCCACCTGGCCATCGCCTTTGCCCTGTTCAGCAGTTACGGCGCCTATGCCGCCGATACCGGTGCGCTGCCCTGCAAAACCACCGAAGAATGCGCGGCCCAGGCGGCCAAAGTCGGCGCCACACCGGGCTCCTCGCAAACGGCCCACAAGGCCAAGGGCGACCCGACCCAAACCCAGTTCGCCTGGTTGAACCGCATCAACAAAGCCTCGATCGTGATGCTCACCGAAGAAGGCATCGTTAAGCCGGACATGGGCCACAAGATCGCCGGCGGCGTGCGCTTTGCCATCGACCAGGCCGATCAGCCCGACGGCAAGCGCCCGGAAGATGTGCTGCAGCTGGAAAAAATCATGACCGACAAGATCGGTCCTGAAGCGTCCCTGATCCACTCCGGCCGCAGCCGCCAGGACATGCTCGCCACCTACCGCCTGGCCAAGTTGCGCGCACAGGTGCTGGCCTACAGCGACGCGCTGAACGCCACCCGCCAACGCATCCTTAACATCGCCGAGAAGAACGTCGACACCCTGGTACCGGCCTACACCAACGGCGTGCAGGCCATGCCCATCAGCTATGCGCACTACCTACTGGCGTTCGAAGCGGCGTTTGATCGCGATGGCCAGCGTATTCGCGAACTCTACACCCGCCTCAACCTGAGCCCGATGGGCACCGCGGTGCTGGCGAATTCCGCCTACCCGCTGAACCGCGAGCGTTTGGCCGAACTGCTGGGCTTTGATGGCGTGCGGGAAAACTCCCTGGATTCGAGCCAGGTGTCGACCTATGACATTCCGATCGAGGCGGCCAACCTGGCGGCGTCTTCGGCAATCCGCATTGGCGCGATGATTGGCGATATCCATACCCAGTACCATCAGATCCGCCCTTGGCTGCTGCTGGACGAAGAGTCCACCTACACCAGCAGCGCGATGCCGCAAAAGCGCAACCCGGGGCTGTTGATGCGCACCCGGGAATCAGCCTCGGACGTGGTCGGCCTGGCGCAGACCGTGACCTTGCGCGCGCACAACGTCACTACCGGGATGACCGACTACAAGTTTGCGTTTGATTCCCTGGGGCTGTTCCAGTCCACCGACGAAATGTTCAAAAGCATGGACGCGGTGCTGGATGCGCTGCAAATCAATCCGCAGCGGGCGCTGGATGAGCTGGAGTCCGAGTGGACGACTTCGATGGAGTTGGCCGACACCCTGGAGCGCCAGTTCAAGGTGCCGTTCCGCATTGGTCACAGCTTCGCGTCGCTGATCGTCACCGAGGCGCGCAGCAACGGCACCACGCCAAAGACCTTCCCGTATGCGGACGCGCAGAAGCTGTACACCCAGGCGGCGGACAAATACAAATGGACACCGAATACCTTGCCGCTGGATGAGGCCGGCTTCCGTGCTGCGCTGTCGCCGACGGCGATGGTCAAGACCCGCAAAGGCACGGGTGGGCCGCAGCCGGAAGAGGTCAAGCGGATGTTGGTGGAGGCGCGCAAGAACCTAGACACGGACCAGAGCTGGTTGAAGGAACGTCGTGAAAAATTGAAAGGTGCCGAAGGCAATCTGGACAAGGCCTTCGACAAGTTGCTCAACACCAAGGGTTAACGGCTTCCTGTAGGAGCGAGCTTGCTCGCGAAAAACAGGAGAACAGCGCGGGGTGTCAGACATCCTGCGTCAGCGTTAACGTCCTTCGCGAGCGAGCTCGCTCCTACAGGTTTGATGATCCAGAGATTTTTGCCACGCACAGATAGCCAAACACGCCACACAATTGCCCAGCACATTGGTCAACGACCGGCACTTCATCAGCCGCTCCACCCCCAACAGCAACCCCACCCCTTCCAGTGGCACCAGTTGCAGGATGTTCAAGGTGGCAATCAGGGTAAACAGCGCCGAGCCCGCCACGCTGGTAGACCCCAGCGAGGTAAACAGGCAGATCACCAGCACCGCCAGCAATTCGGGAACGGCAATTTCCACCCCGGCCAGATGCGCCAGAAACATGATGGCGGTGGTCAGGTAAATATTGGTGCCGGCCAAGTTGAACGTATAGCCGGTGGTCAGCACCAGGCGTACTAATTGGCGATCACAGCCCAGCGCCTCAAGTTTGCTGACACAACCGGGAAGTGCTGCCACTGATGAGCCGGTAAACGTCACCAACAACAACTCTTCTTTTAAATAAATAATTAACCGAGTCAATTTAACGCCGACCAGGCGCGCAATCGTCGCAAACACTAAAATCACGAAAACCGCACACGCCAGGTAAATAACCACAACAAACTTCAACAGCGGTAAAACAGAACTTAAACCGTACTTCCCCACCACAAACGCCATCGCCCCAAAAGCCGCGAGCGGTGCAAATTTCAAGATAA
This sequence comes from Pseudomonas sp. ATCC PTA-122608, assembly GCF_001952855.1. Classification (GTDB taxonomy): domain Bacteria; phylum Pseudomonadota; class Gammaproteobacteria; order Pseudomonadales; family Pseudomonadaceae; genus Aquipseudomonas. The sequence continues at coordinate 527,522 of NZ_LPNO01000035.1, read as the reverse complement.
AGCGCAACAGCAAGAACAGCCCGGCGACTGCTGCTTCCAACCAGCCGAGACAGCGGTTGCCAACCTTACCGCCACGCCCCAGCAGCAGCCCGCACAGCACCGCCACCAGCATCACCTGAAGCACCAGACTCTGGGTAAAAACCCTGTAAAGACTGGACGAAATCGAGGTCATGGACAGCTCATGCAGGAACGCTTCCGGCGCAACAGGCGGCGTCAGGTGGTCAAAATCCAGGTTAGCCACTGCCGTGTGATCCAGGCTGAACAGCCACCCCGTCGACATTCCCAACACCAATGCGGCAAGGGACATCAGCTGGAAATACACCACGATCCGCCCCACTACATGCCGATGGGACGGCTCGCGCTTGATACCTGCGACACCCGTCGACACCAGCACAAACAACAGAAACGGCATCAGTAATCCGACCACTTTTATAAAAGCGTCACTGAGCAATTTCATCTCGACCGCCACGCCCGGATAAAACAGCCCCAACACCATGCCAAGTGCAATGGCAATCAAAATTGGAAAAGTGGCGTTAGTGGAAAATCGGGCTGGCATCAATGCTCCATGGTCTTTTTATTTATTGTTATTGTCGGATCAGGCCACTTTCGGCATATTGGTTGCCAAGGCGCATTCAGGCCACAAATAATAAAGTCTTGTCACGGGATATACCACCATGGAACTTCGCCATTTACGTTATTTCATCATGGTGGCCGAAGAGCGACATTTCACCCGTGCCGCAGCTCGCCTGAACATGCAGCAACCGCCACTAAGCCAACAGATTCGCGCTCTGGAACAAGAGCTGGGGTTCGACCTGTTCAAGCGCCACCCCAAGGGCGTCGACCTGACCGCCGGTGGGATGGTGTTTCTCGAAGAGGCTCGGGCCATCCTCGCCCGCGTCGAACAAGGCTCCCTCAAGGCCGCCCGCGCCGCTCAAGGCATCGAGGGCACACTGATCATCGCCTTCACCAGTTCCGCGGCTGCCCACCCGCTGATCCCGCGTATCATCCGCGCCTACCGCGAGCACTACCCGGGCGTGGAACTCTCGATCAACGAAGGCAGCGCCCGGGAAGTCACCGAAGACACCATCGAAAAACGCATCGACATCGGCATCGTCCGCGCCCCGGTCGGCGACCACCAGAGCCTGACCTTCCACCGCCTGCTCAACGAAGAAATGCTGCTGACCTTGCCCGTCGGGCATCCGCTGCTCAAGGGCGCCGAGCCAAAAATCACCATGGCCGACCTCAAGGACGAACGCTTCATCCTGGTCCGCCGCCCCGGCGCGCCGGGGATGTACGCCAACCTCATCAAGGCCTGCCAGAACGCCGGTTTTGAACCGAAGATTGCCTTTGAAGTGGAGCGCATGCTGACCAACGTCAGCCTGGTGGCCGCCGGTGAAGGCATCTCCGTGGTGCCCGCATCGATGCGCGATGTGCACCGCGAGAGCGTGGTGTATTGCCGTATCAGCGATGCACGGCCACGATTATTGGCGCCGATCACCCTGGTGCGGCGCGCGTTCAATCCGTCGACGCCGTTGCAGAATTTCATTGGCTTGGCGCGGGAGTTGGCGGGGGTTTATCGCAAGGGTTGAGTCATCGCGTGAAAACTCTCGGTGAGCAGTTCCACCGCCGCGCGGATGCTGTCGCTTTGCCGTGGAACGGCGTACAGGCCGTAGTTGACACTCAAGATAGGCCCATCGCTTTCAGCCAAGGAAATGATGCGCATGGTCTCCGGCCGAATATTCTCCGCCGGCAGCAAGGCCACACCCAATCCACCCTCCACCGCTGCGGTGATCACGCCAATGTTCGGGCTGGTCACCGTGACCCGAAAATCCCGCCCGGCGTTCAGCAAGGCATCAAACATCAAGCGCCGCCAGGCACAGGGTTCGGCATACACGATGACATCCAGCGGCAGCGCCGCATCGATTTCTTCATCAATCGCGCACACCCAGTACAGCTCGACGTTCCAGGCGTGCACAGGGTCGGCGTTGAACGACGAGCTGACGCCAATGGCAACGTCCAGCTCGCCGTCATTCCAACGATCAGCGAGCGCGTCGCCGTGATCAACAACAACCTCCAGGTGCACATGCGGGCAGGCGCGCCGCAGCCGGCCGAGCGCTGCCGGCAACGCCGATACCGCCACGTCTTCCGAGAGCCCCACGCGCACATTGCCCATCACCGTGCGCTCTTTCAGACGCGCTGCTACCGTCTCGCCCAAGGCCAGAATGCGCGTCGCGTAGGTGAGCAGCAGTTCGCCTTCGGTAGTGGGCACCACGCCCCGACCTGTTCTGCGCAACAGCCGCTGGCCTAGCAACTCCTCAAGCCGGCGGATTTGTGCGCTGAGGGCCGATTGCGCCCTGCCCGCCTGCTGGGCTGCGCCACTCAGGCTGCCGTGCTGGCATACCGAGATAAAGGTTCGTAGCAGATAGGGTTCAAACGCGTCAGATATCATGTTTGGATTAACTCTGAATCAACAGCTATCACCCTACCTCGATAGCTTGAGCATGACTACTCTGCTGGAACCTTATCAACCAGGAAGAGCCTCATGACCCAGCTCCAGAACCAACGCATCGTACTGGCCGCCCGCCCCGACGGGCGCCCGCAACCCAGCGATTTTCGCCTGGAGTACAGCGCGATTCCCGAGCCTGCCGAAGGCGAAGTGTTGCTCGAAAATCTTTACCTTTCCCTCGACCCCTACATGCGCTGGCGCATGAGTGCCGCCAAATCCTATGCCGAGCCAGTGGGCATCGGCGAGGTGATGGTGGGCGGCACGGTCGCGCGGATCAAACACTCACGAAACCCGTTGTGGCAAGAGGGCGACATCGTGCTTGCCTATGCCGGCTGGCAGCGTTTTGCGCTCTCGGACGGCCTTGATCTGCGGCTTCTGGATCCGGGCATCGCACACCCCAGCACAGCGCTGGGAGTTCTTGGAATGCCGGGGTTCACCGCTTACTCGGGGTTGCTCACTATCGGCCAACCCAAGCCCGGTGACACCGTTGTAGTGGCGGCGGCGAGTGGCGCAGTGGGCTCGGTGGTCGGCCAGATCGCCCGCATCAAAGGCGCACGCGCCGTGGGTATCGCGGGTGGGCCGGAGAAATGCGCATTCGTGAAAAATGAACTCGGGTTTGATGCCGTCATCGACCATCGCGCAGCGGATTTTGCCCTGCAGTTGGCCGAAGCCTGCCCCAATGGAATTGACGTTTACTTCGAAAATGTCTCGGGGGCGGTTTGGGATGCCGTGAGGCCGCTGCTCAATGACTTTGCGCGGATACCCGTATGTGGGCTGATCGCGCATTACAACGACAGTGCGGTGCCTGGGCAACAGGTCGACCGACTGCCGGCGACTATGCACGACATCCTCGCCAAGAGCCTCACCGTGCGCGGCTTTATCCAGACCGAGTTTGTTGACGAGCAGCAGGACGACTTCTTGCAGGAAGCCGCGCAGTGGATTGATCAGGGCAAACTGAAGTGGCGCGAAGACATTGTCGAGGGCCTGGAGCAAGCGCCTGAGGCGTTTATCGGGCTGCTGGAGGGGCGCAACTTCGGCAAGTTGATTGTGCGCCTGGCGTGACGCCTCAATCCACCACGAACAACTTCGCCCCGACGGTAGTCGATGACCGATGCCCTTCCATGTCATTGCCCACCTGATAACTCATCCCGGCAGTCAGCGTGAACTGCCGGCCATCCTCCAGCTCGGTGTGCAACTCACCTTCCAGGCACAACAGGATATGCCCGCGCCAGCACCAGTGATCGGCCAGGTAACCGGCGCTGTACTCGACCATGCGCACGCGGGTCGAGCCGAACTGACAGGTGCGCCAATACGCGCTGCCGGTTTCGCCGGGGTGCAGCACCGGTTCGAGGGTCGACCAGTCGGTAGTGCCAAAAGGAATTGCGGTCAGGTCCATGGTTTTCTCGGCATTGAATACGTGTGGATGAACCGTACCGATAAGGTGAATGCCGCGATAGAGACAGATCCGCTGCATTTGCGGGATACAGGGCAACAACTCTTGGTATCCTGCCAACCCTCTTCGCATGGAAGCCCGTCGATGAAGATCGATCCATCCTTTGTTGTGCATGAGACCGGGCATTGGCTGCTCAATCATCACCTGTCGTCCACGCTGCCGGGCTATCTGATGCTGGGTGCCAAGGCGCCTATACACTCATTGGCTGACATGCCCGATGCGGCGCTCGCGGAGCTGGGCGGGTTGCTGGCCAAAATCCAGCGAGTGATGGAAGCGCAACTGAAACCCAAGTGGCTTTACATCAGCCGGTTCGGGCATATGCCGGGCTTCCCGCTGCACTTTCATTTCATACCAGTGTATGGGTGGGTTGAAGCGCTGTTCTGGCAGGATGAGCGCTATCGGGTGTTGCAGAATTTCGGGACGCAGCAGAAGGCAACCGACGGTGCGGAGCTGACGCTTTTTATCTGGCGGGAGTTGGGTGAGAGCCCTACGCCGCCGGCGGTTCAAGGAGCTTCGGTGAGCGAGGTGATCAGGTGTTTGCGTACGGAGTTCAATACCCAAGACGACACATGACCTGTGGCGAGGGAGCTTGCTCCCGCAGGGCTGCGCAGCTGCCCCAAAAAGGTCAGCGAGTTCTTTCAGTCAGATTGCGATAGCTTTATTGGGGCCGCTTCGCGMCCCAGCGGGAGCAAGCTCCCTCGCCACAGCAAGCGCCCTCACCACAGTTTTTTCCCGTGTCAGCGCGAACGGCGCAGGTGTTTGCGCATAGGAATACAGGCCAGCTGCAACCCCGACGGCGAATGATAGATAGCCTGCTCGGTCCCCACATACCCACACCGCCGATAAAAATCCGCTGCATTCAACGTCGCGTCCAGGATCACTTCCTCGATCCCCAATTCCTGCGCCAACGCCTCCAGATACACCAGCACCTGCTTGCCAATCCCGCGTCCGGTAAACCCGGGCAGCACAAACAGCGCACCGATTTCGTTGTTCGCCAAATCCAGCATCCCCGTGGCCACAGGTTCACCGTTCACGCAGCCCAGGTAAAAATGCTTGTCCATCAGCGTGTCGTAACCGTCCTCGGCGGCACCCCGGGTCCACAACATCATCTGCTCAGACGTGTAGGCGCCGATGCATTGGTTGCGTATGGCCAACAGGCGAATGTCGAAGGCTGTCTGTGCATCTTCCAGCGTGGCGCGTCGTATCTCGAGCATTTGTCCCTCCATGGACGTCAGGCGTTCTCGTCACCCGGTCGGGTAAACGAATAGCGGTCAATATCGGTCCTCAGTTGCCAGCCCTGGCCCTGCCAATAGCGGGCAGCACTGTCATTGGTCTTGAACACATCCAGGTGGCATTTACGGATGCCCAATTGCGCAAGGCTGGTGAGGCAGCGCTCTACCAGCGCGTTCGCAATGCCCTGGCGACGATACTCAGGCAGCACCAGCAGATGCTGCAAATAACCGCGCCGGCCATCGTGCCCACACATCACGCACCCACCCAGTACCCCGTCGATCTCGGCCACGAAACTCATGCCCGGATTGCGCTCCAGGTAACGCGCGGTGGCCTCGCGGGAGTCGGCGTCGCGCAGGGAGATGCCAGGCGTGTTCTGCATCAGTTCAAGCACCGCGTCGTAGTCGGCAGCGCTCATTACGCGAATAGTGACCATGGTGTTCAAAGCCCTCTGAGTTCGCGTTGAGTTTGCCTGCACTTGTGCCGGTCGCGCACGCATAAATACACGACCGGGTGACAGCCTTGAGTTAATGCAGCTGAAACCAGGTGGTTTTCAGTTGTGTGTACTTGTCAAAAGCATGCAGAGAAAGATCACGCCCGAACCCGGATTGCTTGCCGCCACCAAAAGGCACCGCCACATCCAGGGCGTCGATGGTGTTGACCGAGACCGTTCCGGCATTCAGGGCACGGGCCACACGGTGCGCGCGGTTGAGGTCATCACTCCATACCGATGCCGCCAGGCCGTAGAGGCTGTCATTGGCTTGCTGGATCGCCTGCTCTTCCGTGTCGAAGGCGCTCACCGCGAGCACCGGGCCGAACACTTCATCACGGGACAGGGCCATGTCGTGTGTCACGCCGGCAAAAATGGTTGGCTGGATGAAGTTGGAGGAGCCATTGATGATCAGCTGTTCGCCACCGCACAACAGCCTGGCGCCCTCCCCGTTGGCCCGACTGATGGCGTTCATGATGCGCGCGGTTTGCTCACTGTCGACGATTGCACCGGCGGCACTGCCAGGGTCCAGCGGGTCACCCGGCATCCAGGCGCGCGACTTGGCGATCAGGCGCTCAACGAATTCGTCATGGATGGAGCGTTGCACGTAGAGGCGGGAGTTGGCCGAGCACACCTCGCCCTGGTTGAAAAAGATGCCGAAGGCCGCCTTCTCCGCAGCGAGGTCCAGGTCCTGGCAGTCGTCAAACACCAGGTTCGGGCTTTTGCCACCGCACTCCAGCCACACCTGCTTCAGGTTGGACTGGGCGGAGTACTGCATAAAGTACTTGCCCACCTGAGTGGAGCCGGTGAACACCAGGCAATCCACGTCGTTGTGCAGCCCCAGGGCCTTGCCGGCACTTTCGCCGAGGCCGGGCACCACATTCAACACGCCTTCCGGGATACCCGCTTCCAGGGCAAGCTGGGCCAGGCGCAGGGCAGAAAATGGCGACTGCTCGGCAGGCTTCAACACCACGCTGTTACCGGCCGCCAATGCCGGTGCGAGTTTCCAGGCAGCCATATCAAGCGGGAAGTTCCACGGCACCACTGCCGCAATCACCCCCAGTGCTTCGCGCGTAATGGTTGCCAGCGCATTGTGCGCGGTGGGCGCGACTTGATCGTATAGCTTGTCGAGGGCTTCACCGTACCAGGCAAACACATTGGCAGCGCCGGGCACGTCAACGTTGTAAGCGTCCATCACCGGCTTGCCCATGTTCAGCGAATCGAGCAGCGCCAGCTCTTCGCGGTGGGTCATCAGTAACTCGGAAAGCCTGATCAGGATTTTCTTGCGCTCCACCGGCGGCATCCGACGCCAAGGGCTCGTATCGAAGGCCTGACGAGCGCTGCGCACAGCCAGGTCAACCTCTGCGTCACCGCAGGCCGCAACCCGCGTTAGCAGTTGCTGGGTGGCCGGGTTGATCGCATCAAAGGTGGCCCCGGACTCCGCACTCACTGAGCGGCCACCGATCAGGGCGGTGTTGATGAACGTCTGGCGGGCAACACGCTGTTGCCAGTAATTAAGGTCAAACACGTTGTACTCCCAATGAATGGCGATAGAGAAACAGTGGACTCACTCGGCGATCTGTAGCTCAGGCATCTTCACGCTCAACCCCCGCGTGATACCCAGCAAACAGATGAGGCCAAGCCCCATCCAGCACAGGCCGATGGTGAATGACAGGCTGGACAGGCTGGTCCACAGCCAGATCGTGCTGAGGAACCCCAGCGCCGGCACAACGGCGTACAGCAGGTAGTTCTTCGTGCCGCGTAACTTCTGGTCGACCACGTAATGCTTGATCACCGCCAGGTTCACCGCCGAGAACGCAAACAGCGCACCGAAGCTGATCATGTTGGCGACGGTATCCAGCGTGATGAACAAGGCGATCAGCGAGAACAGGCTGACCAGCACGATCGCCGTGGCGGGCACGCGTTTTTTTGTCACCAGCTTGCCGAGCACGCGGGGCAACGCACCGTCACGTCCCATGGCGAACAAGACCCGCGACACGCTGGCCTGGGAGACCATCGCCGAGGCGAAGCAACCGGCCACGTAGGTCGCGGTAAAGGCGGTCACCAGCAGTTCGCCGCCTACCCGGCGCATCACATCCACCGACGCGGAATCCGGGTCGACGAAGCTGTTCCATTCCGGGAACACCATTTGCGCGAAATACGAAACCAGCAGAAACAGCAGGCCGCCGAACAGCGACACCACCATGATCGCCAGCGGGATGGTGCGTCGCGGGTCGGGGGTTTCCTCGGCCATGGTCGACACCGCATCAAAGCCGAGAAAGGACAGGCACAACACCGCGGCACCCGCCATGATCAGCGGCGCGCTGAAGCCTTCGTGGTGGAACGGCGCAAGCAGCGACACGGGTGTGGACTGTTCGCTGAGGGTGTTCACCGATAACGCCACGAACACCACGATGAACACCAACTGGGCAACGATGAGTATCCAGTTGACCCGGGTGATGGACTCGATGCCCACCAGGTTAAGCACCGTCACCAGGGCAATCGAGCCGAGCACCCACACAGCGGTGGGCACTGCGGGGAAGTATTCGGACATGTAGATGCCGATCAGCAAATAACTGAGCAGTGGCAAGAAGATGTAGTCCAGCAACAACGTCCACCCGGCGATGAAGCCGAAGTAAGCGCCAAACGCTTTGCGGGTATAGGAGTAGACCGAGCCTGAAAACGGGTGCGCCTGGACCATGCGTCCATAGCTGTAGGCCGTCAGCAGCATCGCGGCGAGGGTCAGCATGTAGGCGGTCGGCAAGTGGCCCTTGGTCATTTGGGTCACCAGGCCATAGGTGGTAAACACCGCCAGCGGCACCATGTACGCCAGGCCGAATAGCACCAGCCCCACCAGGCCGAGCGGCTGACGAAACCGGCGGGACGAAGCGGTTTTGGGTGAGGGTTGATGAGCGGGCGTCGCGGTCACGTTTGTTATTGTATTCATGGGTGACTCCTGGATTTGGGATACAGGCCGTCGCGGCATGCGATCACATCGATGCCGTTCAAGCGTTGCCTGATGGAGGTTGCGCACCACCCCTCGCCTGGGGTGGTGCGCTGGTCACTTCAGAGTTTTCCCGCGATCCGTGCGGTGCGATCTACGGCGATTCGGGTCTTTTCAACCAGCTCGTCCAGCTCCGCGCGCGTGGCCACCAGTGCCGGTGCCATGATCATGCGGCCGAGCGTGGAGCGGATGATCACGCCCTCTTCGAAACCAAAGGTGCGACATTGCCAGGCCAGGTCGTTTTCATTGTCGAAGCGTTTGCGTGTGGTCTTGTCTTCGGCGAACTGCAAGGCCGCAAGCAGGCCCGTGCCCTGGATCTCGCCGATCATCGGGTGATTGCCGAACACTTCCTGCAGGATTTTTTGTAGGTACGGCCCGGTGTCGTCCTTCACCTGGCGCACGATGCCTTCATCCCGCAGCGCCTTGAGGTTGGCCAGCGCCACCGCCGCCGCCACCGGGTGCCCGGAATAGGTCAGCCCGTGGGCGAACACGCCGCCGTGTTCCACCAGTGCATCGGCCATGCGCTTGCTCAGCACAAGGCCGCCCATCGGCAGGTAACCGGAGGTCAGGCCCTTGGCGATGGACAGGGTGTCCGGTTCAAAACCAAAGTGTTGATGGGCGAACCACTCGCCGGTACGGCCAAAGCCACCAATCACCTCATCGGCGCACAGCAGCACATCGTATTGACGGCAAATGCGCTGGATCTCGGGCCAGTAGCTTTCCGGCGGGAAGATCATCCCACCCGCGCCCTGGAACGGTTCGGCGATAAACCCGGCGACGTTTTCAGCCCCCAGTTCGAGGATTTTTTCTTCCAGCTGCAACGCGCAGCGGCGGCCGAACTCGGCGGGCGTCAGCTCGCCGCCATGGGCGTACCAATAAGGTTCGTCGATGTGTGCAACGTCGGGAATCAGGCCGCCCATCTCGTGCATGAACTTCATGCCGCCCAGGGCAGACGCGGCCAGGGTGGAGCCGTGATAGCCGTTCCAGCGGCCGATCATGATTTTTTTCTGCGGCTGACCGACCACCTGCCAGTAGCGGCGCACAGTCCGGATCAGTACTTCGTTGGCCTCGGAGCCGGAGTTGGTGTAGATCACGTGGCTGTAGTGGCCCGGCAACAGGCTGAAGAGCAACTCCGACAGCTCGATCACCGCCGGGTGGGTGGTGTGGAAGAACATGTTGTAGTACGCCAACTGGTCCATCTGGGCGGCAGCGGCAGCGGTCAAGTCCCTGCGACCGTAACCCAGCTGGGTGCACCACAGGCCCGACATGCCGTCCAGGTAACGCTTGCCTTCGCTGTCCCACAGGTAAAGGCCCTCACCGCGCACCATCACCCGCGGGCCTTCGGCATTCAGCGCTTTTTGATCGACAAAGGCATGGATGTGGTGGGCCGCATCCGAATTCTGGTAGTCATCGGTCAGGCGGTTCAGTTGGGCGGGTACGTTCATGGTATTTCTCTCTTATTAGTAGTGACGCAAGGGCGAGCAACGCCGCTCAGCGGTGCTTGCTCATGTAGCTTTCGAGGGGGTCTTTGCTCAGGACGCCCTGGGCTTCGGCCAACGAGTCGATAAACAAGGCAAACAGTTCTGATTGCGCGCCGATATCGAGCTTGGTGTAGATGTGTTTGCGGTGGGACTTGATGGTGTCTTCCGAGACGTCGAGGCGCTCGGCCAACGAGCGGGTGGAATGCCCACGCAGGATCAGTTGGGCGATCCGGCATTCACGCTCGGTCAATATCGACGACCCGAAGTTGTTCAGCGCCGAGTGAATGCGCTGCTCCAGCAGGTTCTCGAAACGCGCACCGTGGGCATCCAGGCCTACGAAATGCTTGCCCAGCATGGCCAGCACCCACGGGGCGATGCGCTTGAACTGCTGGGTGGTGGCGGCGTCGAGCTTTTGCGTAAAGGCCAGTGACACCGCCAGGCTCGAGCCGTTGCTCGACTGCAGGATGTAGTTCAGCTCATCTTCCAGATGGGAGTGCCGGTAAAACGACTGGAAGTACTCGCTGAGTTCGAAGTGATCGGGAGCGACGTCGGCCAGGTCGTAGCACCCGGAGCTGACGCCTTCCACGCAGGCCCCGTAAAACGGGTCGAGCAAATAGAACCCCGACAGGTACTGGCGCACATTGCCTTGTGGCAACCATGGCCCTTCCAGCTCAAACAACGCACTGGGCATGCCGCCTCGCGGGTAGAAATACAGCGTCGTGGCCTGAATCGGCTGGAGATAACCGAGGGCCTCGAACAAGGTCGCGGCGAACCCCGATTGCCCGATGCTGTCGGTCACCCGGGCCATCTGTTCGAACCATTGCGCAGAAGAAAGCCGGTCGTTTTCCACTTCAAACACTCGCTGAAAGAACTGCCAGGATGGTTACACACCCGCCCCATCCTCGAAATCACCCGATAGGGTGAGCCTGCATCCGATATTTATGCTCACTTCCCAGCTTAATAATATTTTATTAAAAACCGCCCTCCCCCTAGCCTTGAACCCATGCCCAAGCTGAATCCAACTGCATTACGCAAGGACAGACACATGACTCAAGCAATAACAAAAATAGACACGCTGGTAGTGGGAGCCGGTCAGGCTGGCGTCGCCATGAGCGAGCACCTGAGCAAACAAGGCGTGCCGCACCTGGTGCTGGAGCGCAGCCGTATCGCCGAGCGCTGGCGCACCGGCCGCTGGGATTCGCTGGTCGCCAACGGCCCGGCCTGGCATGACCGTTTTCCGGGCCTGGCCTTCGATAACGTCGCCCCCGATGGCTTTGCGCCAAAAGAGCGCGTGGCGGACTACTTCGAAGCCTATGCACGCAAGTTCAATGCACCGATTCGCACCGGCGTGGACGTGACCTCCGTGGTGCGCAATGTCGGTCGTCCAGGCTTTACCATCCACACCAGCGAAGGCGTGATCGAAGCTAACCGCGTGGTCGCGGCAACCGGGCCGTTCCAGAAGCCGGTGATTCCGGCCATTGCGCCTAAAAGCTCCACGCTGCACCAGATCCACTCCGCCGACTACCGCAACCCCGCGCAACTGCCGGCCGGCGCCGTGCTGGTGGTGGGCGCCGGCTCCTCCGGGGTGCAGATCGCCGATGAACTGCAACGCTCCGGGCGCCAGGTGTACCTGTCGGTCGGTGCTCACGACCGCCCACCACGCGCCTATCGCAACCGCGATTTCTGCTGGTGGCTCGGGGTGCTGGGCGAGTGGGACCAGGCCGCGATGAAACCCGGCCGCGAACACGTGACCATCGCGGTGAGCGGCGCCCACGGCGGCAAGACCATCGACTTCCGCGAGCTGGCCCAGCAAGGCATGACCCTGGTCGGCCTGACCCAATCCTTCGACGGCAGCGTCGCCCGCTTCCAGCCCAACCTGGTGGAAAACCTCGCCCGCGGTGATGAGAACTACCTGGCCCTGCTGGATGCAGCGGATACCTACATCGAACGCAACGGCCTCGACCTGCCGCCAGAGCCCGAAGCACGTCGCGTGTTTCCCGATGCCGAGTGCATCAAGCAACCGATTCTGGAACTGGACCTGGCCAAGGCCGGTATCACCTCAATCATCTGGGCCACCGGCTTTGCCGTGGATTACAGCTGGCTGAAGGTCGATGCATTTGACGCCGCCGGCAAGCCGCAGCACCAGCGCGGCGTGGCCAGCGAGTCGGGCATCTACTTCCTTGGTTTGCCATGGCAGTCGCGCCGGGGCTCGTCGTTTATCTGGGGCGTGTGGCATGACGCCAAGTACGTGGCCGACCATATCGCCATCCAGCGCCAATACCTTGAGTACCGCGAACCCGCACCGGTTGTTCACACCTCACCTGTCAGCGCCTGATCACTTTTTTCTGGAGTTTTTTGATGCCTACTCACACTCGCATCCGCATGTTCAACACCAAGGAAACCTACCCGAACCAGAGCCTGGACAATGACCTGTGCCAGGCCGTACGCGCCGGCAACACGGTGTATGTACGTGGCCAGGTGGGCACCGATTTCGACGGCAAGCTGGTGGGCCTCGGCGACCCGCGCGCCCAGGCCGAACAGGCGATGAAGAACGTCAAGCAACTGCTGGAAGAAGCCGGCAGCGACCTGAGCCACATCGTCAAGACCACCACCTACCTGATCGACCCGCGCTACCGCGAACCGGTGTACCAGGAAGTCGGCAAGTGGCTCAAGGGCGTGTTCCCGATCTCCACCGGGTTGGTGGTGTCGGCCCTGGGCCAGCCACAGTGGTTGATGGAAATCGACGTGATTGCAGTCATCCCCGAGTAACCCAAGGAGGCACGACATGACCTTTTCAATCGTCGCCCGCTGCGCGGAAACCGGCCAGATGGGCATTGCCATCAGCTCCTCAAGCATCGCCGTGGGCGCCCGCTGCCCCTGGCTGCGGCCCGGCGTGGGTGCGGTCTCGACCCAGAACATCACCCTGCCCGCTCTAGGCCCGGATGTACTCGACCTGCTGGAGCAAGGCCTGGAGCCCGCCGACGCGGTGGACAAGGCACTCACCCGCAACGGCTACAGCCAATACCGGCAACTGACGGCGATTGATCACCTGGGGCGCACCGTGCATTTCAGCGGCAGCGAAACCCTCGGCACCCATAACGCGGTGTCGGGTGAACAGTGCGTCGCGGCCGGCAATATGCTCGCCGACCGCTCGGTGATCCAGGCCATGGTCAACGCATTTGAACAGGGCGAAGGCCAACTCACCGATCGCCTGCTGGCCGCCATGCATGCCGCCATCGCCGCCGGTGGCGAGGCCGGCCCGGTGCATTCGGCAGCGGTTGTGGTGGTGGGCGAACTGACCTGGCCGATCATCAACCTGCGGGTGGATTGGGCCGATGAGAACCCGATAGGCGAACTGCAGAAGTTGTGGGACGCCTATCGCCCACAGGTGCAGGACTACATCGACCGCGCCCTGGCCCCGGACCGTTCACCGGGCTACGGCGTGGCCGGAGACGAACGATGAGCAACAGCCGCGAATTGCTGCAGACGCTGGTGGGGTTTGATACCACCAGCCGCGAGTCCAACCTGCAATTGATCGAGTGCGTGCGCGACTACCTGGCGGGTTTCGGTGTCGCCAGCGAGCTGATCTACAACGATGAGCGCAGCAAAGCCAATCTGTTCACGACCATTGGCCCAGCGAATGTGCCCGGGATTGTGCTGTCGGGGCACACCGACGTGGTGCCGGTGGACGGGCAACCCTGGACACTGCCCGCATTTGCCCTGACCGAGCGCGACGGCAAGTTATATGGCCGCGGCACGGCGGACATGAAGGGCTACATCGCCTGCGTGCTCGCGCTGGTGCCGTCGCTGGTGAACGCAGACCTGCGGATGCCGGTGCATATCGCCCTGTCCTACGACGAGGAAGTCGGCTGCCTTGGGGTGCGTTCGCTGCTCAAGGTGCTGGAGCAATGGCCGGTGAAACCGCTGCTGTGCATTATCGGCGAGCCCACCGAGCTGAAGCCGGTGCTGGGCCATAAAGGCAAGCTCGCCATGCGCTGCGAAGTGCATGGCGAGGCGTGCCATTCGGCGTATGCGCCTCAGGGCGTGAATGCGATCGAGTATGCGGCGGAGTTGATTGGTGAGCTGGGGCGGATTGGCCAGCGCCTCAAGGTGCATCAGGACGAGCGTTTTGACCCGCCGTTCAGCACCGTGCAAACCGGGGTGATTTCCGGGGGCAAGGCGCTGAATATCGTCCCGGCGGATTGCCGCTTCGACTTTGAAGTGCGCGCCTTGCCGTCGATGGACCCGGGGGAAGTGGCTGAGGAACTGCAGGCGTATGCGATGCAGCAGGTGTTGCCGCGTATGCAAGCGGTGAGCCGGCAGAGTGCGATTCGGTTTAGTGAATTGTCGGCGTACCCAGGGCTGGCCACCGACCAGCGTAGCCAGGCGGCTGAGCTGATTGCGGCGTTTTGCGGCTCGCGGGAATTTGGCACCGTCGCGTTCGGAACTGAGGGTGGGTTGTTTGATGCGGCGGGCATTCCCACAGTGGTGTGCGGGCCCGGGAGCATGGACCAGGGCCATAAGCCGGATGAGTTTGTTAGTGTGGAGCAACTGAAGGGTTGCGATGCCATGCTGTTGCGCATGCTCGACTCGATTCGCGCCTGAAACGCGGGCCAAATGTGGGAGCGGGCTTGCTCGCGAATGCGGTGTGACAGTCACCCGATGTATGGACTGATCCACCGCTTTCGCGAGCAAGCCCGCTCCCACATTTTGCTCTGTGTTTTACCCAAGTAACCGCGCCAGCTCTTCCCGGCAATACTCCACAAACAATTGCACCGGCTTGGTCAGCGGCGCCCGCCTTAGCCACACCGCCGACAACCCCGACCCCGTCACCGTCTCCGCCAACGGCACACACACCAGCTTCTGCCCGTCATAGGAGTACTCGGAAAACGGCTTGGTCACCAGAATCGAAAAGCCAAACCCGCGCCCCACCATCCCGCGCACCATCTCGATCGACGGCGAACTGAAGACAATATTCGGCGTCAGCCCACGCTCTTCAAAGATGCTCACGAAGTACGTCCGGCTCGGCAGCACATCCAGCAGAATCATCGGCTCCAGCACCAAATCCGCCAGCGACACCTTGGCCTGCTGCGCAAACCGGTGATCCGCCGGCAACAACGCGTAGGGCTGCTGCGGCGGCATCAACGGTGTGGTCTCGATGGCGCTGCCCAGGTCATGCTCAAACAGCATCGCCACGTCGATACTGCCGGCGGTCAGCGCCTGCACCAGCTCCTGCTGTTCACCGTCCCGCAGGCGGATTTCCACCCCCGGCCAGCGCTGCTTGAAGCCGGCAATCAAACGCGGCAGATACAGCGGCGCCACCGTCTCGAAGCACCCGATATCGATCTGCCCCGCCACCACGTCGTTGTCTGCCAGGGCGTTCTGCTCGAATTCATGGGCTACCCGCAGCAGCTCCAGGGCCTTGCGGTAAAACCGTGCACCGCTCGGCGTCAGCGACACGCCTTGGGCGTGGTGGCGGATAAACAGCTGCACGCCAAAGCTGTCTTCCAGCTGCTTGATGGCCGTCGACACCGACGGTTGCGCGATATAGAGCTTGCGCGAGGCCTCGGCCACGCTGCCGCACTCGGCGGTGGTTACAAAATATTTGAGCTGGCGCAGATTATAGGCAGCCATCGGGACCTCCAGAAACGTGGGATTTCGCCCCAAACACGTGCAAGAACAGCCGCTTTTTTTGACGATTCAAGTCCATGCAACATACCGGAGCAAAAAACGCCGCGAGATATTATTTTTAAGGTCTATAGCAACAAACTTACTAATTTACCTACCCGTGACCATTGCACATGATCACTCCAACAACAAAAGCGACGCACACGCGCCGCCCAGCGAAGTACGTCAACGTACTCACCTTGCCTTGGAGCTCGTCATGGTTACCACTGCAACATCCTCCGCCCCGCTTATCGAAAAACACACGATTGGATACGTGCCCCCGGAAGATCGCCACGGAAAGGTAAGAGACCTGTTCACCCTGTGGTTCGGCGGCAACATCGCGCCGTTGCCCATCGTCACCGGCGCGCTGGCCGTGCAACTGTTCGGCCTGAACCTGGTGTGGGGCATCATCGCCATCCTCGTCGGCCACCTGGTCGGCGGCGTGCTGATGGCGCTGCACTCGGCCCAGGGCCCGCAAATGGGCATCCCGCAAATGATCCAGAGCCGCGCCCAGTTCGGCTCCCTCGGTGCACTGCTGGTGGTGGTAATCGCCGGCGTGATGTACATCGGCTTCTTCGCCTCCAACATCGTGCTGGCGGGCAAATCCCTGCATGGCGTGGTCGACGCGATCCCGGTGCCAGTCGGCATCGTCATCGGCGCCATCGGCTCGGGCATCATCGGCATCATCGGCTACCGCTTCATCCACGTACTCAACCGCATCGGCACCTGGGTGCTGGGCGCGGGCATCGTGCTGGGTTTCGGCTACATCTTCACCCATGTGCAGACGGCCGACTTCCTGACCCGCGGCAACTTCAACATCTCCGGCTGGCTGGCCACCGTGTCGCTGGCCGCGCTGTGGCAGATCGCGTTTGCGCCGTACGTTTCTGACTACTCCCGCTACCTGCCAGCGGATGTGCCGGTGGCGTCGACGTTCTGGACCACCTATTTGGGCACCGTGCTCGGTTCCAGCCTGTCGTTCATCTTTGGTGCGGTTGCGGTACTGGCTACGCCGGTGGGCATGGACACCATGGACGCGGTCAAACTGGCGACTGGCTCCATTGGGCCACTGATGCTGTTGCTGTTCCTGCTCAGCGTGATCAGCCATAACGCACTCAACCTCTACGGCGCCGTGCTGTCGTTGATCACCCTGGTACAGACCTTTGCCTACCGCTGGATCCCGACCGCCAAGGCGCGTGCCGTGATCTCGGTACTGGTGCTGGCGGCGTGTTCGATTGCCGCGGTGTTTGCCTCGAAGGATTTTATCGGGCACTTCGTGGACATGGTGTTGGTGCTGCTGGTGGTACTGGTGCCGTGGACGGCGATCAACCTGATCGACTTCTATGTGATCCATAAGGGCAAGTACGATATTGGTTCGATCTTTCGCGTGGATGGCGGGATTTACGGGCGGTACAACCCTCAGGCGCTGGTGGCGTATGCGGTGGGGATTGTGGTGCAGATTCCGTTTATGAATACGCCGCTGTATGTCGGGCCGATTTCAGAGCACATCAATGGGGCGGATTTGTCCTGGTTGGTGGGGTTGGTGGTGACGTCGCCGCTGTATTTCTGGTTGGCGAGTCGGGACAGTGCGTATAAGCGCCGGTTGGAGGGGGGGAAGTTGGTGGGTGGGGTTTAAAAGAGCCTGGCTCAGTTACGAGAAAACCCGCATTTGCGGGTTTTCTCGTTATAGGGCTTGGCGAGTCTTGGTCGTGTCAGGAAGGCCGCCATCGCGGCCTCGCTAAAGCTCGACGGCTCCCACAGGGGGGCGGGGGTGTGGGTGGGTTTTGTGTTCGGCGGTGCTGTCGGGGTGTTCTTTCTTTATCATGGGGCCGTCGTTCAATTTCTCCGGTAACCCAATGCCCGCCCTCACCTTCCGTAACGCCAACCACGCCGACGCCAACCGTTGCTACGAGATCGAAATCTCGGCCTACGAAGGCGACGAAGCCGCCACCCTGGAAAAGATCGCCACGCGCATCGCGCTGTACCCGCAAGGCTTTCTGGTTCTGGAGGCGGATGGCGTTGTGGTCGGTTTCATCAACTGCGGTTGCGCCGATGAAGTGGTGATGTCGGATGAGGCCTTCAAGGAGTTGGTAGGGCATTCAGCCGACGCGCCGAATGTGGTGATCATGTCGGTGGTGGTGGATCCCGCCCAGCAAGGCAAGGGCTACTCGACGCGCTTGATGGAGGCGTTTATCCAGCGCATGCAGGCGATGGGCAAAAAGACCATCCACCTGATGTGCAAGGACCGCCATGTGGAGCTGTATAAGCGCATGGGCTATCGCTATGTGCAGCCGTCGGCGTCTGACCATGGCGGGATGGCGTGGCATGAGATGGTGATGGATATCTAGTATTGGCTGCTTCAGGAAAAGGATTTTGCTTATGTTCATCGGACGACTCGCCAAGCTCACAGGCTGCACACCAAAAGCTATCCGGCTGTATGAGCAACTGGGGCTGATCAATGAACCCCAGCGGGAAGGCCGGTACCGCCTCTATAACGCGCACCATCTGCAAATCGTGCACCTGATCCGCAAGGCGCAGGTGGCCGGTTTCAAGCTGGCAGAGATGGGGCCGCTGATCGCCGCCAAGAATCGACTGAAGGCTTTTCCGTTAGCGCTGGCAAATGAGGCGGTGGATTTGAAGCGCCAGCAAGTCCAGGAAAAGATCGCGCAGTTGCAGGCGCTGGATCTGCATCTGGTGGCGCTCAAAGGTGAGATGAACGCACTGTTCGACGTTGCAGGTAAGCGAACGCCGACCGCAATGCCGCTTCAGGCGGCCGAGGGTTGAAACCCAACTCGGTTTTTGCCTTGAGGATGCTGTATTCCTGGCGAACACCCCGGAACAGACGAACCTGGCTGAGCAGCAACTGCGCAGGCATTCCTGTCCATTGCGCCCGTCGCTCCTGAAACCACGCAACCGCCATCAGTAGCCAGCGAGGCGCGGATGGAGGTCGGCGGTAGTCGCTCGCAAGCACATCAAGCAGATCCGCCAGTGACGATGAGTGCTCGTTGGCCAGGATATAGCGCTGACCCGGGCGCCCCTTCTCCGCCGCCAGGATCAATCCGTCGGCCACGTCCCGCACATCCACGAAGTTGAAATGAAACCCCGGATCCAGCGGCAGTTTGCGTTGCTGTACCGACTGCAAAAAACCCATGGTGTCGGTCAACCGTTCCGCATTTGGCCCGACCATCGCGGACGGCAGCACCGAGACCATCCACAGGCCCAATGCTTCAGCTGTTTTCCAGGCCGTTTGTTCGGAGAGAATCTTGGAGAGGTAGTAGGCATTTTGCGCCTCGTTATTCCAGCATTCCTCGTCCAGTGCAGTGCCGTCATGGCCAACCGCGGCCACAGAGCTGACATACACCACCCGCTTGACGCCCGCCTGGGCAGCGGCCTCCAAGACACAACGGGTGCCCTGGACGTTGGGTTCGATGATTTCAAGCGCCGGGTTTCGGGCCCAATGCTTGAACACCGCTGCCACTTGAAACAGCACCTCGACACCTTCCAGTGCCTTGAGCAGGGAAGCTTGATCCTGCAACTCGGCGTAGACCAACTCGCAATCAAGCCCGGCGAACGGTGCGCGATTGTTTGTGTTGCGCACGCCGGCGCGCACGGTGTGACCCTGTTCCAGCAGTGCCCTGACTAGATTATTCCCCAGGTGCCCGTTCGCGCCCGTCACCAGACATCGCATACCAAATCTCCATTTCGCGGGAGGATTGCACTCCTCCTTCGCCTGGAAAACAGCCTAAAGTCTGCCCCGCGGGACAGAGTCAAGCAGGCGAGAGGGAACAAACATTGATCAAACAACGCTGACGCCTGCAATGCCCAGGCGCTATGCTGTGCGCCTATTTACGCGCCCCCGGCGCCTCCCCCGAACGGACTCAACGGAGACACCCGTGCAACGCCTGATCCTGCCCCTCGCCTGCCTCGCCCTGAGCGCCTGCTCCACCCCCACATCCCGCGTCAGCCATGGCGATGTCACGACCCATAAACTGCCCGACATCAACCCAGCCGTGATCAAGAGCATCGAGCAGTTGCAGATGCCGACGCCGAGCAAGGCGCTGAGCTACCTGGATCTGACAGGCACCTCTATCTACCTCAAAACCTCGAAACCAGAACGTATCGAGTCGTTTATAGCCCCCGACCCGGCGACTGGCCAGTTGGCGATCAACTACACCGAGAACGGTCACAGCGGGCGTCAAATCAGTTGGCGCGGCCTGCTGACGCTCTCCAGCAGCGAGTCGAACAAGAGTGCGCAAACCACCACCCTGGTCGGCAGCCTGAATTTTGAAGGCGACTGGAAGCAATTGAACGTGGGCAGTCAAGTCAGCTATACCCGCCGGCAAACCCTCAGTAACACCTACCTCGGGACCTTGATGGATAGCACATGGAAGACGGTTTGCACGATCGACAATGAGGTTTCTGCCAGTCAGTTAAACCCCAGCTTGAGTGGCAACGCCAAGGCCCTGAGCTGCCGCCAGCCCCGTGAAAACCTGCCGCCGGCCCCGATGCAGCATTACTACTACCTGGTTGACTATGGTTTTTTCTACCACGCCAGCACCGACCAGAGCGACGACATTGGCAAGCAGATGACAATCATGCAGGTGAGGTAATCCCGCGACCTGTTTGAAGCGTGACATGCCCCAAGGAGTACAACGTGATGACACCGCATCTGATTGAAGTAGGTGACCAGCCGAATGCCGAGGCCGAGCGCATCCTCGGCAGCGGCCTTGCCGCCTTCAACGAACACATCACCGGTTCCAATGATCGGCGCCCGCTGACGGTGCTGATAAAAGATCCCGACACCGGTGAAGTCCTCGGCGGGATCACCGGCAAAACCACTCTTGGCATGGCCTTTCTCGATCTGTTTCATCTGCCCAAGGCGCTGCGTGGCTCAGGCCTGGGTACAACGTTGCTGAAGGCATTCGAAGATGAAGCCCGTCACCGTGGCTGCCGCTCGGCGGTGCTGTACACCATCAGTTTCCAGGCCCCGGAATTTTACGAGAAGAATGGCTGGGTGCGTTTTGGTGAGATCCCTTGCAACCCGGAAGGCAGCAGCCGGGTGTTCCTGAGCAAAACGCTCTGAGGGACTTACTTCACTCGATCACGAACATACGCTCAATCAGCTTTATCGCCTGACGTCCATCCGCCGCATATAACCCGGCTAGCGCTTGTTGATCCGAAAGCCGGTGCAAGTTGAAGTGGTTGTAGAACGCTTGGCCGGTGCGCTGATGCGCAAAATGCCCGGTTTTCAGAAGGCGCTGAAATTCCAGATAGGCCACCTTTTCGAGTGCAAATCCCTCAGCCATCATCCTGCTCCTCCAATGGAAAATTGCTCACTCGATCTCTGGCGGCTAAACCCCAAGCCTTTTACCAAACAGCCGATTTTCATGGCTCTCATTCTGAAACGTGTAAGTCGGCGCGCCCAACAGCTCATAACCACGCCGCGGATAAAACCCCAGCGCCCGCTCGTTGCCGACCCACACCGTCGCCCACAACAACGATGCACCGCCCTCCCGGCACGCTGCTCAGCCGCTTGCAGCAAGCGGTACCCGAGGCCCAGGCCGGTAAACCGTTCCTGGATGTAGAGTCGCTGCAACTCGGCGGCGTTCGGCGTTGAGATCAGCTCATGGTCGGCATTCATCACCACCTGGGCAAACCCCACCAGATGCCCGTTGGATTCAGCGACGATAATGGCCGTGCCCGGCTGAGCAATCAGCGCGGAGATTGTCTGGGGAGAAAACGCTTGCAGCGCCTCGGCGGCGATGGAGTCGCGAATGCCTTCGGTGGCGTAGGTATCGAGAAAAACCTGCATGCCCAGCACGCCAATGCATAACGCATCTTCAGGGAGTGCATCGCGGATAAGTATGTCGGGGAGCATTCGATGGGCGCTCTCATCATCAGGAAGGGCAATGTTTTAACACAACTGCACATCTGTTCTACGCGACTCTCAGCTTCAAGGGCTGGATTGCTAACCAGCCCGATTAAATTCCGGGGGGAGTCTTACCAACTCCCCGACGCACCACCCCCGCCGCTGGAACCGCCGCTACCCGATGAGCTGCTGCTGGAACTGGAGCCCGAACTGGAGGAACTCGATCCCCCGCCCGAACTCGACCCCGATCCCGACCCGCCGCTAATACCATGGGCAAAGATGAACAGCGCCGCAAACGAGGCGAATGGGAACGCCAGCAGCCATCCCGTGGTGCCCTTCTCAATCAATGCCCCGACGATCCCGTACACCACCAGCACCGCCACCAGCCGCACGAAAAAGCTAACCTGGCTCTCTTGCCACATGCTCTTCATCACCAGGAACAGGCCGAGATACAGGCCCAGGACCAGCAGCCCTGCGAATGGATAAGCCAGCCAGTGGATCAGGGATATCTCGCGCACGAAATTATCGGTCAGCAGCACGCCGGCGATATAGCCCAACAGCACCAGCACGCTGTAAAACGCCGCCCTCGCCTGCCACAACGCGCCGAAAGTAGCGCCACCGATCAACATGCACAGTGGCAGCAACAGCAAATAGACCGGCCAGTCTTTGCCGCCCGCAACCGCGACCAGCACCACGGTGACAACGACCACCGCCATCAGGGCCCGGCGCCAAGGGAGTTTTTCGGCCCCCATCAATACCCCGACCACCCCGCCAAAAATGAACGCCAGGAGCACCGCATACGCTTCAGGCGGAAAACCGGCCTTGGCCACCTCGGGCAAGTTGCCGCCGTCCACCAGTAGCGTCAGGTCATCCACCGCCTGCTGCACGCCGCCTGCGTAATCGCCCTGGCGAAACGCCGGGGTGATGTGTTCTTCGATGATGCGGTGGGCCAGCAGGTCGGTGACCACGCCTTCCAGGCCGTAACCGACTTCGATCCGAACCTTGCGATCGTCCTTCGCCACCAGCAGCAGGATGCCGTCGTTGACGTCCTTGCGCCCCAGTTTCCAGGCACGGAACAGTTGGTTGGCGAAGTCCTCGATGCCCACGCCATCGGTGCTCGGCAGCAGCATCACCGCCACCTGGGCGCCCTTGCGTTGTTCCAGGCCAGCGAGTAGCGCCGTCATGCGGGATTGAGTGGCGGAGTCGAGGGTGTGGGTCAGGTCGATCACGCGCCGGTCCAGGGGCACCTTGACCAGGTCGGGTGGCGCAGTGTCTTCGGCGTGGGCCGAGACCATGCAAAACCAACCCACCAGAAAAACGACCAACAGGCCGAGCAAGGATCGCCGTGGAAATATCACCATGTATGGGTTACCCAAACCATTCATCCTTAAAGCCCTGACTCTAGCTTATCTATCACGCCCGCAACGAGCGGGTCATCAACACACTCAAGTAATTGGTATGCGGTCGCCAATCCTGCTCGCCCACGATCTGGTAGCCCCATCGGCGGTACAGGGCAATCAATGGTTTGGCCGGCTCGGCGGTATCCAGTGCCATCCGCCTGGCGCCGTTCGACAACGCTACCGCCAGTGCATGTTCATGCAGGGCGAGCCCAATGCCACAGCCTTTGTGTGACGGCGCCACAGCGAACTGGCTGATGCTCCAGGTCTCGGGATCCCGATAAAGCGCGGCCGGTGATTCAGGTTGTGGCGGGCGCAAGGTGATGGTTCCAGCGATCTGCCCTGCCACTTCGGCGACAAAGCCAAGTCCCGAGGCAAATCGGGTGGCGGTGTCGGCTACAGTTTGATGGGTGCCCCAATAACGCAGGCCTTGGGCCGCATGGGGCGCATACGCCTGGTGAATCAGGGTGGTGAGCATTTGCAGGCTGTCGTCGTATTTAAGGGGGCGAACAGTGACGGGGCTCATGAGATTTCGTGCGCTAGCGTCTGCAAAAGCTGATCGGCAACGGTGCCGTGAAGCGTCGTTTGTACGGCGCCGGTCAGCACCACACCACCACTGCCATCCCAATGCACCGTCACGGTACCGCCATCGCATTGCACGTCGACGGTGTCATCCAGCAGCCCGCGACGAATCCCGTTGACCACCGCACCACAACAGCACGAACCCGAGCCCTGCGGGATGCCGCCGCCACGCTCCCAGATCCGCAGACGAATATGGCTGCGATCCAGCACTTGCACGAAATGCACGTTGGTCTTGCTGGGGAACAGCGGGTGGGTTTCCAGTGACGGCCCAAGAGCCGCGATATCGACCGCCGCCAGATCATCGACAAAGAAGGTGCAATGCGGGTTACCCATGCTGCACGCCGCCGGGTCGCCCTTCAGCGGTAAGCATTCGGTGGCCATCGCTTGCGCCAGCGGAATCTCTTCCCAGCCTAATGACGGCCGCCCCATGTCCACCGACACCCGCTGCCCTGATTCGCGCACGCAGGTCAGCAGCCCCCGGTTGGTTCGCAGCACGATGGTAGCGGTGCCGGCTTCGCGCATCAGCATGTCCGCGACCCCACGGGTGGCGCTGCCGCAGGTGTCGAGCGGCGTGCCGTTGGGGTTCCAGAATGTGATGCGGGCGGCGGCGTCAGCACAATCGAGCACCACGGCCAATTGATTGAAGCCAATGCCGCGATGGCGATCCCCCAGGCGGCGGGCGATGTGCGCGGTGATCGGGTCATCCTGGCCGCGTCGGTCGATCACCACGAAGTCATCACCGTGGGCGTGCATTTTCACGAACTGCAAGGTCATGGGGCGTCCTTTTCTAGACCGGGCAAGCCCTGTAAGGATAGAGGGCTGGCGGGTATTTCATCAAATACTCGTCACGGGCATGGTAGCGTGACTTTGCCCCGTCCGGGTCAATCCATCCCTGAGGAACAGCATGCTACAACGCCCTCTGAAAACCGTGGCCCTGGCCGCGCTGCTCGCCTCGTTCGCCCAAGCCGCCTGTGCTGCGCCCCAGGTGCTGAGTGCCTGCCAGCCCGTCACCTCGAATCCGACCTCCAAGTCGCTCCTGGCCGCCGCCCAGCGCCACCTCGGCGACCAACCCGACGCCCTGCCCCATCTGCACACCGAAGGCACGCTGCCCAACCACGGCATTCGCGAGCAAAGCATCGCCGCCGAGAAGGATTGGCCGGTGATGCGCCAGGCTGCCCTGGCCTGGCGCCTGAGCCGCGACACGGGCTATCTCAAGCAAGTGGATGACTACCTCAGCGCGTGGGCCAGCACCTATCAGCCGGACTTCAACCCGATCGACGAAACCAACCTCGATATGCTGATGAACGCCTACGCGCTCACCGCCAGCGATCTGCGCCCCCAGACCCGCGACGCCACTCGCGCGCTGCTGACCAACCTGGGCAATGGCTATATCGAACGCATCAAGCAGTTCCATGGTGCCAAGAAGGCCACCAACACCAATAACTGGCAAAGCCACCGCGTGAAGCTGGTTACGGTAGCCGCCGCCGCATTGGGCGACCGCGAGATGCTGGAAGAGGCCTTCAAGCTGTTCCAGCAACAGATCACCGACAATGTGCTGCCCGACGGTTCGGTGACCGACTTCCACGACCGTGACGCCCTGCACTACGTGGTCTACGACCTGGAGCCGCTGGTTCAAGCGGCGCTGGCGGCCAAGCCCTACGGCATTGGCGGCAACTGGCTGGACTTCACCGCGTCCCACGGCGGCTCGCTGAGCGAGGCACTGGACTGGCTGGCGCCATATGCCAAAGGCCAGCGCAGCCACGAAGAATTCGTGAACACCCACGTGCAGTTCGACAGGGACCGTGCCCGCATCGGCGAACCGGGCTACAGCGGCGAGTGGAACCCCAAGAGCAGCAATACCCTGTACTGGCTGGCAGCGCAGTTGGACGCGCGGTATTTGCCGGTGGCCGAACAGCTCTCACCCAAGCCTTCGGACTGGATCAGCGCCTGTTATTTGAAGTGAGTGACCCGTTAGACTGGCCCGCCCCACCCATTCGAAGGATCGACGATGCTTATTGTGTTCAGCGGCCTGCCCGGCACCGGGAAGACCACGATTGCCAAGGCCCTTGCTGTGCAGACCGGTGCCGTTTACCTGCGCATCGATACCATCGAGCAGGCCATCCGGGATGCCGGGGTTCTGGAGCAAGGCGTGGGCAGCAGCGGCTATCAGGTGGCCAATGCGCTGGCGTTGAGCAATCTTCTGCTGGGCCACACGGTTGTCGCTGACTGCGTGAACCCGGTGGCTGAAAGTCGTCAGGCGTGGCGCGACACCGCTCTACGCGCCGGTAAGCCGCTGGTGAATATCCAGGTGATTTGCTCCGACACGCCGGAACATCAACGCCGCGTGGAATCACGCACCAGCGACATTCCAGGGCTTACTCCGCCCAGTTGGCAGTCTGTCCTGGCCCATGAATACGAGCCATGGGCCGAGTCGCCATTTACTGTCGATACCGCGCACTTGTCGCCCGATCAGGCGCTGACGATGATCAACGCGCAGCTAAGCGTTTAGAGCGCACTCTCCATCGCCTTCATCAACACCGGATCCCGCCCGTAAATATCCGGCGCGTACAGCAATGCGCCCTGGCCATCGACCTGCACCGTCCAGTACCCCAACAACACTGGCACTGGTGTCGCGAGCCGGAATTCGTGGGTGGTTTCCGTCGCCAGCAGTTCTTCGGTGCGGATCTTCTCCGCCGGGCTCACCAGCAAGTCCCGCAGCAGCAGTGGCTGCTCAACCCTCACACACCCCGAACTGAAGGCCCGCGGGCCCTTGGAGAACAGCGGTTGGCTCGGTGTGTCGTGCAGGTACACCGAATACGGATTGGGAAAACGCAGCACGATCCGGCCCAGCGGGTTGCGCGGGCCGGCGCCCTGGCGCAGCAGGATGTTGCCGGGGTGCGACCAGTCGACCTGCTCCGGCGCCAGTGGGTTGCCCTGGCTGTCGAGCACTTGCAGGTTCTGTTGGCGCAGGTATTCGGGGTTGAGGCGGATCGCCGGCAGCTTGTCCTCGCGCATGATGGTGGGCGGGATGGTCCAGGTGGGGTTCAGGGTCAGACGGGTGATGCGCGACTTCAGCAACGGCGTCTGGCGGTCGGCGCGGCCGACTTGCAGCCGGGTTTGCCACACAGGCACACCGCCTTGGTAGAAGCTCAATTGCGCCGCCGCAACGTTCACCAGCACACCATCGGGCTCCATGTCCCGGGACAACCAGCGAAACCGCTCAAGGTTGATGCGCAGTTGTTCGCGACGAATCGCCGGGCTGATGTTCAATTCGGTGACGGTGCCGGGGCCGATCACGCCGTCGGCTTGAAGGGAATGGCTTTGCTGGAAGGTCTTGACCGCGTTGACCAACTCGCCCCGGTATTGCGTCCCCGAAGAAGGGCTGGCCAGGTAGCCGCCATTGACCATGCGCCGCGCCAGTTGCGGCACCCGCGAATCATCCATGCCCGGACGTAACAGCGGGCCGCTGGCTACCGCCTCCCAATGCTGCAACGGTTGTTGGCGCAAGGCGGCATAGGCGCTGCGCAGGCTGAGGTACAACGGCGCGCTCGGGCGGGCCTGGTCGAAGGCTTGGGCGATGTCCTGCAAACCCGGCCCGGCCAACGCCAGCAGTTGGGTGTCGGGGTCAAGGGCCGGTGGTTGCGAATGCCAGACGGGCTCGAAGCTCGACTGCTGCAAGCGACCGAAATGCAGATCCTGCAGGGCTTGCAAGTATTGCTGGCTGGTGCCGATGTCGCTGCACAGCACGTTCCCCGTGGCATCTACCGGGGGCAGTCTATAGTGAGCGAGGTCGAGACCGTCATCGGCCAGCATCAGCAATTGGGCTTGCAACGCGCTGCGGCGCTCGCCCTCGGACCAGAGCACCACGTCGCCCTGCTGCTGATAAAAAGCCTGCAGGCGCGCCTGGGAAGGGGCATCAATTTGCCCGGTAAGGCCTGGGCAAACACTCGGCAATTGCGAGAGCGCCAGTTGCACCGGGGCCGGCGAGACCACCAGCAGGTCTTCGGCTGTCGCGACCAGCGGTGCAACGAGCAGGCAAATGCTCAAGTAACATGCGTGTTTTTTGAACAATCGCTTAGCTCCCATCCACGGCGGAGATGCTCTATACATGCTGACCTTTTGCTGCCGACTCGGCCTGATCATCTCGACCTTTGCCTCGCTGAGCACCGTTGCGCTCGCAGACACGGGTAAACCTCTTACTCTGTATAGCAGCCTCGCCCACGCCGCTCCAGAACTCAACCCCGACGTATTGAAAAGTGCCTTGAGCGCCATGCAATGCGCGGTGGGCAATGGCATCGAACAGTCCGACCGGCTGGCGGTTATCGACTATTCCCAACCTTCGACCGCTCGTCGCCTATGGATCTTCGACCTGCGCAAGAAGACATTAGTGCTGCGGGACCTGGTGGCCCACGGACAAAAATCCGGGGAAAACTTCGCTACCCAGTTCTCCAACCGTGAAGGCAGCTACCAATCGAGTATCGGGCTGTTCCGCACCCAGGAGAGCTACGAAGGCGCCCATGGCTACTCGTTGCGCATGGACGGCCTGGAGCCGGGCTTCAATGACCGTGCGCGGGACCGTGCCATCGTGATTCATGCCGCCGACTACGTGAGCCCCTTGTGGAGCAAGCGCGAAGGCCGCATCGGCCGCAGCCAGGGCTGCCCGGCGGTGCGCCCGCAAGTGGCGCGCCAAGTGGTGGATAAGCTCAAGGATGGCCAGTTCATGTTTTCCTGGTACCCCGACCAGCGCTGGCTGAAGTCCTCGGCGTACCTGAACTGCAAGCCACGCCAGATGGCGAGTGCCGGTACCGTCAAAGGCGGTTGATGGTCTCGCCGTTGCCGTGCACCATGCGGCTCATGCCACCAGGAACTCCACCGTGTTCCTGGGCTTGATGAGAGAGAGAACCTGAAATGCTTTTACATCAATCCACCTGGATCGAGATTGGCCAGTTTCTGGAACGCAGCCGCAGCATCGTGATTCCCATCGGCTCCAACGAGCAACACGGCCCCACCGGCCTGCTGGGCACCGACTGGATGTGCCCCGAAATCATCGCCCATGAAGCGCAAAAGAATGCCGACATCCTGATCGGCCCGACCTTCAATATCGGCATGGCCCAACACCACCTGGGTTTCCCCGGCACCATTTCCCTGCGCCCTTCGACCTTTATCGCCGCGATCGGCGACTGGGTGCGTTCGTTGGCGGGCCATGGTTTCGAGAAGATCCTGTTCCTCAATGGCCACGGCGGTAACATCGCCTCGATCGAAGCGGCGTTCTCCGAGCTGTATGCCGAAGCCAGCTTTACCGGTCGCCCGTCAGGTTATGCGCTGAAGCTGTGCAACTGGTGGGACCTGGAAGGCGTGAGCGAGCTGGCGCACCAGCAGTTCCCGGTGGGCCATGGCAGCCATGCCACGCCGTCGGAGATCGCCGTGACCCAATGGGCCTACCCGGATTCGATCAAGTCGGCTGACTACTCGCCGCAAATCGCCAACACCGGCCCGATCCGCGAAGCCCGCGACTTCCGTGCACGTTTCCCGGATGGGCGCATGGGTTCGGACCCGGCACTGGCCACCCCGCAAAAAGGTGGTGAGTTGGTGGCGTTGGCGGCCAAGGGCCTGGTGAAGGCGGTCGAGACGTTCAGCAGCGAGCCAAAGCCGAGCTGAATGATTCGCTCAAGACAATGAAGATCAACTGTGGGAGCTGTCGAGCTTTAGCCAGGCTGCGATGGGATCACCTCGGTGTCACTGTCAGACCGCAGCGATGCCATCGCAGCCTCGCTGGGGCTCGACAGCTCCCACATTAGATCACCGCCAGCCGACAGACCGGCGCCATTCGGTTATAGGCAATCCCGCGCCGCATGCTCGAAACGCGAAGGCTTGAACGGCGACGCCACCGGCTTGCGCTCATACAAGAACACCTTGCCGCCGTCCTGCGCTTTGTAGACTTCCAGAATGTTGTCGGCGGCGATCTTGCTGCTCACCACGATCCGCGCATGCCGAGAGTTCTGCGTGACCGTGGAGGTCATGCCGTTTTTCTCGAACTTGGGCACCACGCACTCAACATACGCATCGGGAGACTTGCTGGTTTGCAGCGTCAGGGTCGGTGCGTTGGGGGCAGACGCGCAGCCCGCCGTCAATAAAGCAGCAGAAGCCATCGCTGGCACGAACAACAAGCGCATAGAAATTCCTGAAAAATAAACGAAGTGGGCGTTAGCCTGCGGCGACGAGCGCCTTGAGCGAGGCATCGAACTGTTTCAATGCATTCAGCTGAACGTCGCGCTGCTGCCCAATCTGTGCAGCGATCTGGGGCGCCGTTTTGTCATGTACCCACACATTAGGCAAGTGCATTTGCATCGAGCCCTCGGCTTTGGCGATGTATTGCAGGTCAAGGTCATAGAATTTGGCCACAAACCGCGCCTCCACCAAATCATTGTGCTGAGTCAGCAACTGGTTGTAGGTGTCGAGCATCACCACCACATCCGGGTGCGCCTGCAACAGCGCATCAAGGTTGTCGTAGCGGGTGACTGAAGCAAAGGTGTGCCGCAACGACGTCATCAGCCAGTCAATCGCCAGGTCCGGGTCGGAGCTGTCGACGAAGGCCCGGCGGATCTGCTCGTCCAGTTGGTCCTTGGCACCATTGACCGCCATGTCGTGATAGCGCCCCAGGTACTGCAGGTTGTCGAGGGTGTTGTCGCTGTAGAGCACGCCCACCGATTGCGAACGCTGCAAACCGACCGGGCTGGCGACGATTGGCGCCAGATGGCTGGCTTGAAGCCCGCCCGCCACTGCCGACGCGGAGGCAGCCATTGAGCTCATCAGCAGCGCCATCAGCGCCCATCCGGTAAAAGTCCTCATCGCAGCGTCCTTACACAGCATGTTCAATGATGGCAATTGTCCTCCTTTTTCAGAAAAACAGAACTCGCAATACTTGATGGTGACTATTATCTAGAGCAATAGTGTCGTGCAGGCCGCCTCACACAAAATGATAAGGAACGCCTATGAAGCCCCACCAGAAAACCTTCGATCGCATCCGTGAAGCCGTGCTGCCGGAGTTTCGCGAGCGGGTTGCCGATTACCTGGTCGATTATGAGGACGTGCTGCTGGATAACGCCGCAGAACCTGAAGTGATCTACGCCATCGCCCAGCAACTACGCGGTTACTTGCGCGGTTTGAACACCACCCGGGTGCTGGGCATGGCCGACTGGGAAGACCTTGACCGCCGGGTGGTGCAGACCTGGTTGGTGCTGCTGGAAGCCGAATAGCGCCGCGCTACCCGTTCAGCGAATATCCACGCGGTAACGGAAATGTTCGGCGTGGCCACGACCGCGTCGCAACTCCAGGGGTTGACCAGCGTAATCCCGGGCCAGCCGTTCGATCACCATCACCGGGCTGCCCACCGGCACCTGCAGCCAGCGCGCCCACACGTCATCTATGGACTCGGCGGTAAGGGCTTCCTCGGCAGACGCCACGA
Organism: Pseudomonas sp. ATCC PTA-122608; assembly: GCF_001952855.1. Taxonomy (GTDB): domain Bacteria; phylum Pseudomonadota; class Gammaproteobacteria; order Pseudomonadales; family Pseudomonadaceae; genus Aquipseudomonas. The sequence goes on along the minus strand of NZ_LPNO01000035.1, from coordinate 496,381 downwards.
CTTGCCCGCAGACTTCTTCGTAGGTCGGGTACAGCAACAAGCCCTGCCGGGTCAGGTCCACGTCCAGCAGTGCCTGGAACCGGGCGCGGGGCAGCCAGATTTCTTCGGCCAGCACTGGCCCCGTGTCCAGTACGTGCACGCGCACGATGCAAATCACCGGCGCATCCGGGGCCAACCCCAGCACTTCGCTCACCGACAACGGCGCCTTCACCGGTTTGACCGACAGGATCCGGCTCTGCGGCAACTGGCATTCGCCGCCCGGGCCCTGGAAGCGGAAACACCGGAACAACGACGACTGAAACTTCGGACGGCGCACAAACGTACCGCGGCCTTGCTGACGCTCCAGAATGCCTTCACCCACCAATGCCTCGATCGCTTTGCGCACCGTGCCAGTAGACAGTTGGTACTGGGTGGACAGCACCGCTTCGGGAGGAATGGCCGCACCGGCACGCCAGTGATTATTGGCAATCTGCTCAATCAGATGATCCCGAAAACGCTGATACAACGGCAGGCGGGAGTCACTCGACAGTATATTCATGGACCAGGATTCACTTAGTAATTGAGAAGGTGACTACAGCGACGGTCGTGCCTGCTTGACCCATTCCTGGACCGAAGGCCGTTGCCATTGGTGCTGGGCGTACGCCACCAGGTTGGCGGGCACGCTGTCACCGTTAAGGATCAGCCGGTTGAGCATCACGGCCAGGTCCACGTCGGCAATCGACCACTCGCCGAACAGGTACTCGCGGCCGTCAGCCAACAGCGCCTGTGCCGCGCTGATCAGCTTGTGCGCCGCCGCTTCAGCAACGGGCGACAGCGGTTCGCCCTTGAGCCCGTAAAACACCACCAGGGTCGAGCGCTCCTGCCGAATCGGCATCAAGTCACTGCGCAGCCACGCCTGCACCTGCCGCGCCCTCGCCCGCTGGCGGGGTTCGGCCGGGTACACCGGCACCTGCGGGAACACCTCTTCCAGGTACTCGGTAATCGCCGACGACTCGGACAGCGCAAACTCACCCTGCACCAGGGTCGGTACGCGCCCGGTCAGTGACAACTGAGCGAACGCTTCGGTCTGGTTCTCGGCCGTGTCGAGGTTCAGGGTGATCAGTTCAAATTCCAGGCCTTTTTCCCGCAGGGTCACGAACGCCGACATCGCGTAGGGACTGGTGAAGTGGGCGTCAACGTACAGGCTCAGCGGGCGATGGTTCACGGCGACATCTCCTTGGTGGGAGCACCACACTACGAGATCGCGCCGCGCAAATGAAATGCGCGGTTTTTATGGGGGCATTCCTGGCTGGAATACCATCGATAATGGCAATACTATGGCCCTTTGCACCCCGCCCGTAACGCTCCGAAAAACAGATCAAGGAACGATCAAAAGATGAAACAAGCGGTAGTCGTCATTCACGGCATCGGCGAGCAGCGCCCGATGGACACCCTGCGCGGCTTCGTGGAAGCAGTGATCCCGACGGACACCCCCGAGGCGAAGCCTTTCTACTGGAGCAAACCCGACCGGTTTTCGCGCAATTTCGATTTGCGCGTATTGAAGTCGGCGGGCCGCAACACCACCGATTTCTACGAGTATTATTGGGCCCACAAGATGCAGGGCACCAAGGTCGGGCATCTGCTCAGTTGGCTCTGGGACATTTTCAAGCGCCCGCGCCGGGACATTCCAACCGCTATCGTGCCAATCTGGCGCGCCACCCGCTGGACCTTGCTGGCCCTGCTTGGACTGCTGGTCAGCGGCACCCTGGCGACGCTGTATGGCCGGTTCCCCCACAGCGACAACCCCTTTGCCCTGATCCCGGTGCTGCTGGCGGTGATCGGCCTGGCCCTGAAGTACTCGGCGCTGTCGTACCTCGGCGACGCCGCCCGCTACCTGAGCCCCAACCCGCAAAACGTGGTGGTGCGCGAACAGATCCGCGCCGACGGCGTCGACCTGCTGCGCGCCCTGCACGACAAGGGTGATTACGACCGCATCATCGTCGTCGGCCACAGCCTGGGCAGCGTGATTGCCTACGACATCGTCGGCTATCTGTGGCATGAGCATCACGACCAGTTGCACCCCAACAACCCGGAACTCGCCGCCCGCTATGCCAACCACGAGCGACTGCAGCCAGTGGTGCAGGACACGCTGCCAAAGGCCGGAAGCGCCCTCGATGGCCGCCTCCAAAGCCTCCTCAGGTTTCGCGAGCAGCAGGCCGAAGCCTTTATCGAACAACGCAACCTCGGCAACCCGTGGCGCATCACCGACCTGGTCACCCTCGGCAGCCCGATGGCCCACGCCAGCCTGTTGCTGGGCCGCAGCGTGAGCGACTTCAAGCGCCGCATCGAGCGCCGCGAAGTCCCTGCGTGCCCGCCTACGCTCGACGAAAAGGGCTACGGCTACAGCGGCCGGCTTCCGTTCACCGTGGGCGGCCGCCCATTTTCACCCCTGTACTTGCACCATGCCGCGGCCTTCGCCGTGACCCGCTGGACCAACCTCTACTTCCCCGCGTCCCTGGGCCTGTTTGGCGACATCGTCGGCGGCCCGGTCAGCCCGGTGATGGGCCCCGGTGTGCTGGATCTGCCGGTCACCGTGGGCAAATGGAAAGGCTGGCTCGCCAGGTCCTGGCTCAGCCACACTCACTACTGGAGTGAACGCGGCGGCAAGCAGGGCTACCTTGGCAGACTGACCACCGATGAGGCGGCGATTACCCATGGCGAACGTCCGTCAGCAACTGAAGCGCTGCGTTGGGCGATTGACCTCAAGGGCGTTCGACGTTTTCGTCAGGCGGGCGTCAGAGACTTAGTGGCTGAACCCGAGGCCTAGCCCGAAAATCCACCGTCCTCCAGGAACGCCCGCTCCTCTTCTGTCGTGGCTCTAGCCAACACCTCATTACGATGAGGAAAGCGCCCGAACCGCTCGATGATGCGGGCGTGCTCCTTGGCCCAGCGATAGGTATTGGCATCGAGATCCTTGTTCAGCGCCAGCGACAACTGTTGATCCTCGGGGTCTTCAGAATGCTCGAACGGCAAATAACAAAACGCCCGCAGCGGGGTTTCGATCAACGTGTCCATCCCCGCCTCTACCATCTGCCGCGCATACAGGCGCGCCAGCGGGTCGGTGGCGAACATATGCGCCGTGCCCCGGAAGGTATTGCGCGGGAACTGGTCCAGCAGCAACAGCAACGCCAGCGCACCTTCAGGTGATTGCATCCAGCCCTCCAGTTCGCGCCGGGCCGCCTGCAAATGCACGGTGTAGAAAGCCTCGCGAAAACGCCGGTCAAACCCTTCATCCTTGGCGAACCAGAGCTTGGGCCCCGCCTGTTTCCAGAACTCAATAACAGCCAGCGCTCCATTTTCGATAGTCGTCACAAGCCTCTCCTCGCTCACGCCACACAGTTCATCATCACTTTAAACAACACCTATAAAGTTTCGGAAGGTGTCTGAGTGTTTCCACCGTACACAAGTAGTGTGGATGATCCTACGCCTTGCCCAGGTTTAAGGGGGCGATCTGGAACTTTATCGGCTCGCTGAACGACAGCTTCGGGATGCTGGGCTACCTGATCAGCGGGATCTTTGTGGCGAGGGGGCTTGTCCCCCGTTGGGCTGCGCAGCGGCCCCAAAAAAGCTGGGAGCGCTTCGCACTCCAACGGGGGACAAGCCCCCTCGCCACAACAAGCCCCCTCATCACAACAAGCTTTCTCCCCAGAAGGTCTTCATTCACTTCGATAGGTTTTCCCAGGCTCAGAAATCCACCGTCGCCGACAATTTCACCGTCCGCGGCTCACCCTGGGTCAGGTAGTTATTCGCCGTCGACGCCGACGACCAGTACGCCTTGTTCGCTACGTTCTCGACGTTGGCGCGCAGGGTGATGCATTTGTCGTCCGCCTTGAAGCCATACCGCGCGCCCAGGTCGACGCGGGTCCAGGCCGGGATGCTCAGGCTGTTGGCGGCGTTGACGTATTCGCCACCGGTGCGCAGCATCCGTGCGCTGACCGCCGCCCCCTGGATACCCGGCACATCCCAATCCGCACCCACGTTGTACTGGAAGCGCGGCACACCGGCGGCGCGGTTGCCTTCGGTGGCGCCGTTGGAGGTGCTCCTCTGTTCGGTGTCCATCCAGGTGGCACCGGCCAGCAGGCGCAGGCCGTCGATGGGCTCGCCGAACACGTTGAGCTCTACGCCTTTATTGATCTGTTCGCCGTCGACAGTGAAGGTATCGAGCCTCTGGCCCGGGAATCGGGTGGTCGCGTTGTTCGGCTGTTCGATGCGGTACACGCCGAGCGTGGCGCCATAGTTTTCCCAGTCCAGCTTGACCCCGGCTTCCGTCTGTTTGCTGCGCTTGGGCGGGAAGACTTCGCCGGGATTGGTCACGTTAGTGAGTGGCGCCGTCGGGCCTTGAGCCAGGCCTTCGATACGGTTGGCGTAGAACGACACGTGCTCCCAAGGCTTGATCACCAGGCCATAGACCGGCGTGGTGATGGACTCGGAGTACGGCGTACCACGCGCCCCTGTGGCGGTGTTCCAGCTGTCCACCTCGATCGTCTGGCGCCGCACCCCCAGGGTCAACAGCACCCGATCATCCAAAAAGCCCAAGGTGTCGGATACCGCCGCACTCTTGATGCGGTTCTTGCCGACAACACGCGGGTCGTGAATATCGCTGCCGAAATAGGTATTGGTCGGCCGCGGTGTTTGCGTCGGGTTGTACAAATTGCCCGGTTGACGGTTGGCCTGCAAGATCGCCTCGTAAGACGAGCGCTGCTCGCCCCAGATCCCCGACAGCCCGAAGTTCATCTGGTGGGTCACCGGCCCGGTAGCGAAGTGCCCGTTCAAGCCGGCCATGGCGCTTTTGTTGTCTTCGTCATGGGGCGAATACAGGAAGCCCACCTTGGCGCTGCCATCGTTGCCGACATACAGCGACGAATACTGGCCGTTCTCCCGAGTGTGCTTGGCGCCACCCGCGGCGTAGGCGGTCCAGTTATCGTTCAAGTCATATTCGGCGTTGACCATGCCATAGGTGTCTTCAAGCTCCGACCAGCTCCAGTCCTGGGCGTAGTTGTCCTTGGCCGACGGCGGGCCGGGCACTTTGGTGCCGGTCAGGTAAACCACCGAGCGGCCATTATTGATGCGCTCTTTCTGGTAGCCAAAATCGGTGGAGACCCGCAAACGATCGCCGCGATAATCCAGGGCGACGGCGATCAACTGCGAGCTTTTGTTTTCGTCATCCACGGCGGTTTCGCCGCCGTGCCGGGCCAGGTTGACCCGGGCGCCGAAGCGGTTGTCTTCACCGAAGCGCTGGCCGAGGTCGATGTGGCCACCGGTCTGGCTGTCGCTGGCGTAATCGAGGGTAACGCTGCGGGTCGGCATGTCTTCGGCGCGCTTGGGCACCAGGTTGACGCTGCCGCCGATCCCGCTGCCCGAAGGCGATACGCCGTTGACGAAGGCGTTGGGCCCCTTGAACAGCTCCACCCGCTCCAGGGCTTCAGTGGTGATGATCTGCCGGGGCAGCACGCCGTAAAGGCCGTTGAATGCGATGTCATCGGTGCTCAGCGGCAGGCCGCGAATGGTGAACACCTGGGAGAAGTTGCCGAACCCGGACGACTGGCGCACCGACGCGTCGTTGAGCAACACATCGCCCACGGTTCGCGCCTGTTGGTCGGCGATGGTTTTCGAGGTGTAGCTGACCACGCTGAATGGCACGTCACTGATGGACCGGTTACCCAGCACGCCCAGGCGCGCCGAGCGTGCCACCTGGCCGCCGGCATAGGTGTCCGCCTGCGCCCCGCTCGCCTCGCCGCTGATGGTGGTGGCGCCCAGTTCCAACGCATCGCCGCTGGCCTGGGGCACCACGGTGTAGCCATTGGCGCTGGTGCCTTGCAGGGTATAGCCGCTGCCTTGCAGCAACTGGGCAAAGCCCGATTGCGCGCTGTAACTGCCTTGCAACCCCGGGCTTTGTTGATCGTTGAGCAACGTGGAATCGAACGACAACGGCACCCCGGACAACGCCGCAAACTGTGCCAGCACATTCCCCAACGGCCCCGGCGCGATGGTATAGCTGCGCGCCGCACTGCTTGGCGCAGCTTCTTCTGCCTGGGCGTTCTGCAGCGGTGCGACGGCAGCAAGGGCGACCGCCAGGCTCAATGCCTTCAACGGACGGGGGCAGTACGGGAGCGGTCTGGCGGTCATGGGCATTCCTGTCGGCGCGGAGCAATGTTGAGGGTTCTCCCCTACACCGGGCGACAACGAAAAAGGTATCAACGAACGTTGAAAAAATTCAGCGTGGCTCGACCGTCACCCAATACCCGGTGAGGCTGCTGACCTTGACCGGTAGGGTTTCCTGCAACAGGTACAGGCTGGCGTCGGTATCCCGCAGGGAAAACGCGCCCGATACCGTGAGGTTGGCCACCGAGTCGTGGCAGCGCAACACACCGGCGCGATAACGTCCCAGCTCATCCAGCAGGTCCGCCAGGCGCATGTGCTGGGCCAGCAGCATGCCGTTTTCCCAGGTCAGGGCGCTGACATCCAATGGCTCGACGGCCGCCACACGGTCCGCACTGAAGGCGCCCTGCTCGCCCGCCTTGACGATCACGCCCTGGCGGGCATGCTCCGCCAGCAACTCCACCGCGCCTTCGGTCACGGCCACTCGACTTGCCTGCTCACCCACCCGCACGCTGAACCGCGTACCCAAGGCGCGGGCGGTGCCGTGGCGGGTCTGAACGATAAAAGGACGTTGGGCTGAGTCCTTGGCGGTGGTGATCAACACTTCGCCCTTGAGCAACTCGATGCGCCGTACCTGATCGGAGAACGCGATATTCAGCGAGCTGCCGGTGTTGATCAGCAGGCGTGTACCGTCGGGTAAAGTCAGGTTCTTTTGTTCGCCAATGGCCGTGTGCTGGTCGGCGGTCCACTGCTGCCACGGCACCTGCCGATACGCCAGCCAGGCCGCCGGGCCCGCCGCCAGCAACAACCCGAGCGCCTGGCGTCGGCCAAGGGATTTTTTGCGCCCGATGCGCTTCAAGGTATCGCCGGCAATCGCCGCCGGCACGCTGCTGAAGTCCCCCAGAACGGCCTGCGCCCGTTGCCAGGCCTGGGCGTGCTGGGCGCTGCGGCCCTGCCATTGGGCGATGGCGCGACGGTCTTCATCGGTGGCGCTGCCGGACTGCAACTGCACCATCCAGGCGGCGGCTTCACCGAGGATCAGCGGATCAATCGACTGGCTCATGCCACGCTCAGGCAGGCCAGGAAGGCATCGCGCATGTAGCGTTTGACTGAAATCAGCGACACACCCAGGGCATCGGCGATCTGTTGATAGGTCAGGCCGTCGATCTGCGACATCAGGAATGCCTGGCGGGTTTTTTCCGGCAGATCCCGCAGCATCGCTTCAATGCGGTACAGCGCTTCGAGAATCAGCCAGCGGGTTTCCGGCGAAGGTACATGCTGTTCGGGCAGGTGGGCGATGGTTTCCAGGTAGGCGCGTTCCACCTCCTGGCGGCGCCAGCTGTCGATCATCAAGCCCTTGGCGATATGCGTGAGCAACGCCCGTGGCTCGGCGCCCAGGTGGGTGCTGGTGTGCCGGGTGAGCAGGCGCATGAACGTGTCATGGGCCAGGTCTGCGGCATCGCTGGCATTGCCCAGCTTGCGGTCCAGCCAACGGTGCAACCATCCATGGTGTTCGCAGTACAGGTCCTGGATATGCAGATTGAGGGGAGACGACATGCCGATCACCGGGGCGCGCCGGGCGGTGAGGCCCAAGCGTAATTAAGAATTGATCGCATTCTAGTCTGCGCGGGGTGATGCTGGCAATTTCATGATTTTTATAACGCCGGAGACCCAATGTGGGAGCGGGCTTGCTCGCGAATGCGGTGGGTCAGTCAACCTCTCCAGCGACTGATACACCGCATTCGCGAGCAAGCCCGCTCCCACATTTTTGATCTTCACCCGGCGTTTGATTCCGGGTGTTTGGATCAGGCCAGTTCGGCCCGCAGTTGACGTGCTGCAGTCACCATGTGTATCAGCGCCGCTTCAGTCTCCGGCCAGCCACGGGTTTTCAAACCGCAATCCGGGTTGACCCACAAACGGTCAGCCGGGATACGCTTGGCCGCCTTGCGCAGCAGGTTGGCCATTTCCGACGCATCCGGCACCCGTGGCGAGTGGATGTCGTACACCCCCGGGCCAATGTCGTTCGGGTAAGCGAAGGCTTCGAATGCCTCCAGCAGCTCCATGTCCGAGCGCGAGGTTTCGATGGTGATCACGTCAGCATCCATCGCCGCGATGGACTCGATCACATCGTTGAACTCGCTGTAGCACATGTGGGTGTGAATCTGGGTTTCGTCACGCACGCCGGAGGCGCACAGGCGGAACACTTCAGTGGCCCAATCCAGGTATTCCTTCCACTGCGCCTGGCGCAACGGCAAGCCTTCACGGAACGCGGCTTCGTCGATCTGGACGATCTTGATGCCGGCGGCTTCCAGGTCCACCACTTCATCACGAATCGCCAGGGCCAGTTGGCGAGCCTGTTCTTCGCGGCTCACGTCTTCACGGGGGAACGACCACATCAGCATGGTCACCGGGCCGGTCAGCATGCCCTTCATCACCTTGTTGGTCAGGCCTTGGGCGTAGCGGATCCACTCCACGGTCATGGCTTTCGGACGGCTCAGGTCACCGAAAATCACTGCGGGTTTCACGCAACGGGAACCGTAGCTCTGCACCCAGCCAAAACGGGTAAATACATAACCGTCCAACTGCTCGGCGAAGTATTCGACCATGTCGTTGCGTTCGGCCTCACCGTGCACCAGCACGTCCAGGCCAAGGTTTTCCTGCACTTCTACAGCGTGACGAATCTCGCTGTGCATGGCTTCGACGTATTCGGCTTCGCTTAATTTGCCAGCCTTGTAGGACTGGCGGGCCAGGCGGATCGAGGCGGTTTGCGGGAACGAACCGATGGTGGTGGTCGGGAACAGCGGCAGGTTGAGGCCAGCCCGTTGTTTCTCGATACGCTGGGCAAACAGCGAGTGACGCTGGCTGTCCTTGGCGGTGATCGCCGCCACGCGGGCTTGCACCGCGGGCTTGTGGATACGCGGGGAAGCGGCACGGGCAGCTTGAACGGTGTGGCTTTCAGCCAGGGCGGCGATCACGTTTGGCGCTTCAGGTTGATTCACGGCCTGAGCCAGCACCGCCACTTCCTCGCACTTCTGTACGGCAAACGCCAGCCAGCTTTTCAGCTCGGCATCCAGCTTGTCTTCACGGCCCAGGTCCACCGGGCTGTGCAGCAAGGAGCAGGACGGCGCCACCCACAGGCGATCACCCAGACGCTCATGAGCGTGCTGCAAGGTGGCCAGGGCTTTTTCCAGGTCGCAGCGCCATACGTTACGGCCGTTGACCACGCCCAGGGACAGCACCTTATAAGCCGGCAGGCGATCAAGGATGGTCGGGTACTGATCCGGCGCACGCACCAGGTCGATGTGCAGGCCGTCCACCGGCAGGTTGGCTGCCAGGCCGAGGTTCTCTTCCAGGCCGCCAAAATAGGTGGCCACCAGCTTCTTCAGCGGGTCACGCTGGATCAGGTTGTAGGCACGTTCAAAGGCATTTTTCCAATCCTGCGGCAGGTCCAACACCAGGATCGGCTCGTCGATTTGCACCCACTCCACGCCCAGGTCCGCCAGGCGCTGGAAGATCTGGCCGTACAGCGGCAGCAGTCGGTCCAGCAGGTTGAGCTTGTCGAAATAGCCGCCCTTGGCCTTGCCCAGCCACAGGTACGTCAGCGGGCCGATGACCACCGGCTTGACGGTGTGGCCAAGGTCACGGGCTTCCTTGACCTCTTCGAACAGTTGATCCCAACCCAGCTGGAACTGCTGGTCGGCGCTGAACTCAGGCACCAGATAGTGGTAATTGGTGTCGAACCACTTGGTCATTTCCTGGGCGTGGGCACCGCCGCAGCAGTTGTCGCTGACGCCACGGGCCATGCCGAACAGGGTGTGCAGGGTGGCTTTGCCATCGGCCGGGCGGAAACGCTCAGGGATCACACCGAACATCAGCGAGTGAGTCAGTACCTGGTCGTACCAGGCAAAATCACCGGCGGGCAGCAACTCGATGCCGGCTTTCTTTTGCAGGTCCCAGTGCGTCTTGCGCAACTCACGACCTACGGCGCGCAGGCCGGCTTCATCGAGTTCACCCTTCCAAAACGCTTCCTGCGCTTTTTTCAGTTCACGATCGCGACCAATGCGCGGGAATCCAAGGGAATGGGCAACAGCCATGACGTAAAGCTCCAATGTGTGTGTATGGGAGCTATTGTCGGGATCGGGTGATAGTGAGACAAACTCATTTTATTCCAGATGATCACAAGTTCTACTCATGATAATCGAACGACGCGATATGCAGAACTACTTCGCGACTAAGCAGCGATGGCAAGTCGACGGGCGCATCTCAGGCTAAAGTAGCGCGACCCGAACAAAAACAAAGGTAGCTCCGGTGATCCATACAACGCGCGACTTTTCGATACGCACACTCTCAGCGCTGACCGAAGAACTCCTGATACTGGAAGCAGAAGCCATCGCTGAAGGCTTCAGGTTTCTGACGCGCCTGATTGCAGAGTGGAAGAGCGGCGCCAACCGTTTTGATCGACCCGGCGAATGTCTTTTGGGCGTATTCAATAACGGGCAGTTGATCGCCATTGGCGGGCTGTCCTATGACCCTTATGCCGGTCCGGAGGTTGGCAGGCTACGCCGGGTGTACGTCGCACAGGCATCAAGGGGATGCCATGTGGGCAAAGCATTGGTCAGTCAGCTTCTGAAACACGCTGCGCAGCAGTTCGGTGTTGTGCGCTTGTCTACCGACACCCAAGAAGGTGCCGCCTTTTACCTGCGCTGCGGGTTTGAGCCGGTACAGGACAAACATGCAACTCATGCAAAATCGTTAATTGATCAGGAGGCTTAATGCAGGTGACCAACGACAACCGGCCTGAATACATTAAACGGCTTGAACATCTTCTGTATGGCAACAACTATCAGGTCTCGTTGGACGTCTACGGCCCTCTGGATTCGGGCGCCCCGTTGATAGACATCCTCAAGTCTGCGGTCAACTCATCCTGCGTGGTGAGTCGCTGTGCTCCCGTCAGTCTCAACGAAGTTCGCGAGCAAGTGCTTGAGTGGCTGCTCTACCCTGGCGACCTCGGTTCAGGCCCGCTAGACCTCGACATCAAACACGCAGAAATTCGGGCATTGGCCGAACAACTGTTGCAGGGAGCACAACTCGATAACGCTGATGCAGCCTATGATTTCTATCTCGCCAACGGCCATCCAGGCTATCCCGTGTTCTGGGAGTTCGCCTATGACATCCATGCCTCGGGCAAGCGCTGGATCTTGCTCGGCAGCAGCAGCGATTAGTATCGGAGCGCCACCGCGCAAGAGATAAACCTACGGAAAACTTCAGTCAATTAACCCATCAGCGTCATAAAACGGATACGGCCCCGGGTAGTCCCCGAATACGCCGTTGTGGCTGACCAAGCCCTGCTGTTCATCCCAGCGGTGCAAGAGATAACCCGCCGGTTCCAGATTGAAATGCGCCGGAGCAACCTCCTGTAGATCCAGCACGATTTGATGGGACGTGCCCGGGCATACACAGCTCACACTGCCGCCGAAACGGCGCTGCATCGGCCGGTGCAAATGCCCACACAGCAGACGTTCCACCTGAGGGTGGCGTGCGATGACCTTTTCCAGCGCAGGGGCGTTACGGAACGGCTCGCGGTCCATATGGCCGATGCCGCTGATAAACGGCGGGTGATGCAAGATCAGCAGGGTCGGCACGTGCGGCTGCAGCGCCAGTTGCTGATCAAGCCACTGCAATTGGCTGTCCAGCAGCTGGCCGCCATGGGTATCGGGAATCGTCGAATCCAGGCCGATCAGCCGCACCGGATAGTCGTCCACCACCCAGTCCAGCGGGCCGTCGGCGCTCGCCGGCAAATAGCGGTGATCATGAAACGCGTCGAGCAAATGCTGGCGGTTGTCGTGATTGCCCGGCACCAGGTAGCAAGGCATTTGCAAACGGGCCAGCTCGGGGTGCAGCACGGCGTATTCATCGGCGCGGCCAAAGTCCACCAGGTCGCCGCTGATCACCACGATATCGGGCCTCGGGTAACTGGCATTCAGGTGGTCGACGGCACGGCGTAATGCACCGAGAGTGTCGACCACGCCGTAAGTCAGGCGTTGCCCGGCTTTAAGGTGCAGGTCGCTGATCTGCGCAACAAGAAACGGACGGTTCAAAATAGGCTCTCTGAAGTCAGGCATGCAGGGTGAACAGCTTGTGTGGGGCGATGGCCAGGGCAATCGGCGCGCCGACGGCGTGAAGCTGGTTGTCGCTGCTGTCCACCAGCAGCGGTTGCGGGCCACCGACATCCACCAGCAGGCGGCTTTGGGCGCCCTGGAAAAACTGCGCCAGCAAATGCCCGTGCAGGTGCCCTTCGCTCTCCATCACCCGCAGGTGCTCGGGGCGGCAGTACACGGTGGCCGGCAGATGGGGCTCGTGCCACGGCAGTTCGCCGCCACACACTTTCAAGCCATGGGCCGTGCGATCAACCACCGAAAAGGCATTCAGGTTGCCCACAAAGCCTGCAACAAACGCGTTGGCCGGCTGCTGGTAGATCTCCCGCGGGCTGGCCAGTTGCGCGATACGCCCCTGCTCCATCACCAGGATGCGATCTCCCAGGGCCATGGCTTCTCCCTGATCGTGGGTGACGAACACCGAGGTGATGCCGAGGCCGCGCAATAGCTGATCCAGCTCGCTGCGCAGGCGCTCACGCAACTGTGCGTCGAGCGCTGCCAACGGCTCATCCAGCAACAGCACTTTGGGCCGAGGCGCCAAGGCGCGAGCCAATGCCACACGCTGACGCTGGCCGCCGGACAGTTCATGGATGCTGCGCTTGCCATGGTTCTGCAGGCCCACCAGCTCCAGCAGTTCGTCACAGCGCTTGTTGCGCTCTGCCGGCGCGACGCCGCGAATTTTCAGGCCGTAGACGATATTGCCGGCCACATCCAGGTTGGGGAACAAGGCGTAATTCTGGAACACCATGCCCACATCACGGCGCTCGATGGGCAGGCGCGTGACGTCGGTGTCACCGAAAAAAACCTGGCCCACGTCGGGACGCTCAAGGCCGGCGATCAAGCGCAAGGTGGTGGTTTTGCCACAACCGGACGGGCCGAGAATGGCCAGGGTTTCGCCGCCCTCGATGGTCAGGTCGAGGTTCTGCACAGCAACGGTGCCGTCGGCGAATGCCTTGCGGCAACCCTTCAGGCGAATGGTGATAGCGGTCATCGACGCTCTCCACGAGACAGACGAGCACTGATGGCCTGCAACGCAATCAGCAGCGGTACGATCATCAGCAAAAAGATAAGGGTGTAGGCGCTGGCGATTTCCAGGCGGGCCGAGGCATAGCTGTCAGCGAGGCCGACGGGCAAGGTCTTGGTCATCGGCGTGTGGAGCATCCAGGTCAGGTTGAACTCCCCCAGCGACAAGGTAACGACCATCAGCACTCCGGCGAGAATCCCCGCCCGGCAATTAGGCACTACCACACTGAAAAAGCGTCGAACGGGGCCTGCGCCCAAACTGGCGGCAGCCTCTTCCAGAACCGGCAGTTGCTGGCGTTGCATCACCGCCATCACCGGGCGCACCAGGAACGGCAAGGTGAACAACACATGCCCCACCAGAATGAACAACCAACTGCTGCGAAACCCTCCGAATTGGCCGTAGGTCAGCAACAACGCCAGGGCACTGGCCAGGCCGGGCATGGCCACCGGCAGCACCATCAATTCCTCGAAGGCGCGGCTGAAGCGGTTGTTCATACGCACCAAGGCATACGCCGCCGGTACGCCGATCACGCAGACGCATACCGCGCAAACCAGGGCCAGTTGCAGCGAGAGCCAGACCGTCGGCGAGTAGGCCTGCCAGACCTGGATCAACCAGTCGAAGGTCAGGCCGCTGGACAGGCCGACGAAGAAGTTGCGCGTCAGCCCCGCCAGCAATGACATCAATACCGGCACCAACATGAAGGCGCAGACCAGCAAGGTAAACAGCAACTGGATGACAAACAGCGATGAGCGCTTCACAGGACCGTCCCCGCGTTTTTCACCAGGCGCCGCGTCAACAACAGCACGGCCCAGGTCACCGCGCCAAGCACCACCGAGAGGGCTGCCGCCACCGCAAAGTTGGCGTAGTTGGTGAACACGTTATAGATAGCGACGGGCGTCACGTTCAGCCGTGTGCCCAGGGTGAAGGCCGTGCCGAAGGCGCCCATGGACGTGGCAAAACAGATCGCCCCGCAGGATGCCAGGGCCGGCGCCAGGCCCGGCACGATCACGTCACACACCACCCGCCAATGCCCGGCCCCCAGTGAATGGGCGGCTTCCTCGAGGCTGCGGTCGAGGCTTTCACACGCCGCCATCACCGTGAGGATCACCCGTGGAATCGAGAAGTACAGGTAGCCGACAAACAACCCTGCCAAGGAATAGGCAAAGATCCAGCGTTCACCGACCAACTGAAGCCCGAGTGCGGCAAACAAGCCCTGGCGGCCCGCCAGCAGGATCACCAGGAAGCCCACTACCACGCCGGGAAATGCCAGGGGAAACGTCAACAACGCCACCAGCGCCGAGCGCCCGAAAAATTGCTGGCGGGCGAGAAACACACCCGTGATACCGCCAACCAGCAGCGCCGCCAACGTCACCAGCACCGCGAGCACGCAGGTTTGCGCCAGGCTGCCCAGGTATTGCGCGCTGCTCAGCACTTGCCAGTAACCGCTGCCGTGGCTGTCGCGGCTTTCGCCGCCCAGCACTATCAAGTGCGCCAGCGGCAACAGCCAGAACGCGAGCAGCACCGCAAACGCCGGAGCCAGCGCCCAGGCGGGATTTGGCCGCAAAAGTGCCTTCACCTACTTGACCTCACTCAGGTAACGCGCGGCGAAGGCTTCCTGCACGGCGGCCATTTTTTGGTAATCCACCACGCCGGCGCGGGCGTAGTCGCTGTCCGGTAGAAACTGCGCGGCGACTTCCGCCGGCATCTTCATTGGCCGCACCGGACGCAGGTAGGCTTTGGCCCAAAGTGCCTGGCCCTCATCGGACAGAACGAAGTCCAGCACCTTTTCACCGTTGGCGCGGTGCGGCGCGTTCGCCACCAGGCTCATCACGTACGGCACGCTGATGCTGCCTTCCTTGGGAATCACGAAGGCGACGTTGGCGTTGTCCTTATAGCGGGCGCGATAGGCGTTGAAGTCGTAGTCCACCAGGATCGGCAACTCACCGGAGAGCACCCGCGCATAGGCGGTTTGCTTGGGCACGATGGGGGCGTTTTTCGCCAGCTTCTGGAAGTAGTCGATGGCCGGCGCGAAGTTATCGAGGTCGCCACCCATGGCGCGGTTGATCGCCACCGCCGAGACGTAGCCGACGAAAGCGCTGGACGGGTCGAGGTAACCGACCATGCCTTTGTACTCAGGCTTGAGCAGGTCGGCCCAGCTTTGCGGCACCGGCAGCCCGCCCAGGGCATCCACGTTGACCATGATGCCGAGGGTGCCGGAGTGAATCGCGAACCACTGGCCGTCCGGGTCTTTCAGGCCGGCGGGAATCTGTTCCCAGCCTTTGGGTTTATAGCCCTCCACCACCCCGGCCTTCTGCGCTTGCAGGCCGAACGTCACGCCGTAGTAGACAACATCGGCCACCGGCGCGGCTTTCTCGGCCACCAACTGCGCCAGGGACTGGCCGGAGTTCTTGTTATCCAGCGGCACCTGCACACCGGTGGACGCCGCGATGGCCTTGAGTTGCGAGCCCCAGTCCGCCCAGTCTGGCGGGCAGTTGTAGCAAATCGCGGTGTCGGCGGCCTGGGCCAGGCTGGCCGTGCCGCACAGCAGCAATGCCGCCAGGGTTTTACTGAGCATGCTCATCAAGCGTCTCCTTTATGGGGTTGGGTACTTTCGCCCGGCCGGATATGGCACGGCAGGCAGTGGGAAGTCGGTGGGTTGCCGGCGATTTGCGCCAGCAGTTGGTCGATCACGGTGCTGGCCAACAGCGCGATGGGCTGCACCACGCTGCACAGCGTCGGGTGCATCTGGGTGCCCAGGGAAATGCCGTCGAACCCCATCACCGAGAGTTGTTCGGGCACGTTCCAGGCATGGCGGCGCAGTTCGGCGATCAGGCTGATGGCGAGAAAATCGTTGGAACACACCAGTGCTGTGGGGGCCTGGGGGCCTTGCAGGAAGGGTTCGATGGCGGCGAACTCGGCTTGGGTGTGGGCCGGCATTTCAATCACCGGTTGGCTATCGAGGCCGTACTCGCCCATGGCATCGCAATACCCGGCGTAGCGCAGGCGGGCCCGGTCGGACTGCAACGCGGGGCCGGCGACCATGGCGATCCGGCGATGGCCCGCTTCCAGCAGATAACGAGTAGCGAGGGCCATGCCGGCGCGGTTGTCCACCGAGACGGCGCTGTAGTTGGGGTTGTCGGGTTGGTGGTAGGCCAGCACGAACGGCGTTTCTTCCGTGGCCAGGCTGTGGAGCACGCTGTTGCTTTCGGCGTCGGTGACGGTCAGCACCAGGCCGTCGACGCGCTGGCGCAGCAGTTCTTCCACCACGCTGCTTTCGCGCTCGGCGCTGTAGTCGGTGGTGGCCAGCAACAGGTTATAGCCACGCAGGCGTGCGGCGCGCTCCATGGCCTGGAACTGCTCGGCGAACACCGGGTTAAGCAGGTTGGGCACCACCACGCCGATCAGGTTGGTGGTTTGCAGGCGCAATTGGCGGCCCAGCAGGTTGGGCCTGAAACCCAGCTCGCGGGCGGCGGCGAATACCTGTTCACGGGTGGCCGGGCGCACTTGTTCCGGGGAGGCAAAGGTGCGGGCGGCGGTGGCGCGGGATACGCCGGCCAGCCGCGCTACGTCTTTCAAATCAGTCATTGTCACTCGCTTGAGATCGATCTCATTGGCGAGGACAGTAACGGGGGAATGTGGCAGTCAGGCGATGGGGAGATGACGGTTTGATGTCAGTGTGGATGGGGGTTTACTTGATGATCGTTCCCCACGCTCTGCGTGGGAATGCATCCCGTGACGCTCCGCGTCACCACTGCGCAAGACGTGAACCTTGCATCGCCCGATGGACGCAGAGCGTCCGAGGCGGCATTCCCACGCAGAGCGTGGGAACGATCACCATGGCGGTGTGTCAGGCAACCAGGTTGTCGTCTGTGCCGCCGCCTTCGCGGCCTCGCTAAAGCTCGACGGCTCCCACAGGGGATGGGGGGTGCTTGGTGGTTTTGTGTTTCAAGGCGGGGTCACGAGCCCTTGCTTGGTTGCATTGGCGAGTATGTCTTGGGCGGGCACGTTGACCCATGTGGCGGCGTCCACGTCGCCCTGCGTTGCCAGCCAGGCCTCCACCATCTGGTAGCCGAGCGTGTACCCCAACCACCTTGCCCGCGCGCCGGTACCAAAGAACCATTCGCTGTGGTCGTAATACGTGGCCTCGAGAAGCTGGCGGTCTACCGGGGAACTCAGCAGCTCCTGTGGTGCAAGCGCCCTTTCCCACAACTCCGGCTCACTGCCCAGCACCCGTCGCACAAACTGCCCGGCCAGGCCTTCACTGATCATCGCCTCCCCCAGCGTCCAGCCATAGCCGGGCCCTGCCATGCGCAGGCAATGATGCACTTCATGCACCACATGTCGGCGCAACGCGCCGCTTTGCAGGCTGGCGAGAAAATTCGGATTGTCGGGGTCAAGGGTCATGCTGAACAGGGTGCTGCGATAAGCGCGCCCCACCAGGCCCAGTTCCGGGAGGGTCTCCCCCGGCAATCGCTGGATCAGAATGTCCAGGCGCGGCGGCGGCATCAGCTGCGCAATGGCCTCGTAGGCGACTTCAAATTCACGGATCAGCTCAGGGCGAAACTGCGCCAGGCTCCCCGAAGCTTCCAGCCAATGCAGCGTCCATGCGTCCATTCTCACCTCTCGTCGCCAAAGCCGGGATGCGTTATCAAAGCGGCTCATCATACCGACGGGCTGTCATATTCACAGGCCAGCTTATAACCGGGCCAGCAAATTCCGCTGACTAACCTTTCGATCTGTCCCAAGTGCGGGCACAATGCGTGTCCTTTTTTGGCAGGCACCGCCGCAGGCTCTGAAAATGATCAAAACGCCGTACTACCTCATCGACAAACAGAAGCTTCTGGTCAACATGCAGAAGATCGCCTACGTGCGCGAACAGTCCGGCGCCAAGGCTCTGCTGGCCCTCAAGTGTTTCGCCACCTGGTCGGTGTTCGACCTGATGCAGGAATACATGGACGGCACCACCTCGTCGTCGTTGTACGAGCTGAAGCTGGGTCGCCAGAAGTTCGAAGGTGAAGCTCACGCCTACAGCGTGGCCTGGGCCGACGATGAAATCGAAGAGATGCTGGATAACTGCGACAAGATCATCTTCAACTCCATCAGCCAGCTGCAGCGCTTTGCCGAACGCAGCGAAGGCAAGACCCGCGGCCTGCGCGTCAACCCGCAAGTGAGCAGCTCCGACTACCTGCTGGCCGACCCGGCGCGCCCGTTCAGCCGTTTGGGCGAGTGGGACCCGGTTAAGATCGAAGGTGTGATCGAGCAGATCTCCGGCTTCATGTTCCACAACAACTGCGAGAACGGTGACTTCAACCTGTTCGACCAGATGCTCAACACCATCGAAGAACGCTTCGGCGCGCTGCTGCACAAAGTCAACTGGGTCAGCCTCGGCGGCGGCATCCACTTCACCGGTGAAGGCTATGCCATCGACGCCTTCTGCCAGCGCCTCAAGGCGTTCTCGCAGAAGTACGACGTGCAGGTGTACCTGGAACCCGGCGAAGCCGCGATCACCAACAGCGCCTCCCTGGAAGTGACCGTGCTCGACACCCTCTACAACGGCAAGAACCTCGCCGTGGTAGACAGCTCCATCGAGGCTCACCTGCTGGACCTGCTGATCTATCGCCTCAACGCCAAGCTGGCGCCAAGCAATGGCGAACACACCTACATGGTGTGCGGCAAGTCGTGTTTGGCCGGGGACATCTTCGGTGAGTATCAATTTGATCAGCCGCTGGCCATCGGCGATCGACTGTCGTTCATCGACACGGCAGGCTACACCATGGTCAAGAAAAACTGGTTCAACGGCCTGAAAATGCCGTCCATCGTAGTGAAACAACTCGACGGTACAGTCGAAGTGGTTCGTGAATTTGGTTACGACGACTACCTGTCCAGCCTTTCGTAAAGCGGACAGATAAAGGAGAGATAAAGCAATTGAAAAAGAACGTTCTTATCATTGGTGCAGGAGGTGTCGCCAAGGTGGTGGCCCACAAGTGCGCGCAGCACAACGACGAACTCGGTCGTATTGCTATCGCGTCGCGCAACATCTCCAAATGCCAGGCCATCATCGACAGCGTCAAGGCCAAGGGTAGCCTCAAGGTACCCGCCCAGATTCAAGCCTTTGCGCTGAACGCTTTGGACGTGGAAGCGACCAAGGCACTGATCCGCGAAACCGAATCGCAGATCGTCATCAACGTCGGTTCCGCGTTCCTCAACATGTCGGTACTGCGTGCCTGCATCGACACGGGCGTGGCGTACCTCGACACCGCCATCCACGAAGAGCCGGGCAAGGTCTGCGAGACCCCGCCGTGGTACGGCAACTACGAATGGAACCACCTGGAAGAGTGCAAACAGAAGAACATCACGGCCATTCTCGGCGTGGGCTTCGACCCGGGTGTCGTCAACGCGTATGCCGCGCTGGCGCAGCAAAAGCATTTCGACCGCATTGATTCGATCGACATTCTCGACGTCAATGCCGGCTCCCACGGCAAATATTTCGCCACCAATTTCGACCCGGAAATCAACTTCCGCGAATTCACCGGACAGGTGTGGAGCTGGCAGAACAGCCAGTGGACCAGCAACACCATGTTCGAAGTCAAACGCACCGACGACCTGCCTGTGGTCGGTTCGCAGAACCTGTACCTGACCGGCCACGATGAAGTGCACTCGCTGTCGAAAAACCTCGACGTGCCCAATGTGCGTTTCTGGATGAGCTTCGGCGAACACTATATCAACGTGTTCACCGTGCTGAAAAACCTCGGCCTGCTCTCCGAAAAACCGGTCACCACCGCCGAAGGCCTGGAAGTCGTGCCGCTGAAACTGGTCAAGGCCGTGCTGCCTGACCCGTCGTCGCTGGCACCGGGCTACACCGGCAAGACCTGCATCGGCGACCTGGTCAAGGGCACCAAGGATGGCCAGCCACGCGAGCTGTTCATCTACAACGTGGCCTGCCACGAAGAAGCCTTTGCCGAAACCGACAGCCAGGGCATCTCCTACACCGCCGGCGTGCCACCCGTGGCCGCAGCGCTGCTGGTTGCCCGTGGCGAGTGGGATGTGAAGCACATGGCCAACGTCGAGGAACTGCCGGCTGAGCCGTTCCTGAAAGCGCTGGACGTGATGGGGTTGCCGACTCGTATTAAAGACGAGAATGGTGATCGTGCTTGGGATGCGATTGCCTGATAGGCGAAAGTTGACCGAACAAAAAAATGCGCCCGAAGGGGCGCATTTTTTGTTGGGGCTCACACCCATCTCCAAGAATGATGAAGATCAAAATGTGGGAGCGGGCTTGCTCGCGAATGCGGTGTGCCAGTCACTGCATCTGGCGACTGATACACCGCATTCGCGAGCAAGCCCGCTCCCACACTTGAATCTTTAGCGTCACTACTGCTCAACAGCTCGGATTGAAGTAACTTCCTGCGGGGGTAGTAACCAATGCCGCGTCGTTGTCCATCCCAGAAAAACTCTCGCACCATCCTCAGTTGGAGCGCGCTGAGGCAATACTTCGCCAGCACAAGCCTTGCGCAAGCCGCTCATCAACGGCAGGAATCTTTCTCGAAAAGCCACTGGCTGAATGGCGAAATAAGCCTCAATAGACGCCAAGGCTTCTCTGCGATCATCTTCATCGAGCATCGCCAGGTAGAACACCATCTGGCGCCAGGCATAGGCGGTATTTTTGAGCATTATCAACCGAGCATGATAATGCTCGATCTTCATCTGATGCCGTCTACATATCCACTCAAAACACGCCTGCACCATGCTGCCTAATTTAGACCGTAGCAAAACCTTCAACCCAAGCGATTCAAACAATACCGCAAGGTTCTGCGTGGTTAAAATCTGCTGCTGCTCAAGAATGGTGCCATTGGTTGCCGGATGCCAAGTGCCTAACTCAGCTCCCGCACGCCCCGCGCACAAGGCCGCGAACGCATCGCTCGCCACTCGCGCTTGTCGCCGCCCTCGGGTGACGAGGCCGGCCAGCTCGTCGGTATCAATGGCGTAGTAACGTATATAAAGTGACCCTGCTATCACCGGCCCCGTTCGCCTGGCAGCGTCAGCGAACTTACTGGAAAACTGCCCCATGAAGATATCTGCAGCGACCTCTTCCACGAAGGGAAGATCTAGTTCCGCAGTGTCCGCCAGTGCTCCATATTCCTTGAGAAGCTTGTTAGGAAGGATAGCGTAAGGGAAGGCATGAAGCGTTAATGCCGCTGACTCAACGAGGGATTGTCTGGCGACACTGGCTGCACCAATGCCTGACTGCCGGTCGCGCTCAATTGCAGCAATCCAGGGCAACTCACTCAGGCCAACCTGACGCTCAAGATTCAACAGTAATAATGAACGCCGCCGACGGAACGCCCGGTAGGTCGAGGCGTAGACCATCCTCAACGCTTCGTCCCGCAACCCCGAGCTACTAAGCTGAGCGGTCATCGCGGGCAGCACCCGTGCGACTGTGTCACCCGAAGTGATCAGCCCATGCTTGATCAGTTCGCTAATCGTCCCGCTCCGACAGCGTTGAATACGGCGCAGGATCGCCGTTGGTATCGCGACACCCTCGGCCTGCGCACATTCCGATGCCTCCGCAGCAGTGAGCGGCGCGGCCAAATCGACAAAATCCGAAATGCCACTTTGCGCTGGATACTTGGACAGACGCTTTGCCACGACACGCGCAATTAGATGATGCTCTGGCCCCGCCACCTGGCGAAGCTGGTTCGCGCGGAACGCTAAGTGAGAGGCAGAGTCCGGAGTGCCATGTTTGCGCACGAAGTCATCGACAATTCGTCGTATACGACCTACCTGACGCCCTGTGAGCGATTCAGCATTGCGGGAGCATTGCTCCAGTAAAGAAAACAGTTCCGCCAAGCGGTCAGGGGAGCACCTGTCGATGCCAAGTTTTTTATAATTTTCCTCCAGTTCGGCCGCGTGCTCGTGCCACTGAGGTGGGTAATGACGGCAAGGCCAGCCAGCCTGATAAGTCAGGAGGAAATGTGCGATGGCCGAATCATAAAGGGGTAACCGTCTTGTGATCGCCTGTTTCTGCACAGCGATCTGAGTCTGAGCAGGCAAGGTTATAAGAGACTGCTTCACCTCACCCGCGTCAACGACATGTACCTGCGTGGCGGAGATCGGAAGCTGCGTAGAGATCGACGGAAAGAAACGCAATCGGTCAAAAAAAGGAACAATGGCCTCTATGAGGGCACGCGCCTCGTCAGTACGCCGCTGGCCTGACAACCAAGCCACGGTCAGTAACGCTGCCTCTTCCGGCACATCAACTCGATAGTCACAACTGGCCAGAAGCTGCTGCAGCGCATCAAGACCGTCATCTGTGAGATGCCAGGAATTGATATCCAACCGCTCGAACCCTCGACGAATCCCCGGGAGGGAGGCGGCCAGTTCACGCTCATAGTCGGTCAATTCGCCACCTGCCAACAGATTACCGGTAGCGAACCCCCCTGTAGTTACTTCCAGCGTAACCCAGGCGGGAACCTCAGCAATCGGGGTACGAGAGCCATACTCTGCGGTGCTTTGCAGAATGTGCGCAATAACCTGTTTCCAGCGCGAGATGCGTCTGCGGGCATTAAAACGGGCGAGAGGGTTACAAGTTTGATCGTGCGCAAGCAGTGCCCTGGACAGCTGGAAGACTGCATAACCTGCATCCATGCTAGTCACTCCGTGTGATCTGGAAGTATGTCCAGACTGCTGTGTAATGGATGGGTCCGGAGGCTGGATTCGAACCAGCGCCCACCCGGTTAAGAGCCGAGTGTTCTACCGCTGAACTACTCCGGAACAGTGGGCGCATTGTCGAGCAATGCCTTGAGAATGTGAAGGACCCCTACCCTTATTAAGATTTAACTGACGTAGATGTTTGCTTTCCTACAGGCACCCATAAATTTCAAAGAGTACTGAAGATCAAAATGTGGGAGCGGGCTTGCTCGCGAATGCGGTGTGCCAGTCACTGCATCTGGCGACTGATACACCGCATTCGCGAGCAAGCCCGCTCCCACATTTTTGATTTGCTGTGTTCTTGAGAATGGGGCTATTCAAGGTTGCGCGCCGAATTGCTCAACGCCCTTGAACACTGCAACAACGCCGGCGCCAACTGCTTCTCCGCATCCGCCCTGCTCCACCGACTGGTGGGCGCCACCACATGCACCGCCGCCACCGGCCGGCCATTCGCCCCCAGCACCGGCGCGCCGATGGTCATGTCGCCCAGGAACAGTTCCTGGCCATTCACCGCATAGCCCTGTTCGCGCACCTGCTGCAACGACGCCATGATCCTGTCGACTTCAGTCAACGTTTGGCTGGTATGCGCAACCCGCTGGCTGTTCTCAATCAACACCAACGCCTCATCCTGCGGCAACGCACTCAAATACGCCCGCCCCGACGCGGTGCAGTACATCGGCACCCGCGAGCCAATCGGCATGTGCACCGGCACGAAACCCGAGCTGACAAACCGCGCGATATAGGTCATGTCGTATCCCGCAGGCTCGGTCAGGCACGAGGTTTCTCCGGTCAGCCGGGTCAATTCCGAGAGGAACGGGTTGGCCACCTCAATCAACGAATGCGCATCCAGATAGCTGAAGCCCAACTCCAAGACCCGCGGTGTGAGTTGGTAATGGCGCGTGCGCGAGTGTTTCCGAAGGTAACCCAGGCTTTCCAGGGTAAACACCATGCGCTGGGCCGAGCTTTTGGTCATGCCGGCGGCCTCGGCCACCTCTGCAAGGCTCATGCTGCGGCGCTGTGCGCTGAATGCCTTGAGCACCGACAGGCCTTTTTCGAGGGATTGGTTGTGCAAGCTGTTGCGTTCTTCAGACATGGCGAACTCGCGGTCAGGTCGATCAAGCGTGGCGATATTTCTACACCAAACTGCGAAATTCGACCACTTAAAATCGCATACCGATACGAATGGTTCATTTTGTCGATTTACTACACCGCTAAACGATTTAATTGAATCGAAATGGCATAGAGCTTGCGGTTTGCTTTCCAACCGCTTGCGGTACTGACGATCCGTTTTCCTTCTGGAGTAACCCGATGAACAGTCT
The DNA here is from genome assembly GCF_001952855.1 of Pseudomonas sp. ATCC PTA-122608. GTDB lineage: Bacteria > Pseudomonadota > Gammaproteobacteria > Pseudomonadales > Pseudomonadaceae > Aquipseudomonas. The sequence goes on along the minus strand of NZ_LPNO01000035.1, from coordinate 472,037 downwards.
TTCGCCCTTGTTTCGCCGCCTCGCCTTCGGTATTTGCGCCACCTTTTGCGTAGCAACCGTGCACGCCGCCGGTGCGGCCTCGTACAAAGTCGGTGCAACGGCCAGCGGTTCGCCGTTCACCTTCCTCGACATCAAGAGCAACAGCATCCAGGGCGTGATGGTCGACGTCGCCAATGCCGTGGGCAAGGCCGGTGGTTTCACCAGCGAAATCGAGCAGACCAACTTTGCCGCACTGATCCCGTCGCTCACCTCCGGCAAGCTCGACTTCATCGCCGCCGGCATGCTCAAGACCCCGGAGCGCGCCCAGGTGGTGGACTTCAGCGCGCCGGTGTATGCGTACGGTGAAGGGTTGATCATTAGCGAAGACGACAACGCCGCCTATCCCGACCTCAGCTCCCTGAAAGACCAGGTGGTGGGTGTGCAAGCCGGCACGATCTTCTACGACATGCTCAACAAGCTGGGGATCTTCAAGGAAATCCGCACCTACGACTCCATCGGCGAAATGGTCCGCGACCTGAGCCTGGGCCGCATCAAGGCCGCCGTGGGTGACCAGCCAGTGGTGGCCTACCAGATCCGCCAGAAGCTGTTCAAAGGCGTGAAGCTCGCCGCCGACTACAAGCCGGTGAACGTCGGCGAGGTGTGCCTGGTGGTGCGCAAGGGCGACAGCGAAACCCTCGCCCGCCTGCACCAGGCCATCGCCAGCATCAAGGCTGACGGCACCCTGGACGCAATCCTCAAGAAGTGGGGACTTGATGCCCAGGTGCAACCATGAACCCGGCTGAATTCCTGCAAAACGCCCAGGACTTCTTGCCGATCCTGCTTCAAGGCGCCTGGGTAACGATCCAGATTACCGTGCTGTCGTTCCTGCTCAGCAGTGCGATCGGCCTGGTGCTGGCGTTGCTCAAGCTGTCGCCGATCCGTGCGCTGTCGTGGGCAGCGAGCACCGTGATCAACGTGATTCGTGGCCTGCCGATCATCGTGCAGCTGTTCTACATCTACTTCGTATTGCCGGACATGGGCGTGCACCTCAGCGCATTCCAGGCGGGTGTGATCGGCATGGGCGTCGCCTACTCGGCGTACCAGGCGGAGAACTTCCGTACCGGCATCATCGCCGTCGAACAGGGCCAGCGTGAAGCCGCCGAAGCCCTGGGGATGCGCTCGGTGCTGATGATGCGCCGGGTGATCCTGCCCCAGGCCTTTCGCATCGCCTTGCCGCCCTACGGCAACACCCTGGTGATGATGCTCAAGGACTCGTCCCTGGTGTCGACCATCACCGTCGCCGAGATGACGCGCCAGGGCCAACTGATCGCCTCATCCACCTTCCAGAACATGACCGTGTACACCCTGGTCGCCCTGCTCTACCTGCTGATGAGCCTGCCGCTGGTGTATGGCCTGCGCCGCATGGAACAGCACCTGGGCCGGAGGAAAAAAGTATGATCGATATTCGCCAACTGCAAAAACACTACGGCACCCATCGCGTGCTGCACGGCGTCGACCTGGACGTAGCCAAGGGCGAAGTGGTGTGCCTGATCGGCCCGTCCGGCTCGGGCAAATCCACCCTGTTGCGCTGCATCAACGCGCTGGAAGCCTACGACGGCGGCACCATCCGCGTATTCGGCGAGACCGTGCAGCGCAGCAGCAAGACCGTGCATGCCCTGCGCAGCCGCATGGGCATGGTGTTCCAGCGCTTCAACCTGTTCCCCCATCGCACCGTGCTGGAAAACGTGATGGAAGGCCCGGTTTACGTCAAAGGCGAACCGCTGAAACAGGCCCGCGAAGAAGCCCTGGCGCTGCTGGATAAAGTCGGCCTGTCAGCCAAGGCCGATGCTTACCCGGAACAACTCTCCGGCGGCCAGCAACAACGGGTGGCCATCGCCCGCGCACTGGCGATGAAGCCCGACGCCATGCTGTTCGACGAACCCACCTCGGCCCTCGACCCGGAACTGGTGGGCGATGTGCTGGAGGTGATGCGCACCCTGGCCGATGAAGGCATGACCATGATCGTGGTCACCCACGAAATGGGCTTTGCCCGGGAAGTGGCCGACCGCGTGTGCTTCCTGCACGGCGGCTACATCGTGGAGAGCGGGCCGGCCGAACAGGTGCTGGGCAACCCGCAACAACCACGTACCCAGGACTTCCTGCGCCGCGTGCTGCACCCCACCGCCAACACTCGGAGCGTGTCATGAAGTCACTCTGGGCCGCGACCGCGCCCGCTGCACCGCCGACACCCGCGCTGGCTGAGTCATTGAAGGTGGACGTGGCCATCGTCGGCGCCGGGTACACCGGCTTGTCCACGGCCCTGCACCTGGCGGAACGTGGCGTGAGCGTATGCGTGCTGGAAGCCAACGAACCTGGCTGGGGCGCGTCCGGGCGCAATGGCGGGCAGGTCAATCCGACGCTCAAATACGACCCGGATCAACTGGTGCAGATGTACGGTGCCGAGCGTGCCGAGCCGCTGATCCATACCGTGTCCAACTCGGCGGACCTGGTGTTCAACCTTATCCAGCGCCATGGCATTGACTGCGCCCCCACGCGCAAGGGCTGGATGCAGGTTTCCTATTCCGAAAAAGGCGTGGCGGGCCTGCATGCTCGCGCCGAACAATGGGAGCGTCGCGGAGTGCCGGTGCAGCGCCTGGATGCCGGCGCGGTGTCTGCTCGCATGGGCAGCCAGGCATTTGCCGGTGGCTGGCTGGACGGCCGCGCTGGCGCCATCCAACCCCTGGCCTATGCTCGGGGCCTGGTGCGTGCAGCGCAGGCGGCGGGCGTACGCATTCACGGGCAAAGCGCCGTGACCGCGATGCAACAGGCGGGGGCTGGCTGGAAGTTGCAAACCGCCAGCGGCGCGCAGGTGTCGGCCGGCCAGGTGGTACTGGCCACCAACGGCTACAGCGGCGACTTGTGGCCCGGCATGGCCCAGAGTGTGCTCGCGGCCAACAGCTTTATCGTCGCCACCCGACCGTTGAGCGGGGCTGCGGCAGAGAGCATTTTGCCCGGGCAGGAAACCGTATCCACCGCCCAACGGCTGCTGCTGTACTTTCGCAAGGATGCCCATGGTCGCTTGCTGATGGGCGGGCGCGGACTGTTCGAAGACCCCACCGGCCCAGCGGATTTTGCGCACCTGGAACGCTCGCTGGCGTTGTTGTTTCCGCAGCTGGGCAAGCTGGACTTCGAGTACCGCTGGGCAGGACGGATCGCGATCACCCGGGACTTTATGCCCCACGTCCACGAACCCGCGCCCGGCTTGACCCTGGCGCTGGGCTGCAACGGGCGCGGGATTGCGTTGTGTACCAGCCTGGGCCAGCAACTGGCGGGACGCTTGTGTGACAGCCGTTCAGCATTTGCGTACCCGGTGACACCTTTGCAACGGTTGCCGATGCATGGCTTGCAACGCTTCTACATCGGCGCGGGCGTGGCGTGGTACAGCCTGCTGGATCGCCTCTCCCTGTAGGAGCGAGCTTGCTCGCGAAAAACTCGAAGGCGCCGCGTCTCCTCAGGAGACCTGCGCCATCTTCAAAGCTCGCAGACCTCACCCTCGTCGCCGAAGAAATAGATATTCTCGTGCTTATACCCCCAGCGACCACCTCGCTCGCGAATATGCGGCTCAAAGGTAAAGCACGCCACCTCTTCAAGACGCCGGTGATTGCCCGCTTCGATGTAGAGCCTTTGGTCACGCTGTTCGCAGATGCTATGACCGACGTTGCCAGCGAAATCGAGGTTCTCGAAACCTTCGGATGCGATCAGGTCATTGGCGAATGCGTGGAGGTCGTTGAACGTGGTTTCAGGCCGGGCGAATGTGCGCATCATCGCGTGTAGCTGGTGCTCGACTTCATAGCCCCTGCCAAACTCCGCCCCCGTCGGCACCGCCCTGCATACACCCTCCTCCACATAGAAAGAGCGGGCACAGTCCCCCCACACATTGCCTGCTCTCGGGCTCAAATCCACCGTGATCAGATTGTGTAAACCAACCGCTTCGTCACTGGGCCGATAGTCGCGTCCCGACACCGAAACCACACTGCGCGAACCCAGCAACACGAAGGTCGGGCAGTCGTAATACCAGGTCTCCGGATAGCCGGAATCCGCGAGCATCTGCGTCGCCATTTCGGCGATGGAGGCTTCGGTTGACTGTGGCGTGATTCGCGTAACGAGCTGCTGCAGCACCGACTTGGCGGCGGTCTGGACGACACGATTGGGCAACATGGACCGTCTCTGACTGATGGGTGATTGCGTCGATAGTATCAGCAGCAGACCTGACCGCGCGGCTGGCGACAGATGAAGTTCGGGAAGAAACCGCTCTCGGATTTTTCCGACAGCTGTTTCAGGTTGTCGGTCGGACGGGGGCTGATTAACCTTCGCCGTCGCTGCCAATTCAGCGACCGGATTTGACCGTCCGCCTTCCCAAGTACACCTGTGCCAACATCGACTCAGGCGTTTTTTTCACGCCTGTTGTATCGTGTCGCGGCAGCTGTACGCGGGATACCTTCGGGTATGCCGGGTTTCCTTGGGACCGGTCGGTCAACCCGCGTATAGCTGCCACCCTAATTCGTTTGACCGCGAATCGTGGCAGCTCCACTTCCCTTGGAGTTTCACCATGATTAAAGACAGCCCCAATCCCCCTGGCCATTCAGACTTCGACACCAGCACACTGCACGAAGTGGCCTATCGCGCGATCAACCACTACCTCAATCCCGGCAAACCGATACCCGAACCTACCGATGGGCTCTTCACCGTGCGCGCCGACCTGGGCACGGAAACCCTGCTGGTCAACGCGTCCCAGGACCTGGCCTCCATCAGCGATATCGCCACCCACTTGGCCTTTGAAGTCGACGGAGCCCAACGCAATGTGGCGCTGGGCATCTGCCGCATGATCGAAGGCGTTCAATTGCTGGTCGACAAGGCACTGAATGTGACCCACCCAACGGCCTAAAACTTAGGCCAGCGCTCCTACGCAAAGCGTGGGAGCGATCAAGCCCTAGAACACCGACCACCCAATCCGCTCGCTCAACAACTCCAACGCCTTCATCCCCGCCAGCGAATTGCCCGCTGCATTCAACTCCGGCGACCAGACGCACACCGTAAACTGCCCCGGCACTACCGCGAGAATCCCGCCGCCTACCCCGCTCTTGCCTGGCAAGCCAACGCGATAAGCAAAATTCCCCGCCTCGTCATAGAGCCCGCTGGTGGCCATGATCGAGTTCACTTGCTTGGTCTGGCGCGCCGTCAGAATCTGCTCGCCGCTGTGAGTGCACACGCCTTCATTCGCCAGAAAGCAAAACGCCTTGGCCAAATCCAGGCAGCTCATCTGCAACGCGCAGTAGTTGAAGTAGCTGTGCAGCACCGCATCCACATCATTGTGGAAGTTGCCGAACGACTTCATCAGGTATGCCATCGCCGCATTGCGCGCACCGTGCTGGGCTTCGGATTCAGCCACGACGCTGTTGACCAGGATCTGCGGGTTGCCCGACAGCCGCCGCACGAAGTCGCGCATGGACAGGATCGGTACAGCAAAGCGCGATTGGTTGATGTCGCAGATCACCAATGCCCCGGCGTTGATAAACGGGTTACGTGGCCGCCCGCGCTCAAACTCCAGCTGCACCATGGAGTTGAACGGCTGCCCCGACGGTTCGTGGCCCAGGCGCTCCCAGATACTTTCGCCGCCATGGTCGATGGCCTGCACCAGGCTGAACACCTTGGAGATGCTCTGCACGGAGAACAGCGTGTGAGCATCGCCCGCGCAATAGAACGAGCCGTCATTGCCATACACGGCAATGCCCAGTTGCTGCGCCGGTACGTCGGCCAGTGCGGGGATGTAATCGGCGACCTTGCCGAGGCCGATCAGTGGACGAACTTCGTCGAGGATCGACTCCAACAGGGCCTGCATGTTTTGTTCTGGCATGGTTTGGGAATAGTTGTTGAGCGGGGCGCGGAGGATACCTGAAACACCGGCACCAGGCAGGCTGCTGGTGCAAAGATGGACGCTGCGCAGGCCGTGCGATATCTTCTGGCCGCCGCCGATTCAGGCGAAAACACACGAAGGAGTGGAACGTTGAAGATGCAGGACGCTTTGAGAGGACGAAGCTTTGCTGTGCTGATGGGCATTGCCTTTATTGCCCTGGACCAGTTGATCAAACTGCTGGCGCTGTTTTCGCTGCAAGCCACGACGTTCCGGTTCGGTTCAAGCCCGGTGAACATGGCGTTGGAACTGAGCCTGAACCCGGGCGCATTCCTCAGCCTCGGCGCTGGTTTGCCAACCCAGGTCAAGCAACTGATCTTTATCGTCGGTGTGGCCGCCGTAGTGTGTTGGGCCGGTTATTGGGCCTGGAAGAACTGGAACCATTCCCTGCGCAAGGCCGCGCCGCTTTTTCTGATTGCCCTGGGCGGCGCCGGGAATCTGATCGACCGGGTATTGCGTGACGGCCATGTTGTCGATTACATGGTGGTGAATGTCGGCTCGCTGCATACAGGCGTATTCAATCTTGCGGATATCGCGATCACCTTGGGTGCGTTGTTGCTGATGGTTGATCTGTTCAAGAAGCCGGGTAACGTCTGAGGTTTGTCCAGTCAACCCGAATGGCTGCCGGAAAACCCTGAACACTTGTGGGAGCTGTCGAGCTTTAGCGAGGCTGCGACGGCGTCAGTTCTGCAACATTGATGCTGCCTGACCCACCGCTTTCGCAGCCTCGCTAACGCTCGACAGCTCCTACGTTTGATCTTGCGCCACCCGCTCACGCCCCTTGAACGCCACCGAAAAACAAAAAAATATCAACAACGCAAACCCTGCCGGAAACAGCCAGATGCTGCGCCAGTCATGGCTGCCACCTGCCGCCACATAGTGGTCGGTCACCTGCCCCGCCACCCAGAATCCAATCAACATCCCCACGCCATAAGTCGCCAGGGTAATCAGCCCCTGGGCCGAACTCCTGAAGCGCTCCGGCGCTTTCGCATCGGTGTAAATCTGCCCCGAAACGAAGAAGAAGTCATAGCAGATGCCATGCAGCGCAATCCCGGTAAACAGCATGAACGCCAGTTCGCCGTTGTTGCCGTAGGCGAACAGCGCATAGCGCAGCGCCCAGGCCAGCATGCCGACCAGCAGCGCGATCTTGATGCCGAACCGCTGGATAAACAGCGGCAACAGCAGCATGAACAGCACTTCGGACACCTGCCCTATGGCCATCTTCGCGGTGGGATTGGTCACGCCGATTTCCGCAAGAAACGGGTTGGCGTTCTGGTAGTAAAACGCCAGGGGAATGCAGATCAGGATCGAGGCGATGAAGAACACCAGGTAGCTGCGATCCTTTAATAACCCCAGCGCATCCAGCCCCAGCAGCTGCTTGATATCGCCACTGCCCGCCTCGGCTTTCAAGGGCGCAGTGCGCGGCAAGGTGAAGCTGTAGAAACCCAGCAACAGTGACGCGATGGCAGACATCAGGAAGGTGTTGCGCAACGCGCCCGTGGTGATCGACTGCTGGGAATCCCAGGCGAATACAAAGCTGATCACCAACCCCGCGACGATCCAGCCCAAGGTGCCCCACACGCGGATGCGCGAAAACTCCTGCGCCGGGTCGCTCATTTGCCGGAAGGCCACCGAGTTCACCAGCGCCAGGGTTGGCATGTAGATGACCATGTACGCGAGCACGTAAGAGTAAAACCCGATGAAGTCCGGCGCGCGGTACAGCTGGTAGAGCAGCACTGCGCCGATCAGGTGCAGCACGGCCAGGATGCGCTCGGCATTGAAGTAACGGTCGGCGATCAGGCCGATGATAAACGGCGCGATGATCGCGCCCCACGACTGGGTGGAAAACGCCATGCCGATTTGCCCGCCACTGGCCCCCAGGTTGCTGGCGAGGAAAGTGCCGAGGGTGACGAACCAGCCGCCCCAGATAAAGAATTGCAGGAACATCATGACGCTCAGTCGCGCTTTCATTGGGGTCACCGTTTTATTGTTATTTTGGGTCAGAAGCGGTGTTCAGGCGTCGGGCAGGCCCAGCAGCCGTCGGTTGGAGTGCTCGTCGGACGTCACGCCGGCGAAGTCGTCGAATGCCTTTTTGGTCTTGCGGATCATGTGCTGCTGGATGAACGTCGCCCCTTCTGCCGCGCCTTGTTGCGCATCCTTCAGGCAGCATTCCCACTCCAGCACGGCCCAGCCGCTGAAGTCGTACTGGGTGAGCTTGCTGAAGATCGATTTGAAGTCGATCTGGCCGTCGCCCAGCGAGCGGAAGCGACCGGGACGGTCGACCCATCCTTGATAGCCTCCGTAGACACCGGAACGTGCATCGGGGCGGAACTCAGCATCCTTGACGTGGAACATGCGGATGCGCGCGTGGTAACGGTCGATAAAGCCCAGGTAGTCCATTTGCTGCAACAGCAGGTGGCTGGGGTCGTAGAGAATGTTGGCGCGGGGATGGTGATCGACGGCGTCGAGGAAGCGTTCAAAGGAGGCGCCGTCGTGCAGGTCTTCGCCGGGATGGATTTCGTAGCAGAGGTCGACGCCGGCGGCTTCGAAGCAGTCGAGGATAGGCAGCCAGCGCTTGGCCAACTCAGCGAAGCCTTGTTCCACCAGGCCGCTGGGGCGTTGTGGCCAGGGGTAAATGTACGGCCAGAGCAACGCGCCGGAGAAGGTCGCATGGGCCTTTAAACCAAGGCGCTGGCTGGCGTGGGCGGCGAGTTTCAATTGCTCGATGGCCCACTCGGTACGTGCCTGGGGTTGGCCCCGCAGATGGGCCGGGGCGAAGTCGTCGAACAGCGTATCGAACGCTGGGTGAACCGCCACCAGCTGGCCTTGCAGGTGGGTCGACAGTTCGCTGATTTCGACACCGGCATGGGCGCAGGTTGCCTTGAGTTCGTCGCAGTAGGCTTGGCTTTCGGCGGCGCGGACCAAGTCGATATAGCGAGTGCCGAGGGTCGGCAGTTGGATCGCCTTGTAGCCCTGGGATGCCGCCCATTGGGCGATGTTGGCCAGGGTGTCGAAAGGTGCTTCGTCCGAGATGAACTGGGCGAGAAAAATGCCGGGGCCGCGCATGTTTGTAATCTCCTTCATGAGTGGGCTGCCAAGGGGGTCCACTTCGCGTCGCCGCGATGGTTGCTGATCACGGCTTCGATAAAGGCCATGCCGCGTACGCCGACTTCGATGCCGGGCACGCCAGCGGCCGTGGTGCCTTGGCGAATGGCCGTGGCAAAGTCGCGGTAGAGGTTGGCCATGGCTTCGAGGTAACCCTCGGGATGCCCGGCAGGCAGGCGCATGCGTTGCAGTGCCGCGTCGCACAGCCAGGGCTGGCCGACGCCGGAACGCAGGACGCGCAGGGGTTGATCGAGGGAGCGATGGATCAGGCTGGCGGGTTCTTCCTGGCGCCATTCCAGGCCACCTTTGTCGCCATAGAGGCGGATCTTCAGCGGGTTCTCTTCACCGGCACACACTTGGCTGGCGATCAGCACGCCGCTCGCGCCGGAGGCCATCTTGAACAGCATGGCGGCATCGTCATCCAGTTGCCGGCCGGGTACGTGGATGCCCAGGCTGGCGCAAAGCTGTTCGATCGGTTGGTCGGCGATGAACTCGGCCAAGGAAAACGCGTGGGTGCCGATGTCGCCGATGCAGCCGCCGAGCCCCGACAGCTCCGGCTGGCCACGCCACTCAGCCTGTTTGCTGCCCTGCCCGGCCACGTCCTGGCTGAGCCAGCCTTGTGGGTACTCGACGATCACTTTGCGCAGTGCGCCGATGACGCCATTGCGCACCATGTCGCGGGCCTGCCACACCATCGGGTAGCCCAGGTAAGTGTGTGCCAGTCCGTAAAGCCCGGCGCTATTTTTGACGACTTCTGCCAGCGCCTGCACTTCGGCAAGGTTCAATGCCGCAGGCTTCTCGCTGAACACATGGAAGCCGGCCTGCAACGCCTGGGTCGCGATGGGTGCGTGCAGATGATTGGGGGTAACGATCACCAGCAGTTGCATGCGCTGCCCGGCCGGGAGCGTCTGTTCGGCGGCCAGCATCTGTTGCCAGTCGCTGTAGCAGCGGGACGCAGGCAAGCCCAGCGCATTGCCGGTGTTGCGATTGTTCTCGGCCTGGCGACTGAAGGCACCGCACACCAGTTCAAAGCATCCATCCAGCCCCGCCGCCTGGCGGTGGGCCTGGCCGATGAAGGCGCCTTCACCGCCGCCAACAAAGCCCATTCTTATTTTTTGCACAGCAGCCGTCATCGCAAGTCTTCTCTTTTTGGGTCATTACCGGCCATGATGTAACCGGTTACATCGTGCCGGAAATTTAGGCCCAGTTGCTCACGGTGTCAAACCCCGACTGCGGTAAACTTGCCGGCTGCTGCTCTGATAACGAGGTTGTCTTGTCCAATATTCGCGAAGTCGCCCGCCTGGCCGGGGTTTCGGTGGCCACCGTGTCACGGACCCTGGCCAGCCCTGAACGCGTGCTCCCCGAGACCCGGGACAAGGTCAACGCCGCCGTGGAACAGACCGGCTACCGGCCGAACCGCATGGCGGTGCAATTTCGCTCGCGGCGCACCGGCAACCTGGTGATTCTGGTACCGGCGATTGCCAACACGTTTTTCGCCCGGGTGATCAGCGGCGCACAGCAAGCGGCGCAGGCGTCGGGCTATCGGTTGCTGTTGTGCGACACCCGGGGCCAGGCTGAAATCGAAAAGCAGTTCGCCGAACTGGTCCACGCCCATCAGGCCGATGGGGTGATTCAGTTGCGCGCATCCGACCCTTTCAGCGATTGCAGCGAATCACCACCGCTGGTGAACGCCTGCGAAGTGATCCAGAACGGCCGTCATCCCACCATCAGCCTCGACAACCGCGGCGCGGCCATGGCCATGACCCAGCATTTGATCGACCTCGGCCACCGCCGCATCGGCTTGATCAAAGGCCCGAAAAGCAGCCCACTGACCCAAGACCGCGTGGCCGGTTATGAAGACGCCTTGCACGCCGCAGGCATCCCCCGCGACCCGGCACTCATCTGCCACGGCGACTTCACTTTGCACGCCGGTTTCGAGGGTGCCGGCAGCATGCTCGACCTGGCCGAACGCCCCACCGCGCTGTTCTGCGAAAACGACGAAATGGCCATCGGTGCCTTGAAGCGCATCAAGCAACAGGGCCTGCGCGTGCCCCAGGATATTTCCCTGGTGGGCTTTGATGACATCCCCTTCGCCGCCTACTGCGACCCGCCGCTGACCACCATTGCCCAGCCTGCCGAAACCTTTGGGCGCAAGGCGGTCGAGATGCTCATCGCCCTGATCGAGAAAACGCCACTGCCAGAACGCCAGGTGGTATTGCCATTCGAGCTCACCTTGCGTGGCAGCACGGCAGCGCCCAAGACTCAATAGTGCGCCACGTCCGACACCTGGGTATCCAGCACGTCCCGCGCCAGTGCCCAGGCCTGATCGGTGGATTCGACTACCAATAACGGGTAGCCCCACGCCTTGCCAAACATCACCGCAAACGGCTTGAGCGCCAGGCGCTTGGCCGCGCTGGGCTCCACCTGAATCATGCCTTTGACGAAAGCACGCAGGGCCACCTTGTTCTTCTTCATCCAGATAGAAGCGTGTTTGCGTTCTTCGTGGAAGTGCTCGTGAGTGCTTTCGTCCACGGCCTTTTCATGCAGCAGTACGAAGGGTTCTTCGCGCTGCAACAACGCCTCGAACGCCACAAAGGTGTCTTGCGGTGGCGTGTCGCTGGGGGCGTCGAAAACGATTTTCACCACCGGGAATGTAGAACTGTCGAGTTGCATGGGAAGCACCTTTAACGAGAATGTTTCTCATAATAGCCGTGCCATCACTGGACGCCATTGCACAGAATAGCCAGAATGTTTCGCATTCCAGCCAAGACCCGTCCCCGCCATGTACAACCATCGCCTCGAAACCCGCGACCCGTTGCGCCCGGCCCTTGCCGACGCAATTCCCCGTGCCGTGGTCGCGGTGAGCGCCTCGAGCACCTCCGCCAGCTGGGAGCACGCGCCGCACCAGCACCGCAAAGGCCAGTTGATGTACACCTTGCGCGGGGTGATTCATTGCGTCATCGAAGAAGGTATCTGGATCGTGCCACCCCAGTGCGCACTATGGATTCCCGGCGGCCTTTCCCATGCCGCACGCGGTTCCGGTGCAGCAGATGTGTACTGCCTGCTGGTCGACCCAGACGCTGCCGGCGCCCTGCCACGGCAATGCTGCACGCTGGCGGTATCGCCGCTGTTACACGAATTGATCAGCAAGGCTGTCAGCTTCCCGCCGCTGTACGACACCGAGGGTGCACAGGGCCGATTGGTGGCCACGCTGCTGGACGAACTGGCGCTGGCGCCGATCGAGGCACTGCACTTGCCCATGCCACGGGACATTCGGCTGCGGCGCTTGGCCGACAGTTTGCTGGCCAACCCCAGCGACAAAGCCACCCTGGGCGAATGGGCGGTGCGCATCGGCATGAGCGAACGCAGCATGACCCGGCTGTTGCTGGAAGAGATCGGCCTGAGTTTCGGCCGCTGGCGCCGACAGTTGCATGTGATCCTGTCACTGCAGCGCCTGGCGAAAGGCGAAAGTGTGCAGACGGTAGCGCTGGACCTCGGCTATGAAAACGCCAGCGGCTTTATCACCATGTTCCGCAAGGCCATCGGTCAACCTCCGGCGCGCTACCTGGCCGACCGCGCGAGCATCTCCCAGCACTCAACGCCCGCTATTGCCTTGCTGGATTATTATAAATAGTCACGTATAAGCGTTTTAGAGCTTAAGGACTAGAAGGGTTAAATCATTTCAGCCAAAAAATATCAACCCGCCTAAAATACTTATCGCACACTAAAAAATTTGCACTAGCATATGAGTACTCCCGCCCAGAAATCCGCTTTCAACACCCGCCTGAAATCCGCCTTACCCCCTGCAAATAACGTGGCGAATGTTAAAATTTGTCACGTTTTGGCGTATTCAATTCGATTAACATCTAAACGCCTGCAGCGATTGAATTGACGGCCTCGCATGCCGGAAAAGGGAGCAACGTGATGCATTTTTCCAACGTCCTCGCTATTGCACGGACCCCATCGAAATCCGAGGACTTCAGCGAGCTTATAGTTCGTACTGTACCGAAAAATCTAAAAGTCGATACACGCTCCTACGGCCAACTAATTGGTCCCTATGAAAGCCATGGACATTACCGTGCCATCATCATAGAGATCGACACCCCCTCTGCCAGCACCCAAACGCTGGACATCATTAAAAAAACCAGATCCGAAAATCCTGGCAGCACGATTTTCCTGGTTGTCACCTTCGCCACTACATTAAGCAAAACCAAATATTATCTCGCGGGGGCCGATTACTGCATAAAGGTGGTCGAGAGCTCGCCCGAGAAAAAACTCGCCCTGTTTGCCGCGTTTCTCAGCGAGACGTACTGGCTAAGTAATACTGATTTGCTACTGGACCAAGACCGCATGTGCATCTACGGAGGAGGCAAGAAGCTCGAAGTCTCCTTCGTTGAAATGAAAGTGCTTGAAGCGCTGATTCATAACCGGTTGCTCAGCCACGATGAAATTGCCGTGGTGATGGGACTTAACGCGCGTTTTTATGATTCCAGGGCGCTCGAAAAATCAATTAGCCGTTTGCGCGGCAAAATCAAGTCGCACTATGGAAGTAATATTATTCAAAGTATCCGGGGTTACGGCTACAAACTAAGCAGAGGGCTGGCTTCGGTTAATCATATTCAACCCGTCAGGGAGCGGCCGAACCGTGAATAGCGGAACTCAATTGCTTGCAGAGTCAGTCGACTTTACATTTTCACGACAAGCGATACTTGAACGAAGTTGTACGCTATGGGGTAGTGAGATCCGGGTTCATACCGAGCATGCTCTACGCAGCCTGCCCGCTGATTCGTGTCCCTTTTACTCCGAACAACTTAAAGACGCCTACAGTGAAGCACTGCGATACACCCAGCCCAATTCGTTCGTTCAAAAAGGAAAACGTTTGCGTGTGGATAAAGGCCCGGGCCTCCACAAGTTTTTCCGAATAGAGCAGTCATTATTGATGAATGAGGACCTGCTCACCGAAATTATCAGCACGTCAAACGCGCTGGAAAAACACAAACAACAACTCATTGTCAGTGTTGAAAACACACTCGACACTCTGCCAGGCCCGGTGGAGCGCCGGAACATGATCCGCCAGCTCTATAGCCTGAAAGACCGAAGTAGCCTGAAACTTGCCTATAACAATTACACATTAGATACAAAAAACACCGACCTGCTGATCGACTTGAGTCTTTATGACTATATAAAAATGCCCTTTCCAGACTCGGCCCTCAGGCTCAGTCTGAACACGCGTTCGGGCCTGTTCGACCGGCTTTACGACCAGATGCTGGGGGTGATGAGCACCACCCGGGTCTCGTTTATCGCCGACAACGTCGAGCACGCCGACAGCGCACTTCTCGCCAGACGCTTGCCTTTTGACTATTTTCAGGGCCCCTACTTTTCCCCTGCTGATAGTTTATGAACCCCCGTACTTTCCTGGAATCGGTGAATGCCATGAGTTCTCTCAAGAAACACACATTTACATCGACATACCCGTCAATCGCACTGCACGATTTCACGCCGAATGTGGCATTTTTACATTACGACGTCGACAGCGGGCCATTGATCGAAACTGCAGAAAAAACACCGGACACTTCGACCAGCGCCTATGCCGTTAACAGCGAGCAAAATTTCAATCTCTGGCTCAGCAACTATGTGGCCGCCAAAAGACTCTACGAGGCCAATAACCGACTGACCCGAAAACTTTACGACGCCTCGAAAAACCCGAAAATCACCGCACTAAAATCAGATATTCCGCACCCGAACTTTAATAACACCACGGCGGAAACTGGTAATGCAACACCCGCCTTGCGCACCCCCGATGTCTGGCTACTTACCCAGCAAGACCGGGCGCTGGTCAAAGGCGGGCTGCGCATTTCGTTGACCACTATTGAGTCGGCGCTGATTAAAAAGATGCTGCACCATGAGGAGCGTGTGGTGAGCAAGGAAGAACTTATTCGCAACATCGGGCGCGAACCCGACCTGTATCGCGGGCTTGAGATGTGCCTTAGCCGCCTGCAGGACAAGTTCAAACGTGTCAACGATGGCGAGCGCCTGTTCCGGGCGGTGCGCAATCGCGGTTATTGCCTCACACAAAAAATAAAAAGTCCGTTGAGCAATCGCAATAACGTCGTCGAACAATAATTATTTCATAAAAATTACAATTCACCCTGCCTATTAAAAACCTCGTTATATCTGCCATTTTATAACAACAAGACCGCGTTATAAGTCGTCAGCCATTGCTCCCTGCCATTCATTACTATCAATACGCACGCCTACGCGTGCGCCTGCCATTTGATAGTCATTAAAACCACGCCTCGCTTTAACCTGCCAGCACGTGAGTGGATACCACAGGGAGCAGAAGTATGCTTAATAACAGAAGGATGCACCGTAATCTTACACCCAAGGGCCTTACCTTTTGGGGGCAGTGGGCTATTGCCTTGAGTGTGGTCGTTGTACTTTTGTTTTCACTGGCACTGTTCAAGACCGGACAATTGGAATCCCACTACCGGATATTGGCGGCCATTACAATACTGGCATCTATCCCCGCCTACATGTTATGTGACGTCTATAGCAAAAAAGATGATTTTTTTGTTGGGCTGGGACGGTTATTTACCGGCTGGTTATTAACCTTGGGCATATTATCGGCGGTTGGCATTGCCTGTAATGCCAGCTCGCTGTTTCCCTTGGAGATCCTGCTACTCTGGGCAGCTGTCAGCTATCCGATACTAGCACTTTGCTACATTCCGATTCACAGTCTGTCCAGGTACTACCATCGGCAACTTCACGAGCGCCAGAAATCGCTGATTATTGGTACAGGTAAACTAGCAACCGACTTGGCCAACACTCTCGCCAAGCAAAAACGCTCACCCTTAGTCGGCCTCGTCGGTCCCGGCACCGCTTCACCTCAGGACAGCACTCAACCGCAGATTCTCGGCGACTTGCCCGACCTTCCCTCGTTGATCCGAAAGCACGGAATACGCCGCCTGTACATCACTCACTCGCTTCAGGAAGCGACGCACATCGAGGCGCTGTACCTCAACCTGCTGGAGATCAGCGTGGACGTGATTTGGGTGCCCGACCTCAACAACATGCTGCTGCTCAATCACAGCGTGGCCGAGGTGGATGGCTTGCCCGCGATCTTCCTCAATGAGAGCCCGTTGACCAGTCGCCCCACGGCGGCGCTGAGCAAGTCGCTGCTCGACAAAAGCCTGGCGCTGTTGGCGATTGTGGTGCTCAGCCCGTTGTTGCTGCTGTTCGCCCTGCTGATCAAGCTGACCTCCCCCGGCCCGGTGATTTTCAAGCAGGACCGGCATGGCTGGAATGGCGAGGTGATCAAGGTCTGGAAGTTCCGCTCGATGCGCGTGCACGACGACCAGGAAGTGCGCCAGGCCAGCCGCAACGACTCACGCATAACCGCTGTAGGGCGCTTTATCCGCCGTACCTCCATCGACGAATTGCCACAACTGTTCAACGTGCTGCAAGGGCATATGGCACTGGTGGGGCCACGCCCCCATGCCGTGGCCCACAATGACTATTACTCGGGCAAGATTCGCGCGTACATGGCGCGGCATCGCATCAAGCCCGGCATCACCGGCCTGGCGCAAGTCAACGGCTGCCGGGGCGAAACCGAGACCCTGGAGAAGATGCAGCAACGCGTCGATATCGACCTGCGTTACATCAACAACTGGTCGCTGTGGCTGGACATCAAGATCCTGTTCAAGACGCCGTTTACCCTCCTCTCCAAAGACATCTACTGACCCTCCCTTCCCCGCACCGGCCTACCGGCGGCGCGGGGCACCACACGCCCTTAGGGGCGTTGTCCCTACTTCCCCCTCATCATCCCCGCCCCACGCAAAGCTACCGCCCACAGCAACGCCTGGGCATCCTGGCCTAAGCCAGTCGTATTGAAATCAGAGAGGAATATCGGGGAAGTGTCGCGCGCCGGCATTGCACCTGGCGCGTTACTGTTGCGGCTTGCTCACCGCCCGGCGCATTGAGCACCGGGCCGTGAGTTACCTTGTCGGCAGACGCCGCTACATCACTCAGTGATCTTCTCGAAGTTGTTGTAGAACAGCTCGCTGTCACGCCCGTCGGTCATGGTGTGCAGTGAGTACCCGCGGCTCAGGCGTGCGCCGCCATCCCGGGTCAGGGGTGCCCATACGACGTTGGCGCGACGCATGGTCGAGGTGCTCATCAGCTCGTCGAACGGGACGGAAATGTAGATGCCCTTGTCGAAGCTGCCCTCGCCGTACTCTTCCTTCGAAGCCGTGGTCAGCGTGACCCAGCCACCAAACTTCACGCCGTTCTTGAACTGCCGGGAGATGTCGACAGTGGTGCCCCAGTCCCGTGCCAGGTAACGCCCCACACTGACGGCGGCCAAGGTGTCATACGGCAGCTGCGTGTAGCTGGTGACATGCCCGGTGATGGTCTGGTAATCCCGCAGGCCGAAGCCCTGATTGAAATCACGCTGGCGCACGAAGTTCAGGTCCGCCCCCACCGACCAGTGTTTGCCCGCCGGCCGGAACAGCATCTCGCCACCCACCCCGGCGTACATCGACTCCAGGTAACCGCCGTAGACCATGCCATACAGGTCGCGATCCAGCCGCGCCGCATGGTTGAACTGGAACGTCGGCATCGTCACATCGGACGTCGTCATGTACTGGCGCAGGTCGGTGCGCACCCGCGGCAATCCGCTTGGCGCGTCGTAGCTGAACTTGTCGTAGTTGTTCAGCAGGTTGGCGCTGAGCAAGCCGCTCCACCAGGTGTTGCGGGTAAAACGGTATTCCGCATCGGCGTCGGCGGTGAACTGATAGAGCAACCCGTCGGGGCCGCCGATGTTCTGTTTATAACCCAGGCCGAGCCCGTAGCTGAACGGCTGACGCTTACCGGTGTAGAGCGTGGTTTCCCGGTGGGCAATCGCCGGGTTGACCTCGGTGGTACGGTGCAGGTCCTTCAACGGCTGATCGTTGTTGACCACTGCGCGGAACGTGTCGCGGGGCACGCTGGTTTCTTCGATGGGCATGTCATAGCGCTTATTCACCAGGGTGAACCAATCGATATCCTGATTGACACTGTTGTCGAGAATCCGGCTGGCGCGCCCCACGGCCTTGGCTGAATAGAAGTAGCGTTGTTGCTCGCCATACACCATCAGCTCGGAACCGCGCTGGGCAATGCGTTCCACTTTGTAGCCGGCATTCTGCTGTAAACGATCGGATACATTGGCCCAGTTAACCTGGTCAGCCGGGGTCGTGGGCATGCGCGTCGGCAACGGTTCGGCGGGAGGGTCGTAAGTCTTCACCGGTGCCTTGCGGCTGACAAAGTTGGTGTGCAGGGTGATGCCAAACATCGCGGTGTTCCCGCGCTCCCAGGCCGCGCTCAGATCGACGCTGTCGGCCAGCTTGTAGACCACGCCGATATTCACCGGCGAGTCCTGCTTGATCGGGTTGTCCAACGGCTCGTGCTTGTAGTCGTTGCCTTCGTATTCGAGTTTCAGGCTCAGGGGTTCCCAGGGCGTTTGATAGGCAATCCCGCCAAACAACGAAGGACGCCCCCTGAAGTAGGCATTGGAGTTCACATCCCCTGCCCTGGCGACGACCGCAGTGCTCTTTGGCCGGTCGTTGAACTTGCTGCCGAACACCGACAGCGGGTTGCCGAAATCGCCCCGATTACCCAGGTAGCCCCAGGCAATACCAAGGCTGAAATCCAGGTTGCCATAACGCTTGTTGGCGACAAAATATTCGCTGGAAAACAAGCCTGTACCACCAATGTCCCGGGCGCCGAAGGCCAGTTGGGGCGCCCAGTGGCTTTCCTCCCAGAGCCGCGCCTTGAAGTCGATGGCCTTGTCTTTGAAGCTCTGGCTTCCGCTCAACGCCTCGGCGCCGTACTTGCGGTTGCTGATGGCGGTGTAACGAAACGAGCCCTCCAGCCAGTCGAACGGCTGCAAGGAAAAACTGTAGCGCGAGTAGGGATCGGTGCGGTTGGCGTTGGCGCTCAACTCACCCACCGGCGCCATGCGTGCGGTGGGGGTCTGGAGCAGGCCCACGCCGCCAAAATCATTTTGGGTGTAGCGGGGTTCTCCGTGAACCAGTCCGCAGGGCAAAAGCAATACAGCAGCAAAACGCAAATTCAAGGGCTCACCTCAGCCAACGGTTGAGTGGCAAAAAACTCGGCCAGTTGTTGGTTGAGATCAGGGGTCGGCGTCTCAAGGTCATCGCTGCGCACCGGCACCAGGATCCGGCTGCCGGGCGCGGCCACGACGCCCTCCTCCCGATTCCAGGCCGCCACGCCCACCCGTCGCACCTGGCCGTCGGGCTGGATCAGCCACAGGTCATCGCGCTCGGCGTCGCCGAGGACGGTGCAGTCGCGAACATAATCCCGGACCTCCTGCATGGCGCGGTACGGCACATCACAGGCCTGCGAAACGGCCCCGAGCACTTCCACAGTGGACGGTCTTTCGGGGTAAACAAGTTGGTCACCGTCATCGAGCAACGCGTTGCGCGCGAACCCTGCCTCCACGGCGATCGGGTCCAGCAGCGCCACCTGGCGGCCGGTGACCGGCAACTGCTCGACCTGCCGGTACAGACGCGCACTCAAGTCCGCAAGCGAGCGCCGGTCATCCAGCAAGGCTCCCCGTTGCAGCAGTTTCAAATCGAACAAAACCCCTGCCTTCAAACGCGCCTGCTGATCCATCAACGACTGGTGCAACCACGCGGCGCCCAACCAGTAGCTTTCGGCATTCGGTTGCGCCACGCGAATAACGTCCTGCAAGCGCGCCCCTGGTTTTACGTCGTAGGTGCCGGGGCTGCGTACATCGCCACTGACCGTGACAGCTGCCTGGCCGGCGCCGGGGCCGATCAACAACAGGCCCAGCCATAAAAGATTCAAACGCTTCACCGGGCAACCTCCCGATCGGGACGCAACTGCACGATTTTCAGGGACAACCGGGGCGTCAGATGCTGCTCGCTGCGCAGGATGAAACCATCCTGCGGGTCGACCCAATAATGGTTGGTGGCGTGGAAATTCAAGGTGGGAACATCCACCTGCTCGTCGATGCGCAGCAAGGCATGATCCTTGTCCAGAATGCGGAGGGTCTCGATGGCGTGGGTGCTGAAACGGCTGTTGACCGCGACCCCGATTCGGTTGCCGTCGTAGACGTCGATCCAGCGTGTGCTGGTGTAGCCATCGGGCAGATGCTGGAGGCCGCGCTTGAACGGTGATTCGCCACTGAAGCGAGTGCCGTCCAGGGAAACCCCCAGCCCGACCGTGCGTACCACCAGGCCGTCACGCATCATCACCACTTGCTTGCCGGAAGCGACCCAGAATTCCAGGTCGCCCCGGCGCCGTGCCATGGCCATCACCCCCTCGCTGACGGCAGTGGTGACCAGGATCTGCGGGTACGGCACGGCGTCGACCTGGGCACGGGTCACGTTGATCGGGGCCGGGCCGCTGACGGAGGTTTCGAGGGTGTACCAGGACGCCCTCATCAACGGGTTACACCCGCTCAACAAGAGCGCCA
The DNA here is from genome assembly GCF_001952855.1 of Pseudomonas sp. ATCC PTA-122608. Taxonomy (GTDB): domain Bacteria; phylum Pseudomonadota; class Gammaproteobacteria; order Pseudomonadales; family Pseudomonadaceae; genus Aquipseudomonas. Next base: position 451,485 of record NZ_LPNO01000035.1, on the reverse strand, counting down.
TCGACAGACAGGCGCAGGTAGGCAAAATTTTCACGGAGGGCTTGAGCCTTATCTGCTGTTGGCTTCGCTGAGGTCATTAAACGATCGTGCACCGAGCCCGATGGCACTGGCGGTCGGCAGCAACTGGCTGATCAGGCGGTTCCAGCGCGTCACGCCGGCCGGCCCGACGTACACGATGTCTTGGGGCTGCAAGTCGAACCGGGTGGCCAGCACCAACGAGGACGGTGATTGGGCATCGAGCTGGAACACCTTGGCCGGCTCGGCTTCCAGGTTGTCCACGCCGCGAATCACGTAGACCGCATTGCCATTCGAGGTGGTCTGGTTCAAGCCACCCACCGTGCCGAGGGCATCGGTCAGGTTGATCGACTTGCCCTTGAAACTCAGGGCTCGGGGCTGATTGACTTCGCCCATGAGGTAGACCCGTTTTTGGTCGTTATAAGGCAAATACAACCGGTCGCCGCCCTTGAGGTAGATGCCTTGCAGTTGCGAGCCCTGGCGATTCAGGCTGTCCAGGTCCAACGTGTATTCACGGCCGTCGCGGGTGAGTGTCAGGCCCGACAGGTCGGCATTCGTCGGGTCGATACCGGCGGCGCCAATGGCTTCGACGGCACTCAATGGCGTGGTAGTGATCGGCTGTTGGCCGGCTTTGATCACCGCACCGGTCACCACCACGGTCTGGCTGGCAAAACGCAGGACGCTGACGTCGACCTGAGGGCTTTCAATAAACTGCGACAAGCGCCCGGCGATGAACGCACGCAACTCTTCGATGGTTTTACCGGCCACCGGAACGTTGCCGATATACGGATAAAACAGCGTGCCGTCGGGGCGAACCAAGCGACCGTTGGCGTCGATCTGCTGTTGCGGCCCGGACGGTGCCGTCAACTCGGGGTGATCCCAGACCGTGATAAACAACAGGTCGTTGGCGCCTACCCGATAGCCACCCGGGACATACGCCAGCAACTCAGAAGGTACCGATTCACGAACGTGCGTGGCGGCATCCATGGCGATCAACTTGGGCGTGATCGGAATCAACTCCACCCGGGTACTTTCGGGCGAGCCCTCACTGGACATTTGACTGGTGTCCATGTGTTGACCAGGCGAAAACATGCAGCCGTGCAAGCTGATACTTGCCAGCAAAAGAACAGGTAACCTAGAAATCATAATGGCACTACGCTAGTCGAGGACGAGTCTAAAAAAGATCACCCAGAAAGTTCTGAGTGATCTTGTACAACAGGGTTACGAGGGATTAGTTAGTACCGGTAGTCCCGCCTGTGCCGGTTGTACCGCCGGTGCCGGCAGTACCGCCGTTGGAACTGCCGCCCGAGTTGGAAGCGGCTGCCGCAGCACCGACAACCGCCGTGCCGACCCCAACCCCTTCACCGAGCGTCACGCCGCCCACGAGCGGGGTGCTCAACGACAGGGACTCACCTGCGCCAGCGGCCTCGCTCACAGCAGCGCCGGCGACTTCACCCGCCGCCATTGCCGCAGTACTTGTGAAAGCCAGCAAGCCGGCCAACAGTAATTTCCTCATATCAGACTCCTTCTCGATATTTACCCCTTATCAAGACTTTGCAATAAGGGAGTAGTGATGGAACGGAGATAAACAGGCCATGAAAACTGCACAAAGATCCAGTGGGATCACGCACTTAGCCTCCTCGAAATCATCTCACTTGTGGGTAGCTCAAACCACCCATGTTAATAATCGTCAGGTTTAAACAACTGGCCTTACCGACAAGCCGCGACCAATACCGTAATAGTCGAAACCATTGGCTTTCATACGCTGCGGATCAAATATATTGCGGCCATCAAAGATTACTGGCGTGCTCAGTTTTTCTTTAATCAATTCCAGGTCCGGGGCTTTGAACTCGCGCCACTCCGTCACAATCACCAACGCATCGGCACCTTGCAGCGCGGCCTCCTTGGTCCCCATGAGCAGCAGGTCTTCGTTCATGCCGTAAATGCGCTGGGTCTCGGCCATTGCTTCCGGGTCGAAGGCTTGAACCCTGGCGCCCACGCTGCGCAATTGTTCGATCAGCACGCGGCTGGAGGCTTCGCGCATGTCGTCGGTATTGGGTTTGAAGGCCAGGCCCCAGATCGCAAAGGTCTTGCCCTCCAGTTGGCCGCCGAAGTGATGGTGGATATGCCCGAACAGGTGCTGCTTCTGGCGCTTGTTGACCTCCTCGACGGCCGACAGAAGCGTTGCCTGATAGCCGATCGACGACGCAGTACGCTCCAGGGCCTGTACGTCTTTCGGGAAGCACGAGCCGCCATAACCGCAGCCGGGGTAGATAAAGTCGTAGCCAATCCGTGGGTCAGAGCCAATACCTTTACGAACGGCCTCAATGTCTGCGCCCAATCGTTCGGCGAAATTGGCCATTTCATTCATGAAGGAAATCTTGGTGGCCAGCAGGCAGTTGGCCGCGTACTTGGTCAGCTCGGCACTGCGGATGTCCATCGTGATGATTTTTTCGTGGTTGCGGTTGAAGGGTTCATACAGTTCCCGCATGCGGTCCACTGCGTAGCTGCTGTCACTGCCGATGATGATTCGGTCGGGGCGAGTACAGTCGGCGACTGCCGAACCTTCCTTCAGGAACTCCGGGTTCGAGATGACGTGAAATTCCACCTCAAGCCCCCGAGACGCCAACACCTCGGACACCTTCGCCCGGACTTTATCCGCCGTCCCTACCGGTACCGTGGACTTGTTCACGATAATCTTCGGCTCGGTCATGTTGAGCGCGATGGTCGCGGCAACGGAGAGCACGTACTTGATGTCGGCGCTGCCATCGTCATCCGGCGGCGTGCCCACGGCGATGAATTGCACCTCACCGTGCCGCACGCCTTGCGCGGCGTCGGTGGTGAAATGCAAGCGGCCGGCATCATGGTTCTTCTGCACCAGGGCACTCAGCCCGGGCTCATAGATCGGAATAATCCCGCTCTTGAGGTTCTCGACTTTAGTGGCGTCAATGTCGACACAGCAGACTTCATGCCCCGCATCAGCCAGCACCGCCGCTTGCACCAGGCCCACATAGCCGATTCCAAATACAGTTACGTTCATTTCAATAGTCCTTTAAACAAGCTCGAGGCGGCCATAGCGGTCTTCAAAGCGGATGATGTCGTCTTCGCCCAGGTAGGAGCCGGACTGGACTTCAATCAGCTCCAGCGGGATGCGTCCCGGGTTTTCCAGGGAGTGCACGACGCCAATGGGGATGTAGGTGGATTGGTTCTCGGTGAGCAGCACCTGCTTGTCGGCGATTTGCACATTCGCCGTGCCGGACACCACGATCCAGTGCTCGGCCCGATGGTGGTGGAGCTGCACCGACAGCTTGTGCCCCGGCTTGACCGTGATCCGCTTCACCTGGTAGCGATAACCCTGGTCCACCGAGTCATATTTGCCCCACGGCCGATAGACTTCGCGGTGACTGGCGCTTTCGATCCGGTGGTTCTTTGTGAGCTGGGTGACGATTTTCTTGACGTCTTGCGCATGGTCCTTGGTGGTCACCAGGATCGCATCGGCGGTCTCGACCACCACCACATCATTGATCCCGGCAACGGTGACCAGGCGGTGGCTGGCGTGCACATAACTGTTGGTCACGTCTTGCAGCAGCACGTCGCCCTGGGTGCAGTTCTGGTTCTGGTCCTTGAGGCCCGCTTCCCACACGGAATCCCAGGCACCCAGGTCGCTCCATGGGGAGTTGAGGATGACCACCGACGCGATGTCGGTTTTTTCCATCACCGCGTAGTCAATCGACACGTTGGGCGCGTTCACGAAATCCACCTGGTTGAGCCGGGTGAAATCCTGGTCGTAGGCCGCATTGGAGAGGGACAGCTCTGCGGCTACCATGATCTCCGGGCTCAAGCGCTCGAGCTCAGCCTTCATCACGGAAGCGCGGAACATGAACATGCCGCTGTTCCAGAAGTAGTTGCCTTGGGCCAGGTAGCTTTGTGCGGTCTCAAGGTCGGGCTTTTCGACAAAGGCCTCGACATGTGCGGCGCCGTCGAGCGCAGCGGTTTGAGTACGGATGTAGCCGTAGCCGGTCTCGGGTTTGGTGGGTACCACTCCGAAGGTGACGATCTTGCCCTTGTTGACCTCCACCGTGGCCAGCGTCAAGGCTGCATTAAAGGCACTGGTATCGCCGATCACATGGTCTGCCGCCAACACCAGCAGGATCGGGTCATCGCCGTCTTGCAGGGCTGACAGTGTCGCGGCGGCGATCGCCGGGGCGGTATTCCGGGCGGTGGGTTCCAGGAGGATTTTCTGCGGTATCAAGTCCAGCGATCGACTTTGCTCGGCCACGATGAAACGGTGTTCTTCGTTGCACACAATGATCGGAGGGCTGACGTTCTCGCCCTCTATCGACAGGTTCTTAATGCGGTCCAACGTGGCTTGAAACAAACTCAAGTCACCGTGCAGCGCTATAAACTGCTTTGGCTTAAGCGCTCTAGAAAGCGGCCACAGGCGCGTGCCTGAGCCGCCAGACAATATCACTGGGATCATAGCGATTACTCGATGATTAAACGTAATTGGAGCGTGTCGACCAACAGCCGAAACTTAGGACGTGAATGACTTCACATAACTAATCAAGCGGTTTCTTTCGGTAAAGTCCAATGGACTTTCCGAACTGCTGTAGTTAAGTGCCGAATCAATCGCCGAAAAGAAGCCGTCTTTATCGTGGGCAATAAACACCGACGGAAGGTCTGAAAAGTTCTCGGCGGTGTCGAACTGATGATTATTGATATGTTCACCTCGCCGACTGTCGCGCGGGACGATAACGATGGGTTTTCCCAGTTCAAGGGAACGAATGATATTGCCCATGCCCGCATGGGAAACGATCACTTTCGACGCATTGAAGTTCTTGGAAAACAGCGGCTCGGCGATGGTCTTGTACGCCGTGATACGGCCCAGGTCATTTTCGTTATTGCCCACTTGGGCCACAATCGGAACCTGCGGGTTTGCATGACTCCACTCATGCAAGTAGCCGAGCATTCTTTCAAAGGGTGCTTGAGTGCCAACGCTGCAAAATATCATTTATACAATCCTCCCTTTATATTGGGCACGGCTGTTTTGCGAAAGCGAGGGCCACTGGGTCAGCAACTCATCGACAAAATAGACAGCGATGCGGCCGGACAACGAGAGTTTCTTGGGATTGGCGATGCTGTCGATCCACAGGGTCTTTTTCCCCATGAGTTTTCCCGCCACCAATCCCAGCAACCCTGGTGCGGCGCCGGTGGAGATCACGTACTTGGCCTTGCTGCGGTAGACGATCGCAAAGATCTGGCAAAAACCCTTGATGATCTTCATCGGCTCACTGCGATTAAAGTCAGGGACTTGCGCAAAAGCATGGGCTGGATACTGCGAGCCAATGCTGATATCCACGGTGGCGATGGTAACTTTCTGACCGTCGAAGGCCGGCAGCAACTTGCTCATTTGCACCCAGTGCCCACCTCCAGAACAAATCAATAAAACATCACTTGATTGACTCATGACGGTTCCCTTCCTGTCAGGTGTAATAGACATCATTAAATAGTGGCGGCAGTTCTTAACAGTTGTGCCTGGCCTTTCCAGCGGGTAATTCGCTTGGCTTTGAGCAAGGCTGATTTCTCTTTATAGATTTCTTGATTGGCGATGAGCTGCGCGACGCCGGCCTTTATGGACAGCGGGTTCATGGTGTCCACGAACACTGCTGCTTCGGAAAACAGCGAGCGCAGTACCGTGGTATTCGAGAGCGCCATCGGCCTGCCGGCGCTGACCGCTTCGTTGGCCACGCTCAACTGCACGTTGTCGCGGGTGGTCAGGCCGAGCACCACATTCGCGTTGCACAGCAGCTGTTCGAACGTCGCTTTGCTGAGGAAGCCGGTCAGCTTGATGTTCGCGGGAAGTGACGCCACGAGCTCTTCGGACAACTTGCCCTGGTGCTTGCCGGTGATCAGAAAGTCGACATCCGGCATTTCCCGGGCCGCGTTGATCACGATTTCTATCGGCTCATCGATATCAAAGGAACACGGAAACAGCACATAGGGCGTCTCGCGCTCAGTGGCGGCCGCCGCCGAAAAATCACACGGCAAGTCTTCCAGGATAAAAATATTGGTTTCCTTGACGCCAAGGATTGCCAACTCTTCTTTGACCTTAAAGTTATGCACGACCACCGCATCGATTCTGTTCAACAGGGATACAGTGCCCGGAAAGCCTATCCACTGTTTGCGCAACAAGCTGTTGTGGGCATCGGCAATAATCTTCAGGCGCCGGTTAAATATAAATTTGTAGGCCAGTGCTATATGCAATACCGGACTCGGCGGCAACTGCACCCACAGCACTTCCGGCGAACCGGCCAACAGCGTTTTGATGGTTTTGAACGACTTGATCAAGTAGTCCAGTGGCCGTGCCGACTTCTTCTTGAACCGGTTGGGCAGATGCAGAATGTCATACGCCCAATATTGCTTCATGGTATCGGCGCGTCGTTGATAGCCAATCCATGCGATCATTAATGATTTCACGTCAGAGTCCTGCATAAATAGAAGGGGCAAGTGAAGGGCTTACACTGCAAACCAAATCGGAAAGTCGGCGCGGTACAGAATATTTTTATTCCTGTAGCGAAGATGTTTGGCCGGGTTGCCGCCCACAATCGAGTACGCTTCAACGTTGCGCGTGACCACACTGCCTGGATAAACCACGGCGCCTTTTCCGATGGTGACGCCTGGCATCACCATCACATTGGGAAAGATCCATGCGTTGTCTTCGATCACTACGGGTTTGCCCACCAGGCAACTCATCGGGTCATCGATATCGTGACCCAAGGTATAAATCCGGGCGTTGTGGGAAATATTGACGTTATCCCCAATCTGGATACCCGCCCTGTTGTCCAGGTAGCAGTCGTAATTGACCGTGCAGTTTTTCCCGATGGAGAAGTTGCCGAAGGTGAAAAAAACCACCTTGCGGTGAACCGTGGTTTTTGCGCCCACCCGGCAGCCGGTCAGCCTGAGCAGTGAACGCCTCAGATTGAAAAACAACGCCAGGCTGAGCAGCGAATTAAACAGCGCAACAGCGGCCTTCTTGATATTCAGTTTCAGGTTTTTCACTTAGTCACCCTGCCCTGATGGATCAGTCACGCGCTGGGAACTCATCACAAAATTCCTGAAGCGGATATTGGTGCTGACCGGCGTGGCGAAAGACGGGTTATTCCCACCAAAGAACGTAGAAAACAGCAGGCCATCAATGGTGATGTCCGGCGTGTCTCTGAACGTCAGTCCGGTTTCGGAGTGCACCAGTTTTTTGTCGTACCAGATCGAAATCACGCCGTCGGCCTGCCCTGGCGTATTCAACTTCACCAGTTGCTCCAACCTGTGCCATTGGCCGACGGTAAATATCCAGGAGCCCAGGCCTACTGCCGTGCCCCATGTTTTGCTGGTGGGCAAATAGGCATAGATCGCACCGGTGCCCTTCTCTTTCCAGATGTAGCGCGTGGAAAAGCCATCGTGGCCGTTGGGTATTTTTCCGCCGGTATTGCCGGTGCCACCGTAGAGACCCGGGAGCTTGCCGCCTTTTACAAAATTGAAGTTCTCGTCGAACTTTAACTCGTACGTCAGTACCAGGCATTCCCTGCCCGGTTGCGGAAGCGCGGATTTGAATTCGATTCCGCCATAGGGCAAACCCAAGCGCACCATCGAGCCCGGGTCGTACGAGCCGGCGGGAAAATGCACGGCGATGTCCTTGATTTTCTGGCTGTAGGTTTTGTTGGTTAAATTGGCGCGGCCCTTGATGCTGTTCTGCGCCTGAGCACCGTCGAGCACCTGCGACACATCAGGAAGTGACGGATAGATGTTTTTGATGCGTTGCTCGCAGCGGTCGCTTACCTCTGTTGCGCCGCTCGCGGCCACCTGCACAGAGAACGCCAAAGTGAGTAGCGTCAAGGCTGTCTTTTTCACGTCGGTTGCCCCCTCCACTTTATTTTCCATCGACCCATTTCAAAAAATCGTCGACCGCTTTTTGCGCAATGGAAGATCGCTGGGAAATTTCTTGCTTGAGGTGCTCGGCCATTTGCGCTTTCGATTGGCGGAATTCGCTGATGGTGCTCATGATCACGTCGGGGTCCGGGACGCTGACCAGCTTCGTGCCGTGCGGCAGCATTTCATGGACTTTTTTCAGCTTGTTTTCGATCTCAACGGCGATGGTCGGGAAACCCAGGGAAGCCGGCAGGAGTACGCCGTGGGCCCGCGCACTGATGATCACGTCGGACTCAACGATCAGTTTCGCCATGAAGGTTTCAGGCGTATCGCCGGCGGCGTCCCAGCACAACCACTCGAAGGTGTCGTACTTGTCGATCAGGTGCTGGTCACGCTCTTTGTAGAGCGAGACCAGGCGCACCTGCTCGCCACGTTTGGCCAACTCATCAGCGGCCTTGACCATCGCCTTGATGAACTGTTGCCCGTTCGCGTCGTGGGGCCAGTCGCGCAGGATAAAGGACAGGTATTTGCCCTTCTTGAGGCTGCCGATTTCCAGGTCTTTGCTGGAGATCCACAGATCGGAAAGCAGGCTGGGGTCGGTGTACACCTCCACGTCTTTCTTTCCAAAGGTATTGCAATGCTGCTGGCTGGTACCGTCCCGCACGGAAATGTAGTCACAGCGATTGATCACGCTGACGGCACGGGTCAACAGCTTGCCGCCGCCATCAAACGGGCCCAGGCCGATACAGAACGCCGCCAGACGCTGATGGAAATAGATTCTGTCGACGCCGCCCCGCAGCCCGACATACAGGCGTAACAGCGTGGACTTCAGGTCGGTTTGAGCCTTGATGCTCTTATAGGCCTTCGCCAGTCGACCGGTGGTGGCGGTGACTTCTTTGGCCGGCGGGATGAACGAGAAGAACTGGCCGCCGCCGCCCAACACCACGAGGTCAGCCTTGACCGGTTCCTTGATATGCAGCCACTTGATGCGCGGGTTGAAGTTCCTGGCGATCTCCGGATGGTCAACGCCCACCGCAATATCCGACTCTTTAAAGCGCTTTTTCAGAATATTGATCACGCATAGCATTAATACGTCATCACCCAAGTTACCCGGACCGTATGCACCCCGGATATAAACTTTACTGACATTCATGCTGGGCTTCCATTTTCCACGGGGTCATTAAACACGGTATTCAAGGCAAACGTCGTTGCAAGAATGTAGATAAATATCGTCGCCATAATCATCAATCGATACAGCACACTTTCAACGTAGGCGCTGGCTATGAAACTGATAAAAGGCAATGTCCACAGGATCAGGATCCTGGGAGAAATAAGCAGTTCCAAAGGCAGTATTTTCTTATAAACAAAATAAGGCAGGCCCAGCAGGAAGTGGATGAACTGCGAACCGATGAATGCCTTGGCAATCCCGATTGCGCCCTGCTCCCTGAGCCATAACGCGCCGGCGATAAACAGCAGGCCCCATAGAATGTTACTCATGACGCTGAACCAAGCCAGGTTCATCACGATCATCTTTCTTGATATGCCCGACTTGAATGCACTGAGCAAAGATCCGAGGATTACCAGCACCAACGTGACTTCAAAATCCCGCCCGAGGAAACTGCTCCCGTAGAGTTTGGCCAGCAACTCGGGAAACATGATCACCGGCTGTATGATCACCAGCACCACTAACCAGCCTGACAGAAAGTTCAAGGCGTCCAGCTTGCGGTTTTTACCGCCCAGCGCTGCAGCCAGCATCGGAACCAGTACGGAGCCTAATACTACAGAGACATGTGAAAAGATCGCGTTCCATTGCATGGCGGCGGCGTACATGCCCAACGCCGCAAGGCCGTTAGTTGTTTCTGCCAACAACTTGTTGGCGAACCAGTTCATTGGGGCGACCATCAAGCCCGTCAGCAATACCGGCAGGCCCACCGACAGCACGGCATGCTTTTCAGTCATCGCACCTGTGAAGCTCAGCGTGGTGTTCCGGGCCTTGAGTATTTTCCAGCAGGCCAGTGCGCTGAAGAACACGATCAGCAATTGGGAACCGGCCAACCCCAGCAGCGCGCCGTTGAGTCTGAACTTGACCGTGAGGAAGTACGTCGCCGGGATCGCGACAATCGCGATGATTCCATTGATCGTCGCAATCAAGCGGTATTGCCCCCAACCGGTCAGGCAGCCTTGGGTCCACCCCGACAGAATAATGAACGTGATGGTGCCCAATACAATCAGCGACGCCGCGCTCAGGCTGTCTGCGCCCAAAATAACGCTGGAGAAGAAGTGCGGGAAAAACAGCGCTGTCCCGATGATCATCGCGCTGAAAAACACCGAAAATATCAGCGTCAGGGCGATACCCCGGCCGGTTTTCTCGGGGCTGCTTTCTTTGAACTGCCCGATATGCTTGGCCGTTGCCGTGGTGGTTGCTTGGGCGGCAACGTTGGCCAGCATCACAATCGCACTTTGGATCAGGCCGTATTCACCAAAGGATTGGGCGCCCAGTACCCGGGCCACCAATATGCCGGTAATGACCACCGACACCTTGGTAGCGACGGCGGATATAAAGCTCCAGGCCGTACTGGAGACGAATTTTTTCAATACGGTGCTGTTCATCCGGCATTCACCTGTAAGGGCGTGGTTATCCGCGGCAGGCTTGGCTTGAGCAGCTTTTTGCGTTGCCTGGCCGTGTGTTCCGCACAGACGCGCAGGACGATGGCGCCATAAGCGATCCCGATGGCGTAAGGCTGATAAGGCGTGGCCGACACAACGAACATCACGCCCAAAAACACAGCGATCGAGACCGCCACCCGGCTGTTCATGTGCTGGGTAATCGAGGTAATGAACACGTACAACAAGTACAAGCCGATCAGCCCGTACTTCACGAAGTACGTTAAGTAGGCACTGTCGATATTCGAGTTCTTGTCATCGAGGCCACGGTATTCAAACCAGGGAATTTCGAACGGCGTTCCCGCGCCCAATCCGACAAAGTAATGCAGCGGGTTCATGCCCCGGATCAGTTCCAGCGCGGGGCTGAAACGAGTGCCCAGTTGAGCGGCCATGCCTTCAGAAGACAAACCGTCATTGATTCGATCAGCACCGATCATGTTGCTGACGCCGATAAACGCCATCAGCACAACCGCCCCGGCCAGGGCGACCCCGATCATGCGGGCCGGCTTTATATATTGGTGAATGATGATCGCCGCAAACACCGCAACAAAGATGAACCGCGAGTTGGCGATAAACAGACAGATGAAAGAGGTCGCCAGACAAATTCTTGCGAGCTTTTTTCTCTGTTCAAACAGCCGTGGGTCTATGAAGTAATAAATCAGATAAGCCACGGCGGCGTACGTACCGCCATCCAGGTACCGGTAGGCGTTCTCTTCATAGTAGACGTCTTGAAACTTGTACAAGCCCAACCGCAACCAAGCGATATCCAGCACGTTGAATGCAGTCATCGCAATCAATAGCAAAAGCACGGTTTGCAGCTTCAGGGTTTTCGCGGCAAGGGTCGCGATGTTTGAGAGCACGATAAACGACAGAATCATTATAAAAGGTCGAACATCCTTCAACAGGTACTTGTTCGAAGACTCCAGCAAGCCGCACGCCAGTAACACCACATAGAGTCCACAGCCAAACAGCAGGCCGCCTGGAACTGTCAGTTGTTTCTTCTGAGAAACCACCTGCCTGACCAGCAGTGCACCCAGCCCACCGACGATGTAAAAGTCAAAAAAGTAGATGCCTTTGAGCGAGATTATTTCGCTGTAGGAGTTACCCGTGGGAATAACAGCCAGCATTATCCCAAACACTACAATTGAGTATTTTGGATTTTTCGCCGCGAGCAAACCCGCTGACAGCGCGATAAGGGATAACAGGTAAAACATGGCTGGGTATTCTTTATGCTGATTTGAATTTGGCACGCTACCGCCCCAGGATTTTTCGTTCATTTCCTGAGAACGTGACCTCTATCCTGCAATGACAGTGGTGAATCAGCTCCGATCAGCCTGGTACTCGTACTGGTAATACCCGTAGTTGCCGTAGCCATATTTGGCCGAGGCCTTCTTTTCAACGCCGTTGAAGATCGCGCCTCTGAGCACGATGCCGTTCTGGGCAAACCGGCGAATGGTGTGTTCGATTTCTTTTGCCGGGTTCAAGCCATAACGCGTAACGATCAGGTTGGTCCCCGACTGCCGTCCCACAATCGCCGCGTCAGTCACGGCCAATAGCGGTGGCGTATCCAGAATCACCAGGTCATAGCGTTCGCTGACTTGCGACAACAGTTCGGTCAGGTTGCGATGCATCAGCAACTCCGAAGGATTGGGCGGTATCTGCCCGCGGCTGATGATGTCGAGGTTTTCAATGCCGGTTTTGTGGATCGCGGTTTCAAGGGTGCATTGGTTGGAGAGGATGTCGGAAAGCCCATCCTTGGCCGGCACACCCAGCACTTTGTGCAGGTAGCCACGGCGCATATCCACATCAATCAACAAGACGCGCTGCCCGGTTTGCGCGATGACCGCCGCCAGGTTGACCGAGACGAAGGTCTTGCCCACCTCGGGGCTGGGGCCGGAGATCATGATGCGGTTATTGGGTGCCTCGAGCATCGCGAAGTGCAGGCTGGTGCGCAAACTGCGCAAGGCCTCCACCGCCAGGTCCGTAGGGTGACTGATGGCCAGCAATGACGACTTGGCATCGGTACGTCCACGGCCGCGGGTGATTTTGTCTTCTTCACCTTTTTGCAACGGGCTGTACGGAATCGACGCATACACCGGCAACCCGAGTTGTTCGATAGCCTCCGGGCTTTCCAGGCCACGATTCAGCGCCTTGCGCAGCAGCACCAGCGTCACCGCCAGGAAGCCGCCGAGCAGGGTCGCGATCAGTACGATCAGGATCTTTTTCGGCTTGATCGGCTTGAAGTAATTGACGTCTGCGGTGTCGATCAGGCGCACGTTACCCACGGTCCCCGCGCGCATCACATCCAGTTCCTGGGACTTGTTCAGCAGTTGGGTATAGATGGCCGTACCGACCTCGACATCCCGGGTCAGACTCAACAGCTCCTGCTGGGTCGAGGGCAGGCTTTCTACCCGGCTCGCCAGGCTTTGCTGCTTGCTGGTCAACTCGCCAATCTGCGTCAGCAATGCGCGATACGCGGGATGCTGACGGGTGAACTTGCGGTCCATCTCGGCCTGCTGCAACTTCAGCTCGGAGATGCTGGTATCGAGCCCCACGATCTGGTCGAGAATCGCCTTGGTTTCAAGGGTGATGTCCACCGACTTGCTGCGGGTCTGGTACTCGTTCAAGGCCTTGCCGGCTTTTTCCAGGTCCTTCTTGACCTCCGGCAGTTGCTCCTTGAGGAACGCCAGGCTTTGCGCCGCCTCAGCCGAGGTGCGCTCCACGTTTTGCCGCACGTAAATGGCCGCGATCTGATTGAGGATCTTGATCGCCTGGTCCGGGTCGGTGCTTTCCAGCGCCAGGCCGATCATGCCCGACTCTTTCCCCCGCTCGACCACGTCCAGGTTCTCCTGGTAGTCGAGGATGTTGGTCAGGCGTGCATTGCGGATCACCCGGAAACGCGTGCCGGGTTTGGCACGCAGTTCTGCAATCTGGAACGCGACGCCATTTTGCTCGATCAGTTGCCCTGCCTCGCCGGCCGCCAGCACTTGGTCATCTTCATCCACCAAGGTGAAATGCGCGTTTTCACCCACGGTCAGGGTCAGCTTCTTGCCCAGTTGCCCGTCGGGCAGGTCCAGCTTGAAAATCTTCAGCGACTCGCCGCCCCAGGCGAAACTGTCCAGGCCCAGCAAGGGCTCGGCGATTGCATCGGGGTTAGTCTTCTGGAAGCGGCGCGCGAGGAACTCACCGACCACCGGGAAGTACATCGGCTGTACGACGATATCGAGTTTCAGGTTGTCGACGGTTTTGCCAATCACATACCGCGACTGGATCAATTCGATCTCGGTGGCCGAAGGCGACTCCTTGCCGAGCATGCCGCCGATGTCCGAGAAGCCCAGCAAGTCGTTCTTTTTCGCTTCGACCTGCAACAGGGCATTCGCCTGAAAGACCGGAGTCGCCAACACCGCATACGCGGCGCCCGTGAGCATAAAGGCGCCGGTAACTGCGGCGATCAACCATTTGTGGTCGATCAGTGTTCCAAACAGACCGAGGAGATCAATCTCCTCGTTATCGTCTTCCCGTACGGTGACTGCTGGCGCTTGCTGCATAAGTCGGATTCTTAGCCTTTATTTCGATTCAAAAAGTCATGGCGATCAGCGTGCGAGACGCTGCGCCCATGCGTTTACGGCTTCTTCGATCAACGCATAAGCGTGCACAAAAGCAGCTTTCCCTTGCCGGTAGGGGTCGCTGATCTCTCGCTCGTTTTGCCATTTCCCCAGCAGCAAGACCTTGCCTCGTGCCTCGGGCGCCATGCTGAGTACGGCGCTGATGTGCTGTCGCTCCATCACCAGGATCAGGTCGGCTTCACTGATCGCCTGCGGCTCCAGCTGGACGGCCTGGTGCTCAATAGCTGGATGACCATGGGCCTCGAGTACCGCACGCGCGGTGGTTTCAATCGGCTTGCCGACCAACGCGGCGATGCCCGCCGAGCTGACCTTGATATCGCAGCGACTCAGTGCGCCACGCAACAGGCTTTCCGCGGTGGGACTGCGGCAAATATTGCCGATACAGACAATCAACACTCTTTTAAACAAGACACTATTCCCCGGGCCATCCATTACCCCACGAAGCCATAACATCAACTTCGCAACTTCGCGGCAGTATTTATTACCATGGAACCCCCACTTCACCCAAAACTATCTCCGGACGAAAAATAACAACACCCCCACCAACCCGACGATTTATAACATTCATGACTTTGCAGTACGCACCGGCTTTAAATTACATGACCGCTGAGTATCGTTTTATATAAACAGAGGAAGTTCCATGAGCGCAAACGCCAACAAAGCCTGGTACCTGGTCCAGTGCAAATCCCGGCAGGACGAGCGCGCCGAGGAACATCTTCAGCGTCAGGGCTACACCTGTTTTCGATCTACCTATAAACGCGAACGGCTGTTGAAGGGCCAGCGCAGGACCACTCGCGAATCGGTGTTTCCCGGTTATCTGTTTATTCAAATGAGCCTGCAGGACAGCTGGAGCTCCCTGCGCTCGACCCGCGGGGTGTCGCGGGTCGTCGCATTCGGCGCCCATCCGCTGCCCATCAGCGACGCACTGGTGGGCGAGCTGCAGGAGCGAGACCATCACGGCGTTGTGGCACCCCTGCTGAAGCCCGGCGAAAGCGTGCGCATCAACGAAGGGCCGTTTGCCGAACTTGAGGCCGTCTTCCTGGCCATGGATGGAGAAGAACGCGTGGTATTGCTGATGAACTTCCTGCAACGGGAACAGCGAATAAACTTGCCGTTAGCGGAAATCAGCCGAGTCGAGTTGACTTGCTGAAACCCACTTATTCAGACGAAAAATAACATCCAACTTATTAGCAGACTAAAAATAACATCCCCTTACTTTTTCACCTCTTCAGAATAAAGTAATACCTGAATAAACAGCGAGGGACGGCCATGAAAAGTTCAAAGCTATTGGTAGAGCGTATCGGCCTGTTTCCTTCTTCGGGAAACATCCACGTCAAGGTTAATAGTTCAACCACCGTTGTAGAACGCATGCAGGTGTTATACGCCAGCAATTCACTGGACAGCGACGAATCCTGTAGCGGGCTTTCAATGGTCTTTGCCGACTGGCGCTTCAAATTGCAGGTGAGCAATCCCCTGTCCATTTGCCTGTGTGTGGAGAGTCGCGGCGACAGCCACCTGATGCAAATGAAGACGGCCGAGTTACTCGCCAACATCTCCTGCACCGAGGAGCGGCCATGAGCATTTATGAGGACCTGAAACGTGCCTACGCCTTGAAAAGGCTGACGGACGCGTTTGAAGGATTTGTGGGCCTGGCGCCCAACGAACAGCTGCCGGCGGAGCAATATGCGCGCAACACCCAGGTGCTGTCCCACTGGCTGGATCGCTTGCGAGACAACTCACCGCAAGCCATCACCGATACGTTGTTCAAGCAAATGAAGCGCGCTCAGCGCCGTGGCGATGCACGGCGCTTCAATTGCCAGACGGTACTGCTGGAGCTGCTGGTGGAGAGTAACCTGGCCCTGGACCTGGCCACTTACTCGGCGTTCATCGGCATGGAAGAGGCGCGCCAGGAAGGCTCCTGATGGGCCTCATCAGCCCCTGAAACCGCCACGGCGACATGGTTGAGCAGTTTCTCGGCGTTGTACTTGGGCGCCATCGCACTTAACAGCAGAATTACCATTCCCCCACCGATCAGGGATGGGGAAACCCGCACCTCAACCACTTCCAGTCGCCATAGAAAAGCGATCGCCGCCATTCCACCCAAGAAGCCACCGGCCAGCGCTTCGTTAAGCGGGTGAATATAGGGCGCGACGCAATAAGCGCTGAACCACGCGGTGATCAACAGCCCGCAGATAGCCGCGGGCCAGCGCCAATCGGGGTTGATGCGGCGGGCTACCAGGCTTATCGCCACAGGGACCATCAACGAGGTATTCATGGCGTGACCGCTGAGCACGGCGATATCAAGGTGTTGGAGCGAAACGCCCCAGCCCTTGAACAACAACTTGCTGAACGCCACGATGGAATAGGTGCAGGCGATTGTCATCAGCCACCACTTGACCGCCTGGGGCCGGGAGTACCAGAGCCAGACGGCGATCACCACTGCGGCTGGAATCATGACGGTGATACCGCCATATTGCGCCAGTTCTTCCCGTATCAAGTGCTGTTCCTTACGTGCGATTTTTGCTGGTCCCAATGAGACCTTAGACTTGGGTAAAACACAACGACTTCGGGGCTCGGTGGCCCATTTGGATGTGGACCGAGTACATATCCGTTATTTAGGTAACGGCTGCTTATGGTTCCGCTCTTACAGCGGGTCACTTTTGGCAAACGCCCCAAAAGTAACCAAAAAGTCTTTGCCCCACCACTCGGTGCCTCGCCTAGGCTCGGCATGCCCGCACTCCGGCCCGGTTCCGCGGGCCGCCGCGACGGGCCATCCATGGCCCGGCGCGGCTAAATCGGCTTCCCTGCCGATTTACCCGCTCCACCGTGCCTACTTGCGGCCATCGTGGTTGACGGGGCCCGCAGATCAAAATCAAAAGCAAGAGCACAGCGGCCTACCGGCCGGCTTGAGTGTTAGAAGCAGAGGCAAGATCCAGAGCGAAAGCAGAGCTGCTTTTCTGTAGGAGCGAGCTTGCTCGCGAAAAACCTAAGACCGCCGCGTTGAATCAGGATGCCCGCGTCATCGTTAACCACCTTCGCGAGCAAGCCCGCTCCCACATTTGGACCGTGCCCGCTTTAGCTTCTGATCTTGCTGTTGCTTCTGCTGTTGCTTCACCACACTCAAGCCGGCCTGTAGGCCGCTGTGCTCTTGATCTGCTTTTGATCTTGATCTTAGGCGCCCCGTTAAACCACGCTGGCCGAACGCAGGCTTTGGAGCGTGGGTAACCCGGCAGGACGCCGGGTTAGCCGCGCTGGGCCATGGATGGCCCATCGCGGCGGCCCACGCTCCAAAGCCGGAGTGAGGGCACACCGAGCCCAAGCGAGGTGCCGAGTGGTGGGGCAAGAGCGTTTTGCTTACTTTTGCGCTCTTCAAAAGTGAGCCGCTGTAAGAGCGGAACCCATATCAGCCATCACCCAAATAACGGATATGCCCCCTCCTCTCAGCGTGGTTGCAGGCTCACTCCGCATGACGAGCCTTGTGCAACGACCCCGCCACCAGCTTGCCAAACGCATCCACCGGCCCTTGCAGGTTGCCAAGAAAATGCGGATAGATCAGCCACAAGTCCATCACCGGCTTGAAGTCCTTCAACGGCATGACCGCCAATTGATCGCGATGGACACTGCGTTCCAGCAACGGCCGTGGCACCAGCCCAAGGCCCAGGCCGTCAGCCACCAGCCCCAGTTGCAACTCGGTGCCAAAGGTCTCCAGATTGACCCGCAACGCCAGCCCCTGATCCGCCAAGGTACGTTGCAACCCGGCGCGGAACCCACAGCCATCCGGGTTGAGGATCCAGCCATTCTGGTACACGTCCGCCAGCTTGCAGGGCTTCCTGGGCAGTTGAGCCTTGCCACACACCACCACCAATTCCACCTTGCCGAGAGACTCGCCGACGATGTTATCCGGGAATATCTTGCCCGCCGGAAACAGCGCCGCCGCCGCGTCCAGCTCACCACGCTCGATCTTGCCCACCAGTTGGCTTCCCCAACCGGTAGCAACCTGCGCCCGCAGCTCGGGAAACTCACCGCGCAGGTGCTTCAGGGCATCCAGCAACACCACGTCGCCGATGGTCTGCGGCACGCCCAGGCGCAGAACGCCCGTGGGCGGTGCGTCGGTAGCCACCAGTTCGCGCAGGGCGTCCATTTCCCGAAGGATCGAACGGCACTGCTCATACACCCGCGTACCGATCAAGGTAGGCTTGAGCGGCTTGGTGTTGCGGTCAAACAACTCCACCCCCAGCGCCTGCTCGAAGTTCTGCACGCGACGGGTGATGGCCGGCTGGGTCAGCTGCAATGACTCGGCGGCATGGCTGATGGACTGGCAACGAATCACTTCGACAAAGGCATCGATATCGTCAATTTTCATTTGGGCCGCACATAGAGAACAGTCATTAAAATGTGTGAAAAGCATAGTTCCATTACCGGTAGCTGGATAGGCCACCGGGCTGATCGATAACAACCCACGCGACTCAGGCCGGTTCTAAATTACTTTCAGCTATAACCTAATCATTAAAAGACAGCATATTAAGATCAAACATTATGCTTAGATAAAGCCATCACCCTGAACCACCCACGATGGAATTGTCATGACCCAGGCCCGACACCCGGAGAGACTCAGAGCATTCATTGGCGCCCTGGCGGAATTGATCGACGGCAACCCTCGCGAAGGCGACCTGCTGCACCGCGGCGGCAAGCTGCTGGCGCAACTGGTCAGCCACGACGACTGGCTGCCGGACGAGTTTGCCCAACCCAACCCCGAGCGTTATCAGCAATTTCTGCTGCACGCCGATTCGCGCCAGCGCTTCAGCATCGTCAGTTTTGTGTGGGGGCCGGGGCAGGCCACGCCGATCCATGACCATCGCGTGTGGGGGCTGATCGGCATGCTGCGCGGCTCCGAGTATTCCCAGGGCTTTGAGCGTAACTCCGAGGGCGCGTTGATCGCCGACGGCAAGCGCATCCAGCTTGCGCCCGGCCAGGTGGAAGCGGTGTCGCCAAAGATCGGTGACATCCATCAAGTCAGCAATGCGTTCAGCGACCAGGTGTCCATCAGCATTCATGTATACGGCGCCAACATCGGTGCCGTACGCCGCGCCGTGTACCAGCCAGACGGCAGCGAGAAACTGTTTATCTCCGGTTATTCCAACGCCTTCCTCCCGAACATCTGGGATTTGTCCAAAGACGCCCTGTCCAAAGAGAGCCCTGCCCCATGACTGCATCGAACCGCAGCTTCGCCCAGATCCGCCAGGCCCTGCTGGACCATGAAGAAGTCGCCCTCGTGGATGTGCGTGAGGAAGCGCCCTTCGCTGAATCCCACCCATTGTTCGCCTCGAATATCCCGCTGTCGAAACTGGAGCTGGAGGCGTACTCACGCATTCCGCGCCTGGACACCCACGTGACCGTCTACGACAACGGCGAAGGCCTGGCGCCGATCGCTGCCCAGCGCTTGCAGGCCCTCGGCTATACCGAGGTCAGCCTGCTGGAAGGCGGCCTGGACGGTTGGCGCAACGCCGGTGGCGAGCTGTTTATCGACGTCAACGTACCGAGCAAGGCCTTTGGCGAGTTGGTGGAAAGCCAGCGCCACACGCCGTCCCTCGCGGCTGAAGAAGTGCAGGCCTTGCTCGACAGTAACGCCGACGTGGTGGTGCTCGACGCCCGCCGCTTTGATGAATACCAGACCATGAGCATTCCCACCGGCATCAGCGTGCCCGGCGCCGAACTGGTGCTGCGCGCCCGTGAGCTGGCACCGGACCCGGCCACCCGCATTATCGTCAACTGCGCCGGGCGTACCCGCAGCATCATCGGCACCCAGTCGCTGATCAATGCCGGCATCGCCAACCCGGTGTCGGCCCTGCGCAACGGCACCATCGGCTGGACCCTCGCCGGGCAAAAGCTGCAACACGGCCAGGCTAGACGTTTTGCGCCGACTTCAGAAGAACACCGTCAGATCGCCGCCAAAGACGCCCGCCAAGTCGCCGACAAAGCCCGCGCAGGTCGCGCCACCCTCGCCGACCTGCAACGCTGGCAGCAGGAAGCCGCACGCACCACTTACCTGTTCGACGTACGCACCCCGGAAGAATTCGCCGCCGGCCACCTGCCCGGCTCGCGCTCCACACCGGGCGGCCAACTGGTGCAGGAAACCGATCACGTCGCCAGCGTGCGCGGCGCTCGGCTGGTACTGGCAGATGACGACGGCGTGCGCGCCAATATGTCTGCCTCCTGGCTCGCACAGCTGGGTTGGGACGTGTATGTGCTGGATGACCTGCAACCTGCGGATTTCAGCGAACAGGGTGCGTGGGTCGCTCCCGTCCCGGCGCCGCCACAGGCCGAGCTGATCAGCCCCCAGACACTCGCCGAATGGCAGGCCCATGGCGACACCGTGGTACTCGACTTCACCGCCAGCGCCAACTACGTCAAGCGCCATATCCCCGGTGCCTGGTGGGCGTTGCGCGGGCAGTTGCCCGAAGCCTTGCGCAAGGTGCCTGCTGCCGAACGCTACGTATTGACTTGCGGCAGCAGCCAGCTGGCGCGCCTCGCGGTAGCGGAAGTCGAAGCGCTGACCGGCAAGCCGGTGTTCCTGCTGGAGGGCGGCACCGCCAGCTGGATCGCCGCGCTACTGCCCCTGGAGGAAGGCGAAACCCGCCTCGCTTCACCGCGCATCGACCGCTACCGCCGCCCGTACGAAGGCACCGACAACCCGAGGGAAGCCATGCAGGCCTACCTGGATTGGGAGTTCGGCCTGGTGGACCAGTTGGCTCGCGACGGAACACATGGGTTTTATGTGATCTGAAAGGTCGTTAACGATGACGCTGGGTACCTGGCGCCCAGCGGCGCTCTCACGCTTTTCGCGAGCAAGCTCGCTCCTACAGTTAATTGAGCAATTTCGGAATGCGCACAAACCCCGGCGGCAGCCCGAACACCTCAACCCCTTGCACGGTGGTTTGCCCGGTGGTGACCACCAGGTTTTCCTCCGGCTGCGACAAGTCTTTGCGATAGGCTACGCGGTGCACGTCGCCCTCCTGCGCAATGGCCGCGGGTGGGACGACAAGCGCCTGGTCATTGCGATAGGTGACGATAGTCAAACGGGCACTCATGCCCAAGCGTACGCGCTGTAGCTGCTCGGGCGTGAGCCGCGCAATCGACAGCGTCACCGCAAACCTGGAGGCACCTTCGTCAGCCAAGGCCAGGCCGTTGACACCCAACACAGAACCGCTCAAACGCTCGCCTTCGAAGCCATCACCGAGCACTTCGACGGCTTGCCCCGGACGCAGTTGATTAACGTCCAGCTCCGAGACTTTTGCCACGACTTTCAGCTGCTCAATGTTAGCCAGGCTCAATAACGGCTGGCCCTGCGCAACTTTGCTGCCGGCTTGTAAAGGCGGCGGCGCTCCAGGCTCAGCGCCCTGTGAGGCGGGCAGCGGGAGCACCACACCATCGAACGGCGCCAGTACCTCGCGGCCAGCCAGTAATTGTTGCAACGCCTCATACTTGACTGTGGCGTTAGTCAGTTCCATGTCAGCGATCTGGCGATGTTCACCCGTGCCCTGCTCCAGCACTTGCTTGAGTTCACCGTGCGCGGCAGCCAGCTCCAGGTGCTGCATCTGAACCTGCTGTTTCAAGTCATCCAGCTCGTTGCGGGCAATGATGCCGCGGTCAAACAACTGGCTGCTTTCCTCGAGCTTGTGGGTCAGGTTGCTCATCAGCATCTGGGCGGTGCGCACTGCGCGGCGCGCGCGCACCACGGCACCACCGTTGTCCCACTCTTCAAGCTCGCGCACCGCACGCCGAGCCTTGAGCTGTACAGCCAGGGCTTCACGTAACTGCGTCTGGACCTGCGCCGGATCAATGCTCAACAAGACTTGCCCGGCAGTCACCTGCTGGCCCTCCTCCACCTGTTTGATCAGTACATTGCCGTCAAACGGCGCCGTCAGGATGACGGTGTGATGAGCCTCGATCCGGCCCGCCAGCGCGATCTGCCGTACCAGCGGACCCGGTTGTACCGCCAGCCAATTCGCATCCGATCCGGCGCTGACGCCAGGCGTGCCGGCGCCGAAGATCAGCCCGCCCGTCACCACCGCCAGTAGAACTGCACCGCCCACCAGTAGCTGTCGCGATACGGAGTTTTTAATAATCATTGAGGGCAATCTCCCAGCTCTCCAACGTCATGCCGAGGGTCAACTCCAGGCGGGTCTGGGCATTCAGATAAGCGATCAGTGCACCCAACCGCGCACTCTGTGCGTTACGCAAATCGCCTTCGAAACTGATGACCTGAAAGTTGCTGGAGCCTCCTGCGCCAAGCTTTTCCCGTTCGATGTCCAGCTTGCGTTGTGAAAGGTCGACAGAGCGCCGGGCGATTTCGTACTGGCGCCATAAAGTGCCCAGTTCGCGCACCACGGTGGTGACCTCGGCATCGAGGGCCTGGCGCGCATCAGCCAGGGCGATTTCCTGGGTCTGTTGATTGACCCGCGCCTGCACCTCCGCCTGATAGACGCTGCGATCGCCGAGGGGAATTTCCAACTGCACACCGGCGTAGCGATCCCAGCGCCGGGTTGCGCCGGTGTCATGGCGGTCGACCCTCTGATTGGCCCCAGCCACCAGCGACAGGTCCCAGCGCGACTGGTCCTTGGCGATCACCAGGTTCAATTCTGCCTGCTGGCCTTGCAGCAAGGTCGCCAGGTATTCTGGTTGCTGAACCTGCGCCAACTGCAGCGCCTGCCGGCGGTCAATGTGGGTCTGGGACGCATCCAACACCTCACTGGCCTGTACCGGAATCGAAAGGTCCAGGGCCAGCAGTCGCAGCAGCGCAACACGGCTGCGCTGCAACTGATTGTGTGCCTCTTCGACGCCCAACTCCTGGGCGGCAATATCAGCCTGAGTCTGTACCACATCAAACTCGGCCATGCGGCCCGCCCGGATCAGCGCCCGATTCACCTCCAGCAAAGAATGAGTACGCTGGAGTGCCTGCTCGACGATGCTCAGTTGCTCCTGGGCATGGAGCAAGTCCCTATACGTGGTGATGATCCCACTGACGGTCTGGGCAACACTGGCCTTGAGGTTCAGACGCCGCGCCTGCTCCGATAGCCTGGCCAGGCGCAGGGGCGCAGTCGTGACCTCACGCCCGGCGCCACGCATCAGCGTCTGGATCACCGCCAACTCAAGGCCGTCACTGCGCATCCCGGCCGCCTGTTCGGAGGTATTCATCTGTCGGGTCCATCCCAGGCTCAGGCGGGTACCGTACTCGCCCAACAAATCAGCGCGGGGCGAAAGCTCAGCGTTGCGCGTGCGATCTTCGCTGCCCTGGGTATTGAGGTAGGTACTTTTCAGCGTCAACCTGGGCTTGAAGGCATCCTCGGCGACCTGCAGATCGAATTTTTCAGCGACACGTTGCAAGTAGCCGCTACGGATACTCGGGTTATTGCGCAAGCCGAGATAAATCGCTTCGCCCAGGGTAAGGCGGGTCATCTGCTCACCAAGGGACAGGCTGAAACTGCCCGGCAAGCTGGGTGCACTGACCCCGTCATAATGTTGCAGCGTGCCGTGTCCCGCCGGGCTCAATAAGCCAAGGAATACAGCCAGTACCACCGGGCCCTTACTCTTCACGCAAGGCCTCCACCGGTTGCAGCCTGGCGGCCGCCATGGCGGGGTATAACCCGAAAAACAGGCCCACCAGCAGGGTACTGCCCATCCCCAACGCCAGCGATGACGCGGCGAGGGAAAAACTCCAGCCAGACAAGGATGAGTACGCCCAGGCACACAGGCCACCCAGCAGCGCACCCAACACCGCGCCCACGGCCGTCAGCGACAGCGCTTCCAACAAAAACAAGTAGCGAATGTCCCGGCGACGGGCCCCCAGCGCTATGCGCACACCGATCTCCTGGCGGCGCTGGGCAACATTCGCCAACATCACATTCATGACTCCCACCCCGCCGCTCAACAAAGACACCCCGGCGAGCGCCATCAGTA
Source organism: Pseudomonas sp. ATCC PTA-122608 (assembly GCF_001952855.1). Lineage (GTDB taxonomy): Bacteria > Pseudomonadota > Gammaproteobacteria > Pseudomonadales > Pseudomonadaceae > Aquipseudomonas. The sequence goes on along the minus strand of NZ_LPNO01000035.1, from coordinate 427,300 downwards.
AATAGCTGAAGGTACGGTTCTGGTGGGACATGCCCTCGATCATTTGCCGGGCAATCATGATGTCGACGTCGTGCGGCCCGACGATCGACAACAACGCCTCACGCACACTGACCGAAAATGCGTTCATGTCCTGATCAGGCATGGCACGGACAATCACCTCATCCACCTGTGCGCTGGCGTCAACGCGGCGCATGCCGGCAAGCGGGATGATCAATGAAGAACTGGCTCTGACGGGCGCCATCAGCCCGTCCGCACTGTCTTGCAAGATGCCAATGACCTGATACAGGTAATCGTTGAGACGCAGGTGATCGCCCACAAACAATGGGCTGCCCTCTGCCGCCAGCACCTGGGCCAGTTGGTGCCCGACAACCACGTAGGTTGCACGCGAGTCAAAGTCAGACAAAAAACGTCCCACCTGCAACTCCAGCCCCATGGCATCAGCCAACTGTGCCGTGCTGCCAACCAACGTCGCGTTCAGGCTGCGTCCTTTGAACACGAATTCCGTACCGGTTTGCGCAATGGGTGCAGCGCTGCGCAGATGAGGAACTATCGAGCGCAGGCCTGCGCTATCAACGTGCAGGTTCGCCCCAATGCCCGGTACATCAGGAAGCCGAACGAGCAGTGTGTCGACCCCCATGCCCTGGAAGATTGCTTCAGCCTCTTGAGCGGCGTTATTGCCGATGTTGATCAAGGCAATGACCGAAGCGCTGCCCATGACAATACCCGCCAGCGCGAGAATCGATCGCTTGCCCAAGCCACGCAGGCTCAAGCCGGCATCGCGAACCAGCTCAACGATTCCCAGCCCGGCCACCGTGCTCACGCAAGGCACTGCCGGTCCTCCTGTACAACTGAGTCGATGACGCGAATCTGCCGATCCAGGCGCCGCGCGATAGCAGGGTCATGGGTGACCACGACCAAGGTGGTCCCGTGCTCCCGATTGAGTGACAACAACAGGTCCATGATGTCGTGGGCCGTCTGGTGATCGAGATTACCGGTGGGCTCATCAGCCAGGATCAGAGAAGGTTGCCCCACCAATGCGCGAGCGATGGCCACGCGTTGGCGCTGGCCACCCGACAAGTCCGCAGGACGATGGGCAGACCGATCGCAGAGCCCCACTTGTTCGAGCATCGCCTTTGCACGCAACAAGGCCTCACGGCGACCAACGCCGCGGTAGCTCAGGGGAAGGGCGACATTTTCAAGCGCCGTCATCCGCGCAATCAGGTTGAAATTCTGGAAAACAAAACCGATTTGCCGGTTTCGCAGCGCAGCCAGTTGATCAGCACACGCCGTGAGTACATCGTGGCCAGCAAACCGGTATTGACCGCTGTCAGGCAGATCCAACAGGCCAAGTATATTAAGCAATGTACTTTTGCCTGATCCCGATGCGCCAAGGATCGCACAACTTTCCTTGGCGCCGATAAACAGCGAGGTGCCCTTAAGCACATGACACGGCTTGCCGCCCAACTGATAGCACTTGGTGATATCTATGAGCGAGATAAACTTATCCAAATGAATATCATCAAGCTGCGCCACTGCCATCGGGACTTTATTCAGTTATAGCGCGAGGGTGGCAGTGCAACTCGGATCGTTACCACTCTTATCAAAAATGAATTGAAAATTCGCCGTCCGCCCATTCACAGCCGTACGTGAGAGATCGATCGAGTCAATAGTCCCCCAATTCGTGTGCTGCTTCAGGTTATCCGCAGATTTGTGTTGGCTTCCACTGTCAATACTGAGGTTCAGATTGGCCTTGTTACCGGCATTCTGCTTAATATAATGTTTATAAATGTTATACCCAGTCACCTTGACTGTTTTGTGCCCCGTCGACGAGCGAGTCACCACCCCATACGCCGTCCCTCTAAATTGCGGCTGATAAAAGACGCCGCCAGCGTAATAAGCATTGCCCACATTCTTGGTGCAACTCTGCTGAAATTTTGTCGTTGTGGTTGTCACGGCAGGCATGGGATATGGCTTGATACTAATCCCAGAGTTCGCGGTAGCGGACAAAGAAGAAACCGCACAGGCGGCACACAGTAAAATCGGCGCGATTATTTTTTTCATAAACTAACTCACTTATGATTTTTTCTAATTTATTGACACTTGACACCCTCTATCACTCAACAAAGATGCCAGTCCGGAAAATATAAACTTCACCATCGGGCTGACACGTAGGAGTTTCCTTAGCATTTATTTAGAATCGCTGATCAATCTATAAGTATCCAACCAGCAATCAATAACCGGAGTTATGCCAACGTCAGGCTTTCACGCAAGAACTCAATCAACGCCTGCACCGGCCGTGAGCTTTGCCGGTGTTGGGGGAACACCGCCGACAGGGCCAAGGCTACAGGGGCAAACGCGTCCAACAGAGGGACCAGGCGCCCGTCGTTCAGGGCTTCGGCGATGATAAAAGTCGGCAGGTAGGTGACGCCCAACCCGGCGATTGCCGAGTCCCGCAGCAACTCACCGTTGTTCACGCGCATGCGCCCGCTGACATTCAACACCAACGGTTTGCCCTTCACCATAAAACGCCATTGCACTTGGCGACTGTGGCCATAGGGCAAGCACGCGTGCTCGGCGAGGTCTTCCGGGGTTTGCGGGGTGCCACATCGGGCCAGGTAGTCGGGGCTGGCGCAGTAGACACGCTGTACGCTGGCGATTCGGCGGGCAATCAGGGTGGAGTCTTCAAGTGTGCCGATGCGCAGCACCAAGTCGTAGCCTTCGCTGATCAGGTCGACGGGGCGGTCGCTGAGGTCGACTTCCACCGACACGTGGGGATAGCGCTGCAAAAACAGCGGCAACAGGCTGCCCAAATGCGCCATGGCAAACGACAACGGCGCGCTCAAGCGAATGGTGCCGCGGGGCTCGGTGTTTTGCCCGGAGATGCCCTGCTCCACTTGCTCGACTTCACTGAGCAGGCGCAAGGCCGATTCGTAGTAACTCTGGCCCAGCGGCGTTACGTCCAGGCGGCGGGTAGAACGGTTGAGCAGGCGTACGCCCAGGCGTTCTTCCAGCTGGATCAGGCGGCGGCTGACAAATTGCTTGGACAGGCCGAGGTGTTCGGCGGCGGCGGTGAAGCTGCCGGATTCCATGACCTGGCAAAACAGGCGCATGTCTTCGAAGGGGTTCATTGTCTCTGCTCGGTGGACGCTGGGCTGTTTTATAGCCCGCCAGTCGCCACACCACAAATCAAATATCGATACCCATGTGGCGAGGGAGCTTGCTTCGGCCCTGAGGTTACTTGGCCGTCAGCGCCGAGTAGCTGTTCATCAGGTTGCGATAGTTGGGAATGCGCGGCGACAGCAGGTTGGCCAGGCCTTCCATATCGTTGCGCCAGTCGACCTGCAGCTCACACGCCACCGAGAACCAGTTCACCAGTTGCGCACCGGCTGCTGTCATGCGTGCCCAGGCGGCCTGTTGCACGGTTTCGTTGAAGGTGCCCGACGCATCGGTAACCACAAACACTTCAAAGCCTTCAGCCAGCGCCGACAGCGTCGGGAAGGTCACGCAGACATCCGTCACCACACCGGCAATGATCAGTTGCTTGCGCCCGGTGGCTTTTACCGCCTTGACGAAATCTTCGTTGTCCCATGCATTGATCTGGCCAGGACGCGGGATGTACGGCGCGTCCGGGAACAGTTCCTTGAGCTCCGGGACCATCGGGCCGTTGGGGCCGCTTTCGAAGCTGGTGGTGAGGATGGTCGGCAGTTTGAAGAACTTCGCCAGGTCCGCCAGGGCCAGTACGTTGTTCTTGAACTCGTTGGGTGAGAAGTCCTGTACCAGCGAGATCAGGCCGGTCTGGTGATCCACCAGCAGTACTACGGCATCATCTTTGTTCAGGCGTTTGTAAGTCATGGGTGAACTCCTTGGGGTTGTATTCAAAAGGCAAAACATGAGCAGCCAAATGCGCCCCAGAAACCCTGGAAGTCGCTGACCGGTACGTTCGACAGACGCGCCCGTTCATGGCTATGGGAATGCACGCCACACGGGCCGCTGCACTGGTGAACCTGGGCCTGCAGCGGCGCAGTCGGGCGCCAGTGGCCCGGCACCTTGGCCACCGGCGACCAGTCCGGCAGCACGGGCACGCGAGGCGGTGCGAAATCTTCAAAGTCGCCGGCGCCGTAGACCACCTTGCCGCCGACCACGGTGAGTACCGATTCGATCCACTTGATGGCTTCTTCGTCGACGCTGAAGAAATCCGCCGACAGTGCCGCCACGTCCGCTAATTGGCCGACCTTGATCTGGCCCTTCTTGCCCTGTTCGGAGGAGAACCAGGCGCTGCCATGGGTGAACAGTTCCAGGGCGGTCAGCCGGGGCAAACCTTCGGCGTGCAGCTCCAGCCCGCCCACGGTGCGACCGCTGACCATCCAGTACAGCGAGGTCCAGGGGTTGTAGCTCGACACTCGGGTGGCGTCGGTGCCGGCGCCCACCGGCACGCCTTCGGCGAGCATGCGCTTGATCGGCGGCGTGGCCTCGGCGGCCTTGGCGCCGTAGCGCTCCACAAAGTACTCACCCTGGAACGCCATGCGGTCCTGGATCGCGATACCGCCGCCCAGCGCCCGCACCCGTTCGATGTTCTGCGGGGTGATGGTTTCGGCGTGGTCGAAGAACCACGGCAGGCCGTTAAACGGGATGTCGCGGTTGACCTTCTCGAACACGTCGAGCATCCGCGAGATCGATTCGTTGTAGGTGGCGTGCAGACGGAACGGCCAGCGCTGTTCCACCAAGTGGCGCACCACGGGTTCCAGCTCCTGCTCCATGGTCAGCGGCAGGTCCGGGCGTGGCTCGAGGAAGTCTTCGAAATCCGCCGCCGAGAACACCAGCATCTCGCCGGCGCCGTTGTGGCGCAGGTAGTCGTCGCCCTGGTGCAGGGTCACGCTGCCTGTCCAGTTCTTGAAGTCGCTGAGTTCTTCCTTGGGCTTCTGGGTGAACAGGTTGTAGGCGATGCGCACGGTCAGTTGCTCGTCCTTGGCCAACTGCTCGATCACGGCGTAGTCGTCAGGGTAGTTCTGGAATCCGCCGCCGGCGTCGATGGCACTGGTCAGCCCCAGGCGGTTGAGTTCACGCATGAACTGGCGCGTGGAATTGACCTGGTATTCCAGGGGCAGTTTCGGGCCCTTGGCCAGGGTCGAGTAGAGAATCATCGCGTTGGGCTTGGCCACCAGCATGCCGGTGGGGTTGCCGTTGTGGTCGCGTACGATCTCGCCGCCGGGCGGGTTCGGCGTGTCCTTGGTGTAGCCGGCCACGCGTAGAGCGGCGCGGTTGAGCAAGGCACGGTCATACAGGTGCAACACGAACACCGGCGTGTCGGGTGCGGCCTGGTTGAGTTCGTCGAGGGTGGGCATGCGTTTTTCGGCGAACTGGAATTCGTTCCAGCCGCCCACCACCCTCACCCACTGCGGCGTGGGCGTGCGGTCGGCCTGGTCCTTGAGCATGCGCAGGGCATCGGCCAGGGACGGCACGCCTTCCCAGCGCAGTTCGAGGTTGTAGTTCAGGCCGCCACGGATCAGGTGCAGGTGCGAGTCGTTAAGGCCAGGGATGACGGTGCGGCCCTTGAGGTCGATGACCTGGGTGCCACTGCCGCGCAGGGCCATGGCTTCGCCGTCGGTGCCCACCGCGACGAAGCGGCCCTGGTGAATGGCGACTGCCGTGGCGCGGGGGTTTTCACGGTCCACGGTGTGGAACTGGCCATTGAACAGAATCAGATCGGCGTTCATAGGGTTTCCTTTACAGAGGCTTCAAGCCAGGGAGCGAACAGGCGGGTAGCCGCCGGCATCAGCAGGTAAACCACCAGAACAACGATGGTCACGGTGACCAGGAAGGTGGCGACGATGTAGTTGGACAAGAACGGATGCAGCCTCAGTACCGGGCCCCAGATGATCGGCACCAACAAGGTCAGCGGCAGGATCACCAGCAGCGTGACCACCGCTTGCTTCCAGCGTGGCGGCTTGGCAGCGGCATCGGCCAGGGGCGAAAACCAGAACTCGTTGACCGCGCCGACTTCAGTCTGGTCGCCGTCGGCCAGCATCGGTGCTGCTTCGTTGATCAGCTCCAGGCGCTGCGGCGAATCGAGCCAGCGCTCCAGGTCATCGGTGGAGCGGTAACGCAGCACGCAGGTGAACAGCGCCAAGCCGCCCTGCCGGGTGCGCACCACGTCGACGCCGAGATGGCCCGGACGTTCGCCCGCGATACGCACGATGCGCCGCAGCCAAGCTTCATAGTCGGCTTCGTGGCCGGGCTTGATGCGGTGTTTGACCACCAAGGTGACAACCTCGTCCGGGCCGCCTTGTTGCGTTGCTGAGTCCATCGTGCCCCTCCCCTTAATACGTGAGCGATGGCCGCAGTGTGGGGTGTCACGTAGCGGAAAAATTGGATGTACGTGCTCTGTTAGAGCGCCCGCGACATGTGTTCGCCAATCCGCGATCGCAACCAGCGCTCCGCCGGGTCGTTGTCGTGCACGCCACTCCATACCATCGACAGCTCTGCGGCATCGATGCTGAACGGCGGGTCCTCGGCCCGTAGGCCGCTGCCTTGGGTCAACGCGCAGGCGGCATAATCGGGCACCGTCGCAATCATCTCGCTGCCGGCCAACAGGTCCCGCAACCCGCTGAATTGCGGCACCGCCAACACCACTCGCCGGGCTCGACCGATGCGCGCCAGATCCAGGTCGATATTGCCGCTCAAATCACCGGAAAACGAAACCATGGCATGGGGCCGCGAACAGTAGTCATCCAGGGTCAACGGTTCAGGCCGGTCGTCCCCCCGCAGCACCTTGCATGGAATGTCCCGCAGCTTCTTGCGCTTGGCATTGGCCGGCAGCTCGGTGGTGTAGCTCACCCCCACGGAGATCTCGCCACTGGCCAACAATGCCGACATCAGCAAGTAGTTCGCGCGCCGCACCACCACGATGATCCCCGGCGCCTCTTCGCGCAGCTGGCTGAGCAACGGTGGAAACAGCCCGAACTCGGCGTCGTCCGACAGCCCGATGCGAAACACCGCGCAACTGGTGGAAGGGTCGAAGTCCTTGGCGCGGCTGACCGCGCCGGAAATGATGTCCATCGCCGGTTGCAACTCCTTGAGGATCGCCACGGCCCGTGGCGTGGGCTCCATGCCGCGACCATTGCGCAGCAGCAGCGGGTCATCGAACAGGTCGCGCAACCGGCCCAGGGCCGCACTCACGGCCGGCTGCCCCATGAAGAGTTTTTCGGCAACCCGGGTCAGGTTCTTTTCGAACATCAGGGCCTCGAAAATCACCAACAGGTTCATGTCGACGCGGCGCAGGTCGTTGCGATTCATAGGGTTTACCGGAGGGTGAACAGGCCGCCAGCTAAACACGTTCAAGGCGTGCGCAATTGCATGCCTGTGCTGTCTTTTTTCCCCGGACACCTGGCGAAATTAACAACGATTAACTCGCCAGCCAGACAGGCCGGAGCGAAAAATACGGCGGTCTACACTGGATTTTCATTCACCGGGAACGCTCCCATCGACCACGGAATCTGTCATGGCCCGACTCGAGCACATCGCACCTGCCCCGCACTCACGCCCATCCGCCACCGGCGGGCTGTGTGCCCGCCGCGAACGCATGGTCAAGCAGTTGATCCTGGCGAACCTGGGAGAAAGCCTGGAAGTCACGGAACTGGCGTGGGCATGTGCGCTGTCCCGTAGCCATTTCTCTCGCGCCTTTAAGTGCAGTACGGGCCTGTCTCCCCAGGAATGGATCCGCCAACAACGCATCCAGCGGGCCAAGGAACTGATCGTCAGTTCCGCCTTGAGCCTGACTCAAATCAGCCAGGAATGCGGTTTCTGCGACCAGGCACACTTCTGCCATATCTTCAGCCGCAGTGAAGGCGTGAACCCCATGACCTGGCGTAACCACCAACTTCGCGTGATCGCCGCCTAGTGGTGATTGCACCCGGGCGCAAACCTCTGGAATATGCACCACAGACCCCATCCCAGAGCCCGCGCATGAGCAACCCCAACGACCAGGCCATGCATTTCGGCCCCTATCGGATTCACCCCCGCCAGCGCGTGGTGCTGGAGGGTGGCCAGCCGTTGCGCCTGGGCCGGCGGGCGGTGGATATCCTCCTGATTTTGCTGGAGCACGCCGGTCAGGTGGTGAGCAAACAGGAGCTGATCGCCCGGGTCTGGCCCAGGACGGTGGTGGAGGATGGCAACCTGCGGGTGCACATGGCAGCCCTGCGCAAGGCGCTCGGCGACGGCCAGGCCGGGCAGCGCTATATCGTCACGGTGGCCCAGCGTGGCTACAGTTTTGTTGCCCCGCTGAGTGTCGACCCCACAACGTTGGAGGGCGACGCCACTTCGCCCTATCCAGGGCACAACCTGCCGCTGCGCCGCACGCGGATGCTGGGGCGCCAGGCCCTGATCGAAAGCCTGGTGCAACAGCTGCCTCACCACCGCTTCATCACCCTCACGGGTGCAGGGGGTATCGGCAAGACCACCGTCGCGCTGCGAGTGGCCGAACTGCTGATCGGACGTTACCGCGACGGCATCCGTCTGCTGGACCTGGCACCGTTGAGCCAGCCGTCGATGATCGTACCCAACCTCGCCGCCCTGCTGGAGCTTACGCCACCGAGTCACGACCCCTTGTCCGGCCTCGCCAGCCTGTTGCGCGAGCGCCAGATGCTGCTGGTGATCGACAACTGCGAGCACCTGCTCGACGATATTGCGCTGATCAGCGAAACCCTGCTGCGCCATGCCCCTCAGTTACACATTCTGACCACCAGCCGTGAAGCGCTGCGCGCCGAGGGCGAGTTCGTGCAGCGCCTGGAGCCTTTGGCATGCCCGCCGGCCACTGGCGGCCGCGCCGAAGCCATGGCGTACCCCGCGCTGCAATTGCTGGTGGAACGGGCGCTGTCGCGCTGGGACGGCTTTGAACTGAGTGACGCCGAGCTGCCCCTGGCCATCGATATTTGCCGACGCCTGGACGGTATTCCCTTGGCGATCGAGCTGGTGGCGGCGCAAATCGAACGCTTTGGCCTGAAGGGCTTGCTGGTGCAGATGGAGGACAACTTTCGCCTGTTGACCCGTGGTCGACGCAGCGCCCTGCCCCGGCACCAAACGCTGCGCGCCACCCTGGAGTGGAGCTTCGATCTGCTGACCGCTTGCGAGCAGGTATGCCTGCGGCGCCTTGCGGTGTTCCGGGGTAGTTTCACCCTGGCATCGGCGGCGGCGGTAATCGCCGGTGAGCACATTGCGCCGATGGAGGTGCTGGGCTCGATCACGCAATTGGTGGCCAAGTCCCTGCTCAACGTTGAGGTAGGCGACGAAGAGGTGGCCTATCGGCTGCTGGACATCACCCGGACCTATGCCCTGGAGAAACTCAGTAGCGCCTGCGAACTGGAGGCCAGCCGTGAGCGACACGCCGCCCGCTGCCTGACGCTGATGAATCAAGCGCAAGCCGACTGGGAACGAGTGCCCACCCAGCAATGGCTCGACCGTTATGCAGCCTGTCGCGAAGACGTGCGTGCGGCCCTCGACTGGGGGTTGCGCGAGGATGGCGCGCCGTTGCTGGCGATCCGCCTGACGGTCAGTGCAATGCCGCTGTGGCAGGAGCTGTCGCTGCTCACCGAACACGGTTTGTATGTGGGCAAGGCCCTGGCGTTGCTTCAGCAATCGGCAGCACCCTGCCCACACTTGCACCTGCAACTGCAGTTGGCCCTGGGCAGCTTTTCCTATCACACCCAGGGCGCAACCCCGCAGACCATCAATGCCTTTGAGCAGGCACGGCAACTGGCCGAAGCCAGCCACGATGTCGCCGGGCAGCTCAGGGCGGTGTCCGGCCATATGGCCGTGAACCTGTGCAACGGCAACTACCGCCAGGCCCTGCGCCAAAGCCTGCATTTCGACCGCCTGGACCCCAACGCCCAACCGCTGCTGGACTTGAGCGCACAGCGCCTGCGGGTGCTGGCGCAACATTTCGCCGGTAACCAGGCCCTGGCGCGGCACAACGCCGAACAGGTGATGCAGCGCATGGCCCACAGCGGCCACCTCAATCGGTTTACCCATGGATTTGGCGTGCAATACGACCAGAGCGTGGCGTCGCTGACGGTGCTGGCGCGCATCCTCTGGCTACAGGGTTTTCCGGAGCGCGCCTGGCGCACCGCCCGACAGGCGCTGGAGCTGGCGCTGCAAATCAATCACGGCACCTCGATCTGCTACACACTTGCCCTCTCGGGCGTCGTCATCGCCCACTACAACGGCGACGACGCCACGGCAAGGTCAATGCTGGAGCTGTTGTCGCAGCAGGCGCAGAAGCACTCGGTGTTGCTGTTCGACACCTGGGCCAGGCATTACGCCCTGGCATTGGACGCTGGGGTGCCCGAGGACGATGTCGACGGCCTTGGCCTGATCAAGGACATCGTTGCGACCTTGCGCACAAGGGATGTGGATGAGGCCTGCTTCGAACGCGCCAGGCAGGGCAATGCGGGTTGGTGCACCGCAGAAATCCTGCGGGCGCGGGCCGAATCCCTGCTGCACCGGTCTGACCCGCTCGCGGCGCAAGCGGCTGAAAAATTGCTGCTGGAAGCGCTGGGGCTGGCTCGTCAGCAAGGAGCCTTGGCCTGGGAACTGCGTTGCGCCCTGTCCCTTGCCCGGCTATGGCAGCGCGAGGGCCGACAGGCTGCCGCACGCGAGCTTTTACAAGCGGTGTATGGGCGCTTCACTGAAGGATTTTCCACGCCGGACCTAGTGAGCGTGCGCCGCTTGCTCGACGAACTGCACCACCCGCTGCCGGCCTGAGAACGGCTCGAGCTCGTAGCCTTGTTGCAACAGCATCACCTGGGCCGGGTCACCCAGGCGGGCCAACGCGTAGGCACGCACGCTATTGAGCAAACGATAACGCCGAAGACCGGGACCGGGTTCGACGGTCAGCAGCGAAGTCGCCACCAAGCGTGCCAGCAGATAAGACAGGTCGGCGTGTTCCAGCTCAGTGCCGGCAACCAGCGCGCCCAGCGTCGGCACGGTCACCGCCATCTTGAACAGGCCCAGTTGGAGGAACAGCCAGCGCTCCGGCAGGCTCAAGCGATCATAGGTCCAGTCCAGCGCGGCGCTCATGGATTGATGGCGTTCTACAGCCGTTCGCCGCCCGCGAGTCAGCACCTGCAAGCCGTTTACCAACTGCGCTTGCAGGCTCTTGACCCCAAGGGCATCGACCTGGGCTGCCGCCAACTCCAGAGCCAACGGAATACCGTCGAGGCGCCGGCAGATATCCCGCAGAGGCGCCAGGTCTTGCCTGCGTAACTCAAAGCCTTGCTGACTGGCCTGGGCCCGGCTGACAAATAGCTGCACCGCAGGCGAAGCCAGCGTCTGCTCGACGTCCGCCAATGCCGACAACGGCGGCAATGCCAACGCGGGTACGCGCTGGGCCCATTCGCCGGGAATATTCAGGGCTTCGCGGCTACTCAGCAGCAGCGTTACCTGGGGCGCCATGCCCCTTAGGGCGAATACCAGGTTGCGGCAAGCGGCCAATGCCTGTTCACACCCATCAAGCACCAGCAGCAATTGCCGTGACGCCAGTTGTCGGCAAAAGCCATGCAGCGTGCCGCCCGGTTCAACCTCAATCCCGAGCACCCTGGACAATTGACGGACCACGTCCGATAACCGACTGATACCGGCCAACTCCACGCGCCACACTCCGTCGCGATAACGCGGCAGCACCTGTGCGGCCAGGTAGAGGGCCAGGGTGGTTTTGCCGATACCGGCGCACCCGGTGAGCGTCATCAGCGTTTGCCCAGGCAAACGCCGGGCAAGGGCATGGGCCAGCGGGTCCAGGCCGAACACCGGTACCAGGCGCGCCGGCAGATTATGTTGAGGTAGAGGCTGCGCAGGTGCTGACTGCGTCGGCTGCGTCGCGACAAAACAATAACCGCGTTGCGGCAGGTTGATGATATAGCGCCGCCCGTCCTCGCCATCGGCCAAGGCACGGCGCAAGGCCGCGATGTGCACCCGCAGGTTGTTCTCCTCCACCACACTGCTCGGCCACACCCGTGCGATCAAGAATGCCTTGTCGACAAACTGCCCGGCCTGCTCCACCAGCACCCCAAGAATGTCCAGGGCGCGCCCGCCCAACGGCAGCGGCCGGCCCTCTTCGCACACCAGGCGCTGCTGGGGGTAAAAGGTGAAGGGGCCGAAGCGCACGGCGCATTCCGGTTCAATCGTATGAAGGCTGTTCATGCTCGTCAAAGCGCTGAAACACCCGGCCTTGGGCGCCTGCGCATCCTTTTCCATGAGACTGACGGCTATCTTGCCAGCTACCGGTGACAGAACAATGCCGGCACAGGGATCCACACGGACATTCAGGTGCGCCAGACGGACATCAGCTGAATTGCTGGCGGTATTGGGTCGGGTTCAAGCCGAGTTTTTCACTGAACAGAAACCGCATATGCCGCACGCTGCCAAACCCCGCGTGAAACGCGACGGTCTTGAGTGGCAGGTCGGTGCGTTCCAGCAAGTGCCGGGCACGATCGATGCGGGCACCTTGCAGGAAGGCCATCGGGGTCATCTGCACTTCCTTGGCGAACACCCGCGCAAAGTGCCGCGTGCTCATGCCCGCCAACTGCGCCATGGACTCGATGGTAAAGGCCTGGTCCAGCCGCTCCAGCACATGGGTCTGCACCCGGGTAATCGCGGTTTCCTGAGGGGCCACGGCTGCGGTCATAGGGCTGAACTGGGCTTGACCGCCCTGGCGCTTCATCACCACCAACAACACCTTGGCCACATCGACGGCCACCTGCTTGCCGTGGTCCTGGGCCACAATGGACAGCGCCAGGTCGATGCCCGCCGTCACACCGCCAGAAGTGATAAGCCGACCGTCTTGCAGGTAGATCCGGTCGGTCTCGACCATTGCCTTGGGAAAGGCCTTGATCAGCCGCTCGGTGTAATGCCAGTGAGTGGTCACGCGCTGGCCGTCCAGCAAGCCCGCGTACCCCAGCACAAAGGCGCCGGTGCAGATCGAGCCGAATCGCCGGGCGCGGGGCGCAGCTGTCTTGAGCCATGGCAACAACGCGGGATGGCATTCGTTATAGGCGCCGGGGCCGCCCGGGACCAGCAGCAAGTCATAAGCCTCAAGGGCCTGATCCAGCTGCAGATCAGGGTGCACCACCACGCCATTGGAGGCCCGCAGCGGCCCGGGCTCGGTACCGATGGTCAGGACCTGATAGTGGGCTGACGGCTCCAGGTAACGATTGGCAATGGAGAACACTTCCAGTGGTCCGGCCATGTCGAGCAGAAGGAAGTCGGGAAACAGCGCCATGGCCACGGTTTTCATTGTCAGGAATTGTCCGTTGAGAGAGATGAACGGGAGCATTATGGCACGCTGATCACTGTCAACTCACACGAGACAGTCATTCCTTTTTCAACTTCTTAATCAACCTTTCGCTAACCAGTAACCTTCTTCTCACACCGAAGCCCTGCATCTCGCAGCCAAGCTTCCCTTGAGGAGAACACCCCATGCTGACCCTTCGCAAAGCCTCGGAACGCGGCGCCGCCAATCACGGTTGGTTGAAGTCGTTCCACACGTTCTCGTTTGCCAACTACTGGAACCCCAAGGAACAGGGTTTTTCCGACCTGCTGGTGATCAACGATGACCGGGTTGCCGCCGGCAAGGGCTTCGGCCAACACCCGCACCGCGACATGGAGATTTTCTCCTATGTGCTCGAAGGTGCCCTGGAACACAAGGACACCCTGGGCACTGGTTCGGTGATTCGCCCCGGCGATGTGCAACTGATGAGCGCCGGCAGCGGCGTGGCCCACAGCGAGTTCAACCACAGCCACACCCAGGGCGTGCACTTCCTGCAAATCTGGATAGTGCCGCAGGTGGCGGGCGCCGAACCGCGCTATCAGCAGGAGCACTTCACCGAGGCGCAAAAACGCGGCCGGTTGCAGTTGATCATCTCGCCGGAAGGCACCGACGGCTCCCTCGGCGTGCGCCAGGATGCGCGGGTGTATGCCGGGCTATTCAACGGCTTTGAAACCGCCAGCCTGCCACTGGCTCCGGAGCGCTACGCCTACATCCATGTGGCGCGGGGCAGCGTTGAAGTCAACGGCCAACGCTTGCACGAAGGCGACGGCGCCCGAGTGCGCGATGAGCGGGAAATTCACCTGAGCCATGGCGAGGACGCCGAGGTGCTGGTGTTCGACCTGCGCCCTCAGGAACTGCCTGAAATGCCGTGATAGTCGGCGCGATGGCCCGCGAAAACGGGCCATCGCTGGCGTCGATAGTCACCATCAGCCCAATGAAGTTCTCTAAAAAAATCCACCGCGTAACATCACATCCATACCAACCAATGACATCCCGGAGCACACCCTCATGAAACGCCAACTCTTGCTCAGCCTCGCTTTCTCGGTACTTGCTGTAAGCGCCTTTACCCAACCTGCCGTCGCTGAAGGCGGCGCGGATCGCCTGATGGACAGCCGCGTGGCTGAGGGCGGTTCTGACCGTATGCTGGAACGTCGCGTTGCTGAAGGTGGTGCTGATCGTCTTCAAGAAAACCGCGTAGCCGAAGGTGGTGCAGACCGTCTTCAAGAAAACCGCGTAGCCGAAGGTGGTGCAGACCGTCTTCAAGAAAACCGCGTAGCCGAAGGTGGTGCAGACCGTCTTCAAGAAAACCGCGTAGCCGAAGGTGGTGCAGACCGTCTTCAAGAAAACCGTGTAGCTGAAGGTGGTGCAGACCGCCTGATGGAAAACCGCGCATAACCCCTGTCGTTCGCGGTTCACCCCCAGCCGGCCTGATCAGCCGGCTTTTTTTCGCCTGCTATTAACTGATCCTCACAAGCGCCACGACCACTGTGGCGAGGGAGCTTGCTCCCGCTGGGCTGCGCAGCAGCCCCAATGAACTCACTGCGTTTCTCCAGGAAAACCCCATTGGCAGGTTGTGGGGCCGCTTCGCAGCCCAGCGGGAGCAAGCTCCCTCGCCACACAAGCTCTCTCGCAGTTAGTGAAGTTCACGATCCAGCCACACCACCGCCTTGCCAATCTGCTGCCGTGCCTCAATCCGCGCGTGCACTTGCTGCACTTCTTCCAGCGCGTAATGCCCTTCGATATCCACTGTCAGCGAACCTTCGAGCATCGCCGCGAACACCGCATTGGCACGCCTCTGCACCGTCGGGCCGTCGGCCATATGGTCGTTGAGCCGTGGGCGAGTCAGGAACAGTGAACCGGCTTCCCCCAACTCCATCGGGTCCAGATCAGTGATCGAACCCGAGACATTGCCGTAATTGACGATCAACCCTCGCGTGCGGCACGCCCTGAAGCTCTCGCGCAAGGTGGCCTTGCCCACCGAATCGAACACCACATCCACGCCCTGTCCCTGCGTTGCCTCCAACACCCGCTCGGAAAACCCGTCGTATTGCCAGGCCTGATCGGCGCCACGCTGCAGCGCAATCGCGCACTTTTCGGCGCTGCTGCCGGTGGTGAACACCGTGGCGCCGAGCCGGTGGGCCATTTGCACCAGCAACTGGCCGATGCTGCCGGAAGCCGCGTGGATCAAGCAGCGGTTGCCCGCCTGCAACCGCGCGACATCTTCAATCAGGTAGTGAGCCGTGCAGCCCTGGAACATCGCCGCAGCCGCTTGATCGAAGCCGATCGCATTGGGAATTTGCGCCACCCGCGCGGCGGGAACGCTGGCGTATTCAGCAAACGCGCCCCAGGCAATGCACCAAGCCACCCGATCACCCGGAGCCAAATGGCTCACGCCCTCGCCCACCGCCACCACCACACCCGCCCCTTCCATACCCAGAGTGCACGGCAGCCGTACCGGGTAGGTCACCGATTTGGCGTACTTGCCCTGGCGGGTGTGCACATCCATGAAATTGATCCCGGCGCAGGCCACCTTGACCAATACATGGCCGGCGGTCACTTGGGGTTTGGGCACATCAAGGCGCAGTTGAACGACCTCAGGGCCGCCGTAGGTTTCAAGGGTGAGGGCTTTCATCGCGGGACAACTCCGTTTGCGTTGGGAATGCGCCATGGTAAAAGGCAGTACTCTGTACGAGAATTCCCCAATACCTCCCACCCTCCGTGCGGAAATAACCCGATGTTCGACTGGCAGGATCTGTATTTCTTCACCGTGCTGGCGCGCACCCAGTCACTGTCGGCTGCCGCCCGCGAGCTGCAGGTGGAACATGCCACCGTTGGCCGCCGCGTCGATGCCCTGGAAAAAGCCCTCGGCGTCAAACTGGTAGACCGCCTGCCCCGCAGCCGGCCGCTCACCGAGGAAGGCCGGGCACTGGCGAAATTGGCGGCAGGCATGGGCGACATGGCCACCGAAGTGATGCGCCTGTCCCGCGTGGCCTCGATCGAAGTGGCCGGCACCGTGCGTGTCAGTTGCCCGCCGTCGATAGCCATCCACTGCATCGCGCCCCATGTCGCACGCTTCAGAGCGCAGTATCCCAAGCTGAATATCGTGTTGATGTCCTCGACAACGCTCGCCGCCCTCGACAAAGGCGAAGCCGACATTGCCCTGCGCACCGTGCGTCCCGATGAGGAAGCGCTGGTACGCAGAAAGGTCGGCGCCGTGCGTTTCGGGCTCTATGCCACGCCCGAGCTCAAACAACTGCCCGCTGAACAATGGACGTTCATTGCCTATGACGCCACCCGCGACCACCTGCCCCAACAGGCGTGGATGCATCAGGTACGCGGCAACCGCACGATTGCCTTCGCCGCCAGCGACCTGATCACCCAGCAAATGGCCGCCCGGGCCCAGGTGGGTGCGGTGGTATTGCCCACGCTGGTGGGTGATCACGACGCGGCATTGGTGCGCCTGGCAACGAATACCGAAGGCCCGGTTCGCGATATCTGGCTGACGGTGTATCCGGATATGCGCCGCTCGCCTTCGGTGAAGGTGGTGATGGAGTTTTTGGTGAGTTGTATTGAAGGCGAGCCGCAGTTGCGGCGGTGAAGCGGATTACTGCGCCGCGTACTGTGAGTCGCTGACCTGTTCCATCCAGTCCACCACCTTGCCGTCGAGCATTTCGCTAATCGCGATATGGGTCATGGCGGTGTTCGCCGTCGCGCCATGCCAATGCTTGACCCCTGGCGCAATCCATACCGTGTCGCCGGGGCGGATTGCCCGCACCGGCTGGCCCCATTCCTGGACCTGGCCCAGGCCTGCGGTCACGATCAATGTCTGCCCCAAAGGGTGAGTGTGCCAAGCGGTGCGTGCGCCCGGCTCAAAGGTAACGAAAGCCCCGGTGACGCGCGCGGCGTCGGTGCCCTTGAAAGGTGAGTCGACGCGTACGGTGCCGGTGAAATAATCCGCCGGGCCTTTTGCTGAAGGCTGGGAACCGTTGGGCGTGATGGTCAGCATGGGTGTCTCCTGTGCCTGTGAATCGAGTGCCAGTAATGACAATGAAAGCGCGGTGGCGGCGAAGCTGGTTTTCATAGGCCGGTCATCCTTTCCAGGGCTTCGGGATAGCGGTCGCCGTGCACGGCGATATTCGCGGCGGCAGCATCCAGCTCAGTGAGTTCTGTCGCACTGAGCTGCACTTCGACCGCCCCCAGGTTTTCCGTCAGGCGTGAGGTTTTGGTGGTGCCTGGAATCGGTACGATCCATGGCTTTTGGGCCAGCAGCCAGGCGAGTGCTATCTGCGAGGGCGTGGCATTTTTTCGCTGGGCAACCTGACGCAGCAACTCCACCAGGGCCTGGTTGGCCTGCAAGGCTTCGGGCGTGAACCTCGGCAAATTGCTGCGAAAGTCCGAGCTGTCAAAGGTGCTCTGGCTGTCGAACTTGCCGGTCAGAAAACCTTTGCCCAACGGGCTGTAGGGCACCAGCCCAATGCCCAGTTCCTCCAGCAGCGGCAGCACCTCCGCCTCCGGCTTGCGCCACCACAGGGAGTACTCACTTTGCAGTGCGGCCACCGGTTGAACGGCATGGGCGCGGCGGATGGTCGAGGCACCGGCTTCAGACAAACCGAAATGCTTGACCTTGCCCTCCTGAATCAAATCCTTCACGGCACCGGCCACCTCTTCGATCGGTACATTCGGATCAACCCGATGCTGATAAAACAGGTCGATAACATCCGTCTTCAGGCGCTTGAGCGACGCTTCAGCCACCTGACGGATATGCTCGGGGCGGCTGTTGAGACCAGACCATTTACCGTTGCCGGACGGGTCCAGGGCGAAGCCGAACTTGGTGGCGATCACAACCTGCTCACGCAGCGGCGACAGGGCTTCGCCCAGCAGTTCTTCGTTGATGAACGGGCCATAGACTTCAGCGGTATCGAAGAAGGTCACGCCTTGCTCGACCGCGTTCCGCAGCAAGGCAATCATCTGCTTCTTATCGGCCGCAGGGCCGTAGCCAAAGCTCATGCCCATGCAACCGAGCCCCAGGGCCGAGACTTCGAGTTGGCAGTTACCGAGTGTGCGTTTGCGCATGGTCATTCTCCGGGTAAGGGGACTGAATCCAATCTAACAGTTACGAATTGTGATAATTAGCCGCTAGAATCTGAAAATACTTATGAGGGTGACTCATCAATGCTCAGGGAAAACGCCAACGACCTGCTCGCCTTTCTCGCGGTAGCCCGGGAGCGCAGCTTTACCAAGGCGGCGGCCAAGCTCGGGGTTTCCCAATCGGCGCTGAGCCATACCATCCGCGCCCTGGAGGCGCGACTGGGGTTGCGCCTGCTGACCCGCACCACCCGCAGCGTGTCGCCCACCGAGGCCGGGCAGCACTTGATCGATACGGTCGGGCCGCATTTCGATGAAATCCAGGTGGGCCTTGAAGGCCTGAGTAATTTGCGCGACCGGCCGTCCGGCACCATTCGCATCAACGCCATGGACCACGCGCTGGAATTCATCCTGTGGCCGGTGTTGAAACCGTTCCTGGCGCAGTACCCGGATATCTCGGTGGAGGTGTGTTGCGACTACAGTTTTGTCGACATCGCCGCCCAGGGTTTCGACGCCGGCGTGCGCCTTGGGGAAGACGTGGCCCAAGGCATGATTGCCACGCGCATCAGCCCCGACATGCGCATGCTGGTGGTGGGCTCACCGGCCTATTTCGCCCAGCGCGCGATCCCCCGCACGCCTCGGGACCTGACCGATCACGCCTGCAACAACTTGCGCTTGCCCACCAATGGCGGCCTGTATGTGTGGGAATTCAAGAAAGGCGACGAAAGCCTGAATGTGCGGGTGTCTGGCCAGGTGACGTTCAATGGCGTGTACCCATTGCTCAAGGCAGCGGTCGATGGCTTGGGCTTGAGTTACGTGCCTGCCGACTTGGTGGCGCCTTATCTGGCGGACGGGCGACTGGTGCAGGTGCTGGATGACTGGTGCGCGCCGTTTTCCGGCTTTCACCTGTACTACCCCAGCCGCCGCCAGGCCTCGCCGGCGTTTGCGCTGTTGGTGGACGCGTTGCGTTATCGCGGGTGAAGGAAATCCGTCAGGGCCGCGCCCAACCCATCGAACACCACGGCGATGCGCGGGACCTTGCGCATGTCCTGGTGCATGGCGATCCACACGTCAACCTTGAAATCCACCTGCGCGGGCAACACCCGCACCAGTCCGTGACGTTGTGCCACCTGGGCTGAACACACGCCGATCCCCAGCCCCGCACGCAACGCGGCCAACTGCGCGAGGTGATCGTCGGTGCGAATCACCGTACTGGGCGCCGAACAGTCGAAACCGCGCTCACCCAGGAATTCGATCTCCAGCAAGTTGCGGTCTGGCCCGATCAGCGAGTAGCCGTGCAATTGCGCAACGGTGTCGGGCGTGCCCTGCTCTGCGAGCAATTCTGGCGCAGCGTACAACCCGACTTGCAGGTCGCCGACCTTGCGCGCGACCACGGTGGATTCGACCGGGCGACTGATGCGTACGGCGACGTCGGCCTCTTGCCGGGCAAGCGCCTGCAGTCGATTGGATACGCTCAGCTCGATGGCCAATTGCGGATGATCACGGCGCAGGCTGCGCAACATGGGCGGCAGCACTTCAACGCCCAGCAGCTTGCCACTGGTGAGCCGCACCGTGCCGCCGGCGAGCGCCGTGTCGGCCGAGGCTGCGCGGTTAAAGGCGTTGGCGGCAACAGCCATCGCTTCAACATGGCTGATCAGGTCCTTGGCCGTGTCGGTGGGCAATAGCCCGGCGGGTGAGCGGATAAACAGGCTGACCCCGACGCTCTGCTCCAGGGCCTCGATCCGTCGCCGCGCGGTGGCCTGGGCGATCCCCAGCAAACGGGCTGCGCCCGACAGGCTGCCGGTGCGCAACACGGCGAGGAAGGCGCGCTGGGTTTCCCATTGGAGTTGCGGGGCGTTCATACATTTCCTGTGAGCCGCTGGGCAGTTTTGGCGGATGTTCTTTGTTCGGGGGCTGCGGCATGCTGGCGAGCATAACCGATGGGGCTTTCGCCCTCACTTTGCACAGGATCGTTTTTGATGACACTCACCGGCCAGTGTCGCTGCGCCAGCGTGACCTACACCCTCGATACCGAAGCGCCGCTGGCGGTGTATGCCTGCCATTGCCGCCACTGCCAGACCTGGAGCGGTAGCGCGTTTGCCCTGCATGCGCTGTTGCCGGCGGATGCGCTGCGGGTTGAAGGTTCGCTGACGGAATATGCCTATGACGTTGACGGGCAACGTTCGGAGCATCGGTTGTGCGGGGTGTGCCATACGCGGATCTGCAACACCACGACGGCCGCGCCGGGGTTGGTTGTGCTGCGGGTCGGGACACTGGATGAGAGCCCGTCCGTGCAGCCGGTGGCGCATATTTGGCTGCGGCACAAGCAGCCGTGGGTGACGCTGGCGGAGGGCGTTCCGACCTGGCCGGAAAGCCCTACGCCCCAGGCTTTTGCACAGGCGTTGAGCGTTCCCCTGTAGACATGATTCACACAAACCCTGTGGCGAGGGAGCTTGCTCCCGCTGGGKTGCGCAGCAAACCCAAAAGCATTGACCGACTCATCCTGAAGGACCGCCGCGGCCTACCTGGGGGCGCTTCGCACCCCAACGGGAGCAAGCTCCCTCGCCACATTGGGCTCTGTGTCGATGTTGAGACTCAGCACTTCGCCATTGCGCAACTGCCATTCGAAGAAGTCTGAGAAATCATCGCGAACCAATGCGCGAATCGCCTTGGCGACAACCCCATGGGCAACCAGCACCACCACCTGTTGCCCATGGTTCACCAGCAACTGATTCAATCCGCCCCGGATACGCTCGACGAACTGCGAGATTGACTCACCGTCCGTGGGCGCCCGCTCCCATTGCCGGGTAATATTCTGCGCCCAAAGGTCGGGATAATGCTGCGCCGCCTCCGCCTGGGTCAGTCCCTCAAATACCCCCACGCCGCGCTCGCGAAACGCATCCAGCGTATGCAGTTGCAGCCCATCATCCGCAAACACAATGGCCGCCGTTTGCTGGGCCCTGCACAGCGGCGAGACGATGACAGCGTCGATCTGCGCTGGCAATTTTTCCCGCAACTCCTGCGCCTGGAGCACGCCACGTTCGTTGAGATCAATGTCCAGCGAGCCCTGGTAACGCCCCTCGGCATTGGCTTGAGTTTCGCCGTGACGAACAACATACAACTGCATACCGCCCTCCTTCATCCTGACGCTGAAAGGCCGCGAACGGCGCATCCGATAAAGCCCTAAGCTAAGACCGAAAAATTATTTATCGAATAATTTTTAGAACAATAAGCTGACCTTAATCCATTAAGAGTCGAGCACGCCATGCCCCTGTTTTCGCTCCATCGTCTTTTCATCACTGGCCTGGCCACGCTGGGCCTCTGCACCGCCCTGAGCGCTCAGGCCCAGGAAACCGTGCGCATCGGTTACCAGAAATCCTCGACCCTGATCACCTTGCTGAAAACCCAGGGCACCCTGGAAAAAGCTCTCAAAGCCGATGGCATCGACGTCACCTGGCACGAGTTCCCCAGTGGCCTGCCACTGCTGGAAGCGCTGAACGTCGGCAACGTCGACATCAGTGCCGACGTGGCCGACACCGTGCCGATCTTCGCCCAGGCCGCTCAGGCCAAGCTCACCTACTTCGCCCAGGAAGCGCCCTCGCCCCAAGCCCAGGCGATTGTGGTGCGTAAGGATTCGCCGATCCAGCAACTGGCGGATTTGAAAGGCAAGAAAATCGCCGTGACCAAGGCTGCCGGCACTCACTACCTGCTCATCGCCGCCCTGAACAAGGCGGGCCTGGCCTTTTCCGATATCGAGCCGGCGTACCTGACGCCTGCCGATGGTCGCGCGGCTTTTGAAAACAACAAGGTTGATGCGTGGGTCACGTGGGAACCCTTCCTCACCAGCGTGCAGCGCCAACTGCCGACCCGGACCCTTGCGGACGGTACCGGGCTTGCCAGCTACAAGCGTTATTACCTGACGGGTACGCCTTACGCCAAGGCGCATCCCGAGGTGTTGAAAGTGGTTTACGAACAATTGCACCAGGCTGGCGAGTGGGTGAAAAGCCACCCGGGTGATGCCGCGAAAGTATTGGGTCCGTTGTGGGGCAATCTGGATGTGGAAACTGTCGAGGCTGCCAATGCTCATCGTAGTTATGAGGTGCAGCCGGTGGCGCTGGATCAACTGGGTGAACAGCAGAAGATTGCCGATGCGTTTTTCAAGGCGGGGTTATTGCCCAAGGCGGTGGATGCGCAGGATGTGCAGGTGTGGAAGCCTTGACGGTTCAGTTGCCATTTGGGGTTGGGGCTGGCTGGGCTGGGCTGGGCTGGCTGGGCTGGGTACATATCCGTTATTTAGGTAACGGCCACCTATGGTTTCGCTCTTACAGCGAGTCACTTTGCAAAAGCGGCAAAGTAACCAAAACGCTCTGCCCCGCCTGTCGGCACCTCGCCTAGGCTCGGTGTTCCCTCACTCCGGCATTACTCCGCGGGCCGCCGCGACGGGCCATCCATGGCCCGGCGCGGCTAAACCGGCGTCCTGCCGGTTTACCCGCTCCGCAATACCTGCGTTCGGCCTCGGGCTGAATGGGGCAGTCAGATCAAGATCAACAGCAGATCAAAAGCAAGAGCACAGCGGCCTACAGGCCGGCTTGAGTGTTAAGAGCGAAAGCAGAGCTGCTTTCCTGTAGGAGCGAGCTTGCTCGCGAAAAACCTGAGAACGCCGCGTTGAATCAGGATGCCCGCGTCATCGTTAACGACCTTCGCGAGCAAGCCCGCTCCCACATTTGGACTGTGCCCGCTCTTGATTTCGCTGTTGCTGTTGCTGTTGCTTCACCACACTCAAGCCGGCCGGTAGGCCGCTGTGCCCTTGATCTGCTTTTGATCTTGATCTTAGGCGCCCCGTTAAACCACGCTGGCCGAACGCAGGCTTTGGAGCGTGGGTAACCCGGCAGGACGCCGGGTTAGCCGCGATGGGCCAAGGATGGCCCATCGCGGCGGCCCACGCTCCAAAGCCGGAGTGAGGGCACACCGAGCCCAAGCGAGGTGCCGAGTGGTGGGGCAAGAGCGTTTTGCTTACTTTTGCGCTGTTCAAAAGTGAGCCGCTGTAAGAGCGGAACCCATTTCAGCCATAACAAAAATAACGGATATACACCCAATCCAAAAAACGTGACCTATCGCCCAGGTCAGCCTTTGCGCGTCGCATCATCCAGCGCCAGGATGGTATGAGCATTGGTCACCGTGGTCGCCAGCGTATTGATCACCCCCGAGCGCAACGCACCAAGCGTCGCCGCCGCCTTGGTATTTTCACTGGCAATCGCCACCACATCCGGAATCCGGAACAGCTCCTGCACCGTCAACCCGATCACCCGCCCTTGGATCGCGTTGACCGCCGGCTGGCCATGAATGTCGATAAAGTCATACCCCATCATGTCCCCCACCGTGCCGGACAACCGCGCCTGGGCGATTTCCTGAGGTGAAAACCACCCCATGCGCACCATGTTGCTGTTTTCACTCATGTCACCAATGCCAATCAGTGCCATGTCGGCACGGCGAGCACGGTCAAGGGTGGAACGCACGGTATCGTTGCTGATCAGTACGCCCCGCAGTTCCGGGTTGGCCACCAGCGCCGGGGCGTACAAGCTTTCACTTTCGCCGCCAAAACGCAGGGCCAGGCGCCGGCAGATGTGGTCGGGGTTCATGTATTCGCCCGCCTTGAGCGAACCGCCGATGGCGCACACAAACGTGCAATTGCGGGTCACCGGCAGGAACACGTTATCGGCCACCGCGCCAACGTTACGGCCCATGCCGACCGCAACGATCATGCCGTCGCTGAGGGTTTTGTTCAGGTAGTTGGCCACCAGGCTCGCAACCGCCGAACGCTGGGTGTCGGGGTCGCTGTGGTCGACCGCGATCAAGGCGCGGTCCAGTTGGAAACGTTCCACCAGTGCCTGTTCCAATTCGTTGTTCATCGCCGGATGCTGCAACACCCGCACCTCGACAATGCCTTCATCCCGTGCGCGTTTGAGCAGGCGGCTGACTTTTGCCCGGGACAGGTCGAAGCGCTTGGCGATGGCTTCCTGAGTGACGTTCTCAAGGTAATAGAGCATCGCCACTTCGGTCATCAGGTCGATGTCGCTGGCGATGCGCTGGGTACTGTCACTCATGGGCACGGGCTTCCGTTTCGGTGTCAAAGGCGCATTCTCCCGACTCTTGCCCCGTTCCGTCCACTACTGATGCCCGTCGCGCTCGATCGCGTTGATGCGGTCGACCTTGGCCCCGGAACGCGCAGCTTCGAACTCCGACTCCAGGAACGACTTGACGATGCTCTTGGCCAGTTCCGCGCCGATCACCCGTGCACCGATGGACAGGATCTGCGCATCGTTGCTCTTGCGCGCCCGCTCCGCCGAATAGGTGTCGTGGGCCTGGGCCGCACGAATCCCCAGGACTTTGTTGGCCGAAATGGCCATGCCGATACCGGTGCCGCACACCAGTACCCCCAGCCGCTGCTCACCGGCGTTGATCGCCGTGGCCACCGCCAGGGCGATGTCCGGGTACAACACCGGGGCCGTGGAGTGGGTGCCGAAGTCGGTCACCGGGTAACCCAGTGCCTCGATATGGCGCTTCAACAGTTCTTTGAGCTCATAACCCGCTTCATCGCATCCGATAGCCACCGGGAAAGGTGTGTTCATGGCGTTTGGCTCCGCTGCCGTTTTGAGTACTTTCGAATGATCATATGATCACTCAATGAAATTTCGATCAGTCATTTCTCGGGCATTCCAGGCGCCCTGTCAAGTAGGATTTAGCTGACCCCACAGTCAAAGCCCTCTAAATCGGCACAGTTTGCGCAAAACCACGCATTTACAACTTTTCAGTGAAAGAGATTGACTGATCAGAATTTCATTTGATACACATATGCTCACAGCGAAACATGACTGTGCGACCTAATAAGAATTCACAGCACGAGGACACGCCGATGGCCACGCCATTACTGCTCCAGGCTGAACACGTCGCCAAGGCTTACGCCGGGATCCCTGCCCTGCGTGAGGGGCGCCTCTCTCTGCGGGCCGGCAGCGTCCACGCCCTGTGCGGCGGCAATGGCGCAGGCAAATCGACTTTCCTGAGCATCCTGATGGGCATCACCCAGCGTGACGCCGGGACCATCCTGCTCAACGGTTCCCCCGTTCAGTTCAACCGGCCCAGCGAAGCATTGGCGGCGGGGATCGCGATGATCACCCAGGAGCTGGAACCCATCCCCTACATGACCGTCGCCGAAAACATCTGGCTGGGCCGCGAACCGCGCCGCGCCGGCTGCATCGTCGACAGCAAGCAACTCAACCGACGCACTCGCGAACTGCTGGAAGGCCTGGAGTTCGACGTCGACGCCACCAGCCCCATGCATCGCCTGAGCGTGGCGCAGATCCAACTGGTGGAGATCGCCAAGGCGTTCAGCCACGACTGCCAGGTGATGATCATGGACGAGCCCACCTCGGCCATCGGTGAGCGCGAGGCCGAAACCCTGTTCAAGGCAATCCGCCGCCTTACCGCCCGTGGTGCCGGCATCATCTATGTGTCGCATCGCCTCAGTGAACTGGCGCAAATCGCCGACGACTACAGCATCTTTCGCGACGGCGCCTTCGTTGAGACCGGGCGCATGGCCGTTATCGACCGCGCCCACCTGGTACGCGGTATCGTCGGCCAGGAACTCACCCGCATCGACCACAAGGTCGGCCGCGAATGCGCCGCCGAATGCTGCCTGGATGTCGACAGCCTGAGCCGCGCCGGCGAGTTCCAGGACATCAGCCTGCAACTGCGCCAGGGCGAAATTCTCGGCATCTATGGGCTGATGGGATCGGGCCGCAGTGAATTCCTCAACTGCATCTACGGCCTGACCACCCCGGACTCCGGCAGCGTGACCCTGCAAGGCAAACCGATGCCCATCGGCCTGCCCAAGGCAACGATCCAGGCCGGCATGTCGCTGGTCACCGAAGACCGCAAAGACAGCGGCCTGGTGCTCAGCGGCAGCATCCTCTCGAACATCGCATTGTCGGCGTACAAGCAGCTGTCGAGCTGGTCGCTGATCAATGCGCGCAAGGAAAACCAGCTGGCCCAGGACATGGTCAAGCGCCTGCAGATCAAGACCACCTCCCTGGACCTGCCAGTGGAATCCATGAGCGGCGGCAACCAGCAAAAAGTGGTGCTCGCCAAATGCCTGTCGACCCAGCCGATCTGCCTGCTGTGCGACGAGCCGACCCGGGGCATCGACGAAGGCGCGAAGCAGGAGATCTATCACCTGCTGGACCAGTTCGTGCGCGCCGGTGGCGCGGCGATCGTGGTGTCGTCCGAAGCCCCGGAATTGCTGCACCTGAGTGACCGTATTGCCGTGTTCAAAGGCGGAAGGCTGGTGACCATCAGCAGCGATACCGCCCTTTCCCAGGAAGCCTTGTTGAGTCTTGCCTCATGAATGCCAAATCACTTTCTACACCTGCAGCCGCCCCCATCACGACCGCACCCCGCAGTCGCCTGCGCTTGTCCCTCGACCGCTTCGGCCTGCCGCTGGTGTTTATCCTGCTGTGCCTGGTGATGGCTTTCGCCAGCGAATACTTCATGACCTGGCGCAACTGGATGGACATCCTGCGCCAGACCTCGATCAACGGGATCCTCGCCGTGGGCATGACCTACGTGATCCTGACCAAGGGCATCGACCTGTCGGTGGGCTCGATCCTGGCGTTTGCCGGCTTGTGCAGCGCCATGGTCGCGACCCAGGGGTATGGCGTGCTGGCGGCGGTCAGCGCCGGGATGTTCGCCGGGGCGATGCTCGGGGTGGTGAACGGCTTTATGGTCGCCAACCTGTCGATCCCGCCCTTTGTCGCGACCTTGGGCATGTTGAGCATTGCCCGGGGCATGACCTTCATCCTCAACGACGGCAGCCCGATCACCGACCTGCCCGACGCGTACCTGGCGCTGGGTATCGGCAAGATCGGCCCGATTGGCGTGCCCATCGTGATCTTCGCCGTGGTCGCGCTGATCTTCTGGATGGTGCTGCGCTACACCACCTACGGCCGTTATGTGTACGCGGTGGGCGGCAACGAGAAGAGCGCGCGCACCTCCGGGATCGGCGTGCGCAAGGTGATGTTTTCGGTGTACGTGGTCTCGGGGTTGCTCGCCGGGTTGGCCGGTGTGGTGCTGTCGGCACGCACCACCTCCGCCCTGCCCCAGGCCGGTACCTCTTATGAGCTGGACGCGATTGCCGCGGTGGTGATCGGCGGCACCAGTTTGTCGGGCGGCACCGGCACGATTGTCGGCACGCTGTTTGGTGCGCTGTTGATCGGCGTGATCAACAACGGCCTGAACCTGCTGGGCGTGTCCTCCTATTACCAGCAGGTCGCCAAGGGCCTGATCATCGTGTTCGCAGTATTGATTGATGTGTGGCGCAAGAAAAAACGCTAGTCGCTTTTCCTCGAAACCGAACTGAACGACCTACAACAATAAGCGGAGTTCTCATCATGAAAGTTGGTATTTCCCTGGCCGCCGTCGCGGCACTCTCCCTGCTCGCCAGCAGCATTGCCCTGGCTGCCGATGGCAAGACCTACAAGATCGGCGCCGCGGTGTACGGCCTCAAGGGCCAGTTCATGCAGAACTGGGTGCGCGAGCTGAAGGAACACCCGGCGGTCAAGGACGGCACCGTGCAACTGACCGTGTTCGACGGCAACTACGACGCCCTGACCCAGAACAACCAGATTGAAAACATGGTGACCCAGCACTACGACGCGATCCTGTTTGTACCGATCGACACCAAGGCCGGCGTCGGCACCGTGAAGGCTGCCATTAGCAATGACGTGGTGGTGATCGCCTCCAACACCAAGGTGGCTGACGCCAACGTGCCTTATGTCGGCAACGACGACGTGGAAGGCGGCCGCCTCCAGGCCCAGGCCATGGTCGACAAACTCAAGGGCAAAGGCAACGTCGTGATCATCCAGGGCCCGATTGGCCAGTCGGCACAGATCGACCGGGAAAAGGGCGAGATGGAAGTGCTGGGCAAGCACCCGGACATCAAGATCATCGAGAAGAAAACCGCCAACTGGGACCGCGCCCAGGCCCTGGCCCTGACTGAAGACTGGCTGAACGCCCACCCCAAAGGCATCAACGGGGTAATCGCGCAAAACGATGACATGGCCCTCGGCGCGGTGCAGGCATTGAAGTCCCATGGGCTGACCTCCAAGGACGTACCGGTGACCTCCATCGACGGCATGCCGGATGCGATCCAGGCGGCGAAGAAAGATGAGGTGACCACCTTCCTGCAAGACGCCCAGGCCCAGTCTCAAGGCGCGCTGGATGTGGCGCTGCGGGCGCTGGCCGGCAAGGATTACAAGCCGCAGTCGGTGATCTGGGAACGCTACGGCAAAGACGTGAAATGGGGTGACGGCACCGCCAAGAACTACATCCTGCCGTGGGTGCCGGTGACCAATGCGAATGCGGATGCGCTGTATCAGCAGGTCAGCGGCACGAAGTAAGTTTTGACTTGAAACCTGGTCAAGTGTGGGAGCGGGCTTGCTCGCGAAAGCGGTGGATCATTCAACAGATGTGCCACCTGATACACCGCTTTCGCGAGCAAGCCCGCTCCCACATTGGATCTCCACCGATCTGAAAAATGGAGTCATGTTCATGTCTGGATTCTGGAATCAAGCCTTCGACCTCACCGGCCGCTGCGCCGTGATCACCGGCGGGGCCGCCGGGATCGGTCTGGCTTGTGCCAGCCTGCTGGTGGAACGCGGCGCACGCGTCGCCCTGCTCGACCGTGACCCGGCCGTGGTCGAAGTCGCCGCCAGCCTCGGTGCCGGGAACATCGGCATCGCCGTGGACCTGCGCCAACTCGACCAGGTGCACAGCACCGTCGACTACGTATTCGATCACTTCAAACGCCTGGATTACCTGGTCAACAGCGCCGGCGTCGCGCTGCTGGACAAGGCCCTGGACGTCAGCGAAAACGCCTGGGACACCACCCTCGACATCAACCTCAAGGCCAGCTTTTTCGTGGCCCAGGCCTGCGCCAAACACATGCTGGCCCAGGGCAGCGGGCGCATCGTCAACCTCGCCTCCCAAGCGGCGGTGATCGGCCTGGACCGTCACGTCGCGTACTGCGCCAGCAAGGCCGCCGTGGTCGGCATGACCAAGGTATTGGCCATGGAATGGGCGCCCCACATCAACGTCAACGCCATCTCCCCGACCATCGTCGAAACGGCCCTGGGCAAAAAGGCCTGGGCCGGCGAGCTGGGGGAACGGGCCAAATTGCAGATCCCGGCGGGCCGCTTTGCCCAGCCGGAAGAAATCGCCGGGCTGGCGTTGTACCTGCTCAGCGACGCCGCACAAATGATCACCGGCGAGAACGTGGTGATCGACGGCGGCTACAGCATCCAGTAATTCATCTTTTGTCGTGAGGTTTATCGTCATGTCTACCGTTACCGAACGCACGCCCGAGCAACTGTCACCCGTCATTCCGAAAACCATGCAGGCCGTGGTCTGCCATGGCCCCGAAGACTATCGCCTGGAGACCGTCGATGTACCGACGCCCGGCCCCGACGAGATCCTGACCAAGGTCGAGCTGTGCGGCATCTGCATGGGCGACATCAAGACCTATCGCGGCGCGCCGTCGTTCTGGGGTGACGCCGAGCAGCCGCGCTATGTGAAGCCGCCGATGATTCCCGGCCACGAATTCGTGTGCCGCGTGGTTGCCCTTGGCCCAGGCGCGGAAAAGCGTGGAGTGAAGGTCGGCGACCGGGTGATTTCCGAACAGATCGTGCCGTGCTGGGGCTGCCGCTTCTGCAACCACGGCCAGTACTGGATGTGCCAGAAACACGACTTGTACGGTTTCCAGAACAACGTCCAGGGCGCCATGGCCCAGTACATGATCTTCACCAAGGAAGGCATCATCCACAAAGTCCCGGACTCGATTGCCCCGGACGAAGCCATCCTGATCGAACCGCTGGCCTGCTCGCTGCACGCAGCGGAGCGAGCCAATGTGGATTTCGACGACATCGTGGTGGTGGCCGGCGCCGGTACGTTGGGCCTGGGGATCATCGGCGCGGTGCGCATGCGCAACCCGAAAAAACTCATCGTGCTCGACATGAAACCCGAGCGCGCCGCCCTCGCCCTGCGCATGGGTGCGGATGAAGTGTGGAACCCGGCCGAAGTCGACGTGATGGCGAAGATTCGCGAAATCACCGATGGCTACGGTTGCGACATTTACATCGAAGCCACCGGGCACCACAAGGCGGTGAACCAGGGCCTGGCGATGCTGCGCAAGCTGGGGCGCTTTGTGGAGTTCAGCGTGTTCAACGACGAGGCCACGGTGGACTGGTCGATCATCGGCGACCGCAAGGAACTGGACGTGCTGGGCTCACACCTCGGACCGTATATGTACCCGCGCGCCATCGACTTTATCGGTAACCGCAAGATCGACATGCGCGACGTGGTGACCCACAAATTTGCCCTGGCGGACTTCAAGGAAGCGTTTGCGGTGATGGAACGCGGGGACAAGTCGCTTAAAGTCGTGCTGGAACCCTGAAACACGCCAAAACCGCTTTTACTGTAGGAGCGAGCTTGCTCGCGAAAGTCGTTAACGATAATGCTCGCGTCCTGAATCAACGCGGCGCTCTCTGGTTTTTCGCGAGCAAGCTCGCTCCTACAGTTGATCAAAACAAAAACAGGAAACCGCGTTATGAATCGAGTGATAAACGATCCGGATCAGGTGGTCGAGGACATGCTGCGGGGCATCTTGGTCGCGCACCCCGAGCTGCGCCAATACGAAACCAATCCACGGGTGATCGGCAAGGCCAAGCCGTCGCCACAGGGCCGCGTGGGCATCGTGACCGGCGGCGGTTCCGGGCATGAACCGGCCTTTCTCGGCTATGTCGGCCCCGGCCTGGTAGACGCCGTGGCCGTCGGCGAAATCTTCTCCTCGCCCACCGCCAAAAGCTTCTTCGACGCCTTCCGCGCCGCCGACCACGGCGCTGGCGTGGCGTGCCTGTACGGCAACTACGCCGGCGACAACATGAACGTGAAGCTGGCAATGAAAATGGCCGCCAGCAAGGACATGCAGATCCGCACCGTGGTCGCCAACGACGACGTGGCCTCGGCGCCCAAGGCCGACATTGCCAAGCGCCGCGGGGTGGCAGGCGAGATCTTCATGTGGAAGGTCGGCGGTGCAGCTGCTGCCCAGCATTACGATCTGGACGGGGTGATTCGTGTCGCCCAGAAGGCCGTCGACAACTGCCGCTCCATCGGCATCGGCCTCACGCCCTGCACCATCGCGGCGGTGGGCAAGCCGAACTTCCAGATTCCTGACGGGCAGATGGAGTTGGGCATCGGCCACCACGGCGAGCCGGGCATCGAAGTGATCGCCATCGAATCCGCCGAAGCCATGGCCGCACGCATGCTTGCGCCGATTCTCGCCGACCGCGACTTCAGCCAGGATGACAGCGTGGTGGTGCTGGTCTCGGGTCTGGGCGCGACGCCGGTGATGGAACTTTACATTTTCTATGCCGAGGTTGAACGTCAGCTGCAGGCCAGAGGTTTGAAGATTCACCGCTGCTACGTGGGCAACTACTTCACCTCCCTGGAAATGATGGGCGTGACCCTGACCTTGCTGGGCCTGGACGCCGAGCTGAAAACCCTGATCGACCAACCCTGCCGCTCCATCGGCATGACCCAGGCGGAATAAACCATGAGCCAGCATTTCTCCACCCATGACGGCAGCGCCATCGTTGCCGACCTGGTGAGCGTGATCGTTGCCAACCGCGAGTACCTGAGCGAAGTCGACGGTGCCATTGGCGATGGCGACCACGGCATCAACATGGCCAAGGGGTTCGCCCATTGCGGGCGCACCATTGAAGGCCGCCAGTTGACCCTGGCCGAAGCGTTGGACGAGTTGACGCTGAGCCTGATGGAAGGCATCGGCGGCTCCATGGGGCCGCTGTATGGCAGCCTGTTTATCGGCATGGCGGATGAGGTGCGGGGCAGCGAAGAGATTGATGCGGCGACCTTTGCGCATTTGCTACGGGGCGGGCTGACGTCGTTGCAGGACATCACCGAAGCCGGCGTGGGTGACAAGTGTTTGATGGACACCTTGATTCCGGCGGTGGAGGCGTTTGAGCAGGCCCATGGGTCGGGGGCGTCGTTCAGTGAGGCGCTGGACGCGATGAAAAGTGCGGCGTCGCGGGGGCGAGATTCCACCAAGGATCTGGTGGCAAAAATTGGTCGCGCCAGCCGCCTGGGCGAGCGCTCGCTGGGTGTGCTGGATGCCGGAGCCGTGTCGTGCTGCTTGATACTGACAAGGCTGGCGGATTCGGTTCAACCGAGGTTGGTGTAGCGTCTGAGAGGGCCCTTTCGCGAGCAAGCCCGCTCCCACATTCGAGCGCATTCCAAAGAGGAAACTCGGTCAAATGTGGGAGCGGGCTTGCTCGCGAAGGCAGCAACACAATTAACCCGCAAAGCACCCAACCCGCCGCGATCAGATCTCTAACTTAGCTCTCTGCCTGACCTGCTCGATATACCGCGCCACCGCCGGCGCCTTTTCAAAGCGCCGGTGAATCAGCGACAGCCACGACGACGCCTCACTGCCTTCAATCGTGCGGTACACCACGTTCGGCAAGCTCACATGCCCCACCACCGACTCCGGCACCACCGCCACGCCCTGCCCCAGTGACACCAACGCAATCACCGCCACCAACCCGCCCGGCTGCGGCCCCAACCGAGGCGCATAACCACCCTGCGCCGCCACCTGCAGCGTGCCGCTGATCTGCTCGGGCAAGATAAAGGTCTCGTTTTGCAGATGCTCGCAACTGATCGCCTTTAATCCCAGCAGCCAGGAATCCTGCGGCAACGCCAACACAAACCCTTCGCTGTTCAAGCGCACCGCCTCGACGCCCTCGGGTAATGTCATCGGCGAGCGGATATAGCCAATATCGAAGCGCCCGTCCGCGACCAGCCCCGGCAACGTCGCCATCGGGCTTTCGCGCACGCTCAGGCTCACGTCGGGGAAGTCCCCACAGAACGACTGCACCTGGCGCTGCAACAGGCCTGAATAGACCGCCGACGCAACGTACCTCAATTCAATGTGACCAATCTCACCGCGCCCGGCACGCTGGGCATTGCGCTGAGCGAATTCGAACTGCCGCACCGTGGCCTCAGCCTCGATCAACAGCGCCGCACCCGCTTCGGTGAGGCTGACTTCGCGCTGCTGGCGGATAAACAAGCGCGTACCGAGGGTGTTTTCCATGTCCTGGATCTGCCGACTCAGGGTCGGCGGGGCGATGCCCAGCTGTTCGGCGGCCCGAGTGAAATTGCGTTGCCGGGCAACCGCCAGAAAGTAGCGGAAATGACGTATTTCCATCGCAGGATTAGCTCAAAGGTAATGAAGATCACTATTACGCCTAATAAAGCCAGGACTCGGCGCGACTAAGCTGGGCGCACGCTCACAGTAGAGAGGCACCCCCATGTTAGTCAAATCCCTGATACTGGCACTCGCGGGGCTGGCCGCCCTGCCCTCGGCAATGGCCGCCGAACCAAAGGCCACCATTGCCCACAAGGCAATACTGACCCTCGCCACCGCCCAGCAGATCGCCGCGCAGGCCCGTAAAGCGGCCGCTGAAAAAGGCTGGCCCTGCGCGCTGGCGATTGTCGACGATGGCGGCTGGCCGATCCTCACCACCCGCATGGACGGCGCTCCGGTGGTCGCCGGGATTGAATTGGCCCAAGGCAAGGCGCGCACCTCGGCGCTGTTCAAACGGCCGTCGGCCGATCTGGAAAACGCCATCAACGGCGGGCGCCAGGCAGCCGTCACCGCCGGCCTGCTGATGATGAAAGGCGCACAGCCAATCATCCTCGAAGGCCAGGTAGTGGGCGCCATCGGCATCAGCGCAGACACCCCGGCCCACGATGATGAAATCGCCCTGGCGGCGGTGGCTTCGGTGCAACCATGAGCAAAGTCAGCCCACGTGTCACGCTGCTGACTGCCTCCGGGGTCTGTTCGCTGATCGTGCTCGACACCAATATCGTCGCCGTGACCCTGCCGAGCATCGCCCGGGACCTGGGGGCGAATTTTGCCGATATCGAATGGGTGGTCAGCGCCTACATGCTGGCCTTCGCCGCCCTGTTATTGCCGGCCGGGAGCATCGCCGACCGCTTTGGGCGCAAGAAGACCCTGATCTGGGGCCTGAGTATTTTCATTCTCGCGTCCATCGGTTGCGGCGCGGCGCCGACTGCGTTGTTCCTGGATATCGCCCGCGCCGTCAAAGGTGTCGGTGCGGCGCTGCTGCTGACCTCGGCCCTGGCGTCCATCGGCCATACGTTTCACGACGAAGTGGAGCGCGCCAAGGCCTGGGCTTTCTGGGGCGCGTGCATGGGCGTGGCAATGACCGCCGCGCCAACCCTCGGCGGTTTGATCACCCAGTACCTGGGCTGGCGCTGGATTTTCTATCTCAATTTGCCGGTCGGCCTGGTGTTGATGGGGTTGGTGCTGCGCGCGATTCCTGAGTCTCGCGACGCCCAGTCCGCCAGGCTTGATCCCTGGGGCAGCCTGACCTTCAGCGCCAGCTTGCTGTGTTTGATCTGGGGCCTGATCGAAGCAAACCGAATCGGCTGGGACAACCCGCTGACTTACGCGCGGCTGCTGGGCGGTGCGGCGTTGTTGGGTTTGTTTGTACTCGCCGAACGCTTGCAACAGCGACCCATGGTGGACCTTCAGTTATTTAAGCACCCGCGTTTCATCGGTGCGCTGCTGGGGATGTTCGCCTACGCCGGCTGCGCCCAGGTGATGAT
This sequence comes from Pseudomonas sp. ATCC PTA-122608, assembly GCF_001952855.1. Taxonomy (GTDB): domain Bacteria; phylum Pseudomonadota; class Gammaproteobacteria; order Pseudomonadales; family Pseudomonadaceae; genus Aquipseudomonas. The sequence continues at coordinate 392,145 of NZ_LPNO01000035.1, read as the reverse complement.
GACGTTGCTGCCGTTCTACCTGCAAAACGGCCTGGGGTTCTCCGCGATCGCCTCGGGTTTGGGCATGCTGCCGTTTGCCATGACCATGCTGATCTGCCCACGGATTGGCGCACGCCTGGCCAGCCGCTTTGCCCCGGCAACGATGATGGCGACGGGACTGACGTTGGTGGGATGCGGCAACCTGCTGAGTGCCTGGGCGGTGAATGTCGGGGGTTATCTGCCGTTCGCCCTGGCGATAGCGGTCACCGGGGCCGGTGCCGGGCTGCTCAATGGCGACACCCAGAAAAACATCATGGCCTGCGTGCCACGGGACCGCGCGGGAATGGCGTCGGGTATGAGCACAACCATGCGCTTCAGCGCGATCATGTTGGCCATCGGCGTGTATGGGGCATTGTTGAGCAGCCATAGCGAACAGTTGCTGCACACGAGCCTGGGCTCGCAGTGGCAGGAACAGGTTGCGGGGATTGCTTCACGGGTGGTGGCGGGTGATATGCCGGCGGCCATGGCGCTGCTGCCTGAAACGGCACGAGGGAGGGTGCAGCCACTGGCGCGGCAGGCGTTTGTCGGCGGGTTCAGCGTGGTGTTGTGGGTGGCGGGGTTGTTGGGTTTGCTGGGGGCGCTGGTGGTGGGATCGTTTATGCGGCATCCCATACCGGCGGTGCCGCAGGCCTCACTACTAGCTCGGTAATGTGATCAACACAAAACCAATGTGGGAGCGGGCTTGCTCGCGAAGGCGGTGTGTCAGTCAATACATATGTGACTGACACACCGCCTTCGCGAGCAAGCCCGCTCCCACATTTTGATCTTCAACAGTCAGTTGAATTGTTACCAGAATCGCTGCTGGGTCAGGCGGCTCCACCAGGTCAGCAACACGCGGTCTACCGAGCCGCTGGCCGCCAGGCCAACCCGCTCTTGCAGGCTTTTACGCTCGGCATAGTGCAGGTGGAACACTTCGGCAGTCTTGGCCTTGGTCGCCAGGTATTCGTCGCTGGTTTGCAACTGATCTACCAGTTGCTTGTCCAGTGCCGCGACACCCAGCCAGACTTCACCGGTGGCCACATCATCAATGGCCAACTGCGGGCGATAGCGCGACACGAAGTTCTTGAACAGTTGATGGGTGATGTCCAGGTCTTCCTGGAACTTCTCGCGGCCCTTCTCGGTGTTTTCGCCAAACACCGTCAGGGTGCGTTTGTATTCGCCGGCGGTCAGCACTTCGAAGTCGATGTCGTGCTTCTTCAGCAGGCGATTGACGTTGGGCAACTGCGCCACCACGCCGATTGAGCCAAGGATCGCAAACGGTGCGCTGATGATCTTCTCGCCGATGCACGCCATCATGTAGCCGCCGCTGGCCGCGACCTTGTCGATGCACACGGTCAACGGCACGCCCGCCTCGCGGATACGCGCCAGTTGCGACGACGCCAGGCCGTAGCTGTGGACCATGCCGCCGCCGCTTTCGAGGCGCAGCACCACTTCGTCCTTGGGCGTGGCCAGGCTCAGCAGTGCGGTGATTTCATGGCGCAGGCTTTCAGTGGCCGAGGCCTTGATGTCGCCGTCGAAATCCAGCACGAACACCCGAGGCTTGGCTTCGGGTTTCTTCTTGCTGTTCTTCTTTTCGGTTTTGCTTTCGGACTTGCGCAATGCCTTGAGCTGGTCCTTGTCGAGCAAGGTCTGCTCCAGGCGCTCACGCAGGCCTTTGTAGAAATCATTGAGCTTGCTGACCTGCAACTGGCCGGCGGCTTTACGGCGGCCCTTGCTGCGCAGCGCTGCAAAACTGATCAGCACCACCAGGATGGCGACGACCAGGGTGACGGTTTTAGCCAGGAAAGTAGCGTACTCGGCCAGAAAATCCATGTGACTCCTTACAAGTGCAGTGCGCCAGGCGCGGATTGCCCAAGCATACCGACGCCACCGCCATGGGGCCAGTGATCAAACCGCCAGCAACGGGCCTCTAACGAGCTTTTAAAACAAGCGTATGTTTTTTCATTGACAGCTTCCCGGCATCCTCATAACCTCGCCAGACTTTCAACGTACCGGGAAAACGGACGTGGGCAGCATCTACCTGATTCGACATGGCCAGGCCTCCTTCGGTGCAGACGACTACGACGTGCTGTCGCCCATCGGTGTGCAACAGGCGCAAGTGCTGGGCCGCCACCTGGCGGAACTGGGCCTGAGCTTCGACCGCTGCGTGTCGGGCGACCTGCGCCGTCAGCAGCACACCGCCACCGCCGCCTTCGAACAATACAGCGCCCTCGGCCTGCCGGTACCCACGCTGGAAATCGACAGCGCATTCAACGAATTCGATGCCGAGGCGATCATCCGCGCCCTGCTCCCGGACCTGCTGCACAGCGAACCCGAAGCCCTGCACATCCTGCGCAACGCCGCGCAGCATCGCGGTGAGTTCCAGCGCATCTTTTCCCTGATTGTCGAACGCTGGCTGGCCGGCACCTACGACCCGCCGGGCCTGGAAAGCTGGCTGGGGTTTGTCGAACGTGTCCAGGGCGGCCTGCAACGCCTCCTCGAAGCCGCCGACAACAGTGACAAGATCGCCGTGTTTACCTCCGGCGGCACCATCACTGCCCTGCTCCACCTGATTACCCGAATGCCTGCTGCACAGGCCTTCGAACTGAACTGGCAAATTGTTAACACCTCGCTCAACCAGCTGAAATTCCGTGGTCGCGAGGTGGCACTGGCTTCCTTCAACAGCCATACCCACTTGCAACTGTTGAAGGCGCCGCAGCTCATCACCTTCCGATGAATTGCGGCCAACCGTGACCCCAAGGTCACTGGACTCACCATAAAAGGATCGAAACCATGACTGACGTAGCTAAAGCCGTAGAAGCAATGAAAGCCAAATTCAACCCAGCCGCTGCCGACGGCCTGGACCTGGTGTTCGGTTTCCGTATCGACGACACCCAGAACTTCTCGCTGGTCGTGAAAAACAAAACCTGCGAACTGCTGGAAGGTGAAAACCCGGATGCCCAAGTCACCCTGGTGATGGACGGCGAAACCATGAAAGGCATCGTCGACGGCTCCACCGACGGCATGCAGGCATTCATGGGCGGCAAACTGCGCACTGAAGGCGACATGATGCTGGCCATGAAATTGAGCGAGCTGTTCCCGGCCTGATCAAGCCTGCTTTAAATGACAAATCCCGCCAATGGCGGGACTTGTCGTTTCAGGGGCGAAGCAAACGCCTAGCGGGTTCCCGCATCGTCCAACTCGTCAAAGGTCTCCAGGTACTGCGGGTCGTTGGCATCCCCCACACGAATCTCTCGCCCCTCGTACTCTGCGGTTATTTCGCCGGTGTTCACGTCCAGGCCAATCATGACCAGGAATTTTTTGCGGCCAACCTGCACGTACAGATCGTAAAGATCCCGCGGCACATCCGGAGCCACAAACACGCTGTACGAGTAGCGCACGCGGCGGGTCAGCACGGGCCACTGCGCCTCAAGCGCGATCACATCCTGCGACTCGCCACCGGCATTGCCCACGCCTCGCAGGGCAGCCTCCATCAACTGATCGTTATCCTTGGCGGTGAAGACCACCGGCTTTCTGCGGATCATCGTGATCATCGGGTTGGGGACGAGATCCGTTTCAAGGCGATACATCCCATTGCTGAACCACTGGGTCGCGTCAAACGTTTCGCCTTTCTTGCAATCACTGCAATGCATCATCATCGGGGCCGCAGCGCTTGCCCGGGAATAAAGGGACGTCATGAAAATACTGGTGGTGATCAGCAACGCACTCAAGAGAGTCGTACTGCTGAATCGCGCAACGACCTTCGCCATTGTCTACATCCTTGTATGAGGGGCGACGAATTTACCCGATTCTGATCATTCCCATCCATGGAAATGTTGCACCCTGTAGGAGCGAGCTTGCTCGCGAAGGTGGTTAACGATGACGTTGGCATCCTGATTCAACGCGGCGTCCTCAGGTTTTTCGCGAGCAAGCTCGCTCCTACAGGGGCTGCAACAACAGCGCCACCAGCGCACTCCATCCCGTCTGATGCGAAGCCCCCAACCCGCGCCCGGTCTCGCCATGAAAGTACTCATGAAACAACACCAGATCGCGACTGGCCGGATCCGCCTCCAACTGCGCATACCCGACCATCGACGGCCTCGAACCGTTCTCATCCCTCAGAAACAATCGCGTCAACCGCTGACTGAGCCCATCGGCAACCTCCTCCAGCGAAGCCAGATACCCACTCCCCGCCGGGTACTCCACCGAGAAATTATCCGCGTAGTACCGATGAAACTCCCGCAACGACTCAATCAACATGTAGTTGACCGGCATCCACAACGGCCCACGCCAGTTGGAGTTACCACCGTACAACCGCGAATCCGACTCCGCTGGCTCATAGCGGGCACACAGGGTATTGCCATTCATCTTCAGCGCCAGCGGCTCCTCAGCGAACGCTTTCGACAGCGACCGCACACCAAACGTCGAGAGAAACTCAGACTCATCCAGCATGCGCCGCAGCAAATCCTTGGTCCGCTCCCCCCGCAACAACGCCAGCAACAATCGATTCCCCTGCCCCGGCTCGTTCCAGCGCGACACCAGCTTGGCCAGGTCCGGCCGATGCTTCATAAACCCCAGCAACCGCTCGCGCAAACCTTCCAGCCCCTCATGCTCACGCTGCTCCAGCACCAGCACCGCAAACAGCGGCATCAGGCCAACGATGGAGCGCAACCGCACCGGCTCACTTTCACCGCCCGGACGATGCAGCACGTCATAGAAAAACTGGTCCTGCTCATCCCACAAGCCTTCGGCGCTGTCGTCCACCCGGTTGATCGCCCCGGCGATATACAGGAAGTGCTCAAAGAACTTCACCGCGATATCCACATACACGACATTGCGCTTGGCCAGTTCCAGACCGATACGCATCAGATCCAGCGCATACGCCGCAACCCACGCCGTGCCGTCCGCCTGGTCCAACTGATAACCCGGCGGCAAATCAGCCGAGCGATCGAACAGCGCAATGTTGTCCAGCCCAAGAAACCCGCCCTGAAACAGGTTGCGGCCCTCGGCGTCCTTACGGTTAACCCACCAGGAAAAATTCAACAGCAGCTTGTGGAAGATCCGCTCCAGGAAATCCATGTCGCCCACGCCGTTCAGTGCCTTGTCCTGCTGATACACCCGCCAACTGGCCCAGGCATGCACCGGCGGGTTGGCGTCGTCGAAACGCCATTCGTAAGCCGGTAACTGCCCGTTGGGGTGCATGAAACGGTCTTTCACCAACAGCAGCAGTTGCTGCTTGGCGTAACCCGGATCCATCAGGGCAAACGCCACCGCCTGGAAACCCTGGTCCCACGAGGCGTACCACGGGTATTCCCAGGTGTCGGGCATCGAGAGGATGTCGAAATTCGACAAGTGCCGCCAATGGGTATTACGGATATGCAAACGCTCGGGCGGCGGCGCGGGCTGGGCCGGGTCGCCGTCGAGCCATTGATTCACGTCGAAGTAATACAGCTGCTTGGACCACAGCAACCCAGCCAGGGCCTGGCGCTGTACGTTGCGCGCATCTTCATCGGCGATGCCCTGTTGCAGCGCCGCATAGAAATCATCGGTCTCCTGACGGCGTTCTTCGAACAGCTTGCGCGCATTGATCCACGGTGCCTGCGCCGGGGCGAAGCGCAGGTACAGGGTTTTGCTTTCCTGGCCCGCAAGTTCGAGGATGAAACGCGCGGCCACCTTGGTGCCCGAGTCCCGGCGAATCGCCGCTTCCGAACCTGTGGTCACATAGTCGTTGATCCCGTCCTTGAACGGCCCCGGCCCAGGTTGCCCGTCCAGCCTGGGGAAGTTGGTTTCGTTCTCGCAGAACAACCATTCCACACCGTCCTGGCCCCAGGCACTCAGGTGGCGATCAAACAATTCATGGTGCCGCGCCACCACCTGCTCGCCCTCCAGCCGCAGTTCCGGTTTGGGGGCATCGTGGGTCCAGCTCCAGTCGTTGCGCGCCCACAAGTGCGGCAGCACCTGCAAGCGTGTGGGCTGGTCCGAACGGTTGTGCACGGTGATGCGCATGAACACGTCATCGGGCTGGTGCTTGGCGTATTCCACCGTGACGTCGCAATAGCGGTTGTCTTCGAAAACCCCGGTATCGAGGATTTCGTATTCGGCATCCCCCAGCCCACGCCGGGCGTTTTCGGCGATCAGGTCGTCGTAGGGAAAGGCCGCGTGGGGGTATTTGTAGAGCATGCGCATGTAGGCATGGCTCGGTACGCCATCGACGAAAAAGTACAGTTCCTTGACGTCTTCGCCGTGGTTGCCCTCGGCGTTGTTCAGGCCGAACAGACGCTCCTTGATGATCGCGTCGTGCTCGTTCCACAGCGCCAGGCCCAGGCACCAGCGCTGGGCCTTGTCGCTGAAGCCCGCCAGGCCATCCTCGCCCCAGCGGTAGGCGCGGCTGCGGGCGTGTTCGTGGGGGAAGTAGCGCCAGGCATCGCCGTCGGCGCTGTAGTCTTCGCGCACCGTGCCCCATTGCCGCTCGCTCAGGTAGGGGCCCCAGTCACGCCAGCGCTCGGCGTCATCCGTGGCCAGGCGCTGGCCTTCAATCGTGTTCAGAATGTTCGTCGCAGGCTGTGCCGTCATCGAGTCTTCCGTCGCGTTCAGAGGTGACGGCCAGTGTAGAGCCCATCAGCGGTGAGATGCACGTGAAGCTAATAACATCCAGCTCATTCATTTGCAGAATGAAGTCCAGAGGAATCTTCGTTTGCAAGGCCATGGCGGGCCCAACAAAATCAGGCAACCATGTAGTTCACCTCGACAGCCGCCAGGAATTTTTCTATGCCCACCGCCCGCCATGTCAGCCCTGACGACATTCGCAAAGGCTTCTCCAAAGCCATGTCCGACATGTACCGCGATGAAGTGCCGTTGTATGGCGCGCTGATGGAACTGGTAGCCGAGACCAATGCCAGCGTGCTCAACACCGACGTCGGGCTGGCGCACCAACTGCAGCGCACCGGGGAAATCCAGCGCTTGGACATGGAGCGCCACGGCGCCATCCGCCTGGGCACCGCTGAAGAGTTAGCGACCATCAGCCGCCTGTTCGCGGTGATGGGCATGCAGCCGGTGGGGTATTACGACCTCACGCCCGCCGGAGTGCCGGTGCACTCCACTGCCTTTCGCGCCGTGCATGAAAGCGCGCTGCAAACCAGCCCGTTCCGGGTGTTCACTTCCCTGCTGCGTCTGGAACTGATCGAAAATCCTGAACTGCGCGCATTCGCCGAGTCAGCCCTGGCCAAACGCTCGATCTTCACGCCGCGCGCCCTTGAGCTGATCCAACAGGCGGAAGCCGACGGCGGCCTCGACGCCACCCACGCCGAAGCGTTTATCCAGCAAGCTCTGGAAACCTTCCGCTGGCACCACACCGCCACCGTCACCGCCGCGCAATACCAGCAACTGAGCGACCAGCACCGGCTGATCGCCGACGTGGTGGCCTTCAAGGGCCCGCACATCAACCACCTGACGCCGCGCACCCTGGACATCGACCAGGTGCAGGCCGCGATGCCCGGCAAAGGCATTACCCCCAAGGCCGTGATCGAAGGCCCGCCCCGCCGCCAGTGCCCGATCCTGCTGCGCCAAACCAGCTTCAAGGCCCTCGACGAGGCGATTGCCTTTACCGACGCCAAGGGCAGCCACAGCGCGCGCTTTGGTGAGATCGAACAACGCGGTGTAGCGCTGACGCCCAAAGGCCGTGCGCTGTATGACCAACTGCTGAATGCTGCACGGGATGAATTGGGCGCGTTTCCGAATGAGGCCAATGCCGGGCGCTACACCGAATTGATGGAACAACACTTCCAGGCGTTTCCCGACAATCACCGCGAGATGCGTGAGCAGGAGCTGGCGTACTTCCGCTATTTCGTGACCGAGAAAGGTTTGGCCGCCCAGGACAAGGTTAAAACCCTGGACGAACTGATCGGCGCCGGCCACGTGGACGTAGAACCGCTGGTGTACGAGGATTTTCTGCCGGTGAGTGCGGCGGGGATTTTCCAGTCGAACCTGGGGGATGCAGCGCAGAGTCACTACGCGGCCAACTCCAACCAGGCCGAGTTTGAAAAAGCCCTGGGCCGCCAGACGATTGATGAGCTGAAGTTATACGGAGAAACCCAGCAGCGCTCGATTGACGAATGCACCCGCGCGCTGCTGGCTTGAAAGAGAGAGTTCGCCCGGCCACAGCGCATTCCATGCGCCGTCTAAGAGCCCCAGTGCCGGGCGAACGGTTGGCATGATAGGCAGCGGCGGTGCCGCTGTCTTTCAGGCAATTCTGAACAAATGTGGAAATGCAATGCAACGACGGTAATTGCTTTCGCACGACCTACTTCAAAATGAACGGAAAGGGACTACGCCGATTTAGGAAGCCTATGGTTTGATATAAACCCACATTGATACGATGCTGAAACTGTTCAAGACCAAAACAACGCAAAGCGCAAAGCGCCTGAGAAGTTGGAGGTTTTATGACAGTAACACATAATATCGTCATCGTCGGAGCCGGGCATATGGGCATAGCCATATTCCTTGGATTGAAACAATCAAATCTTGAAACTTCTATACTCATCATCGAGTCTAACAGGCTCCTTCGAAGCAATCTTGTACGTGCAGGGATAAACGCACATGAAAAAATTCCGAAACTAACAGGTTATGAAACTTTAATACTCGCCATCCCGCCCCAGGCATTTTCAGAATTTTCGAAAACCTGCAATTCAGTTCAAAACCATTCAGGACTAATTATTTCCGTGATGGCGGGAATAAAATTATTCGAACTACACAAAACCTTGAGCGCAACACAACTTTGTCGAGCCATGCCAAACATCCCTTGCGCAGTGGCCGAAGGCATTACAGTGCTTTGCTATGCACCGAACCTTAGTAAAGAAAATCGCGAGATCGCTCAACGTCTATTCTCCGGGATAGGTAAATTTCTGCTCGCGGAAGAAGAACTCTTCGATAGCGCGACAGCATTAGTCGGCGGAGGCCCCGCTTACGTTGCCTACTTTGCCAATTCACTACGTGAATACGCTATCTTTTCTGGCTTCAACGAAAATAGTGCGCATCAGATCGTTAATCAACTCCTCCGAGGTACTAGTGCCTTATTGGTTGAAAGCGCGGATCTACCTTTGGATCTGTGTAAAAAAGTGATGACTGCTAAAGGCACCACAGAGCGGGCAATCCAATTTTTTGATGAGCATCAAATGAACACAATCATTGTTGATGGCCTAAAGCAGGCTAGCCAACGCGCGAAGTTATTAGGCGAAGGGAGATAGACATGCTGGGACTAATCGATCATGGCGCCCCTGGATGGCCAAACTCAGTAGGTGATTCATGCTATTCGCACAACCAAGATGAAACGTATGAAACTTACTTCGGCCTAGGGCAAAGCTTAGAACTAATTCATACCCCTCAGATTTTCAATGTAAGTCTCGCAGGATTAAGACTGGGCAGCTATTTAGTCCGCACATCAGATCACTTGACACTGAACAGTAGCTTTCTGGATATGGGGACAGGAAGTGGCATACACGCACTTCTAATGAGAAAGCTGGGCAATGAACACGTTACAGCTACCGACATATCTAAAAGCTCAATTAAACAAGCGAAAACCCATGAATCAATAAACTTCACAGATGAGAAAATATCTTTCCATGTGAGCGATCTATTCGAAAGCATACCGAAGGATAGATTTCACACAATCCTCTTCAATCCGCCGGGATGGCGGACACCTTCCAACTCCCTGCTTGATGAATTGAGAAGTATAAAACAACAAGGACAAATCCCTACACGCGCGATGTTTTATGGTGACGAAGTAGTTACTCGCTTTCTTGATGAGCTCCCCGCACATCTCAGCAAAACGGGACGAGCCATTATAGGGCTGAACTCACTAGTAGGCATACGCGACATATTAAAAAGATATCACGAAAAGCATCAGGGTGTTCCACCGCTGAGCTATAAGCTAATAGAACGACATACATTCCCTTTACTTTACTATTCAGCCCAATGGCGGATGATGAGCCATGCCTTGAAGGATGAATTTGAAAATTGGCGAAAAAAAGACTTAGCAGCTTACTCCACAGATCAGCATGGGAATATCTACTGGTCGTATGAAATTGTCGAATTCTTTCATCGTAAAGTATGAAAAAATGATAAGTCACCCATCACGCCAGTCTGAGAACCATGCGATGGCAATCTGTTTGGGCATAGGAGCCAACATTCTTTTAGGCGCATCTTCTCTTTACTGGCGCGAGCTAAGCGACGTATCACCTCAAACACTTGTAGCTTATCGAATTATACTTTCACTAGTCTTATTGTCACTTATTGTTTATTTGAAGGAAGGCCTATATGAAATTAGAAAAACCAAAATAGAAGCACTAGCCTCACAATGTATAGCCTCCTTATTAGTGGCTGCCAACTGGACAGCATTCATATGGGCCTCTGTAAACGGTTACATCTTAGAAAGCGGATTTGGCTACCTGCTTGCTCCGCTCGTATCAATCGCCATAGGTGTCTTTTGTTATCGAGAAACCCTCCGAAAGACGCAGGTATTATCTATCATAATAGCGCTCTGCTCGTCCGCACTACTTATCCTCTACAGCGACGAACTCAACCATTGGACATACATAGTAATTGCCACGACCTGGGGAGCATACACCTGCTTTAAAAAAACGACACCTTTAAACGCAATAAACGGATTATTTATCGAAACTGCGTTTTTGAGCACATGTCTAATTTTCATTATTATGATATATGACTGGACACCCGCGTGGCCAAACGAACTATCAACTCAATCAAGCTTTATAATCTGGCTGGCTGGCGCAGTATCGATTGTACCTCTTATAATGTTCTCATCAGCGACAAGAAAAATACCACTATCCATGATGGGATTTTTTCAGTTCGTACTACCAACCACCCAACTAACAGTCGCTTTGCTATTTTACAAACAATCAATATCCACAAACTCCTTGATTTTATTCGTCGCGACGATAGGCGCACTAGCACTCCTACTGCTTTATGAACTAATAATCAGCTTAATTCGACCAGAGAGGCTGACCAAATGAAAAACAACTATGACGTTGTGGTAATCGGCCTCGGAATTGTTGGCGCAGCTACGCTTTGGAGATTGGCACCAAACTGTAAAAGAGTGTTGGGAATTGAAGCGGCCGGCCCTACACATTGCTATGGATCATCCCATGGCGGATCAAGAATTTTTCGCAGAGCATACTGGGAAGGTGAAAAATACCTTCCCTTATTGAACCGAGCGGACGATCTGTGGCGTGAGCTTGACCTATACGGAGATAGGCAGCTTCTCTTTCCCACGGGAGGCGTATTCATCGGACCCGAGTCGAGCCGTGTAGTAGCAGGGAGCATTGAAACCGCCCGGAAAGGAGGAATAGAGCACGAGCTCTGGAACACATCGAAAATCCGGCACAATCTTCCAGCATATAACGCCCCTGATGAGATGCGAGCCGTTTATGAGCCCGGCGCCTATGCCATATCTGCGAGCGACGCGAGACTCGGTATGTTGAATGAAGCAGTTCGTCAGGGCGCAGTAACGTTGTTCGGCGAAAGCGTCACCACCCTTGAGAACTTGGAATCAGGAGTGCGCTTGAGGACCAGAAATGGTCACACCTACACCGCTGGGGCGGTAATTATTACCACAGGGCCATGGATCGCCGATCACCTGATGCCGGAACTCAAGACTTACCTGGAACCGCGCCAAGTACCTGTTTACTGGTTCACCCCGAAGAACGGTTCGGAACACCTTTTCTCTCATAAAAATTTTCCAGTATTCCTTTACGAACTCCCGGATGGAGGACTGCTTTACGGCGTTCCGTCGATAAACAGCAGTGAACCTGGCGTAAAAATCGGTTTTCACAACCGGCAACAAAACCCCTCTATTCCTGCCTGGAAGACGGTCCCTGTATCGCCAAAATCTATTGAAGAAATTTCTGCTGCTGTAGCAGCAATATTTCCTAACCTTGATTGTTCGCGGGTGCGAGCGAGGAACTGCTTCTACACAGTGAGCCATGATGAGTCTTTTCTACTAGGCCCTTCCACGAGGCTGAGCTCAGTGTATTTCGCATCTGCGTGCTCAGGGCATGGATTCAAATTTGCACCGGCTATAGGCGACGCATTAGCAAACTTGGCATGCGGGAGCCAGACGAAGATTTCTATTTCGGCTTTTTCTCCGTCAAGATTTGAGGATCATTAGCTCTCGCTTAAACTTATATATGTGTCGAGCGAGCGGTTGCTCGCTCGAGACCTTCGCTTAAGGCGTGTCGCTGATCACAAAAGCTTGGCGATCTCATCTTTAACCAACAAGCGCTTCTCCTTCAATTTCTTCAGCTCATCATCGCTGCCTGCGGCCTTCTCAGCGCTAAGCACCAGCTCATCGACAGTTTTATATCTATCAAACAGCGCGTTCAAATGAGGGTCCTTGGCTCTGCGCCCGTCGACAGCTTCCTTGCTCAAACCCAAGTCCTGATACAGGTCGTGTTTCACTGGCATGGAGTACCTCCGCAAGTTGATCAATGACTGAATGCCCCTTGAAGCTAGCCCATCCGATGGGCTCTTGTCATGTTTGAGATCAACCTGCCGCGTTTGCGTCCCCGTTCGTCGCTGGGCAGACGATTTCATAAAACCTTTGGTCCACCCTGCCCTCCACTGTAGATCGTCACCCGATGGAGAACAGGTTCCATGAATCACGCTGCCAACGCTGTCGACACCCAGTGCATCAACACCCTTCGTACCCTCGCCATGGACGCCGTGCAGAAGGCCAACTCCGGCCACCCCGGTACGCCCATGGGCCTGGCGCCCGTCGGTTACACCTTGTGGAGCCGATTCCTGCGGTATCACCCCGAGCACCCCGACTGGCCTAACCGTGACCGTTTCGTGTTGTCGGTGGGCCATGCCTCGATGCTGTTGTATTCGCTGTTGCACCTGGCGGGCGTGGTGGAGATTGACGCCCACGGCAAGCGCTCCGGCCAGCCGGCCATCAGCCTGGACGACATCAAGCAGTTCCGGCAGATGAGCTCAAAAACTCCTGGCCACCCTGAATACCGCATGACCACGGGGGTAGAAACCACCACCGGGCCTCTGGGTCAGGGTTGCGCCAACAGCGTCGGCATGGCGATGGCCGAGCGTTGGCTGGCCAAGCGTTTCAACCGTGACGACCAGGTGCTGTTCGACTACAACGTCTACACCCTGTGCGGCGACGGCGACATGATGGAAGGTATCAGCAGCGAGGCCGCGTCCATCGCCGGGCACTTGAAGCTGGATAACCTGTGCTGGATCTACGATAACAACACCATCAGCATCGAAGGTCATACCGAACTGGCCTTCAGCGAAGACGTGATCAAGCGTTTCCAGGCCTATGGCTGGCACACCTTGCACGTCACCGATGCGAACAACCTGCTGGCCCTGAGCGACGCCCTGAGCACGTTCCAGAAAAACACCGGGGCACCGACGCTGATCGTGGTCGACAGCGTGATCGGCTATGGCTCGCCTCACAAGCACAACACCGCGTCGGCCCATGGCGAGCCCTTGGGCGAAAAAGAGATCCGCCTGACCAAAGCCGCTTACGGCTGGCCTGAAGACTCAAGCTTCCTGGTACCGGATGAAGCGCGCACGGTCCTGCGGGATGCGCTGCTTAAACGCAGCAAGCCGCTGTATGAGCAATGGACTGAAACCCTGTCCCATCTGGAACGGTACGAGCCGGAACTGGCCGATGAGCTGCGCCGCATGCGTGCCGGCGAGATGCCCGAGCATTGGCAGGAGCAACTGCCGAACTTTGCCACGGATGCCAAGGGCGTCGCCAGCCGTGCCGCCGGTGGCGAGGTGTTGAATGCGTTTGCGAAACAGATCCCGTGGCTGCTGGGAGGCTCGGCAGACTTGTCGCCGTCCACCAAGACCAACCTGACGTTCGACGACGCCGGGCGCTTCAGCGCCGAGAACTACGGCGGGCGCAACCTGCACTTCGGTATTCGTGAACATGCGATGGGCGCGATTGCCAACGGCATGGCGCTGTCGTACCTGCGGCCGTATACCTCGACTTTCCTGGTGTTCAGCGACTACATGAAGCCGCCGATTCGCCTCGCGGCAATCATGGAGTTGCCGGTGGTTTTCGTGTTTACCCATGACTCGATTGGTGTCGGCGAAGACGGTCCCACTCACCAGCCCATCGAACACCTGACCCAACTGCGGGCCACCCCGGGCTTGTTGACCCTGCGCCCAGGCGACGCAAATGAAACCCTGGAGGCCTGGAAGATCGCCCTGGCCCAGACCCACCGGCCGACCTGCGTGGTGCTGTCGCGGCAGAATCTGCCGACCCTGGATCGCACGAAATACGCCGCAGCCTCGGGCACGTCCCGTGGTGCTTATGTGCTGGCCGGCGCCGAGAAGCCACAGGTGATCCTGATGGCCACCGGCAGTGAAGTCAGCCTGGCCGTGGATGCCTATGAGCAACTGAAGTCTGAAGGCGTGGCGGCGCAAGTGGTGTCGATGCCGAGCTGGGAACTGTTCGAAGAACAGGACCAGGCCTACCGCGACAGCGTGCTACCGCCAACGGTGAAGGCACGCCTGGTGGTGGAACAGGCGGGCCCGTTGGGTTGGGACCGCTACGTCGGGCAGACCGGGGCCAAGGTGGTGATGAACAGCTTTGGCGCATCGGCGCCGTTGGCCAAGTTGCAGGCCCAGTTCGGTTTTACCCTGGAGAATGTGGTGAAGCTGGCGAAGGAGCAGATCAAACTCAACAGCTGACCGTGCGCAAGCATGCCTGGCGTGGCCTACCGAAGGAAGCCTCGGTGCCACGCCCTGCTGCTCATTTGCCGCCGGTGACATCCAGGAACGTGCCGGTGATGAAGGATGCCTCGGCGCCTGCCAACCACAGGATCGCCCGGGCCACTTCCTCAGGCTGACCGCCGCGCCCCATGGGGATCGAATCCTTGACGCGGTCCACCCGCCCCGGCTCTCCGCCGCTGGCGTGAATGTCGGTGTAGATATGCCCGGGGCGGATGCAGTTGACGCGTATTCCCTCCCGGGCAACTTCCTTGGCAAACCCGATGGTGAAGGTCTCAAGCGCGCCTTTCGATGCAGCGTAGTCGACGTATTCGTTGGGGCTGCCAAGCCGGGCGGATGCCGACGAGATATTGATCACAGAACCGCCCCGCCCATCATGACGAAACGACATGCGCTTCACCGCTTGCTGGGCACACAGCATCGGCCCGATCGCGTTGACCGCGAAAATCCGCTGCATGCGCTCGAACGCCAGGTCCTCGACCCGGGACTGCAAAGCATTGATTCCGGCATTGTTAACCAGCACGTCAATGCGCCCGAACGCCCGATCTATCGCCGCAAATAACTGAACGACCTGCTCCGGGTCTGCGCTGTCTGCACGCACGGCCAACGCCCGGCGCCCCGCTGCTTCTACATCCGCCACTACCGCGAGGGCAGCAGACTCGTCGGAAACGAAGCTGATCGCCACGTCATAACCTTGTGCGGCAGCCAGCCGCGCGGTGGCGGCGCCAACGCCACGACCTCCACCCGTTATCAGAATCAGCGGTGCCTGCGAGACGGTATCCATTGAGCAAACCTTCATGTGGTGGTGGGAAATGCGTGACCTGTTCTCAGCCAATGAGCACGGTGCCGGTAGCAATCACTGCACACGCCAGCACCTTGCGCACCGTCAATGCCTCGCCGAGGAAGAAATAGCCAATCAGCGCCGCGAACAACACGCTGGTTTCGCGCAGGGCCGACACCGCCCCCATCGGCGCACCGGCCATGGCATAGATGATGATTCCGTACGCCAGGAGCGACACCAATCCACCGCCAAACGCCGTGAAGAACCCGGGCCGCACGCTGAACAAACTCTTTGCCCCACGCAGGCCGATATAGACCGCCGGCATCAACACGCCCCACAGAGCGCACATCCAGACCGTGTAGGCCATCGGGGCACCGGACAGGCGTGCGCCGATGCCATCGGTGACGCTGTAGGCGGCAATGAAACACCCGGTGCCCAGGGCGTAGGGCAGGCTGGGCACGGCCAGGCGGCGGCCCCTGAACGCCAGTGAAATAATCCCGCCAGACACCAGGGCAATGCCCAGCAGCGAGCTGGCCGAAACGCTCTCCCCGGCAAACACCGCGGCGCCAAGGGTGATCAGCACCGGCGAGGAGCCGCGTGAAATCGGATAGGTTTGGCCCAGGTCGCCCACCTTGTAGCTGCGCACCAGGAACAGGTTGTAGCCAACATGCAGCACCGCTGACAGCACCACATAAAACCAGCTGGCCGGCGCGGGCGGCTCCAGGAACAAGGCGATTGCGCCACTGGCGATGGCAACTGCCAGGCACATCACCGTCATCGACCAGAGCCGGTCGGCTCCGCCACGCAGCAGCGCATTCCAACTGGCGTGCAGTAAGGCGGCGAACAGGACCAGGAGAATGATGTGATAAGGCATGCGCCAATCCTAAGCAAACCGGCGCGTTAACTGAAACGAAGTCTCCTCATTTGAGAATGAGCAAATCCTCATGCCTTATTCGTAAGCCAGCCCGGCGTTTACGGCCTCCTGCATCAGCCATTCACGAAAGCTGACGATGTGCGGGCGGGTTTCGAGACCCTTGGGGCACACAAAGTAATAAGCGACCGGGGACGGGAACGGCACATCGAACAGCTTGATCAGACTGCCATCACTCAACTCCGATTCCACATGCCCACTGCGTGCCAACGCGATGCCCTGGCCAAGCAAGGCGGCCTCGATCGTCATGTTGGTGTCCGGAAACCTGACACTCTCATTGAGTGGCGAAATCGCCAGCCCGACGTGCTGGAACCACACTTCCCACTTCGGCACCAGGTCGGCACCGTCGCGCATCAGCAAGGGATAGCGCAGCAATTCGGCTGGCGTGTTTGGCCGGCCAAAGCGCTTTAACAGATCGGGACTGGCCACCGGAAAAATCTGCTCGCGGAACAGGAACTCCGAGTAAAGCGCCGGGTAATTTCCATTGCCCAAGCGGATCGCAACATCAGCCTCCGCTCTGGAAAAGTTGATGGCTTTGTCACTGGAGTCCAGCGAGACCAATATTTCCGGGTGTCGCTGGGCCAGGCTCGGCAGACGGGGCAGCAGCCATTTCAGCGCGAAGGAATAGGTGGTACTGACCTTGAGCCGGACCCTGCCCTTTTGCTCCCGCAGGTCCGCTAGCGTGGCCTCAAGGTTCATGAAGAACTCACGCACGATGGGCGCAAGGGCCGCGCCGGCAGGCGTCAGGCTGAGTGACTTGCCCCGCTGGAACAGCTGCAATCCCCAGAGTTCTTCGAGGTGCTTGAGTTGATGGCTGACGGCACTTTGAGTGACGTGCAGCTCTTCTGAAGCCGAGGTGAAGGTTGCGTGACGCGTGGCAACCTCAAAGGCGCGCAATGTAGAGGTAGGCGGCAGGTCTCTCATGGCATTGCTTCCCGGACGGGCAGTCCTTTATGAGTTAAAACTCATGATAGAGCATTCCATTCCCCCGTCGAAAGCTGCGCGCTTATTCACCTGCCAAACACACCTGCTGGAACCACGCCGAGAAATTCGGCCAGCGCTCATTCGTCGGGCCATTGTGCGACCAATACCGAACCTGCCCTGTCTGCGACACGCAGAAGTAGTCACCGTTTTCTTCAATGAACGGCAGCCACTCCTTTGGCACACCCATTTGGTTCCAGGCGACCTGGGCGATTTCGAACAAGTCGAGATGGCTCGTGCCCGGCAGGATCACAGCCGGTTCGAACGTCGCATTGGCCACATCGCTGCCGCCCTTGAGGAACTCGATGTAGGCCGCAGGGAACGGGAAGTTCAGGTTGCTCGCGGCCTTCTCGATTTCAGCATCGGTTGGAATACGGAACGGATCGGAGGTCATCGAAAAAGTCCCTGGCTCGTCGAATTGGAGCGCGCTTCTCCCGGCCTCATACCACGCTGGCCCGACGAAGACTGCTGGTGTGCCCGACGCCAGCAGAATTCAAGCGGCTCACCAAATCTTCCCGTGCTTCGCGGCCACCGGTGCGCACGTATTCCAGCTCGGACGCGGTGATCAATACCACGGGAACCAGCCTGACCGGGGACAGCGGCATGTCGTCCAGGCGGGTCGGGAAGTCCGGATCAGGGCCGCCCAACAGCACGCCCGTGGCATCGTCCTCGGTCACGAACAGAGGCGGCAGTTGATCGCTCATGTGGTGCGACTTGCTGAACCCGGGCAGCTCCAGGGACAACACACCGTGGCGGTCCAGTTGATGGGTAATGCCGCCGGCGTTCGCAACGGTTTTTGCGACGTGCTCGATCAGCTCAAACGCCCAGCTCTGCTTTAAAGGATCAATCTCCCCTAACACACCACGGGCATGCTCCGGGATATCGGACGTTTCCAGGAACAGCTCCATTTCGAAGCCATTGCCCAACCCCTCGGCGTCATCGAAAGGGTCGGACAGGCCGTCTGTGGCGAGCACGATGGCATGGTCCCGGCGAACCACCCGGTACGCCTGGCGGGTCGACGGCCAATCAGGCCCACCGCTGAAACTCGGGCTGATGATGTACGAGAGCACGTCCCGCTCGACGGTGCCTACCGATTGCCAATGGCGGTCCAGGCATTGCGCACTGGCCATGCAAGCGGCGTGGTTCGCCGCTTCTGCTTCGGTCAGGTCATCGTAATTGAGCTTTTGCGCGGCGGTTTCGGGTGATGCCACGGGCTCGGGCGGCTGGGGCTCAGGCGTGTTCCGTGCCCCGAAGAGCTTCTTGAAGAAATTCATCTGCGTTCCTTGCTGGACTGTAGGGTGCTGAATACCACAGTTTGCCCCGCCAACACACCCTCAACCCAGCTGGAACCGCGCGGTGTTATCGCTCAATGCCCGACTGCCCTTGCTCAACACATCTGCGGCCTGATTCACCGCCCGCGCGCCATCGAGCAAGCGCCCTGCGGCCTGATCAACCTGCTGGATATTGCCGCTCACTTCATCCGCCGTCGCCGCCTGTTCCTCCACCGCCGTGGCGATCTGCGCCAAGGTGTCGGTGACGCTTTGTACCGCGCTGGCGATCTCGCCCAGACGATGACCCAAGCCCGTAACGGACTCGGCGTCGGTTACCGCCTGCTCACACGCCGCGCCCATCAGCGTGACGGCCTGGCTCACTGTCGCACGCAAGCTGTCGACCGTCCCGGCGATCTGCGCCGTGGAGGCCTGGGTGCGTTGGGACAGGCTGCGCACTTCATCGGCCACCACCGCAAACCCCCGGCCCTGTTCGCCGGCCCGTGCGGCCTCGATGGCGGCGTTAAGCGCCAGCAGGTTGGTCTGCTCGGCGATGCCGCGAATGGTGTCGACCACCGACTGGATCTGCTGGCCCTGCTGGCTGACGCGTTCCAATGCATCGGAGGTGTCAGTCAGGCGCTGGTTGAGTTGCTGGATACTGGCGGTGGTGCGTTGGCTGTCGCGGCTGCTGTCCTCGGCAATCTGCCGGGTTTTCTGCGCACTGCCGGAGGCCTGCTCGCAGCTTCTGGCGACGCCCATGGAGGTCGCGGCCAACTGCGTGGCGGCAGCGGCAATCTGGCTGATTTGCTGTTGCTGGTCTTCCACTTCGGTGAGCGTGCTGCCCGATTGCGAATTGAGCGTCAGCACCGCAGAGCCGAGCTGCTGCGTCTCGTGGTTCACTCCCAACAGGCTGGTGCGCAACTGCATCACGGCGACGTTGAGCGCAGTACTGATGGCGGCCAGTTCGTCACGCCCTTCCACCGCCACCTCCACACACAGATTGCCGTCACGCAGGGATTCAGCAAGCGTAGTGATGCCGCTGGCGCTGCGGCGGATCGAAGCCTGCAAGCACACGAACAAGTACAGGGCCGCCAACGCCAGCACGCTGAACGTCACCGCCACCGGGATGAATTGCTTGAGCGAGCTGTTTCGGTAGTAACCCAGGCGCGCGTCCAGCGAGGTCAGCGATTGGCTACGCAACGCGCCCAGGGTACCGAGCATGCCGTCGACACTGCGTTCAAAGCCGCTGGTATCGAGCTTGATGGTGCCGCCGAACACGCCCTCGTCCAGGGCTTTCAGCTCGCGGTCCAACAGTTGCACGCTGTCGTCGTATTGCGCGATCCAGGGTTGCAGCCCAGGGTATTGCTTGGCCTTGAGGGACGCGGCAGCCTTGACCAACTGGTCCCTGGCATCGCCGATACGCCCGCGCAAATCACGCATCTGCAAACGGCTTTGCAGGGTGAACTGGCCCGATGCGATGGACGACTGCCCGACGCTCGCCATGCGCCCGATACGCTCGATAAGGTCGGGGGTCTGCTGGGTGGAAATCTGCATCAGCAAATAGGTTTCGAGCCACGGGTCGAGAATCAAACCGGTGTCCATGGTGATCTGCTCGCGCAGGGTTTGCATCGCGCTCAGTGCAGACGTGAAGCGGTCGTAGCCGTCCGGCCACCACCCCACGGTGCGCAGGGCTTGGGAGTCCATGCCGGTGACCGAAGCTTTTAGTGCTTCGAAGCGTGCGAGGGTATCAGCGCTGGCATTCTGGGCTTTCAGGGCCTCGCCCAGGGCCTGCACGCTTTGCAGGATCAGCGGGAAATTGGTGTCGACCGCGGTCATTGCGGCTTTGGCGGCGGGCGTCTGATCGTGGAGGATGTCGGCGGCTTTCCAGCGTGCGGCCAGGTTGCGCTGGGCGGTCAGCTGGGCGTCCAGGGCATCCAGGGCCAACAGTTCGCGCACACCGGATTGCTCATTGGAAATCACCGTCTGCTTAGTGCGGTACTCCTGCGCGATCATCCACAAGCTGCCCGCCAGGGGGAGCATGAACAGAAAAAACAGGATCTGGAACTTGCGCGCGAATCCGAAACGCCCGAGCAGGCGGATTCCTGGCGACAAAATACTTTGCATGTCCTACGACTCCTAGAACCACTCGCATCAACCGCGAATCAAGCTTTGAAATGACTGACGGCAAAATGCCATGTCATTGATTAAGCTGGCTCAAGCAAGAAACGGACCGCTGCGGACAGGCCGCAAGATAGGCGGGGCGCTGCTCAGAAACTGGAGTGCCGTGCGCGAAAATGGGGCGAAAGCACTCAGTGTCCAGGACGAAACTGTAACCGTGAGGCGAGCTGAAAGCCGTGACCGAGTGAATCAATGGCAGGCCGCAAGACCCGCCATAAACAAGCGGCGTCAGCTCAACACGGTCAACTGGCTCAATTGCTGTTCGGTCGGAAAGCCAACCGTGCGATACAGAGGCGGGTACACACTGACCGGCGTCAGCAGTTCGCCCAATTTGGACTTAAGCTCGTCCCATTCCACGACATGGACATTCGCGCTCCCGTCATCCTGAATTTCAACAAGCGCGACCCGATCCGTTTTTGGAAGCAGGGTGTCAACGGTTTTGGTCCAACTGCACACCGAAAATGCCTTGCCGTTGCCCCCGGCCAGCTCAAACAGCTGGTAGGTGGCGACGAACACATCGTTTTGTTGCTCGGTATGGATCGTGTCGAGCAGTTCTTTCTGGTCATGGTAAGCGCCGAGCAGCAGTAACTGTTCCAGGCTCGCCAGCCGTGTTTCAACGACGGCGTCCCCGGAGATAAAGGGCACGACCTGTTGATCCTGGTAGGTATAAACCTGGCTGGAAACCACCCGCCCGCTTTCAATCGCCTTGAAGCAGACCTCAACCATATTGCGAATGCCCTGCTCGTCTCTGTCGCCCGTCACCAACAGTACGTCACGGGTCGGGATCATGAACACCGGCAAGCCTTTGATCGGAGCACGCTGCAGCACGTCCGGCAGCAGTACCCGGCTGGTGTCATATCCGTCATTCCAGCGACCGGTGTACACCCCGGGTTCGATTTCTTCGAACGCATCCGGGGTGGCTTCGCGCAGATTATCCACGGCAATCGCCAGGGCTTCGTCCATGGTCAACCCCCAGTCCTCCTGCGGCCCCTTCGTCAGGGTAGACGTGGACTCGGGATAGTCGACTGCAAGCAAGGTCACACAGTCTCTACCCAGTGGTTGATAAACCGTTGAATAAGGCGCGTCCCAGCCTAGGGTGCGCGCTTGGTGCAGGCGCACCTCTTCCAGCATCGCGAGATTTCGAATCACCGGGCGCAACAAGGGTCTCACGCGCTCAAAGGTCTGCGGCGCGGTTTGCTTGGCGTTGATCAACGTCGAAACGTAGCCGTTCAACACGGAGGGCTTGTGGGCTTTGTCGGCGCTCTGATAGTCACGAAAGGCGTTGTGGAGGTTGAAGTACGCACCATTGTCGTGCAAAAGACGAAACTCACTTGGCCGGTAGTCAAGGGGGCCGCTAAAGCCTGCATCGCGTGCGGCCTTGATGAACAGTTGGGCGAAGCCCTCTTCGGTCACGGGCCGATTGAAGAGTTTGTCGAGCAAGGGGCCGAACATGCGCAGGATCCTCCATGAATGCATGAATGCGAATAGACCCTGATGTTAAGTGAAGACGCCTGGCATGAACACTTTGTTGATGATTAAGGCTGGTTGGTCACACCCGATCACCCATGCCCCAACTCACTTGCTTCTGGATCATGGCAGCACACACACAGCTTGTTGCCATCCATATCCCGAAAATACGCCCCGTAATAGTCGGGGTGATAGTGAGGCCTTAATCCAGGCTCTCCCTCACAAACCCCGCCGAGCGCCAGCGCTGTCGAATGGCTTCTATCGACCGCCTCCCGACTGGGCGCAAGTAGCGCCACCATCTGCCCATTCCCCGGTGCAATGGGGTTGCCATCAAACGGCGCGCCGATGACGAAAATTGGTCGAGGTGCAGTTTTGGAAACCCAGCCAGCCCACGGTTTTGCCGCATCACAGAATTTCAACGTGAGGCCCAATTCAGCCATCAGCTTGGAATAGAAAGCGAAGGCTCGATCAAAATCACCTGTACCTAAAAACACATGGGAAATCATGGTGGCTACACTGGGGCGATGAATGCCCATGAGTCTGGCGCGAAATGATTGCTGGCGAAAGCCTTATGACCTCGCCCAGCAGATGTACGGCTCCCCTCCCCTCATCCGCCCTTAAAAACCGCAATTCCCAACAATCCGCAGGGTGCCGCCCGGCATTTCGCCAACCCATAATGAACCTACAACAATAAAGGGGCTCACCCCGGGGCGCGTAAGCCATGTACAAAGACCATATCGTCAAGACCCGCATGACGGACAGCGCCGTATTCATGGGCGCGGTTGCCGTGGTGATTTTCATCATCACGCTGGCGTGCGGCGTGGGCGAAGGCCGCCTTGCCCACTTGATGGGCCCCATCGTTCTCGACCTGTCGGCCCCGCTGGCGCGTGACATTGCGGTGGGCGGGACGTTTACCCTCACGGTGGTGCTGAACCTGTTCATCCTTGGCCGGTTTCCCTTGCGCGCACAGATCATTACGGTGTGGTGCGAGTTGCTGGTGCTGTTCCTGTTGTTCTTCGACACCTTCAACCTTTCCTACAGTTTCATCGCGACCAAAATCGGCTTCATGATTACCCAAGGGGTGTTCACCACCGTCTACGTGTCGGCGATTTCGATTGCGATTGCGTTCGTGCTGGCCTTGTTGGGCGCCACCGCGCGCTTGTCGTCCAACGGCTTCGCGATTGCGATTGCCAGCTTCTACACCTCGTTTTTTCGCGGTGTTCCGCTGCTGATCCAGATCTACCTGATTTACCTCGGCATCCCTCAACTCGGTTATGTCGTCGGGGCCGTTCCGGCAGGGATCCTGGCGCTTTCGCTGTGTTATGGCGCCTACATGACGGAGATCTTCCGCGCAGGGATCAGCAGTATCTCGCGGGGCCAGTGGGAAGCTTCGCGGGCGATTGGCCTGAATCCGTTCCAGACCATGACCCGGGTGATTCTGCCGCAGTCCATGCGCCTGATCATTCCGCCGACGGGCAATCAGTTCATCTCGATGCTCAAGGACAGTTCGCTGGTGTCGGTGATCGGGGTCTGGGAGCTGATGTTCCTGGCGCGAACCCAGGGTCGCGCCGAGTTCCGTCACCTGGAAATGCTGATCACCGCCGCCGTGCTGTATTGGTTGCTGTCGATCGTGCTGGAAACCGTTCAGGCCCGCCTGGAAAAGCACTTCAATCGCGCCCATCGCTGAATCAGGAGCATGACGATGAATCAGCCCTCCGTAGTCCCTGCTCCATACCCTGCGATATCGATCCAGGACATGCACAAATGGTATGGCGATTTTTATGTGCTCAAGGGCATCGACCTGCACATTGCCAGCGGTGAAATCGTGGTGGTGTGCGGGCCGTCGGGTTCCGGAAAATCCACGTTGATTCGCTGCCTGAATCTGTTGGAGGACTTCCAGAAAGGCCACGTGTTTATCGAAGGGACCGAGTTGACCCGTGATGCCGCCTGCGTGGCCGGCATACGCCGCCAGGTAGGCATGGTGTTTCAACAGTTCAACCTGTTCCCGCACATGACGGTGCTGGAAAACCTCATGGTGGGGCCGCGCCTGGTGAGCAAGCTCAGCGAGCCCCAGGCGCGCGAACTGGCCCATGAATACCTGGACCGGGTGCGCATCGGGGACCAGGCCGACAAATACCCCAGCCAGCTTTCGGGCGGCCAGCAGCAGCGCGTGGCCATCGCCCGCGCCCTGTGCATGCGCCCGCGCATCATGCTGTTCGACGAGCCCACGTCCGCCCTTGACCCCGAAATGGTCAAGGAGGTGCTGGATGTGATGGGCGAGTTGGCTCAGGACGGCATCACCATGGTCTGCGTCACCCACGAGATGGGGTTCGCCCGGCGGGTGGCCGACCGGATCATCTTCATGGACCAGGGTTGCATCATCGAGCAAGCCAAACCCACCGAGTTTTTTGACAACCCGCAGCACGAGCGTGCCCGGGAGTTTCTGTCGCAGATTCTCAGCCACTGAGAAGCATCGTCGGACATCGACCAAAACAACAAAAATCCGCATTCACGATATCTGGAGGCTTACCCATGATCTCGCTCACTCGCTTCGTCGCAGCAGCCGCTGTCGCCACCGCCCTCACAGGCACCGCCTGGGCGGGTTCAACCCTCGACCGCATCCATGAAACCAAAGTGCTCAAAGTGGCCACTTCGGCCAACTGGCCACCGCAATCGTTCCTGGGGCCGGACAATAAGCTGCAAGGCTTTGATATCGATGTCGCCAGCGAAATCGGCAAACGTCTGGGCAGCAAAGTCGACTTCGTGACGCCCGAGTACGGGATCATCACTGCCGGGCGCTGGTCGAATCGCTGGGACTTGTCGGTGGGCTCCATGACGCCGACCACCGAGCGCACCCGAGTGCTCGATTTTCCCGCGATCTACTACTACACGCCGTATGTATTCGCCGTGCACAAGGACGCCTCGGGGACGAAGTTGGCGGACCTGAACGGCAAGATTATCGGCGTCGAAGCCGGCACGACGTCGGAGGACTATATCAATCGTCGCCTCAAGATCGACGCCGCCGATGTGCCGCCATTTACCTATGACGTCACACCCGGCGAGGTTCGCACCTACGGCGACAGCATGGGCCCGCTGGATGATCTGCGCATGGGTAACGGGGTTCGCCTGGACGCTACCTTGTCTGCGCTTCCAACCATCGTCGCGGCCATCAAGAATGGCTATCCCGTCGTCAGAGTCGAAGGCAAGCCGGCCTACTACGAACCCCTGGCCATCGCCGTAGACAAGGGGGATGAGGCGTTCAACAGCGCGCTGACCAAGATCGTCACCGACATGAAAGCCGATGGCACGCTGAAGCAGCTGTCTGAAAAATGGTACGGCGCCGACCTCACCCAAGTGCAATAAAACAAGCATTGGCCTACCAGGCGCCCGTCCTCGACGTGGCGCGCGGTACGCCTGCGCCGCGAAAAAAGGACGACGGACTTCATGTACACCTACAACAACAATTACTACACCGCCACGATGCGCGACACGACTGAACGTGAGGTGCTGTGTGGAAATGCCCAGGCCGATGTATGCGTCATCGGCGCCGGGCTGGCAGGGCTGAGCACCGCGTGGGAGCTGGTCTCACGCGGACAGTCCGTGGTGCTGCTGGACGCGGGACGTGTTGCCTGGGGCGCGTCGGGGCGTAACGGGGGCTTTGTGCTTCAGGGCTGGTCCGAAGGGTTGTCCTCTATCGAGCAGCGCTGCGGTAAACCCACCGCCGCCGCGCTGTTCAAACTGTCCCTTGAAGGCGTCGATATTGTTCGCGACATGATCGCCGGTCATCAATTGCCCGGCTGCACGCCCACCCCCGGAAAACTCAGCGTGGTTCGCTACGACGATGGCGATAACCTGCAGCGCATGCGCGACAAAATGGCGGCGGATTTCGACTTTCACCTCGAGTACCTGGATCGCCAGGCGGTGCGCGAAAAGCTCAAGACCGAGCGGTATTTCCAGGCCCTGCGCGACAGCCATGGCTTTCACTTCCACCCGTTGAACTATTGCCTCGGCCTGGCCCGGCTGATCGAGGGCAGCGGCGGGAAAATCCATGAACGGTCGCCCATGATCAGCGTCGAGAGTCGCAACGGGCGACACCGGGTCGCAACCGATCAAGGCACTGTGGATTGCGCCCATGTAGTGTATTGCTGCGGCGGCTATGGCGGGCCGGAGTTCGGCAAATTACGCCGCGCCTTCCTGCCGATCGCGACCTATGCGGTGCTGACCGAGCCTCTGGGTGATCGCCTGGCGGAGGCGGTGCGTACCACCGATGCCGTGGGCGATAACCGCCGGGCCTCGGATTATTACCGCGTCGTCGAGGGCGACCGCCTGCTCTGGGGCGGGCGTATAACCACCCGGAACCTGCAGGATGAAAAACGCCTGGGGCAGTTGCTGACCCAAGACATCCTCGACGTTTATCCGCAGTTGCGCGGCATCAGGATCGACAAAGCCTGGTCCGGGCTGATGGGCTATGCGCGGCACAAGATGCCGCACATTGGCCCGCTCGGGCAGGGATTGTGGACATGTACATCATTTGGTGGCCATGGTATGAACACCGCGCCGATCGGTGGACGCGTCATCGCCGAGGCAATCTGCGGCGAAACCGATCGCTACCGTCTGTTCGATGCCTATGGCCTGGAATGGAACGGCGGCCCGCTGGGCCCTGCGGCCGCACAAACGGTTTACGCCGGCCTGAAGATGATGGACATGTTTCAGGAAAGGCGTTCGCAGCGCAGGGCGACTCATCAAAAATGACCCGAGCAAGGTCAAGGAAGTGTCCATGGATACGCAGAATCCCGGCCCATTGTTTAACCTGACCGACAAGGACCGGCAATTGCTCGGCCTCCTTCAGGCCAACGCACGCGAGCCCACCGCGTCACTCGCCCGCAAACTCGGGGTCTCACGCTCTGCGGTGCAGGAACGGATTACCCGTCTGGAAAAGGCCGGCGTCATCACCGGGTACAGCGTGCGCATCGACCAGGACCGGCTGCAGCAGACGGTTACCTGCTTCACCATGACCTCCTGCACCAACAAGAGTTACACCGATGTCATGACGTCCCTGCGCAAGATGGACGCGGTGCAAGCCGTGTATGCGGTCTCGGGCGAGTCGGACTTCATCATTCATCTCGCTACCGCCACCCTCAGCGAACTCAACGCCGAGCTAACCCGGATCAACATGATCAAAGGGGTGGCGCACACCGCGTCCCATATCGTGATGGAAACCAAGTTCAGCCGGAAATTGACGGTGTGACGTGCTGCCAGCCTTGGGAAACTCTTCGGCTCCAATAGTGGCTCAACCACCTGACAAGGCACTTCTTGCAAAACAATCCGCCCCGCCTCAATATAACAAGCAATAACTTGGTTAATTAATCTCAAGCCTGACACCCATGCCAGTTGCCGGGCCACACCGCGAATGCAGTACAAGGAATCGTTGATGCAAACCCAAGACAGCAGTTGGGGCGAGTTGCTCCGGGGCAAAAACGCCACCCGTTCCATCGCGCTTTCAGGCGGCATCGCGCTGTATGCCACCAACACCTACATCGCCACCACCATCCTGCCGTCGGTGGTCGCAGAAATCGGCGGCCTGGCGCTCTATGCGTGGAGTACCACCTTGTATGTGGTGGCCTCGATCCTCGGCTCGGCCCTCACCTCCAAGCTGTTGCAACGTACCGGACCACGGCAAGCGTATGCGTTAGCCACGCTGGTGTTCATGGTGGGTGTGCTGATTTGCGCATTGGCGCCGAGCATGCCGGTGATGCTGGCAGGACGCTTTATCCAGGGCCTGGGCGGCGGGGTTCTGTTGGCGCTGTGTTACTCGATGATCCAGCTGGTGTTCGAAGAACGTCTTTGGCCTCGGGCAATGGCTCTGGTATCGGGCATGTGGGGCGTGGCGACGCTGGTCGGGCCAGCGGTGGGTGGCGTGTTTGCGGAAATGGACGCCTGGCGTTTCGCCTTCGGTTCGATGGTGCCGGTGAGCCTGGCGTATATGGTGCTCACCAGCCGTGCGCTGCCGCCACGCGATACCGCAGCGACGGCCACGGCTCGTTTGCCGGTGCCGCAGCTGGTGCTGTTGGCTGGCGCGGTGCTGGCGGTGTGTGCGGGCAGCGTCTCGTCACTGCCGAGCTGGAACCTGTTGGGCATCGCGGTCTGTGCGGTGCTGGTGTGGCTGCTGATCCGCAAGGAATCCAACGCCACGGTGCGTCTTCTGCCCAGGGATGCGCTGAAGTTCAGCACCCCGCTTTGCGCACTGTATGCGACCACGTGCTTGTTGGTGATCGGCATGAGCAGCGAGATTTTCATGCCGTATTTTCTACAGCATCTGCATGGCCAGTCACCCTTGGTCGCCGGTTACATGGCGGCGTTGATGGCGGCCGGTTGGACGGTATCGGAAATCCTCAGCTCTGGCTGGACCGGCCGTGGTCCGCACCGCGCCATTATCGCGGGGCCGCTGTTTATCGTGGCCGGGCTGGTGATGCTGGCAATCACTACGCCAATCGCCGGTCACGGGGACTGGGCACTGTTGGCACCTATTTGCCTCGGGTTGTTCCTGGTGGGTTTTGGCATCGGCCTGGGCTGGCCGCATCTGCTGACGCGCATCCTGCAAGTGGCGTCGGAGCAGGATAAGGACACAGCGGCATCGTCGATCACCACCCTGCAACTGTTCGCCATGGCCATGGGCGCAGCACTGGCGGGGGTGATCTCGAACATGGCGGGCATCAATGGCGTGGCGGGCGATGCCGGCGTCGCCAATGCGGCACGTTGGCTGTTCGCGCTGTTTACCCTGGCACCGATGTTGGCGTTGGTCATGGCATTGCGTGCGACACGGACGAAGGCCAGCGTCGGGGAAGAAATAACAGTGTCTTGAGACTGGCTATTCGTTGCTACTGCGCCAATAAACACCCTCCTCTGAAAAAGCCCTGAATCTCAGGGCTTTTTTGCATTTGCGTGCTGGCCTGACGTGGCAATAACTTCCATCGAGTGACTTTCATTATGAAACCTACCGTGACATATTACGCATGTAATATTCAGTAACAAGCCAACGGGCCGTCCGTTTCGCCACTCAAACTCAACGAGGTCATTTCGCCATGGACGCTCAAGTCAGCGCTGTGCCCGAACCCACAAAACCATCCCGGCGCAAACAGGCCCTGCGCCTGGGGCTGCTGACCCTGGCGGTGGTGAGCGGCGTCTGGTACGCCAGCCACTGGTGGCTGGTCAGCCGGTTTATCGAAGACACCGACGACGCCTACGTCGGCGCAGACGTAACGGTGATCAGTGCCAAGGTGCCGGGCTATATCAGCGAAGTGGCCGTGCAGGACAACCAGTACGTACGGGCCGGCGATGTGCTGGCCCGTATTGATGTTCGCGACTACCGCACCGCCCTGGCCAAAGCCGATGGCGCCGTGGCCGCGCAACAAGCCGCCCTCGCCAACCTCGACGCCACCGAACAACTGCAACTGGCGGTGATCAACCAGGCCAAGGCGCAGATCGACGCCACCGATGCCGAAGCGCAACGGGCCAGCGACGATCAGACCCGTTACCAGAACCTGGTGCGCAGCCAAGCCGTGTCGGTGGAAAGCGCGCAACGGGTCAGCGCCGTCTGGAAGACTGCCCGCGCCGACCACTCCCGAGCGCAAGCCGGGCTGATGGCGGCGCGCCGGCAAATCGACGTGATTGAAACCCAGCGCGACCAGGCCCGCGCCGCGTTGCAACAGGCCCAAGCCGAACGCGACCAGGCACAGTTGAACATCAGCTACACCGAGCTGCGGGCCCCGGTGGACGGCTATGTGGGCAACCGCCGCGCCCGGGTCGGCGCCTACGCCGCGGCCGGCAGCCAACTGATCTCGGTGGTGCCGGCGAAAGGATTGTGGGTGGACGCCAATTTCAAGGAAGACCAACTCGGCCGCCTGCAGGTTGGGCAAAGCGTGAGCATCCGCGCCGACATCCTCCCCGACCGTGAATTCCACGGGCACATCGAGAGCCTGGCCCCTGCCACCGGGGCGCAATTCAGTGTATTGCCGCCGGAAAACGCCACCGGCAACTTCACCAAGATCGTGCAGCGTGTGCCGGTGCGCGTGCGGCTCGACAGCACCGACGCCGACTTCGGCGCCCTGCGTCCCGGCTTGTCGGTGATGGCGAAGGTCAACACCGATGAAGCGTTCGAGGACCAGGCCAGCGCCCTCAAGGCCCAGCTATGAACAGCCCGTTGCCCGCCCTGAGCACCGCACAAAAGGTCGCGGCCTTCGCCACCATGTGCGTGGGCATGTTCATCGCCTTGATCGATATCCAGATCGTCTCCGCCTCCCTCAAGGACATCGGCGGCGGGCTGTCTGCCGGAGCGGACGATACGGCGTGGGTGCAGACCGCTTACCTGATCGCGGAAATCATCGTAATCCCCATGTCGGGCTGGCTCTCGCGGGTGATGAGCACGCGCTGGCTGTTCGCGGCGTCGGCGGCCGGGTTTACCTTGACCAGCCTGCTGTGCGCGATGGCCTGGAACATCCAGAGCATGATCGCGTTTCGCGCCTTGCAAGGGTTTCTGGGGGGCTCGATGATCCCGTTGGTGTTCACCACCGCGTTCATGTACTTCAACGGCAAACAACGGGTGATCGCCGCGTCCACCATCGGCGCCATCGCGTCCCTTGCGCCCACATTGGGCCCGGCCGTGGGCGGTTGGATCACCGATATTTCCTCCTGGCACTGGCTGTTCTACATCAACCTGGTGCCCGGCCTGTTCGTGACCTTTGCGGTACCGATGCTGGTCAAGGTCGACCGCCCCAACCCGTCGCTGCTCAAGGGCGCGGACTATATCGGCATGGCGTTGATGGCGGTGTTTCTCGGCTGCCTGGAATACACCCTGGAAGAAGGCCCACGCTGGAACTGGTTCAGCGACAGCACCATCTCGACCACCGCCTGGATAGCCGGCATCAGCGGCGGGCTGTTTATCTGGCGCTGCCTGGAAATCAAGGAACCGATTGTCGACCTGCGCGCGCTTCGGGATAGAAACTTCGCCCTGGGCTGCCTGTTTTCGTTCATCACCGGCATCGGCATTTTCGCCACCATCTACCTCACGCCGCTGTTTCTCGGGCGGGTGCGCGGGTATGGCTCGCTGGATATCGGCCTGGCGGTGTTTTCCACGGGGGTGTTCCAGTTGCTGGCGATCCCGGTGTACGCGGTGCTGGCCAACCGCTTCGACCTGCGCTGGATTTTGATGTTCGGGTTGTCGCTGTTCGCCCTGTCGATGTGGGACTTCTCCCCCATCACCCACGACTGGGGCGCCAAGGAGCTGATGCTGCCCCAAGCCATACGCGGGTTTGCCCAACAAATGGCGGTGCCGCCCGTGGTCACCCTGACCCTCGGCGCACTGGCCCCCGACCGACTGAAACTCGCCTCGGGGCTGTTCAACCTGATGCGCAACCTCGGCGGCGCCATCGGCATCGCCGCCTGCGCCACGGTGCTCAACGACCGCACCAACCTGCACTTCCTGCGCCTGGCCGAGCACCTGAACATCCGGAACGAGTCGATGAATGTCTGGCTTGACCAGCTTTCAGGGAATGCCCAGTTGCTCGGGCAAAACAGCTTGGACGCGAGCCAGTTTGCGCTGCATCAGCTGTGGGCGCTGACCTGGCGTGAGGCGCAGACGCTGACTTATGCGGATGCGTTCCTGATGATCATGGTGTGCTTCATCGTCGCCGTGTTGCTGGTGCCGTTGATGCGCAAGGTGCAGCCGCCGAAGCAGCCGATGGCGGATGCGCATTGAACATGACGGCACCCTCGCCACGCGGGGTGCCGCATCATCGTGCCGGTGGCGTATCCGTGCGTGATACGAGCAATGCAAGCACACAAGCCAACAGAAGAAACACGCCACTCACGATGAAAGTGGCCCGGTAGCCAGCCCCGTCATACAACACGCCCCCAACCGTCGCGCCGAGGGTGATCGCCAACTGAATGACAGCCACCATCAGCCCGCCTCCGGCTTCGGCATCCTGAGGCAATGTGCGCGATAACCAAGTGAACCAACCCACGGGCGCGCAAGTAGCAACCAGCCCCCACACGCCCAGCAAGACGGCTGTAGCCAGCATTGAGCTACCGTAAACCACCAACGCCATGGCAATGCCCGACATCAACAGCGGAATCAGCATCAACACTCGATAAAGACTGCGGTTCAGCAATGAACCGATCAGCATCGTACCCGCCAACCCGGCCATCCCGATGATCAGCAGTAGCAGGGATAAACCCGACACATCAACACTGGTCACCGCCTCAAGGAACGGGCGCAGATAGGTGAATAGCGCGAACTGCCCCATAAACAAAAATGCCACTGCCGCCATGCCCAGAGAGACGTTGAGGCGACCCAACAACCGAAAGACATCAACAGCAGAGCCGGGCTCATCTTGACCAGGCATTTTCGGCAGGGTGAAGGCTTGCCAACACAGCGCCAGAGCCGCGAGTGGAACCACGCAAAAGAATGCTCCTCGCCAGCCGATCAGTCCGCCCATAAAACTGCCAATCGGCGCTGCGACCGCCGTGGCGAGTGCGGTACCGCCCTGGATCAACGCGATGGCTTTAGGCACGAAAGGCTCAGGTGCAATCCGCATCATGACCGCGGTCGACATTGCCCAACTTCCTCCGATCGCGATGCCCAAAATGGCGCGCCCCACCATCAGTGTCGAGTAGTTCGGGGCAAAGGCAACGAGCGCGCCGGAGGCGATCATCAAGGCCGTCAGGAAAAGCAAAACAGGCCTTCGGTCAAGCCTGCGAATGACGCTGGAGATGAAAAGGCTGGTGATGACCGCGAAGAGGCCGGAAATGGAAATCGCTTGTCCGGCCTGCCCCTCCGTAAGCCCGAGATCGTTCGCAAGCGGCGTGAGCAAGCTCACCGGCAGAAACTCGGAAGTCACAAGGGCGAAGGCGCACAGCGCCATCGCCAGGACTGCTCCCCATACCTGGCGGCTCGCTGTTTGAGTAGGCAAAACGGTGCTGCTCATCGGGTCGGTCACTTCAGGTGGGTCTGGAAGAACGAGGTCAGTTTGGCAAAAGGAATCAGGTCGACTCGGTCGTAGAGATCCACATGGCCCGCACCTGGAATGATCACGAGCTCCTTGGGTTGGCCAGCCAGTCGATAAGCCTCTTCACTGAACTCACGGGAGTGAGCCTGTTCACCGGCGATGAACAGCATCGGGCGTGGCGAGATCGTCTCGATATCGTTGAACGGATAAAAGTTCATGAACTTGACGTTGCTGGTCAGCGTCGGGTGAGTGGTCAGCAGCGGTGATTGGCCTTTGGGGGGTGAACTCCCCGCGTGGCGTGCGGTAGAAATCGTAGAATTCGCGCTCAATCGCGTTGGATTTGTCCGTCAGTTCATGGACTGTCCCACTGGTGTACTGGGTATCGCCGCCGGTGAACTCGGCATAACGCTGTTCGGCAGCCGCAGCAATGCCTTGCTTTCTCTGCTCGACAGTGACGGAATGCTTCAAGCCGTTTCGGTTGGCTGCGCCCATGTCGTACATGCTGACCGTGGCAATGGCCTTCATTCGCGGGTCGATCTTTGCAGCGCTGATAACGAAGCTGCCGCTGCCACAGATGCCCAGGACACCAATCCGGTTGCGATCAACAAACGTCTGCGTGCCCAGATAGTCCACGGCAGCACTGAAGTCTTCAGCATAGATTTCCGGCGACACCGCATTGCGCGGCAGGCCATCACTTTCGCCCCAGAACGACAGATCGATGGCAAGGGTCACGAAACCCTGCTCTGCCAGCTTCTGCGCATACAGGTTCGAACTCTGCTCTTTGACCGCGCCCATGGGATGGCCAACGATGATCGCAGCGTTTTGGCTGCCCGGTTTCAAATCTTTTGGGAAGAACAGATTCCCTACGGTGTTCATCCGGTACTGATTTTTGAAAGTCACCTTCTGCATCGTGACCTTCTCACTTTTGTAAAAATTATCGGCTCCGTCAGACATGTCTGCTCCCAGTGCACAGAGCGACGCCATCAGAAGGCCAAGCAAGACAACCAGTTTTCTCATGAGGTGCTCCCATCGGTGAATAGGTGCCGGCCAGGACCAGCAAGGGGTAAGAACCACGCCTGCGACATCAGACGAGGCTTGCCCTATTCTCCGCGAGTGCATCATGCTTGATAATCTAATGAAAGCTTGTTGAAGTTATAAGCAAGGCTAATCAATCAAGGTAGGCGACCTACGATGCCAAGACATAATCTGAATGACCTTCTGGCCTTTGTGACGGTCGCCAGGGCAGGCAGCTTTACCCGGGCGGCGGCTCACTTGGGTGTCACACAGTCCGCGCTGAGCCAGGCTGTGTCCGGGCTTGAAAAGCGCCTGGAAATACGACTCCTGACACGCACCACCCGCAGCGTTTCGCCGACCAGTGCGGGTGAGCGCCTGATGCAAACCATCGGTCATCGCTTCGATGAAATCGAGGCCGAGCTGGATGCATTGACCGAACTGCGGGACAAGCCCGCAGGCACGGTGCGCATTACCTGTGGTGATTTTGTCCTGAGGACAATACTGCTTCCCCGGCTCACGCCGTTGCTCCTCGAATACCCCGATATCAAGGTTGAGTTTGATATCAACTATGGCTTCCGGGACATCGTTGCGGACCGCTTCGATGCAGGCATCCGATTTGGCGACACCGTTGATAAAGACATGATCGCCCTCCCTATCGGCCCGCAGGTACGGATGGCTGTCGTAGGGGCGCCAGCGTATTTCGCCGGCAATCCCGTGCCAAAAAAGCCACAGGATCTGGTTAATCACCGATGTATCGATATCCGCTATCCAACGCTTGGCGGGCTGGCTGTCTGGGAATTCGAAAAGCGTGGCCGCAAGGTCAACGTGCGAGTCGCAGGCCAAGTCATTCTTAACACCAGCGCACATGTACCGGCTGCGGCCGTTAACGGCTTGGGCATCGCGTACCTGCCGGAAGAAGAATTTGCACCGCATATCGAGAATGGCCGCCTGGTACAAGTCCTGGAGGACTGGTGCCCGTTGTTCTCGGGTTATCACCTGTACTACCCAAGCCGTCGCTTGCCAACACCTGCCTTTACGCTTGTTCTGAATGCGCTACGAGCCGATGGCCCTCTCTAGAACGAGGCATTTAAGCAGTAAGAAACTGGGTGACCTCGTTAACCGCCACACTCTGTGGCGCAGTACTCACTGCGGCTTCCAGACTGCACCATGGGTAATTCAGCCCTGATACCCATTCCATGACACCCTCAAGATCCGCCGCTGGAAGGGTTTTCATATGCTCGATAGTGATGGTGAGCTTTTCAACAAGCCCCGACTCAACACTGAACTGCCACTCATACACCCCACACCCAACCCGGGCTTCGCCGGAGTTTTTGTCGGACATCCCCACCAGCCATTTGCACAGATAGGTGTCGGCCCCCTCTTCAGGCGGCTGCCCCAGGCAAAACGTATAGACGTTTTCAAAGGTCTGCCCGAATCGCCGCACCAGCACGTCGCCGATGCTGGCAACTCCTTCAACGTGGGGCGGGAACGAGATGGAACCGGTGCGCACTACCATGTCCAGGGTCGCCTCCGGAACAAACGCTCGGCTGAGCAAATGCGGACGGTTGCCGTCCTTGGCGAGTATGTAGTGCTGAATCGCAAGTTGAGCAGTGTTCATGGTTTTTCCGTCGATTCCCTATCGGATGATGCTTAAGCCTTCTGGATCAGCTCTCAGAAGAAACAACTGACTCATCAGTGGATTCAGTCGCCAGTTTCAACCGGTCAGCTTTACTGATGTACTTGTCCTTGCGGGCGGGTGCCAATTTGGCGCTGGCCTTTTTGGCTTTAGCCTTGAACAGCTGTTGTAGTTTCTTTTGACGATTCATGTGTTCTATCCGGTTTGTAATCAGTGCCTACCGCTGTGATTATCCATCTTTCATGCATTCTTCGAAGCACATTTAATTCACGGCACTCCACAGCGCCACAGCGGTCTGTCCCTATACGCCCCTATTCTCGCCCAGCGGAGCCACCATGATCATTGTCCACCACCTCAACAACTCTCGTTCGCAACGCATCCTGTGGCTGCTCGAAGAACTCGGCCTGCCTTATGAGCTCAAGCGCTACCAGCGCGACCCGAAAACCAACCTGGCGCCACCTGAACTCAAGGCCATCAATGCGCTGGGCAAATCACCGGTGATTGAAGACGGTCCCCACGTGGTGATCGAGTCCGGCGCCATCATCGACTACCTGATTCGCCGCCATGGCAAAGGCCGCCTGCAACCCGACCCAGCCACTGCCACCTATGACGAATACGTGCAATGGCTGCACTTCGCCGAAGGTTCGGCCATGCTGCCGCTGATGCTCAACCTCTACGTTGGGCGCCTGGGTGATGCGGGTGCGCCCTTGCATCCGCGTATCGAATCCGAGGTCGCGAACTACCTGGGTTATCTGGACAACGCACTGGGGCTTACGCCGTACCTGGTGGGTGACGAATTGACCGGCGCGGATATCCAGATGAGCTTCATCGGCGAAATCGCCAGGGCCCAGGGCAAGTTGCAGGCGTACCCGAATGTGGCGGCGTGGGTGCAACGCTTTCAGGAACGGCCGGCGTATCGCAAGGCGCTGGCACAGGGTGGTGAATATGCATTTGCGAAGTGAAGAACATGACCGGGTTTGACTTCAAGGCACGATTTATATCGTCGCAGCCGCTCGTCCCGCCGGAACTGGACCTGTGTCTAGACGAATTTGTTGTCTACGAGGCTGGCCAGGTCTGTTCCCTCGCCCCACAAGACGCGGAGTTCCTCGTCAAACAGGGGCTGCCGCGCGACGCCGCGCCCTTTTTGAGTCTTGAAGCCTACAGCCCATCGCAAATCGCCCACCGGCTGATGGTGTACGGAATTAGCGAGGACTATTTCCCGCTTGGCCAAAACGGCTCGGGAGACGTTTTGGCCATCGATCGTCGAAGCCGCGAGGTCGTTTACTTCAACCATGATTTCGATAACGCGCGCGTTTTCATCAATTCCACCTTGGTGCTGTTTGCGCAGTGCCTGTGCATCTTCCAGGAGCATCTGCGTGACAGTACGCTGGAACGCTGCCTGGCTGAGATCAAGCGGGTTGACTCCGCAGCGGCAGTGCCGGGGGCGATGTGGGCCGACGCGGTCAGCGAAGAGCTTTGTTGACCGGTGCAGTCACACCAGTAGTCCGTGCCAGCGACAACCTGAAGGTTGAAAACAGGCAGATCACCTGGATTGCTTTAACGCCCTGGATGAGGATAACTGTAGGACGCTTCCAATCTTGAGATGACGCACGATGTTCGAACTGGCCCCCATCCTGACGTACATAGCCGTTGTAATCGGCCTTTTCCTGATCCCCGGCCCTGCCGTGTTTCTGGTGATCACCCGCACCCTCCAGGGTGGCCGCAAGGTCGGGATTGCCACCGGGCTGGGCGTGGCTTCGGGGGACCTTATCCATACGTTGTGTGCGGCGTTGGGCCTTTCCGCCATCCTGATGACCTCGGCCGTGGCATTTAACGTCGTTAAAATCGTCGGCGCCTGTTACCTGATCTACCTGGGCATACGCGCGTTTATGGCCAAGCCTGGCGCGACCACGCGCAAAGACCTGCCCACAGTGACCTCGACCCAGGCGTATTTCCAGGCGGTGGTTGCCGAAGTGCTGAACCCGAAAACCGCGATTTTCTTCCTGGCGTTCCTGCCGCAATTCATTCATCCGGAATCGGGTTCTTCCCTGGCGCAATTCGCGGTGCTGGGTTTGATCTTTTCGGGCCTCAGTGCGGTGTATACCACGCTCATTTCGGTCTCTATTCGTCCTTTGAGCAAATGGATGACGGGCCTTTCAAGGCTGCGCCGCTGGGAAGGAAAGATCATCGGTACTTTGTTTATGGGGCTGGGGCTGAAAATAGCTTTTCAGCAGCGCTAGGGCCTGCGGATACTCACGGAGGAAACCATTGCGGATCTACATCACAGGCGCCTCATGCGCAGGCGTGACCACGCTGGGTCGTACCCTCGCCTCTTTGCTCAGCCTTCGCCATCTCGATGTCGATGACTTCTATTGGCTGCCCACCAACCCTCCTTTTACAACCAAGCGCCCGCCCGATGAGCGTGTGGCGCTGATTCAGCAACGCTTCGGTGATGACGGTTGGGTGCTCACCGGCTCTTGTATGAGTTGGGGAGATGCACTGATCAACGACGCCGACCTGATTGTGTTTGTGGCAACGCCTACCCCCGTTCGGCTTGAACGCTTGGCTGCACGTGAAAAGGAGCACTTCGGAAATCGGATCGCACCCGGTGGCGATATGCATGAGATACATGTGGCCTTCCGGGCATGGGCATCACAGTACGACGACCCGAGCTTTTCCGGACGCAGCAGGGCGTGGCACGAGCGCTGGATGTCGAAGCAGACCATACCGATTGTCAGAGTTGATGGGTTGAACAGTACCGAAGAAATGGCGGCGGATGTCATTCATGGATTGTCGCAAGGCATCGCAACAGCCCGAAACCAGGAAGACTAAGTCACGGCTCTCAACATGCCTTCGTTATGTGCGCTTTGAGACTCAACTACCGAGAACCGCTGCCGTTCTCGTTGATCCTGCGTAGTTTTATCGCGTGCATGTTTGGCTTATTAAGCCCATATTGACTCGGTACTCTGATCGCTATAGGTACACTCAACCTGGTATTGATGAGTTTGGAAAACTCACAGTAAGGGTCAGCATGGCAACACTATGAAGAGTTCCATGAAAAGCATAACGCTCGTGTCTGGTCGGTTAACACCTAAAGCTCTTTCTGTGGGCCTGATCGCTTTCATCCTCTTGGTCTGTGTCATGCTGGTTTCCGCAATTGCCTGGCAGCTAAAGCAATCGGCGGACGAACGATTGGCGAACGCCAAAATTGCTGTTCATAACATTGTTCGGGCTTCCGAGCAGCAGGCTCAAGATACCTTGCGTCAAGCTGAAAACATTCTGAGCGACCTTGCAGAGCGCGTTGAAAATGACAAACTTGGCGACGAACAGAAAGTTCGCTTATCCAAAATAATGGCCAGTAACGTTGAGGCAACCGACGGGATTCAAGGATTATTCATTTTCGACAAGAATGGCAACTGGGTAGTCAATTCGTTCTCGTCAGCGACGGTCGCAAAGAACAATAGCGATCGTTCTTATTTTATCTACCACAAGAACCACCCTGGCACGGCCATCCATGTAGGCCAGGTCATTTTGAGCCGCACCACCGGCGACATGATCATCCCTGTCAGCCGCCGCACTCAATACCCAGATGGCAGCTTCAGCGGCGTGGTGTTGGCGACGTTGCCCGTCGCCTACTTTCAAAGTTTCTTTGAGCGTTTAGACGTAGACAAACAAGGGGTGATATTGCTGGCGCTGAACAACGGCGATTTGCTTGCCCGCCGGCCAATGATTGACGCGCTCATGACAACTAATATCGCAAAGGGAGAGCTGTTTAGTCGCTATCTGATCAACAGCAACGACGGGACAGCCAGGCTGACGTCCGTCGTGGACGGGGTAGAACGAGTCTATGCCTACAGCCGCATACGGGGCCTTCCGATCGTCGCTGCAGCAGGATTGTCATTAGACTCAGTATTTGCAACATGGTGGACGTACGTCTACCAGGCATCGATTATGGTGGTGCTGATAATTGTTGTGCTGACCAGTCTGGGTTTTCTCTTTTACCGACAAATTCAACGTTTGTTAGTGGCAGAAGAAGAGCTGCGCCTTGCGCATTGTGATTTAGAACATATTGCCAAGACTGACAGCCTTACGGAGTTGCCTAATCGTAGGTGTTTCGACGCGACACTGGCACAAGAGTGGGCGAGAGCATGCCGCACTGGAAATAGCGTAGCGCTCATACTTATCGATATCGATTGGTTCAAGCAGTACAACGACTATTACGGCCATGTTCTCGGTGACGAATGCTTGAAACAAATCGCAGCGTTAATAGGTAAAAATATAAACCGCCCAGCCGACCTCGCTGCCCGGTATGGAGGAGAAGAGTTTGTAATCCTGCTTCCAGAAACGGAGCTTGCAGGTGCGGTAAAGATCGCCGAGGAAGTGCGTTCAGCCATAGAGGCTGCAAAAATTGAACACAGAGGCAGTTCGGCAGGCATCGTAACCATCAGCGCGGGTATCACTTCCAGCCACCTGCGTGGCGTAGTGGTAGCGATTGATCTGCTGGAAAAGGCCGACAGTCTTCTGTATCGCGCAAAAAAACTGGGGCGCAACCGAGTGGAGCATCAGTTGCGGGAAGTGATCACTCACCCGCAAACCGATCCCTTTTTACCCGATACATCTCCCCATCCGCATGGCTGAGCAGCGTATCGGCATCCTTCCCGTCCGCCGGATAAAACGCCACGCCAATACTGCAGGACGGCATTTTCACCGCGCCAAACTCAGCGCTCAGCGGCTCGGCCATGACCGCGAGTATCTGCGCGACTTTTCCGGAAACGGCGTCCTCCGACTGGATGTCTGTCAGTAACACCGTGAACTCGTCGCCGCCCATTCGCGCCACCAGGTCACTTCCGCGTACACAGCCTTCCAGCCGCCGTGCAATCACGCAGAGCACGCGATCGCCCACGGCATGGCCATGCACATCGTTGATGCACTTGAAGTGATTGACGTCCAGAAACAACAGCGCCAGCTTACTGTCGTGTCGCTGGGCCGCTTGCAGGGCCGCGTCCAGTCGGTCATTGAACAGCGACCGGTTGTTGAGGGCTGTCAGCGGGTCATGATGGGCGAGGAAACGTAGCTCTTCTTCAGCTTGTGTAAGGGCCGTAATGTCCCGCGCGACACCAATCCGCGCGCCTTCGTCTTCAGACCAGAACGCTGCCCACAGTATGTGCACCACGCTGCCATCCTTGCGGATGTAACGGTTGCGGAAGTCGACGTGGGGCTTGCCGTTCATGACCCGCACAATCGAGGCCCGGGTGCGCGCGAGGTCCTCGGGGTGCATGTAGTCGGTGATCGGGGTGCCGATCAGTTCGCTGGCGCGGTAACCGAGCAGCGCTTTGCAGGCATCACTCACAAAGACAATCAGGTTGTCACTGTCGACCACAAACACCGTATCCAACATCAGGTGGATAAGTTTGGGATAGAGGGCTTGCAGGTCAACGGGCATAAGTCATGGCGCGTCTGGTTCATATGGTTCCGATCATAGCCCGATCATCAAGGATGGCAAAAAGGAATCATAGCGGCCCGCAAAATAGCCCAAGGCAATGTTGTTGAACCAAGTGCGTCGCCACCAGCAGGCTGCGCCACCCTTCGAGGTCGTAGGACAGCGCCCGCCAGAGCACCCAAAGCGAGTAATAATAGAGATGGAACGCGGCCCCGGTCACGGGGCCTGCCCGCAGTTGGCCTGGACCACCATGACCGTGGCGTTCCAGCGCAACAGCGCAGCCATCTGGCGCACGCCCCCGAGCCTGGCATCCCTTGTCATGTTGATCTGCTCCGAAAATTCAAAGTACCGGGGCTGCCAAACAGCTCAGGTCACCAGGCCACCGTCCACGACCATGACCTGGCCGGTGATGTAGGCGGCGTCGTCCGACAGCATGAACGCCACCACCTTGGCCACCTCCTGCGGGGTGCCGAAGCGACGCATGGGGATGCGGTTTTCCATCTCGGCTACGCGCCGCTCGTTGAGCTTGCGGGTCATGTCAGTGTCGATGAAGCCCGGCGCCACGGCATTGATCCGCACGCCACGGGCGCCGAACTCGACCGCCATAGAGCGCGTCATGCCGACCAGCCCGGCCTTGCTCGCGCAATAGTTGGCCTGGCCCGCGACGCCGACCAACCCGGAAATCGAGGCCATGTTCACCACCACACCATGGCCCTGCTCGACGAACAGCGGCAGGACCGCCTTGCAGGCGTAGAAGGCACTGTCGAGGTTGCCGCCGATCACGTCACGCCAGTGCTCGGCGCTCATCGCCAGTGCACCGCGGTCGCGAGTAATACCGGCGTTATTGACCAATCCGTCGAGGCAGCCGAAATGCGCGACGCACTGTTTGACCGCCTGCGCGATGGCACTCGCGTCACGCCCGTCGGCGCGCACGGGCAACACCTTGTCCGCCCCCAGCGACGCCACCAATTGTTGCGCCTGCTCGTCGCTATTGAGGTACGTGAAACACACGTTCAGGCCTCGCGCCGCGAGGTCTGCGACCACCGCCGCGCCAAGCCCGCGAGAGCCTCCGGTGACCAATACCGTGCGCATATTCGCGTCGTGTGCGTCAGATGCAGTGTTCATGGGCGTGCCTCCCTGGCAGGTTTGTCGAAGGAAAAGATCTTTCCGGGGTTAAGAATGTTGTCCGGGTCCAGCGTGCGCTTGATCGCGCGCATCATCTCCACGGCGCCCTCGCCCGCCTGGTCGAGCAGGTACCCCTGCTTGTGCAGGCCAACACCATGCTCGCCGGTGCAGGTGCCGGCGAGGCGGATCGCCCGCGCCACCAGGCGATCGTTCAGGGACTCGGCCAGCGCCCTTTGCTCGGGGTCTTCAGGGTCGACCAGATAGCCGAAGTGGAAATTCCCGTCACCCACATGCCCCACCAGGAAATACGGCATGCCGGTCGCATCGACTTCGGCAATGGAGTCCAGCAGGCACTCGGCGAGGCGGCTGATCGGCACGCAAGTGTCGGTGCTGATCGCCCGGCAACCGGGGCGCGACTGAATGGCCGCAAAATAGGCATGGTGCCGCGCCGTCCAGAGCCGCCGCCGGTCCTCCACGCTGGTGGCCCACTGAAACGCCTGGCCGCCCCAGTCACTGGCGATCGCCTCCACGGCCTGCGCCTGCTCGCGCACGCCCAGCTCACTGCCATGGAACTCCATCAGCAACATCGGCGCCTGGGGCAATTCCAGCTTGCTGTGCACATTGACCATGCGCACGGTGTTGGCGTCGATCAACTCGATACGCGCCACGGCGATCCCGGACTGGATCACCTGGATCGCCACGTTGACCGCCTGGTCGATGCTGTCGAACGAGCACACCGCAGCGCAGATCGACTCCGGCACGGGGTGCAGGCGCAAGGTGATTTCACTGATGATGCCCAGGGTGCCTTCGCTGCCGACCATCAGATGAGTGAGGTCGTAGCCGGCACTGCTTTTCTTCGCCCGGGTACCGGTGCGGATCACCTCGCCGCGAGCGGTCACCACCTGCAGCGCCAGCACGTTTTCTTTCATCGTGCCGTAACGCACCGCATTGGTACCGCTGGCGCTGGTGGCGCACATCCCACCGATGGAGGCATCGGCGCCCGGGTCGATGGGGAAGAACAGCCCGGTGCCCTTCAGGGCTTCTTCGAGTTGGCGACGGGTAACCCCCGGCTGCACGGTGACGGTCATGTCTTCGGCATGGATCGCGAGGATCTGGTTCATCTGGCTCAGGTCAAGGCTGATACCGCCCTGCACGGCCAACAGGTGGCCTTCGACCGACGAGCCAGCACCGTAGGCAATCAAGGGCACGCGGTGGGCGGCAACCAGGCGCACCGTGTCGACGATGTCGTCGGTGCCCTGGGCGAACACCACGGCCTGAGGCAACGGTGCGTCGACATAGGCCGACTCGTCACGGCCGTGCTGCTCGCGCACCGCGGTGGCAGTGGAAAAGCGTTCGGCGAAGCGTGCGGCAAGGGCCTCGATCAATTCGGCCGGCGCCTCACGCAACGCGCTGCGGAAAAGAGCCTGGGCGGGAACTGTCATGTCATCTCCTTATTAGCGTGTCAGCGTCCATCGAACCTGCGGCATACCTGGCGCTGGGCACCCAGGCCAACCACTTCGGCCTCCACCACATCGCCCTCACGCAGAAAAGGCTGGTCCGGGCGCCCCAGGGCCATGCCACCCGGGCTGCCGGTGAGGATCACGTCGCCAG
The DNA here is from genome assembly GCF_001952855.1 of Pseudomonas sp. ATCC PTA-122608. GTDB lineage: Bacteria > Pseudomonadota > Gammaproteobacteria > Pseudomonadales > Pseudomonadaceae > Aquipseudomonas. The sequence goes on along the minus strand of NZ_LPNO01000035.1, from coordinate 347,926 downwards.
GGTGCAGGGTCATGAAGCGGCTGAGGTAGTGAACCAGGTGGTGCACGTCGAAGATCATGTCCTGGCTGTTGTCGTGCTGCATAACCTCGCCATTGACCCGGCAGATCAACTCCAGCGCCTGGGGCGACGGCACCTCTTCGGCCGTCACCAGGTAAGGGCCCAACGGCGCAAAACCGTCGAACGACTTGCCTTTGATCCATTGCCCGCCCCGCTCCAGCAACCAACCGCGCTCGGACAAGTCATTGGCGGTGCAATAACCGAGAATGCAGGCGGCGGCGTCGGCGGGCGTGGGCAGATACTGGACCCGTCGCCCAATCACCACGCCCAGTTCCACCTCCCAGTCGGTCTTGTCGCCGTCCAGAGGCAACACCAGTTCATCGAAGGGGCCGCCCAGCGCGTGCACGGACTTGCTCGACACAATGGGCTCGTCCGGCACCGGCATGCCCGCCTCACGGGCATGCCGGTGGTAGTTCAGGCCGATCGACAGGATCTGCCCCGGGCGCAGCGCCGGGCCGATGCGTTCATGCTCGGTGTGCACCTGGGGCAGCGACGCCCAGCCCTGGGTGAAACGCCGAGCCAGTTCCGCGACCACCGGAATCGCCAGCGACGCACCGGCCCAGTCATCAACCCAGGCACTCAGGTCACGCACCGAGCCATCGACGGCGACGGCGCAGGGACGCTCGCGCCCCGCTGCACCGACCCTCAGCAGGCGCATGACACGGCCTTGCGCGGGTTGAGGAAGCGCTCGAAAAACGCGCTCTCCTCGTCGCTCATGGTCCGTGGGTAACGCCCTTCGTAGTTGAACGGCGCCATGGTGGTCGATGCCAGTGCGCACAAGGTCTCGCCATCGCGCACTTCATACTCGATGGTCACCGCCGCCGCGCGGACCTCGGACACCCACATGTGAATCGCCACAGGTTCGTGACGGTGCACCAGCGGGCGCTTGTACTCGATCGCATGCCTGACCACCACCGAGCCGCCACTGAAGAACGCGTCACCCTGCTCGGCACCCAGGCGCCAGATGAAGTCGACCCGCGCCTCCTCCAGCAGGCGCAGGAATGAGACATTGTTGACCACCCCATAAACGTCCATGTCAGACCAGCGGACGGGGCATTGATAAACGTGCACGGACATGGGGCTCTCCGGAGTGGCTGGGCGCGCAGCGAGCGCGCTGGCGGTATCAGTCGACATTGGCATTGACCTGCTTGCAGAAGGCCTGGATGTAATCGTCCTGGGCGATCGGCGCACGCAGCAGTTCGGGCGACAGACCGAAGCCGTCGATCAGCATCGACACATGCGGGCGCAGGGCCACGCACTGCTGGTCGATCCGCCCCGGCAACGACAGGGCCTGGCCGGCGTCGATCAGCTCATGGGCCAGGTACCAGGCGGCGTCGCGGCGCAGCAGGTTGAGCCCGTAGAGCGACGCCAGGCAATTGAGCGCAGCCTTGGCCTCGTCCTGTTGTGCATGCAGCGAAGCACTCCAGAGCTGCTCCAGGGCAAGACGCTCACCCCGCAGGCGCGCGAGTTCCAGGCCCGGGTTCATGGCGTCGTTCCACACCTCGAAATAACCGCGCTCGTCGGTGTTCATCTCCTCGCGAATCGTCAGCCACAGCTGGTGCTCGCGAAAGGCGATCGCCGCGATCAACCACTCCGGCTCCGCCAGCCGCCGTGCACGCACAGGGCGCAGTGGCTCCGGCCCTTGCCAGACCTGGGCCAACAACTGGCCAGCCACCGTTGCGAGCAACACCAGGTTGTCGCCTTCAGCCGTCACCAGGCCTTGCAGCAGCGAACCGTAATCGGCGATGCGGTTGGCGCTGAAAATACCCTGGGCACCGCAGCGTTCGCGGCACTCGGCAATCACGGCGCTGGCATCCCAGGTCGCGAGTGCCTTGGTGATATTGATCAGGCTGACGACATCGACAGCCGGCTCAGTCGTGTTGGCCAGGAAGCGGGCCTTGGCCTCGTTGAGCAGCAGGGTCATCGCATAGGTACTGGCCAGCGCCGAGAACAGCGGCACCTGGTAGCTACGGTACTCGATGACCGGCATGTCATTGGTGCCCGGAGCGTTGGTCAGGCGCTGCTGGCCGTAGCGCAACGCGATGTACAAGCTGGCACGGCTTGCACCCTGCGCGGCACTGGCCACACACAGACGGCCCGGCACGATCCGCGACATGGCCCGCAGGAAACGCGACCGCGCATTGCCCGCGCCGACCACAAAGTGGCCGTCTTCCGCGAAGTGGCCCATGTCGCCATGCAGCAAGCTGCTGCGTGGCACCCGCACGTTATCGAACCAGGTCAGGCCGTTATCCAGCCCTTGCACCGGTTTCTCCGGGCACAGCGCGGCGCGGATACCCGGGCACAGGCCGGCTTCGGTCGACAGTCTGACGAGAAAGGGGAATACACCGTAGTCCTTGCCCTCGATCTTCAGCCGCGCCATCACCGTGGCGACTTTCGGAATGTCGCCAAACCCGCTGTAAGACATGTACTTCTGCGCACTCACACTCGGCGTATTGAGCGTGAAGGTCTGGCTCTGCCGGTCGTACACGGCCTCGGTCTGCAACGCCGCGACGTTGTTGCCAAAGCCCAGTTCGGTCGCCATGTAGGGCCCGAACGAGGTCAGGCCGTCCAGTGCCTCGGTGAGGTCGGCAATGTCGGAACGGTCCCGGGCATGGTCGAACACCGTGCCCAGGCACAGGTTGTAGTGGACCATCAGCAGCGAGAAGCTGGCGACGTCCAGCAGGCTCGGCCATTCAGCCAGGGCAAACAGCCGGCGCGGGTTGGCGAGAATCTCCAGCGGGCGTTCCAGCGCCCCATGCACGTGGCGGCTGCGGGCATAGGCCAGCCGCCCGGCCTGCTCCATGTTCAGGCCCGACTGCGGGTCAAAGATCGGGTCGAGCAGTACCTTGCGGATACTCTGGTGATGGCTTTCGAACGTGCCACCAAACAGCACGTCGCGCAGTTCATCGCGCGCTTTCAGGGCGTCAGCGCCCGGGATGCTTGAATCAGTCATGACATGTCCTGTGCAGTGAGCGGCAGCGTCTCAGGCGACGAACACCAGTGAGACGTTCTGGCCGCCAAATCCGAACGAATTGGAAAGCGCCACCTTGATCGGTTGAGTGCGGGCCTGGCCCTGGACCAGGTCAACCGCGATCAACGGGTCGGGGTTGCGCAAGTTGGCCGTCGGCGGTACTTGCCCGTGCTCCAGGGCGAGCAAGGTGTAGGCCGCCTCGATGGCACCAGCGGCGCCCAGCAGGTGTCCGGTAACGCCCTTGGTCGAACTGACTAGAATCTGCGGCCCGAACAGCTCGGCAATGGCCTTCGACTCGGTCACGTCGTTACCCGGCGTCGAGGTGCCGTGGGCGTTGACGTAATCCACAGCGCCCGCCTCGATGCCCGCATCACGCAGCGCACCTTGCATCGCCAACCGCGCGCCGAGCCCCTGAGGGTGAGGCGTCGTCACGTGGTGAGCGTCGGCAGAAGCGCCGTAGCCGAGCAGGCGTCCCCTGCTCCGCGCACCACGGGCCTTGGCATGCGCCTCGGACTCGAGCACGAATATCCCCGCGCCTTCGCCGATGACGAAGCCGTCCCGCGCCACATCGAACGGGCGCGATGCGCCGCCCGCATCGGTGTTGCGCGACAACGCCCGCATCTTCGCAAACGCCGCGACATACAGCGGGGTGATCGGGGCTTCTGCACCGCCGGCCACTACAATGTCGCAAACCCCACGGTTGATCAGGTCCTTAGCCATGCCCAGCGCCGAAGCGCCGGAAGCGCAGGCCGAACACGGCGCCAGGCACGGGCCGCGGGCGCCCAGCTCAATGGCCACCTGGCCGGCAGCCATGTTCAGCAGGCCCATGGGCAGGGTCAGCGAGGAAATATCATCGGCACCTTCGGCAATCAGCACGGCGTGCTGTTGCTCCAGGGTGGCGGTGCCTCCCGCGCCCGAACCAATGATGACGGCCACGCGACTCTCGTCTTTCCAGTTACCCGCCTCGAGCCCTGCATCCTCCAGGGCCTGGCGCGCAGCCAGCAGCGCGAATTGCGCGTAACGGTCCCACTGCCAGGGGCTTTTCACCCCCAGCAGGGCGCTGTCGAAACTCGGTACTCGGCAAGAGATCCCCACCGGCAACGCTTCGAGGGTCTTGTCTGGCGCGGCGGTGGCTTCACCTGCCAACACCCGCCGCCAGTTCGCCTCGATGCCAATGCCGGCCGGCGTGACCAGGCCGATGCCGGTCACCACCACAGCCTCGGCGCCCATCACACCTTACCGTTGGCCAGCGCCAGAACGTCACCGACCGTGGCGACGTCCGAGAGCTGTGCATCACTGATTTGCACGCCGAGTTTCTTTCTCAGCAACTGGGCCAGGTCGACCTGCGACAGCGAGTCGAACCCCAGGTCTTCGAGCGAAGCTTCGGGAACGATACGGCTTTCTTCGATGTTGAAACGCGCGGAAATGGCTTGGGCGATTGCTTCGTTACTTACGGTCATCACATGACTCCTGTTGTGTGGAACTGTAGGTTGGGAAAAATCTGAATCAGTCTTGCCACTCACTGTTGCGGGTGGTCAGTTGCGGCCAGCGCAGCACGGTAGAACCCCACGAAAGCCCCGCACCGAATGCGCTCACCAGTACCCGCTGGCCGGCCTGCAGGTCGCCGCTCAGGGCGAGGTCATTGAGCAGCAGCGGAATGGAGGCGGTCAGGGTGTTGCCCAGGCGCTGGATATTCGCCGCCACTTTTTCAGCGGGCAGGCCCAGCTCGAAGGCCACGGATTGCAGGATGCGCACATTGGCCTGGTGACCGACGAACCAGTCCACCTGGTCCATCGACCATTGCGTACGGTCCAGCACGCTTTGGGCCGAGGTAGACATGCGGGCGACGGCTTGTTCGTAGACCGCGCGGCCGTCCATGTGCAGGTAGAACTCGCTTGGCGCTACCGTGCCATGGCCCAGCCCGACGCTGGCCGAACGCTGTCGCGAGCCGCCCGCCGGAATCGCCAGCAAGTCCGAACGTGCGCCGTCACTGCCCAGGTCGAAGCAACCCAGCGCGCCGTCTTCGTCAGCCTCGCCACGTCGCAACACCACCGCCCCGGCACCGTCACCGAAGATCGGCCGGGTGGCGCGGTCATCCGGGTTGACGAAGGTGGTAAACGCTTCCGCGCCGATCAACAAGACGCTGTCGGCAATGCCCGCAGCGATCAGCCCGGAAGCGGTCGCCAGCCCGTAGACGAAACCGCTGCAGGCGGAGGTCATGTCATAGGCGGCGATATCACCCAAACCCAGTGCCGACGCCACTTCCGGCGCCACCGCCGGGCAGATGCGGTCTGGGGAAGTGGTCGCGACCACCACCGCTTGCACCGCCCGCCCACCCGCCGAAGCGAGCGCCCGGGCACCGGCCTTGATCGCCAGGTCGCGTACGCTCAAACCGTCACTGACCATCCTTCGTTCACGGATGCCGGTGCGCGATTCGATCCACTCGGGGGTGGTATCGAGCCCGTCGGAAATCTGCTGATTGTCAATTATCTGAGGCGGAAGACAGCCTCCCAGGCCACACAGGATCACAGTCACGATCAACTCCCTTGATTCAACGATGGTTCAGACGGCCTGCGATGTCGCGCCAGGCCCTAAGTCACTTCCTGGCGTCTCGCCTTACCCAGCGACCAGCCGAAATTCATGCCGGCCGCCGCCAACAGGATGGCGGCCGCGCCAACCACCTGCAGCACGCCGAGTGGATGGGCGAAGGCCACCCAATCGACCACGATGGCAACGATCGGATAGATGAACGAAAGCGCCCCCACCAATGCCGTGGGAATTTTTTGAATGGCGCTGTACAGCAGGGTCGACATGAGCCCCGTGTGAACCACGCCAATGATGATCACGTAAGTCCAGGCCCCATCGATCGCGTCCACCGTGGAGAAATCCACGATCGGCGCCAGCACCAGGACGCCCACCACCATCTGGATCAGCACGATCAGATGCGCGGGCAAATCCTTGAGTCGCTTGGTGATCGCCGCGGCCACGGCGTAGAAGAAGGCCGAAGCCAGGGCCAGGCAAACACCCAGCAGGTAATCGGCGCCGGTGGCCTGGCCGCTGCCCTTGGCGGACACGATCAGCATCAGGCCGGCGAAGGCCACCAGGAGCCAGCCTACCTTGGCGGCATTCAGGCGTTCAGCAAAGAACAGCACACCCAGGCCAACCAGCATGAAAGGCTGAATGTGGTAGACCACCGTCGCGATGGCAATGGAGGAATAACGGTAAGCGCTGAACAGCAACACCCAGTTGAGAATCAACGCCACCCCGCCCAGGCACACCAGGATGAATTGCCGGGCAGTGATCCGGGAACGCCGCAGTACGCCGAGCGCCAGGCACGCCACCAGCATCGCCATGGCGCCAAACAGGCAGCGCCAGAACACGACGGCTTCGGGACTCTGGCCCGACATGATGACAAACCAGCCCACCGTGCCGGAGATCACCATGGCCGAAATCATTTCGAGCGTTCCACGGGCTTGCGACTTCATCACACACTGCTTCCTTGCGGCAGGCATTGCCGTAACCTAAGCCACCTGTTTGCTGGCCAGGGTTCGGCAATACGAACTTTATAATGAACTAATGACCACTATACTGAACAAGGTGTAACAGAGCGTCAACCCATTTTAGGATGATCTATAAAACAAATGAACGACATAACGAACAACCTGTTCAGCAACAATCCGAGTCGAATTGATCTGCTGGCCCTGTCTATCAAGCGCGAACGTCTGGCTGCCGGGCTCTCGTTGACCGAATTGGCGAAACGCGCGAGCGTGGCGAAGTCGACCTTGTCCCAGCTGGAATCCGGCATTGGCAATCCCAGCATCGAAACGTTGTGGTCGCTGGCCATGGCGATGGGGTTGCAAGTCACCCGGTTCTTCGAACAGCCCCAGCAAAACCTGCGGGTGATTCGTGCCAACGAAGGCATGACCACCTATGCCGAAACCGCCAACTATGCGGCGACACTGCTTGCCGATTGCCCGGCGGGGGTGCGGCGCGATATCTACCGGCTGAAGGTCCAGCCTGGTGAGGTGCGCCTGTCACAGCCGCACCCGGCCGGCACCGTCGAGCACGTGGTGCTGTGCAGCGGCAGCGCGAATATCGGCCCGGCCAATGAGCCCGTGCTGCTATACGCCGGCGACTACATCAGCTACCTGGCGAATGCGCCCCATATGTTTGAGGCGCTTGAAGCGGATACCACCGCGGTGATGGTGATCGAACACCCCTGACGCGCGGGCATGTGCCCTCAGGCATGGATCGGCAGGGCCAACCCGAACAGTACGAAGAACCCGCCACAGACTTTATTGAACCGGCGCCCGGTTCGAGCCAGCCAGGGCCGGACCCGGTGCGCAGCGCTGGCCACCAGGTATTCAACGATGAACTCCACCACGGCGTAGGTCAGCGCGATGGTGATGGTCTGCGCGATGATGCTTCGGTGGGAATCCAGGAAGGGTGGAATAAACGCCGTAAACAGCAGCAAGGCTTTGGGGTTTGAAATCGCCGAAACCAGCCCCTGGCGGAACAGCGACCAGCTCCGCGAGCTGGTCGCGCCGGTCGCCTCAAGGCTGACCGGTGCCGCCCGCCACAACCCGAAGCCCAACCAGATCAGATACAGCCCGCCGGCCACCTTCAACGCAAAAAACCAACTGGCCGACGCCTGGATCAGCGCCCCCAACCCCAAGGCGCAAAGCGACAGCACGATGGCAAAACCGAGCACGCCACCGGTGATGGTGAACAGCGTCTTCCGATTGCCGTGAAGCGCGCCATGGGTCAGCGCCAATAACGCATTGGGCCCCGGCACCACCGCGATGCCGAAGCAGGTAACCAGGTAAAGCAGCCAGGTATCAAAGGGCATGGTCCGATCCAGTAGGTGTGATCCAGGCCAGAATCTTGCGGGTGAACAAACAGTCATGAAAAGCGCATAATTCACGTCACAGCCATTCGATTAACGAATAGAGGTAAGCGCGATGCCGGCCAGTGACTTGCAACTCGATTGGCTCAAATGCTTTGTGGCCGTGGTGGATGCCGGCTCCTTGTCGGGTGCCGCCCATGAGGTCAACCGCTCGCAGTCCGCCGTCAGCATGCAGATGAAAAAACTCGAGGCTGCCCTTGGACGGCAATTGTTGAGTCGAGGCCCCCGGCACCTGCAACTGACCGCCGACGGCCAGACACTGCTGGGCTACGCCCGCCGCATGCTCGCCCTCCACGCTGAAACCCAGGCGGCGTTCCACGGTGAAGAGCTGACCGGGCGCATCCGCCTTGGCGTCGCGGAAGACTACGCAGCCAGGTACCTCACGCCGCTGCTCAAGCGTTATTCGCCGCGCTACGCAGGGGTGGAAATCGAACTGACTTGTGAACAGTCGACCACGCTGATCCCGCAGTTGCGAAGCGGCGACCTTGACCTGGCGCTGGTGTCCAGGGATTCGCCCCAAAGCGGCACATTTCTGTTCAAGGAACCCATGGTCTGGGTCGGCTCACCCCAATTCGAACTGTGGCGACGCGACCCGCTTCCCATCGCCGTCTATGAAAGCGCAAGCCTGGCGCGGCGTTATGCGGTGAATTCACTGACCCAACAAGGGCGCGAGTTCAAGGTGGTCTACAACAGCTCCAGCCTTGCCGGCCAGGTGGCTGCGGTCGAAGGTGGCCTGGCGATTGCCGCTATCACTCAGTGCACCGTGCAGCCATCGCTTCAGGTGTTGGGTGAGGAGCACGGCTTGGCGGCCATTGAACCCATGGACGTTTCGATTTTGCGTAGCCGGGCCTCTCGCAGCTCTAAAGCGGTGAACAGCCTGCATGCGTTTATCATCCGGGCGCTGAGGGTTCAGCCTTAGTGGAGAAAGCATCACGCTAAATCCACGCCTGAACACCAACGCGAGAGGGTCACCCAATAACCTGTGGCGAGGGAGCTTGCTCCCGTTGGACTGCGCAGCAGTCCCCTCCCCCGTAACCGCTCCCCCCTCACTGGCCCACTGGGAACTCAGCGGGCGACACAGAAGCAACCGCTCAACTCAGGCCGTCTTATCAACGAGACTGATGATTACTATCGAACCGGTCGCCTATTGGCTTACCAAAACCCATTCCTATAATCGCCTCCACTTTCCCCCTCCCGTCTGCCCTCAGGCGAAATATCCTCCCGGAACCCGACACCATGCCAAGCGCAAGCCGGGCCCCTAGCGGCCTCCCTGAACATAATCAACAAACCGTCCTGCAGCAGTGGCTGGCGATTCTCTCGGTTGCCGTGGGCGCCTTCGCCCTGGTCACCAGCGAATTCCTGCCGGTGGGCGTACTCAACGACGTCGCCGCCGACCTCGGCATCAGCGCCGGCCACGCCGGCCTGATGGTCACCCTGCCCGGCATCATGGCCGCCCTCGCCGCCCCGTTGCTGTCGGTGGGCATTGGCGCCATGGACCGTCGCTACCTGCTGATCGGCCTAACGCTGATCATGATCATCGCCAACATGGTGGTGGCCTACGCCAGCGACTTCAGCCTGCTGCTGTTCGGCCGCGTATTGCTGGGCATCAGCATCGGCGGCTTCTGGGCCACGGCCATCGCCCTCAGCGGCCGCCTGGCGCCCAAGGGCGTGGGCGTAGCGAAGGCCACCTCGATCATCATGATGGGCGTGACCCTGGCCACCGTCCTCGGCGTACCCGTCGGCACCTGGCTGAGCGGCCTGATGGGCTGGCGCATGACCTTCCTCGTCACCGCGCTGGTCGGCATACCGGTACTGCTGGCACAGATGTTCCTGCTGCCCCGGCTCGAACCGGAAAAGGCCATCCGTATCAGCGACCTGCCGGCCCTGTTCATCAACCCACAAGCCCGGGTCGGCTTGATCGCCGTGCTGCTGATCGGCCTGGCGCATTTTGCCGCGTACACCTACGTCGCGCCGTTCTTCAAAAACAGCTCCGGCTTCGACGGCCCGACCATTGGTTCCCTGCTGCTGCTCTACGGCGTGGCCGGCGTAATGGGCAACGTCTTCGCCGGCTTCGCCGCCAACCGCAGCGTGCGCCACACCTTGTTGCTGGTGGCCCTGATGATCGGCACCAGCACCGCCCTGTTCCCCTACTTCGCCACCGGCATGAGCGGCGCCGTGATGCTGATCGCACTGTGGGGGTTCGCCTTCGGCGCCTTCCCGGCCTGCGCGAGTATCTGGATGTTCGTGGTCGCGCCCAAGGATGTGGAACGTGGCATGCCGCTGTTCGTGGCGTTGTTCCAGGTGATCATTGCCGTGGGCTCGTTCTTTGGCGGGCAGATCGTCGACAAGATGGGGACGTCGGTGCTGTTGAGTTTGGCGACGGCGTTGGTGGGCGCTGGGTTTGTGACGGTGCTGGTGTTGGGGCGCAAGGTGAGTAATAGCCTGGCGGCGCAACCGGCCTGAGAAAGAAAAACGGGACTGATTGATTTCAGTCCCGTGGCTTGAAGCAGTGAGCACGGCGCCTTGCTCCATTGCCTACAGTTGCGTCAGAATCCGCCGGCTTGTGCACCTGGGTGGGCGTCTCTAAGGTTGCTCGGTCGCTGAAACCTCAGTGATCGGGTTTAGTAGCCCGAGGTTAACTGCAAGTGCATAAGCAGCATCTATCAGACCTTCTTGTCTGTGCTTGATGGTGGCTGTGCGCAGGGCGTCTTCGGACGCGCCGGCTTTTGTAGTTTCCCCGGTCTACTAACCTGCGTACAGCCGCCACCCCACTTCGTTTAGTAGCGATGTGGTGGCGGCCCAGCTCAGGAAAACTACTGATATGTTCAAGGTAACGCCGAATCCTCCGGGATCTCCCGATTTGAAACTCAACCAAGCCGCGCACCGCGCCTTGCATCACTATCTCAATCCCTCCTCCGCCAAGACCGCCCCGCCGTCGGGTACGCTGTTCAGTGTGGCTGGTGATGCCAGCAGTGAAAGCCTGATTACCAATAGTTATGAAACCTTCGCCTCGGTCAGCGCGTTGCTGCTTGATCTGTCGGATGAGCTGAGCGGGAAAGACCGTGATGTGGCGTTGGCGATTCACCAGCTTAGTGAGTTGGGGGTGCTGTTGATGGGGAAGCTGATGGATCGGGAGGTGCCGTGTAGCTGAAATCAGACGTAGTCCAATAGCACTTACCGTTCAGTGCACGCAATAGATTAGCCGCTGGGGCGTTGTAGGCATCTACAGCGGCTCAGCGACGGCACACGTGCCAAGGCACTGCTTTTCTCCGACTATACTGAATGTCGGATTTCGGCCAAAAGAAGCCACTCAAATGTCTTTGCATATTCAGGAAAAATTCAAACATCTTGCCCGTACGCGAGGCACTATGCCACTATCCTTTAATTGCAGCGATAAATTTTCGCCTGAGCATGGAAGAAGATTAGTGGAGAACTCTCCGCATTATATGGAGCCATCATGTCGCTTAAAGATTTTTATATGCATTCTAAAACTTCCATCGGTTACATTATTGTATATGCAAAAAACAACCGTTTTTTTGTTAGCGTAGCGTTGTTTGCAGTGCTTGCATGTAGTGCTGTATTTGGTGCTTTGTATCTTCATTTTTTGAAAGCGTTAACATACCTATATTAGCGGTTGCCAACCACGAATCGGCAAGTTATTGGGGTCAGCTTGGTGACTTTGCTGGTGGTTTTTTGAATCCGTTGCTAAGTTTCTTAGCGCTAATGGCAGTTTTAAAAACCATGTCCCTACAGAGAGCGGAGATGAAGGCTGCCCAGCAAGAGGCCAAAACCGCTACTCAGGAACAACGGCAGCAAACGGCCGTCTACTCAAGACAAATGTTTGAATCAACATTGTTCGGTATGCTAGATGTGCATTCGAAAATACTGGCCGATATCAAATATACAGGATCGGCAAACGATATTAGCGAAGGTCGATATGCAATTGAGAGGATTGCAAAAAGCTTCAAAGAAACCAAAGACTACAAGGCAGGATCCTTTTTTCCCGAGTTAGTAACTGATGAAGAAATTCAAAACCAAATTGAACAATTTTGCACTCAGTGGAAAAGCTCAGTCGGCCATTACTTTCGAAATCTCTACTGGATTATGAAAATGATTGACTCTAGTCAAGATACACCAATTGACAGTAAAGATTTAGATATTTTAACGTCAAATAAAAGAAGACGATATACAGACTATCTGCGCAAAAGAAGCTATACCAATATTGTACGTGCCCAGCTAAGCGACTCAGAGATGGCACTACTGCAGATTAACTGCCTCGGACCTTACGGTACAGATTTAAAGTACTATGCCGAGAAGTACTCCTTATTGAAGCCACTAGGGAAAAAACACTTTGGCGGGTGGGCACAGTACATGTCAAGCCAATTCAACGGCATTGCCTTTCTAGGATTGGAACATATTGATGCTGATAAGATAATGAAAATGACAGCCCATAGAGTTATGCGAAACACGTCAGCGATCAGAAATAATAGTTAATAACTATTTGATTCAGGCGTTGATGATCTCCCCGCGCCCGTAAATCGTCGTACAGTATTTGTCTCGCTCGACGTCGGTCGTTCGATAGTTTATGTGTAATGGGCATCTGGACGCCCCATTTTGCCAAATGTAGTCAGGGAGGAGGTCTGCTTCTAGCCTTCGCCATCGTCTGTTACAGGTCGGTCTACAACTCTCATGAAGAGCTGCTTGTGGCCGTTTTCAGCCAGTCACGACAAGCAGGAAACGGCCAGAAGCAGCCCATCGCGCCAGAGCCAATTTCCCTTCTGGACGAAAACGCGGTTCAGACCATGTGTACCTTCAGCCTGAACGCTTAATGCGGCCGGATTACCGCTGCTGCGCGGTCCTATACGCGCAGGCTATGTGCCCGACGAACTGGAGCGGGGCATGCTGCGGGATATGAAGCGTCAGTGCTATACCACGCGCTGGGATGAGGTTATTCGAGTAACAGGCAGAGTTTTTGTTTAAGGTTTCCGAATTTGCAGATATTCACGATGTCTTCATCGCTGAATGATAAGCGCTTGTAAATGTTCAGTTCGAATATGGACTCTAGTTTTTGCCCTAGAATCCAAAGGTTTCGACCTTTAGCGGCCCGCTTTTCTGCAGCTGAGTCGTAATGTGTTAGATAATTTCTGGTATCTACGATTTTGCGAACAATGCTATTGATTGTAGCTTTGTCTCCGAAATGGGATTCGAAGGGTTCGATTAGTTTTTTGATTCTATTGGCTTGAGTAATCTCATTACCATGCTGTAGTCGACCAAATAGCCAATCGTGTTTTTCTGATGGGCAAGATATTAATAGTTGTAGGGTGAGCGCATGAAAGTGCTCCGGGTCCATTTGAGTCGCTGTATGTGTGCGCCGACTGAACGTCTCCAATCCTTGCATTAGTGATAAAAACTTCGAGTCTAAATATTTATGCGTTCCATTCTGAGTTGAGAAATAAAGGTTAAAAGCAGGGGACAATAATTCATAATCATCTAGCCACTTTTTAAGAATATCAGGGAAACGATCGCGAATTTGAGGGTAGGCAAAGCGTAGGCCGTGCCGTTTGACGTCTGGTTTGGATTCTGAAAAAGGGAGGCTGGGGTAGAAAAGCTTTACCTTGATAGACTCGCCGCTATCTGTCGAGCTACCTGGAACCTTGGCGTTCACAGAGTGCATGGATAGTGAACAGGCTGTGGCGAAGCAAAGCAGGTTAGTTATTTTATAAGCGATGTCTGTGAAATAACTAAAGCATTGAGGCTCTGAGGTTGAGATCTTGATGTACGCAGATTGGGTGATCTTTGCTTCGCTGTATGTGGGGAACCCTGGGATTGTGTAAGCAAAGCAAATTGATATTTCGCAACCGGATTCACTGTATACAATAATCGGTTGTTGTGGTTCGTACATTATCGTTGCAGTGTTTTCACTGTGTTCTACCTTGATGCCGCTGGTTCGAAGCCAATCATCAATGCCTTCAATGCTAAAGCTGAACTCTGAAAAGACTGTCTCTTCCTCTGCTTCATAGACGGCTCCTATGGTAGCGCGACCGACCCGTATGCGAGATGTAGCGGGCGCTCCGAATGCTACGTTTCTATTTATATAGAAGCAGTCGTCGAGAGTTACGGCACCAGCTTTTTCCAGATTCCCAATAAGTCGACCAATATGATAATCATCTAAGGTCATTAGATCTGTTTCTATTGTAGTTATTTCAAGCTCAATATCGCCACCATCACTTATTGTGAGAGTGCCCTGGAACTGTTTCTCAGGGTTATTTGGTGTAGAGAAAAATCCAGTTCTTTTAAATTCGCTTTCCAGCCTCATTTGATTCCCTTCGACATAAAATTTTGATTCCCGCGATAACGTATAGGGCATCCATCAGGCTCAGCATGCTAAACCCAATACCAACCTACCTTCGGCTCTACTGATTCGTCCATTCTCGATCTATAGCCCGCTGCGCACTGTTCTTGCTGCTATAGAGATTCCGTAGCACTGCGGCTTGCTCTGGTCGCCTGCAGTGATGGATTTCTCGGTACCGGATTTAGCGTCGCGGTAGTAGGCAATAATGCCAGTGTAGTTGCCGCCAGGGTCGTCTGCCAAATCGTCATGGGTCGAGATTGACGACGAGCTAAGGATACGGACGATCTATCCCCGCAAGCGTCTTCTGGAGGCCAGTGTCAGGTGTTTCATAGATTGTATGGTCGAAGAGCTTGGAAATGCTCCAACGCCGCTCGCGAGAATCGATACAACGAGGCAGCGCTAGCTAAAGCGAAGTGTTTCCGAAGGCGCTTTGGGCCCTGTCACAGGACGTGCACGACGCAATTGTTGAGCGGCCGCTTTTGGCCGACAGTAGCCCCTCGTGATAGCCCGCCGGCCAGCCAGTGAGCCACTTCAACCCTATCGGTCAGCCAACAAAAACACCCCGCACTTCAACCAAAGGCGGGGCGTTCTCTCCAGCATCACTTCACATCAATCACATCGCCGTATGAAAAATCTGCTCAATCTCATCCTGATTGGCAGGACGCGGATTGGTAAAACCGCAGGCATCTTTCATCGCATTGGTTGCCAGTGTCGGAATGTCGTCAGCCTTCACACCCAGCTCAACGAGGCCGCTCGGAATCCCCACATCCGCAGACAGTTTACGGATAGCCGTAATAGCCGCCGCAGCACCCTTCTCCGCATCCAGTTGCTGAGTCTCAACCCCCATCGCATGGGCGATATCCTTAAACCGGGCCGGGCATACGCTGGCGTTGAAGCTCGATACATGGGGCAGCAGGATCGCGTTGCACACGCCGTGAGGCAGGTCGTAGAAACCGCCCAGTTGGTGCGCCATGGCGTGTACATAACCCAGCGAAGCATTGTTGAAGGCCATGCCGGCAAGGAATTGCGCGTAGGCCATGTTTTCCCGGGCGGTCATGTTGTCACCCTGGGCAACGGCGGTGCGCAGGTTGGCCGAGATCAGTTCGATGGCTTTGAGTGCGCAGGCATCGGTGATGGGCGTGGCCGCGGTCGACACGTAGGCTTCGACGGCGTGGGTCAGTGCGTCCATGCCGGTGGCGGCGGTCAGGCCTTTGGGCATGGCGGCCATCAGCGAAGGGTCGTTGACGGATAACAGGGGTGTGACGTTGCGGTCGACGATGGCCATTTTCACGTGGCGGACTTCGTCGGTGATGATGCAGAAACGGGTCATTTCACTCGCCGTACCGGCGGTGGTGTTGATGGCGATCAGTGGCATTTGTGGTTTGGCGGATTGGTCCACGCCTTCGTAATCACTGATGTGCCCGCCGTTGGCGGCGCACAGGGCAATGCCCTTGGCGCAGTCGTGGGGTGAACCGCCGCCCAGGGAAATAATGAAATCACAGTCGCTGCGGGCCAGCAGTTCAAGGCCCTTCTCCACGTTGCTGACGGTCGGATTCGGTTTGGCGCCATCAAACAGGGTAGAGTCGATGTCTTGCTGGGCCAACAGGCCGGCGACCTTGGCCGCCACGCCGGCTTTGGCCAGGCCGGCATCGGTGACGATCAAGGCTTTGCGGAATCCGTACTTGCGGATTGCGAGCATCGCCTCGTCGAGGCTGCCAATGCCCATCATGTTCACGGAGGGAATGAAGAAGGTGCTACTCATGATAAATCCTCTTTTTATTATGGAGACACGGGAGTCAGTGAGGTTTTCTACTCATCTCGCAGGTGATGCGGCGCGTTTACGCTGCAATCGTGGACAGGCCGTCGCAGGCGGTTTCTTTTGTTCACGGGGTTGAGCCTAAACCTATGGCGTCAGGCTGAAATGGTCCTTTAGCTGGCATCGGCTCCTCCTTTAGTACTGGGAGGCAAACGGCCCCAACAAGGCGGGCATGCGACCTATCGGCCCAGAGCGGTCATTTGAATTGTCTATAAACCACAAGCGCTTTAGCATCGTCGGCCCATAACCGATGGTCGACAGGCGCGCCGCGATGACTAGCTCTGCACACATTTGCTACAACTCAAAACACACTGGTTTGACGTTGTCAGACGTTGCCAAACATCTGCGAGAAAACGCCTCGTGGCGCGTCTCGGTAACGGAGTGGAGCGGCTATGGGATGGTCATCCCACAATTGCTTGTCCATACCCCTGTCCCTTTTCTGATTCAGATAGAGGACGACCCTGATTGGGTACCTGGGGAAATTCAGGAAATCATCGAATGGGAAAACCTCGATCAGAATGCGGAGATCGCGCAAAAAATCGCTCAATGTGATGCCCGACTGGCCATCCAGTCGACCACCCCAGACCAGGTCATCAGTGACGGATCGTCGATAACCGTCTCTACACTCGGCGTGGCGATAGACCCTTGCGACCCAGATATTTCGGCTGTGCTGATTATGTTGTGTCGCAAGCTTGAAGGCGTCATTCACGATTGTGTAAATGGCGGGGTCACTGTTCGCTGATCAACAGCCTTCACCCACCCTTCTGTGCAGGAACTGAAAAAATGAGCATTGATTGGATCAACTTTACGCCTTGGACGTCATTAGGCGAGAAAGCGTTGTTTCTTCTTGACCTTGGTGATTGCGGGCGTGCTCGTCGGCGTGGGAACCCGGTACGGCTCCGGCTGTACCAGTGGTCACGGAGTGTGTGAGAGGCAGCAGTCGGCCAAAAGCTGCCATTGAACGACTGCATATTCGTTACGCAGTGCGGATTGCATCGGTCATGATATCGAGTGCTTCGACGGCCGATTGCCCGGGTCCGGAATGCGTAAATCCATGATCGCAATTGGCGAAATCCAAATGACGCACGTCTACCCCGGCGGCCGCAAGACGCATTGCATAATATTGTCCACCCGACCTCACCAAGTCGTTCTGCGCTGTCAGAATGAGCGTTGGCGAAAGACTATTAAAGCTATCGGCTAATACCGGGGATGCCAGCGGTAGCACGCGGTCCGCCAGCTTTGGCAAGTACAGGCTTTGAAAAAAGTTCATCATTGAAGGCGTTAGCACTGATGCATTCCCGACCGGTACCAGGGGCTCATTGATGTCCCACGAAAAATCCAGTCCTGGATAAATCAACACTTGCAGGCGAGGTGCAAGATCCTTGCGATCTTTCAACTGTTGAGTCACGGCCGCGACAATGGTGCCTCCAGCGCTAAACCCACTGAGTGTGGGGGTGTCCGCAAGAAGCCTATACTCGTGCGGTGAGGTCATCATTCGCTCAATGACATCGCAGGCTTGCATGATTGCAATTGGAAAAGGCGCCTCAGGTGCTAACGCATAGTGCACATTAATCACCGCGCGGCAGGCTTTGACAGCAATATGTCGACAGATCAAATCGTCCTGCCGAGCAAAGCCGACCACGAAACCACCACCATGGAAATTGAAATGCGCCGGCAGTGCGTCCTCCACTCCCTGCGGTCGATACTCAGTAATAGTCACCGTTCCGTGGTGGGTTTCTATCCGCTTCCTTACCACATGAGCGGATAGTTTCCTGATGCCTAGTGTGCCGCCTACGCCCACGAAAAAAGGAGCAGCGCAACGCAGTAATAGCACCCTCGCCCATCCGATCACCGTGATGTGTTCGACACCCTCCCGTGCAACAACGGTATTACCCTTTATTAGTAACAATACCGTTACTGACAATGTGATGGTCGCTGCACACATCCATGCCAAAAGCTCAGAGGTCACTGCGCGCGCTCCGTTGTGAGTTCAATATTCAGGAACATCGACGCGCCCCTCTGCTACGGCGACCATTTCTGGTGATAGTGGTTTTTCCCTGAGCAGCAAAGCCAATACCAACGCAAGCACCATTAAAATCATCGCGCCTTGGAATACGCTGTGAAAAGCCGCCAACATCGCTTCGGCAGTTGCCGCGTGTGCCATGCGGGGGGCGAGCACGGCACCAAATATGGCCGCGCCAGTAGCTCCACCAAGGGTTTTGAAGAAGTTCAGAGCGCCAGTTGCGACACCCAGATCGTCGTAGGCAACCGCGTTCTGCCCTGCCACAACCACAACTTGTATGAAGAACCCGAGGCCGATGCCCAGTACCGCGAGGAAAAGCACGATGAGCCATAGCGCCGTGCCCACATGCAATCGCCCCAGCAGGTAAAGCCCAAGCCCCGCAAGCAGTGCGCCCAGGATGGGGAAAATTTTGTAACGACCGGTTCCAGAAATGATCGTACCGGTCAACATGGTTGCACCGATCAGACCTGATAAAAGGGCAATGATGCTGCTGCCAGCGCCTAGAGCGGACAGTCCGAACACGTTTTGCAGCATGAGCGGGACGAAGAGCAAGCCAACAAAAAGTGTTGCCGTAGACAGGAAGAACAAAGCCGATGAAACCGAAAAAATGTCATTGGCAAACAGTCTAAGCGGCGTGATTGGCTCCGCAGCGAAGCGCTGTACCTGCACGTACGCCGATAGGGCGATCACACTTATAGCCGTCAGCCCCAGTGCTTGCCATGAGCCCCATCCAAACGCGTGTCCTCCTTGCACCATCAGCAGTAGAAATGAACCCGTGAAGAGGGTCGCGAGGAGTGCACCACCTACATCCAACTGGTGTGCTATTGAACGAGCAGGCAAGTGCAAGCGAACGGCGATCAAATAGAAGGCTAGCCCTCCGATCGGAACGTTGATCAGAAAAATCCAGGGCCAGCTCCATTGGTCCACAATGAACCCACCCAACAGCGGGCCGACGATAATCGCCAAAGCAGGGACTACCCCGAGAATGGCCTGATAGCGCCCTCGGTCCCGTGCCGGAACCAGGTCGCCGACAATCGCCATGACCAGGGAGCTGAGCCCTCCTGCACCGATGCCTTGGAAAGCACGAAAAACGATCAACCAAAGCATTGTTGGGGCAAGCGCGCACAGCACCGAACCCAAAACAAATAATGCGATAGCCACCTGGAGCACTTTTTTACGGCCCTTCATGTCACCCAGCTTGCCGAAAATCAGCGTGCTTATTGCGCTCGTGAGCAAGAAAGCTGTGGCGACCCATGATGCGTGAATACTGTCGTGCAGATCCTCACCCATGCGGGCGAGCGCGGTGGCAATAATGGTTTGGTCGAGTGTCGAAATAAACAAGACCAGCATCAGTGGCCATAGCATTGCTGAAAGCGCTACTGCCTTCTCAGGCTGTACAGCGTCGGAATATGGGAAGTTGTTATTTAGCATTGGCGTATTCTCTGATGTAGGTCATTCAGACTTGTGCCATGCCGCCATCGATGGCCAGAACACTTCCCGTCATGTAGGACGAATCGGAGCAAGCGAGGAACAACGCTGCGCGGGCAATTTCCTCTGCCGCCCCCCAGCGTTTCAACGGCACGGCGGCGCAGACATAGGCGTCCACGTCAGGCTGCTCATAAGCCAATTGCGTCAGCGGGGTCTTGACTGCACCTGGGCTCAGCACGTTAAACCGCACTTGCCGGAGAGCCATTGCCTCATCGTTGGCGAATGTACGAGCCAGGCTTCGCACAGCAGCTTTGGACGCCGCATACAAAGGGTCACCCCAGCGCCCCAGGTCTGCAGCCGCTGAGCCTGTCAGGATCACCGACGCCTCTGCCGCCAGTAACGGCAATGCACGCTGGACGGTGAAAAAAGCACCTTTGAAATTGAGATCTATCATGGTGTCGAATGCTGATTCGTCTACTTCCCTCAACGGTGGACTGTGTGAAGTCCCAGCATTCACCAACAGAACGTCAATGCGGCCGTAACGCGCGGATACAACGCTCATCACGCGGTCAATATCCTCCAGTTTGCTGATATCGGCCGCCACCGCCGATGCTTGCAACCCTATGAGCTTGACGGCCTCGCTCAGCTTTTTGGCGTCGCGCCCAACGATAACCACTTGAGCACCGTGCTCATGCATCAGCTGCGCCGAAGCCAAGCCAATTCCGCTGGAGCCACCCGTTATCAGAGCGACCTTGCCCGATAATTTAAGAACTATTTCAGCCATAAAATCATCCCACGCAGTATTTTGTCATCAAGTGATGACTTAGATACTCCGCGATGGATTTGTGTATGTCAACAGTTGATGACAAGATGTCGCCACGACAGCAGTTAACGGTCCTCGCCTCAATCATGCTTACTCCAAAAGCCGCTTCTCCCTCACGTAATGCGTTGCAAACCCGACAACGCATTTTCGACGCCGCACGGCGATGCTTTTCATCCAAGAGCTACGAAAACGTTGGCATACGCGAGATTGCGAGAGAGTCTGGGGTAGACGCTGCGCTGGTGAGTCGCTATTTCGGCAGCAAGGAACAATTGTTCGAACACGTCATTCAAAATGCATTCAATGTCGACGAGCACCTGCCTGCAAACCTGGAGGACATTGGCGCTTTCCTCGTAGGGCAGGTGTTAAATGACAAATCTGAGGCTGACAATGATGGCTTCAACCCGCTGCGCTTGCTGTTACTGGCGGCAGCTAGCCCAGAGACTTCGTCGGTCGTATCAAGCCGCTTTAAACAAGAGTTCGTGCACCCGCTAGCGCTCCGAATAGGCGGTAGAAATGCTAGTGCTCGCGCTGCGTTGATAGCGTCCTACGTAATCGGAATCGCCACTATGCGGCATTTACTTGATTCACCCGATCTCAATCTGTCTTTACAGGACGAGCCTGTAAGCTTGGTCGTCGCTGCGATCCAGTCTTGTGTTACCCAACCAAGCTGAAAATTCGGTGGCAACCTCTTTGCAAGACAGATCTACCGAGTGCATAAGCCTAAAACTCTTCAAACGAGCCAAAGACGAACGGCGGCTAAAGGGCGGAAACCACCACTTGCGATTGGCCGCTATTGGCCGATTGCAGCCCCTCGTGACAAGCCTCTATTCGCCGTTTCCAACCTAAAGCCCCGCCCAACAACGCCGATAACCTCCTACCACTAATCAATCCCCGCCCCCCTACACCTGATTCGCTCCCCGCATGCCCGTATGGCACGTCGCATGCTTGCCTCACCCCGGCCTGTCCACATGGAGTACGAGTGAATGCCTGCGCAAGCCCGTTTCATCGAGCACTACCGTAAAGCCGACCGCATCATGCTCGCCCTGATCTGGCTGATGACGCTGTTCTCCCTGGGCCTGGCGTTTTGGCACGACACGCTGCTGCAAGCGCTCATCATAGGCGGCGGCACCAGTGTGGTGCTGACCCTGGCCTATCGCGTCATCGGCGGCACCCGCCTGATGCGCTGTGCGCTGGGCGTTGGCCTGATGGTGATGGCGGCGTTGCACATCAACCAGGCCGAGGGCGTCATCGAATCACACTTCGGTATCTTCGCGCTGCTGGCGGTGCTGACGTTCTACCGCGACTGGCTGCCTATCCTGGTGGCCGCGGCTACCATCGCGGTGCACCACGTGGTGTTTCATGCCTTACAGCACCAGGGCTTCCCGGTGTTTGTGATGGAGCATCACGGCGGCTGGAGCATGATTTTCGTCCATGCGTTCTACGTGGTGATGGAGACGGTCGCCCTGCTCTATCTCGCGGTACACAGTCAGAAAGAAGCGGTAGAAAGCCAGGAAATGCTCGAAAAGATGCTCGCCGTCACAACCCAGTTCAGCGGTGAGGCCGTCAAGGGCAGCGCGGAAAAAGTTCATGTCTCACTCGCGACGCGTTTCGACCACTTTCTGACCCAGATCACCGGCCTGATCGACGGCGTCGCCCGCGACTCCCACGGCCTCGGCCAACTCGGCCAGGAACTGGCCCACGCCAGCGGCACCCTGGAAAAAGGCGCGCGCCACCAGTTGGCGGAAATTGCCCAGATGACCGACTCCATGCAACGCATGGAAGACGCCATGGGCCATATCGCGGTACACGTGGAGCATGCCGTCGAACACGCGGGGCAAGCCAGTCAGCAAGTCATCCGTGGCCAGGAAAGCGTCGGCCGCGCCCAGCAGGAAATCACCCAGCTCGCCACCCGCCTCCACGACACCAACGAGACGGTCCAGGGACTGGCCGTGCAAGCCGAACAGATCGGCTCGGTGCTGGAAGTCATCAGCAGCATCGCCAACCAGACCAATCTACTGGCACTTAACGCCGCCATCGAAGCCGCCCGCGCGGGTGAGCAAGGGCGCGGGTTTGCCGTGGTTGCCGATGAGGTACGCAGCCTGGCGCAACGCACGGCGGTGTCGACCCAGGAAATCAAGACGATCATTGAAGGCTTGCAACACGGCAGCCGGCAAGCGGTTGAAGCCATGCACGACAGCCGCCAAGGGGTGGAGCGCTGCGTGGAAGACAGTCAGCTGGCGGTGGAGATGCTGCGGGCGGTGGGCAATGATATTTCGCAGATCGATCAGTTGAATGGGCGGATTGTGTCGACCACCCGTGAGCAATCCACGGCAAATGTGGAGATTGTGGGGCGGCTGCAGTCGGTGCAGAGCATTGCGCAGAATACGGCGCAGGATGTGGAGACGCTGGCCCGGAGCAGTGAGCGCTTGCCGCCGATTGCGGTGCGGCTGGATGCGTTGGGGCGTCGGTTTCATCAGTGAGCGGACGCTCGATTGACCCCGATTTTTTCTAGTAAATTTGGAGTTTAAGGACTAACCCATGGATGTGATTTCAGCGCACCTATTTTCTACAAATCACCGCACTCAAATTGAAGCAAGCGATCGCTGTGGCTGTTTTTACTGCTTAGGTGTGTTTTCGCCTTCAGAAATCACTGAATGGGTTGACCTAGATGGCACCGCTTTGTGTCCGAAGTGCGGGATCGACTCGGTTATCGGTTCAGCATCCAGCTTGCCGATTACCCCTGAATTTCTCTCGAAAATGCACGAGTATTGGTTCTAAAAGATTCCGTCACTCGATGGCATCCCTTCTGTTTGAGATCTACAGAGGAGCTTTATCTCAGTGCCGCACGTTTCGGCTACGTATTTACACACTCTGGGCCGGAAGCATTCACTATTGGCTCTGTTAACGTCTCTCTCTGAACACAACTCACGGACGGCTTCATGGAACGACTCCATCCTCGTGGCATTGATGCGGACGGTTATATCCTCACCGTGTCCAACGTCGAGATGCAGCCACAGTTTCAGGCTTTGCTGACGGACGTTTGCATGACGCTCGCGCAGCCGGAACCTGTGCTGGACGGGATTTATCTTTATGGCAGTGTCGCGAGAGGCGACGCCGTGCCGGGGGTTTCTGACCTTGACCTAACCCTTATTCTGCACAGCCCTCCTACGTCGCAGGATCTGGAAATGCTGGAGTCGAAAAGGCGCACGCTGGAAAGTCGGCATGCCGAAGTCACCAAGATCGATTTCGATATCGGTACGCTTTCTGAAGTAATGGCGGCTGACAATCGATTGAGCTGGGGGTATTGGCTCAAGCATCACTGTCGTTGCTTATGGGGCAATGATCTGACCCAACGCTTCGACCGGTTCAAGCCGTCGCGCGATATCGCCATTGCCGTGAATGGTGACTTTGAATTCGTACTGACCCGGTATGCCGACCTTATCGACC
This sequence comes from Pseudomonas sp. ATCC PTA-122608, assembly GCF_001952855.1. Classification (GTDB taxonomy): domain Bacteria; phylum Pseudomonadota; class Gammaproteobacteria; order Pseudomonadales; family Pseudomonadaceae; genus Aquipseudomonas. The sequence goes on along the minus strand of NZ_LPNO01000035.1, from coordinate 324,103 downwards.
AGGCGACCACACCGACGCAATCGCTGCGCTTGCAGCGCGAAGCTTCGCGCAAACTCATCCGGTCAACTCAAGTGCTTCGCTCTGAACAGGACCTGATGTGGCCGCAAACATTGGAAGAGCTGGTAGAGCAGTTTGTTCAGCATTACCCGAGTATGAGAATGCAGATCTCTTTTTTCTCGTCCCAGGCAAGGAATACGGATGCCAAGCCGAAGAAGTTTACGACTCAGCTCCATCGTTTTTTGACCTGGATGGCTATACAAACCGGTTGAATCCATAACGCGCCTATGAAATCAGGGGCGATTCATGTACCCACAGACGGGTTATCACGCATGCCATTACCGCGAAATTCGATATCCATAACCTGTTGGTTGCTTCATGGGGTTACTGAATTGAGTGAGTCATCCTAAGCGATCCTGGATCATCATCGGAAGATACGCTTCCAAGCGACAACAGGCCTTGGATCAACTCCCCATGAATGGCCGATACTCCTTTTCTTATTGATGAGTATCAGCCTCCTCTGCGGGGTAAAACTCGCCCTCCTTCCCTATTTTTTTCAGCCGCTCGCGCACAATTACCTCAACGCTGACCACGGCGGCTTGATCGTCAGGGTTGACCAACTGCAAGCACAGGCGTTGGACATTCTGATCGTGGGTGCCCTCGCTCATCATCTCGTGGGTGAAGACCTGTTCGCCACGCCATAGGCATAGCTGGGTATGCGTCCCGCCGAGCCATATTTCGTTGATTGATCCAAGGTCGGTGGTCGCTAGTTGATCGACGGTGATTGTCTTATCCATTGCGCTGTACCTTACCCATGAGTAGATACAGGTAGACTTACCGGCATAGCGGGTCGTTCCACGCGTTGGCAGTTCAACCGGGCTAATGGTGGTTAAGCACGTCCCGGTTAGAACCAGGACAATTGACGATTGAAGGCGGACAGTGCGAGCCGATAAGGGCAATCATATGAATGATCCTGCTGTTTTACATGCAAATGGCCGCGCCTGGATCAACCTTGATCTCCCCTCCTCGGGCCGATACTGCCAGCTCAACAGATGGCGTGCAGACTATGGAACGACCGGCTGCTATCGACCCAAAGCGGACGGTGGCGGCAGGTAGAAATCGGCCTTGAGCAGACATTCAAGAGGCGACGTCAGTGGGACTGCTACTAAGCACCTCATAGGTCAACCCAGCCTCAAAATATGATGCTCTCCACTCAAGAAATCCTACTTCTGGCTCGCACAACAAGAGAACGGTACATCCAGCCTCCCCCATTGAAACCCTTTCCACCACGGCGATATCTCCAGGAGCCGCCTCCCGAGAACTCATCCAGTCCCTGAGTACCACCGCCGCCCGGTCAATAGTGATCAGTTTTATGATACTGCCCTTGGAAAGTGTCATGCCGTCTTGCCTAAACTTGTGAACGTATCTGGCTTGTAAACCTATTTGGAGATTTAAGGAAGGTCTGCTCCTGGCCGATTGCCGCCAGTCACCAAGGGTAGCAATCGGACAAAAGCTGCCCTCACAAAATACCGCTCTCAGCCAAAAGCAGCGGACAACGCCAAACTATCCGGCGTTACTGCACCTTGCATAGCCCTTTTCCATAGGACGGGGCTTTGAGCGTGAACAGGCTACTTGAAATAGCCTGTGCGGCGTATCCGCAGGCTGTAGACCCAAACGGCAATCAGCAAGGCTGCTTGTAGGGCGGCCGGCAGTACGAACCAGGCAACCTGCACATATTGGCTGGCCGATACCAGGAAAACTTCCGGAAGCATGAGCGGGATTAGCATCAGCCCGAAAAGTAACGAGCCCAATAGAAACCACGAAGATTTTGCACTGCGCAACCATAGCAACAAGCTGCCCACGGCCAACAGAATGCAGGTCAATGCAGCGGGGAGCAGCATGATGATCGAAATATCACCCGTCCTGGCCATACCCCAGCCGTCACTGACCACCCAGTAGGCAATTTTTATTGTGAGAATCAAGCAATAAGCCACCGAGAATGTGACCATCGCCGGGCGTGAGGGGTTTCGTACCTGAGGTGTACTTGTGTCCATAAGTTCCAGATCTAGCGACAGGCCGGATCATCCAGCCAACCGCTGCAGTCTACCGAACGCTCGGGCAATCACGAAGCTGCCGGCGAACATGGCGCACGTCGAGCAAAACTCATCCCAACTCCCGCCCCAAAAACGGCGCAGTCCGGCTGCTCTTGCTCTTCGCAACTTTCTGCGGCGTGCCACTCACCACCACCTTCCCGCCTCTATCCCCTGCCCCCGGCCCGATATCAATCACCCAATCACTCTGCGCCACCACACGCATTTCATGCTCCACCACAATCACCGTATGCCCCGCCTCCACCAGATGATTCAACTGGCTCAACAACCGATCCACATCCCGCGGATGCAACCCGGTTGTCGGCTCATCCAGCACATACAACGTCGCGCCCCGAGCATTACGCTGCAGCTCGGTTGCCAGCTTGATCCGCTGCGCCTCCCCGCCTGACAACTCGGTCGCCGGCTGGCCAAGGCGCAAATACCCCAAGCCAATATCCCGCAGCACTTGCAGCGAGCGCAGCACACCCGGCTCTTCGGCAAATACCTCTACCGCTTGTTCAACCGTCAGCCCCAGCACTTGGGCAATGGTCAGCCCTTCCCACTTGATCGCTAATGTTTCCGGGTTGTACCGCGCGCCATGGCACGTCGGGCATGGCGCGTACACGCTGGGCATGAACAGCAATTCAACGCTGACAAAACCCTCGCCTTCGCAGTTCGGGCAGCGGCCTTTGGCGACGTTGAAAGAGAATTGCCCGGCATCGAAATTGCGCTTTTTCGCCGCCGGTGTAGCGGCGAACAGTTTGCGCACGTTGTCGAACAGCCCGGTGTAGGTCGCGAGGTTGGAACGTGGTGTGCGGCCGATAGGTTTCTGGTCCACTTGCACCAGGCGGCGGATGTGTTCCAGCCCGCCGCTGATGCGGCCGCCACTGGTTTGCGGGGCGTCGTCTTCGAGGCTGGGTTCGTCTTCGGTTTCCACCACGCGGCCCAGGCCTGCGCCTACCAGTTCCAATAGCGCCTGGCTGACGAGGCTGGATTTACCCGAGCCGGAAATGCCGGTCACGGCGGTGAAGCAGCCCAGGGGGAAGTCCACGCTGAGGTCGTTGAGGTTGTTGCGCGTGACGCCTTCCAGGCTCAGCCAGCCGGTGGGTTGGCGCGGTGGTTGGCTGACCGGGCGCTTTTCGGCGAACAGGTATTCGCGGGTTTGCGAGGCTTCGATCTGTGCCAGGCCGGCGGGTGGGCCGCTGTACAGGACTTGGCCGCCGTGTTCGCCGGCAGCCGGGCCGACGTCGATCAGCCAGTCGGCGCGACGCATGGTTTCAAGGTCGTGTTCCACCACGAACAGTGAGTTGCCGGCGGCCTTCAGGCGGTCGAGGGCGGCGAACAGGGCTTCGCCATCGGCAGGGTGCAGGCCGGCGGACGGTTCGTCGAGTACGTAGATCACGCCGAACAGTTGCGAGCCCAGCTGGGTGGCCAGGCGCAGGCGTTGCAGTTCACCGGATGACAGGGTCGGTGTGCTGCGCTCCAGGGCCAGGTAGCCGAGGCCGAGGTCGGTCAAGGTGCTGACGCGTTCCAGCAGGTCCTGGGCGATGCGTTGGGCTGCCAGGCGTTTTTCCACGGAGAGTTTTTTATCGCCCTGCCCTTCGGCCACCGGGCGCAGGAGCTCGGCGAGTTGCAGCAGGGACATTTGCGACAGTTCGCCAATGTCTACGCCGGCAAATTTCACCGACAGCGCGGCCTTGTTCAGGCGCTTGCCTTCGCACAGCGGGCATGGGCTGCCTTGCATGAATTGCGACACGCGCTTTTTCATCAGGGCGCTTTGGGAGTGGGTGAAGGTGTGCAGGATGTAGCGCCGGGCGCCGGTGAAGGTGCCCTGGTAGCTGGGTTCGAGTTTGCGTTTGAGGGCGTCGCGGGTTTGGGCAGGCGTGAAGCCGGCGTACACCGGGACGGTGGGGGTTTCTTCGGTGAAGAGGATCCAGTCGCGCTGCTTTTTCGGCAGGTCTCGCCATGGGATGTCGACGTCGTAGCCGAGGGTGACGAGGATGTCGCGCTGGTTCTGGCCTTGCCACGCCAGTGGCCAGGACGCCACGGCGCGTTGGCGGATGGTGAGGGAAGGATCGGGCACCATCAACGCTTCGGTCACTTCGTACACGCGGCCCAGGCCGTGGCATTGTGGGCAGGCGCCTTGGGGCAGGTTGGGGGAAAAGTCTTCGGCGTACAGCATCGGTTGCCCCGCCGGGTAGCTGCCGGCGCGGGAGTAGAGCATGCGGATCAGGCTGGACAAGGTGGTGACGCTGCCCACCGATGAGCGCGTGCTGGGTGTGCCGCGCTGTTGTTGCAGGGCCACGGCAGGTGGCAGGCCTTCGATGGAGTCGACGTCGGGCACGCCGACCTGGTCGATCAGGCGGCGCGCATAGGGCGCGACGGATTCGAAGTAGCGGCGCTGGGCTTCGGCGTAGACGGTGGAGAATGCCAGCGAGGATTTGCCGGAGCCTGACACGCCGGTGAACACCACCAGGGCGTCACGGGGAATGTCCACGTCGACGTTGCGCAGGTTGTGTTCCCGGGCACCCCGCACCCGCACGAAGCCTGGGCGTTGGGTGGTGAGTGAGGTGTCTGGGGGCAGATTGCGCTGGGAAGTCATGGGTAACCTTATCGGTGTGTTCAAGGCAGTGAAGATCCACTGTGGGAGCCGGGCTTGCCCGCGATGGCGGTGTGTCAGTTGCCAGATGGGGGTCTGATACACCGCCATCGCAGGCAAGCCAGCTCCCACAGTGGATTGGCGTTGCGGGTTAGATCTCCATTCGTCACATCATTCGGGAAGTCAGCACCGAGCGCACCCGTTGCGCCAACTCATCCGGGCTGTAGGGTTTGCTCAGCAGGTGAATATCGGCGCTCAGCAGGTGGTTGCTGGAGAGAATGTCGCGGGTGTGCCCGGAGGTGAACAGCACCGCTATCGCCGGCACTTGCTCACGCGCCCATTCGGCCAGGTCGGTGCTTTTGACCCGGCCCGGCATCACGACGTCGGTAAAGATCAGGTCCGGTTGCAGGCCGCCGTGTAGCATCTGCATGGCCCTGTCACCGTCTTCGGCGGTGAGCACGGTGTAGCCGGATTGTTCGAGCAATTCCACTGCGGCCGCGCGTACGCCTTCATTGTCTTCGACCACCAGAATGGTCTCCTGGCCGCCGCAGTGCTGTGGCGTAAGGGCGACAGGTGCTTCCTGGCTTTCCGGCCGGAGGCTGCGGGGGAAATACATCTGCACCACAGTGCCGCTGCCCTCCACGCTCTCGACCTCAACATGCCCGCCACTTTGGCGCACGAACCCGAACACCATGCTCAGGCCCAGGCCGGTACCGTGCCCATTCGGCTTGGTGGTGAAAAACGGTTCGAAGGCCCGTGCCAGGATCGTCGGTGACATGCCGGCGCCGCTGTCGGCGACGGCCAGGCGCACATATTCGCCGGGGCTGATGCTTTTGCCGGCGCAATCCGGGGGGTTGAGGATGATGTTTTCGCCGGTGATCCGAATCACGCCCTCGCCTCTCATGGCGTCCCGGGCGTTGATCGCCAGGTTGAGCAAGGCGTTTTCCAGTTGGTTGCGGTCGACGTTAATGCACCAGGGATCCTGGGGCAGTTGCACATCCACTTGGATGGTTTCTCCCAGCGCCCGCTGCAGCAACTCACCCAGGCCTTCATAGATGCGCAGTGGGTTGTACACCGCTGGCGACAGCGGCTGGCGACGGGCGAACGCCAGCAGTTGCGAGGTCAGTTTGGCCCCGCGTTCCACTGCCGCGATGGCGGCGCTGACGCGGCGCTGCACCTGGAGGTTGTCCGGTTCATGCCGGGCCAGCAGGTGCAGGTTGCCGGAGACCACTTGCAGCAGGTTGTTGAAGTCGTGCGCCACGCCGCCGGTCAGGCCGCCAATGGCTTCCAGTTTCTGCGACTGACGCAACTGTTCTTCGGCGGAGGAACGGGCCTGCACTTCGGCGGCAACGCGCTGTTCCAGGTTGTGAGTGAGTTCCTGACGCAGGCGCTCGGAGATCACATGTTCGGTGGTCTCCACCACAATCGCCAGGACCCCGGCCGGTTGCTGGTCGTCACCGGCCACGGGGCTGTAATACAGGTCCATCCAGACTTCTTCCGGGCGGCCGTCGCGCAACAGTTCCAGGGGCAGACTGCGGTAGGACAAGGTGCCGCCGGCCAGGCAAGTGTCGACCACATTGCGGTTGAAGTCGGCGACTTCCGGCCAGCCCAGCTCTACCGGTACCCCCAGCAGGTAGGGGTGGCGGCCACCGGCAAACACTGAATAGCTGTCGTTGTAGATCATGTAACCCGTCCGTCCCCACAGCATGACCATCGGGATGGGCGATGCCAGCATCATCTGCACGGCACTGGTCAGGCTGGAGGGCCAGTCACCAATCGGGCCGAGGTCGGTAGTGGACCAATCGAATGCACGAATCCTCTGGGCCATTTCGCCAGCCCAGCCATCACAGCCGTGGTTATCGGATAAAAACTGCATCAGTCGGCTCTGCAAAAGATAAAAGGTGGGCGGTGATGAAAACTTTGAGCCCGGCGGCAGCAGTTGGTTTCATTGCATATTGCTTATGCCGGCATGAAGGGGCAAGGGCCGATTCAGCGAAAATCCCGGCTGCGCACATTGATGCCCGACAGCAGCGGGGTCAGGTCGGTCAGGCGCCCGGCGATCAGGTGTCGAACCTCCCCCACGGCCTCCCAGCGCCCATCCACTTTGAGCAACCGCGAGCCCACCAGCGCCTGGCGCTGGCGCTCGGCCAGGTCGCGCCAGACCACCACGTTGATATTGCCGAACTCATCTTCCAGGGTAACGAAAGTGACGCCGCTGGCCGTGCCCGGGCGTTGTCGACCGGTGACCAGGCCGGCGACGCTGACGTTGCGTCCATGCTCAACCAGCAGCAACTCCTTGGAACTGCGGCAGCGTCGTGCGCGCAACTCATCGCGCAACAATGCCAATGGATGTGGGCCCAGGGTGGTGCCGACGCTGGCGTAATCGGCATACAGGTCTTCGCCCACTGTCGGCTTCGGCAGTTCCACTACCGCTTCATCGGGGCTGGCCAAACCGGCAAATAGCCCAAGTTGCTTTTGCACCCCGGCCACCTCCCAGCGCGCCCGGTGCCGATGCCCGGCCAGGCCACGCAAGGCACCGGCATCCGCCAGCAACTCCTGGGCGCGGGTGTCCAATCGAGCGCGCTCGCCCAGGTCGGCAATGTCGAAAAACGCCCGTGCCTGGCGCGCCGTTTCGATGCGCCGGCCATCCTCTTCGCGAAACCCGGAGATCATCCGCAAGCCCATGCGAATCGCCGGCTGTTGGCCTTCGATCGGTTCAAGGCTGCAGTCCCAGTCACTGGCTTGCACATCCACCGGGCGAATCTGCAAATGATGGCGACGGGCGTCCTGCAGGATCTGGTCCGGGCTGTAGAAACCCATGGGCCAGCTGTTGATCAGCGCGCAGGCAAAGGCTGCCGGCTCATGGCATTTGAGCCAGCAACTGGCGTAGGTCAGCAAGGCGAAACTGGCGGCGTGGGACTCGGGAAAACCGTAGCTGCCAAAGCCCTTGATCTGCTCGAAGATCTGCGCGGCGAAGGCTTCGCTGTAGCCGTTTTTCAACATGCCGGTGCGCAGGCGTTGCTGGTGAGGCTCGAGGCCGCCGTGGCGTTTCCAGGCGGCCATGGAGCGGCGCAACTGGTCGGCTTCGCCAGGGCCGTAATCGGCGGCGACCATGGCGATCTGCATGACTTGTTCCTGGAACAGCGGGATGCCCAGTGTGCGCTCCAGCACGGCCTTGAGTTCCGGCGATGGGTAGGTAGTTTCTTCCTCCTTGTTCCGCCGCCGCAGGTACGGATGCACCATGCCGCCCTGGATCGGCCCGGGCCGCACGATGGCGACCTCAATCACTAGGTCATAAAAGGTCTGTGGTTTGAGCCTTGGCAACATCGACATCTGCGCCCGCGATTCAATCTGGAACACACCAATGGTGTCGGCCTTGCTGATCATCGCGTAGGTCGCCGCGTCTTCCTTGGGCACCGTGGCCAGGCTGAGGTCCTGATTGCGATGGCGGCGCAGCAGGTCGAAGCAGCGGCGAATCGCACTGAGCATGCCCAGCGCGAGAATATCCACCTTGAGCAGGCCCACGGCGTCGAGGTCGTCCTTGTCCCACTGGATAATGGTGCGATCGGCCATGGCCGCATTTTCTACCGGCACCAGAGTGTCCAGCGGGTGTTCGGAAATCACGAAACCGCCGGGGTGTTGGGACAGGTGCCGGGGGAAGCCGATCAGTTGTTGGGTCAAGGTCAGCACCCGGCGCAACACCGGGCTGTCGGGGTCGAAGCCACCTTCGCGCAAACGCTCCAGGGGTGGTGCTTCATCGCTCCAGCGTCCGCAATAGTCGGCCAGGGCGTTGACCTGATCCGGCGGCAGCCCGAGGGCCTTGGCCACGTCGCGCACCGCACCAGCGCCGTGGTAGCTGCTGACCACCGCCGTCAACGCGGCGCGGGTACGGCCGTAGCGTTGGAACACGTATTGCAGCACTTCTTCGCGGCGTTCGTGTTCGAAGTCCACGTCGATGTCCGGCGGCTCGTTGCGCTCCCGGGACAGGAAGCGCTCGAACAACATGCTCGTCAGAGTGGGGTCGATCTCGGTGATGCCCAGGGCAAAACACACCGCCGAGTTGGCCGCCGAGCCGCGGCCCTGGCACAGGATCGAACGGCTGCGGGCGAAGCGCACAATGTCGTGCACGGTGAGGAAGTAGCTTTCGTAGCCCAGCTCGGTGATCAGCTTCAGCTCATCGTTGATCTGCCCAAGGGTCTTGGCGTCCACGCCGTGCGGCCAACGCTGGGCAATGCCCTCTTCGGTCAAGGTACGCAACCAGCTCTCAGGCGTTTGCCCTTCGGGCACCAGTTCCCTCGGGTATTGATAGCGCAACTGGCCGAGGTCGAAGGTGCAACGCCGGGCGATATTCAGGGACTCTTCCAGCAAGTGCGCCGGGTACAGCGCGGCCAGTGCATCGAGGCTGCGCAAGTGCCGTTCGCCATTGGGATGCAGGCGCGCACCGGCTTCGGCCACCGGGACGTGATGACGGATCGCGGTCATGGTGTCTTGCAGGGCACGGCGGCCACGCACATGCATATGCACATCGCCGCAGGCCACCGCCGGCAGGTGCAGGCTGGCGGCCAGGTTCAAACGTTGTTCAAGGTGGCGGGCATCGTTCTGACCGCAATGCAGCTCCACCGCCAGCCACAGGCGATCGGTAAACGTGCTGCGCAGCCATTGGATATGGGCCTGGGTGTCGGTGTCTTCGACCATCCATAACGCCAGCAAACCTTGCACGGATGTGAAGTCTTCCTGCAGCAGGCGGTAGTGACCTTTTTCCGCACGGCGGCGGGCGATGGTGATCAGCCGGCACAGGTGCTGATAGCCCTCCAGGTTCTCCACCAGCAATACCAGCTTGGGGCCGTTTTCCAGGCGCATCTCGCTGCCGATAATCAGCGGCAACTCGACTTCCTTGGCCGCCTGCCAGGCACGGACGATGCCCGACAAGGTGCACTCATCGGTGATCGCCAGCGCTGCGTAGCCCTGCTGCTTGGCCCGCTCGAACAGCTCGCGGGCACTGGAGGCGCCACGTTGGAAACTGAAGTTGGACAGGCAATGCAGCTCCGCGTAATTCATGCGAACCAACCTTGCAGCCACAGCGCGCCGTTTTCGCCTACCGTGCGGTAAGCCCAGCCCTGTTGGCCGGCGCGGGTGCGCACCAGGTAGTAATCGCGGCGCACATCGGCGCCATCCCACCAGCCGGATTCGATGCGCTCCGGGCCCATCAGGATGTGTAGACCTTGCTCGGCCAGGGGCGTCGGTTCATGCAACAACCAGCCGGGGCGCTGCACGTTGTTTGAGGGCGAGCACGGGCGAAGATCAGCACCGGCTTGCCAAGCGCATTCGGGGCGGTGGTCAGCGTGAAAGCGCAGGCCTTGCACCGCCTCGTCTCCAAGCCGCGCCCGCAGGCGTTCGCGCAGTTGTTCCCACGGCAGGGTTTGTTGCGGGCGCTCGTCGAACAGGTCCTGGCGCTGGGGCACAAACACCGGCAGGTCCTGAGCCACCAAGCGAAAGCCACGCACCGGCGAGGTGACTTGCACCTGCTCCAGGCGGCCACGGGCCAGTTCAAACAGCATCGCTGCGTCACGCTCGGCGCTGAGCAGGCCGACCTTGATCACGCTGTCGGGTTCTGCGGCGTGTTCCAGGTGCAGGTCAAAGCGCTGCACGCCACTGTCGCGGCCACACAGGAACGCCGATAAATCGCCGGTCAAACGGCGCAAGGGAAATAGCAAAGCCTGGTGGGACAGCACATCAAAATTCAGCTCGATGCGCACATCGAACTGGTCCGGCGGTTGGTAGAACGCCAGGGCCAGGGGCCGTTGCCCGCACAGTGCATCGAGGTGTTTGAGCAGCGCCGCGTCGAAACGCCGGGCCAGGGTATGCCGGGGCAATGCCTGCACCTGGGCCAGGGTGCGCAGGCCCATGCGCGACAACGCGGTGGCGGCTTGCGGGTCGAGGCCGGCGCGATCGATGGGGATCGGCGCCAGGGCTTGTTGCAGGCCTTGCTCATCGGCCACGGCCAGGCCGTCGTAGGCATTCGCCAGAATCCGTGCCGCCGCCGGGTTCGGCGCGGCGACGATGCGGTGGCGAAACCCGAGGTCGGTCAGTTCCTTGCGCAAGCGCGCTTCGAGCAATGGCCAGGGCCCGAACAGGCCCAGGCTCGACTCGATCTCAAACAGTAACGCCCGTGGGTAATACACGCTGACCTGGGAGCTGAAACGGTAAGCCCAGGCGGCGAGAAATTGCTGCCAGTATTCGATCTGCGCCGGGTCGTATTCGGCGCAGGCAAAAGCCTTGGTCAAGGCATGGGCCGCCGTCAGGGATTGGCCGGGGCGCAGGCCGAGTTTGCGGGCGGCCTCATTGACGGTTTGCAGCACCCGCCGCTGGGGCGTGCCGGCCAACAGGGCCAATGGCTGATCCGGTTCGGGGCGCAGACGCAGCACCCCGTCCAGCGCCAATTGCGGGAAGACAATACACACCCAGCGCATGCCAACCTCAGTGCCCAAGCGCAATGGGCGCGGGATGGGCCAGGCCGCCCCGGCACTTGAGCACCCGCACTTGCGCAGGGCTCGCCTCCACCGCCAGGCGCAAGGCGGCCGGTGACGGGTTGATGGCCTCGTTCAAGGAACGCCAGGCAAAGGCCAGGGTCTGGCCCGTTTCCGCCGCCACCTGCAAGCGGCGCAAGGCCCGGTCATCGGCCTTGCGCGGCCAGCACAGCACCGCGCCACAACTGCCGGAACGCAGGCATTGCTCCACGGCCCACAGGGCGTCACGTTCATCGGCCTGGATCACGGAAAGCTGGCGCACATCCACCCCGGCGTTTTGCCAGGCGTGGGGGTACGGCGTGTAAGGCGGCGCAACCAGCACGATGCGCTCGCCGGCCGCCGCCAATCGCGCCAGGGTCGGCCACACCAGTTGCAACTCGCCCACGCCCTCCTTCGCCATCAGGATTTCGCTCAACGCCGCTTCCGGCCAGCCACCGCTGGGCAGCACTGCATCCAGGGCCGCAAGCCCGGTGGGATGGATGCTGGCAGGCGGCGCGGCGGGCCGGCCTTTCCAGACCCGGCCGCCATTGAACAGCGAGTCCAGTGCAACGACGGCGCCCATCAGCCTTGCCTCACCAAACCGCAAAACACCCCTTCGATGGCCAGGTCCTGATCGGGCCGCACCACGATGGGTTGATAAGCGGGGTTGCGCGGCAGCAAGCGCACGCGCTCGCCGACGTGTTCGAAGCGCTTGATGGTGACTTCACCGTCCAGGCGCGCCACCACAATCTGCCCGTTCAAGGCCTCGGCACTGCGGCGTACACCCACCAGGTCGCCATCGAGGATGCCATCTTCGATCATCGAATCGCCCTGCACCCGCAGCAGGTAATCCGGGGTTTTCGCGAACATGGCCGGGTCGAGTAAGAGGCGGTTGTGCACTTCAGCGTCGGCGCCGATGGGCAAGCCGGCAGCTACCCGGCCGAGTACCGGGATGTCCAGCAGCTCCGGCCGCGCCGGTTGATTGAGCAGGCGAATGCCGCGTGCCTGGTTGGGGTTGACCTCGATAAAGCCACCCTCGGTCAGCGCCAGCACATGCTTGCGCGCCACGCTGCGGGAGGCAAAGCCGAACGCCTCGGCGATCTCGGCGAGGCTGGGAGACTGGCCTTGCTGCGCGATACGGTCGCGGATAAAGGTCAGGATGGCGGTACGGCGGGGCGTTAGATTCGTCATGGAGTACATTTGTACTCCTGTGGGAAATTTCTAGCAATATCCGTCAGTCGCTTCCTATGTGGTCACGGTAGCTGTGTTGGCTCTTGCTCTTCACCACTCATGACTTTTGGTAAAGAGTCCTTTTCGGATTCAGCGGTTTTTCTGAAGGAACGAGGGGTCGATACTCGACTCCATTGTTCACATCACTTCAGGAGTCACTCATGTCTATTCCCGCATTCGGCCTCGGTACGTTCCGCCTGCAAGGCCAGGTCGTCATCGACTCCGTCAGCACCGGCCTGGAGCTGGGCTACCGCGTCATCGACACCGCGCAAATCTACGAGAACGAAGCCGACGTCGGCCAGGCCATTGCCGACAGCGGCATCCCACGGGACGAGCTGTTTATCACCAGCAAGATCTGGATCGCCAATTTCGCCGAAGGCCAGCTGATTCCCAGCCTCAAGGAGAGCCTGCGCAAGCTCCAGACCGATTACCTGGACCTGACCCTGATCCACTGGCCATCGCCGGAAGACCAGGTGCCGGTCGCCGAATTCATGGGCCAGTTGCTGGAAGCCAAGCGCCAGGGCCTGACCCGCCAGATCGGCATTTCCAACTTCACCGTCGACCTGATGAAACAGGCGATTGCCGCCGTCGGTGCCGAGCACATCGCGACCAACCAGGTCGAGCTGCACCCGTACCTGCAAAACCGCACCGTGGCGGATTTTGCCAAGGCCCATGGCATCCAGATCACTTCCTACATGACCCTGGCCTACGGCGAAGTGCTGAAGGACCCGGTGATCCAGCAGATCGCCGAACGTCATCAGGCAACCCCGGCGCAAGTGACCCTGGCCTGGGCCATGCAACTGGGTTACGCGGTGATCCCGTCGTCGACCAAGCGCGCCAACCTGGCCAGCAACCTCAAGGCGCTGGAGCTGACCTTGAGCGACGCCGATATGGCGCAGATCGCCGGCCTGGAGCGTGACCATCGGCTGACCAGCCCCAAAGGCATCGCCCCGAACTGGGACTAAGCCGCAGGGCTGCGGGACAACTCCCGCAGCCACGGCAGTACCCGCAAGCCACAAGTGGCTGGCGGCGGGTCGATGATGTCCATGAAGTGTTCGAGGTTGACGCTGTCCGGCGCTCCCGGCAGGCGCACCAGCAGTGTCGGTGTGGCGGCCGGCGTGCCCAGGTCGCGGATATCGTAGACCAGCACATGGCGAATCTGCGGGTGCTGTTCCTGGTAGGCCAGTACCCCGCCCTCGCTGTCTGCCAACCCGGCATTGATGATCAGCACGTCGAACGGCTCCGTCGGGATGGCCGTGAGGATCAGCACTTCTTCAAAAGTTTGCACCGGGACGATGCGGTAGTAGCCCAATTGGTTGAGCATTTTTTCGATGTACAGCCGTTGAAGGTGCTGTTCATCGGCGATCAGGATGGTCAGTGCTTTGTTTGGCATGGCGATCACCTGAGCAAGGAGCGCTCGTGAGGGACTGGGCGGCCTATTTTCCAGACATATCTCGAAGACTAAATAAGGCTTGTTCCACCTTCATGTAGGAGTTGTCCCAAATAGCTCGAATGACAGCCCTCGCCGGTCAAGTCTGATTGCAATAAACCGACAACCCGTGATGCAGGTGAGCGAGCGCTTCGTCCACGTCGTCGACGGTACCGGCCAGCTCGTTATGCGCTTGCCGTTCACAGACGTTTTCCAGTACCTCACAGCACTCCATCAATGCCTGGGCCTTAACCATGCGCGCGCCGCCTTTGGTGCGATGGGCCAAGTCATGCAGGCCGGCAAAGTCGGCCTTGCGTTGCAGGATCAGCAACTGCCCATGGTCGGCTTCCAGGCTGTCGAGCAACGGCGCCAGCAATTCTTTTACCGCGTCGATATCGCCCCCGGTCAGTTTCTCCAGGTGGCTCAAGTCAAAGTCTGCCGATGGCTCATCTGCGGTGGCCGGTGCCACAGAAGGCGTTGCCGTTCGCAGCACCAGAGCCGCATGCAAATCCTCAAGGCCGGTGGGTTTGAACAGACAGCCATCCATTCCCGCCTGCCGGCAACGTTCGGCCTCCTCGGGCTGGGCATTCGCGGTGAACCCCAACAGCAGGCAAGGCGCCAGGCCACGCTCACGCTCCAGGGTGCGGATATCCCGCGCCAGTTCGTAACCGTCCTTGAACGGCATATTGCAGTCGGTAATCACCCCGTCAAAATGACCGGACAACCACAACTCAAGCCCCTCGACGCCATCTTCGGCAGTGGTGATTCGGTGCCCCAGGAAGCTCAACTGCCGGGCCAGCAGCAGTCGGTTGGCCGGGTAGTCATCCACTACCAGAATGCTCAGTGCATGAACCGGCGGAGTTTCCAAGGCAACGGATACGGCCGGTCTCAGGATCGCGTCGGCGACTTCCAGCTCCAGCGTGACGTCCACCCGGGTGCCCTGCCCCAACAGACTGCTCAATTGCAGTTGCCCGCCCATCATCTCGCACAGGTTGCGGCTGATGACCAGGCCCAGGCCCGAACCGCTGCGCGCCGATTGCGCGGTGTTGTTGCCCTGGATAAACGGGTTGAACAGACGTTTCTGGTCTTCGACACTGATGCCGATGCCGGTGTCTTCCACCCACAGCCTGAGGCTCAGGTAGCCGTTGGTAATCGCCGACGAACCGGACGCGCCAAGCCGTACCTGGCCATGGGGAGTGAACTTGATTGCATTGCTCAGCAGGTTCGACACCACCTGCTTGAAACGCATCGGGTCCACCAGCACGTATCGGTCAATCAGCGGGTCGAGTTCCACTTTCAATAGCAGGCCCTTGGCCCGCGCCAGCCCATCGAATACCCGTGCTACGGAAGACAGCAACTCGTGCAGGTTTGAAGGTTCAAGGGCCAGGGACAGATGGCCCGACTCAATGCGTGCGATGTCGAGAATATCGCCGATCAACTCCAGCATGCCCCGCGACGCATCAGCGGCCACCTCCAGCGCATCACGGTCGGCCCGATCCTGCTCGGCGGCTTTCAAGGCCAGTTCGATCATGCCGATCACGGCGTTCATGGGGGTGCGTATTTCATGGCTCATGGTCGCGAGGAAGGTGGTCTTGGCGCGATTGGCTGCGTCGGCATCCTCCTTGGCCTCCTGCAACTGGCCCAGCAGGTGCTGCCTTTCGCTGACGTCGACCCAGCCGGCGATCATGCCCACTACCCGCTCATCACCGTCGCGGTACGGCAGCATCCAGTGGTAGATGGTCAGCACCGTCCCGTCCGGCACCTTGAGCACACGGTCCTGGATCTGCGGCTCGCCCCGCTCCATCAGGCGCAGGTAATCCTGATGAAAAGACTCGGCCTGGGGACGATTGCCAGGGTCGGTCTCGACCACGGTTTTACCGGTCACATCCTCCAGCTTGTAATCGAACACATCGAGGTAAGCACTGTTGCATGCCATCAGCCGACCGAGGCGATCCCGCACATAAATCGGATGAGGCGTGCCGTCGATCAACACCCCCATAAAGCGCATCTGATCACTCAGGGCGCGCTCGGCCTGGACTCGTTTGCGGATCAGCTGGCGCAGATAGATTGCCCAACAGAGGGTGATCAGCAACAGCAGTGCCGCGAGGCTGAAGCCTTGAATAATTGCATTGCGGTGCCGCGCCCAGTAGCTGTCTTCAACCAGCACTTCGCTGCGCCAGTGGCTGGCCAACTCGTCCATTTCCTGGGGCGTGATGCTCAGCAGTGCTTTGTCGAGGATCGAATACAACTCCAGTTGGCTGCGGTTGACACCGAAAGCGATGCGGGCCGGCTCAGAGCCGACCGTGCTGGTAACCCGCAACCGGTCACGGTATTCGCGGGCAATCATGTAGCGGGCGCTGATCAAGGTATTGACGGCAGCATCGGCGCCGCCACTGGCCACCAGCGCCATGGCGTGTTCAGGGTTCTCGACGTCCACGAACTTGATGGTGGGATAGTCCCGGGCGATCCCCTCCTGCAGGCTATTGCTGCCAATCAGCGCCAGGCGCTTGCCGGCCATGTCTTCCAGGGTCAGGGGGGTGCCGTCATCAATGCGACTGACCAGCACAAACGGATTGATCAGGTAAGGTCGGGTAATGCGCACCTTTTCGGTCCGCTCGGCGCTGGGCGTGACCACCGCGATCATGTCTGCGCCACCCGCGCTGACCTTGTCGATTTGCTGGGGCATCGAGGTGCCCGGGATGAAGTCAAACTTCAACCCGGTGCGCAAGCTGATGCGAGCCAGCACCTCCGCGCTCAAACCTTCGAACGCGCCCTGCTTGTCGACAAATGAAACCGGCAGGAACTTGTCGAGTGCCGCGACCTTTATCCTGGGGTTCTTGTCCAGCCAACGCTGTTCACTGGCGCTCAAGCGCAACCGGTCCGCGCCCAGGAACCCAAGATTACCCGCACTCCAGCGCCGCAGGATTTCCATCTGCTCACTGACCGGAATAACGGCCAGCGCCGCGTTGATGATCGACTGCAGGCGCGTGTTGTCACGGGGGAATGCAAACCCGAAGGGATTGACTTCAAGTGACGAGAAATCCGCCATTCGAACGTTGTTCAGGTGGTTTCTGTTGATCAGGTAGTTGGTGCTGATTGCGTCCCCCAGGTAAACATCTGCTTGACCAAACGCCACCGCACCGATGCCCTCGAAGGTCGACGGAAAAAGCTGTAGCCGGGCATGGGGATAAAACGCCTGCACCGCATCAGGTTGCATGTAGTGATAGAACATCGCCACGCGCTTGCCGGCCAGGTCGGCACTCAAGGTCTGGCTGTCGCCTGTGCGGGTTACAAGTGCTGGTTGATCCATGGCGTAGGAGCGCGATAACACAAGTTGCGAGTCTGCTGCTTCGTAACCGTTGGCAGACCCCATAAAGTCCACCTCGCCGCGCTTGAGCGCGCTGATGGCTTCATCCCGATTGTCGTAGCGTCTGACTTCTATGGTGATGTTCAGTGCATCGGCGATCAGCGCCGCGTAATCCGCCGTAATCCCCTCAAGCTCATCGCTGGTGCTCAGCTCGAAAGGTGCGTAATCAGGCGCCGAAATCCCCATCAATAAGCGGCGCCGTTCGCGTAGCCAGCGCCAGTCCGCCTCTTGCAGCTCTACGGTGGGGCTTTCAAGAATGGAGTGCCCCAGCAGGTACAGGGTGCGTGGCTCACCCAGGGCCAGGCCTTGTGTACAAAACACGCCCAGCAGCAGACTTGCACTCAGCCACAAGACCCGGAAGTTGTTCATTTCAGATCAGGTGATTGCGCTGGGCGAACTTGGACAAATGCACCACCGACGACATCCGCAGCTTCTCCTTCAAGCGGGTTTTATAAGTGCTGATGGTCTTGTGGCTGAGCAACATGTCCTCGGCTATTTCCTTGTTGCCAAGCCCCAGTGCCAGCTTCTGCAACACGGTCAACTCACGGTCGGACAGCTCTGCCACCAGGTCCTGCTCGGTGGACTGCAAATCGTCGCGCCGCACCGAGCTGGTGGGCAGGCTCGGAAAGCAGCTGTAGTTGGACATCACGGCCTTGATCGCTTTTTGCAGTTCATCCAGCTCGCCGGTCTTGGCGACAAACCCCATCGCACCGGCCCGCATGCAGCGGGTGGAGAAGAACACCGCCAGGTAGGACGTCAGCACCAGGATCTTGCAAGGCAGGCCCAGCGCCTTGATTCGGCTGATCACCTCCAGGCCGCCCAATTTGGGCATCGCCAGGTCGAGGATGATCAGCTCGGGGCGCTCTTCCCTGGCGATCTGCATGGCATCGGCGCCGTTGCCGGCCTCGAAGATCGTGTCGAAACCTTCCTGCCTCAGCAGATAGCGCACGGTTGCGCGGATAAATGGATGGTCATCCACGATTAAAGCTTTGCTCATAAGGCTCCCCTGGGAGAATTCAGCACCGTTACACATCACACGGGACCTATCTACCTGTGAGAAATGACAGTTCCGACGAACGGCCCTGAACATTCCTACAAGCAATAGCCGGGTCCCTCCACTTGAACCGCGCATAACCATAGGTAAGCGGCACCGGCGTGCCTGGCTAGTCGCAAGCGCGCAACCTTACCAATGGAATGACGCGGCAACTGAAGGGATAGTCCCAGCTCGATGTAGGACTTTTCCTCACTAAAGCATAGTAAAGAGCGGCCTGCCGGGGAGCGGAGGTCGTCTAGTCGGTGGTACTTGGGCTCCAGAACGCCTGTACCACAAGAGTCGAGGTCGAAATACGCGCCACCAGCGCGTCCAGTTCGTCACCGTCTACGGAGGTCACGGCCAGCGTCGCCTCGATTTCCACCTCTTCAGGACCAAAGGGACGTACGTCCACGTCACTGGCCGGGTAGTTGCAGCGCGCAAGCTCGGCTTCGAGCAAGGCCAAGACCGCTTTTTGCTGGGTACGCCGGGCCACCACGTAGAGAATGTTGGTGACCTCGGCCGACACCACGTCCAATGGCTGGCGGTTGATGTTATTGACGATCGGCCGCAGCAAGGTGTTGGCTGCCAGCACAAACAACGTGCCCAGCAGCGCTTCGAGGATCAGGTCGGCACCGGCACACGCGCCCACCGCCGCCGATGCCCAAAGGGTGGCTGCGGTATTCAGCCCGCGCACGTTGCCCTCTTCACGCATGATCACGCCGGCACCAAGAAAACCGATGCCCGAGACCACATAGGCCACGACCCGCACCGCCCCTTCCGCGCCGCCCAGACGGTTGGCCATGTCGACGAAAATCGCCGCGCCCACCGCCACCAGCACATTGGTACGCAAGCCTGCTGTGCGCTGGCGGTACTGACGTTCGAAACCAATCAAGCCGCCGAGGATAAAGGCTGCGGTGAGGCTGACCAGCGTGTCGATCAGTGAGTTGAGGTTGATGTTGTTGATTGCTTGCATGGTGTGTCACTCCTGCGCGAGGAAACCTTCGGGCAGGTACGACCGTCCGGTGCCGTGGCCGAGTGGCGGGCACGACAGGACAGGCCCGCCTGTCGCAAACGACAGGCGCGTCCGTAGTACCGCGATGCAGGGCATCACGTACTGGTCAGCGTCGATGAGAGGGAACTCGGAATCGGGCCAGGACTGGCCGCTACCGGGATGCCGTTTCTCGCTTTTGGGCGAGACAACGGCATCGGAAAAATGCGCGTTATCTTGCCAAGTATGTGCCGGTTATCGAGACCGGCCGACGACTGTCACTCGAACAAGTACCCACTGAGGGTCTCCGCTATTGATGAAAACGCGCGAAGTTTACGCTCCGATTTAAGGAGAGTAAACCGTAGGAAAGCGCACCCGAAAGGGTTAGGAAGATTCTTCAGGTAGGGTTCAGGTAGGCGCCTCCACCCCCGTAGCAGCTGTCGAGCCTAAGCGAGGCAGCGTCGGCCGCACTGCGGTCATCAAGCCAGACACAGCACCGAGTCGCGCCGAACGCAGCCTCGCCCAGGCTCGACAGCTGCTACGCAAAGGACGGTCGATCACGCTCTACCAGCGCCAAATACTCATTGATCTGCCCACCCGCCAAGGCCTTCACCTGAATGGACACCCGATTCACCTGCCGCCCCATCTCGATCCCATCCCGAGTCCGCACCTGAACATACCCAAGCCGGGGCCAGAACCGCTCGGCCTTGACGTTGCCCACCACCACCGTCAGCCGCAACCAGCGTGCGCCCTGGCTCACCACCCACGTCTGGAGATCCGCATGCAGCTGCCGCGCAAAACCGGTGCCATGCAACGGCGTGGCCACCAACAGCAACCCGATATGCCAAACCCCGGCCGCCAGCAGGTCGGACGCCACATTCACCACCGCAACCAACTGCCCTTCGGCATTGCGATAGCCAATCCAGTACATCCGCGTGTAGCTCCAGGTGTCGGGCAGTTGAAGAGTCAACTCATCCTGCGCCTCCGTGGGCGTGGCAGGCTCACCGTTGACCGCGAGAAAATACTCCGGCGCCGCCTCGAAAAAGCCCTGCAGCTCGGCTTCATCCTCAAGGGTCAGCTCAACCACCCGAATGCCCGCTATCGAACTGCGCGGCAAGGCCATCGTTTCAACAACATCCATGTTCATCCCTTCTCAATCGTCGCGCGTCAGTACTTCCAGCAACTCAATTTCAAAGCGCAGATTACTGTTGGGCGTGATATGCGCGCCCATCGATCGCTCGCCGTACGCCAGATGCGCCGGTACAAACAACGTGCGAATGCCGCCGACTTTCATGCCCATCAGCCCCTGGTCCCAGCCTTTGATAACGCGACCGGTACCGATCACGCATTGAAACGGCTTACCCCGCTCCCAGGAGGAGTCGAACACCGTGCCGTCTTCGAGGGTGCCGGTGTATTGCGTGGTGATCAGGGCGCCTTTGACCACGGCTTTGCCGTCGCCTAGGCGGACGTCGGTTATTTCAAGTTCGTTGCTCATCGTGTTCTCTCGTTGTCACAGCAGCCGGTGTAGGTTAATCGATGAAAGCCAGCCGCCCTTTGCGCTAATTCAGGTAATGGCCAAAAACGAACGGCAGTTTACGTTTTCAGGAGAAGGAATGCCGATATGGAATGCCTGACTCCTGACAACTACACGTCCGTCAAAGGCCAAATCAGTGACATTTCTCTTTCCTTTGCAGGAAGCTTCCTAGAAAATTCTGCCCCCTTGTGCCGTTCAAATCACATGGCTAGTCTCCAGCGGTCACTGCCAATTCAGTGACCGGGTTTAGTAGCCCACGACGTGATTAGGCGCAAGGCGCCCCCTTCTGCAAGGCGCTTTTTTTCGGCCCTGCGTTATGGTGGCCGTGCGTAGGGCACCTACGGGTGCGCCGGGTCCTAATCACCGGTCTACTAACCTGCGTGCGGCCGCCACCCCGTTTAGTAGCGATGGTGTCGGCTCTCTAACGTCGATTAGGAGTTTAACCATGAGCAAGATTGTTACTGAAGAACCAGCGCTATTTTCCGTTGACCCCGATACCAGTTTTGAAAGCGCCCTCACCCATACCAGCAGCTTGTTGCACTGCGCATCAGTCACCGCCCAACAAGCCGGCGACCAGTTGGATGGCACGTCGCGGGCACTAGTCATTTCAGTAATGCACCTGGTGGATATGGCACGCGTGATGGTTGACCAGGCGGTGGATTGTTTACAACCGCGTTAAGGATATCGATCGTTCCCGCGCCGAGCGAGGGAACGATCCCCATGCCTCTAGCAAACTACCTACCGGAACTGACCTACAACCCAAGCGGAAGCAACTGACTTACCCTCGTTCATCATTTCACCTCTTATAAAAAAACAACCACCCTTGGTTGCATAAAAATAAGAGGTCACCCGCAATGAGCGATCCAACAAGCCCTGTCCGCATAGCTGTCATACAGTTCGATCCCCAGGTCGGAATGGAAAACCGGGAACGTAACCTGCGTCATAGCCTTGAGTTGGCAACGGAAGCAGCGGGCGGTGGTGCCAATCTGATCGTGCTGCCAGAGCTCTCGAACTGTGGCTATTTCTTCTCCAGCCGTCAGGATGCGTTTGATCACGCCGAGGCCATTCCGGGCGGACCGAGTGTGCAAGCCTGGATGGATTTTGCCTGTAAACATCAGGTGTATCTGGTGGCAGGCCTCAGCGAAATCTCCGGCATGCAGTTGTTCAACACCGCCGTACTGCTGGGGCCGGACGGTTTTATCGGCAAGTACCGCAAAGCCCATTTGTGGAACCTGGAAAAGCTCTGGTTCAGTCCTGGCGATGTAGGGTTCCCCGTATTTGAAACACCCATAGGCCGCATAGGCCTGTTGATCTGCTGGGACATCTGGTTCCCTGAGGTGCCGCGCATCCTCAGCCAGCAAGGCGCCGATATTATTTGCAGCCTCAACAACTGGGTATGGACCCCGCCTCCGTTGTTCGACGACGCGGGGAAGTGCATGGCGTCGTACCTCACGATGACCGCTGCTCACGTCAACAACGTGTTTATCGCCGCTGCCAGCCGTATCGGAGAGGAACGCGACGCACGTTACCTCGGGTGTTCGCTGATTGCCGGAACCAACGGTTGGCCCATCGGCGCGGTGGCTTCGGCGAATCGGCAGGAGATCCTGTTTGCCGATGTTGACCTCACCAGCGCTCGCAGCGCACCCATCTGGAACAGCCTCAACGACTTGCAGCGGGACCGGCGTACTGATCTTTACGACCAGATGCTCGGGTATACCCAGCACCGCGCCCTGCCACGCTGATCGGAGGGCCCATGATGGAAATCCTTTTAGAAAAACCGTCCCTACACTGCTCCCGAGCCGATAAGACAGTCATCGCCCTGGGTGCTGCCAGTGCATTGCTGATCCTATGGATAGCCCTGACTCACCCTTGGCCGGGCTATGTCGACATGGTGACCAGCCTTCCTCACCCCAGCGCCTGGCTTCGCTGGGTGCTGGGGGATATCAGCGAAGTCGCGTTCTACAAACATGAACTGGCCTCACTCGGCCTGCTTGGCGGCGCGTACCTGGCGTGGTGGGCCAGCCGTACAGGCAAGTCCTGGCAAGGCTTTGCCATCTCGTATGGCACCGGGCTATGGCCCTGGCTGGTGACCAGCTCATTACTCGGTTTACTGCTGAGTAATGCGCTATGGGGATGGACTGTGACTGCAAGCACTTGGCAGCCGACGTTTGCAGCATTTGTTTCGCTGCCGGCGGCCATGGTGCTGATGTTCGGCGGAGGCTGGAAAGTCACCCTCAACGGCGCAGTGCTAGGGGCCTTGCTGGTCACGCCGATGTGTTTGTTGATCGTCAATTACATCTGCGTACCGCTGGGCTTGCCGGTGGTCATCGGAAATGTGCTGGGGATGGCGGTTGGCAGTGTGATTGCATTTGTGTTGTGCCGTCGCGTGCCGATCCTGGTGCGCAGCCACTACATAGCCCCGATAAAGCCTGCGCCCTTGAAGCCACCGAGCTATGGCGTGGTGTGGAGCGCGCGAAGGGTATTGGCAGACTTTTCCGAAGCGCCGTTCTTTGGCAATGAGCTGGCCAGCCTTGGCTTATTGGCTGGCGTGTTACTGGCTTATGCGCTGAACCCGATGAGCCCGGCCTATGGATCTGGCCTGATAGTGCATCTGATCGGCGCGCAAGCGTTGACGTCTGCGCTGGGCGTGGTGATCTGGAGACATCAGTGGATCAAACGTGGTTGGTATCCCACGTATGTTCCGCTGGTGTCGGTGGTCCCGGCGGCCGTGTTGACCTATGGCGGCAGCTGGGTGGTGATGGGTTCAAGTGCATTGCTAGGCGCGCTGGTTGCGCCGCCACTGGCCTGCGCCATTGCAGGACGGCTACCCGCGCACTTTCATCCTTATATCGGCAACGTCATCTCGATGGCGTTGAGCACCTTGATGGTGGTGCCATTGGTGGGATGGTTAGCCGTTTAGCCACCCTCCCTTAAGCCGGGCAATGGAATGCCCGCGCACTCAAAGCCAATGCCAAAACCGACTCCAGAACCCCCGCCCCAAATCATTCTTGCAGCCCGCATATTGCGCCGCATACATCTGCGAACGCGCTTGCACCTTGCTGGCAACCGGCATCAGCCAGGCTTTGCTCGCATAGGTGCGCTGACGATAACCGCCCCAGCCTTCGTGGTAGTTCAGGTATTGGCCGTAGGCATCGTATTTGTACACGCCGTTGATGGTGTAGGTCTTGTCCATGTACCAGCCGACAAAATCGATGGCGTCGTCAAAGTCCTCGCGACTGGCGCCGGTGCGGCCGGTGCTTTTCTGGTAGTCGCTCCACACTTCGTCCTTGGCCTGGGCGTAGCCGGAGGCGGTGGACACGCGGCCCCAGGGGATGATCCATAACAGATATTTACGCGGGGTCTTGGCGTCCTGGCGGAAGCCGGACTCTTGATACATGATCGCGAACGGCACCTGGATCGGCACGCCCCAGCGCGCCTGGGTGACTTTGGCCGCGTCGTACCAGTCATCCTTTTCGCGAAAGATGCCGCAGATGTCGTTGGGGGTGCGGGGCGGCGAGGTTCCGCATCCAGCCAGTAAGGCGGTGAGTAATAACAGCCCTGTGGTTTTTACTGCGTTCAAAAGCCCACCGTTTCATCGTGAGGATAAAAAGGCGGGCAGTTTACTCGTTCGGCGGGCTTGATGCAGAGGGGCAAGCGACACTATTCCGGTGGACACACCGCCATGAGTCGTCACTGGCACGTAGTCACCCTTGGGACTCGGTGCCTCGCGTAAATCAGGACGAACAACTCAAGCCAACAGCCTCTGTTCATCGCCACCTGTAAGTTCTGACAGTAGCCAGAACTTTTCTTTAAGTATCTGATTGATTTTGCCGAGCCGCCCATAAGCCGGAGCCTATGAATCCCGAGGATCCCATCATGTCCACTCCCCCTGTAGAGATCGATCTTTTGCCAGCCGTAGAGATTCCTGGAATGCAGCCCCCCATTGCGGAGGATATTGACGCCCCTGAAAATCCCGCAGGCCCTGCCGATGGTGGTATTGGTCTGCGGCACGTCGAACATCCCTTGACCGTGCGTATGCAACGCCCCCCTTCCAGTCCTCTCGGCACAGAGTTTCATCTGTTCTGGGGTGACCACCCCATAGCAGTAGCCTCCAACATCATTCACGAGGGTGACGAGGAATTAAGTTGCATACCGTTTACTGTATTCCCACATTACATACGTGAGTTTTGGGCCGATCCGGTATATGCCCAGGTAAAGCGGCCCGGTGGAAATCCGAGTGAGACCAAACCGCTTCGCTTACGAGTCAACCTGCGCCGTCCCGGGGGACGAGATCCCGACGACGATGAGGAAGGCAATCAGAATCTGATATTCGAACTGCCTGAGGATGTGGTGCTGAATGGCGTAAACGATGAGCGCGCCAGATTAGGTGTAGAAATCGTCTGCAGGCATTGGGTAAATATGGCGGCATACGACCTCATCCTCGTCGCCTGGGGATCTCAAACTGTGTCACGCCGAGTTACCGTGGATGAAGTCGACGAAGATATCTCTGTACTCATTGACTACTCGTTGATCGCTCTCGCAGGAAACGGTGACTTCATACCTGTGGCTTTCCAGGTCATTGGCCCGACCGGTAACTACCCGGACGAATGGGCACGTTGGTCGGCGCGAACCAGAGTGGACGTACACCTGAATGTACAACGCCCCAATGCACCTCGTGTAGTATTTCCCGCCATTAAGCATGACGTTATCAGTCTGGCAGAGCTGGGTAGCTGGAATGTGAGGCTCCAGATCGATATCGATGAATCAGATGCTCAGCATTACTTGCTCGCATCCCTCATCTGGGCCGGCAAAGATAGGGATGGGAACTCAGTGCCGGCCACACCGAGCCAGCCTATATCAGAGGCTGGTACCTATGATTTCGAAATCGACAATGCGCTGGTCGTCGCCATTGCCAAAGGAACCGTAGTCGTTCATTACTTACTACAGGCTGGTGACTTACCAGATAAGCGCTCCTACAACTTGCACCTAAGGGTAGTTGGTGAGGTTAGCGAATGGCCGGCGCCAACTATCGATCAGCAGATGGGTAATGAACTGGACCCCAATCTCCCAATAATCACCATTCGTCTTCCCAGGCAAGCAAGCTGGCATCCTTCTGACACGCTGACGATCGCGATGTTGTCAGGCAGCGAAGACGACACTGTCGAATACACTGACAGTCGTCCTGTAGGGGATTCACCACCGCGCAGCGACCTGACATTTGATGTTCCAGGAAATCAGCTGCGGCGATTTCAACAACGTCTTACCGAGGTGTTTTACAGCGTCACGCGAGGCACGGGCTCACCCATGAACTCACTACGCCGCGTAGTACAGGTAGGGAAACTGACGCCAGCACTCAGGGACTTCACGAGCTTCGACAATCGCAACTGGAACAGTTGGGCCAATAAAGTTTCAGTACGGGGGGAACTCGCCATTGATGGAGCGCAAAATGTGTGTTGGCGGGCTTCCAAGACAGCAGCCGAATTGATCGAGCCCGGAATAGAAAAAGCATACGCTGGCTTAAAGAACAGTACCCAGTATGAAATTAGTTTCTATTGCAAGACGACGGGCAGCACCACGCCGTCAAGTATCACGACTGCCTTTGCCGGTGAGACAAGCGTTAAAACGGTCATGCCTAACAGAAACTGGGAAAAATTCAGCCATACTTTTACGACTCCTGCAGTAACTCCTGCGCAAACGCAGAACGCAGTCATCTATTTTTCCGTTAACACCGCCGCTACGTTTTTCCTTGATGAGATCCAGGTTCTGGAACGAAGCGCAAAACGTCATCGGTAAGGTGCTTCATAATTCTTCCCAGCTTCGATCTCTTGGGGAGGGCTATTGCAGCCGTCCCCAAGCTTTTTCGAAAGAAGGCTAGGGAGTAACTAATGTTGCTTTCTGTGGGTCGAGATACTGATTTCTTACATTTCCGCCCCAAAGTACATAGGTGCCATCCACTCGTCGCGCTGCAAACGATGGATCCGGACGCGGGGGAATAGGCGGCGGCGGCGGCGGTACTTGGACATAGGGAAAGCGTTTGATGGAGTACAACTCTGTTACTCCGCTGCGCAGATAAGGCGCAAGCTCGGGGGGAATCTCGCCAGCATCCTCCATTGCCAGAGTTGCCCCCCATACCAACACTGCTCCATCTGTTCCTCCGGCTGTGGTGATGACACCATAAGCACCATTGGTGCAATAAACATCGCGAATCAAGCTTGCCATTAAGACTTGCCGCAGTGCGGGGCTCATTGCCCCTCCATGAGTGTTCAAGCCTGTCACTACAATGGAATTGGTCCGACCATCATCATGGCGACTCAACAGGAAAAAACTGACATCATTGGAATACAAACTTATATTTCCATCAACAGTAGTGACA
Organism: Pseudomonas sp. ATCC PTA-122608; assembly: GCF_001952855.1. GTDB lineage: Bacteria > Pseudomonadota > Gammaproteobacteria > Pseudomonadales > Pseudomonadaceae > Aquipseudomonas. Next base: position 296,957 of record NZ_LPNO01000035.1, on the reverse strand, counting down.
GTTGAAGAAACGTTGCCATGTCGTCTTGTGGCGCTAGCCTTATCCGAATTACGATTGGGGAAACCAGGTACCGGATGAGTGTCTTTGAACGCAGCTTTGAATTCCCTTTTTATTTGAGAGGTGAGCGGCGCCCCTCCATATCGGGTATCCCCCCAAGCCTCCGCCTGACCATTGCTGTTAACCATCAAAAAGGCCCATCGAGTTGATTTGCAGATAACGATATTTCCCCGCAAAGCCAGTGCAGCAGCAGACGCAGACATATCACCACCTTCGGCAGCTCGTCCCCAACTCACTGCCCTGCGACGGTTCTTGGTTATCGCGCAAAAAGAAGTAGTGGCAGCAATGACCGACTGCACTCCGCCGTCATCCAGAATCCTCTCCAGACGGTCCGCAGCAATCGTACCTCCCCCCGCTGCCAGCCCCCATACCGCAATGTCGCCCTCATCACTGATCGCACAGAATGAAACAGCTGTTGCGACGATTCGCGTGATAAACATCCTATTGAGTTGTGAGCGCACATTTGCTGGAATAGAGCCTCCGTTATTAGCCTGCCCCCAAGCATATACGCGACCTCCCCGGGTTCGTACGGCGAAGGCATCATCGGCGGCGTAAATAGCTTCAGGAGGGTCAAACCACAGTGCCTGCTGAATTTCCAGAGGCACTGTCGAAGCGGGGTTGTTCAGCGGACCTATCGCTCCAATGCTATTCGCACCCGGCACAGGATTGTCATAAATGAAAGCAAAGGCACTGCGTGTGCTGTAAACGGACTTGATTCCCTGAAGCGGAGGTAGAACCGCCGGGATCGTCGCTCCCCAACATAATAACTGATTAGTAGAACCCACTATCACCAATGCAGCAAAGCTGAACTCTGAGGAAAACAACTTGATCGCTTTATTATTTCTTAGAAAGTTTATTATTTCTGGAGGCACCGGCAATCCCCAACCATTCTGACCTTCCAAAAACACATCACCACTGACAGGCTCAAGTAACGCAAATACGCCCCCAGTAGATACAAATATCCTATCTTCAGGTTCTGGCACATGAAACGAAAAGTTACCTCTCTGCTTCAAGTAACACCATTCGTTCTCCTCATCACTTATGCCTTGAAAACCAGAACGTATTTCATAATAATCCGAAAAGGCTTCCACACCTTCAACCCCACCCGAAGCTACAGGCACTACTGAAAACTGCAGAAACCCACCAACATCAGACGCTTTCAACTTAATATCGAGCTGCCCCTCTTCAATTAAGCGAACACCATTTATGTGCCAATAAAAACGAGAGACACCCTCATGATTACCACCGTTACTTTCATAGGTATAGGTACCGTGCACCGTAGCTCTCACTAATGCATCTCCAATAACTTCCAGATTGGAGGCAATGGGGCCCGCCGCAGTTTTTTTGTTAATTATCATTTTGACCTCCCGCCAATTTTAGACAAGACAGGCTGAGCAGAAGCCTTAATGCAAAAAAAACACCAAGGCCGCACGAAAAATGCCAAACACCGCCACTCACTTGATATTATCATTTTGGCAGGATTAATTCGTTGGCCACAAGATTCTTCGCGCCCCAGACAACATAACTTCCATCCACGCGCCTAGCGACGAGAGCGGAGGACAATCGTACAGTAGTGGGTGCTCGTGGCGGCATTTGCTTAATGGAATAAAGCTCTTGAACTCCAGACTCTACATAGGCCTGCAAGTTATCTGGAATCTGCCCTGCTTCGTTCTGATTATTGTTCCCGCCAAAAACAGTTACGACCCCTGTAACACTGCCTTGAGCACTAATGATTCCATACGCACCATTTGAACAATGTATCTTTTCTATTTGACTTGCCATTAGCACTTGTCTGGTCGCTTGAGGAATCGAACCACCGTAACCTGCATTCCCCCACGCAATCAAACTATTAGTCGTACCATCCATATTCTGACCACATAAAAAGAAACTCGTATCATTCGAGGAAAGTGTAATTACTCCAGAAGCAGTGGTTAATCGATACAAACTATTCCCATCATTCCCTGCCGAGTCACACACGCACGCCTGAGAGACGGCCGTTAAGCTTTTTTGGTACCAACCATCCACGTTCAGCGCCTTAAACATTGCCGCGATGCGTGGTTTTTCACCACTTTCGTTAAGCAACTGTTCGGCATCTCTCGGTCCTTCAGCCGCAACACCTAGTGGTGGCGTGGCCCCCCCCATATCGGATCTGCCCCAGGCTTCGGCATCTCCAAAACTGTTAATCATACAAAACGCCCAAGCGGCCCCCTTGCACATCACGATGCCTCCACGCGCGGCAAGTGCCTTTGCCGCCTCAGTCATCAACCCACCGTCCGCTCCACCCCATGCCAATGCTTTACTACGCCGTTTAGTGATCGCACAAAAAGCATTACGACTGGCCACAACTTGGACAACTCCGTCCTGATCAAGAATCTCTTCAATATCTGAAGGATTAAGAACCCCCCCGGTAAGGGTATTGCCCCACGTCACAACACTTTTGATTTTAGGGTCAGAAAATCGCTCAGGGCCAATTGCACAAAATGCGCCGGCAGTACTAATGACTCGCTCAACCTGAATTCGATCCAACTGAGTTCTAACTGTCGCCGATATAAATCCCCCATCATCCCTATTCCCCCATGCGTAGAGACGTCCAGCTTCCGTTAAAACTGTAAAAGACAGCGACGTCGCATAAATGGCTTTGGGCTTATCGAACAATAATGCTCGCTGAATATCATCTGGAACTACGCCGCCATTCGCGGGATCACCAAACGCACCAATAGTATTTTTTCCTGGAGGCGGATTATCATAAATGAAAGCAAAAGCGGAAGAGTTGCCATATACAAACTTTACGTTATTCAACTCCAACCCAGGTGGAATGCTACCGATATTGGCGCCCCATAGTAACAACCGCGTAGTGCTTCCCAACACCGGAACAAGAGCGGCAAAATCCTTCTCGGTCGAATAAATACGGGTAGCCGGATTATTTCTCAGGTACTGTAAAATTTCTGGGGCTGGCGTGCCAGCGTAGGAAGCGCTTCCCTTAACCATAATACTCTGACTGCCCCCATCCATAACCGAGAACGCGCCAGAACTTGAAATAAATATTCGATCACTTGGCTCATTACTATAAATTGAAAAATTCCCACGCTGCTTGATAAAGCTGTTGTTATTTTCCTCATCGGAGATATTTTGATAACCCGTCGCCACTCTATATATATTCGAAACTTCCTCTATCCCAGCCTCTCCTGAATCGGACTTTGGAATCACCGAAAACCGCAGTGTTCTACCCGCCAAATTTGAGCCAATTGGGAAGTCCAATCTTGAGGTTGGTGCGTACGGAACCTCATCAATATACCACCGATAACTGGAGTCTCCTTCAGCAGCTCCCGCACCGTCAAAGAAATAACTGCCGCGTACTGAACCGCCGGGTATCAGCTCACCAATAATAGTTACATTAGTTGCTTTAGGAGCGGCCAATAAAGAATTACTCATCACGTTATCTCCTACCGTTCATCAACTGAAAACAAAAAATCTATTTTCTGAATTGAATTTTTATAAGACATATGTAGTTAAAGGCAATGACTGCCCTCCGTCTACTGTCAGATCTAACAGGTAGGTACACCGTTCGTCTTACGCTAGAAACGTGAAATGAGTGGCTCGTCAGGACAACAATGCGACGCTTTCCAAAACTGCCCTTTCTTTATTCAGACGCTCAAGGCATCAGCCGCGGCGCTCGGTGGAAGAGCGTTGCAGGCTCGGCTGGCTGAGGGGAATCGCCAGGCATTCGAGCAGCTGCAAGTGATCGGCCTGGGCCGCTTGGCGGCGGCGATCGATGTACAGGTCGGGTTAGCTAAAGACTTTTTTGCCAGGAGCAGATGGTGCAGCGGCGCGGAGGCTTCCCTGATGCCGGGGGTCGGTACACGGAGCGGCCGGTTAGCGTCACCGGACAAGTCACGCAAGGCGTAGTGTATGTAGTCGGGGTCGACGTAGGAAGCCACATGGCCTGGGAAAGCATTGTGGCGAGGGAGCTTGCTCCCTCGCCACAGACAGCACCTCACATCATGATCAGGCCAATGGCACCCGACGTGTAGTGATCGCCAGGCGACCTACACCGAAGCTCAACGCCGCACCCAGCAGCAACATCAACAAAGTGCTCCACGCCGCACGGGACAGTTGCTTGGCCGCCACTTCACCGGCTTCGCGGGCTTTCTGTTCAGCCTGTTGCTTCAGCTCGTCAACCTTCTGCACGGCCTGCTGGTAGGCCTGGGCGTAGTTGTCAACGATCTGGGTGGCTTCAGCCTGGCTCTTGCCGGTACGCGCAGCGACGATGTTAACCAGCGCCTGCTTGTCTGCTGCATTCAAGGCGGGCTCACCGGACGCCTTGACGCGCTCGAACCACTGCTTCAGTTCATCACCGGCCTGGGCTGGGTTGGTCGCCGCATCGTTGGCCGATTGCTTGCCATCCGCAGCGGCTTGATCGGCTTTTTGCTCGACGTTGGCAGGGTCCAGTTCAGGCTTGCCGCTCTGCTTGAGCAACGTGTCGAGCTGGCCTTGCAGGCTGTTCCAATCCAGCTTGATGCCCTGCTCATTCAACTGCTGCTTGACGCTGTCGCTGATGCCCGGCGCCACGGCGGCGATACCGCTACCGGCCGCCGACAACCCTTTACCGACGACGTTACCCGCGGCACCGACAACGCTGGTGGCCAGCGCGGCGAGCAGCCAGGTGGTGAACAAGGTGGTGATGGTCCAGCTCAACACGCCATGCAGGCCGCCGCGATCCGGTGCGGTACGCCCGGCCACGAATGCACCGGCACCGATGGCCAGCAACGTCGAGACGAACAGCCAGATACCGGCACCGGTACCAAAACCGCTCAGCGGGTTACCGGCCGCCATCGGGTTTACAGCACTGGCGCCAATTGCGGTGCCGAGTACGCTCAACACCAAATAGGTCACCAGGGCAATTGCACTACCGGCCAATACCGAGCCCCAGGAGACTCGAAACAGCGAACGGTTGGTTTCATAGACAGTGGTCATGTTAAATCCTTTGAACAGTGGGTAGGTGGCCAGTTTGGCGAGGCACCTACCCTTCGGTCTCGGCACAATTGCACTAGGCGCACTGGTGCATTCGCACCCCGCGCCGTGCACTTTCTCTGCACTATCCTGAGCCTCAGGTGTCGTACTTCCTATGCGACTTACCCCAGGAGAAAGCATGAGCCAGGCCGTCCTCGCCAAAGAAACCAACCGCCGCCAACTGCAGCAGATCATCTCCGGCTTGTCCGATGGGGTGATCCTCGCCGAGGCCGACCAGACCATCCTCTGGGCCAATGAAGCCGCGCTGCTGATGCATGGCGTGGATAACGTCGAAGACCTGGGTGCCAACACCAAGGAATACGCCGCGCGCTTTGCCTTGCGGTATCGCAACAATCACCCCCTGGCTCTTGAGAATTACCCGTTAAGCCGGGTGGCGGACGGTGAAGAGTTCAGCGATGTGGTGGTGGAAGTCACGTCTGCCGGCGACGAGGAAAAGACCTGGGTGCACCGCCTGCGCAGCCTGGTGCTCGACGACGCGTCCGGTGAGCCGGAGTTGCTGGTACTGATCCTGAGCGACGCCACCGAATGGGCCAGCGCCGAACAGCGCTTCGAAAAAACCTTCAACGCCAACCCGGCGCCGGCGGTGATTTGCCGCTTGAGCGACCTGCGCTATATCAAGGTCAACCAAGGCTTCCTGGAGATGACCGGCTACAACCGCGACCAGGTGATCGGCCGCTCAGTGTACGAACTGGACGTGTTGGAGCAGGCCGAAAACAAAGACCTCGCCGTGAAACGCTTGGGGGAAGGTGCGACCATTCCGCAGATGCAAGCCGAGCTGAAACTGCCCGAAGGCGGCAGCAAGCTGGTGATCGTGGCCGGCCAGCCGCTGGACATGAATGAGGAAGACTGCATGCTGTTTTCCTTCACCGACCTGGAGCCGCGCCGCAAAGCCGAAACCGCCCTGCGCCAGAGCGAGGAACGCTTCGCCAAGTCCTTCCGCCTGACGCCGGTGCCAACCCTGGTGTGCAACGCCGCCAACCGCCAAGTGGTGGATATCAACGAAGCCTTCATGACCATCACCGGCTATACCAGTGAAGAACTGATCGGCAAATCCATCGAAGACATCGACTTTATCGACAGTCCCCAGGCGAGCACGCAACTGTTCACCACCCTGGAAAAAGCCGGCAACCTCGACGGCCTCGACCTGAAGATCCGCAAGAAAGGCAATGAGCTGATCGACTGCGTGCTGTCTGCCGACACCGTGAGCATCCAGGACGTGCCCTGCTACCTGCTGGTGCTGATGAACATCACCGAACGCAAGCGCTCCGAGCTGGAACTGGTAGCCGCGATCGAGGAAGTAATGCAGGACGCCTCATGGTTCAGCCAGACGCTGATTGAAAAACTGGCCAATGCCAAGAGCGTCAACAGCCCCAATGTACCGAACATTTCCTTCACCGACCTGACCGCCCGTGAGCGCGATGTACTGGGCCTGATTTGCGAAGGCCTGGCCGACAAGGAGATTGCCTCGCGCCTGAAACTGGCGCCCAACACCGTGCGTAACCATGTGGCCACGGTGTACTCAAAGCTGGGGGTGCATAGCCGTAGTGCAGCCATCGTCTGGGCCCGTGAGCGCGGGCTGTTTGCCGGTGAATTGCGGGTTAAAAAACCGAAATAGAGTGCAAATGCACTAGTGCGACCGGTGCAAATTCGCCTTATTGCACGAGGGTGCACTGCTTAACCTTGAAGGGTGGGCACAGGGCTTTGGGTCCTGTGCTGTTGAGATGTCATGCCCTTTAAGGAATCCGTCATGAAAAGCGAACAAGTCAAAGGCGCCGTCGAAAAAGTGGCCGGCAAGGCTCAAGGTTTTCTGGGTGATCTGACCGGTGACGAACGTCTCCAGGCCGAAGGTGTGGCCCGCCAGGCCGCAGGTCAATTGCAGCAAACCTACGGTGACGCGCTGGACACCGTTGGCGACTTTGCCAAGCAAAAACCCTTGGCTACCGTAGCGATTGTCGCCGGTGTCGGCCTGCTGCTGGGCCTGTTGCTGCGTCGTCGCTGAGGAGCGCCCTAATGTTTACGCTCTCCCAACTGCGCAACTGCATTGAAGAGGCCCTGTCGCCCCTGACCTGCGAGTTCACCCTGTGCCGTGACGCCTCGTTGACCCTCAAAGTCTTCGATGCCGAAAGCGGCCGGGTGGACCTGGTGGTCACCGGGATCAGCGTCAACAAGCTGCAGACCCCGCAGGAAGTGGAAAAGATGGTCGACGAGTTGCGTTACGAATTGCAGAGCAACACCGTTGGCAAACTCAGGCTGGATGACCTGCCGCTACGCCCGCTGTAACTGTAGGAGCGAGCTTGCTCGCGAAAAACGCCCAGGCACCGCGCTCATTCAGGCGTGGCTCATTATCGTTGACGACCTTCGCGAGCAAGCTCGCTCCTACAGTATTTAGCGGGCCTTCAACGACGCCCCGATAAAATAGAACACCCCTCCGCCGACGATAAACGCTGCCAACATGTAGAACATGTAGTGGGCCGGCAGGCTGGCCAGTACCAGCCCGCACAGCACCGGCCCCAGGGCAGCGCCGACGTTGGAGAGGTTTTGCGCGCCGTAATACATGCCTCGCAGATGGTCCGGGGCGATGCGGTCGATAAACATGTACTCGGCCGGGAACACCACGATTTCACCCACGGTGAAAATCGCCATCGCAAGGATCCACCACCACACGTTGCTCGCCAGGGCAAAACCAATCACCCCCAGCATGAACATGCCCAGGCCGAAGATCAGCCACTGGCTCAGGTAACGGTGGGAAATCCGCCGGCCAATCGCGTATTGCAGGGTGATCACCAACACGGCGTTGGTGGTGAGTACCGCGCTGATAATCGTGTAGGTGTATTCAGCCGTGGTGGTAGTCACCAGGTATTGCGAGAGGTACGCGGTGAACTGGCCGAACACCACGGCACTGAGCAGGCCGCCGATGGTGAAGCACACCAGCCGATGATCCCGCAGCAGTACGCGGCCCACGGCGAGGAATGACACCGGCTTTTGCGTGGTGTCGACGGTGGCCAAGGTGCGGTCGCCCCAACGCCAATACAGCAGGAAAAATCCAAGGCCCAGAACGGCCGACAAGATAAACGGCAAGCTGATATCGAGCTTGGCTATCATCGCGCCAAAAAACGGCCCTACTGCATAACCGATATTGGTCAGCGTGTACTTGATGGAAAACGCTTCGCTGCGTTCATCTTCCGGCAACAGGCTGGCAAACCCGGACTTGATCGCAATGTCGATCACCGCGTACGCCAGGTTGATCAGGATCAGGCAGCTATAGAACGACCAGATTTCCCGGGCCAGCACCGTGCCGATAAACCCCAGGGCAAATACTACGCTCAGGCTGAGCAACAGCCGATAACTGTTGATGCGGTCTACCAGGAAACCGCCGTAGACACTGAGCAGCGAACCGACGATCAGCGAGCTGCCGATCACCAGGCCGACCTGGCTGATATCGAGGGCGAAGTGGTTGGTGAGGTAGATTACGAGGTACGGAAACGTGATGGCTTTGGCCAGCGTGAGGATCAGCGTGGCCGACAGCAGCAGATTCACGGTACGTGGGTAGTTTCTTATTGTGGCAAGCATCCTGCTCTCATTTTGATCAAGGTAACGAGGCCATTGCGGCCTGCAAGCGGATGTACCTTAACGCAAGATGAGACGAAATAAATGCTGATTTATGCATTTATGCAAAAAATAAATGCAGCGGGATAAGGACTTGGTCGCTCATCCCGCTGAACGCCTTATTTTTTAACCGGCGTGATGTCGAGAATCGTGCCGTTGGTGGTTTTTAGCAACACGTACTTGTCGTTTACCCGGGCCCACTGGCTGTCTTCTTCCGGCTGCTTCAAGCCACGTTTCTTCCAGTCGGCAATGGCCGATTCCTTACGCATCAGAATGTCTGGCGCGCGGTCGCCCGTCTTGAGGTCGCGGGTATTGATGTTTGAAGGCTGCACGGTTTTTTGCGGGGTATCCGCGGCCTGGACGGTGAGACTCGCGGCGGACAGGCTCGCGGCAACCAGCAGGCAGGCAACAAGGGATTTGGACTTCATGGGCACTTCCTTCAATGAATGACGCGTAAAGATTCCGACCGCAGCCGTGAAGAATCATTCAGCGAAGTGATTGAAGCGGCGGATGGATGGACGGCCAACGACCGAGGCGACGATTAATCAGATAAGATTGGTTCTTTTTTCCAGCTGCTCAGGAAGTCCAATGACTGGTACCCACGTCATCATCATTTTCGTGACTATTGTCACCTTGCTCGCGCTTTACGTGTTCGGCACCTACCGGGAACTGGTGGCGCTGCTTGATCGTTGCAAAAAAGCCTTCGGCCAATTCAAAGAGGCTGAGCAACAATTGGCCACCGCGCAAAACGCCTCGTCACCCGCCGCGGAGATTACCAGCCTGGAAAGCCGCGTCGCGTTCTCACGGCAGCTGTTCCACGATTCGGTTAACAACTACAACGCCTACAAACACAAGTCGCCGACGTCGGTGGTGGCCGAGCTGCTGGGGCATCGTGATGATGTCAGCCTGTCCGGGTTTGAGGTCAAGCACACGGCCTGAACCTGCCGACACTTACACAGGTGCACGCTGACGCGTCGGCGTGCCCTGATGAAACACCATCTGCCACTGCCCGCCGCTCACGCGCCATACCGAACTGCGCAACGACTCCCCCGCCGCATTGGCCTCAGTCGCCGCCCGCTGACAGCGATACGTCACCAACGCCACGCCTTCGGCCAGCATCTTCAGAGCAAAGTCACTGATACTACGGGCTGAAAACATCTCATCCTGCAGCCCCTCGATCACCTCGGCCTTGCTGGCCCACACATTGCCACTGGCGCCAAATTCGACGAAATCATCCGCCAGCAGCACCGACAAGCGCGCCGCATCTGCACGGGTGGTGCATTGATGCAGCTCCTGTTCCAGGCTGCGTAAATGCTCCGCCAACTCCATACCCATTGCCTCCATGAAATTAATCCTGTAATTTTTCATGAAATTTCTTAATAAGAATTTCACGAAACGCCTATGGACAAGCAAGAAGAACTCGACGCCCTGGCGATCCTGATCCACGACCTGCGCAAGCACAAGAAGCTCACCCTGGCGCAACTCGCGCAAAAGATCGAGCGTTCCGTGGGCTTCCTGTCCCAGGTTGAACGTGGCCTGTCGCGCCCTACCGTGGCCGATCTGACCGCCATCAGCCATGCCCTCGGTGTGCCCACCACCTACTTCTACAGTTTGTCCAAACCGAAGGCCGTGAACTGGGTCACGCGCCCCAATGAACGGCGCACGGTGTATTACGCCAACGGCATCACCGACATCCTGGTGTCGCCGAGCATGCACGGCGCGTTCTCGATGCTCGACAGCCTATTGGCCCCCGGCGCCAACAGTGGCGAACAGACCATGAGCGACCGTGCCGAACAGGCCGGTTATGTACTGGAAGGCGAGTTAACACTGTGGGTTGAGGGCGAGGCCGACTCGGTTACCTTGCGCCCGGGTGACAGCTTCCACCTGGCCAGTTTCGCCCACTGCCGCTACGGCAACCTGACTGACCTGCCAGCCCGCGTGCTGTGGGTCTACAACTGAAGGCACACCAAGGAGCGTCATCCGTGAAAAGCCATTCCTCCACGCTGCTGGCCGAAGTCCGGACCTTTCGCCAGAACCATCCCGATGTGCGTTATGTCGACCTGATTGCCCTGGACATTCCCGGGCATTTCTACGGCAAGCGCTACCCGGTGGACATGCTGGAAAAGGTCGCCGCCGGCAGCCCGCTGAAACTGCCGCAGAACGCAGTGCTGCTGGGTGCCCAGGGCGGTTTGTTCAAGATCGGTGACTATTGCTTTCACGACGGTGACCCCGACGCCAACCGCCGCCTGGTGCCCGGCACCCTCAAGCCGGTGAGCTGGGAAGCCCAGCCGCTGGGGCAGATGCTGATCACCTCCGACGGCACCGAAGCGCCCATCGAATTCGAACCCCGAGAAGTGCTGGCCAAAGTGCTGGAGCGCCTGTACCACAAAGGCATTCACCCGGTGGTGGCGTTTGAGCTGGAGTTCTACCTGTTCGATAAAAAGCTCAGCGACGGCCTGCCGCAATTCGCCCGCGACCCGCTGAGCGATGACGCCGACGACCAGCCCAACCTGCACATCGAGCGCCTGTCGCGTTTCGCCCCTGTGTTGGACGACATGGTCGAGACCGCCAAGGCCCAGGGCATCGACATCACGGTGATCACCGCCGAACTCGGCCCCGGCCAGTTCGAAATCAATTTCGGCCACCTGGAAGACGGCCTGCGCGCCGCTGACTGGGCGGCCCTGTTCTGCCGCAGCACCCGTGGCGTGGCCCTCAAGCACGGCTATCGCGCCAGCTTCATGGCCAAGCCTTACCTGCAACACCCCGGCAGCGGCATGCACGTGCATGTCAGCCTGTACGACGCGGCGGGCAATAACCTGCTGGCGGCCCATCAGCAGCAACCGCTGCGCCACGCCGTGGCCGGCTGCCTGGAACTGCTGCCCCATTGCATGCCGATCTTCTCGCCCAACCACAACGCCTTCCGCCGCCTCGGCGGCACGGTCAACGCGGCAACCCGCGCGTGCTGGGGTTACGAGGATCGCGACGCATGTGTGCGAATCCCTGAATCCGACCCGCGCAACCTGCGCATCGAACATCGCCTGGCGAGTGCCGATGCCAATCCGTACCTGGTACTGGCGGCGATTCTGGTGGGGCTTGAACACGGTCTTGAGGCGGCCAAAGAACCCATCGCACCGCTGAACGAAGACCGCAACAGCGGCACGAATTTCCCCCTGGAGATGCTTGAGGCCGTGCGCGCCATGCAGCATCAGCCGGCATTGCGCGAAGGCCTGGGCGCCGAGTTTGTCGACGTATATTGCGAAAACAAACGCCAGGACCACCTGGCATTCCAGCAGGAAATTCATGCGCGGGAATATCGCTGGTATCTCTAGACTCTGATGGTTAGCCTCTTGGGCATCTCTGGCTACCCGCGGACTTGCCCATGACCGACCAAAGCGCCCCGGCCCTGAAGGAAATCTTCAACGCCGAACGCCTGCAACACATCGCCACCGAAATGACCGCGGTGTACCCGGCGTTCGACGCCAAGGGCTTCCTCAAACACGCCAAGGCCGGGTTGGCAGACCTATCGGTGATGCAGCGCATGGCCCGGGTCAGCGAAAGCCTGCACGCCGTGATCCCGCTGGATTACCCCCAAACGCTGAAGTTGCTGTATGCCCTGGCGCCCCGGCTGAACAGTGCCTTTGTCAGCCTGTTCCTGCCCCACTACGTCGCCAGCTACGGCGGCGATGATTTCAAGCGTTCCATGGCGGCGCTCAAGTACTTCACCACCTTCGGCTCTGCCGAGTTTGCCGTGCGGTATTTTCTGCTGAAGGATTTCAAGCGCACCCTGGCGGTGATGCAGCAATGGTCGCTGGATGAAAACGAACACGTACGACGCCTCGCCAGCGAAGGTTCACGGCCACGCCTGCCGTGGTCGTTTCGCCTGGCCGAGGTGCAAGCCGACCCTAACCTGTGTGCCTCGATCCTCGATAACCTCAAGGCCGACAGCAGCCTCTACGTGCGCAAGTCAGTGGCCAACCACCTCAACGACATCACCAAGGACCATCCTGATTGGGTGCTGACCTTGATCGAAGGCTGGTCCCTGGCCAACCCCCACACCGCCTGGATCGCCCGCCACGCCTTGCGCAGTTTGATCAAGCAAGGCAACACCCGGGCGCTGACGATCATGGGTGCAGGGGCCAAGGCCGAGGTGAAGCTCCATCAGCTGAAAGTCGAACCGGCGGTGATTAACCTGGGGGACCGGATCAACCTGTCCTTCAGCCTGGAATCCATCGCCAACAACCCACAAAAGCTGGTGGTCGACTACGCCATCGACTATGTGAAAAGCGCCGGTCACAGTACGTCCAAGGTGTTCAAGCTCAAGGCGTTTACCCTGGGCGCCGGGGAACATCACGCCATCAGCCGTGGCCAACATATTCGTGAATTGACCACACGCAAGCACTATCCCGGCAAGCACGCGGTGCACGTGCTGGTGAACGGCGAACGGCTGGGAAGTGTCGAGTTTGAGCTGAGGGGCTGACATCACCCCCGCGAGCAAAGGTCTAAGGAGACTGGATCACACAGGCAATGATGGCAATTAGCCTCCGCTTTAAGGCATTATGCTTGGCCTCGACAAAGTCCGATGTCTCAGTTGAGGTTGTCCCGCTCAACGGCGACCAATACCTAACCGTCAAATCAAGGAAGAATATGGAAACCTTTGCTCTCTACGCTGGAAATCTTAGTCAGTTATTTGTCGCATTGCTGGCCATTGGTACGTTGTTCTTTATATCAAAAAACAAAGAAGTTTTTGGATCGGAGCTTACTAAAGCACAGTTCGAAGAAACCCATCGAATCAGAACTCTACTTTCAGAAATTTTCTTTGACATTCATTACGTCAGAGATCTTAAAGTCGGTACAAATTGCTTTTATCAAACACTTGAAGAACTCAGGACAAAATCTCCAGAGGACTGGGCACAATACGAACGATATAAAAAAACTCACTCAGCCTTTATTACAAATTCATGCTCCCTTCTTACTATTTGCTCCCGTCGTGGATTGATAAGAGCGAAATAACAAAGCTCTATTCTGAGATGAAATCATTTGCCCCCTTCACCATTTACAATATTTCGCAAAAGACTAGCGAGGAAATTCAAGCTTACCAATCATCAATCATTACTCTTATGGAGCTCATTGATTTATCAACTATAAAACACGGCGGGCGCAAGTAAATAGTTATTTACTAGCTTCAGATCAAACCGGGAGCGAGTTTTAATACACATCAACTCCCAACAAAACCCCTTGCTCCCGCGCGCACAGTTCCACCAGGTAATCCCACAACACTCGCAACCTTACCGACTTGTGCAACTCGCGCCGGGAGCTGATCCAGTAGCTGCGCTGGATGCTCTCCCCCGGCAGCAGCGGCACCAGATCCGGGTCGCTTGCTGCCATGAAGCACGGCAACACGGCAATCCCCAACCCCGAGCGCGCGGCCTGGTGCTGGGCGATCACGCTGGTGCTGTGGAACACCACTTTGGGGTTGCGGCAGAAGCTGCTGAGGAATTTCAATTCCTGGCTGAACAGCAAGTCGTCGACGTAATCGATCCAGGCATGGACGGCCAAATCCTCGCGCTTTTCAATCGGTGGCGTACGGTCCAGGTAGCTGCGGCTGGCGTAGAGGGCCAGGCGGTAGTCGGTGAGTTTGCGGGTCACCAATTGGTCGACGCTGGGGCGTTCCAGGTGGATGCTGATTTCCGCTTCGCGGTTGAGGATGCTGACGAAGCGCGGCACCGCCAGCAGTTCCACTTCCAGGCCCGGGTAACGTTCGAACAGGCCGCCCATGCGACTGGCGAGAAACATCACCCCCAGACCTTCAGCCACGCCCAGGCGAATCTTGCCCAGGGGCGCGGCGGAATGGGTCAGTTCTTCTTCGGCCAGCAGTGCCACGTTTTCCATGGCTTCGGCGTGTTTGAGCAGGGCTTCGCCGGAAGGCGTGAGTTCGTATCCCTGTGCGTGCTGCACGAACAGCGCGGTGCCGAGGCTTTTCTCGATGGCCTCGATGTGCCGGGCCACAGTGGCGTGAGTAGTTTTCAAACGTTGTGCCGCCGTGAGCAGGCGTCCGCTACGCTGTAACTCGAGAAAGAACCGCAGATCATTCCAGTCGAACATGCCGCCTCCGCTCTCCACCTCAAAAGCATCGCTGTCTAAAAACGCACAGCAGCTGGGTAAAAACTAACATTTTTAAGACGAAAACTAACAACTAGGATGGAGCCAATAAGAAAAACAAGCGAGGTCACAGATGCATTCTGCAGCTGCTGAATACGATTACGTGGTGGTAGGCGCCGGCCCCGCAGGCTGCCTGCTGGCCAATCGACTGTCTGCCAACCCTGCCCATCGCGTGCTGCTGCTTGAAGCCGGCGGTCGCGATAACTATCCCTGGATCCATATTCCCGTCGGCTACCTGTTCTGCATCGGCAACCCACGCACCGACTGGTGCTTCAAGACCGAAGCCCAGGAAGGCCTGCAAGGCCGTGCGTTGAGCTATCCACGAGGCAAGGTGCTGGGCGGTTGTTCGTCGATCAACGGCATGATCTACATGCGCGGCCAGGCCCGGGATTACGACGGCTGGGCCGAGGACAATCCCGGCTGGGCCTGGAAAGATGTGCTGCCACTGTTCAAGCAAAGCGAAAACCATTTTGCCGGCGCCTCGGAATTCCACAGTGATGGCGGGGAGTGGCGGGTTGAACAACAGCGCCTGCACTGGCCGATCCTCGATGCGTTTCGCGATGCCGCGCAGCAGAGTGGAATCGAGAGCATCAGCGACTTCAACCAGGGCGACAACGAAGGCTGCGGCTATTTCCAGGTCAATCAGAAATCCGGGGTGCGCTGGAATGCGGCCAAGGCGTTTCTTAAACCGATCCGCCAGCGGCCCAACCTGACGGTGATGACGGAGGTTGAAGTCGACCGCGTGCTGCTGGAGAACGGGCGCGCCACCTCAGTGGTTGCTCGCCAGCAAGGCCAGGCCGTCACATGGCGGGCGCGCAAGGAAATCATCCTGTGCGCCGGTTCGGTGGGTTCGCCCGGCATTCTGCAACGCTCCGGCATTGGCCCTTCCAGCGTGCTCAAGCCCTTGGGCATCGAGGTGCTGCACGAGTTGCCCGGCGTCGGTGGCAACCTGCAGGATCACTTGCAACTGCGCCTGATCTACAAGCTGGAAAACGCCCGCACCCTGAACCAGATCGCCGGTACCGTGTTGGGCAAGATGGGCATGGGCCTGCGCTATCTGTACGACCGCAGCGGCCCGCTGTCCATGGCCCCCAGCCAGTTGGGCGCGTTCGCCCGCTCCGGGCCGGAACAGACGTCGGCCAACCTCGAATACCACGTGCAACCGCTGTCCCTGGAGCGCTTCGGCGAACCGCTGCACGCCTTTGCGGCCTTTACCGCCTCGGTGTGTGACCTGCGCCCGCAAAGCCGTGGCCGCATCGACATTCGCTCGGCCAACCCGGCAGACGCGCCGTTGATCCGCCCCAACTACCTCAGCCATCCGGAAGACCTGCGGGTGGCCGCCGACGCCATTCGCCTGACCCGACGCATCGTTTCGGCGCCGGCCCTGAAGCAATTCAACCCGGTGGAATACCTGCCCGGCGAAGAACTGCAAACCGACGAACAACTGCAGGAAGCCGCCGCCCGCATCGGCACCACGATTTTCCATCCGGTGGGCACCTGCCGCATGGGCAGCGACAAGGAGGCGGTGGTCGACGCGCAACTGCGGGTGCACGGCGTTCCCGGCCTGCGCATCGCCGACGCGTCAGTCATGCCACGCATAACTTCCGGCAACACCTGCTCACCCACGCTGATGATCGCGGAAAAAGCCGCGCAGCTTATCCTTTCGCCGAACACAAGGAGCCTCGCACCGGAGAAAGAACTGACCTTACCGGCTTGAACTTACCTTACCGGCTAGACCTGTAGGAGCGAGCTTGCTCGCGAAAAACGTCAACGATAACGCGTGCATTCCGGATTAACGCAGTGTCTTTGCATTCTTCGCGAGCAAGCTCGCTCCTACAGTGGAATAGCGGCGCTGATGCTGGCGCCGACAGTGGAACAACAATAAATAATCACTGTGAGGGCTACCCAATGTCAGAACACGCTCAACCCCTGGACCCGGCGCTCGGCGCACGCTCGAGCAACGACACGCAGAAAGTCATCTTCGCCTCCTCCCTCGGGACGGTGTTCGAGTGGTATGACTTTTTCCTCTACGGCGCCCTCGCGGCGGTGATCAGCAAGCAGTTCTTTGCCGGGGTCAACGACACCACGGCGTTTATCTTCGCCCTGATGGCCTTCGCGGCCGGCTTTGTGGTGCGCCCGTTCGGCGCGCTGGTGTTCGGTCGGCTGGGTGACATGATCGGCCGCAAGTACACTTTCCTCGCCACCATCGTCCTGATGGGCCTGGCGACTTTCTGCGTGGGCTTGCTGCCGACCTATTCAAGCATCGGCATCGCTGCACCGATCATCCTCGTAGCGCTGCGCATGCTCCAGGGCCTGGCGCTGGGCGGCGAGTACGGCGGCGCAGCCACTTATGTGGCCGAGCATGCCCCGGCGGGCAAACGCGGCTTCCACACCAGCTGGATTCAATCCACCGCGACCCTCGGCCTGTTGCTGTCGCTACTGGTGGTACTGGCGTGCCGTTACTTCACCGGTGACCAATTCGAAGTGTGGGGCTGGCGCCTGCCGTTCCTGCTGTCGATCGTGCTGCTGGGCATCTCCACCTGGATCCGCTTGAGCCTGCACGAGTCGCCGGCGTTCCTGAAAATGAAAGAGGAAGGCAAGGCCAGCAAGGCGCCGATCCGCGAGTCGTTCGGCAAATGGGAAAACCTCAAGATCGTGCTGATTGCGCTGTTCAGCATCAACGCCGGGCAAGCGGTGACGTTCTATGCCGCGCAGTTTTATGTGCTGTTCTTCCTCACGCAATTTTTGAAGATGGACCCCGCACTGGCCAACATGCTGCTGATCATCAGCGTGGTGATTGGCGCGCCGTTCTTCATCTTCTTCGGCTGGCTCTCGGACAAGCTGGGGCGCAAGCCGGTGTTGATGGTCGGCCTGCTGCTGGCCACCGCATTGTACTTCCCGATCTTCAAGGGCCTGGCCTACTACACCAACCCGGCGATGGACCACGCGAGCCGCCAGTCTCCGATCACGGTGTTGGCGGATCCAGCCACCTGCACCTTCCAGTTCGACCCAGTAGGCAAGGCGCGTTTTGACAGCCCGTGCGACAAGGTCAAGACCTTCCTGGTGAAACAGGGCCTGCCGTACGAAAGCGCGGCCGCTCCGGCCGGCAGTGCGGTGCAGGTGAGCGTGGGTGATGTGCGTATCGATGGTTACGACGAGGCTGCCCTGAAAGGCGCGGTGACGCTGGCGGGTTATCCGCAGTCGGCTGACGTGGCGCAGGTCAACAAAACCATGGTGGTGGTGCTGATCGTGGCACTGATCCTGATCGCCGCCATGTGCTACGGCCCGCTGGCGGCGCTGATGGTGGAGCTGTTCCCGACGCGTATCCGCTACACCTCGTTGTCGCTGCCTTACCACATTGGTAACGGCTGGTTTGGCGGGTTCCTGCCGACGGTGTCGTTTGCGCTGGTGGTGTACACCGGGGATATTTTCTATGGGCTGTGGTATCCGGTGGTAATTACCGGGGTGAGCTTGATCGTCGGGTTGATTTGCCTGAAAGAGACCAAGAACGTGGATATCGACAATAACTAAACTTCGATCCGGCTGACACTGGATATTCAGTGTGGGAGCGGGCTTGCTCGCGAAGGCGGTGGGTCAGTCAACAAGTCTGGTACTGACACACCGCCTTCGCGAGCAAGCCCGCTCCCACATTGGGTTTAGCACCAGACACACAAATTGCTGTATATCCATCCAGATAAAAGTTGCCCAATTCTGATTTATTGCCCATCCTGCTCCCCATTCAATTTCGTAGCGAATGTGGTGACCATGCGGCTGTTCCTCTGTGAAAAACCGTCCCAGGCCAAGGATATCGCCGCCGTGCTCGGCGCGACCCGGCGTGGCGATGGTTGTTGGCTGGGTTCAGGCGTTACCGTGACCTGGTGCATCGGCCACCTGCTGGAAACCGCCCCGCCCGACAGCTACGACGCCAAGTACAAGCGCTGGGTGCTGGCCGACCTGCCAATCATCCCCGAGAAGTGGAAGATGCTGGTCAAGCCCAAGACCGCCAGCCAGTTCAAGGCAGTCAAGAGCCTGCTGGGGGAAGCCCAGGAATTGGTGATCGCCACCGATGCCGACCGCGAGGGTGAGATGATCGCCCGGGAACTGGTGGAGCACTGCCGTTATCGCGGTCCCATCCAACGGCTGTGGCTCTCGGCACTCGATGACGCATCAATCCGCAAGGCCCTGGCCTCGTTGAAGCCCGGTGCGGAAACCTTCAGCCTCTACCATTCGGCCCTTGGCCGCTCCCGCGCCGACTGGCTGATCGGGATGAACATGAGCCGCCTGTTTACCCTGCTGGGCCAACAGTCCGGTTATCAGGGCGTATTACCGGTAGGTCGGGTGCAAACCCCGACCCTGCGCTTGGTGGTAGACCGGGACCGCAGCATTGCCGACTTTGTACCCGTCGCCTATTGGGCCATCGATGTGGATTTGCTCCACGACAACATCACCTTCACTGCGCAATGGCGCGCAACAGAAGACGCCTGTGACGATCAGGGCCGCTGCCTCAATCCTCAAGTCGCCCGGGACGCCGCCAACGCCATGAGCAACGCCGCCAGTGCGCGCCTGATCAAACTGCGTACCGAACGGATGCGCGACGTGGCGCCCCTGCCCTTCGACCTCGGCACCTTGCAGGAAATCTGCTCGAAAAAACTCGGCCTCGGCGCTCAGGAAACCCTGGATGTTGCGCAGTCGCTCTACGAAACCCACAAAGTGATTACTTACCCGCGCAGCGATTGCGGCTACCTGCCCCTTAGCCAGCACGGCGACGCGCCGAAAATTCTCGCGGCGCTGGGCCGGGCCGATCCGGCAGTGAACGCGTTGATGCCGCACATGGACCCACAACGGCGCTCACGGGCCTGGAACGACGCCAAGGTCAGCGCACACCACGGCATCATCCCTACCGGCGCCGGCAAGGATGTCGGGCAACTGACCGGCAAGCATCGCGCGGTATACACCTTGATTCGCGCCCGCTATCTCGCGCAGTTCCTGCCCAACCATGAATACGACCGCACCCAGGCCGATTTCGACTGCGCCGGTGAAGCCTTGCGGGCTGTCGGCAAAGTCATCGTGGAGCCTGGCTGGAAACGCGCATTGCCGGAAGCATTGGCACCGGCCAAAGGCCGTGAAGTACCTGCGCCGCAGTCCTTGCCAAAATTGGTTCAAGGCCAGGACTACCCCGTGGCCAAGGTCAACCTCAAGGACCTGTGGACCCAGCCACCCAAGCCCTTCACCGAAGGCGACCTGATCAAGGCGATGAAAAACGTCGCCAAGCTGGTGGAAGACCCGCTGCTCAAGCAAAAGCTCAAGGACACCACCGGGATCGGCACCGAAGCCACCCGCGCCGGGATTATCCAGGGCCTGCTGGATCGCGGTTACCTGGTGAAAAACGGCAAGGCGCTGTCGGCAACGCCTGCCGCGTTCAGCCTGATCGATGCGGTGCCCCGGGCAATCGCCGACCCCGGCACCACGGCCATTTGGGAGCAAGCACTGGACATGGTGCAAAGCGGAGAGATGAGCCTGGAAGAATTCGTCGCCAAACAAGCGGCGTGGATGAGCAAGCAAGTCACCCGCTGCACCGGCATGCGCCTGACCATCAGCGGCCCGGCCAGCCCGGCAGGACGTGGCGCTGCACCGTGGAAAAACAAACGCAAACCGGCCAAGCGCAAGACAGCCACCAGCCCGAAGCGGGCGGCGAAACCGGCAAACAAAGGCTGAGAGGCACTGAAAAGTCGCGTCAATGACGTTTTTCGACGGGATGTATGCCGCTTTGGACCTTGCCCTGCTGCAGGCCATCCAGGATTCTGTAGGGCCTGCTAACCTCCCAACAATAACAACACCGGAGTGGCCTCCATGAAAACCGTTGCCCAAGTGCTGAAGTCCAAAGACCAGCAAAACCAGCAAGTCCACACCATCCCCCACGACCATACGGTATTTGAGGCCTTGATCGTGATGGCTTCGAAAAACGTCGGGGCCTTGCCAGTGCTCCAGGACGGGAAGGTGGTGGGCATCATCAGTGAACGAGACTATGCCCGTAAGGTCATCCTCCATGGATTGTCTTCGGTGGCGACCAAAGCCCACGAGATCATGAATTCGCCGGTGATCACCGTCGACACTCACCAGACTGTAGAGACCTGCATGACTATCATGACTGACCGACATCTGCGGCACCTGCCTGTGGTGGAGAACGGCGAGTTGCTTGGTTTGCTGTCCATCGGCGACCTGGTCAAGGAAGCCATTGCCGAACAGGCCGACCTGATCAAGCAGTTGGAGCAGTACATTCGCGGCGAATAATCATTGGGGAACCCATGCTCGATACCCTGCAACATCAGGTCGATGACCACCTCGTTACCTTGCACCGGGCCATGGCCGAACGGCGCTTCCTGGTACTGACGGGTGCGGGTATCAGCACCTCTTCGGGCATTCCCGACTATCGGGACAGCGAAGGCGTGCGCCGGGGCAAGGCGCCGATGATGTACCAGGAGTTCCTCGCGACCCCGGAAGCACGCCGCCGCTACTGGGCTCGGGCGATGCTCGGCTGGCCGAGGGTGCGTGTCGCACAGCCGAACGCGGCGCATATCGCACTGGCCAGCTTGCAGCAGCGCCAGCGCATTACCGGGCTTATCACCCAGAACGTCGACACCCTGCACGACCAGGCCGGCAGCCATGACGTGATCGAACTCCACGGCAGCCTGCACCGGGTGCTGTGCCTGGATTGCCAGCAGACCAGCGAACGGGATCTGATCCAGCGCCAGATGGAAGCTGAGAATCCGTACCTGGCAAGGGTGGACGCGGTTCAGGCGCCGGACGGTGACACCCTGCTGGACCCGGCCTTTGAAGGACGCTTCCAGGTGCCCCGCTGCCCCCATTGCGGCGGGCAACGGCTGAAGCCGGATGTGGTGTTTTTCGGCGAGAACGTCGCCCAGGGCACCGCCGCCAAGGCGATGGCGGCGGTGGATGACGCGGAAGGATTGCTGGTGGTGGGTTCGTCGCTGATGGCGTATTCAGCGTTTCGGTTGTGCAAGGCGATGGTTGAGCAGGGCAAGCCCGTGATTGCCATCAATCTGGGCAAGACACGGGGCGATGAGTTGCTGCAACTCAAGATCGAGGCCTCCTGCGAGCGCCTGCTGCCGTTGTTGGTGGAGCACCTCCTGTAGGAGCGAGCTTGCTCGCGAAAAACCTGAGGGCCCCGCTGACTCTCAGAAGCCCCGCGTTATCGTTGACGATATCTTCGCGAGCAAGCTCGCTCCTACAGTTTTCATACCCGACTCGACTTCCAGAAAATGACGCTCAAGTCACGGTTTCCGCTCTCATCCCCGTCCCACGGGGATTTATGTAGTGCTCAAAAATAATCACTACATAATCGTTGACGTAACCATTTTGTAATTGCATGATTCAAGCGTCTCCCGGATCGGGAGCGTTGGTAACAAGCGTTTTGAACAAGCTCGTCTGACCGCCGAGCTGTTTTTTCCGGATGTGCACTGCCCACAAGGCAGATTGATGAAGCTGACCGGCCCGAAAGGATCGGTACAAGGAGCTCAAACGCTGCTTGTCTTCGTTATGAAACCATTGCGTAGCAGTTCATCAGCAAGACTACATGCATCGGTTCAAGACCCTGCCCGTATTCGGCAGACAGTCGCTGACGCCCGGTTTTCTGAGCCGGAGACAACTTAGTAGTTTTAACGGATCAACTAAAGATCGCCAACTGGTCAAGGGGCTTACACATGAATCTGAACAACCAACCAACTATCGATGAATTGGCTGAGATGTTCGCAGCGCAGAAAGACACGCTCGACGACCATATCCTCTGGATTGGTAAATCGGGCCAGGTCCATATTGACTGCCTGGCGCCCCATACCGTGGAAGAAGAGTTCGACAAGAATAACCGTGAACTGGCAGCGCGCCTGAAGATGTACCGCCGCGGCCAGGGTTATGTCGGCAAGAAAGCCGCCGCCGATCGCAACTTTATCGAGCAGGTCTTTCACACGCTTAATACCGAATGGCAGAACCTTAAAGGCCATTCGCAAGTTAAAGTGATCGACAGATACTGCTGATAACTACGCACTGATTACTTGAGCCTGCTCGCTTAAACGAGCAGGCTTTTTTATGGCCGGCTGTTATTGCAGCAAAGCTGGAAAACGCCCCTTCCCTGCTTCATCGCGAAAGATATCAAACATGGCCTGGGCCGCCGCCGAAAGTTCGTGACCGGGCTTGGTCAATACACCAATCGGCCGTTCAATCACCGGATCGCTCAAGGTGATGCAGTGGGCACCTGCCTCCTGCATTTGTCGCGCACACAGCGCCGGCACCGCACTGACACCCAAGCCACTGGCAACCATCTTGCCCACCGTCGCCAGTTGATGGCTCTCCAGGGCCACCGGCAGCTTCATGTCCAGCGCCTTCAGGTGTTCTTCAAGCATCACCCGCACCGTGGAGGGGCGCTGCAAGGTGATGAAGGGTTGTTCCAGCAGGGTGTGCCAGTCGATATCGGACCGGCGCGCCAACGCCGAGTCACCGGGCACTACCGCGACAAAGCGATCCACATACAGCGGGGTAAACACGAGCGACGAGCTTTCCGTAGGCTCAAACGCCACGCCCAGTTCCACCTGGCGATCCCGGACCATTTCCAGCACCTGCTCGTTGATCACGTCATTGACCGTCACGTTGACCTGGGGATAGCGCGCCCGAAAAATCTTCAGGATCGGCGGCAGCAGGTTCCCGGCAAACGACGGCATCGCTGCCACCGTCACCCGACCGCGCTGCAAGGTGAAACGCTGGCGCAACTCATCCTCGGCATTGTCCCAATCGGCGATCAGGCGCCGGGCCAGGGGCAGCAGGGATTCACCTTCGGGGGTCAGCGCGACATTGCGTGTATTGCGGCTGAACAAGCGCCCGCCCAGGCCTTCCTCCAGACCTTTGATGGTCAGGCTCAAGGCCGACTGGGAAAGATGCAAACGCTCACAGGCCGCCGCAAAGCTGAGGGTCTGGGCCACGGCAAGAAAGGCGCGCATCTGTTTAACTGTCATGAAGCTTCTCTCGATGGCTGACGACTATGCTGTTTTTTAAATCAATCATCCTTAAAAAACAACTTAACAAATCAATCCGTCGGCGCAACACTCGGTTCATATGGCTGGCCCACAAACAATAAAAGAGGTGCATATGGCAGGTTTTGATAAACGCGTAGCGTCCTATGAAGAGGCGCTGGCAGGCCTGGAAGCTGGCATGACGGTGCTGGCGGGTGGTTTTGGCCTGTGCGGCATCCCGGAAAACCTTATCGCCGAAATCAAGCGCAAAGGCACCCGCAACCTGACCGTGGTCTCCAACAACTGCGGCGTCGACGGTTTCGGCCTGGGCTTGCTGCTGGAAGGCAAGCAGATCAGCAAGGTCTTTGCGTCCTACGTCGGTGAAAACGCGCTGTTCGAGAAGCAACTGCTCAGCGGCGAAATCGAAGTGGTCCTGACCCCCCAAGGCACCCTCGCCGAAAAACTGCGCGCAGGCGGTGCCGGCATCCCGGCGTTCTTCACCGCCACCGGCGTCGGCACGCCAGTCGCCGAAGGCAAGGAAACCCGCGAATTCAACGGTCGCCCGTACCTGATGGAAGAATCCATCACCGGCGACTTCGCCATCGTCAAAGGCTGGAAAGCCGACCACTTCGGCAACGTGATCTACCGCCACACCGCCCAGAACTTCAACCCGCTGGCGGCCACTGCCGGCAAGATCACCGTGGTCGAAGTCGAAGAAATCGTCGAACCGGGCGAGCTGGACCCGGCGCATATCCATACCCCAGGGATCTACGTCGACCGGATCATTTGCGGCACCTTCGAGAAGCGCATCGAACAGCGCACCCTCCGCAAATAATCCACCAGCCCAAATAATAAGGAGACAAACAATGGCTCTTACCCGCGAACAAATGGCTCAACGCGTCGCCCGCGAAATGCAGGACGGTTTCTACGTCAACCTCGGTATCGGCATTCCGACCCTGGTGGCCAACTACATCCCCGAAGGCATGGAAGTGATGCTGCAGTCGGAAAACGGCCTGCTGGGCATGGGTCCGTTTCCGACTGAAGAAACCATCGATGCCGACATGATCAACGCCGGCAAACAGACCGTCACCGCGCGCATTGGCGCGTCGATCTTCTCCTCGGCCGAGTCCTTCGCGATGATTCGCGGCGGCCACGTCGACCTGACCGTGCTTGGCGCGTTTGAAGTCGACGTGCAAGGCAACATCGCCTCGTGGATGATCCCCGGCAAGCTGGTCAAGGGCATGGGCGGCGCGATGGACCTGGTGGCCGGTGCCGAGAACATCATCGTGATCATGACCCACGCGTCCAAGGACGGTGAATCCAAGTTGCTGAGCCAATGCAGCCTGCCGCTGACCGGTGCCAACTGCATCAAGCGCGTGCTGACGGACCTGGCTTACCTGGAAATCGAAAATGGCGCTTTTGTCCTCAAGGAACGCGCACCTGGCGTCAGTGTTGAAGAGATCGTCAGCAAGACAGCCGGTAAACTGATCGTCCCGGACCACGTTCCAGAAATGCATTTCCAGTGAGGACAGATTCCATGCAAGACGTCGTGATTGTTGCTGCCACCCGCACCGCCGTGGGCAGCTTTCAAGGTTCGCTGGCGAGCATCCCGGCCCCGGAGCTGGGGGCTGCGGTGATCCGTCGCCTGCTGGAGCAAACCGGCATCGACCCTGCGCTGGTGGACGAAGTGATCCTTGGCCAGGTGCTCACCGCCGGCAGCGGCCAGAACCCGGCCCGCCAGGCCTCGATCCTCGCCGGCCTGCCCCACGCCGTACCGGCACTGACCCTGAACAAGGTCTGCGGCTCGGGCCTCAAGGCCCTGCACCTCGGCGCACAAGCGATCCGTTGCGGTGACGCCGAGGTGATCATCGCCGGCGGCATGGAGAACATGAGCCTGGCCCCGTACGTATTGCCGGCCGCCCGCACCGGCCTGCGCATGGGCCATGCGAAAATGATCGACAGCATGATCACCGACGGCCTGTGGGACGCGTTCAACGACTACCACATGGGCATCACCGCCGAGAACCTGGTGGACAAGTACGGCATCAGCCGTGAAGCCCAGGACGCCTTCGCCGCCGCCTCCCAGCAAAAAGCCACGGCGGCCATTGAAGCCGGGCGTTTCAGCGATGAGATCACGCCGATCCTGATTCCCCAGCGCAAGGGCGACCCGGTGGCCTTCACCGTGGACGAACAACCACGCGCTGGCACTACCGCCGAATCCCTGGCCAAGCTCAAGCCGGCCTTCAAGAAAGACGGCACCGTCACCGCCGGCAATGCGTCCAGCCTCAACGACGGCGCGGCTGCCGTGCTGCTGATGAGCGCAGATAAAGCCAAAGCGCTCGGCTTGCCAGTGCTGGCCCGTATTGCCAGCTACGCCAACGCCGGCGTCGATCCCGCGATCATGGGCATTGGCCCGGTATCGGCCACCCGCCGCTGCCTGGACAAAGCCGGCTGGAGCCTGGGCGACCTGGACCTGATCGAAGCCAACGAAGCCTTCGCCGCGCAGTCACTGGCGGTGGGCAAAGAGCTGGAGTGGGACGCGTCGAAGGTCAACGTCAATGGCGGCGCGATTGCCATCGGCCACCCGATTGGTGCATCAGGCTGCCGCGTGCTGGTGACCCTGCTGCATGAAATGATCAAGCGTGACGCCAAGAAAGGCTTGGCCACACTGTGCATTGGTGGAGGTCAGGGCGTCGCACTGGCGCTCGAGCGCATCTGATTCAACGAGCAACATGGACGAGCCCGGCTGTGGCGAGGGGGCTTGTCCCCCGTTGGGCTGCGCAGCGACCCCAGTTCATTGACCTCGGTGTTTCAGGTAGAACTTCAGCGCGGGGTTTTAGGGGCCGCTGCGCGGCCCAACGGGGGACAAGCCCCCTCGCCACAGGACTGCGATCGGTCAGTCCCGCACCTGGGGCACCGCAAACACCGCATTTGCCCGCACTACCACCTTTTCCCCGACTTGCACGCTGACCGTGGCAAATGCCATCTGCCGCCCACGCTTGTGGTGTTCCAGCCGCACTTCGATCCACTCCCCCACCTGCACCGCGCCGAGATAATCCAGAGTCATGCTCGCCGTGATCAACGGCAGCGGCGGCTCACTGGAAAAGGCCATGGCGTAGCCCATCCCCACATCCGCCAGGGTGGCCAACACGCCGCCATGCACGGTGCCGCGCCCATTGGCATGGCGGTTGTCCGCACGCAGGCCAATCTCCAGCTGCACCCCTTCACCACGGCAGTACACTGGGCCCAGCAGGTCTAACAAAGGGCTGCTGCGAGACAACGGGACAAAACCTTCGGGGACAACATGGGCGGTCATGGCGAATTCTTCCCTGGAATGAGCCTTGAGGTGTACCCCAGCCCTTGGGCGACGACTATCAAGATCAGCGCTGCAAATCCTTCACGATACTTTGCGTTAATTTGCCGGACCCGGTTTAATCGCCACTTTTGCACACCTCAAGGAACTGCAATGCGCCATCCGGACGGCAAAACCTCTCTGCTACTGATGCTGCTGGTCTTGGCCGGCTGCTCGCCCAAAGGCCATTCCGAAGCCACGGTCATCAGCGGCGAACAAGGCAAGGCCGGGGCGCAACTGGCCTACGAGCATGAGCTGAGCCTGTCGCTGCCCGTCGCCCTGCTCGCACCGCGCATGCAGGCCACCCGCGAAGCCTGCGAGTCGGCGCGGTTCGGCGCGTGCAATATTCTCGGTATCAAGCAAGACAGCGACGGCGGCCAGATGGTGCTGCGCATTGCACCTGCCGGCGTTGAACCGTTAGTGGCCATGGCGGCCGAAGGCGGCAAGCTGGGGCAGCGGATCACCACTGCCGAAGACCTGGCCGATGCAGTCGCCGATGTGCAGCGTCGTCAGCAGCGGTTGCTGGCCCAGCAGCAGCGCCTGGATGAACTGGCCAAGCGCAAGGACATCACCGTGGGCGACCTGATCACCTTGAGCAAGGAGCAGGCGAATATCGAAAACGACCTGCAGGAGCTGGCCCAGGCCGCCGCAGGCCAAAAGCGTCGCCTGGACACCAACCGCGTGACCCTGAATTTCAGCACCTCCGACGGCCTGCAACAGCAGTCACGCCTGAGCCGCATGTTCAGCAACCTGGGCGAAAACCTGGTGGACGGCACCGCCGACGCCCTGGAGCGCGCCAGCTATGTATTGCCGTTCGTGATCCTGGCCTTCCCGGTGCTGTGGCTGTGGGTGTGGCTGTGGCGCAAGTTGGTCAAGCGCCGCCCCTAACGCTTCATGCAACGCTGATAACGCTCATCCACGCGCTTGGCGAACCAGGCGGTGGTGAGGTTGCGGGTGATCTTCGGACTCTTCAGCACGATGCCCGGCAGGATGGCTCGCGGCACCGGTTTGCCGGCGGCCTTGTCGGCCAGGGCGAACACACGCTGGTAAAGGGTGGTGTCTTCAAAATCCAGGCGCTCGCCCTGCTCCAGCTGGCTGCGGATACTCGGGTTGCGCATGTCCAGCGCCTTGCCCAGTGAGCGCACTGCCAGCTCGGTGGTGCCTGGCAGGAACGAGCCGTAGTTGATCAAATCACCGTCCAGCGCCAGCGTGGTCCCCGAGACCCGGCTGACCGCCGCCTGGAAAGCCGCATTGCGGCTGGCATACCAACCCGCATTGAAATCGGCGAAACGGTACAGCGTCTGGTCGTAGTTCACCGGGTAGCCCAGCAAATGGGTGATGCCAAAGTACATGCCGCCGCGGCGGGTAAACACTTCCCGACGGATGCTGCCATCCACGCTGTAGGGATAGCCCCGCGCCTGCTTCTGTGCGAAATCGATGCTGACCTGCATCGGGCCTGCGGTATGCACCGGGTTGAAGCCGCCAAACAACGTCTTGCCCAAGGGCACGACGCTGATGAAGTCGTCAAAGATCCCACTCAAATCCCGCTCGGTACGCGCAGCGTTCAAGCGCTCGGCGTAGGACTTGCCGGTGGGCGAGCGCAGTTGCAGCGCCGTGCGCACCAGCACCGCCGGCACATGGACTTTAGCGGCGCGGCGCAGGATTTCGTCCTGGGCGATCTTGCCCATGTTCGGTACCGGCGGGTCGACCTGATAGGTGGACTCCTGCTCGGTCACGGCCAGCACGGCGCAGATGTTTTCGGTACTGGGGTAGATTTTCTGCGTATTGAAGGCGGTGAAGATGTCCTGGGCCCAGCCGCCACGATCCGGCACGCTGGCCGGCATCAGCCGCACGATCTGCGCCTTTACCTCGGCTTCACTGCGCTCGGGCAATTGCTGGGTGCGCTGGCTGGAGCAGCCGGCCAGCACCAGCAAGGTGGTGAGGCACAGGATCAGGCGAGATGAATGCATGGGGCTTCCTTGGGTGACGATGGGCCAGTCTTGGCAGATATCGACCGGTAAGTCTAACCGGGGTTCGCCGACCTGCTGCTCTCGCCAAAAAAACCAGGACGTGAAAGGATCAGGCACCCGTCGCTCCTACAAGGAGTTTGGATGCCATGCTTAGCCTGAACTTTCTGATCACCTGCCTGATCGTCGTGCTGATTCCCGGCACCGGCGTCATCTTCACGGTGTCCACCGGGCTGACCGCCGGCAAGCGTGCCAGTGTGTTCGCCGCGCTGGGCTGCACCGCCGGGATCGTCCCGCACTTGTTGGCCTCGGTACTTGGCCTGTCCGCCCTGCTGCACACCAGTGCCCTGGCGTTCGAAGCCCTGAAGTATGCCGGCGCCGCCTACTTGCTGTACCTCGCCTACGCCACCTGGCGCGACCGCTCGGCCTTTGCCATGAACGACACACCGACGATTGCCAGCGCCCGCAGCCTGATGGTGCGGGGCCTGTTGCTGAATATCCTGAACCCCAAGCTGACGATTTTCTTCCTGGCGTTCCTGCCGCAATTCGTCACCCCGGGCGCGAGCGCACCCGCCCTGCAAATGCTGTTGCTGAGCAGTGTGTTCATGGCGATGACGTTTGCGGTGTTTGTGATTTATGGCCTTCTGGCCAATGTATTCCGCCGCGCAGTGATCGAATCACCACGCGTACAGAACTGGCTGCGCCGCAGTTTTGCGGCGGCGTTTGCGGGGTTGGGGCTGAACCTGGCGTTTGCCCAGCGCTAAGTTGCAAGCAGCCGCGAACAGGCTTCTTGTGGCGAGGGAGCTTGCTCCCGCKGGGGCGCGCAGCGGCCCTGAAAATGGGCCTGCTACGCAGTCCAGCGGGAGCAAGCTCCCTCGCCACAGGTTACTTAGATCCCGGCGAGTGCCAGGTCCATCGCAAAGTAGGTGAAGATCAAGTCCGCACCAGCGCGCTTGATCGATCCCAGGGTTTCCCGAACCACGCGGGCTTCATCGATCGCGCCTGCCTGGGCACCGAACTTGATCATCGCGTACTCGCCGCTCACCTGGTACGCCGCCACCGGCAAACGCGAGGCTTCGCGGATGTCGCGGATGATGTCCAGGTACGCGCCGGCCGGCTTGACCATCAGCGCATCCGCGCCTTCCTGCTCATCCAGCAACGACTCGCGCACCGCTTCGCGGCGGTTCATCGGGTTCATCTGGTAGCTCTTGCGGTCGCCCTTGAGCGCGCTGCCGCCGGCTTCGCGGAACGGGCCGTAGAGGGCCGAGGCAAATTTGGTGGAGTAAGCCATGATCGGAATATGGCTGAAGCCTGCTTCATCCAACGCACGGCGAATGGCCTGGACCTGTCCGTCCATTGCAGCGGATGGCGCAATCACATCGGCACCGGCGCGGGCGGCGGCCACGGCTTGCTTGCCGAGGTTGACCAGGGTGCGGTCATTGTCGACCTCAGCGCCGTGCATCACGCCGCAATGGCCGTGGTCGGTGTACTCGCAGAAACAGGTGTCGGACATCACAATCATTTCCGGCACCGCATCCTTGATGATCGAGGACATGCGCGAGACCAGGCCACGCTCTTGCCAGGTGTCGCTGCCGGAGGCGTCAAGGTGATGGGACACACCGAAGGTCATCACCGACTTGATCCCGGCTTTCGCATAGCGCTCGATCTCACCGGCCAGTTTCGACTCGGGAATGCGCTGCACCCCGGACATGCTGGTGATCGGTACGAAGTCGTCGATTTCTTCTTCAACGAAGATCGGCAGCACCAAGTCATTGAGGGTGAATTCGCTTTCCTGGAACAGGCCACGCAACTCTGGAGAGCGGCGCAGGCGGCGTGGACGGGCTTCGGGGAACTGGCTGGACATTGATGCTCCTGAAAAAGGCAGGACGAAAAAACGTTGGGGCGAAAGCTTATGCCTCGTGCACCGCAGAGCACAAACGCCAAGTGCGGAACAGTTTATTGCAGGCCCGGTAACAATTGCATTGATCTAGAGCTGTACACGCCCGTCAATGCAAACGGCCACCGCGCCGCCGACCCAGATTTCCTCGCCGCTCTGTTCGACGTGGATTCGCCCGGCGCGGCCCATGGCGGTGCCCTGACTGACCACATAGCGGCTGGGCGCCAGGCCTTCGCCGAGCAACCACTGGGCGACACCGGCGTTCAGGCTGCCGGTGGCCGGATCCTCCGGGGCACCGTCGCCGGCAATGAAGGCCCGCACTTCAAATTGCGCCTCGTCACCGTCCCGCCCGGTGTTCCACGGGGCGATCACGCCCACGGCCAGACCCTGCAACTGCGAGTAATCCGGATGCAGCGCCAGTACCTGCTCGCGATCCTCCAGCATGACCGCCAGCCAACCTGCGCCGTTATCCACCCACTGGCTACGCACAATCGCCCCGGGGCCAAGGCCCAGTCCCCGCCGCACGCGCTCAACCAACTCGCTCTCCAGCGGGCCGGAGCGCAGCAGTGGTGGCGCAATAAACGCCAGTTCATCTCCCTGGCGGCGGATGCGCACCAGGCCAATCTCACACTCCTGGATGATCTCTTCGCCTGCAGGTTGGCCGCCGGCCTGCAACCAGGCATGGCAACTGCCGAGGGTCGGATGGCCGGCAAACGGCAGTTCCTGCAGGGTGGTGAAGATTCTTACGCGGTAGTCCGCCCGTGGATCACGGGGCTTGAGCAAGAACGTGGTCTCACTGAGGTTGGTCCAGTTGGCGAAATCCGCCATTTGCTGGTCGCTCAGGCTGTCGGCGCCCAGCACCACCGCCAGCGGGTTGCCCTTTAAGGCCACGTTGCTGAAGACATCGAGCTGTTTGAAGTCGAAGGAAGGCATGCAGGTCCTTATGCCGGGATGTTCAAGCCACGGATCACCGCAGGCCGGGCGACGAACCCGTCCAGCGCCCGCAGCACGTTCGGGAAGTCGGTGATGCCTACCAGGTCGCCGGACTCGTAGAAGCCAATCAGGTTGCGAACCCACGGAAAGGTGGCGATGTCAGCGATGCTGTACTCGTCGCCCATGATCCAGGTGCGGCCCAGCAGGCGCTTTTCCAGAACCTCCAGCAAGCGGCGCGCCTCGGCGACGTAGCGGTCACGCGGGCGTTTGTCCTCGTAGGCCGCGCCGGCGAATTTGTTGAAGAACCCAACCTGGCCAAACATCGGCCCGATACCGGCCATCTGGAACATCAGCCACTGGATCGTCTCATAACGCATCGCCGGGTCTTCGGGCAGCAACTCGCCGCTCTTTTCGGCAAGGTAGATCAGGATCGCGCCCGATTCGAACAAGCCCAGCGCCTGGCCGCCGGGGCCATTGGGGTCGATGATCGCCGGGATCTTGTTGTTGGGGTTCAGCGACATGAATTCGGCGGACAGCTGGTCCTGGGTCTCGAAGCTGACCTTATGCGCCTCGTAAGGCAACCCGAGCTCCTCCAGCATGATCGACACCTTCACCCCGTTGGGCGTCGGCAAGGAATAGAGCTGCAGGCGCTCGGGATGCCGGGCCGGCCATTTGGCGGTGATGGGAAAGTCTGTCAGTGAGTTCATCGCAAAAGCCCTGTTAAAACCCTGATAGTAGTGGCTGAACGGTCGGCGTGCACCCGACTTAAATCCGCAACATCCGCCGGTTAATCTCCTGCAATCGGCAGGGATGCCGCCCCATTGTCCACCCGGAACGAACCAAAGTGCCCGGGCGCACTCTTAAGTGCGCCCCCAAGGAAGCCACTTTCACGACACGGAACACCTGGCTTGTCCGCCTTAACCCGCTGCACGAAGACTCGAGCCTCAATGACTATCAAGCCTCTGTGCCTTGCGAAACGCCTGAAACGCTACTCCTACATCCTGCTGCCGGTATTGCTGGTAGGCACCGCGGTCGGCCTGACCCTGGAATCCAGAATCAGCCGCGCCCAGCAGGTCGACGGCGTGCAAACCCTGGTGTTCCTGCGCCACGCCGAGAAACCCGCCGGCGGCCTCGGCCAGCTCAATTGCCAGGGTTTGAACCGCGCGATGAACCTGGCCAGCGTCCTGCCGGAAAAATTCGGCAAAGCTGACTTTGTGTTTGCCGCCAACCCGACCCGCAATGTCGAGGAAGGCGAGAAAGACAACTCCTACAGCTACATTCGCCCATTGATGACCATCAGCCCCAGCGCGATCAAGCTCGGGTTGCCGGTGAACATCAAGTTCTCGGCCAATGACACCAGCGCCCTCGCTGACGAGCTGGTGGAAGACAAATACCACAACGCCGTCATCTACACCGCCTGGTCCCACGGCTACCTGCCGGAGTTGATCAACAAGGTGGCCAGTGAAGCGGTAGGCGAAAAGCATGTGATTACCGACGATTGGTCCGGCAGTGATTTCGACACCTTGTACGTGCTGACGCTGACCTGGCACAACGGCAAGGCCACGCTGCTGAGCCGCAATTACAAGCAAGGGCTGGACAACGGCGAGAAGAGTTGTCCGGATGCAACGCAGGTTAGCGCCGATATCTGAGTGCCACAGCGTATGATGCTGCGCTATTGACTCAGCTGCGGATCATCCACATGTCCAACCTCTCCTCCACCCAGCCTGCACGGGGCTGGTCCTTCTGGTGGAAACCAGCGCTGTTCCTGCTGGTGGCCTGCATCGGCCTCTACTACGTGAAGTGGTCGCCCTACTACGCCAAGGCGTTTATTGCGGCAGACAACCACAGCATCGGCGCGTCGATTCTCAATGACCAGCAAAGCGCGCCACTGGCCGCCGCAATGGCCTATGCCCAGGTGTATTTCCTGGCGATCTGGAAAGCCGCCGTGCTGGCGGTCATTCTTGGCTCATTGCTGCAAGTGCTGATCCCGCGGGACTGGCTGTTGCGCCTGTTTGGTCGTGCCGGGCTGGGCTCCACCCTGCGCGGTGGGCTGTTCGCGTTGCCGGGGATGATGTGCAGTTGCTGCGCCGCACCAGTGGCCGCCGGCATGCGCCGCCAACAGGTGTCGGTCGGCGCGGCGCTGGCGTTCTGGATTGCCAACCCGGTGCTGAACCCGGCAACCCTGGTGTTCATGGGCTTTGTGCTGGGCTGGGGCTTTACCGCGCTGCGGTTGGTGGCCGGGATCGTGCTGGTGGTGGGTGTGTCGCTGGTGGCGCAGCGCATCGCGCGGCCGGAGCAGGTGCCTGAAGCGGCGCTGGACGCGGTGGCCCAGGCCAGCCATACCGAAACCGAACCGTTCCTGAGCCGCTGGCTGCGCACCCTGTGGCAGCTGTTCTGGAGCACGATTCCGGTGTACATCCTGGCAGTGCTGATCCTCGGCGCGGCGCGGGTCTGGCTGTTTCCCCACGTTGACGGCGCCATGGCCAACAGCCTGGTGTGGCTGGTGCCGCTGGCGATTGTCGGCACGTTGTTTGTGATCCCGACCGCCGCCGAAATCCCGATTGTGCAGACCATGATGACCCTCGGCATGGGCACCGGCCCGGCCGTGGCGTTGCTGATGACCCTGCCGAGCGTGAGCCTGCCGTCGCTGCTGATGCTGCGCAAGGACTTCGATGCGCGGGTGCTGGTGACTGTGGCCGGCTTGACCATGCTGATGGGTGTGGTGTGTGGCCTGATCGGGGCGTTTATCCTGTAGTGAGTGGGTGAGTTCGAGGGCCTCTTCGCGAGCAAGCCCGCTCCCACATTCGACCGCGTTTATCCAGTAGGAATGCGGTCAAAATGTGGGAGCGGGCTTGCTCGCGAAAGGGCCGGCAAACTCAATCAATTACTTACGCCGAGCGAGCCTGTCCCGGAAATACTCCACCACCGCCGCTTGCTCTCCCGCAAACTCGATGCGCGCACCTTTGCTTTCCCGCTGAAAGGCGTACATCGGGTCGTAATACTCACGCAACAACCCCTCAATCCAGCCACGGTGCAACTCCACCGCACCGCTGCGAGCTTGCTCCGCCAAGGCGTCCTGCATGATGGCGTGCAACCGCGCAAAGCGCTCGCCGCCCAGGCGCTTGTGGATATTGCCCAGGCTCTGGGTCAGGCGTTCGGCAAACAGTTCCTGGCCAGTCTCGCCAAACACCGCGACAAATTCGGCGCAGAGGTCCACCACATAATCCTTCAGGATGCGCTCCACGCGGCCTTCAACGCTGTCTTCCAGCCAGACCATCGGAAAGCCCTGCATGCCCTTGTGCAAGGGCAATGGCAGCGCGCAACTGCCGATCATGCGGCTCTCATCCTCGACCACGAACTGCTCGATACCGGCGGCACGCTTTTTCAGCAGGTCCACGGCCAGGCGGTTTTCGAAGTCGATGTTGGAGGGTTGCGCCGTGGCGCGCTTGCCGAAGCTGGAACCGCGATGGTTGGCGTGGCCTTCCAGGTCCAGGGCGTTGTTCAACTGGCCGAGCACTTCGGTCTTGCCGGTGCCGGTCATGCCGCCCAGCAACACGAAGTCGCATTGCGCAGTGGCGCTTTCAACGGTGTCGAGCAGGAAGGTTCGCATGGCTTTGTAGCCACCGCCCACTCGCGGATAGTCGATACCCGCCTCGGTTTTCAACCATTGCTGGGCAATCTGCGAACGCATCCCGCCGCGAAAGCAGTACAGCAAGCCATCAGGATTGGCCCGGGCGAAGCGCGCCCAGTGTTCGATACGTTGCGCCCTCACCGCCCCGGACACCAGTTCGTGACCGAGAACAATGGCCGCCTGCTGGCCTTGCTGCTTGTAACAGGTGCCCACCCGTTCGCGCTCATCGTCGGTCATCAACGGCAAGTTGATCACCCCGGGAAACGCGCCTTTGATGAACTCGATCGGCGCGCGGGTATCCATCATCGGCCGGTCGTTGAGAAAGATGTCGCGGTAATCGGTGATGTCGATTGGCATCAGAACACCTCTACCGCGTTGGTCTGTCGCTCAACCAGTTCGCCGATCGGCTGAAGGTTCAGGCCCAATTCCGCCGCCACGGCGAGGAATTCGGCATTGCCTTCGGGCGTGACCGCCACCAGCAGGCCGCCGCTGGTTTGCGGGTCGCACAGCACGCGTTTGTGCAGTTCGTTCAGGCGCCCCAGCTTGCTGGCGTAGCTGTCGAAGTTGCGCAAGGTGCCGCCGGGCACGCAGCCCTGCTCCAGGTAGTACTCAACCCCGGGCAGGCGTGGGACTTTTTCGTATTCGATGCGGGCCGTTAGCTGGCTGCCGTCGGCCATTTCCACCAGATGGCCCAACAGCCCAAAACCGGTGACGTCGGTCATGGCTGTGACACCGGCCAGCTTGCCAAACCGGCTGCCGGGTTTGTTGAGGGTGCACATCCAGTCACGGGCCAGGCCGATGTCAGCCTCGCGCAACTTGCCCTTCTTTTCGGCGGTGGTGAGGATGCCGATACCCAAGGGTTTGGTCAGGTACAGCTGACAACCGGCGGTGGCGGTGTCGTTGCGCTTCATGTGGCGCTTTTCCACCAGCCCGGTGACGGCCAGGCCGAAGATCGGCTCGGGGGCGTCGATGGAGTGGCCACCGGCCAGGGGAATCCCGGCAGCGTCACACACGGAGCGACCGCCGCGAATCACTTCCCGGGCAATTTCCGGTGCCAGCACGTTGACCGGCCAGCCGAGAATCGCGATGGCCATCAACGGATCGCCGCCCATGGCGTAGATATCGCTGATGGCGTTGGTGGCAGCAATACGGCCGAAGTCGAAGGGATCATCGACAATCGGCATGAAAAAATCGGTGGTAGACACCACGCCGCGCTCGTCGTCGATGGCATATACAGCGGCGTCATCGCGGGAGGCGTTGCCTACCCAAAGCTTGGGGTCGAGGTTCTGCGCGCCACTGCCGGCGAGGATCACTTCCAGTACCTGAGGTGAGATTTTGCAACCGCAACCAGCACCGTGGCTGTATTGGGTCAGGCGAATCGGCTCGTTCATGGGTATCCCTCAAGGCGTCAAGTGGACGGATTCTATCAGACAGCAAAAGGCCGGCTGGGCTCTGATGAGCGCAGCCGGCCTTTCTTGTCAGCGTTTACTGTTTGGCAGCGAGGCGTTTATGCCGGTTGCGTCGCATCATGTTCAGGCACTCGATAGCCGCCGAGAACGCCATGGCCGCGTACACATAGCCTTTTGGCACATGGGCGCCGAAGCCTTCGGCGATCAACGTCATGCCGATCATGATGAGGAAGCCCAAGGCCAACATCACAATAGTCGGGTTCTCGTTGATGAACTTGGCCAACGGCTCGGCCGCCACCAGCATCACGATTACCGAGACCACTACGGCAATGATCATGATCGGCAAGTGCTCGGTCATGCCCACGGCGGTGATGATGCTGTCGATGGAGAACACCAGGTCCAGCAACAGGATCTGGCCAATCGCCGAAGCGAAGCCCAGGCTCACGCTCGGTGCACCGCTGTCCACATGCTCCTTCTCAGGGTCCATGCTGTGATGGATCTCGGTGGTCGCCTTCCACACCAGGAACAGGCCACCGGCGATCAGGATCATGTCCTTCCAGGAGAACGACTGCCCCAGGATATCGATGACCGGCTCGGTCAACTGCACGATAAAGGCAATGGTGCTCAACAGGCCCAGACGCAGGATCAATGCCATGCTGATGCCGATGCGACGGGCCTTGGCCCGGTGTTGCACCGGCAACTTGTTGGTAAGGATCGAGATAAAGATCAGGTTGTCGATCCCCAGCACGATCTCCATGACGATCAGGGTGGCCAGCGCGATCCACGCGGTCGGGCTGGCGGCCAGTTGTAAGAGGTATTCCATAGGTCAGTCCTGGTGTGATGTGCGGGTATTAGGTTTCTTGGGAGGTGGACTCAGGCGCGTTGCCTTCCTGTTCCTCGTTGTCCTGCTTGTCCTGCTTGCGTTCCGGCGGAGCAATCAAGCCTTTGGTCGCGTCACTTAACGCCTGCTCCGCGGCCTGATGAGTGTCGTCAATCACTTGCTTGGCTGACTCGGAGGCTTTACCCAGGAGTTGTTGCGCGCTTTTTTCCGCTTGGTCACAGCCACTGAGCATGACTAATGAAAGCCCAAGTAACGCCGTTGCGCCCAGGGAATTGAGTTTCATGATGCGTTCCTCGTTAGAACCGTTGGGTCCAAGTAGTGGCCCCTCGATAGCGACGCATTCTATGCAGATGAACACTTCAGTAAAATTCGTATTTTTTTCGTTTATACTTCGGTTTTAACGAACTGTTGGCCGCCATGCTCAATTACCGACAACTGCACTACTTCTGGGTCGTCGCCAAGACCGGCAGCATCGTGCGCGCCTGCGAGCAACTGAACCTCACGCCGCAAACCATCAGCGGGCAGATCAGCCTGCTGGAGCAGACGTTTGGCGTGGCATTGTTTCAAAAGCTCGGACGCCAGCTGGAACTGACCGAAGCCGGACGTCAGGCCCTGCCCTATGCCGAGCAGATGTTCCAGCTGGGCAATGAGCTGGAGGCGATGCTGCGCACCCAGCCCAACGAGCAGCAGATTTTGTTCCGGGTCGGCGTGGCGGATGTGGTGCCCAAGTCCATCGTCTACCGGCTGATTGCGCCGACCATGGAATTGAGCGAGCCGATCCGCATTACCTGTCGTGAAGACAAACTCGAACGCTTGCTGGCGGACCTGGCGATCCAGCGCCTGGACCTGGTGATCTCCGACAGCCCGATGCCCCCGCACCTGGACATCAAGGGTTACAGCCAGAAGCTGGGGGAATGCGGGATCAGTTTTTTCGCGACCCAGGCGTTGGCTGACCAGCATCGCGGCGATTTCCCACAATGCCTGCAGGGTGCGCCGCTGTTGATTCCGGGTGCGGAGACCGTAGTGCGCAGCCGCTTGCTGCGCTGGTTCGCCGAGCAGCAGATCCAGCCACGGATTGTCGGGGAGTTTGACGACAGTGCGTTGATGCAGGCCTTTGGCCAATCCGGCAGCGGGATTTTTATCGCGCCCAGCGTGATTGCCGATGAGGTGGAACGCCAATATGGCGTGGTGCTGATCGGCCAGACGGATGCGGTGACCGAGTCGTTTTATGCGATCTCGGTAGAGCGCAAGGTCAAGCACCCCGGCATCGTGGCGATTACCGAAGGTGCAAGACGGGAGCTGTTTACGGCCCTGCCCTGAGGACTCAGGCGCAGACGGCGCGGGTCTTGGCAGTCATCAGCCACAGCGCCAGCAGGATCGACAGCAGGATAAAACCGGCCGCAGCAAAGCCGAGGCTGCCAAGGCCGAGGGTGTCGATCACGTGACCGCCCACCAACGCCCCCAGGCCAATCCCCAGGTTGGCCCCGGCGATGTTCAGCGAGGCGGCAAAGGCCGGCGCATGAGGCGCGGCCTTCATCAGCCGCACATGGCTGACCAAAAACAAAGCCGCCTGAGTCACGCCCCATACGGCCATCGCCGCCGCCAGCCCGACGGTGGAATGGATGGCAGGCACCAGCGCCACCATGCCGGCGATCATGAAGCCGCAAAACACCATCGACGCGATCAGCGGATGCCGGTCGACCATGCGCCCGCCCAATGAGTTGCCGATCAGGCCGACCGCGCCAAAGCCCATCAGGCACCAGCCCACCACCGTTCCATCGAAACCCGCCAGGCGCTCAAGGATGTCCGCCAGGTAGGTGTAGGCGGTGAACATGCCGCTGAACACCAGGATCGACAGCAGGATATGGCCCTGCATCAGCGGGCTGCGCAAGATTTTGAACTGCGAGCGCAAGCTGACCTGGTCGTTCTTTGCGCGGGTCTTCGGCAGGTAGATAAACAGCAGCAAGGCCTTGGCAAACGCCACCACGGCGAGAATGCCAAAGGCGGTGCGCCAGCCGAACATATCGGAAATCAGCGTGCCCACCGGGATCCCGAAGACCGTGGCGCACACGATGCCGAAGCCGATTTTTTCAATCGCACGGCCAGCGAAATCCGGCCCGACGATGTCCACCGCCGTCTCGCTGGCCAGCGCCCAGAACACCGGCAGCCCCAGCGCCGGGATCAACCGGGCCAGGGACATGACCCAGATATTCGAGGCCATAGCCGCCAGAGTGTTGGCCAGGCCGAACATGATCAGGATCGTGATAAACAGCCGCTTGCGCTCAAACCGCGCGAAATACGCGGTCAGGAACGGGCCAAACGCCGCCACGGTGAAGGCGAACAACGTCACCAGCAGCCCGGCCTGGGACACGCTCACGTCGAGGTCCCGGGCGATAGAAGGCAACAGGCCGACGATGATGAATTCTGTGGTCAGCACGGTAAAACCGGCTGCCGACAACAGCAGGATCGGAAACAACATCAAAAACTCCAGAAAACAGCGACATCAACGACAGCCCGGAGGGCCCGCTGATAGAGAAGAAATAAGAGGATGGGCAATGTTAACAGAATGTGTCCCATCGTGGTGACGGAACGCCGCACCCGAATAAGACGTTGCCTACAGATGCTAGACTTCGCCCCTGCCAGATTCACGCTGCCTTAGCTGCATCTATTAAAAAAACTAGAGACAACCTTTTTATGACTGCTGCCCCTTCTCTCTTTCAGCGACTGATGTCTATCAGCCTGGTCACCCAAATTGTCATCGGCCTGGTCGCCGGTATCCTGCTGGCCCTGTTGTTACCCGACGTGGCGCAAGCCACCGGGTTTATCGGCAAGGTCTTTGTTTCGGCGCTCAAGGCCGTGGCGCCAATCCTGGTGTTTGTGCTGGTGATGGCCTCGATCGCCAACCACAAGCACGGCCAGGAAACCCATATCCGGCCGATCCTGTTCCTGTACCTGCTGGGCACCTTTGCTGCTGCCGTGGTTGCGGTGATCGCCAGCACGCTGTTCCCCTCCTCGCTGGTACTGGCCACCCACGACCTGACTGTCAGCGCCCCCGGCGGCATTGGCGAAGTGCTGCAAAGCCTGTTGCTCAGCGTGGTGGACAACCCGATCAGCGCGCTGATGAATGCCAACTTCATCGGCATCCTCGCCTGGGCAATCGGCATGGGCATAGCTATCCGCCATGCCAGCGACACCACCCGCACCGTGCTGGGCGACCTGTCCAATGGCGTCACGCTGATCGTGCGCATGGTGATCCGCTTCGCGCCCTTGGGGATCTTCGGCCTGGTGGCCTCGACCCTCGCCACATCCGGCTTCGGCGCCCTGTTGGGCTATGCGCACCTGTTGCTGGTGTTGATCGGCTGCATGCTGTTCGTCGCGCTGGTGATCAATCCGGCCATCGTGTTCTGGAAGCTGCGCCGCAACCCGTACCCGCTAGTGCTGATGTGCCTGCGGGAAAGTGGTATCACCGCGTTTTTCACCCGCAGTTCGGCGGCCAACATTCCGGTCAACCTGGCGTTGAGCAAACGCCTGGGCCTGCATGAAGACACCTACTCGGTGTCGATTCCGCTGGGTGCCACCATCAATATGGCCGGCGCGGCCATCACCATCACCGTACTGACCCTGGCCGCCGTGCACACCCTGGGCATTGCCGTGGACATCCCCACCGCCGTGCTGCTCAGCGTGGTCGCTGCAGTGTGCGCCTGCGGCGCGTCGGGGGTTGCCGGGGGTTCGCTGCTGTTGATTCCGCTGGCGTGCAGCCTGTTCGGCATTCCCAGCGAAATCGCCATGCAGGTGGTGG
Organism: Pseudomonas sp. ATCC PTA-122608; assembly: GCF_001952855.1. GTDB lineage: Bacteria > Pseudomonadota > Gammaproteobacteria > Pseudomonadales > Pseudomonadaceae > Aquipseudomonas. The sequence goes on along the minus strand of NZ_LPNO01000035.1, from coordinate 255,255 downwards.
CCGTGGGATTCATCATCGGTGTCTTGCAGGACTCGGCGGAAACCGCGCTGAACTCGTCCACCGACGTGCTGTTCACCGCTGCCGCGTGCCTGGGCAAAGAAGAACAGACTGCGTAAACCTTACGCGCACAAAAAAGCCCGGGGCGGTTCGTGAATGAACCGCCCCGGGCTTTTTTATGCCTGAGGCTTAGAACGCGCCCATGTAGTCGCGCTTGCCCACTTCCACACCGTTGTGACGCAGCAAGGCGTAAGCGGTGGTGATGTGGAAGAAGAACTGCGGCAGGCCGTAGCTCAGCAGGTACGACTGGCCGCTGAAGCGCTTCTCTTTAGGAGTGCCAGGGCGAGTGACGATTTCGATGCCTTCTTTACCGTCGACCTGGGCCGGGGTGATGGTGTCGATAAACGCCAGGACCTTGGCGATCAGCGCTTGCAGGTCGGCGAAGGTCACTTCTGTATCGTCGTATTTCGGTACTTCGATCTCGGCCAGGCGGGCAGAAACGCCTTTGGCGAAGTCGACGGCGATCTGCACCTGACGCACCAGCGGGAACATATCCGGGTACAGGCGCGCTTGCAGGAAGGCGTTCGGGTCGATGTTCTTGGCGGTGGCGTGGGCTTCGGCCTTGTTCAGCACATCGCTCAGGGCGTTGAGCATTTGCTTGAAGACCGGGAGGGAAGCGGCGTACAGGGAAATAGTCATGACAGTCTCGACAGTTGTGGCAGGGTTGGAAACAGCCGCGATTATAGACATGCCGGCCGCCAGCGCCGCTTGTCTTTTATTTTTTCAGGATTAGGCTAGTGGGCTCACTGCATTAGGGAAAGCGCGATGACCACCGAGCACGACACCACTTCCGAAGAGCCGCGCCTGAACAGCACGGAAATCCGCATTCTGGGTTGCCTGATCGAAAAACAGGCCACCAGCCCTGAAACCTACCCGTTGACCCTCAACGCGCTGGTGATCGCCTGCAACCAGAAAACCAGCCGCGAACCGGTGATGAACCTCAGCCAGGGCCAGGTCGGCCAGAGCCTGCGGGCCCTGGAAGGTCGCGGGTTTACCCGGCTGGTGATGGGCAGCCGCGCCGATCGCTGGGAGCATCGGGTGGACAAGGCGCTGGAGCTGGTGCCGGCCCAGGTGATTCTCAGCGGCCTGCTGTTCCTGCGGGGGCCGCAGACGGTCAACGAACTGCTGACCCGCAGCGGGCGCATGCACGAATTTGAAGACACCGAGCAGGTTGTGCACCAACTGGAACGCCTGATTGCCCGAGGGTTGGCGTTGTTGGTGCCCCGTCAGTCGGGACAGCGGGAAGACCGGTACATGCATGCCTTGGGCGACCCGGCGGATATTGAAGCGATCCTGTCGGCGCGTGGTAATTCGGTGGAGCGTAGTGCCGGAAGCGGGGTTTCCCTGGAGCGTATCGAAGAGTTGGAGGCGCGGATTGCGGCGCTGGAAGAGCGCCTGTCGCGGCTGGAGTAATGTTTGGAGGGAGCTTGCTCCCGCTGGAGTGCGTAGCGCTCCCATTTTCTTGGGGCTGCTGCGCAACCCAGCGGGAGCAAGCTCCCTCGCCACAACAAGCTCCCTCGCCATACAGTCAGCGGTGATGCTCAGCTTCGGGCAAACGCCACCGCCGCCTGAAACTGCTCATCCGTCGGCCGCACGCCGGTGTACAGCACAAACTGCTCCAAGGCCTGGATGGCGATCACTTCCAAACCGGTGATCACGCGTTTGCCCTGAGCGCGGCCCCGCAGGATCAGCGGCGTTTCCGAGGGAATCGCCACCACATCAAACACGGTTTCGGCCGCATCAATCGCGTCGGCCTCAAATGCCAACTGGTCCGCTTCCGCCCCGCCCGTCATGCCGACCGGCGTGACGTTGATCAGCATCTGCGGGCGCAAGGCGCCCAACTCCGCCTGCCATTCATAACCCAGGCTCCGGGCCAGCGCCGGGCCCGCCACTTCATTACGCGCCACGATCACGCCATTGGCGTAGCCACCATCGCGCAATGCACTGGCCACGGCCTTCGCCATGCCGCCACTACCACGCAAGGCGAAGGTCGAGTCCTTGGGCACTTCATGCTTCTTCAGCAGTTGCTCAATAGCGATGTAATCGGTGTTGTAAGCCTTCAGATGGCCGTTGGTGTTGACGATGGTGTTGATCGACGCAATGGCCTGCGCTGAAGCATCCAGCTCGTCCACCAAGGCAATGCAGGCCTCCTTGAAGGGCATCGACACGCCACACCCACGAATGCCCAACGCACGAATGCCGCCAACGGCGCCCGGCAAGTCCTGGCTGCTGAACGCCTTGTAGTAGAAATTCAGCCCCAACTGTTCGTACAGGTGGTTATGAAAGCGCAGGCCAAAGTTCCCGGGGCGCGCCGACAGTGACATGCACAGTTGGGTGTCCTTGTTGGGGTTCATCTGCATCGGTAACTCCTTGAAGCCATTCCAGAGGCGATTTCGGATAGACGGAATACCCGCGCCGGCGGGTCGTGGTTAATCATACGCACTGTGCCCGGCCGCTTGTGTAAGCCAGCCGATACAGACCTTACACAACCTTTACCTATCGGCTGTGCTGTTTTTCAGAAATACGCTGTCTTAAAAGTATCCCCGCGACAATCCTTGAGTCTATTGATTGCAGACCACAAGCGCAGGGGCTAACCGAGGAATGACCATGATTCGTAAACTCCCCAAGATCGCCTTGCTTATCGGTGCACTCGCTATAGCAGGACAGGCCTCCGCCCACGGTGGTGGTTGGGGTGCCCCGCTTGCACTGGGAGCTGTAGTCGGTGCAGTGGTAGGCGGCTCGATTGTCGCCAGCCAGCAGCAACCGGTGTATGTGCAACAGCCGGTGTATGTCCAGCCGCAGCCGGTGTATGCCGCTCCGCCGCCGGTCTACTACGCACCGCCACCGCCGGTGTATGTGCAGCAACGGGTTTATTACCGCCCGGCACCGGTCTATTACGGCCCACCGCGTGGCTACTACGGCCCTCCACACGGCTATTACGGTCGCGGCTGGTAAGCATGAACTGACACACACACGAACAGGCTCCGCCCTAAAAGCGGGGCCTTTTTTTGGCCTGTTGGTCTGAATAAATCTCGCCAAGGTCGTTATAAGGACAATGGCTGTGGCCAAATCCCACATCATTGATCTCAATAGACGCTTGCCCGAACCGGGTCTGCGCTGTCATGTTTGTGTCTTAAAAGGCCTCCACTATCAACACTGTCCAGTCAATAACAACAAGGACGATTGACCATGCCCACGCAAAACCCCCATCGCACCGCCGGCCTCTGCACCTCCAGCAAGGTCTACAGCGTACTGACCGAACTCAAGGCCCTGGAAGGCCATCGCAACGCCAAGTTCCTGTCCTTGCTGACGGAAAACCTGGTGCGCAAGGGCCTGCTCAGTGAACAGGAAGTGGTGCACATGCTTGACCAGGTTGTCGACTGATTGATCGCTCGATAACAGTGATGTCGACTATCGAGCAGGTTAATTTTCACTTAAGGTCTGCACCCCGTAATGTCACCTCCATAACTTATTGGAGGTCGTCATGCCCACTATTCAAATCATGTCCGTCATCGGCAGTGCCGTTCCCGCCCCTCTTCGGGAGCTGGGTCTGCTCGCCTGCTGGTACCTGGTACGCGATGGCGAACCCGTCAGCGGCCCACTCACCTCGTTGCCAGCCGCCCAGGCCCTGTCGGTCAGAATGGCCCATTGTTTTCATGCCTAAGGCAATTGAATCCGCGGTTTGGTTTCGACAAACAGCGCCCAACTGGACATAAACAACGCAGCAATCAACGGGCCGATGACAAACCCGTTCAGGCCAAAGATCGACAGGCCGCCCAGGGTTGAGATAAGGATCAGGTAATCCGGCATACGGGTGTCCTTGCCCACCAGGATGGGCCTCAGCACATTGTCCACCAGCCCGATCACAAACACCCCGAACAGCCCCAGCACCACGCCCTGCCAGATCGCCCCGCTCAACAGGAAATACGCCGCCACCGGCCCCCACACAATCCCCGCGCCCACTGCCGGCAGCAGCGACAGAAACGCCATCAACACCGCCCAGAGCAACGCGCTGGGAATGTCCAGGAACCAGAAGATCAAACCACCCAATGCGCCTTGCGTGACCGCCACCAGCACGTTGCCTTTCACCGTGGCCCGCACCACCCGGTTGAACTTCAATTGCAGGCGACGCTTCTGCGGTTCGGCCAGCGGCACGGCGGTGCGCACCTTGCGCACCAACTCGGGACCGTCGCGCAGCAGGAAGAACAGCAAGTACAGCATGATGAAAAAGCTCACCAGGAAATCAAACGTGCCCTGGCCAAAGCTGAACGCCTGGGTCGCAAAAAACTGGCTGCCCTGCATCGCACTCTTGACGATTTTTTCCCGCAGGCCTTCCAGGTTGCCCATGCCGAAGCGGTCCAGCAGGTGCTGGAAATACGGCGGCAGGAAGTTCTTGAACTGCTCGATATACCCGGCAACGTCGAGCTTGCCGCTCTCGACGTTCTTGTAAAGCGTCGCGCCCTCCTGCACCAGCAAGGCACTGGTGATAATCACCGGCAGAATCGCGATCACCAGGCACACCATCAGGGTTGCCAGTGAGGTGAAGTTGCGGTTCCAGCCAAATCGTTGCTGGAAGCGCCGTTGCATCGGCGCAAAGATGATCCCCAGGATCACCGCCCAGAACACCGCACCGTAAAACGGCAGCAGGATCCAGATAAACGCGATGGTCACCAAGGCGAGCAGTAACAGCAGGGTTTTGAATTGCAGGTTGGTTTGATTCATGGCCGATCCATCTCAAAAAACGCAGGACACTCGTGTGCACCTTGATGCTTAGTCCGCTGCAAATCCTGCGAGTGCCCTACTTCTTAGATCTGGATCAATAAACGTCGCGGCGGGCACCGCTACCCTGCCGCCCTTTTGCGACCCGAACCCATGCCCCCCGTTATCGCCCCCGAACTGCTCGCCCCCGCCGGCACCCTGAAAAACATGCGTTATGCCTTCGCCTACGGCGCCGATGCCGTCTACGCCGGGCAACCGCGCTATAGCCTGCGGGTGCGCAATAACGAGTTCGACCACGCCAACCTCGCCCTCGGGATTCAGGAAGCCCAGGCCCAGGGCAAGCGCTTCTACGTGGTGGTCAATATCGCGCCCCACAACGCCAAACTGAAAACCTTCCTCAAGGACCTCGCCCCGGTGATCGCCATGGGCCCGGATGCGCTGATCATGTCCGACCCTGGCCTGATCATGCTGGTGCGCCGGCACTTCCCACACATGCCGATCCACCTGTCGGTACAGGCCAATACGGTGAACTGGGCCAGCGTCGAGTTCTGGCAGGCGCAAGGCATCTGCCGGATCATCCTGTCCCGGGAGCTGTCGCTGGAAGAAATCGACGAGATCCGCCAGCAAGTCCCCGCCATGGAGTTGGAAGTGTTTGTGCACGGCGCGCTGTGCATGGCCTATTCCGGGCGCTGCCTGCTGTCGGGCTACATGAACAAACGCGATGCCAACCAAGGTACCTGCACCAACGCCTGCCGCTGGAAATACCAGGCGACGCCGGCGGTGGAAAACGCCGTCGGCGACATCGTGCAGCAGTACGCACCCGAGCCGACCCTGGGCCTCGGCGCCCCCACCAACCAGGTGTTCCTGTTGCAGGAGGCCAACCGCCCCGACGAGCAGATGCCCGCCTTCGAAGACGAGCACGGCACCTACATCATGAACGCCAAGGACCTGCGGGCGGTGCAGCACGTCGAGCGGCTGACGCGCATGGGCGTGCATTCGCTGAAGATCGAAGGCCGCACCAAATCCCACTTCTACTGCGCCCGCACCACCCAGGTGTATCGCCAGGCCATCGACGACGCAGTGGCCGGGCGCGACTTTGACCGCGGCTTGATGACCAACCTCGAATCCCTGGCCCAGCGCGGCTACACCGAAGGTTTCCTGCGCCGGCACGTGCACGATGAATACCAGAACTATCAGAACGGCAGCTCGGTGTCTGAACGCCAGCAGTTCGTCGGCGAGCTCACCGGTGAACGGCGCGGCGAGCTGGCCGAGGTCAAGGTGAAGAACCGGTTTGCCGTGGGCAATCACCTGGAACTGATGACCCCGGCGGGGAATTTCCACTTTGACCTGAGCACGCTGCACAACGCCAAGGGCGAGGCTATCGAGGTGGCGCCGGGCGACGGCCATACGGTGTATTTGCCGATCCCGGCGGAGATGGACCTGAGATTCGGACTATTGATGCGCGACGTTTAACTTCGCCACACACCTCAATGAGGGTGAGACAGCTTTCTGTGGCGAGGGAGCTTGCTCCCACTGGGGCGCGAAGCGGCCCTTATCCGGCTGATGCGGTTTTCCAGGAAGAAGCGCATTTGCCTGTTTTGGGGCTGCTTCACAGCCCAGCGGGAGCAAGCTCCTTTCACCAGCAATCTCCTTCACCACAGCAAGCTCCCTCGCCACAAAAAGCAGGGCGTACGCGCAATAGGTTCATTTGCAAAGTAGAATTGGCGGTTCTGCGTACCGCCACTCTGTCTTGAGCGGTCACCCTCTTTTTTTACGGAGATCGCCTTGCGTCTGTTTCACACCTCCGACTGGCACCTTGGGCAAAACCTGCACGGCCAGGAACGCGACTTCGAACACGCCTGCTTCCTCGACTGGCTGCTGGGCCAGTTGGGCCTGCACCGCCCGGATGTACTGCTGATCGCCGGCGATATTTTCGATACGGTCAACCCGCCGCTCAAGGCCCAGGAGCGGCTGTATGACTTCATCATCAGCGCCCACGAGCAAAACCCTGCGCTGACCATCGTGATGATCGCCGGCAACCACGACTCCGGCTCGCGTATCGAACTGCCGGCACCGTTGATGCGCCGCCTGCGCACCCACGCCCTGGGGCGGGTGCTGTGGCTGGATGACGGGCAACTGGATGTCGAACGCCTGCTGATTCCATTGCCCGGTGCCGACGGTGAAATCGCCGGCTGGTGCCTGGCCCTGCCCTTCCTGCGCCCGGCCGAAGTGACCGGCGCGCAGTTGGGGGACGATTACCTGCGGGGCATCGGCCAGGTTCATGAATGGCTCATCGCCGCTGCTAACGCCAAACGCCAACCGGGCCAGGCGCTGGTTGCCATCAGCCATGCGCACATGGCTGGCGGTTCGGTATCGGAAGATTCCGAGCGCAGCCTGATCATCGGCAATGCCGAAGCGCTGCCCGCCAGCCTGTTTGATGCCAGCGTCAGCTACGTGGCCCTCGGCCATTTGCACAAACCCCAGCGGGTGAATGGCGAGGAGCGTATTCGCTACTGTGGCTCGCCGATTCCACTGTCATTTTCGGAAATCGGCTACCAGCACCAGATCCTTGACGTGCAACTGGACGGCGAAACCCTGGTCAGCGTCGAATCCCGCCTGATCCCGCGCTCGGTCAACCTGCAACGCCTGGAAGCCGCGCCCCTGGCCGACATCCTAAAGCAACTGGCCGACCTGCCCGACATCGACCTGCTGGCCGAAACCCAGCGCCAACCCTGGCTGGAAGTGCGGGTGCGCCTCGACGAGCCGCAACCCGACCTGCGCCAGCAAGTGGAAAACGCCCTGCAAGGCAAGGCCGTGCGCCTGGTGCGCATCGCCGCTGAATACGCAGGCGCGGGCGGCCGCGAAGACAGCCAGGAAGACCGCCTGATCGAGCTCGACCAGCTCACGCCCCAGGAATTGTTCAGCCGCGCCTGGCAGGAAAGCTACGGCAGTGAAGTGGACGAACAGACCCTCAAGGACTTCGCCGTGCTGCTCCAGGAAGTACAACAGGAGGGCGAACAGCCATGAAGATCCTTGCCATTCGCCTGAAAAACCTCGCCTCCCTGGCGGGACCGTTTGAAATCGACTTTACCGCCGAGCCCCTGGCCAGTGCCGGGTTGTTCGCGATTACCGGGCCCACGGGTGCCGGTAAAAGTACCTTGCTTGATGCGTTGTGCCTGGCGCTGTTTGGCGCCGTGCCGCGCCTGGGCGATACCGGCCAGGCGAAGATGCCGGATGCCGATACCGACATTTCCATCGGCGACCCGCGCACCCTGATACGTCGGGGCACGGGCGGCGGTTATGCCGAAGTGGACTTTGTCGGGGTCAGTGGTCGTCGCTACCGCGCCAGGTGGGAAGCCAACCGCGCCCGGGACAAGGCCAGCGGCAAGCTGCAAGCCAGCCGCCAAAGCCTGATCGACCTCGACAGCGAGCAACTGCTGGCCAGCCAGAAAACCGAATACAAGACCCAGCTGGAGCTGGCCCTGGGCTTGAACTTCGAGCAGTTCACCCGCGCCGTGTTGCTGGCGCAAAGTGAGTTCAGTGCGTTCCTCAAGGCCAACGACAACGAGCGCAGCGAACTGCTGGAAAAGCTCACCGACACCGCGCTCTACACCCAACTCGGCCGCCGCGCCTTCGATAAGGCCAAGGACGCCCGGGACGCCCACAAACACCTGCAAGACCAGGCCACCGGCGTCACCCCGCTGGCCCCTGAGGCCCGCGCCGAGCTGGACGCACAGCTGGCTGCCGCGCAGTCGCAACTCAAGACCCAGCAAGCGCAACTCAAGCAGCTTGAGCTGCAGCACACCTGGCTCAAGGAACTGCGGGAATGGCAGGAGCGCCAACAAGGCGCGGTCGAGCAACTGCACCAGGCCCAGCAACACTGGGAAAGCCAGGGTCCGCAACGCCTGGACCTCAGCCGCCTGGAACAACTGGCGCCGCAACGTCATCACTTCGCCCGCCAGGCTGAACTGACCACGCAGTTGCAGCCCCTCGCCGCGCAGATCCAGCAGCACCTTGAGCAACAAGCCGCGCTGCACACCCGCCAGACCCAACTGCAACAGCAGCAGGCCGACGTGCAAGCCGCTCTCGCCCAGGCCCTGAAACAACAAGCCGATGCGGTCCCCCTGCTACGTCAGGCTTTCGAGGAACAAACCACCCTCGCCCACTTGACCCGTGAGCTGGCCAAGCGCAGCGAAGAAAAACAGCTGGGCGAAGCCGCCTGTGTAGAAGGCCAGGCTGCGTTGACCGGCTTGCTCGACAAGCAAAAACTCGTCGCCGAGCGCCTGCACCGGCTGGCCGCAGAGCTTGAACGCAGTGCCGCGCTCGCCCCCTTGAGCGATGCATGGAGCGCCTACCGCGACCGCTTGCAACAGCTGATGCTGATCGGCAATCGCCTCAATAAAGGCCAGGCCGAACTGCCGCAACTGGAAGAACGCGCCACCCGCCTCGGCGAAAAGTGGACCGCGCAACGCGAAGCGCTGGACCTGCTGTACCACGAAGCCGGCGCCGAACCCCATGCGGTGGCCGAACAGATCCAGCTGCTGGGCAGCCTGCTTCAGGACAACCGCAAGCAACATCGAGCGTTTGAAGATTTGGCGCGGCTGTGGGACAGCCATCAGCAACTGGACAGTCAAAGCCAGGCCCTGACGCAGAAGCAGACCGTCGCCCAGCAACAACGTGAACTGTTGAACCAGAGCGGCCTGCAAGCCAAGGCCGAGCTGACCGTCGCCGAGCAGACCCTGACCGTCACCAAGCAACTGCTGGAGCGCCAGCGCCTGGCCCGCAGTGCCAGTGTCGAGGAATTGCGCGGCCAGCTTCAGGATGACCAACCATGCCCGGTCTGCGGCAGTGTCGAGCACCCGTATCACCAGCCCGAAGCGATGCTGCAAAGCCTGACCCGCCACGACGAAAGCGAAGAAGCCAACGCGCAGCAAGCCGTCGACCTACTCAAGGAAAAACTCACTGAGTTGCGCGGCGAAGTGGGCGGCCTGATCGCCCAGCAAAAGGAGTTCCTGCAACAGCAGGAGCAACTCGCCAGCCAGTTGCAGGCTTTGCTGCCCGCTCTTGAAGCCCATCCGTTGTCAGCCTCGTTGTTCAACCAGGACGCGGCCAAGCGTGATGCCTGGCTTGCCCAACAACTGAGCCAGCTCAGCCAGAGCCTCGCCCAGGATGAACAACGCCAAGGTGCCCTGCTCAACCTGCAACAGAATGCCGGGCGCATGCAGCAACAACTGCAAGCCGCCCAGGACGCCAGCCAACAGGCGCGCCAGTTACTGATCGACCAGCAACGGGAACTGTCCAACGACCGCGAACGCCTGGACGAAGAGCTCAACGCCTTCGCCAGCCTGTTACCGGCCGAGACCCTCGACGGCCTGCGCAGCGAGCCAGCGGCAACCTTCATGCTGCTAGACCAACAGGTCAGCCAGCGCCTGGAGCAGTTGGATAACCAAAAGGAAGAATTGGCCGAGCAGCTACAGCGCCAGCAAGCCATCGAGAAAGAACAGGACCGCCAGCAGCATCGTCAGCAACAGTTGGAGACCTTGCAAAAACAGCTCGCCGAACAAAGCGCCCTGCAACACGCCGCCAAGGAAAAACTCGCCGGCCTGCTGGGCGAATACCCCAGCGCCGAACACTGGCAACAGCAACTGGACCTGGCCGTCGACCAGGCGCGGCAGCATGAGACCGAGGCCAACCAACAGTTGCAGGACACCCGCAACCAGCTGATCCAGCTGACCGCCGACCTCAAGTCGCTGCAAGAACGCCAACAGTCTCTGGACACCGAGCACCAGGCACTCACCACGCGCCTGAGTGACTGGCGTGCGTTGCTCCCGGAACTCGATGACGAAGGCCTGGCGCGTTTGGTGGCCTTCGATGAACCGCAGGTGGCCGAGCTACGCCAGCAACTGCAACACAGCGAAAAAGCCATCGAACAGGCCAAGGTGTTGCTGCAAGAGCGCGAACAGCGGCTCAAGGATCACCAGGCACTGCACAACGGCAACCTTGAGGCCGAGCACCTGGACAGCGCCCTGGCCGAACTCAACGCCGCGCTGGCCATTGGCGAAAAACATTGCGCCGAACTGCGCGCCCAACAGGCCGACGACCAGCGCCGTCAGGACGCTAATCAGGCCTTGGCGGCCGAGATCGCCAAGGCCTACGAAGAATGGCAACGCTGGGCACGCCTGAATGCGCTGATTGGTTCAGCCACCGGCGATACGTTCCGCAAGATCGCCCAGGCCTACAACCTCGACCTGCTGGTGCACCACGCCAACGTGCAGTTGCGCCAACTGGTGCGCCGCTACCGCCTCAAACGCGGCGGCAGCATGCTCGGCCTGCTGGTGCTCGACACGGAGATGGGCGACGAACTGCGCTCGGTGCATTCGCTGTCGGGTGGCGAGACATTCCTCGTCTCCCTGGCCCTGGCCTTGGGCCTGGCGTCGATGGCGTCGAGTACGTTGAAGATTGAGTCGCTGTTTATCGACGAAGGCTTTGGCAGCCTCGACCCCGAGTCGCTGCAACTGGCGATGGACGCCCTCGACGGCTTGCAGGCCCAGGGCCGCAAGGTGGCGGTGATTTCCCATGTGCAGGAAATGCACGAGCGGATTCCGGTGCAGATTCAGGTCAAGCGCCAGGGCAATGGCTTGAGCACCCTGGAGGTCAAGTGAGCGAAGTGGTGTTGTATTCGTTCCGCCGCTGCCCGTATGCGATGCGGGCGCGGATGGCCCTGCGGTATTCGGGGGTGGCGGTGCAGATCATTGAGGTCAGTCTCAAGGCCAAGCCGGCTGAAATGCTGGCGCTGTCACCCAAAGGCACGGTGCCCGTGCTGAGGGTGGATGGCCGGGTGATCGATGAGAGCCTGGCGATCATGCGCTGGGCACTGGCGCAGAACGATCCTGAGGGTTGGTTGCTTGGGGATGATGAGGCGACGCAGGCGCTGATTGAAGAGAATGATCAGGGCTTCAAACATCAATTGAATCGATACAAGTATGCCGAGCGTTATCCGGAGCAGCCGATGGAGCATTATCGGGCAGAGGGTGAGGTGTTTTTGTCGAAGCTGGAGGGGTTGCTGGCGCAGCGGGAGTATTTGCTGACCGGGCACTTGAGCCTGGCGGATGTGGCACTGGCGCCGTTTGTGCGGCAGTTTGCGCATGTGGATCGGGAGTGGTTTGGACGGGCGCCGTATCCGCGATTGCAGGACTGGTTGCAGCGCTTCCTGGAATCGCCTTTGTTCATCGCCGTAATGGCAAAACCCTGAGACTGTCGCAGGACAAAATGTGGGAGCGGGCTTGCTCGCGAAGGCGGTGTATCAGTCAGCCCATGTATAGCCTGACCCGGCGCTTTCGCGAGCAAGCCCGCTCCCACATTTGATCTTCGTAAGCTTCAAGATCAGTTCTGGATTTTGTGGTCCAGCGCTTCATAGAAGTTGGCGCTTTGTTGCAGGTATTTCTGGGTGTAGGCGCTGGTGCTGGTTTTTTTGCTGCTGATTTCGACGCTGGCGCTGGCTGGCAACGCTACGGTGGCGGAAACAGCGGAAGCGGCGATGATCGAGAAGAGATTGAAGTTCATGTCGGTAACCCTTGTGTTCGGTTGGCTGGGTGGCCTGTGTTGGCCTTGGAACCAAACTTACGCCCGAGGGGTTAGCCTTAGAAATTCATTGAAACACTAGCCGCTATTAATAGTATTAATACAGCAAGTCAGGCCCCGCAGTGCGGGGCCTGTGGCTTATTGTCGCACCAGGAACTTGAGGTCGCTGGGGGCATCAATCGCCAGTTTCTGCACGGTTTTGCCCAAAAGACCGGTCTTGGGGTCGCGCTCGACCACCACAATCTCGTTGCTCTTCTGGTTGGCGATCAGCAGGAACTTGCCGCTGGGGTCCAGGGCGAACTCCCGCGGGTGATCACCTTCCACCGAGCGGCGCTGGATCTCTTTCAACTGCGCGGTGGCCGGGTCGATGGCAAACACCAGCATCTGGTTGGCGGTGCCTCGGTTGCTCACGTAGAGGAACTTGCCGTCGCTTGAGGTGTGCAACGCGGCGCCGGCCTTGTCGGACACCGGTTGGCCGTCGGCAAAGTTGACCAGTTGCTTTTGGGTCAGCTTGCCATCGTTGTAGTCAAACACCGCCACTTGCGCGCTCATCTCGGTGGTCAGCCACGCGTGCTTGCCGTCTGCGGTGAACAGCAGGTGCCGCGGGCCGCTGCCCGGTGGCAATTGCACAAACGCAGGATCGGCCGGGGTCAGCGGCAGTTCGTGGTTGGCCTTGGGATCGTAGTGGTAGGCAAAGATCTTGTCCGCCCCCAGGTCCTGGACAAACACGTATTTGCCGTCCGGCGAAGACACCACCGAATGCACGTGGTTGGAGGCCTGACGCTCCGGGTTGACCCGGCTGGCCGGGTGCCCGCTCAACTGCACTGGCGGCGACAGCTTGCCTTGGGCATCTACCGGCAACACCGCGAGGCTGCCGCCCGGGTCTTCCAGCACCGAATAGTTGGCGACGAACAGGTAGCGCCCGTCACTGGCCAGGCTGGAATGGGTCGGCTCGTTGCCCAGGCTCTGCACCTGGTTGATCAGGGTCAGTTGATGGTTCTTCGGGTCGATGCTGTAGCTGCTGACGCGCCCCACCGGGTCTTTTTGGCCCGGGCCGTTTTCGTTGACCACAAACAGGTGCTTCTGGTCTTTGGAAAGGGTCAGCCACGACGGGTTGGCCGTCTTGGCGGCGAGCACCGGCTGGCCGCTGAACTGCCCGGTACGGCTGTCGAACTGCAGGCGATAGATGCCTTCGCTGGTGCCGGCGGTGTAGCTGCCGACGAGCAATTCATAGGTATCCACCGGCGCGGCCTGGACCGACATCGCGCCTACACTGCCGGCCATCAGCAGGGGCCAGAATTTACGCATCATCATCCGCTTCATCCTCGTCATTATTGTTGCCGGTGACGCCGCTCATGCAGACCAGGCGGTGTTCGCCCGAGTCACCGGTAAGGGTCCAGCTTTGCAAGGTTTGATCAAAGGTCGCCGCCTTGACCTGCTCCAGGCTGAATCTCCAGTGCTTCTTGTCACGACCGTCCATGCAGATGATCAGCAACTTCTGGTCATCCAGGCTGAAATCGAAAGTGTGCAGGCCATCGATTTCAACCATCTGGCAGTCTTCAAAAGCATTGAGCAAGGTAGCGGTGTCAGCAGTCATAACCATCAATCATCAAGAGGAAAGACCCCATGATAGGTCAAATCGTTGCATCGACCTAAGCCCGCGCAATGCAAAACGCCGTGGCACAGGCCACGGCGTTTTGGCGAACAGCGATGAATCAGTGAGCGAACAACGAATTGCCCTTCTGCCCCGCCAACTTCTCGGGCTTGATCAGGAAGCGTGCCAGCGCCGGCAGCAGCCATAGCGCGCCGAACATGTTCCACAGCAGCATGAAGGTCAGCATCAGGCCCATGTCAGCCTGGAACTTGATCGCCGAGAAGATCCACGTCGCCACGCCGATCGCCAGGCACAAGCCGGTGAACAACACCGCTTTACCGGTGGACTTGAGCGTCTGGTAATAGGCTTCCTGCAACGGCAAACCGGCGCGCAGGAAACTCTCCAGGCGACTGTAGATGTAGATGCCGTAGTCCACGCCAATCCCCACGCCCAGCGCCACCACCGGCAAGGTCGCGACCTTGACGCCGATGCCCATGAACGCCATCAGCGCGTTGCCCAGCACTGAGGTCAGCACCAGCGGCAACACGATGCACAGGGTCGCCGCCCAGGAGCGGAAGGTGATCATGCACATGGTGGCCACGCACAGGTACACCAGGATCAGGATGGTCAGCTCGGACTCCTTGATCACCTCGTTGGTGGCGGCTTCGATCCCGGCGTTACCGGCGGCGAGGATGAATTCCAGGCCCTCCTTGTTGTTCTCCTTGGCGAAGTCCTGCACCGCATGCACCGCGCGGTCGAGGGTTTCGGCCTTGTGGTCGTTGAGGAACACCAGCACCGGCGCCAGGGAGCAATTGTTGTTGTACAGGCCATCGGCACGGGCGATGGAGTTGTTCAGCACATCCGGGTTACGCGACAGGGTTTCCCATTTCAGGTTGCCCTCGTTCATGCCCTTGATCATCTGCTTGGACACGGTCACCAACGAGATGGCCGACTGCACGCCTTCGGTGTTCTGCATCTTCCACATCAACTGGTCGATGGGCGCCATGGCTTCATAACGCGAGCAGCCTTCCGGCGGCGTCTTGACCATCACCACCAGCACGTCGGAGCTGGTGGAGTAGTTGCTGATGATGAAGTTGTTGTCCTTGTTGTAGCGCGAATCCGGGCGCAGCTCCGGCGCGCCCTGGTCGAGGTCGCCGATCTTCAGGTTCTGGCTGTACCAGAGGCCGCCACCGAAGGCGACCAATGCCAACGCAATCGATACCGGCGCGACTTTGGGGCTGGCGAATTTCGACAGCAGGCGCCAGAACGGGTGTTCGCGGTGTGCGTCTTTCTTGCTGCGCTCGATGGCGCGTTTGCTGATGCCGACGTAGGAGATCGCGACCGGCAGCAGGATCAGGTTGGTGAACACGATCACCGCCACACCGACCGAGGCGCCGATGGCCAGTTCACGGATCACGCCGATGTCGATGATCAGCAGGGTGATAAAGCCGACCGCGTCGGCGAGGATCGCGATCATTCCCGGCAGGAACAACTGGCGGAACGTACGCCGGGCGGCGGTCAGGGCGTTGTCGGCGTCACTGGATTGCAGGGCGATGCCGTTGATCTTCTGTACGCCGTGGGAAATACCGATGGCGAAGATCAGGAACGGCACCAGCATCGAGTACGGATCCAGCCCGAAACCCAGGGCATGCATCAATCCAAGTTGCCAGATAACCGCCACCAACGTGGTGCTCAACACCGCGACGGTACTGCGCAGGCAGTTGGTGAACCACAGCAGCAGCACCAGGGTGATGACGAAGGCGATACCGAAGAACATCACCACCATCACCAGGCCGTCGATCAGGTCGCCGACCTTCTTGGCAAACCCGACGATGTGGATTTTGACGTTGGGGTTCTGTGCTTCGAACTTGTCGCGGATCTTGTCTTCGAGTTCATGGGAGAACTTGCGATAGTCCAGGGCCAGCAGCTTGCCCTGGTCTTGCGGGTCCGGGTAGGACTCCAGCAGCGGAATGTCGACGATGCTCGACTTGAAATCGTTGGCCACCAGCCGCCCGACCTGCCCGGACTTGAGCACGTTGTTGCGCAACTGATCGAGGCTCTCCGGCGAGCCATTGTAGCTCTGGGGGATCACTTCACCGCCGGCAAAGCCCTCTTCAGTGACTTCGGTCCAGCGCACGCTGGGGCTCCACAGGGACTTGAGCCCGGAGCGGTCGACGCCGGAGATGTAGAACACCTCGTCGTTGATCTGGCGCAGGGTCTCCATGTACTCCTTCGTGAAGATGTCGCCGTCCTTGGCCTCCACCGAGATGCGCACCGTGTTGCCCAAGTTCGCCAGGTCGTTGCGGTGCTCCATCATCTTCTCGATGAAGGGGTGCTTGAGCGGGATCATTTTTTCGAAGCTGGTGGACGGGCGAATCAACGTCGCCTGCCAGAACAGGAAAATACTCACCAGCAGGCAGATCGTGATCACTGCCGGGCGGTTGTTGAAAATCAGGCGCTCGAGAAACGTGGCCTTGTCGTTGTGATGACTGCTCATGGTGTCCCCGCCTTCTTATTGTTTTGTCGGCTCGGCGCCAGTTGGACCCGCCACGCGAACGCCGCCCTGCCCCGCCAGAATCAAGTTGCCGTTGCCCGCCGCCGTGACCGCCGACAGCGAAATGCGGTCCGGGCGATTGAATACGCTGAAGGTCAGGCCGTCATCGTGGCTGACCACCACGCTGCCGCCGTTGCCCACCACTACGATCGAGCCGTCGTCCAGCAGGGTCGCGCCCGACAAGCCGAACTCCAGCGCGCCACGGGTGGCGTTCAGCTCCACCGGTTCCCAGGTGCTGCCAAAATCCGTGGAGCGAAACAGGTTGCCGCGCAGGCCGTAGGCCAACAGGGTTTGCGCCTGGGCCGTGCCGATCACGCCGAACAGCGAGCCCTCGTAGGGGCCTTCGAGTTTTTCCCAGGTTTGCCCCTCGTCATGGGAGCGGAACATGCTGCCCTGCTCACCGACGATAAACAGCCCGGCGTCTTTCACTTGGGCGATGGCGTTGAGGTGGAATTGGTCTTCGTTATCGAGGCGGTCACTGACGTCATCCCAGGTCTTGCCGCCGTCGGTGGTTTCGATCAGCGCACCGTAGGCGCCCACGGCAAAGCCGTTGCTGGCGTCCTTGAACCACACGTCGAGCAGCGGCGCTTCGCGCTTGAGGTCCTGGAATTGTTGAGTCCAGGTCAGGCCGCCGTCGGTGGTGGCGAGGATCTGTGCGTCATGGCCCACCGCCCAACCGTGTTTGTCATCGGCGAAAAACACCGCGGTCAGCAGTTGCCGGGTGGGGACTTTGGCTTGGCTCCAGGTCGCGCCCTGGTCGTCGGAATAGAGGATGTGCCCGCGATCACCGACCGCGACCAGGCGTTTGCCTGCGTGCACCACGTCGATCATCAGGCTTTTGGCAGCCTTGGGGGAATCAATGGCAAACACCGCTGCGGCGGTGGTTTCAGTGGCGGCGTGGGCCGGTGTCGACAACGCGACAACCCCCAGCAACGAGAGCGCTGTGGCCAGCAATGCGACCCTGCGCGTGGCCTTCGGGCGGAAAAACACCACACCCATGACAGGCTCACTCATAGACCTTTCTCCCATTTATTATTGTTAGGTCGTCTTGCCGCGGGGAGCCCTGAAACCTGCAATCTAGAGCGCCTTGGGCAAGCTGGGCCATCCTAGCGGGCTTTGGAATCGTCTGACAATCGGCGCTACGTTATGTTTTGTTAACTGGAGGGGGTTTGAGCCACTGCTGAATGTAGCGCTATCAGCAGCGGTGATCGTGGAGGGGGCTGTTGTGGCGAGGGAGCTTGCTCCCGCTGGGCTGCGCAGCGGGCCCAATATCTTGGGAGTGCTTCGCACTCCAGCGGGAGCAAGCTCCCTCGCCACGGGGTGAAGTGTGACCTTCGAAAATGAATTTTTATTCTATGTATTGAGTTTTGGGAATATTTATTCCATAAATAGCCTTCTCAAAACAATAATTCGAAGGAACCCGGCTATGCGCGAACTCGGAATCGGCCTGATTGGCACAGGCTTTATGGGGCGTGCCCACGCTCTGGCATTCAATAACGCGCGGGCGGTGTTTGAGCTGCCGGTGAAGCTCAGACTGGCCGCCCTGGCCGATGCCGATACCGAACGCGCGACACGTTGCGCCGCGGACTGGGGGTTTGCCCAGGCCCATGGCGACTGGCAGCAGTTGGTCGACGATCCCAAGGTCGATGTCGTCGCCATCACTACCCCTAACCATTTGCACTTCCCGATGGCCATGGCTGCGCTGGCGGCGGGCAAGGCGGTGTATTGCGAGAAGCCGCTGGCGGTGAGCCTGGAACAGGCGGCAGCCATGCGTGATGCGGCGAGCAAGGCCGGGGTAGTGACGCGGGTCGGCTACAACTATCAGCACAACCCGATGATTGGCCTGGCCCGGCAGTTGATCGCCAGTGGTGAATTGGGGGAGATCATCAGTTTTCAGGGGGAATTCAGCGAGGATTTCATGGCGGATGCATCGTCGCCGTGGTCGTGGCGCTGTGAGGTGGGGCATGCCGGCGGTGCGTTGGCGGATTTGGGCAGTCATTTGCTGTCGATGGCGCGGTACCTGGTGGGGGATGTGCTGAGTGTGTGTGCCGATACGCAAACGGTGCATGGGCAACGGCCTGCTACTGCCGGAAGTGACACGCTGCGGGAGATTGCGGTGGACGATCAGGTGCATGCGTTGCTGCGGTTTGCCAATGGTGCGCGGGGGACGGTGAGCAGTAGTTGGCTGAAGCATGGGTATAAGAATCACCTGAGCTTTGAGATCAGTGGCACGCGGGGCACGTTGTTGTTTGATCAGGAACGGTTGAATGAGTTGCAGCTGTTTCGGGTTGGGCAGGATGGGTTTCAGCGGTTGCTGGCGGGGCCTTCGCTGCCCGGATATGCCGCGTTCAGCCCGGCACCGGGGCATCAGTTGGGGTACAACGAGTTGAAGACGCTGGAGGTGCATGAGTTGGTGATGGCGTTGGCTGGGAATGGTAGCGATGGGACGGATTTTGCAGCGGCTTGGGAGGTTGAGCGGTTGGCGGCGGCGATTCGGGTGGCGGCCAAGGAGGAGCGGTGGGTCAGGACTGAGGAGGTCTGAATTTGTAGAGGATTAAGTGTGGCGAGGGAGCTTGCTCCCGCTGGGGSGCGAAGCGGCCCCAAAAAATGGGCCTGCTGCGCAGTCCAACGGGAGCAAGCTCCCTCGCCACAGGTTATGTGTAAGCCATCAGGTTCGGGGGCGGCGCATGAGGCGGTAGGCCGCCGGGATGACGAAGAGGGAGAGCAAGGGTGCGGTGAGCATGCCGCCAATCATTGGCGCGGCAATTCGGCTCATGACTTCGCTGCCGGTGCCGCCGCCCAACAGGATCGGCAGCAAGCCGGCGATGATCACGGCGACGGTCATCGCCTTGGGGCGCACGCGCAATACGGCGCCTTCGGTGATGGCTTCCAGCAAGGCCTGGTCCCCTCCTCCTTGGCGTTCAGCCCAGGCGTTTTTCAGGTACAGCAGCATGATCACGCCGAACTCGGCCGACACCCCCGCCAATGCAATAAACCCGACGCCGGTCGCCACCGACAGGTTGAAGCCCAGCCAGTACAGCAACCAGACCCCACCGGTCAGCGCGAACGGCAACGTGGCGAGGATCAGCAGCGCCTCATCCACCCGGCGGAATGTCAGGTACAGCAGCACGAAGATGATCAGCAAGGTCGCCGGCACCACCAGCTTCAGGCGTTCATTGGCCCGCTCCAGGAACTCGAACTGCCCCGAGTAACTGAGGCTCATGCCCGGTTGCAACTGCACCTGCTGGTTGATCGCCGCACGCAAGTCCTTCACCACCGACGCCAAATCACGGTCGCGCACGTCGATGTACACCCAGCCGGAAGGCCGGGCGTTTTCGCTCTTGAGCATCGGCGGGCCTTCGGTGACCTTGATGTTGGCCACGGTGCCCAAGGTGATCTGGCTGCCCGACGGCGTATAAATCGGCAGGTTGCTCAACGCCGCCACCGAATCGCGCCATTCTTTCGGGTAGCGCAGGTTGATGGGGAAACGCGCGAGGCCTTCGACCGTCTCGCCGATGTTTTCACCGCCAATCGCCCCGGAGACGATGGACTGCACATCGCTGATGTTCAGGCCGTAACGCGCGGCTGCCGGGCGATTGATATCCACGTCGATGTAGCGCCCGCCCGTCAGGCGTTCCGCCAGCGCCGAGCTGACGCCGGGCACCGTCTTGGCGACCTTTTCCACGGCCTGGGTTACCGCGTCGATTTCCATCAGGCTAGTGCCCGCGACCTTGACGCCGATCGGGCTTTTGACCCCGGTGGCGAGCATGTCGATGCGGTTGCGGATCGGCGGAATCCAGATGTTGGTCAGCCCCGGCACCTGCACCACGCGGTCGAGTTCCTTCACCAGTTTTTCCGGGGTCATGCCGGGGCGCCATTGATCTCGCGGCTTGAACTCAATGGTGGTTTCGAACATTTCCAGCGGCGCCGGGTCGGTGGCCGTTTCTGCGCGGCCGGCCTTGCCGAACACATGGGCGACTTCCGGCACACTCTTGATCAAGCGGTCGGTGCGCTGCAGCAACGCGCCTGCGGTTTGCGTCGACAATCCCGGCAGCGCCGAAGGCATGTACAGCAAGTCGCCTTCATCCAGCGGCGGCAGGAATTCACCGCCCAGATGCGACATCGGCCACAGCGCACTCGCGACCATCAGCAGCGCCACCAGAAGGGTCATGCGCGGCCAGCGCAATACGGCTTCGAGGGCCGGTTCATAGAGTTTGATCAGGCCGCGATTCAGCGGGTTGCGCTGCTCGTCGGGAATGCGCCCGCGAATCCAGTACCCCATCAGCACCGGGATCAAGGTCACCGACAACCCTGCCGCTGCGGCCATGGCGTAGGTCTTCGTGTAGGCCAGCGGGCCGAACAACCGGCCTTCCTGGGCTTGCAGGGTGAACACCGGGATAAACGACAGGGTGATGATCAGCAGGCAGAAAAACAGCGCCGGCCCCACCTCCACCGCCGCATCAGTGATGACCTTCCAATGCTCCTCGCCCTTCAATTCGCGATTCGGATGTGCGTGGTGCCAGGCCTCGATTTTCTTGTGGGCATTCTCGATCATCACCACCGCGCCATCGACCATCGCGCCGATGGCAATCGCAATCCCGCCCAAGGACATGATGTTGGCGTTGATCCCCTGGAAGCGCATGACGATAAAGGCAATCAGCACCCCTACCGGCAACGAGATGATCGCCACCAGGGACGAGCGCAGGTGCCACAGGAAAATCCCGCACACCAGCGCCACCACCAGAAACTCTTCCAGCAGTTTATGGCTGAGGTTGTCCACGGCGCGGTCGATGAGTTTGCTGCGATCGTAGGTGGTGACGATTTCGACGCCGGGGGGCAGGCTGGTTTTCAGTTGTTCCAGCCTGGTCTTGACCGCCGCGATAGCCTCGCGGGCGTTCTTGCCGCTGCGCAGGATGACCACGCCGCCTACCGCCTCGCCTTCTCCATCCAGCTCGCTGATGCCTCGGCGCATGTCCGGGCCCAGTTGGATCGTCGCTACATCGCCGAGGGTCACTGGCACGTTGTTGGCGTCGAGCCGCAGGGGAATGGCACGGAAGTCTTCCAGGGTTTTCAGGTAGCCGGAGGCGCGCACCATGTACTCCGACTCGCCCATGTTCAACACCGAGCCGCCGGTTTCCTGATTGGCCTTGCCGATGGCTTCCACCACTTGCGCCTGGGTAATACCGCGACTGGCCAGGGCCAGGGGATCGATCTGTACCTGATACTGCTTGACCTGGCCGCCGATGGTCGCCACTTCGGCGACGTTGGGCAGGGTCTTGAGTTCGAACTTGAGGAACCAGTCCTGCAACGAGCGCAGTTGCGCCAGGTCATGTTTGCCGGTGCGATCCACCAGCGCGTACTGGTAGATCCAGCCAACACCGGTGGCGTCCGGGCCCAGCGCCGGCTTGGCTGATGCCGGCAAGCGCGCCTGCAACTGGCTCAGGTATTCCAGCACCCGCGAACGTGCCCAATACAGGTCGGTGCCTTCGTCGAACAGCACGTAGACGTAGCTGTCGCCGAAGAACGAAAAGCCGCGCACGGTCTTCGCCCCCGGCACCGAGAGCATGGTGGTGGTCATCGGGTAAGTGACCTGATTCTCGACAATTTGCGGCGCCTGGCCCGGGTATGGCGTGCGGATGATCACCTGCACATCCGACAGGTCCGGCAGCGCGTCCACCGGAGTGTTCTGGATCGACCACAGGCCCCACGCGGTCACGAATAACGTCGCCAGCAACACCAAAAAGCGGTTGGCCACCGACCAGCGAATCAACAGGGCGATCATGGCCGGGCTCCCGGTTGCATGCTCATGCCGTCCATGGACCCTTCATTTGAAAACCTGTCGGACGCCTGAGTGGTAATTCCCTTCAAACTTGCTTCAGAGTCCAGCAGAAATTGACCCGAGGCGACTACCTGCTGGCCTTCCTGCAAGCCTGCGAGGATGACGGTCTGGTCCTGGTTTTCTGCGCCCACCTGGACTTCCACCGGGCGATAACGTCCGCCCTCCTCGGCCACCATCACCAGCGCGCGTTTGCCGGTACGAATCAACGCCTCGCTCGGCAGCAACAGCACCGATTGCCCGGTCGATTGGGCCAGTCGTACCTGGGCGGTCATGCCGGGACGCAACCTGCCGTCAGGGTTGGGCAGTTCGACTCGCAACTGCACGGTGCGGCTGTCCATGGCGGTGGCAGGCAGGATTGCGGCGACGGTGCCTTTGAATACCTGGCCCGGTAGCCCGACAAAACGGCTCTCGACGGTTTGCCCGACCGCCAATGCGGCGCCCTGGGCTTCAGGCACAGCGACTTGCAGCCACACGGTGCCCAGGCCGTTAACTCGCGCGAGGGTTTGTCCGGCCGCAACGGTCATGCCCTCGCGAACGTCCAGGGTTTGCAACGCGCCGCCTAACGGGGTGGTCATGGTCATCACCGATTGCACCCGGCCGCTGCGCTCCATCTGCGTGATCAACCCGGCAGGCATTCCAGTCAAGCGCAGGCGCTGGCGGGCGGCAGTCAACAACCCTGGATCGCTATGTCGCAGAGCAAGAAACTCTTCCTGGGCGGCGGCCCATTCGGGCACCAGAATGTCAGCCAGGGGCGCCTGAGCCTTGAGCACATCACCCGGCGCACGGGCGTAAACCCGCTCTACATATCCAGAAGCGCGAGCCTGCACCACTGCCACATCGCGGTCGTTGAAGGTCAGGATCCCCGACAGATCAAGACTCGACGCCAGCACGCCGCGACTGACACTCGCCAGGCGTACGCCGATGTTCTGGGTCAGGCTCGAATCGATTTGAATCGACGCACTCTCTTCGGCACCACCGGAGTAACGCGGCACCAATTGCATGTCCATGAAAGGCGATTTGCCCGGCTTGTCGAACTTTTGCTGCGGGTACATCGGGTCGTACCAGTACAGCGCCTTTTCCTCTCCCGGCGCCTGCATCGCCCCGGCCATGGCCGGTTGTGCCGCGCGCATCTGCGCCAGCCAATAGCCGCCACCCAGGCCCAGCAACAACACGCCGCCCAGCAGGGCCACATTCACGATTCGGTTATTCATTGGCGGGTTCCCCGTAAGCGAAATACAGCTGGGCGCCGGTCAGGGCGCGCTGCTCAATGGCATCAATCTGTTTGAAGCGTGCCTCGACCAGCTCACGGCGGGCGCTGACCACATTCATCAGGTCGCCCTTGCCCGCGCGATACCCCGTCAGGCTCAGGGACACCTTCTCCTCGGCCAGCGGCACCAGGCTGTCCTGGCTGCGCTGCACGGCGCGGTCCAGGCGTTGATAGTTGGCCAGGTCGTCTTCGAGTTCCTGGGTGTGTTCACGGGTCTTGGCTTCGCGCTCGGCGTCCAGTTGGTCGAGTTCGGCCTGTTTGGCGGCGATGCCGGGGTTCTGCCGGCGACCGGGGAAGATCGGCAAATCGAAGGTGAATTGCAGGCTGACCATGTCGCCGTACTCACGGCCACGGTGCTGATAGTCCACTTCCCAACTCCAGTCCGAGGTCTTTTGCGCCTTGGCCTCGTTCAGCCGGGCTTCGGCCTCGCGGGTGCGCGGTACAAAGGCTTGCAGAACCGGATGCTGATGCAGGTTGTGGGTGAGGCCCGTGGTGTCGATTTTCCAGTTCGGCAACTGCCCGCTGGGGGCTTCACTGGCAGCCGGGCCAATCCAGCGCTTGAGCGCCGCGCGGGCCTGGGCGCGTTGCTGGATCAGCTCATCTTCGCGTTCGGCCAGGTCAGCCGCTTCCTGCTTCGGGATCACTGCGTCGGAGGGCTGCCCGCGACCACCGGCCAGTTGCGCACGCACGGTGTCTTGCAGCAGGCGATTCTGCTGATAGAAGTCCTTGAACAGTGCCTCTTTGCGTTCCACCGAATAGGCGCGAATCCACGCCTGGGCGGTGGCCTGCCGTACGTTCAAGCGTTCGATCCGGCCTTCGGCGGCAGCCGTGTCCACGGTGGCCGAGGCCAACTCAACCCGTGCCTTACGCTTGTCGCGGCTGGGCACTTGTTGCTGGATACCGATCATTTGCTCGGTCATGTCATCGCCATACAGCGTGCCGCGATTGGGCCCGCCGACGGGGAAATTTTGCAGGCCTACTACCAGTTTCGGGTCCGGCAGCTCACCGGCCGGAATCGCCGCCTGAGTAGCAGCCTGCAATTTGGAGGATTCAGCCGTCAGCGACGGCGCGTTGTTTTGCGCCAGGCGCAAGGCATCATCCAGGGTCAGCGCAGACGCCAGCGTCGGCCACGCCAGCACGCCCACCACCAGGGCACGCACGCATAGGAAATTCATCTTGAAGTGTCCTGTTCTGTTGCGCTGCGCACCGCTTTACGCGGCCCACAGCAAGGCCGTCCCGGTTCAGGGACGAGTCTTCAGGTGCAACAGGATTCAGGTACGGGGCGGACGCCAGACGCCGGACGGCGTGCGGTCGGGAATAAAGTCAGAAGAGACGCTGACCAGCAGCGCATGGGAAACAGTCGCCGGCGCCTTAAGCACTGGCATCGACAATTGCAGCATACCGCCAGTCTTGCATTCCTGGCCGGGTTTACAGCTTTTGCTGTGGTCGGCTGGGGTGGCGCCGTCCTGGCAACAGTCCGGGGCCATGTCGCTCATCATCTGCATATCGGACATCTGCATCGGGCACGGCTCGGTACTCGACGGCACACCCGCCATCCCGGTCAGGGGAAGCGCAAGACTCAACAACAGGACCAGTAAAAAACGCAGATAGCGGCTCATGGGACGAGAGCTTAGCTAAACGGCGGTTAAGCAACAATTAACAAAATCCGGAGATTTCGCCTTCGCCCGGAATGCAGCAACGACACAAAACAAAATGTGGGAGCGGGCTTGCTCGCGAATGCGGTGGGTCAGCCAATTCAGATGTGACTGATAAACCGCCTTCGCGAGCAAGCCCGCTCCCACATTGGACGAGCAAGACTCAGGATCAGTGCATGAAGATCGCGATCAGGATGATGACCGGGATAGGCACACCGAGGAAAAACAACAGTAATGAGCGCATGACGTTCTCCTTGAATTAACGAACAGGTGGCAGCGAAGTGGAAGTGGTGTAGGCATCGGTTTCCAGGTACACCACGGCATCCCGGCGACGACCGCCAAAGGTTGCAGCGAGGCTGGCAAAAAACGCACCGATCAACAGCGCCACGAAGGTCCACAACGATGTGTAGGCAGCCACTTTCGCAGCGGTGTCGGCAGCCTGTTTGGCTTTCAACTTGGCATCATCCAGTGCTTTTTGTGCCTGGCCATAGACCTGGTCAACACGCGCCTCGGCGTCGGCCTGGCTGAGGTTGGTACGCTGGCTGATCAACTGCGCCAGATACGCACGGTCTTCAGGTGCCAGTTGGCCGTTGTTGCTCACCGTGCGGGCGAAGATACGAGCGACCACACCGTGCACCGCGTCATCGCTGACGGCTGCCGGGCGATCATCACGGAACAGGCTGTCGACGTAGTAGCCGAAGTCTTCACCCTTGGTGGCAGCACCCGCCGCCTGGCTCATGCCGCTGGCGGCACCCGATGCCACACTGGCACCGGCCTTTACACCACCGCTGACCACACTGCTGACCGAACCGACGATCAACACCGCCGTCACCAGTGTCGCCACGGCCCAGGCCAGGAAGCCATGGGCGGTGTCGCGGAAGTACACCTCATCGCCGTGCATATTGGCCCATTTCACCCGCAGGCGACCGGCGATGTAACCGCCCATCCCCGACGCGATGATTTGCGTAGCCGCCAGCCAGACAATGGTGGAAATGCCAAGCCCTTTGGCGCTGATGCCACTGTCGGCCCACGGCGAAACCGCCGAAAAGCCCAGGCCGAAGCCCAGCAGTACCAGGATCAAGGACAACGCAGCCGCGGCAGCGGCCCCGGCAAAGATCGCGCCCCAGGAAACCCCGGAGAGCGAGCTCGATTCTTGCAGCGTGGATGAGGATGTGATCATTGTTGTTTTGCTCCAGGCATGAAAAATAGTGTTACAAGTCTCAAAAGGGACAGTGCAGGCGACGTGCCAGATGTCTAAAAATTAAAAGCCTATATATTTCAAATACTTAAGTAATTTGAACTAATTTGAACCATGCAACTTGCAAGAAATGCCCTGGAGCGGCGGGCGTTATGCATTCCTCGTAGGAAATAACCCATGCTCGCGCCATGGGAAGCAAAAAATCCTACACACACAGCGTTCGTTCAGATTCACCGGGGTAAGGTGAATTGTGTCGTTTGTGCCTACATAAATTTTTATTTAGGAAGCGGGCTATCATTTCTTGGCAAAATGCCCGCACTTCAGTGTGAATCGCTCACCAGGTAATCCTTATGACCCGCATTTTGACCATCGAGGACGACGCCGTAACGGCCCGCGAGATCGTTGCCGAGCTGAGTAGCCATGGACTGGACGTAGACTGGGTAGACAACGGCCGCGAAGGCCTGGTGCGTGCCGTCAGCGGTGATTACGACCTGATCACCCTCGACCGCATGCTCCCGGAACTGGATGGCCTGGCCATCGTCACCACCCTGCGCACCATCGGTGTATCCACACCGATCCTGATGATCAGCGCCCTCTCCGACGTGGATGAACGGGTACGCGGCCTGCGCGCCGGTGGTGATGACTACCTGACCAAACCGTTCGCCTCCGACGAAATGGCCGCCCGCGTCGAAGTGCTGCTGCGGCGCAAAAGCACGGTCAAGGAGTTCGAAACCGCACTGCGCGTAGCGGATCTGGAACTGAACCTGATCAGCCGCGAAGCGAGCCGCGCCGAACAGCCTTTGAGCCTGTTGCCGACGGAATACAAACTGCTGGAATTCCTGATGCGCAACACCGGGCAGATCCTGTCGCGGATGATGATCTTCGAGGAAGTCTGGGGTTATCACTTTGACCCGGGCACCAACCTGATCGATGTGCACATCGGTCGCCTGCGAAAAAAAATCGACCCGCCGGGCCTCACGCCGCTGATCCGCACGGTACGAGGTTCCGGGTATGTCATTGCTGAACCCCTCTAAAGGCTGGCGCTCCTCCAGCAGCCGGCTGCTGGCGCTCTACAGTTCGTTGTTCGTGGCCTGGAGCTGCATCCTCATGGGTGTGCTCTACTACGAGGTCTCCGGTTACCTGGGCGACCTCTCGCGCCACTCGCTGATGCAGCGCCAGCATTTGTTCCAGCGGTTTGACGGCGAAGAACTGGTGGAAGCCCTGACCACCAGCATGACCTTCGACATGAAGGGTGTTGACGCATACGGGCTGTTCGACAACCAGTTCAACCCCATCAGCGGCCCGATCCGTGTGATACCGCCGGACCTGCCGATGGACGGGCACATCCATGCCCTGGCCAACTGCATCAATTCCGATGACCCGAAACTGCCCCGCGACAGCTGCGACGCCGTGGCCACCCACACCGAAGATGGCCGTTGGCTGATTTTGGTTCGCGCCAACGGCTCGCTGTTCGGCGTGACCCGCATCATCCTGCACGCCCTGCTGTGGGGGATTACCCTGACGATCATTCCTGGCGCGGCTGGCTGGCACCTGCTGCGACGGCGTCCGTTGCGGCGGATTCGCGGAATCCAGGCCAGCGCCGAAGCCATCGTGGCCGGCGACCTGACCCACCGCTTGCCGTTGTCTGACCGACGCGACGAACTGGACATGCTGGCGGCCATCGTCAACGCGATGCTCGACCGCATCGAGAAGCTGATGAACGAGGTCAAGGGCGTGTGCGACAACATCGCCCACGACCTGCGGACCCCGCTGACCCGCCTGCGGGCGCAGCTGTACCGGATCCAGCAGCAGGCCGATGAAGACGCGCCCCACGCCTTGCAACTGGACGCGGCCATCGCCGAGACCGACACCTTGATGGCGCGCTTTCGCGGCCTGTTGCGAATTTCCGAACTGGAAGACCACCAACGTCGCTCAGGCTTCCTCGTGCTAGATCCCTTGCCCTTGCTGCAAGAGCTCCACGACTTCTACCTGCCCCTGGCGGAAGAAGGCGAGATGGAACTGCTGCTGCAAGTGCCGGCCTCGTTACCGTGGATCACCGGCGACCGCGCATTGTTGTTCGAAGCCCTGGCCAACCTGCTGAGCAACTCGATCAAATTCACCCCACCGGGCGGCGAAGTGATCCTGCGAGGCGTCAACGATGCCGGCAGTACCCGCATCGAAGTGCTCGACTCCGGCCCCGGAATTCCGGCGGCGGAACGCGCGGCAGTGTTCCAGCGTTTCTATCGGGTGGACGAAGGCAATCAACAGCAAGGCGGGTTTGGGTTGGGGCTGTCGATTGTGGCGGCGATCATCAACCTGCACGGGTTCAAACTGGAAGTGGGCAGCAGCGAGAGTGGCGGCGCGAAGCTGACCCTCGAATGCCGCCAGCAGCTGATGCCTGAAGCCTGAAGAACACCACAAAACCAATGTGGGAGCGGGCTTGCTCGCGAATGCGGAGTGTCAGTCAACCCATCTGGCACTGATCCACCGCATTCGCGAGCAAGCCCGCTCCCACATTTGATCTTCACTCAGCCAGGGAAATTGCCCCGCAACGCTTCCAGCCCGCCGCTGTAGACACCGGTAAACAACTCCTCCACCGCCGCATCCGTCACACCGGCCACCGGGGTAAACACGCCCGACCAAGTGACCTTGGCGGTGCTGTCCGTCAACGCCTCAACCTTCAACGTCGCCAAATACTCACTCACCGGAAACGGCGACTCACTGATGGAGTAGCTGTAAGTACGTGCCGCGTTATCAAAGCGTTGCAGACGCTCCACCACCACACCACCATCAGCCGTTTGCAGATGGCGCACACGGCCGCCGTCACTCGGCTCGCTCTTGACGATAAAGGGCAGCCAGTCCGGCAGCGAATTGAAGCCGCCGACCAATTGCCAAACCTGTTCGGCCGAAACCGGGATTTCAATAACAGCAGATGCTTTTGCCACGATAACACTCCAAACCATTCAAGAAATTCAGATCGCCATGCTGTCGACAACGCCGCCGTCGACCCGCAACGCGGCACCGGTGGTTGCAGACGATAACGGTGAAGCAATGTACGCCACCAGATTCACCACTTCATCCACATTCGCCGCGCGCTGGATGATCGACGTCGGTCGGGCGTTGCGCACAAACACATCCGCCTCATCCCGCGGACTGCGCCCGGACTTGGCCACGGCGTCCTTGAGCATGTTCTCCAGGCCATCGGTAAAGGTCGGCCCCGGCAGGATTGCATTGACCGTCACTCCGGTGCCCGCCAGGCGTTTGGCCAAGCCATGGGACACCGCCAGGTTGGCGCTTTTGGTGACGCCGTAGTTGATCATGTCGGCCGGCGTCGCCACACCCGATTCCGACGACACAAAGATCACCCGACCCCAGCCCTTCTCGACCATGCCCGGCGTGTAGTGCCGCGACAAACGCACGCCGGAGATCACGTTGACCTCGTAGAAACGCGTCCACTCACTGTCGGGTGCGTCGAAGAAATCGACGTCGTTGAAGATCCCGAGGTTGTTCACCAGGATGTCGGCCCGCGGCTCGGCGGCGAACAGTTTTCCGGCGCCCTCGGCCGTGCCCAGGTCTGCCACCAGGCCCCGCAGCTCAGCGCCGGGGACTGCCTGGCGAATCGTCGCCAGCGCCTCGTCGACCTTGCTCGATTCACGCCCGATCACCACCACCGTGGCGCCGGATTGCGCCAGCGCCTGGCTGATGCCCAGGCCGATTCCGGCGGTGCTGCCACTGACGATTGCGACTTTGCCACTGATATCAATTTTCATGTTCGCGTTCCTGTGGTTAGAGCGGCAGCGGTGCACGGGCCGAAATCAATCGGGCGTCGCGCAGGGCCTGCCAAAAGGCTGCGGGAATCTTCTCTGACAACGCCGCGACGTCTTCAGCAATTCGCCCCGGACGACTGGCACCCGGAATCACTGCCGCCACTGCCGGATGGGCCAGGGAGAATTGCAGTGCAGCGGCTTTCACACTGACGCCATGAGCAGCGGCAATCGCCTTGATCTGCTCGACCTTGCTGATGATCGCCGGGCTGGCTTTCTGGTACTCAAAATGCGCACCGCCCGCCAGGATGCCGGAGCTGTACGGGCCGCCGACCACGATTTCGACATTCTGCGCCAGGGCCGCGTCCATCAGGCGCTGCAAGGCACGTTCGTGGTCGAGCAAGGTGTAGCGACCGGCGAGCAGGAAGCCGTCGGGCTGGGCTTCGGTCAGGTCCAGGGTCAATTCGCAAGGCTCGACGCGATTGACGCCCAGACCCCAGGCCTTGATCACGCCTTCTTCACGCAGGCGAGTCAGTACTTTGAAAGCACCGGTGCGCGCCTGGTTGAAATAATCCAGCCATTGGTCACCGTAGAAGTCCTGGGCAATGTCGTGAATCCACACGATATCCAGGCGGTCGGTTTGCAGGCGATTGAGGCTGTCTTCGATGGAGCGCAGGGTGGCATCGGCGCTGTAGTCGTTGACCATCTTGTTCGGCCGGCCGTGTTCGAACACACCGCTTTTCTCGCCGAGATCGCGGGCGCTTTCTTCCACCTCGTCCAGAATCAGACGGCCAACTTTGGTGCTGAGTACATAGTCGTCGCGGTTGTACTTCGACAGGGCCTGGCCCAGGCGAATTTCCGAGAGGCCCGAACCGTAAAACGGCGCAGTGTCGAAGTAACGCACGCCTTGGTTCCAGGCCGCTTCAACGGTGGCTTGGGCTTCTTCATCAGGGATGGCACGGAACATGTTGCCCAATGGGGCGGTGCCAAAACCCAGCACGCCGGGCAGTTTGTCTTTCAAGCTCATGGGATGAATCCTCAAGATTGTTCAAGGTCGCTGTGTTGACCGTTGAGCAGATCGTAGATTGCAGAGATCGGACCGTCCAAGACATACTGCGACCAACTTGAGTCCTTACAGGTCTGACATGATCGATTTCCGCCAATTGCGCTACTTCGTTGTAGTCGCTGAAGAAGAACACGTGGGGCGTGCTGCCGAACGGTTGCACATCTCCCAATCGCCCCTGAGCCGGCAGATCGCGCAACTGGAAGAACGCCTGGGCCTGACCCTGTTCGAGCGCAGCCAGCAGCGCATCCGCCTGACCCGCGACGGCCAGACGTTCCTGGCCGAAACCAAGGCGCTGCTGACCCACGCCAACCGTCTGGAATCACTGGGCCGGCGCTTGGGCAAAGGCGAAGAAGGCGGGCTGTGCATCGGCTACATCGAAAACGCGATGCACGCGGGCGTGCTGCCCAATGCCTTGAAAGTCTTGCGCGACGCGCGGCCCAACGTGCATATCGCGCTGTACAACCTGCCCTCCGCCGAACAGCTGGAAGGCCTGCGCCAACGCAGCCTCGACATCGCCCTGGTGGGTGAGCCACCGGCGGCGGATGACCCGGACCTGATGGCGCTGCAAGTGCTGGACGACCCGATGTTGCTGGCGCTGCCCGAGCAGCATCCGCTGGCCAGCGTCAGCGAACTGCTGCCCGAGCATCTGGCCGAGCAGCAATGGATTGGCGTGCAACGCAAACCGGGCGCGAACCCGGCTGATGATTTTGTTGCCGCGTGCATTCGTGCAGGTTTCACCCCGCAGATTCCGATGGAAGCCAGCGAGCCGTTTACCGCGTTGGGATTGGTAGCGTCGGGGTTGGGTGTGGCGATGGTGCAAAAGGGCTTGAGCCGCAATGCACCACCGGGTGTGGTGCTGCGGGAACTGCCATGGCTGACCTACACCACGCCGCTGTGGGCGGCGTGGCATCGGATCAATTTGCGGCCGTTGGTGGAGACGTTCAGGAAGGTGTTGACGGAGGAATAGCGACGGGCTCGGCACTCATCACCGGTGCCGTTGCATCGGTGGTGAGTGCCGCCTGTGCTTTCTGCTTCTCTCTGGAACGGTTCGAGAGATTGATTTCCCCCCTTACCTTAGCAAGACGAATAGCCACCGCCAGTACAAAAAGATAGGGGAAAAGATAGGTAAATTCTCTGCTTCCTTTTGCCTCTTCAAGTAAAAACTCGTGATTCCGTAACTCTTTTTCAGCCTTGGAAAGCTCGTCAAACGACTTTTCCAAACCTGTCAGCCGGTTAATGACTTCCGGATCTTTGTACTGCGTTTTTAAGGCACCTGCCAGCCTCAACGCGTCATAGAAACGTATGCGTGTCAGCTCATCGGCCTTTCTATCAATGACGTATTGCTCAAACATCGTGCACGCCCGAATCCGCTCATCCCGAGCAGAAGGAATCGGCCTCGCGTCAATGACTGCGGACGCGCACATATCAGGCGACCCCATTTTCGCCCCGACCGAAACCACATTACGCCACAGATTCTCAACACCGCCTCGATCGAGGGAAACTTGTGTTTCGTACCAGTCTTTTTTAACCACGTTGCAGGCCGCTACCAGACCGATTGCCCCAAACAGCAGCCAGAAATAATCAATTCGTTTCCAGCCGATATCAGTTTTTATAAACCGGGAGAAAAAACATAGAGAGGCAAAAAATACGATGATTCCGAAAACCGACAACTTTATCGGATCCATCGCGTATGCGATCACACTGGGTATGTCCAAGACAGCTCCTTCAGACGCCCTCGTCAGGCGTTTTTCCATAAAATCTAAGTTTGCAAAAGCAGCAGATGCGTACGGCTACCTCTGCACGTAAAAAATGGCGTCCAGCATCGCTGCCCTTCCCTTCCAGGCTTCAAGTTCGTCGGGGTCCTCAGGTTTCGGCGCGCTCCACCATGGCGCAGCCATCAACCGCAGCACGACCTCGTCCCAGTAGCGCGCATAGTCAATTTGATCAGGCCGTGGAATACCCACATCTTCGGCCAACTTGGCGCGGTTGGCCGAGTCAACACAGAGAAAGGTGTCAGGTCGCTTCATCGCCAATAACCGCGTAGCCGTGCCAATGCCATGGCGTCCGTTGGCAAAAGCCTTGACGTACTCTTCGACAAATCCGTCGTAGTCGGCCCTGCTGACTGCACCCTCCAGCGGGATCTTGTCCAACGCCAAGGAAAGCCCAGGAGCGCCCTGAAGAACGAGGCTGCGAAATACACCCGCCCCGGTCATGCTGCCAAACCATTCGGAGTTAGGAAGAAAGCTGCTTTTTACCCCGGCGATGCCGCGGCGAATCTGCACATCCATATCGTTAAAATGTGCGTGTTTTTCGAATGCTTTGCGTACGGTTTTGAGCAATGAGATCCGCTGATTAAAACCATGAATCGGGTCTTGCTGAATCCGCGCAAAATAGGTGGCCCAATCCATGCTCATCACTGTGGAATCAATCGCAGGTTTGCCGGCCTCCCGGCCACCGTACTGGTCCGCCAAGCAGTCCAACTCCGGCCGTTTCAGCTCCCATATACGACGGTAGTTGGCAGCCTCATCGAGATTGATAGTGCGCGCGTCGGCGGTATACCCGGCGATGAGTTCCAACACTTCATCCTTGAAAGATGAGTTGGTGTCGGCACTGGTGATTAAGGTGGTCAGTTCGGTGTTTACCTTGAATGCACCAGCCGTCAGGTTGGCGCTACCAATCAACACGGCCCAGGAATGTTTATCCCAGAACAGATATACCTTGGGGTGAAATACACCGGTAGGTTGCACGACGAACCGAACGGAGTCTGAACCTACAAACTCATCCAACACGTCAGGATGGGTTTGATAAAAATGTGTACCGATCACAGCAGATCTAATCTTGCTACGGTGGGTGATCAGGGCAGCAAATACTTCGGTGCCGGAAGACGCCCATGCAACACCAAAACTGATATTGGAATACTGGGCGATCAACCGCAGAAACGTGGTTTTAAAGCCTTTGTTCGTACTGATCAGCTTCATGAATATCCCTATTGAGAATCGTCCGGGCACGAATAATATCATATTGACATCATTCAGTTGATTCCAAATTGATCGTGGGAGCTGTCGAGCTTTGACGAGGCTGCGATGTGAGACTTGGATGTCACTGTCGAACCGCGTAATGCCATCGCAGGCAAGCCAGCTCCCACAGGGTTTCAGTGTCGCAGTTAAAAGTGTGGGGGGATCAGTAGCGCCAATGCCCCGGCACCCATAACCACTGCCCATTCCCCCAGCGATAGTGCCCCCGCACCCACTGGTACCCCGGCGCCGGTGCCACCGGCACGACCTCAACCAACGGCGGCGGGCGCCGCGGGTGAACAGGTTCAACGATACAACCGGACAACGCAGCCGCCATCAACGTGGCGGCCAGCGTGGCCTTGAATATCCGGGACATGGCACGGTTCCCCAATGAGACTAGCCGTCGCCTGAGTGGCGGGCTTACCCGGGTTAAACGCGGTCAACCGGGAAAATCCGTCGCCCGTCTCCGTGATTAATGCTCGTTCCGACGCTCTGCGTGGGCACGCATCCCGTGACGCTCCGCGTCACCACTGCGCAAGACTTGAACCTTGCATCGCCAACTGGACGCAGAGCGTCCGGAGCGGCATTCCCACGCAGAGCGTGGGAACGATCTTCAGTGGCTCTTGGCGACCTTAATGCTCGTTCCCACGCTCTGCGTGGGCACGCATCCCGTGACGCTCCGCGTCACCACTGCGCAAGACTTGAACCTTGCATCGCCAACTGGACGCAGAGCGTCCGGGGCGGCATTCCCACGCAGAGCGTGGGAACGATCAGCGCCCGGCCCTGCCCTTCGCCTGCCCTTTCAAATACAGCGCTTCCACCAGGCGCTGACGCTCATCCCGAGGCAAGGTGCTGGCGAACTGCGCCAGGGTGTTGTCCACCAGCGCCCGGAGCGCCATGTCCGCCTGCCGGGCCTTGCCTAAATCCGTCACCAACGCCGCACGATCCAGGGTCGGCGCTTCCAGTTGCTTGATCACATCCAGCCGCGCCTCGCGCCCGGCGAGCACCAGTGGCTGGCTGTCGGCGCGATTCTGGCGCAGCAGCTGGCGCAGTTCCTTGCGCCGTTCCGGCGGTAGCTTGACCATCGCCTGGCGCAAGCCATGCTGGTTCACCACGGCCTCGGCGGGCTTGGCATTCGCCAGCCAGTGGTACAGGCCACCGCCGACACCACCGATCAAAAACACGTTGAACAACACCGACACAACCAACAGCGGCTTCAGGTACTTGGGTGACGGGGTCATTGCTCGCTTTCCTCGGCGTTGACGGTGAAGACGACGTCGGCGTCGCCCTGGTCGAAGACACTGGGCAGTACTTCAGGACCGAGCATGGGCAGCGGCACGCTCAACGATGCCACCAGGATGCCGGCGGCAATCCCGGCGATGCCCACGCCGACGAAGCCGGCGGGCGATAGCCAGCCGGCGTAGCGTGCCCAAAAGGACTGGCGCTGGGGAAACGAGTGGCGGATCTGCCGCGCCAGCGCCGGGTCGACGGGCGCCAGTTGATAGCCGTCCAACTGGCCATCGAGCCATCGCGCCTGGTGCAGCGCCTCGAGAGCGCCGGCATCGCCTGCGTCCAGCAGTGCCTGGGCCTGCGCCTGTTCGGCACTGGGCCAACGGTGCAAGTAGCCGCCGTAAGCCTCGGCCAGTTGGGCAAATCGTTCGGGCGTCATGGTTTTCCCCTTCCTGGGCGGGCGGGCCCGGGTGTGTCGTCAAGGTAACTGCGCAAGTTGCGCCGGGCCCGAGACAGCAAGCTCTCCAGTGCCTCGACGCTGATGTTCATCAGCGCCGCGGCGTCGATATTCGACAGCTCTTGGTAGTACTGCAACACAATCGCCTCACGCTGGCGATCAGGCAGCGATGCCAGCGCCTGGGCCATATGCGCGCTGCGGGCGGCGGCTTCCAGCTGCTCATCGGGCGCTGGCGCGCTGTCGATCACTTCGCTCATGGCCGCCTCGTCGTGCAACGGGCGCTCCTTGCGCCGACGCAAATGGTCGTGGCACAGGTTGAGCACCACGCGGTGCAACCAAGTGTCGAAGCGCGCTTCGCCACTGCGCCAATTCGCGGCCTGGCGCCAGATCCGCAGGAAGCTTTCCTGGGCCACGTCCCTGGCCTCGTCGGCATCCCCGAGGATCCGACTGGCGAGCGCGAGCAAACGCGGGAGTTTGCGCGTGACCATTTCGTTGATGGCCGCCGGTTCGTTGTTACCGATGCGGGCCAACAGCTCAACGTCCGGATCAGTGTCTTTCAATAGGGCAAGTCTCGGTCCGGTGGCTAAGGGTCAGGTTGACGGAATGGTCAGCGGATCCAGTGCCCTTCTCTCCAGTACCAGTTGGGGCCGCGCGATTCCCAGTGGCCAGGTTCCCAGCGGGCGTTGCGCATCACCGGCTGCCAGTGGCCCGGCACCCAGGCATAACCACGCCCTTCGTAGCGCCAGTGCCCGCGGTCCCACACGTAACCCGGGCGCTCGACGGGAACGGCCTCGACGCGCATCGGCGGTGGCGCTTCGCGGATGATCACTTCGGTCTGGGCAAAGGTCGGCGTGCTGACCAGGGCGGCCAGCGCCAGCGGGATCAACAGGGCGTAACGTAATTTGGCCAGCGGTCGTGCAAGTCTCATGACAACTCCTTCATCGGCGATCGCCAGTGATCGCAGCTGTAGGGTTGAACGGTGAGTGTCCGAATAATCCGTCGCGTCAAAATCAACTTTTTCCACGACCGCTCATGACGGTAGACAGGGCCAGTATTGCCCAGGGTTTGCGGGGGTTTGATGAAATATGCAAAAAGCGCCGACGGATTTGGCCAGGCGGTCGCGTTCAAGGGTTAACCGTTGGCAATCAGCAGGCATACCTGTTGATTTTCAACGTTCACTACCTTGAGGAAATCACCATGTCTCGTCGAATTTCACTGCTGGTTGCCGCTGTCCTGCTCATGAACCTTGGCGGCTGCGTGTTCCTGCCGGGGCACCGCGATCATTGCTGCTGGCGCGGTTACGGGGTGGTGACTGCTCCGTCGGCACAAGCGGTCTCTTGAGCCTCTAACCGAATGCCGCAAACCCTCTGCGCCCGGCCTTGATCTCGGTGCGCAGTTCGCCAATCAGGTTTGAGATGGAACGGATGCTGTCCAGACCCTGGGGAGACACACGGGTCAGCAGCAGGTCGACGCGCCCGGAGGTGGGATCGAAGATATTGATGCGCAGAGAACCATCGCTGTTCAACGAGCAGTCACAGGCGAGCGGCAGGAAGCCGGACTCCATGATGTGGCGAAACTCGGCTATCGAGACCATGCGGGCACCCTTCGCTGGACCAGACTCGGTGGACGTGATCCGTCTAGGGTAGATCAGCTTTTTCAACCTGCCGGGGAATTAAGTCAAAAGTGATACCTGGTGCTCAATTTGCCTGAAACCGCTGGCCGGCTGACGCCAGAAAAACCACACCGGCCCCTCTCATCCGATGCCGCGCGAAGCACTTGATTCCTGGCGATGATGGCCAGATGCTATGGTCTTTTGCCGCCATCAAGAGCATCCCCATGAGCATCGAACCTTTGATCGAACCCGACAGTGCCGTGTACAAGACGTTGCTCGAATCGACCAAGGCCATCCCCTGGCGTATCGACTGGGCAACGATGACCTTCAGCTACATCGGCCCACAAATCGAGGCGCTGCTGGGCTGGACCCCGCAGAGCTGGGCCACCGTCGATGACTGGGTGGAGCGCATGCACCCGGATGACCGCGAATACGTGGTCAACTTCTGCGTCTCGCAGTCCCGCGCCGGGGTCGATCACGAAGCCGATTACCGCGCGCTGACTGCCAGCGGTGAATACGTGTGGATACGCGACGTAGTGCACGTGGAGCGCAAGGACGGCGAAGTGCAGGCGCTGATCGGCTTCATGTTCGATATCAGCGAGCGCAAGAAGACCGAAGAACACCTGACTCGCCTGCAAAAACAGCTGGAGGAATATTCGTTCCAGGACGGCCTGACCGGCATCGCCAACCGGCGCATGTTCGACACCGTGCTGGCGCGCGAATGGACCAGCGCGCAGCGCAGCCAACTGCCGCTGTCGTTGATCCTGCTGGATATCGACTATTTCAAGCAGTACAACGACCTCTACGGGCATATCAAGGGTGATGAATGCCTTAAGCAAGTGGCGAGCACGCTCTCCCGGGCGGCCAATCGGCCACGGGACTTCATTGCGCGCATCGGCGGCGAGGAGTTTGTGTGGTTGCTGCCGGAAACCGATGCCGAGTCTGCCCGACGCGTGGCCGAACGCTGCCTGCACCTGATCCGCCAGCAGCAGATTGAGCACGGGCATTCGGCGGTGTCGAACTTGCTGACGTTGAGCCTGGGCGTAGGCACTTGCACGGTAAGGCCAGGCAGCGAGGCGCTGGTATTTGTCGAAGCGGTGGACAAGCTGCTGTACCAGGCCAAGCACAATGGCCGGATGCGCGCGGAGTTCGCCGACGCGCTGGATTGATACAACGCTCAAATCGCGGGCAAAAAAAATCCCAAGTAGCTGATGGAAACTTGGGATTTAAAAATGCATAAACCGTGGGAGGTGAACGCCCGGCTATATTACCGAGCGGCAAAACTTGTAACAAGATAATTTTCAACCTTTCGTCGGATTAAAACAGCGCTAAGTCATTCAATAACCACACATTTTTAATGGATCCGATTATTGAAAGTGCCACTTTTTGGTGCAATAACGGCATGAATTAAACACACTTGCGCAGTTTAATTCCGCGATAAATATAAGGTTATTGATTAAAAGTGTGTGGGCTTTTTCAAGTAATGTTCCATCAAGTGTTTGCAGGGATCCACCAGCACAAGGTCGTCCTGGGGCGTAGGGCGCGAAACGCTGGCCGCCTGACGGCATAACGCCAGGCGCTCCGCCGCTTCTTCCCGCTGTCGGTCAACCTGGGCATTGAGCCGAACGAAATAGGTCCCCAACATCACCGCCAAGCACACAATCCCGATGAAAAAATAGCGGAAGGCGTGGGATTGAGGGGGTTCCGGATGACTCATACACTCATTGCACCTTGTGTTTCTGATAGCGAACGTCGTCGCCTTCGGCCGTGTCGACCACCGACCAGCCAAGCCGTTGGTAAAAGCCATTAGCCCGAATGTGATCTCGCCCATCGGTGATCAGGAACAGCGTGTCGTGGCGTTCGAACAGCGCCGCCTCGGCCACCGCCATCAATTGGCGACCCAACCCGAGGTTCTCGTGGGAGGGCAGCACAAACAGGGCGAACACCTCGCCTTCGGCTACATCCACCATTGAAAACGCCACAGGCGTGCCATCCACTTCGGCGAGCCACACACAGGGCGCTTCATGCATGCTCTCGGCGACCACCTGCGGGGTAATGCCCAGCTCAGCCATCTGCTCGCGGCTTAGGTGGTTCTGCACCACCGCGGTGCGAATATCGAAAATCGCATTAATGTCATCCGGGGTTGCCAACCGTAAAACCGTAGCCATGTGCACCGCCTCCCAATGAGACGCTCAATTGTATGTAAATTGAAACACATCGATTGTGGTGGATTTGTAAAACACGCACCCGGTTTGCGCGTCAATCCTGCTCACGCCGCCTGAACTGCCCCGGCGCCAGCCCGTGGGCCTTGCGAAAACACCGGGAAAAATACGCCTCGTCGGTAAACCCGCAACGGTGCGCAATCGCGCCGATCATCTGCGGGCTGTTGAGCAGCAGCGTGCGCGCCAGTTGCATGCGCCGGTCGAGCACCAGTTGGGAGAAGGGTTTACCGGTTTCCTTGCGCAGCAGGTGGGTCAGGTAGTTGGGCGACAGGAAGGCAGCCGCCGCGGCATCGGTCAGGTTCAGCGATGGCTCGTGCAAATGCTCGCGGATGTAGCCTTGCACCCGGGCCAAGGCGTCCTTGCGGCCACGCCGGGTGGCGTTGTTGGCGGCGAAGGCCTGGAGCGGTTCGGCGTACTGTTGGCACACCAACCCAATCAGCTGGAATAGGTAACCCTTGAGCCGCTCCCGCGCGCCGAAGCTGCGGTGGGTGTCCAGGGTGCGCATGTGTTCCAGCCAGGTTTTGACTTCCTCGAATGCCGCGTCTTCAAGAATGAAATCCAGCTGTTCCTGGAAGCGGAACGGCGACAGCTCCGGGGCGTGGCTGATGGGGATGTCTTCGAGGTCCAGCGGATCGCAGGTCAGTTGCGGCAGGAAAAAGCCCTGGCTGAAATTGATCAGCATGAAGTCGCCGTCTTCGGGATGGGGAATCACATGCAGGCGATGGGGCAGGATAAAGGCCAGGGCCTTTTTCGGGAACGGGCGCACCGCACCGCCGATGTGCTGCACGGTGTCGCCGCCCAGGTTGATCTGGATCTGGAAGTATTCGTGGCGATGGGGACTGGTCAGCGCCGCCCTGCCCCGCTTGTCGCGGATGTAGAAGTCGGAGCGGTCGCTGCGTTGTTCCATGCCATAGGTGGTGATGCGGGTGCCTGGCATACGTATTTCCCGGAGAGCCTGGGCACCACTGTAGCGTCAACCCTGGCTGAGGGTGAAGCTCAGCTCGGCCAGGCCGTCGATCCCGGCGGTCACCACATCGCCCGGTTGCAAGGCGCCAACGCCCGCCGGGGTGCCGGTGAAGATCAGGTCGCCGGCTTTCAGCGCCACGGATTTGGACGCATGGCTGATCACCTCGCTGACTGACCAGATCTGGTCTGCCAGATCGCCCACTTGGCGTTGCTCGCCATTGACCTTGAGCCAGATACGCCCGCTGGCCGGATGGCCGACGGCGCTCACCGGCTGCAACGGGGTGCAGGGTGCCGATTCATCGAAGGCCTTGGCCCATTCCCACGGCCGCGACAGCTTTTTCGCCTGGGCCTGGAGGTCGCGGCGGGTCAGGTCAATGCCCACGCCGTAACCCCAGATATGCGCGAAGGCCTCTTCCGGGGCGATGTCCACGCCGCCTTTGCCGATGGCCACCACCAACTCGACCTCGTGATGCAGGTCGGCGGTCAATGGTGGATAGGCGATCACGCCCTCGGCAGGCACCACGGCATCCGCCGGTTTCATGAAAAAGAACGGCGGCTCGCGGTCGGGGTCGTGGCCCATTTCGCGGGCATGTTCGCTGTAGTTGCGCCCGACGCAGAACACCCGGCGCAGCGGGAAGCGAGCGTCGTCGCCGTGGATGGCGAGGGATGGAATTTCGTTGGGAGTGATGACGTAGCGGGTCATGGCATGTGCCTCTTCGGTTACCTGGGGCCAGTATGCGGACTGGCCCCGGGGCGAAGTTGGACAGGCTTACGCAGATTTTGTACTGGGCGGTGCATCGGTCACTTTGCCGAGCGAACCCAACACTGCTAGCCTCATCGCGGTTTCAACCACTGATCCCGCAGAAAGGACTCTGATGAACATCATTCGCGCCGTCGCCCTCTTCGCCGCCTCATTGTTCTCGATGAACACTTCAGCCAAGGCCCCGCTCCCGGGATTCCAGTTGCCCAAGGCAGATTCGGAATATGACGAGAAGGTGTTGGCGGATATCAAGAAGATCGGCTGGCACCATGTGCACGTGCGGGCCGAAGACGGTGACCCGTCGTTCGCGTACTCCCTGGGGTTCTACGCCAACTTCGGCCAACCGGAAATCATCGTATTCGGGCTGCCCCCGCAGATTGCCCAGCAGTTGCTGAACATCGCCGCGATCCGCTTTGCCGGTGCAAAAGCCGCCTATGAAACCTACAAGCCCTATGACGATATTGCCGAAGGCATGCGCATCGCCTTCATTCCTGTAGACCGCCGGCACTACCGCGAGTACCTCGGTTATGCCGGCTGGTTCTACGCCTCGATCAAAGCTGATTTCCCTGCGCTGCAAATGGTCTGGCCGGACAAACAGGGGCACTTTCCTTGGGAGCCCACCTACGACCAGTCGTTCTCAAGGCTCCAATTGCTGCTGGATAAATAGGGGTTATTTACGCGCCAGCTTGTAGCGCAAACAGTCCTGATAAAAACTCTGGCGAATCACCTCGGGCTTGACCCGCGAGCGGCTGTCGTAGGTCTGCTCGGTGATGCCCATGGCCATCATGTGCATCCAGGGTTTCTTGAACTGGTAGGTCTTAAGCTTCTGGCGCGCGGCGTACAGCGAGACGCCCGACAGCTTCAATTCCTGGGCCCGGGCGGCGGTGCCAGCACCCCAGCTGCACATGTACTTGTCGTTGTCCCGCAGCTCCCGTGCCTCAACCGAAACCGCCCCACCCGCCATTGCGCAGGCGATCAGCATGATTCCAACATTGCGCATTTGCATCCCGCCTAACCACCTGAAAATAAAAGTGATTTTGGCGAGAATTTTGTTACAAAGGGGCCAGCAAATTGCCTTCTCGATGATTTTTCCGGCAGGTAACAGAGCCAGGAAGCCACGCATGCATTAAGGCCTTTTGCCACTATTTGTTGCCGATAGGCCAGCGTCTGACGATAATCCCCGCGCTCTCCCACACTCACGCAAGGAAACGCCGTGAAAAAGCTTCTACTGTTAACCCCATTGCTCGCGCTGCTGTTGCAAGGTTGCGGCGTCACCATGACGCAATACGAGCCGAACTTCGACAACGTCCAGGTCCTCAAGCAAGCAGCGCCGCTGCAACCCGTCAGCAATGCCCAGGTGACGGCCGCATCGGGCGAAGGCTCGTTGTCCGTACGTGCCAACCCGATCCGCTCGCCCAGTGGCAGCATCCCGGCGCATATCCAGGCTGCGATCACCCAGGAACTGCAACTCGCAGGCCTGCTGAACCCGCAAGCAGAACGACATCTGCAAGTGTTGGTGGTGAAGAATTCGCTGTCGGCAGGCATGGGCTCCGGCAACGGCACGCTGGCCGCGCGGTTTACGCTGCTCAAGGGCAATGACGTGGTGTACGACGCGACCAAGGAAGTGAATCACACCTGGTCCAGTTCGTTCTTCGGGTTCATTGCGATCCCGAATGCCGCCAACGCCTACAACCCGATGGTGCGAGATTTGCTCAAGTCGTTGTACAGCGACCCGCTGTTCATCAAAGCGCTTAAGTAAGCGCCCAGCTTGCGAGGGCGGGTCACCCTGCCCTCGCAGCTGTTTCAGCTTACGTTGTGCAACGTGTCACGCCCGTGGCACGCCGGCATCCAGTGCCGAGTACTTCAGGTTATTGCCGTCGACCATTTGCTTGAGCAAGGCATTGACCTGGCGGGTGAAGGTATCGGTCACCGCCTCTTTCGGCGTGTTGGCCATCAGCGGGATAAACCAGATGCCCATCCAGGTATTGATCGAGTCGTGGTTGGTGCCGGTGCTCAGCGACTGGCCCTGTGCATCCACCGACTCCAGCTTCATGGTGTACTGATCAGTACCCAGCGCCGGGATGATGGTGAAGGTAAAGCCGCTGATAAACGCCAGCACCATTTGGCCGCCACCCGGTGGATGGTTGTAGACCTTCAGGCGCAGGCTGTAATCGCCGGGCTGCTTCTGGAATTCATCCAGGGTCACACGGCCAAACAGGCCGGAGTCGGTCAGGACTTTCTGCAGCTGTGGCTTGAGCATGTCCCGCGCTTGTGGAACTTCGGCAGCGGCGGCGTTTGTCGGCTCGCCCTGGTAGAACTTGAAGTCTACGTAGACGTTCGGTTTGTTGGCGTAGCTGGCCTTCGATGGCAGCGTGACAGGTGCGACTTCGTCCTTCGTGAAGCTGGCGCAGCCGCCCATCGACAACGTGATCAGGGCCAACCCCAGCATTTTTCCAATGTGCATTACGACTTCCTTAGTGAATGGAGCGTCTCCATGGCCGGAGTTGCTGGGGCGGATGATAAAGAGTGGGGCGCAATGTTAAAAGGCCATCCTCCATAAAATACTGACGATCACTGTAGGAGCGAGCTTGCTCGCGAAAATCGTTAACGATAACGCAGCGTGCCTGGCTTAGCGCGCTGCTCTCAGGTTCTTCGCGAGCAAGCTCGCTCCTACAGTAGATGGGTGTTTACCACTGGTAGGTCGCGCTGGCCTGCACGGTGCGCTGTGAGCCATACCAGCACCACGAGTAGGAATAGCAGGACGCGACGTACTCTTTATTCGCCAGGTTGGTGGCGTTCACCGCCAGGCGCAGGTTGTCACCCTGGCGATTGATGTGCGGGATGTCGTAGTGCACCGCTGCATCGAACAAGGTGTAGCCCGGCACCTTCAAGGTGTTGGCGGTATCGCCCCATGACGAACCGACATACCGCGCACCGGCCCCCACGCCGAAGCCCTTCAGCGTGCCGTCATGCAGTGTGTAATCCGCCCAGGCCGACGCGGTATGACGTGGTACGGCGTAGGTAGTAGTACCTTCGGCAGCCACAGCCGGGCCGACACCGATGTCACTGATGGGCGCGTAACGCACGGTGTTGTTGGACTTGCTGATGCGGTTATCCAGGTAGGCGTAGGCCGCGGTGATATCCAGGTTGTCGTTCAGGCTGGCCTTGCCTTCGAGCTCAAACCCCCGAGATTGCACTTCACCGTCCAGAATCTGGCAGCGCGAGCCGTTGCACAAGTGGGAAGCGTCCGGATCCAGTGTCGGCACGTTGGTCTGGCGCAAGTCAAAAATGGCGGCGGTGATAAAGCTGTTGCTGCCCGGCGGTTGGT
Organism: Pseudomonas sp. ATCC PTA-122608; assembly: GCF_001952855.1. Classification (GTDB taxonomy): domain Bacteria; phylum Pseudomonadota; class Gammaproteobacteria; order Pseudomonadales; family Pseudomonadaceae; genus Aquipseudomonas. The sequence continues at coordinate 210,372 of NZ_LPNO01000035.1, read as the reverse complement.
ACTTGATGCCGATTTCGGTCTGCTTGCCTTCAGTCGGCTGGAACGTCGAGCCGCCATAGCCCGTGCCGGATTGCGGCTGGAAGGATTCCGAATAGCTGACATACGGCGCCAAGCCATTATCGAACAGGTAGACCAGGCCCAAGCGGCCCGTAAAGGCTTTGCTGTCCTGGCTGGATTTGGTCTTCTTCTGGGTCGTCATCGCCAGGGTGCTGTTGTCGGTGCTGGCCCAGTCATAACGCCCGCCCATCAACAACACCCACTTGTCCCACTTCATCTGCTCTTGCAGGTACACGCCAGTCTGCTCGCTGCGCGAGGTGGCGTCGCTGGTATAGGCTGGTACCGGCACGGCCGCGCCGTAGACCGGGTCGAAAATATCCAGCGTGGGGCCTGCGGTGTACACGCCGCTGCCCGACTTGGTGTCGGTGCTGGTGTTCTGGTAATCGGCGCCCATCAGCACGGTGTGCTGCAACGGGCCGGTGTCGAATTTGGCCTGCAACTGGTTGTCGAGGGCATAGGCGTCAATGTTCACGTCGCTGGCGATAGTCGAGCGCCGGATGGTGCGGTAATCGCTCTCCAGGTAGTTGCTATAGAGGCTGCGGTACTGCCCTTCGCTGCGCAAGTAGCGCGCGTTCTGGCGCACGGTCCAGACATCGTTGAAGTGATGTTCGAAGGCGTAGCCGATGGAGTAATACTCGCGGTCACTCTTCTCGAAGCTTTTCTCGCCGTCGTAGAAATCCACGTCGATCTTGCGCCCGGTCGGGCTATGCAACACCGAGCCCCAGGCCGGCATCGAACCGTAGGACGCGCCTTTGGGGTCCTTCTGGAAATGCCCGAGCAAGGTCAGCGAAGTACTGTCGTCCGGGCGCCAGGTGAAGGCCGTCGACAGGGATTGGCGACGGGTTTCGGTGTGCTCGATCTGGCCGTCGGCATCGTCGAACAGGCCGGCGACGCGGTAGGAATACACGCCTTGATCGTCCAGCGGGCCGCTCAGGTCAAAGCTGGTGCGCTTCTTGTTGAAGGTACCGTACTCGACGCCGACTTCATGGAACGGCGTGTCCAGCGGGCGCTTGCTGACCATGTTGATCACACCACTGGGTGTGCCCTGCCCGTACAGCACCGACGCCGGCCCACGCAGCACTTCGACGCGCTCCAGGTCAAAGGCGTCTTTTTGCGGCAAGGCATCCCGGCTCGAAGGCATGCGCAGGCCGTCGAGGTAGGTCGCCGGGGCGAAGCCACGGATGGTCAACTGGTCGAGGCGTGAGGCGGTGGAACCTCGGGTTTCCGGGATCACGGCGGCGCTGTAGCGCAGGATCTGGTTGAGGCTCTCGGCGTTCTGCGCGCGCATCTGGTCTTTGGTGACCACGGAGATCGACTGCGGGGTTTCGATCAGTGCGGTGTCGGTCTTGGTGCCCGACAGGCTGCGGGTGGCCACATAGCCAGACACCGGGCCGGTGGGGCTTTCCGATTGGTACGCACCGCTGATGGTGGTGGCCTGCAGTTCCATGGCGCCGTCGGTTTGCGGGATGGCTTCGAGGCGGTAGCGGTCGTTGGCGATCTTCAGGGCTTGCAAGCCGCTGCCAGCCAACAATTGGGCCAGGGCGGCGTCGGTGCTGTACTGCCCGTTCAGGCCATTGCTGCGTTTGCCGCGAGTCAGGCTCGAATCAAAGGCCAATACCAGGCCAGCCTGTTCGGCGAGGCTGTTGAGGGCCTGGCTCAGGTCACCGGCGGGAATGGAGAACGCAGCGCTTTCAGCCGCGTAGGACGCTTGAACGGTCAGCAGGGGTACGGCGGCAAAAGCCATCGCCACTGAAAGGGCCAGTGGCTGTAAGGGACGAGCAAGGCGCGACATGAGAAGTCCTGGGAAATGGGGGTTCTATTAGTCATGACGGCCATGTCGGAAAATCGGGCATGAATGAGAGCAGTTTTTATTCAGACTTTTTACCGGGGCTTGATAACCACCACCAAATCGGTGAAGTACTCCACCTTGATCGGCAAGTTATCCGCCAGTGAAGCCAGGGCCGCGCCGGTGTCGTCGAGCTTGAACACCCCCGACACGCGCATCCCTTGCAGCGCCTGCGGATCAAAGCGCACCAGCCCGTGCCGATAACCGGCGAGGGTTTGCAGCACCTCGCTCAGGGGTTGGTCGTCGACCTTGAGCAGGCCGCGGGTCCAAGCGTCCGGGTCGGCATTGCCGATGGGCTGCGGGTTGCTGGCGTGTCCGTCCTTGAGTATGGACTTCTGCCCTGCCGGCACTTTCACGTCGCCTGCGCGGGTGCCTTTGACGGCCACGGTGGACTCGATCACGGTGACTACGGTCGAGCCGTCCTCGGCCTTGCGCACCAGGAACCGCGTGCCCAACGCCGTGGCCGTGCCCTGGTCGGTATGCACCACGAACGGCCGTTGCGCGTCCTTGGCCACCTCGACCCACATCTCGCCCTGCAACAGTTCGATCACCCGTTGGTGGCCGTCGAACTTCACGTCCAGGGCCGAGTTGCTGTTGAGCTGCACCTGGCTGCCGTCGGTCAGTGCCACCTGACGCCGTTCGCCGATGCTGGTGCGCTGGTCGGCCATCCACACCGGCATCCGCTCAATTCCCGCCCAGCCGCACAGCAACACACCCAACAGCGCGACGGCCTGAGTACCACGGGCGGCAAACCTTGGTTTTTGCGGGGCAAACGCGCGGTTCAGGGCAAGGCGCGCCGGGGCGGCGGGCAATGCGTCGAGGCTGCCCCACAGGCTGCGCATGCGCTCGATGGCGACGGCATGCCGTGGGTCGGCCTGGCACCAAGCATCGAATGCGGCGCGGTCGGCCTCGGTCACGTGATCGTCGTGCAACAACGTCAGCCAGCGGGCGGCTTCACTGATGATCTGCTCGGAACTCACGACAGCGGGTCCGCCCCGTGCAGGGTGTGATAGCAGTGCACCAGTGCGCTGGAGATGTAGTTCTTCACGGTGCTGGGGGACACCTGCAGGTGTGCGGCGATTTCGCTGTAGGTCAGCCCGTCGAGGCGGCTGAGCAGGAAGGCTTCGCGGGCCTTGGCGGGCAAGCCGGTGAGCATCTCGGCGATTCGTTCCAGGGCCTGGAGTGCCACATGAATTTCCGCCGGATCCGGCATGCCGGCGTCTTCGCTTTGAATCGCCAGGGCTTCCATGTAGGCCTTCTCGATACGCCGCCGACGCGCGCCGTCAATCATCAAGCGCCCGGCCGTCGTCGCCAGGAAAGCCCTTGGTTCCTTGATGGTGTGGGGTTCGGCCAGTAGCAGAATGCGGATAAAGGCGTCGTGGGCCAGGTCGGCGGCATGTTGTGAGCAGCCGAGTTTCTTGCGCAGCCAACCGTGCAACCAGGAATGGTGGTCGCTGTAGAGGGTGGCGATGGTCTGCTGGCGACGGGCTATATCACCCTCAGCTACAGGAAAGTCATGCATGCGCAAAAATTTCTCAAACAAGAAAGATTACCAATTGCGCAAACGATGACAGTAAAACGGAGGGGGAGCAAGAGGCTCACCGATAGAAGCCGACATGGGTGATGGGTGGTGAGCGGGAGGCAGGTAGATAACAACTACCTTTTAACAGACGTATTAACACTTCATTTAGTTAGAACGAGCAATAGTCGACAGGCACTTGCGTACCTGCCAACTTAATGGACGCATGACAATTAATGACGGGCGTCTAGCGTGCGGCGGTTACTTGCAGCCAATCCGCTGCGGCAGTTGTCCTTGTTTCGATTTAAGTGCAGTTTGCACCGCCTGCGGCAACTCACTCCAGAATGTCAGCCCGGAACGCTGTTCAATCTGTTCGACCGTCGCGCGATAGTCACAGAAGTTAGCCCCCTTGGGCGCTTCCTGATTCAGGATGAACGAGGCATAAAGTCCGTCTTGGGGCGACTTGCCGACAGAAACAATCTTCCAGTAGCCACTGGGGATCGTGTGGACTTTATTGGTCCCCGGCAAGGTGCCGATGAATTTCTCATACAGCGGGCCGGTCATCACGTACACCTCGTCCACTGCGGCGTCCTGGCTCAGGGTGCGCTCCTGATCCTCCAGGCGTGCCCACGGGCCCTGGTTCAAATCAGCCTTTTGCGGGGTGATGTTCGACAGGTAATTGAGGGTCTGCCAATCGGAGACGCCGGCCATCGACGCCAGGTTTGCCTGGTGCCCACGATCGACCTTCAGCGCCACGTTGGCGCCGTTGTAGTCAACAGGATCAAGGGTTTCACCCGCCGGAATGTCCGGATCGGTGTGCCAATTACGCGGGCGCCCGCTGGCCGGTGTGGACTTGGTGATCCGGTAGGCCACCCAGTTGGCGAACTTGGTCGATGCGTTGTTGTTGAGGGTGTAGGCCTGGCGATTCAATGTCAGCGGCCCACCGCCGGAGGGGCAACCCTGGGAACAATTATCGACCGTGACGGCCTGCTCGAGCGGCGCCTGTACGGCGCGCTCCGGTGCCTGTGTAGGCTGGGTGCTGATACAGCCTGCCATCAGCGGCACCCACAACAACGCCAGGTATTTGAACGGTGCTTTCCTTTGCATGGTAGTACTCCATTTACAGCAGATTAATTAAGCTTAAAGGGATAAAACGGACGCAATTGATCCCGACAGATGAAATAACACCACTATCAAGTCGATTGCTGGCAGTTATCCGGTGAACACTGTGCAGTGCTGGATAACTGTTTTTGCGCGTACGGCGACATTCCATGTGCGTACTCGCTTAAGTGCCCGCACCCGTGGCGCAAGGAACTAACTGCTTATGAAAAATCATCTTTCAGTTGAGCAGGCTTTATCTTATACACGCAATTGTTACAAAAAAACCAGAGATAAAATCAAAAAAAACGCACGTTAAATCTATCCGTTAAGTGGATTGTGTTTTATGTAGGAGCGAGCTTGCTCGCGAAGGACCTCAACGATAACGCTGGCATCCTGAATGAACGCGGTGTCTTTGCGTTTTTCGCGAGCAAGCTCGCTCCTACAGTGGCGTTGCTCGGCTTAACGCCAGCTCCAGGACACCCCGGTGTAAACGCCCATGCCATCCCCCGGCGTCGACCGCGCAACGTCCAGCCCTTTGTCGTCATAACCCGGCGTGATCGTGTTGGCGTAGCGCTGGTTGGTCAGGTTGCGCAGGTCGACCCAGGCTTGCCAGTCGTGCTTCGGCGCGTCATACCCGACCGTCGCACCGAGCAGCGTGTAGGCCGCCGCGTAGTAGGAATTGGCGTAGTCCACCGCCACCCGCGACGAGTGCTCGCCATTGAGGCTGGTGTAGAAACCGCTCGGATGGCTGTAGCGCAACTGCGCCTGATAGTAGTGCTTGGGGATGCCGGGCAAGGTGTTGTCGCCGAAGCGGTCGTCGTTGCGGTAATGGAAGTCGCTGTAGGTGTAGGCCTGGCGCAGGGCTAACTGGCCGGTGCGGCCGCCATCCCACAGCGGGCTGATCAGGCTCAGTTCCACGCCTTGGTGCACCGTGGGGCTGGCGTTGGACTCGGCGATGATTGCAGAGGTGGTGGAGATCGCGGCCTGGGTTTCGACGCTGAGCAGTTCGTGGCGCACCTCGGAACGGTACAGCGCCAGGTCCCATTGGCCGAACCTTTCTTCACCGCGCCCGCCGACTTCCAGGGTGGTTGCGGTCTGGTTTTTCAGCTTTACGCCTTCGCGCTGCAACCCGCTCGCCGGGCCGCTGTCGGCCGGGAAGTACTTGTTTGAGCCCCAGATCATCGACCATGCATGAGGCGGCTCAACCGAGCGGCTCAGGTTGCCATACACCTGCAGTTGCGGGCTGAAGTCATAACGCAAGCCAACCCGTGGCGCGTAATCCCAATCGTGCTGGCTGACCGGCGTGTGGGTTTGCGGATAGCTGACTTCGGTTTCACGGCGGGTGTAGATCGCCGCCAGCCCGGTGGTCAGCCAAAGGTCCGGTACCAGTTCCAGGTCGTTGCCGATATGCAGCACGGTGTCGGAACCCAGGTAGCTGTAGTCGCGGGTCTTGGTGCCGGGTGCATAAATGGCGGTATTGCCGGTCGGGATCCGTACGAATTCCGAGCCGCCGTTATTTGGCATCGCCTGAGTCGTGCGCAAACCGATAGTGGTCTTGCTGTCGCGCCCGAACAACGTGTCCTGGCGGATGTAGTTCACGGTGCCGCTGACGTCGGTGTAGGCGACCTTGAGACGGTTGGTGCCTTCGCGCAGGTCCATCGGGTAGTCGTGATACGCCAGCCCGACCTCGACCCGGGCGTTGTCGTCCAGGTGCAGGGTGGTTTTGTTGGCAATCCAGGTCGAGCCCGGTTGCAGGCGCTTGGAGTCCCGCGCCACGTTGAGGCTGGCGGCGGCGCGTGGGTCATGGCTGATCTGGTCACGGGTCAGCTTGCCGGGGGAATCGTTGTCGGTTTCGCGGTAGCGGAAGTAGAAGCGGGTTTCCAGGTCAGGGTTGAAGCGGTAGCCAAAGTTGGCAGCCATGCCTTTGCCGCTGCCGGAGCTGTGGTCCTGGAAGCCGTCGTAGTGCGAATCGGTGAGGCTGATGTAGTAGTCGGCATCCCCCAGCACCTGCCCCGAACTGATTTCCCGTTGGGCGTAGCCATGGCTGCCAGCTTCGTAGCGCACTTGCAGCTTGGGGGCGTCGTAGCCGGTGTGGGTGACGTAGTTGACCGCACCACCGAGGGCCAATGCGCCCTGGTCAAAACCATTGGCGCCGCGCAGCACTTCAACGCGGCTGAGCCACAACGGGTCCTTGAGTTCGTAGGGCGTGCCGCCCGGGCCGGTCAGCGGCAGACCGTCGAAGGTTTCGTACAGGCCGGACGCGTGGGCGCCGGGGCCACGGTTGATGCCCGAGCCACGGATGGAAAGCTTCACCCCTTCGTTGTTCGCGGCCTTGGCGTACACGCCGGCCTGGTACTTGAACACGTCCTCGTTGGTGCTCACTCGCCCTTGCTCGACGCTGCCCATGTCGATGTAGTTGGTGGCGCCGGGCACGCTCTTGAGCTGGACCTGGGCCAGTTCATCAGCGCTGAGTTCGGCGCTGCTGACCTCGACGGGTGACAGTTGCAGCGTGTCTTGGGCCTGGGTGACCGGGCTGAAGCTAAGAGCGGCGCCAAAACCCAGCAAGGGCCAGGCTTTTCGGGCGGTGAACGGAAACGCGGGGGGCATGAGGGTAAATCCTTGGAATTCGTTTTTGCGACGGACTCGGCCCGGCACAAGGTCTGTGGTGGGAAGCCTGTGAAGCCCGGCGGGTCACCACTGATGGACGTACAGGCGCCAATCGGCGTTAAGTCCAAAATCGAATTACCAAATGCAAACTCAGTATTTATGGAAATAAGCGCCACGGATTACTGTAGGGCCATTGAGTCCCCAGAGATTTACGTCATGCAAACATCCGCCACCGTCATCGATTTCACCCTCCACCGCAAACGCCGCCAGGCACGCGCAGCGGCTGAACTGATGTGGGCGATGTACGCGGCACGCGCCGGAGTCGCGGTGTTTACCGCACACGTCACCACCTCCAGCGATACCCGCCGGGCGTGAGGCAATGAATTTCCTGCACGCGCTTCCCGAAGTGCCCGACCTCCCCTCCAAACCCAAGGATTGCAACAGCGGCGACGATGACGCCATCGGCCAGTGCGTCGCGCAGAACCTGCAACGCCTGCGCAGTAAACGCTACCTGTCGCTGGACGCCCTGGCGCGCAACTGCGGCGTGAGCCGGGCGATGCTGGCGCAGATTGAATCCGGGCGCAGCGTGCCGTCGATCAAGGTGCTGTGCAAGATTGCCAAGGGCTTGAAAGTCTCGGTGGCGGCCTTCCTGGAAAACCGTGCGTTCGAAGGGGTCGAACTGCTGCCGGCGCAACAGAGCAAACGCTTGGTGAGTGCCGACGGCAGCTTCATCAGCCGTGCACTGTTTCCCTACGATATGGCACGCCAGTCGGAGTTCTACGAGATCCGCTTGAAGGCACTTGGCGAAGAAGTTTCTGAAGGTCACGGGCCGGGAATCCAGGAAAACCTGGTGGTGGCCCAGGGCGTGCTGGAAGTCAGCGTCAACGAGGAACGCTACCTGCTGTCCACCGGTGACTCGATCCTGTTCTACGCCGACCAGCCCCACCGCTATCGAAACCCGGCGGACAGTGAGGCGGTGGCGTTCCTGGTGATCACTTACCCGGAGCGCCTGGACTGAAACGCAAAAAGCCCCGGCACTCGCCGGGGCTTTCTGGTTTCACGCCAAACGAATCAGCAGGTGCAGCACATCATCGGCATGCCGTTGCAGCTCATCATCATCGGCATGGCGCAGTCGCTCATCATCTTCATCATCAGCATGCAGCAGTTGTTCATCATGTCCATGCTCATGCCTGGCATCGGCATCATCTTGCAGGTCATGCAGTCGGCTTCCATCTTGCATTCCATGACGCACTTCATCATCGGCATAGGCATGCCCATCGGCATCATCATCGGCATGTTCATGGTCGACATGCTGTTCATCATCGCCATGCCGTCTTGCGACATGCACATCATCGACATGTTGGCGCACTGCATCATCATCGGCATGCCGCAGTTCATCATCATCGCCATCATTTCGGCGTTGTTCTTGAACATCGCCATGTCCATGCCGGCGGCCGGCTTCATGGTGCACATCATGCCCTCGTCGGTCATCGTGCAGGTCATGGTGGCCATCATCATCGGCATGCCCATCATCGGCATCATTGGCATCGCGTTGTTCATTGGCATCTGCATGGCGTTCATCATGTTCGAAACTCCGTAATCGACAGGAAATGAGTAAGTTCTGGGGCCGATTCTAGAGATGCGGCGCAACGGCGCAAGGCGCTGGCCCAGCAGCAGAAATGGACGTTGCATGGGGGTTTATCGGAGCGAGACAGCCGACAATTCCGTGATGTCAGACTTTATGCTGCGATCACGCCGAACGGCTCCGTTATCAGTGCCGAACCGGCGTGATGGATATGCGATTGGGGAAGGGCCTCCAATCATAAGGAAATAAACGATCTAACCAGCGTGAAAATACCGGTTTGCCGGACGCGGCAGTCCGAGGTTTTCCCGCAGGGTAGAGCCTTCGTACTCCCGCCGGAAGATCCCGCGCCCCTGTAACTCAGGCACCACCTTGGCGACAAAATCATCGAGCCCGCCCGGCAGCCAGGGGAACATGATGTTGAAGCCATCGCTGCCCTCTTCTTCCAGCCACTGCTGCATCTCGTCGGCAATGCTGTGGGCCGTGCCGACAAACGACAAGCCGGCATACCCGCCAAGGCGTTGGGCCAATTGGCGCACCGTCAACTGCTCGCGGTCAGCCAGCGCCAGTACTCGTTCGCGGGAGCTTTGGCTGGCGTTGGTTTGGGGAATCGCCGGGAGGTATTGGTCGGGATCAAACTTGGTCGCGTCGGTACCCAGCGCTATCGACAGCGAGGCAATCGCGCTTTCGTAATGCACCAGGCTGTCGAGGTGTGCACGAATCCGCCGCGCGTCTTCCAGCGTATCGCCGACCACCACAAAGGCCCCGGGCAAAATCTTCAGGTGGTCGGGATGCCGACCGACCGCCAGCATCCGGCGTTTGATATCGGCATAGAATTTACGCCCCTCCTCCAACGTGCCCGGCGCGACAAAAATCACCTCGGCGGTTTCCGCCGCCAGTTGACGCCCGGGCTCCGAGGCACCGGCCTGCACGATCACCGGCCAGCCCTGCACCGGCCGCGCAATATGCAGCGGGCCACGCACGTTGAGGTAGCGGCCTTGATGATTGAGGGTGTGCAGTTTGTCCGGGTCGAAGTACACGCCACTGTCGGCATCGCGGATGAACGCGTCATCGGCCCAACTGTCCCAGAGCCCGGTGACCACATCGTAGAACTCCCGCGCACGGGCGTAGCGCTCGTCGTGATCGTAGGCCTGTTCCAGGCCAAAATTCTGCGCGGCATCCGGGTTGGCCGTGGTGACAATGTTCCAGCCGGCGCGACCATTGCTCAAGTGATCCAGGGATGCGAAGCGACGGGAGATGTGGAACGGTTCGTCGTAGGTGGTCGAGGCCGTGGCCACCAGGCCGATGTGCTCGGTGGCCTGGCTGAGGGCCGACAACAAGGTGAACGGTTCGAATGACGTGGCGGTGTGGCTGCGCTTCAACGCGTCGATGGGCATGTTAAGCAAGGCCAGGTGGTCGGCCATGAAGAAGGCATCAAAACGCGCCTTCTCCAGGGTTTGGGCAAACTGCTTGAGGTGCGTGAAGTTGAAGTTGGCGTCACGGTAAGCGCCGGGATAGCGCCAGGCGCCGGTGTGGATGCTGACCGGGCGCATGAACGCGCCCAGTTTCAGTTGGCGTGGAGTGGTCATGGAAAGCCCCTGATCGAGAGGGGCTCAGCATCGGATGCGCGAACGGCGTCTGTCTAATAACGAAAGGATCTGGCTTATGCTGTTCGTCACATCAGCGCGGCAGCGACTGCCCTGCCCCATCACCACTGGTAGCCAACGCCCACGGTAGCGCCAAGATTTCCGCGAGTGGTGGCAGCGCCCGAGGCGTTGTAGATCCAGCGTCCATTACTGGACATTCCCGAGACCCCGATCGCCGTTGCAGATTGCCCCTCAAAGGTCGATCCCGACAGCGATACCATACTGCTTCCCGCCGATGAGACCTGAGGCAGCGCGGCCATCGCCATTGCCGCTGCGGTGCCCGCGTAGGCGTCGCGGCGCAGGTCACCGATCTGGCTGTCGGTATACGCATTGGCGTCCTTGAGCGTTTGAGCTGACGACTGACGAGAAACCCTCAGGGTCTGTTCGAGGTTGACGGCATCAGTCCCTTGAGTCGCGGGGGCGACATGGGTGATCTGGCGCTCCGCTCCCGAGGCGCCCACCGATACGGTGTTGGCACGGTTTGCCTGGGCACTTTGCCCAATGGCTACCGATCCCGGCGCCGATGCGGAGGCGTTATTGCCCACCGCAACACTGCCGTCACCGCTGGCGCTTGATTGCGCGCCGACTGCAACAGCCGCTTGCCCCTGAGCTTTCGAATTGGCACCTGCGGCAACTCCTCGGCTGCCTTTTTTTACCACCGCGGCGTCACCGCCGTCGCCGCCAACATCCACCGCGGTGGCCGCGCTGCCAGCCCGCAATTGCTCAACCTGCTGCTTCACGGCGAAAACCTGCCCACCGTTGACGGCATCCGTGCTCGCCACATCAATAGCACCCGCAGCCACACCCTGGACTCGACGACCGCCACTCGTACCGGAAACGTTGACGGTATTCCCGCCATGGTCTTTCGCGACAGTAATCGTACCGTCTTGCCCGTCCTGTTTAACCAGGCCCACCTCACCGCTACCGACCTGCTGCGCAAGGTTGGCGACGGCGGTGGTATTTTTTGCGACGTCGGATTTGGCATCGTTGGCAGTGGTGATGGCGCTGGCGGAATCGGTTTTCGCTTGATTCGCGGCAGTCAGCGCAGTGCCTGCATCAGTTTTCGCGCTAGCCGCATCGGATTTGGCATCGCTGGCAGTGGTGATTGCACTCGCGGAATCAGTTTTTGCTTGATTCGCGGCAGTCAGTGCAGTATCTGCATCGGCTTTCGCGCTAGCTGCATCGGATTTGGCACCGCTGGCAGTCGTGACGGCACTGGCGGAATCGGTTTTTGCTTGATTCGCGGTGGTCAGCGCAGCGCCTGCGTCGGCTTTCGCGCTAGCTGCATCGGATTTGGCATCGTTGGCAGTGGTGACGGCACTGGCGGAATCGGTTTTTGCTTGATTCGCGGTGGTCAGTGCAGTGCCTGCATCGGCTTTCGCGATAGCTGCATCGGATTTGGCGTCGCTGGCAGTGGTGATTGCACTCGCGGAATCAGTTTTAGCTTGATTCGCGGCAGTCAGCGCAGCGCCTGCGTCGGCTTTCGCGCTAGCTGCATCGGATTTGGCATCGCTGGCAGTGGTGATTGCACTCGCGGAATCAGTTTTTGCTTGATTCGCGGCAGCCAGGGCTGTGCCTGCATCAGTTTTCGCGCTAGCCGCGTCGGATTTGGCATCGCTGGCAGTAGTGACGGCACTGGCGGAATCGGTTTTTGCTTGACTCGCGGTGGTCAGTGCAGTGCCTGCGTCAGTTTTCGCGCTAGCCGCATCGGATTTGGCATCGCTGGCAGTAGCGACGGCACTGGCAGAATCGGTTTTCGCTTGATTCGCGGCAGTCAGCGCAGTGCCTGCATCAGTTTTCGCGCTAGCCGCATCGGATTTGGCATCGCTGGCAGTAGTGACGGCACTGGCGGAATCAGTTTTTGCTTGATTCGCGGCAGCCAGGGCTGTGCCTGCGTCAGTTTTCGCGCTAGCCGCATCGGATTTGGCATCGCTGGCAGTAGCGACGGCACTGGCAGAATCGGTTTTCGCTTGATTCGCGGCAGTCAGTGCAGTACCTGCATCGGCTTTCGCGCTAGCCGCATCAGATTTGGCATCGCTGGCAGTAGTGACGGCACTGGCGGAATCAGTTTTTGCTTGATTCGCGGCAGCCAGGGCTGTGCCTGCGTCAGTTTTCGCGCTAGCCGCATCGGATTTGGCATCGCTGGCAGTAGCTGCGGCACTGGCAGAATCGGTTTTCGCTTGATTCGCGGCAGTCAGCGCAGTGCCTGCATCGGTTTTCGCTTGATTCGCAGTAGTCAACGCAGTGCCTGCATCGGTTTTCGCTTGATTCGCAGTAGCCTGCGCCGCGTTGGCAGCGGTCTGTGCAGTCGTTGCCTGAGCCTGGGCAGCCAGCGCATCCGAAGCGGCCTTGTCGGCAGTGCTCTTCACCGCAGTAACCGTTGTGTTGGTCGCATTGAGCTGCCTACCCGCTACAGCCTCGGTACTCGTCGCATTGAGCGCCGCATCGGTGACACCGGTGATCTTCTGCGACTTGACGTCAATCACACCGCTGCCGCCAATGACCGTCTGCCCGCTGCCTGCGGTATTGATAGAAACGCCGTTGGCGCCCTGGACCGATGTCAGCCCGGTCAGGCTTTTTATGTTCAGGTCGCCTCCGTGGGCGAGTATGTCCATGGTGGTTCTCGCTTGCACCGCCAAGCTACCGCCTTGAAGCCCCACAATGCGCGTACTGTCGGTGTTTGAAGCCCCCGACCCATCGTCGCCATAGTTTTCCGAAAGAGCAAACGTCACCCCCCCAGCGCAACTGAGTGTCGTGTTTTGTTTAACCGGACCAATAGAGGTCCCTGACTGGGCGGATGTCTTGTTGCACAGCTGTAAGCCCGCGCCATAGGCTTGCGGGCCAAACACACCAATAGAAACCAGCAGTCCAGAGAGTACCGACGTTATAACCGCGCAGCGGGATTGAGACCGGACGCGCCCTTTTGCATGTTCCGATACGGCAATCCACGTTTTGCTCGAGTCATTCCATATCACGCGATAGGCGCGGTTCATACTTATCAACCTCAACGTTGCTTTAACTATTAAAAAATCACCAATAAGAAGTCCCCAATAACGCTAAATAGCAGCGAATAGGCGGGTACCTCGCGTTGAAATAATTGTGATATCCGTGTAGACGTCTGACAAAATGAACACTCCTGCAAACACCAAGAAATCTCCCTCACAGGTAAGGAAATTTCCGAAACATCTTCCTTTATTCCTCGCCACTTAAAGTGGTTAAAACCCGAAAGCCGGCCACGCAAAAACGCCACGCAGTTACCTGCATGGCGCTATTTTTTGGAAATTTTTATGAAGCGAACAACCAGACGAAAGTTAAGTTGTCGCCGGCAGGGAATTATAAAAGTCACTTCCTGCAGGTACTTCGAGCCTGTTCATGACCTGCGCCAGGACAGGCTGATCCGGAACCCCAGAAGCAAAAAAACGAGATGACGGAAATATCGCCTGGGTACCCGAAAAAACATGAAGTTCGGTACTTTTATAAATAAGCGAATGCCTGATACATGAATATTCACGCAGGAGGTTTTCGAGCCTTATTCCCGCCACGCTCAGGACATCTTCATTAATAACCAGAAGATCAAATACATCGACAGCGTTGTCCATCAGCGCTATCAACTCGTGCAGGGAAGAAACCGGAACAACTCTGTAATACCCCAAATGGCCGAGGTTCTTTTCAATACTCAAGCGACGGGAGTGATCGGTGTCGACCAGCACAATGCGCAATCGTGGGTTTATCATGGAGGCGCCCTGCCTTGGGATGTTAAATATTGCTGCGTGACGCCAGCTTCATTTCCAGCCACAGCAGCACACGTCGCGCACTCATGGGCCGCGCGCACAGATACCCTTGGGCGTGGATGCACCCCAATTTGATCAGGCTCAGGCGCTGACTCTCGCTCTCGACGCCCTCTACCACCACCTGCATGTTCAGCGCCTCGCCCAGCGCCAGGGTGCTGCTGATCACCGCACGGTTGCGGGAACTGGTTTCAAGGTCACGGGTGAAACCGGCATCGAGTTTGATTTCGGTGAACGGCAATTGGCACAGACGCTCCAGGGAGGAGTAGCCCACACCGAAGTCATCAATGGACAACCCCGCGCCCATCATGCGCAGGCGAATTAAGCTTTCGAGCACCCCGGGCGAAACTTCCAGCAAGCCACTCTCGGTGATTTCAAAGGTCAGGCGCGATGCCGGAATGGCGTAGCGCTCAAGCATCTCGCACAGGCGAGGCAGCAAGGAACCGTGACCAAACTGTTCAGACTCAAGGTTGAAGGCCAGCGACAGCACATGCCCTTGCACCTGTGCGTCATGCAGGAACGCCAACCCTTGCTCCAACTGGGCGAAGAACAACTCGTCCATCAACTCAAAGCGGCTTAACAGTGGCAAAAAATCGGCCGGGTATAACAATCCGTACTCTGGGTGCTCCCAGCGCGTCAGTACTTCAAAGCTGGCGACTTCACCGGTGATCAGGTTGAACTTCGGCTGAAAGAACGCCTTGACCTCATGACTGGCAATGGCCTGTTCCAGGCACGCTTTGCTCGACAGCAGATAACTGCCGCCATCGGATGGTTGGCGCTTATGCACGCCTGCGGTTTCCAGGTATCGGCTAAGCATCGGCGCAATTGCGCCGGCACGTACCGGGGAGTCGACATACCCCAGCACCTTGATGCCGAACAGGCCGACCATTCGGTCGATGGCGTCATGCAGGTCCGCTGCATGCACACTGCAAATGATGATGGATTTGATCCAATTGGCACGACTGAGCACCTCGATGGTGGTCAGCCCCTGCGTACACCCCTCCTTCAAGGAGCACAGCGCAATGTCGACCGGGCCTGTGCGGTCAAGCAACTCCAACGCTGCGCCCACGTCGGCGACAGCCATCACGCCGTCACACCCCGCCTCCCGGAAAACCTGAGTGGCAACAAGCCGTTTGAAGGGGTGCTCCTCGATGACCAGAACGCGAATCGGTAGAAAGGACATGGCAATCACACATGAAATGGGTATGTGCGAATTATTGCGACACACACCGCCCATGTATTTAGGAACACTCCTAGTCTGAATTGGAAAATTCCATCAGTCCTTGGGAAATTTCCTGCAGCACGCGGAAATTTCCTCAGCACACGCATCACGGGCACCGGTCAGCCTAATTCCTTGAGTTCCGTACTCAATGTCGCCATCGCTTCGGTGAGCGCTGTTACAGCGACCTTCAGTTGAACAGGCTCATCAATCAGACAGGCCGCTTCAAGCCGGGTGCAGTGGATAATCACGTTTTGCCCACCCACAATCCGCCCACCGCCCTTAACCCGGTGAGCCAGTTCGGCAAGGCTCTTGAGGTCGCCTTCCGTGTAACACTCCACCAGGCGCTCCAGGTCGGTATCCAGGCTGTCCGCCAAGTCCTTCACCAGCGTACTGATAGCGTTCTCGTCACCTCTTGCCAGCTGTTGCAAGGTGGTGAGGTCCATCGTGCGGGCTTGACCGATCATCGCCGCCTGGCTATCACCCGATAGGCTGGGTTCAGCCAGCGCGAGTCGCTCACTCAGGTCGCGCAAGCTGATCGGCTTGAACAGGCAATCGTCCATTCCGGCATCCAGGCAGCGTTCTTTCTCTCCCGGAAGTGCATTGGCCGTCAGTCCGATAATCAAGCAACTGGACACCTTTAGACGTGCTTCTTCGGCTCGAATAGCGCCGGCCAGATCGTAGCCGTTCATAATCGGCATATGGCAGTCCGAGATCACCACGTCAAAGCCCCCCTTGCGCCAAGCCCTCAGCCCATGGGCACCGTCTTCGGAGTCGCTGACGTCGTGCCCCAGGTAGGTCAGTTGCTGAGACAACAACACCCGGTTGGCCGGGTAATCATCGACCACCAACACACGCAAGCGCTTGGCGGGGAGCACCGGTTCCACGAGCGGCCTCGTTGCCTGCGTGATGGGTTCCAGCACCGGCAGCCTGAGGGCCACTGACACATCGGTGCCGCAACCCAGGCTGCTGGTCAGCGACAATTGCCCGTTCATCATCTCGCACAACGTACGGGTAATGGTCAGGCCCAGGCCCGAACCGGTACGCATCGAGTCAGCCGGGCTGCCGACCTGGCTGAAGGGGCTGAACAGTCGTGCCTGGTCGTCTTGGGAGATGCCGATTCCGGTGTCCATTACGTTGAAAATCAGGTCCAGTTCCTTGCCGTCCGCGACAGCGACACAACGCAAGGAAAAGCGGACTTCACCCCTGACAGTGAACTTGATCGCATTGCTCAACAGGTTGGAAATTATCTGCTTGAGGCGCAACGAATCAACCCACACATCGCAATCGGCCCGAGGGTCGAGTTCGACTCTCAAATCCAGCAGCTTTTGCTGAGCCACACCGTCGAAGATACGTGCGACAGACCGCGACAAGTCCAGCAGGTTCGCCCTGCCTGGCGTCAAGCTCAGTTGCCCGGACTCAATACGTACGATATCCAGAATGTCGCCGATCAAGTCCACCAGGCCGTTGGCCGCACTGGATGCCACATCGAGCGAAACCCGGTCGACAATCCCCTGCTCGGCTCGTTTGGACGCCATTTCAAGCATGCCCAGCACGGCGTTCATGGGGGTACGGATTTCGTGGCTCATGGTCGCGAGGAACGTAGTCTTGGCCTTATTGGCGTCCTCAGCTTCCTTTTGCGAGGCTTTGAGCTGGTCCACCAGTTGCTGGCGATCACTGACATCAATCCAGCCCGCCATCACCCCGATTGCATTCCCTCGCTGATCGAAACAGGGAAATATCCAATGAAAAATAGCCACGGTTTTGCCAAAGGGCGCCACCAGGATGCCGCCGCCAATTTCAGGCAAGCGATTACGCATCACTTTGAGATAAAACTCGTGATATTGCCGGGCCTCCTCCGGGGCCATGAAGGTGCCTTCAGTTATCGTCTTGCCGAGCAGGTGCTCAAGGTCGGTGGACAGGAACTCCAGGTAACTGTCATTGCAGGCGACCAGACGCCCGGCAGCGTCTCTCACGAAAACAGGCTGCGGCGTCTGGTCGAGCATCGCCCGCATTGACGCCACTTGCGCTGCCAGCGCTCGCCCACCGTCACGCCTGCCGCGTCGCCATAGCACTATCGCGCCCTGCCAGCAGGCAATCGACACCACGCTTGTGAGCGCCACCGCCCAATAAAACGTCGCGTTGGTCCCCGTGTGTACTTTCAGGTCAAAGTCAAATTCGTCGTGGCTGGTCACCGCCGGCTTATCCGGGGCCACCGTCACGCTTTCGGCCCGCACGCCCAAGGGCAAACCGGCCAACAGCACTGCAGCCAGGAAAACGCTGAGGATTCTCATCAGATAATACTGTTGCGTTTGGCCACTTCCGCCAGGGACACAACCGAGGTGACTTGAAAGCGCTCCAACAGACGGGTTTTATAGGTGCTGATGGTCTTGTTGCTGAGCAGCATCACATCACCGATTTCCTTGTTACTGCGGCCCTGGGACAGGTGTTTTAAAATCACCAACTCGCGGTCCGACAGGCTGTCGATCACCCGGTTTTCATTCATTTCGTTATCGCTGCGCCGCACCGAGCCGATGTTCAGATTGGGGAAGTGGGTATAGCCGGACATCAGGACTTTGACGGCGCGGTGCATATCGTCCAGGTCATCGATTTTCGAGATGAATCCCGCCGCACCGGCCACCATGCAACGTTTGAGGTAAAGCGCAGGCTCCAGCGACGTCAGCACCAGAATTCGCGCCCCTATGTTGAGGTCGACAATACGCCGTATGGCCTCAAGGCCATCAAGCTTGGGCATCGAGATATCCAGTACAACTAGATCTGGCTGTAATTGGCGCGCCTGCTGCACCGCATCTGCGCCATCGCCAGCTTCGACGATCAGTTCAAAATTCTCGTGCTGCAATACCATTTTCACGGTTGCACGAACGACGGGATGATCATCCACGACCAACGCTTTGCGCATAACTACCTCACTCATCCAGATTGCCAGGGCGACAACGTCGAAGCGGGTGGAACTGTAAGCGACCGCAATACTGCAAGAAGCTTAGTTCAGCCCGATAACGCCTCTTATAATTTTTTACTTGGTTGCAGGTTCTGTCACATTCTTCAGACAGGTCACTCGACCCACTCTTTGAGTCGTCTCGCGCTCATGGGTTTGGCCAAATGAAAGCCCTGCGCAAAGATGCCTCCCATGGCTACCACCGTGTCCTGAATCGTCTGGTTGCTGACGCCTTCAACCACCAGGCTCATCTCCATCGCCTTAGCCAGCGCAATGGTGCTGGCCAGCATCGCCCTGCTGCTCTGGTCCGACAGATCCTGGACCACCGAAGCATCCAGTTTGAGCTGGTTAAACGGCAGTTGGCATAATAGGGTCAACGAGGAAAACCCCACGCCAAAATCGTCGATGGCCAAGCCGCAGCCCATGCGCTGTAAACGCAACAGGCTGCTCATGCTCGCCAGGCTCATGTCCAGCAGGCCGTTTTCCGAAACCTCAAACAGCACTGCGCTACCGGGTAGCTGGCGCTCAAGCAACGCGGTGGCGACAAAGTTGGGTAAATCAAATCCGGCCAACTGCGACGCGTGCAGGTTGAACGCGACTTCCAACTGCAAGCCTCGCAGGCGTAGGGACTCCAGCAGATCAAGCCCCTGGGCAAACACTTGCTTGAACATCTCGTCGATCAAGTCGTATGCCAGCACTGCGGAAAGAAAATCCCTTGGCAGCAATAACCCACGACTGGGGTGCTCCCACCGCACCAATGCCTCGACACCACAAAGCGCATGGCTGGCCAAGTTGAACTTGGGCTGGAACCAGGCCTTGAATTGCCCGGATGCCAGCCCCTGTTTGACCTCAGGCTCGGAGGGTAACTTGAGCGTCGTGTGGGGCAGCGACCGCAATAAGCTTTTGCGCCGGGTGTAGTTGCGCAAAATCAGTTCCAGATCCTGGGCAGGAGTGTCGCGTCCAATCACACCGATCAGGCTGATTCTGGAAAAAAGGTTGATACGCTCGACGGCCCTGTGCAGCTGCGGCTCCAGTTGCGACCACAACACCACGGCACTGACCAACCCGGCCTTGGCCGCCAGCAGCAGAAAGTCGAAATACTCCAGCTTCTCGCTGTTGAGTTCACACACGACGATGTCCACGCCTTCGGCGTGTTGCAGAACTTGCATGGCCTTGTCACACCGACTGGCCTGGTAGATCGCCCGCACCCCAAGGGTGCTAAGCGACTCTACTGTTTGCTTGCGTCGCGACAGCTGATCATCAAGTACCAACACCCGCAAAGACATCATCAGACATGCTCCCGACAAACCGAACCAACCATAAAAAACCTGTTATTTAAACGTCACATCCACGGTGGCGGATGCGTTGAAGGGGCCGACCTTTGGCGTGGTGCTGAGCCATTTGAGGCCAGCCATGAATCGGTTTTGCACCACGGTGCCGTTGACCAGGCCCAGATTGACGACCTGGTTCATGACGATCGGTGTGTTCGGTGGCGCGGCCTTGGACAGCACGATGCCAAAGCCACTGTCACTGGTCGGCATCAGGGTGGTGCCGTCGCGCACGGGAAACGTCGTACTAAACGTCGCCTGCATGGTGGTGCCGGCGCAGGCCTGGCCGTTGTCGGCGCCGCTCATGTCAACGTTGACCGAGAACGGCAGCTGTTTTTCGACTTTACCCACCGCCGCGTTTTTCTGTGAAATTGATCCAAAGTTCACCGTTGAACCGCTGGTTCCCGCGACACTGATCGTGGGTTTGCAGGAGATAAACGAGATATTGTTCAAGCCCGATATCAGCCCACCAAAGTTGCCGGGGGGTACGGCATTCAGTTCCTTGTCACCGCCCACTTTGAACAGCAGATAAGTGCCACTGTTGGTGATCTTGCCGCTGGCAGGCGGTGGCAAGCCTGTCGCCTTCACGTACACCTGAAACGTAACGTCCAGATTGCTGCCGATGTACACATTGCGCCTGAGAAAGTTCTGGTTCGTTTCACCAGGACTGCAGAACGGCGTACACGTTAAGGCCGGTCCTATGCGCAAGCCATAGCCGTTGTAGAGCGGGTAATCGATATTCATGTATGTGATGCCCACTTCAAGCGACTTGTCCAGGCCCGGGATGACTTTATCCGGGTCCCAGTAGAAGTTGGCGTTATCGCCGTAGATGTTCACTTTCAGACCTGATTCGCTGCTATCACAACGCAGTTGCCTGTAAGTAGCTGTTGTTGAGCGCCAGATCACCGTGCCCGCCTTGACGGTGGCCGGCACCTTGATCGGTGCACCGATGGAAATGACCGGCGCATTCGAGCCTGTGACCGCCGTGCACTGCATGGAAAAGCTGTAGGGCGCCCAGCTCATCAAGAGCAACGCAAACAACAGGCCAAGGGTTTTATTGAAGGTGAAAGTCATCGCATCAAGCCTCTGGCACGCGGTCGCAGATCAGTGAAACGGTGTCGTAACCCTGGGTGGGTTGCACCGGATTGCCGTTGTAAACAGGGACCAACAGCGCGCAGCTGTCTCGTGCCTCGCTGCCCCACTTCACCAGCAGGCGATCGCCATCGGCGACACCGGAAACGAATATTTCACCTTGGGTGCCCACCACGCCATTGGCCCTGCCATCGCGCCCAAATACGTTGGCACCGATGGGCGGAACCGAGCCGTCGGGACGCTGGCTGAGTACCAGTAGATTACGCCCGCGATGGGTCTCGAATTTGACGCGCACGATGGCGCCTTGAGTGGGCACGACGTCCCGTGCTGGCATGGGAATCTCCAGCCCGCTGCCGATGTCTTCAGTACGCAGGGCCACACGGTTTTGCCGGTAGGGCATCGCCGAGGTCATGACCGCAAAACCTGCGTCGTCAATCGCCGCACCCGCCTGGTTATCCAGGCGAACACCCTTGGCGTCTTTGGCCTCGACCAGCACCAGCGTGTTGTTCAGCGGCTGCGTGAGGGTGACGCCGCCTTCATGCACCACCAGGCCGCCGGCAACGCCGAGCGATGTCTGTCGGTACTGATTGCTGTAGGTGTGGTTGAAGTCGATATTGCCCTTACTGCCCTGGTAGCCCAGGTTGACCGAGCTGCTGGCGCCTGCCTGTTCGCTCTGGCTGGCCTGGACGCCATAGTTCAAACGACTGTCGTCCAGCAAGGTGCCATTGACGCCGGTGCTGTAGGTGCTGCCCGCCCGCTGACTGTGGCTCACGCTGGAAGTCGAGTTGATATAACGCGAGCCTGCGCCCAGCGGAACCGAGACAGTGACGTTCAGGCTGCGATCGCCGTAGCCCATGTTGCTGCGGGTATCCTGGGCAAAGACCCCATAGCTGACGTCCTTGTAAGCACTGTTGAAACCCACCTGCAAAGTGCGGTCACGCCCGGTCGTCCCCCAGTAACTCTGATTACTGACATTGAGGTACAGGCTCGATACCGCCCCAAGGCGCTGGTTGACCGACAGATCCAGGCGCTGGCGTTTGTTGTTGAACGTGCCGGAGTAATAGCTGCGGCGCCGTGCCTCGGTCCACTCGGGCACACCTCGATAGTCTTCACTGTCGTCCAGGTAATCGTGCCGGTACAGGCCGCTCTCCCAGCGATCGCGTTCCGCGACGGCATCTGCAAAATCGTAGTAGCCAGACGTGGAATACCGATAACCCGCGAGGCGGAACTCGGTGCCCAAGGTGTTCAAAGATTTGGAGTAGAGAAAACGCACACTTTGGCCACGCTTGTTATCGCCAGCGGCCAGGTCGGTGTCGGAGAGGGACAGATCGAGCGATAGCGCGCCCCAAGTGCCAAGGTTCTTGCCAAGCCCGACGACACCCGCACGATAGTTCTCGGCCACCAGCACGCCGCCATAGGGTGTGATGTCTTTCGTCATCCCACGGGACAGGCCAGCCTGAACAAAGTTGGGCTGATAATGACTACGCCCGTCGCGGTAGCGCCCCGCCGTCAGTTGGTAATCGCTGATGCCGTCGCGCAACATGTTGGGGACCGCCGAAAACGGCACGGTGAACTGCGTTTTTGAACCATCGGCCTCGATCACGGTGACCTGCAAATCGCCACTGAGAGTGCCTGGGTATACGTCGCTCAAGGCAAACGGGCCGGCCGGTACCTGGGTGGTGTAGACGGTGTAGCCGTTCTGGCGGATTTCGACACGGGCATTGCTTGACGCCACGCCCCGAATAACCGGCGCATAGCCTCGCAGGCTTTCCGGCAACATCTCGCTGCTGCTGGAGAGTTGCACACCGTTGAACGAAATACTGTCAAAAATTGAGTTGCCTGTGCTGCTCTGGCCAATCAATAGGCGGCTGCGCCAGGACACGATATCGGTCTCGGCCCACGTGGCAATATTTCGCCATTGGGTGCCGGTTTCGTCCTGCCTATCGGCTGTCGAATCGTTGCGTAAGCGCCACGCCCCTAGGTTGAGGCCACTGTTGATGCTGGCAAAATAGTAATCGGCCTCGGAGCGTACGGACTTGCTGTTGTAACTACTTTGCGAGCCATTGAGGCTGTAGTTGAGATAGCCCGCCGTAATGCCCTGATCGTAAAGCTTTGTCGAGACCGAACCTTGGGGACGAGACACCAAATGAATCTGCGGTACATCCAGGTCGAGGCGATGAATGCCGGCATCAATGCCAAGCTTCACATCCCTCAGCACGGCCAACAGGTCATAACAGCCCGCAACCTCAGGCACAGTTGGCAGTTGCACGCCATATTCACGGTAGTCATTCATCGTCAAACACGGCACTACGGCCGAGTCTTTCAAGCGTCGCTCAAATGTCAGGTCACGCTGATCAATAGGCTGGCCGTTCAAATAGATATCGAACAGGTAAGTACCCGGAAGAATATCGTCGCCCGCGGCCAACATATTAACCAGTTCAGCGGCATCATCACCGCGGATGAAAGAGGCGTTGTATTGTTCTTGTGCAGCGCCACTGTTGCACACTAATAGGCAAACAAAAGACAAATTCGCATGACGCCAAGCCACACTTAAGCGCGTTGAGATAAACACCACGACAACTACCTCATGACAGACTTAACGATCGAGCCTGATGTCTTTGATTTCAGTGTGGCCGCCATAATCATTAATAAAGCTGAACGACAGTTCATTGGCGATCCGGCAGGTCGGTGGCAACGTGATTCGCAGGCTGTCCTCGGGCTTTACCATTTCACCATTGAGCGAGCAGGCTTTTTGGCCGTTCCCGGCGAAGTTCAGGATGCCCAGCGTGATGTGCGCCGGCCCGGCGTTGGTCACCACCATGTCGTCACCGCTGCGCTGCCATTTAAGGGCTTGCGCCTGCTTTTTTAGGTCGATTTGCAGCGCCGCCGGGCGATAGAACAGCTTGATCCGCGTACGTATGGCGACCTGCAATACGTTCTCAAGCTTGGGGGCTGGCGGTATTTCCTGAACATTGATCCAGAACAGTGATTCTTTATTTTGCGGCAAGCCCTGCCCGGAATAGATAAACCGCAGGACCGCCTCCTTATTGGATGCCAACTTCAAAATTGGCGGCGTCACCACAATCGGCAACCCTTTGGGAGTTTGCGTGGCGTCACCGGTATCCAGCCACGACTGCACCATATAGGTGTCTTCACTGTCATTGGTCAGCGACAACGAAGTAGACTGATTGCCGCCGTTATAGATAACCCGCGTCGCGCCCACTTGAATACCGGCAAAAGCACTCATCGAGAACATGAGCAGAGAACAACATACTGCAACTTTCATAGGAACTACTCATGCTAACGATGAGACTTTCACGGCTCACCAATACCCACAACCAAAGAGTTACTTGTATTGAATGGTAAACGTGGCATTGGAGTTGGCCTGCCCCGCTGTTACCGCATCCTGATAGGACTTGTAACGTGCGCGCAGATTGAACACAGCAGTGCCCGGGCTGGCACCTGTGGCCGCTACGGTGACACTGGCAGGTGCGACGACATCCTGAGTGATCGGCACTATGGCGCTGTTGTTGTCGAGAATCTCCACACCAACACCCGTGGCACCACCGGTTACGGCCAGCAGGTTAGGGTTACCCGTGGGCGTATTACCGTCAAAGCGCAGCGTGTAATCACCTGCTTCGCATTTTTCCAGGCTGATGCTGAATGCTTTAGCGCCACTGGTAGCGCCGGACTTGGGAAAGGCGCTTGTTGGGTACTTGCCCAGTACAACCGTTTTGGTTTGATCAGCGGAAACAACCGCGCAGGTCGACTGAACGATCTCACCGGTGAAACTGACGGTTCCGTTTGCAGCGCTTGCAGTTTGAAGCGAGCTGAACGCCATCAATCCAGCGAATGGCAACATCACTTTGGTTAAACTTTTCAAGGTAGGGCTCCACTTTCTCTAGGAACAACATCTCTCTTCAGCAAGTCGTTGTGCGTGTATGCGTCAACAACTTGTAGAAGCTTTGTTTGCCTGGAGAATGCTAAACACCACCTAACCTGTGGCCCACGGAACACTTCCTACGTTAGCTTCGGAAATTTCCTTATCGATCTATCGAAAATGGAAGGGCGCCAAGAAATGACACCCTGCTTCCGCGCATCAGGTGGAGGGGAGCGAAGGTTCAAATAACGTACAAAAAGGGGGACACGTTGCGCTGCAGAGCACGCCTCACGCGTCAACCTTCATAGCGTTGTAGTCCGCCAAAAACGCTTCGGAGGCCACATGGTCTGCCATGCCGCGCAACTGCGCCGCCGAATCATGCCCCAGCACCTCCTCCACCCGGTTGTTGGCAGACGCCCAGAACACCAGCGCCTCATTGAACAGCGCTTCGCCCTTGGGCGTGAGCACACAGCGTTTGGTGCGCTTGTCCAACGCGTCCGGACGTAGCTCGACAATCCCGTCGCGTACCAGCGGCTTCATGGCATGGGTCAGCGCCGACATCAGGATCGCCAGGCGTCCGGCCAGTTCCTGCAACGTCGGCCCCCCATGTTCATCGACCGCCGCCAGCCGGGTGATTTCACCCAGCAAGCCGACCTGTGTGGCCTTCAGGCCAATCGGTGCCAGTGCTTCGTCATTATGCCGACCGATTGGCCGCTCGCGGCTACGATTTGATCCTGGTCGCCCGTCGCGAAGACCGCCTCAAAGCCCTGGCGGCGAAGATCACTCAAGCCCACGGGCGGCAGGTCCAGACCCTCGGTGCCGACCTGGTTAACCCCGCCGACCTCGCCCGTGTCGAAAGCCTGCTCGCCAACAACCCGGCAATCCACGTGCTAGTGAATAACGCTGGCCTGGCGCGCCTGCACCCGCTGGCTCAATCCTCGGTCGAGGACTCCATGACCCAGATCGCCTTGAACATCACCGCCCTCACCCGCCTGACCCACGCGGCGTTGCCGGGCATGCTCGTGCGCAATGAAGGTGTGATCATCAACGTGGCGTCGGTGTTGGCCGTGCACTCGCTGCCTGTCAGCTCCGTGTACAGCGGCACCAAGAGCTATGTCCTGGCGTTCAGCCGTGGCTTGCAATCGGAACTGGCGGAAACCGGGGTGAAGGTGCAGATCGTGTTGCCGGGGTCTACC
Source organism: Pseudomonas sp. ATCC PTA-122608 (assembly GCF_001952855.1). GTDB lineage: Bacteria > Pseudomonadota > Gammaproteobacteria > Pseudomonadales > Pseudomonadaceae > Aquipseudomonas. The sequence continues at coordinate 184,555 of NZ_LPNO01000035.1, read as the reverse complement.
GCTACCGAGATCTGGGACGAGTCGGGCATTCCGCTTTCCGCCCTGCAACAAGAGTCGATCATGACCACCGAACATCTGGTGGACGCGGCGTTGGCCGGGCTTGACCAGGGTGAGACGATCACCTGGCCGTCGGTGGCCGATGGTTCGTTGTGGGATACCTATGACGCGGCGCGGGGTGCGTTGTTTGCGGCAACGCAGACGGGTAAGCCGGCACCTCGGTACGAGATTGTCTGAGGCGCCCGTTGGTTTTATTGAATACCGATGGAAAACCGCCGCACAGTCTGCTCCTCACGGGGCAGGCTGATGTCGCCTTCGTAGGTGCACTCGCGGCCGGTGCAGCTGTTTTCCACGGTCACCGGCGCAACGCTTTTGACCGGGAAGCGCGGCTTGGGCTCAGCCTGGGGCGTTAGAGGTACGGCGCTGAGGACCGGCGCCTCGTAGGTCAGGTCCAGGTTGGACGCCTGGGCCGGGGTGGCCAGAACGGCGAGCAGTGCGCTCGCCATGACAGTCCTTGTAAACAACATCGAGATCTTTCCGGGCAGCAAAAAATGAAGGGCCGATGATAAACCCTGGAGCCGCCGGATTGAAGTCAGGGCGTCTGGACGGCGGGTTCCAGCACCAGTACGTTGGCGGGGTCCGCACGGAATGTCGGGTTGTGCTTGGCGGCTTCCAGCATGTGAGGGGCCGCGTGGTGATCCTTGAGCGCCGCCTTTGAAGCCCACGTCTCGATCAACACAAAACTGTCGCTGTTGCCGTCAACCGGGTGCAGGTCGTACTGGATGCAACCCGCTTCGGCCCGCACCAGCGGCGCCAGTCCGGCAAAGGCGGCCAACTGGTCCGCACCCCGCCCAGGCTGGGTATTGATGATGACGACAAGCCGCACTTCATCGGACATAAACCGCACCGTTATCGATAAGGAAATTGAAGGGCCACAGTAAGGGATGCCATTCTCTGGCGCTATGAAAAATCTATCAGTAAGCTACTTTGACTGAATGGCTTGAGTCAGCACTCAACCCCTCCCCTTTTCTGACCGGCGATAACCACGTGATCGAAGTAACCGAAGTTTCCATTGCCCAGCTGCGCGCTGCGCTAGAGTCCGGCCAGACCACGGCGGTTGAACTGGTAGAGGCCTACCTCGCCAGAATCGACGCCTTCGATGCCCCAAACACCGCCACCGCCCTCAACGCCGTGGTGGTGCGCAATCCTCAAGCGCTGGAGGAAGCCCGCGCGTCCGATGCACGCCGGGCCAGCGGTAAAATCCTCGGCCCGCTCGACGGCATTCCCTATACAGCCAAGGACAGCTACCTGGTCAAGGGCCTCACGGCCGCCTCCGGCAGCCCGGCTTTTGCCAACCTGACCGCGTATCGCGATGCGTTCACCATTGAGCGGCTACGGGCCACCGGCGCCATTTGCCTGGGCAAGACCAATATGCCGCCCATGGCCAATGGCGGCATGCAGCGCGGTGTATATGGCCGGGCCGAAAGCCCGTACAACGCCGACTACCTGACCGCACCGTTCGCTTCGGGCTCCTCCAACGGTGCCGGCACGGCCACTGCGGCCAGCTTCGCGGCATTTGGCCTGGCGGAAGAAACCTGGTCCAGCGGACGCGGCCCGGCCTCCAACAATGGCCTGTGTGCGTATACCCCGTCCCGTGGCGTGATCTCGGTACGCGGCAACTGGCCGCTGACCCCGACCATGGACGTGGTCGTGCCCTACGCCCGGACCATGGCCGACCTGCTTGAAGTGCTCGACGTGGTAGTGGCGGAAGACCCCGACACACGCGGCGACCTGTGGCGGATGCAACCCTGGGTGCCGATCCCCAGCGTCGCTTCGGTTCGCCCCGAATCCTATGGCGCCCTGGCCGCGACCGGCGATGCGCTCGCCGGCAAACGCTTCGGCGTGCCACGCATGTACATCAATGCCGACCCCGAAGCCGGCACCAGCGACGACCCGGGAATCGGTGGCCCCACCGGCCAGCGCATCAACACCCGCGCCTCGGTCATTGACTTGTGGGAAGCCGCGCGCAAGGCGCTCGAAGCAGCCGGTGCAGAAGTGATCGAGGTGGATTTCCCGCTCGTTTCCAATTGCGAAGGCGATCGCCCGGGCGCACCGACAGTGTTTACCCGAGGCCTGGTGTCGAAGGAATTTCTGCACGATGAATTGTGGGAACTGTCCGCCTGGGCGTTCGATGATTTTCTGCGTGCCAACAATGACCCTGCATTGAACCGCCTGGCCGATGTCGACGGCCCGAAAATTTTCCCCCACGACCCCGGCACCCTGCCCAACCGCGAAGACGACCTGGCCGCCGGCATGGACGAGTACGTGCGCATGGCCGAGCGCGGCATCACGCCGTGGGACAAGATCAGCACCGTGCCCGACGGCCTGCGTGGCCTGGAACAGACACGGCGCATCGACCTTGAAGACTGGATGGATAAGTTGGGGTTGGACGCGGTGATTTTTCCGACCGTCGCCGACGTAGGCCCGGCGGATGCGGATGTGAATCCCGCGTCGGCGGATATCGCGTGGAGCAACGGTGTGTGGGTGGCCAACGGCAACCTCGCCATCCGCCACCTGGGCGTACCGACAGTGACGGTGCCGATGGGCGTTATGGCGGACATTGGCATGCCGGTGGGGCTGACCTTTGCCGGTCGGGCTTATGATGATTCGGCGTTGCTGCAATTGGCGTCGGCGTATGAGTCGACAGGGAGCAAGCGCCGGGTGCCGCCGCGTACGCCGATGTTGGTGGCTCGTCAGGCCTGATCGGTTTCGCTGCTGATGTTGCGCATCAACCGATCGGCTTCCGACCCGGGTTCAAAGCGAAAGCCGCTCATCTCATCGAGGAGCAGGCAATCGCTGATCGCCTCCCACAGTTGCTCTTGGGTTGGCTTGTTGCGCAGCAGAATGTACGAGAGCAAAAGTCGCTCAATGGGAACGCCTCGATTGGAGGCGGTTTCAATGATTGCCAGCAGGATAAAGCGCAGTCGAACTTCCCGCTCCGTGGGCCATACCGTTTTTCGCTTACCCAATGCCGGGCCTCAGTTTCAGGAAAAACGTGAGGCTATTGCCGAGGGCGGTGTTGTTTCAAGCACTGCATGGGGAGAAAGCCCTGCTCCTACGGAAAACAGGGAAAGGGCTTACGAAATCCCCCCAGCGATCAACAGCCTTTTACACCCGCTTACCCATCAACGGATCACTGATACTGTGCGCTCCCGTCTCGATGCGCCCCGCCACTCGCCGCACCCAACCATGCTCGTCACGCAGCTTGAAGTCATACCACCCCCCATTCGGCTGGCATGAGAACGTGCGTTGCACTGTACTGCCGCCCGCAATCTCCAGCAGCCAGGGCCCCTGCTTGGTGTAAGGGCAGCGCTCGATGGTCACCGAGGCAGCACGCTTGCCGGGGTTGACCAGGGTCAGCAGCAAGGTGTCGCCGTGATACGCCAGGGATAACTCGGGTTCGCGACGCTGTAGGTGCCCTTTGAACGAGCGGTGGAAGCCATTCGGCCCCAACAGCCAAAGCTTGTAGGCACCCGCGACTTGCCAGGTGTCGCTGAGGTGTTTGCCGGCCTCTACCGTGTAGCGGCGTGGTACCTCGTCCAGGTGCAGGCGGTCGTAGACGTGGAACACCACGCCTTGTTCGCCATTGTTGAAGAAGTCGAGGCTCACAGAGCTGGCGCGACGGTCAACCGAGCCCTCGACGTTCAACTGGTACGGCAGCGCTCGGGAGGGCCGGGCCATTCGCGCCTGGAACGGCGCCTGTTGCTGGCCCACCGTTGGCAGGGCGACCTGGGGCAGTTGCTCCTGGCGTTGGCGCAGGGAGTCGGCGGCCTGGCGGCTGATGGTGTGCAGCGGCGGCAGGGTCTCGGTGTTGGGGTTGACGAAGTTGAAGGCTGAGGTGAGGTCGCCGCACACGGCGCGGCGCCAGGCGCTGATATTGGGCTCGCGTACGTGGAAACGCTTCTCCAGGAATTGCAGCACGGAGGTGTGATCAAACGCCTGGGAGTTGACCCAGCCACCACGGCTCCACGGTGACAGCACCAGCATCGGCACTCGCGGGCCGGGTCCGTACACGCCGCCGTCGGGTGCGGGTTGCTGAGTCGTGCCGGGGGGTGCCGGGTGGGTGAAAATTTCGCTGTCGAACTTCACTGTGGACTTGCCTGCAAAGCTGCCGTCCAGGCGTTTGGATGGAGCCGATGGCGACGGCACATGGTCGAAGAATCCATCGTTTTCATCGTAGTTGACCAGCAACACGGTCTTGCTCCAAACGTCCGGATTAGCGGTCAACGCCTTGAGGATTTCCTGGGTGAACCAGCCACCCTGCACCGGGCTGGAAGGCCCGGGATGTTCGGAGTAATTGGCCGGGGCCACCAGCCAGCTGACCTGAGGCAGGCGCCCGTCGTTCACGTCCTTGCGAAAGCCCTGGATGATCGCCTCGAGGTCGCTGCCGCTGACGGCCGGGAGCGTGTTGCCGTTGCCTTTGTAAAGCGGCACGCGGGCATTAAGTTGGTCGCTGTAAGGCACAAAGTCTTTGAAGTCCTTCGGTGGCACCGCGGGGTTGCCGGCCGCGACACTGGCCGCGCGAAACTGACGAAATCCGGCCAAGGGGTTGTCGCCAAAGTTATCCGGCAAGTACTGATAAATCTTTCAGCTCACGCCCGCCTCTTCCAGGCGCTCAGGATAGGTTTTCCAGGTGTAGCCCACGCTCACGGCACCGGGGCCGTCCCATTCGTTGACCACCGCCGCCACGTTCGCGCCAGTCGGGCCGTTGGTGCCGGTCCAGTGGAACAGGCGATTGGGATTGGTGCCGGCGTGCACCGAACAATGGTAGGCATCGCACAAGGTAAAGGTGTTGGCCAGGGCGAACTGGAACGGCACTTCCGGCTCGCGGTAGTAGCCCATCGAGGTGGGCGTCTTGTACGTCGGCCAGGCATTCATCCGGCCACTGCCCCACGCGGCATGCTCATCGCTCCAGGAATGGGGCGTGCCGTCGACCCGCTGCGCGTTGCCACGGGAACTGTCCAGGTGATAGGGCAAAATCCGCCGCCCGACACCCTGCTGCTCCCACACCCGGTGCCCGCCCGGCAGCGGAATGGTGAAGCGGTCACTGAACCCGCGCACGCCGGGCAAGGTGCCGAAGTAATGATCGAATGAGCGGTTTTCCTGCATCAGGATCACCACATGTTCGACGTCCATGATCGTGCCGGTACGGTTGTTGGCGGGGATCGCCAGGGCCTGGCGAATGGAGTCGGGCAACAGGGTGTAGGCGGATCCGATGGCAGCTGCCTGCAGCAGCTTTCTGCGTGTAAGAGTCGGCATAAGACGATTCAATCCCTTGAGGTTCTGGAGCAAGGCTCAGGACAAAATAGGGACTCAAGGCGACAAAGAAATGACATCGTTCGAATCGCGTTCAACCTGCCCCACCTGATACTCCCTCGGCGTACACCCGAACTCACGCTTGAACACCGTGTGCAGGTACTGCGCCGATTTGAACCCGCAGTCGTAGGCAATATCAGCAATGCCGGCCCCGGTATTTTCCAGGCTCGCAACCGCCGCCGCGAGCTTGAAGCGCAGGATTTCGTCGTGGACGCTGCGATTCAGTTCGCTGCGAAAATGCGCTTCCAGGGACGAACGCGACACCCCGACGTAGTTGGCGACCTGGGCGGTCTTGATGCCCTGGCAGGCGTACTGGCGAATGAAGTGCAGCGCCTGCATCACGTAGGGATGGCCGAGGGGTTGGTGCAGGCTTGAGGTCTGCACGTTGACCGCTTCCGGCGGCACCAGGATCTGGCTGCCCGCCGACGGCATGCCATGCAACATCTGGTGCAGCAAGCGTGCGGCGGTGCGGCCCATTTTTTCGGTGCCCTGGATCACCGAACTCAGCGGCACGCGAGTCAGGGTGCGGGTCAGCGGGTCGTTGTCGATGCCGATCAGTGCCACTTGCTCCGGCACCGGGATGCCGGCGGTGAGGCACGCTTGCAGCAACTGCCGGGCACGGGCGTCGCTGACCGCGATGATGCCGATGGGCTTGGGCAGGCTGTGCAACCAGGCGATCTGCTGCTCCACCGCCGAATCCCACAGCGGTGCGCTGGTGCCCAGCCCGCGATACACCTCCACGGGCAGGCCATCGCGCTCCAGCAGGCGGCGAAAGGCTTTTTCGCGCTCCTGGGCCCAGCGGTTGATATCAGCTTGCGGCAGGCTGAAACAGGCGAAGCGCGTCAGCCCGGCTTCGATCAGGTGTTCATAGGCCAGCTTGATCAGGGCGAAATTGTCGGTGGCCACGTACGGAATATGCCGTGGGTAAGCCCGCTCATCTTCATAAGACCCGCCCACCGCCACCACCGGCACATGCACACCCGCCAGCGCGGGGCCCATCGCCGGGTCGTCGAAGTCGGCGATGATCCCGTCGCCATGCCAGCGCTCGATGCCCTTGAGCCGGCAGACGAAATCCTCTTCCAGAAACAGATCCCACGACACCCGCGTACTGCTCAGGTAGTTGCCGATCCCGGTGATGATGCCGCGATCGTAGATCTTGTTGCCGTTGAACAGCAGGGCAATCCGGTGCACAGGCGGGACGGTTTTCACAGGGACGGCTCCAGGGGAGGTGTCAATCAACTATGCGCCCAAAGCTACTCAAAATCGAACCCCGCTCTGGTGATTTTCATAATCGGTTGGCCGGGGGCCGTTGCTAGTATCGAGGCAAGGTTAACGTGCACTCATAACAACAAGGATCTGGCGATGCCCTACTTTCCTGCTGTCGAAAAAATCCTCTATGAAGGCCCCAATAGCGACTCTCCCCTGGCCTTCCGGCACTACGATGCAAACAAGCTGATCCTCGGCAAACCGATGCGCGAGCACCTGCGGATGGCCGCATGTTATTGGCACAACTTCGTCTGGCCCGGCAGTGACATGTTCGGCTCCGGCACCTTTCAGCGGCCCTGGCAGCAACCGGGGGAAGCCATGCAGGTGGCGCGCGGCAAAGCCGATGCGGCGTTTGAGTTTTTCTCCAAGCTGGGCATCGACTACTACAGTTTCCACGACACCGACGTTGCCCCTGAAGGCACCAGCCTGGCGGAGTATCGCAACCACTTCGCGCAGATGGTCGATGAACTCGAACGCCATCAGGAAGAGACTGGCATCCAGCTGTTGTGGGGCACGGCCAACTGCTTCAGCAATCCGCGCTTTGCCGCCGGTGCCGCGAGCAATCCCAACCCCGAGGTGTTTGCCTATGCGGCGGCTCAGGTGTTCAGCGCGATGAACGCCACTCACCGCCTCAAGGGTTCCAGCTATGTGCTGTGGGGCGGCCGCGAAGGCTACGAGACCCTGCTCAATACCGACCTCAAGCGCGAGCGCGAACAACTCGGGCGCTTCATGCGCATGGTGGTCGAGCATAAATACAAGATCGGCTTCACCGGCGAGCTGTTTATCGAGCCCAAGCCACAGGAGCCCACCAAGCACCAATACGACTACGACAGCGCCACCGTGTTTGGCTTCCTGCATCAGTTCGGGCTGGAGAAAGAGATCAAGGTCAACATCGAGGCCAACCACGCCACCCTCGCCGGCCACAGTTTTCATCATGAAATCGCCACCGCCGCGTCCCTGGGGATTTTCGGCAGCATCGACGCCAACCGCGGCGACCCACAGAACGGCTGGGACACCGACCAGTTTCCCAACAGTGTCGAGGAGTTGACCCTGGTCACCTACGAGGTGCTCAAGGCCGGTGGTTTCAAAGGTGGCGGCTACAACTTCGACTCTAAAGTGCGCCGCCAAAGCCTGGATGAAGTGGACCTGTTCCATGGCCACGTGGCCGCGATGGACGTGCTGGCGTTGTCCCTGGAACGCGCAGCCGCCATGGTCCAGAACGATGCCCTCGAGCAGTTCAAGGCCCAGCGTTATGCTGGTTGGGACCAATCGTTCGGGCGTGCCGTACTCGGCGGTGACTTCAGCCTGGAATCGCTGGCCGAGCATGCCTTTAGCCATGAACTCAACCCAAAAGCCGTCAGTGGCCGCCAGGAAATGCTCGAAGGCGTGGTCAATCGCTTTATCTATCCATGACCGCTACGCTCCAGGTCCAGAAGTGCGTCTAAACAACAATAAAAGGGACTCACCATCATGAAACACCTGAAAACCGTCTTATTCACCAGCGTTCTGGCACTGCTTTCCAACTCGGTCATGGCCGACGCGGCCCATCCGAAAATCGGCTTTTCCATCGACGACCTGCGCCTTGAGCGCTGGGCGCGCGACCGTGATTACTTCACCGCCGCGGCCGAGCAGCTGGGCGCCAAGGTCTATGTGCAATCGGCGGACGCCAACGAACAGCGGCAGATTTCGCAGATTGAAAACCTGATCTCCCGCGGCGTCGATGTGATTGTGATCGTGCCGTTCAATGCCACGGTGCTGAACAACGTGGTGGCCGAGGCCAAGAAAGCCGGGGTGAAAGTGCTGTCCTATGACCGGCTGATTTTGAATGCCGATATCGATGCCTACATCTCCTTCGATAACGAAAAGGTCGGCGAGATGCAGGCCCAGGGCGTGTTGAACGCGCAGCCTAAAGGCAATTACTTCCTGCTGGGCGGTGCGCCTACCGACAACAACGCGAAGATCCTGCGCCAGGGCCAGATGAAGGTGCTGCAGCCTTCGATCGACAAGGGCGACATCAAGATTGTCGGCCAGCAATGGGTCAAGGAATGGAACCCCACCGAAGCCCTGAGCATTGTCGAAAACGCCCTGACCGCCAACAGCAATAAAATCGACGGCATCGTCGCCTCCAACGACGCCACCGCCGGCGGCGCGATCCAGGCCCTGGCGGCACAAAAACTCGCGGGCAAGGTACCGGTCTCCGGCCAGGACGCCGACCTCGCCGCGATCAAGCGTGTGATCGCCGGCACCCAGACCATGACCGTCTACAAGCCCCTGAAGCTGCTGGCGACAGAGGCGGCCAAGCTGTCGGTGCAACTGGTGCGTGACGAGAAACCGGCCTACAACTCGCAGTACGACAACGGCAGCAAACAGGTGTCGAGCATCCTGCTCAAGCCGACCGCATTGACCAAAGACAACGTGAACGTGCTGGAAGAAGACGGGTTCTACACCAAAGCGCAAATCGCCGGGCAGTAAGCGTACGGCTCACTGCAGGGGCGGCTTGAGGCCGCTCCTGCCTTTTCGCTGTGGAATGAGTGCCCGCCATGTCCGACTACCTGCTGGAAATGAACAACATCGTCAAAACCTTCGGTGGCGTCAAAGCCCTGAATGGCATCGACATCAAGGTAAAACCCGGGGAATGCGTGGGGTTGTGCGGCGAGAACGGCGCCGGCAAATCGACCCTGATGAAGGTGTTGTCGGCGGTGTATCCCCATGGCACCTGGGACGGCGAAATCATCTGGGACGGCCAGCCGCTGCGCGCCCATTCCATCGCCGAAACCGAGGCCTGCGGCATCGTGATCATCCACCAGGAACTGACGCTGGTGCCCGACCTCTCGGTGGCCGAAAACATCTTCATGGGCCACGAGCTGACACTGCCCGGCGGGCGCATGAACTATCCCGCCATGATGCACCGCGCCGAAGCCCTGATGCGCGAGCTGAAAGTGCCGGACATGAACGTCGCCCTGCCCGTTTCTCAATACGGTGGCGGCTACCAGCAACTGGTGGAAATCGCCAAGGCCCTGAACAAGCAGGCGCGCCTGCTGATCCTCGATGAACCCTCGTCGGCGCTGACCCGCTCGGAAATCGAGGTGCTGCTGGACATCATCCGCGGGCTCAAGGCCAAGGGTGTCGCCTGCGTGTACATCTCCCACAAGCTCGATGAAGTCTCGGCCATCTGCGACACCATCGCGGTGATCCGCGACGGCAAGCACATCGCGACCACAGCCATGGCCGACATGGACGTGTCGCGCATCATCACGCAGATGGTCGGCCGTGAGATGAGCAACCTCTACCCCACCGAACCCCACGCCGTCGGCGAGGTGCTGTTCGAGGCGCGCCACATCACCTGCTACGACGTCGACAACCCGGGCCGCAAGCGCGTGGATGATGTCTCGTTCAGCCTGCGTCGTGGCGAAATCCTCGGTATCGCCGGGCTGGTGGGCGCGGGCCGTACGGAGCTGGTCTCTGCGCTGTTCGGCAGCTACCCCGGGCGCTACGAAGGCGAGGTGTGGCTCGACGGCAAACCCATCGATACGCGCACGCCGCTGAAGTCGATTCGCGCGGGGCTGTGTATGGTCCCGGAAGACCGCAAGCGCCAGGGCATCGTGCCGGATCTGGGCGTCGGGCAAAACATCACCCTGGCGGTGCTCGACAGTTTCTCGCACCTGACGCGCATCGATGCCGAGGCGGAACTGGGCAGCGTCGAGCAGGAAATCAAACGCATGCACCTGAAGACGGCGAACCCGTTCCTGCCGATCACCAGCCTCTCCGGTGGCAACCAGCAGAAAGCCGTATTGGCCAAGATGCTGCTGACCAAACCCCGGGTGTTGATTCTCGACGAACCCACCCGCGGCGTGGATGTGGGCGCCAAATACGAGATCTACAAATTGATGGGCGCGCTGGCGGCCGAAGGCGTGTCGATCATCATGGTGTCCTCGGAGCTGGCCGAAGTACTGGGAGTGTCTGACCGGGTACTGGTGATCGGCGAAGGCCAACTGCGCGGCGACTTCATCAACCAGGGCCTGACCCAGGAACAGGTGCTCGCCGCCGCCCTCAGCCAACCAAACGGGCATGACAATAATAATGATTGGAAGTCCGCGTAAATGAACCAGGTCAAACAGCTTTTCACCCGCTACAAAATGCTCGCCCTGTTGATCGCCGTGGTGCTGATCTGGGTGTTTTTCAGCTGGCAGACCGAAGGCGGTTTCCTGACCCCGCGCAACCTGTCGAACCTGCTGCGGCAGATGTCCATCACCGGCATTCTGGCGTGCGGCATGGTGCTGGTGATCATCAGCGGCGAGATCGACCTTTCGGTGGGCTCGATGCTCGGTTTGCTCGGCGGTGTCGCGGCGATTCTGGATGTGGTCTATCACGTTCCGCTGCCGCTCAACCTGGCCATCGTCGCCCTCTGCGGCTTGCTGATTGGCCTGGGCAACGGCTACATGACCGCGTACCTGCGCATCCCTTCGTTCATCGTCGGCCTGGGCGGCATGCTGGCGTTTCGCGGGGTGCTGCTGGGCATTACCGGCGGCACCACGATTGCGCCGGTGTCGCCGGAACTCGTGTACATCGGCCAGGGCTATTTGCCGACGGTGGTCGGGGTGATTCTCGGCGTATTGCTGTTCGGGCTGACGGTGTTCCTGACCTGGCGCCAACGCCACAACCGCGCCCTGCACGGGCTGGCACTGCCGTCGATGCTGCGGGACAGCGTGCGTGTGGTGCTGATCGGTTTCGTGCTGGCCGGCTTCGTCTACACCCTCAACAGCTACGACGGGATTCCCGTGCCAGTGCTGCTTCTGTTGGTGCTGCTGGGGGTGTTCAGTTACGTCACCAGCCAGACCGTGTTCGGCCGCCGCATCTACTCGGTGGGCAGCAACATGGAAGCCACGCGCCTGTCCGGGATCAACGTGCAGGCGGTCAAGCTGTGGATCTTCGGGATCATGGGCGTGATGTGCGCCCTCGCCGGGCTGGTCAACACCGCGCGCCTGGCGGCCGGTTCACCTTCGGCGGGCAACATGGGCGAACTGGATGCCATCGCGGCATGTTTCATTGGCGGCACATCGATGCGTGGCGGTTCGGGCACGGTGTACGGCGCCCTGCTCGGCGCGCTGGTGATCAGCAGCCTGGACAACGGCATGTCGATGCTCGATGTCGACAGCTACTGGCAGATGATCGTCAAGGGCAGCATTCTGGTGCTGGCGGTGTGGGTGGATGTGAGTACGCGGACCGGGCGGCGCTGAGGGCGCCAGCCGGTTACTGCACCGGCAGGAAGTTCATCAGCAGCAAGCTTTGCGCATAGTTGAGACCGATGCGCCGGTAGCGCTCGTCTTGCATCTGGGTCAACAGGTCGAGGCGCGCGACGATCTTGCCGAATTCGACAGCAAAACTGAGGTTGCTGCCCGCCTCCGAGATCTCGTTGGAGAACAGCAACAGCGAGCCATTGGCGTCCTGGCGCTGGCTGAGCAGCCAGGTGGCCTTCTCGATATTGCGCGCGGCATTGCTGACGAACTGGGGGTTGATCGAGTCCGTTATATAAAACTCGGTGCGCCCACCGTGTGCCGTCACCAGCATGCTGCCGATCGCGTAGATGAAGGCGCCCACACGGTCGCCGCGGAATTCCGGGCTCAGGGAATAGCTTAGCGCCGCCAGGTCACGGCGGTCGCCAAGGGCGGGCAGCGGCTGGCGAAGTTCGATGGCCTGGCGGATTTGCCGGGCGGCGGTCACAGCGTCCGGGTAACCCGATTGGCGCCACTGGTTGGGGTTGCGCAGGTAGAGTTTGCTCATCAGCAAATACAGGCTTTGCAGGTTGTCGCGCATGCTCAGGGTGGCCATGCGATCGACGCTGGTCTGGAAGAACTCGTCGGGCTTGCCGTTGCTGAACTGCGTGGCAATATCGCGCCCCATCTGCTGGCTGCAACCGTTGGCGCAAAGCATCAAAACCGCAGCGAGCCACAGCGGCTGGCGCATCCATCGAGTGATAAAAACAGGTAACGTGCGATCCATCGGCATCAGGTCTGGGTCTTCTGTCCACGCCGGGAATTAGTGTGGTCGGGACAGAGATAGAGCAGGAGATCGGGAAAAAGTGCGACGGGACGCCCAAACGAATAATTTTTCGAGGCATGCATCCACTTTGCTCCTTGGTACGTAGATTCCATACCCTCATCTGGAGGGCACACGAACCCAGGAGATACATCATGCATGCTTTCTACAAAAAAATTGCTGCCGTCGCCTGCTTCACGATCCTCTCCATCACAACCACCCTCAGCATTGCCGCCGACACCGTGATGGTGGGCGGTGCGGCGATGTATCCGACGAAAACCATCGTCGAAAACGCCGTCAACTCAAAGGACCACACCACTCTGGTGGCGGCGGTCAAGGCAGCCGGACTGGTTGATACCCTTAACAGCAAAGGCCCGTTCACCGTATTCGCACCGACCAACGAAGCCTTCGCCAAACTCCCGGCAGGCACCGTGGATACGCTGGTGAAACCTGAGCACAAAGCCGACCTGACGAAAATCCTGACCTACCACGTGGTGCCTGGCACCCATACCTCTGCGCAACTGATGGCCGAGGCCAAGAAGAACGGCGGCATGGTGATATTGAAAACCGTGCAGGGGGAATCGCTGACGATCAAGCTGCACGACGGCAAGCTGTGGGTGGTGGATGCCAAGGGTGGCAAGGCCAGCATCAGCATTGCGGATGTGATGCAGTCCAACGGCGTGATTCATGTGGTTGATTCGGTGCTGATGCCGTAATCGCCGCTCGACACCGAAAAGCCCGGCGCAATGTGCGTCGGGCTTGTTCGGATTTGTCAGTTGTCGGGGTGTTCGCTTGCGACAGAATCGGCGGCGTCTACATCCGACATATCCTCTTCCAGAGGGGCGTCGTCGTCCGGTGGTAGAGGTACTTCAGGTTGATCGCGCCGAGGATCATGCCCGGTTTCATTGTCTGTACCACGGGTTACGCCCTGCTGGGATACGTTTCCAGGGGCCTTCTCGTCAATTTCCATGCTGGCTCTCCGTTCTGGCGCGCGGGATGTCCGTGCTTGAACATGAGAAACGGTGCGGGCTCGCGAGTGCCGGGCAATGGACGAACGGTGGGGGTAATTTCTGCTTCAGAGAAAGACGGGGGCTCGCTTGGACAGGACTTGAAATGCTGACGGGTTGCCGGTATTTGTGTGCGCCTCAAGCAAGCAAGGAAGGGCTGACTCGCGATGCTCACGCAAACGTCAATGGCTGCAATGGCGCTGATTTTTATCTGCGCTCCCGTAGCCGCCGATACCTATTCGGATCTCAACACCCCTGACAAATCGGGCTTCATGTGGGGGCAGGTTTATCAGCGCACTAAAACAGCTTGCGGCACCCTGCCCCAGGATCTTGAAGACGACTACGCCAAAGCGATTCGACTCCTTTCAGAGTCCTCTGCGGAGTTTGGCCCAACCTATCAAGATGGCCTGAAGCCTAGCGTGAAGAAAGGTCCTCCTAAGTCCGCCGAAGAAATGGAAGACATGTGCATCAAAGGTCAGTCAGGTCTCAGGAACCAGGTAAAGCTCGCCAGGTATTGGTTTACGGCGAAATGGTAGCAATGACACAGACCTGCACATTGACATATCGGTAATTCTCGATATGATCGCGCCATGGACTTACTCGAAATATTCAAAGCACTCTCAAACCAGACACGCCTCGAAATCCTGAAAGGTTTGAAAGATCCCGAAAAGAACTTCCCGCCTCAAGATGAAGGTGACGTTCACACGGTGGGTGTGTGTGTCAGCAGCATCCAAGAAGGTATCGGACTCTCGCAGTCGACGGTGTCCAGTTACCTTGCAACCCTGCAGCGAGTGGGCCTGGTGGAAGTCCGGCGTATCGGCCAGTGGACCTACTACAAGCGCAATGAAGCAACCATCAGCATGCTTGCCGAGGTCATGGGGAAAGAGCTGTAAATTTTCGCCCCATGATATCGAGATTTCGCGATATCCCTTTTTATCGAAATGAGGAAATACAGTGAAAGCGTTGATACTCAATTCATTTGGCGGCCCGGAATCGTTTGAACTGTGCGACGTGCCCAAGCCAGTGCCACACGCAGGACAAGTCCTGGTGCGCGTACACGCAACCTCCATCAACCCGCTGGATTATCAGGTCCGGCGTGGCGACTATTCCGACTGGGTGCCATTACCAGCCATTACCGGGCATGACGTATCGGGTGTTGTTGAAGAAGTCGGGCCGGGGGTTACGACCTTCGCGCCCGGCGATGAAGTCTGGTACACCCCGCAAATTTTCGAAGGCCCGGGCAGTTATGCCGAGTACCACGTGGCGCACGAAAGCATTATCGGGAAGAAGCCCTCTTCGCTGAGTCATCTTGAAGCAGCAAGCCTGAGCCTGGTCGGCGGGACAGCCTGGGAAGCGCTGGTGGTGCGGGGGGTGCTCAAAGTGGGAGAAAGCATCCTGGTGCACGGCGGCGCAGGAGGCGTCGGCCATGTGGCGATACAGCTGGCAAAAGCCATGGGCACCAAGGTGTTCACAACCGTGCGCGAAGTGAACGTCGAGTTCGCACGAAGCATGGGCGCCGATGTGATCATCGACTACGAAAAGGAGGATTATGTCGACGTCATCCAGCGAGAAACGGCTGGTCGTGGAGTCGATGTCGTGTTCGATACCATCGGCGGCAACACGTTATCGCGCAGCCCGGACGCGCTTGCGCAGCTGGGGCGCGTGGTCTCGATTGTGGACATTGCACACCCGCAAAACCTGGTTCAGGCCTGGGGCAAGAACGCGAGTTATCACTTCGTTTTCACACGACAGAACCGCGGCAAACTGGATGAAATGAGCGCACTGATAGCCAACGGTAAACTGCGCCCACATCTTGGCGCGGTCTATTCGCTTGCCGACATCCCACTCGCCCATTCCCGGCTGGAGAGCCCTAACAACGGCATCCAAGGAAAAATCGCGATTGCCGTGTCTTCCGAGTTACAGGAGGATTGGCGCAACGGTGTCTGAGCTGATGGCACTGAACCACTTCTTTGGAGAGCACGGGTAAATGGCAGAACTGATGGAAATGCTCGACGGCCCAAGGACCGCACAGCAGGAGCTGTTCTACGACCTCGAAGATGCGATGGCCGTTATCGCCTGGTCGGTCAATGAGCTGGCCAGTATCGCCGGGGTCGCCAAATCACCCGACGAAGCTGTCGCCCTCATGAAGATGGGCGCCCTGCTCGCGGCTCAGCAGGAAAAGTTCAGCGGGTACGCGGATGAGGTGAAGGCGGGAAGGATTGTGCGGGGGGAGGATCAATAGCGGTCAATGCGCTACGCAACCAACAACCTTTCACATCCCTTTCACAGTCGAGCGCTTATGGTTACCCCAGCTCCTAAGTGAACACCTTCAAGCCCGCACTCCCCATCGCGGGCTTTTCTTTGCCTGGAATTCAGTAAAAGGGATATCAAAACATTCATCCAGTTTCATTTGTTGATGGCCTGGGCTGTCGCCTTAATGCTCCAACACGAACTCGTGCACAGGAGCAAAAAATAATGAAAAAACGTCAACCGTTACTTCAGCTCAATACCTTGGCAGTGGCGCTGGCATTTGCCTTGCCGGCCATGAGCTACGCCAGCGATCAGTCCGACTCCAAGGGCTTCGTCGCGGACAGCAGTTTGAATATCCTCAACCGCAACGTGTTCTGGAACCAGAACGGAAGCAGCGCCCACACCCGTGACTGGAGCCAGGCGCTGATGGCAACCTACAGCTCGGGCTTCACCCAAGGCACCATCGGCATCGGCATCGATGCGTTTGCCGACCTGGCATTGCGCATCGACGGGGACACCGACCGTGCCGGCGGCCCGACCATACCCTCCGACGCCAATGGCAATCCGGATCGAGGCTATGCGAAGGCCGGCGGAGACATCAAGTTCCGTGTCTCCAACACCACACTCAAGATCGGCGACTTGCAACCCACGTCGCCAGTGTTTGCCACCGCCGATAACTACCTGATGCCCCAGACCGCATCAGGCTTCCAGATCGACAGCCATGAAATCACCGGCCTGAACCTGGAGGCCGGTCACTACACCTCCGGCACCGGTAACACCACCACCTCGCGCAGTGGCGACATTCTTGCCAGCTATGCAGGTGTGGCTGCGTCGTCGGCCAGCTTCGCGGGGGGCAAGTACCAGTTCAGCAAGGAATTCACCGCGTCGCTGTACGGAGCGCATCTGGAAGATGTCTGGAACCAGTACTACGCCAACTTGAACCTTGTTCATCCACTGACCGATGACCAATCCGTCGCGCTGGACTTCAACCTCTATCGCACACTGGACGACGGCAGCGCCAAGGCCGGCACCATCGACACCACCGCCGCCTCGCTGGCGGCTGCCTACACCCTGGGCGCGCAGACCTTCACCCTGGCCGGACAGAAGGTTCATGGTGACGAGCCATTCGACTACGTCGGCTTTGGGGAGACCAATGCTGGTGTCGGTGCTGGCCGCTACGGCAACTCGATCAACCTCGCCGACTCCGTGCAGTACTCCGACTTCAACGGCCCGGGCGAGCGGTCCTGGCAGATGCGCTATGACCTGGACATGGGCACCTTTGGCGCCCCCGGCCTGAGCTTCATGGCCCGTCATATTCGCGGTGCCGGCATCGACGGTACGCATACTCCCGGCAATTCGGCCTACACCGGGTTCTATGGTGCCAACGACCAGGAACACGAAACCGACGCCGAAGTGAAATACGTGGTGCAGAGTGGCCCGGCCAAGAAGCTGTCCTTCCGCTTGCGGGAAGCTTGGCACGATGGTGATGCGTCCACCGGGGGGCATTTGGTGCAGACGCGGCTGATTACCGAGTACCCGATGAATATCTTCTAAACAGGTGGGATTGCCCGGTTAATGGATCGACTGGGCACTGCGTACGTCGCGAACTTGCTTAGTAGGCAGTCGGCGTGAAAGAAAAGCTGCTGCCATGTTGGGAGATTCTACGGCGAATCAGATCTCCCGGTTTCACATCAATTTCTGACTCGATGATTCTTGACGTACCGAAGATCATGTATTTCGAAACGCCGAGAATATGCTTGCCCGGGGTCAACCCAAACCTGGCCACCCCCCCCCGGGTGAAACTCGGCAGAAGGCTTGCCATCAATGTGCAAAATAAACCGGATCTCGGATCCGTAGATGCCTG
The DNA here is from genome assembly GCF_001952855.1 of Pseudomonas sp. ATCC PTA-122608. Classification (GTDB taxonomy): domain Bacteria; phylum Pseudomonadota; class Gammaproteobacteria; order Pseudomonadales; family Pseudomonadaceae; genus Aquipseudomonas. The sequence goes on along the minus strand of NZ_LPNO01000035.1, from coordinate 166,759 downwards.
AGTCCCTGGTCACCACCAGTTGAGCAGCATTGTTCTCTGTGAACGCATACAACCGTGTGGACGGCACCGGGTCTGCATTTTCGGCAGAGATTGGCGATGTGGAACACCCGCCCATGGCAACGAGCAATAATGCTCCGATCAAAATCCGCATAACGATCCCTCGTAGAAAATTGAGGCTGAAGCTCGAGCCACAGGCCTCTTCAATCGAAGAGCCCGCCAAGCGCGGGCTTCTTTGTGACATCTTAACTACTGGGGCGCGCTTGGTGATGGCTCCAACGAGGCTTGAGGTAATGCAACAGCCGACAGGTTTCCTGTAGCGTCTTCAGGCAGCGTATACATGGCACCTGTCAGCGGATCTACGATCAGCATGCCGATCAAACCGCCAATCAACAAATTTCCCCAGTACCAGCCGCTAACGGTAGATTTCAGAGGAACTGTCGTCTCTGTGTATCCGTCCTTCTGGAACGTGACGGTATAGCTCTGGCTTTTAAAGTAGCCTCGGCTCGTCTCCAAAAGCGCCGTGCCTGGAGTGACGCCCTTCAGCAGTACGCTTCCCTTGCTGTCCTTGATGACATAGTTGGCATTTGTCGGCAGGCTGTACAGCCCAACCTTTGGCTTGCTATCGCTCACGATGCTTGCGCATCCGCCCAAGACTGTCATTGCTGCAAGCAGCGTGGCGCCCGCCACCTTCCCCATCTTCATACCATCACTCCGTTGCGCCTTCATTGGCAGGGCTGACGCTCAGCCGGCGCGCATTGTAGCGAAATGATGGCATTTGGACATCTTCAGCAAGAAGAGCTTTACGGAATCTGGTTTTTTGTGCGACCTGCCGAGCCGCTCTGCCCCCAATGGTGGCGGTACGCCACGAGTGGTAAAGTGCGGCATCAGCCAGAGAGGGAACCTCATGCTTAAGAAACTGCTTGTGGCCTGCGCCGCCTCGCTTCTTCTCACCGGGTGCGTCAAACCCACTCCAGAGCAGCTTGAAAACCCGGACTACGGCCCGTATCCCTTCGAATATGAACGCACGATCAAGGCGTATATGGCGCGGACTCAGCCGGATCCCGACTCAACAAAGTATCAGTTTCTGGGTGACCCTATTCCGATGTGGAACGGAATCTTTGGGCTTCGATTCGGGTATGGGATATGTCTCATCATGAATGCAAAGAATATTTACGGTGGCTATTCAGGCCAGGAGCTGTGGTTTTTCATGCTGCGCGGCGACCAAGTAATGGAGACCAATAGCGCTCGTGTGGGTGGCAACCCAAAAGCATTTGCTCGGCTAAAGTGCGAGAAAGTAGGCTTCAATGTAGGTGGCTGAACCAGGTCGTCTACAAACGTCCGGTGCGGAGCTGAGTTGTCATTTATTTCTGGTCTTCACGCATAACGAAAACCACTTTTCTTTAAATTCGCTTACCGCTCTTTTTCGGTCTTCTTCAGTACGGAATGCCGATGTGCTGTACGCATCCTTGGTAATTACTGCCCCTAGCGCAGCAAGATCGGGTTCTCCTCCTGAGATGACCTTCATCATCTCAGCCATAGGCATTTCGTCCTGACGACTCTTCATGATTGATCCGGCCATATCAGAAAGAGTTTTACAGTAGCTGAGAGTCTCATCGGATGGCTTCGCCGCCAACGCCACATTGGTGGACAGTGTCAGCACAGCCAATGTCATCCCTGCCATCAAAATCCGCATGTCGTTCCCTCTTTGGTTTGGCGGGACTGTAGCATTATGAAACCACTCCAGAACGCCGAAATGCCCGGAATGGGGCCAAGTCTTCGTTCTGATTCCACAAATACAAAAAAGGCGCTACCAAGAGCGCCTTTTTTGCTACTGCTGACTTATTGCAAACTAACCTGACGCAGTTCGGGCTCTTTCCCGCTACCAATCGTGATGCGCTTGGGCTTGGCCTCTTCAGGAACCACGCGCAGCAAGTCGATGCTTAACAGCCCGTTGTTCATCGAAGCACCGCGCACCTCGATATGATCTGCCAGACGGAACGACAACCGAAAGGCTCGTTGCGCGATGCCCTGGTGCAGATAAGTGACTGCTTTCTCGGTTTCGCGCTTGTCGCCAACGACTGTCAAAACGCCCTTCTCGACCTGAATATCCAGGTCCGCTTCAGTAAGCCCAGCGACTGCAATGACAATGCGATATTCGTCATCACCGTGCTTTTCCACATTGTGAGGCGGATAAGTGTTCGGAGCCTCGCTGCGAAGCGCCGACTCAAACAGGTCATTGAAGCGATCGAAGCCCACGGATTGGCGGAACAAAGGGGCCAACGAAAGGGTAGTAGCCATCTCAAAATCTCCTGATTAAATCCAAGTGATTAAGTGCGCGACCCGCATTCGGCGTCGCGTGATGAAAATTTATGTTCGCCGGGGAAAACTTCAAGAGGGCAGATAAAAATTTTTACATTTGAGCCAGCCAGGAACGGCCGGCTCGATTGGATAAACAGGCCGCCCGCCTATGTGAAGCGCCCTTCGTGACGACTTTGTTCAACTGCAGCCCCAGCGCATCGTGAACTCTTGCTGGCCTGTAACTGGATCGAGCGACTCAGCAACCGTTGAAAAGCCACCAGCCTGATAAAAAGCTATCGCTCGGTCGTTGGCACTGTAGACATTCAGTTCAAGGGACGAGCGCAAGCGCTTGGCTTCGTCCAGTAACTGTCGACCTAAACCACGTCCTTGGGCTTCAGGACTGACAAACAAAGCAGCTAGACGACTCTCATGCAACGACAAAAAACCAAGTACCCGACTTTCCTCTTCAAGTATTAGGGTTTCGGCTTGTAGCAGGTAATGATCGCGCATGGCACCTAATTGCTCGCGCCAGAACGCTTCAGGGACAAAATCGTGCGCCTTAATCGAAGCGACCAGCCAAAGATTGAGGACGTGGTCAATGTCGCTGGGATGATAGCGGCGGATCATACTGAGTTCCTGTAGATGCAGTCGTGAATTATCCGTAAAGACACGTTTTATTGTGCGTCAATTCGCGACCACATTTAAAGACTCTTTGGCTGACGAAAACGAGTCGGCTTCATCGAGGCTTGAGTGCTTGACTGGTTCGGGTTCAGCAAGCGGTGGTCTCTTGGAACTCTCTGGCGTGTTCGCCATTACTCGCGGTATGTCTTAAAATATCCGGTTGCCGAAGAACCGCCATGACTTATCCATGAAGGGCTTCAATCCTTTACAAATAAGTGTGGTTAAGATGAACAAGCCTTTCATTTCGCTGTGCCCTGAAATTACTCGGGCGCACGCGCTGACGTTGATGGATTGGTTAGAGGATGAACGCATCACCTGCTATCTGAGCGATTCGCGTCATGTCTCCCGCTCCATTGAGCAAGTCATTGATCGGACTCAGCTGCCGATCCTGACTCACCTATTCAACCGGGGCGGCAGATTCTTTATGGCCTATGACCGGCATGACGCCCCGGTGGGCTTTGTCCGTCTCATCAAGACAGGCTCAAATTGCGAGATAGTCCTGGTCATCGGAGACAGCGACAAATGGGGTCGAAACCTTGGCGCCAGCACGATCCGCGAAGGCATGAAACTGGCCTTCCTCGACATGCGGGCCGAGAAGCTCATCGCCAAGATTCACCCGGACAACTCGCGCTCGCTGAAAGCCTTTCTGCGCAGCGGCTTTATGCTTGAGAGCGAAACGCCGACATTGAAGTCATTTTCCATGACGGCGGCGCGCTATCTCCAGTTCTTGCGCGAAGGCGCCGGTGGCGACTCCACCAGGATCTACATCACTGAAATCGACAAGGCCAGGCTCGAGGAACTCATCGCGTTCGAGCAAGGCCCGGCGGTTGTTGAACTCGAACATGAGCTGGAGCGAGCCATTGTCGTCAAGCCGCAGCAGGTGGCGTGCAATGTCATCACGATGAACTCCAGGGCGTTGCTGCAACTGGACGACGAAGAGTTCGAAGTGGCCTTGGTCTACCCTGAAGACGCGGACAGCAACGCAGGAAAGCATTCCGTGAATTCCGACATAGGCGCCGCCATCCTTGGCTATCAGGAGGGAGACGCCATCGACTGGCGAATTGCTGATCGGACCCGACGGATTGAGATCAAGAAAGTGCTTTACCAGCCGGAGGCTGCGGGCGACTTCCACCTGTAATTACGCCTTTTATCAGTAACGAATCACGCCAGTCAGCGCGCCCGGCTTGGGCGCCTGACTTATCCAGAGTGAACTGATACCCGAGAGGGTTTATCGGCGCAGGGGTGAGATCGTGAAACCTACCCGTTGACCCCCACTTTTTGCAGAGCTGCGGAAACTGCCTGAAATGATGCGGAAACGATTAGATGTTTCACTGCCAGTATTCCTGAACCCCAGAAACGCAAAAGCCCCGCAATAGCGGGGCTCTTGAGTAAATCTTGGCGGGAAACCAGGGATTCGAACCCTGGGAACGCTATTAACGTTCGCCGGTTTTCAAGACCGGTGCATTCAACCACTCTGCCAATTTCCCTTGTGCAACACAGGATTAGCGTAGCCCATCCTGTCTCAGCGGGCGCCATAATACCCGAATGAAACACACTGTCAAACTCTCGCCATCGCTTGTTACAGAGCGTCTGTTATGATCCTTGCGACTGAATGTTTCAAAACTGAAGGAGTGTCGCCATGCGCGAACAAAATTACGCAGTGAATGGAAACGCGCAGGCTGAGCAGCTAGAAGTTAGCCGCGTCCTGCGCAATACGTACGGCTTGCTTGCTCTCACCCTCGCTTTCAGCGGCGTGATGGCCTTCGTAGCCCAGCAAATGCGCGTCGGCTACCCGAATATCTTCGTCGTGCTGATCGGCTTCTATGGTCTGTTCTTCCTGACCAACAAGCTGCGCGACTCGGCCTGGGGCCTGGTGTCGGCGTTTGCCTTGACCGGTTTCATGGGCTTTATCCTCGGCCCGATCCTTAACCGTTACCTCGGCATGGCCGGCGGCGCGGAAGTGGTCAGCTCGGCATTTGCCATGACGGCCCTGGTATTTGGCGGTCTGTCGGCTTACGTGCTGATCTCACGCAAGGACATGAGCTTCCTGGGTGGTTTCATCACCGCCGGTTTCTTCGTGTTGCTGGCTGCCGTACTGGCAGGCATGTTCTTCCAGATCAGCGGCCTGCAACTGGCGATCAGCGCCGGTTTCGTGCTGTTCTCCTCGGCGTGCATCCTGTTCCAGACCAGCGCGATCATCCAGGGTGGCGAGCGTAACTACATCATGGCCACCATCAGCCTGTATGTATCGATCTACAACCTGTTTATCAGCCTGTTGCAGATCTTCGGCATCATGAGCCGCGACGACTGATCGCAGCCGCATGTAAAAAGCCCGCTTCGGCGGGCTTTTTGTTGCCTGCGGCTTTATCATTGCCACAGGTTTTGCCTTCAGAGTGTTCCATGAAGTTCGCGATTGCGCTTTTTTCCGCCGCCCATGCGCCCTCCTCGCGCCGTGCCTTGCTGTTCGCTCAAGCGGCGCTGGCCGGCGGGCATGAAATTGTGCGGCTGTTTTTTTATCAGGATGGCGTCTACAGCGCGTCCACCAACATTGTTGCGCCGCAGGATGAGCAGGATATCGCCCGTCAGTGGCGCGAGTTTGTCAGCGAGCATCAGCTTGATGGCGTGGTGTGCATCGCCGCGGCCCTGCGCCGTGGGGTGCTGAATGCCGAAGAGGCCACCCGCTATCAGCGCAGCGCGGTGAATCTGGAGGCGCCTTGGGCGCTGTCCGGGCTTGGGCAACTGCATGACGCCGCCCAGGCCGCTGACCGTTTGATCTGCTTCGGAGGGCCGTGACATGTCGAAATCCTTGCTGGTGATCAGCCGACAGGCGCCGTGGTCCGGCCCCAGTGCCCGTGAAGCGCTGGATATCGTACTGGCTGGCGGCGCGTTTGATTTGCCGATTGGCCTGTTGTTTCTGGACGACGGCGTGTTTCAACTGGCCGCACGCCAGGACGCCAAGGCTGTGCAACAGAAAGACCTCAGCGCCAACCTCCAGGCTTTGGAGTTGTTTGGGGTTGAGGATGTGTTTGCCTGCAGCCATAGCCTCACCGAGCGTGGCCTGACCGCATCCGGCAACGCGCAGCCGCTGAGCAGCGAACAGATCTCACAGATGATTGACCGTTACGACCAGGTGATTACCCTCTGATGTCGACTTTGCATGTGGTATCCCACTCCCCGTTTACCGATAGCCGGCTGGACAGCTGCCTGCGCCTCTGTGGCGCACAAGATGCGATCCTGCTGTGCGGCGACGGCGCCTACGCCCTGCAAACCGCCAGCGCGCCCTTCCAGGCCCTGCAAGCCAAGGGTTTGAAGGTGTTTGTGCTGGCCGAAGACGGCCAGGCGCGCAATCTTTCGGTGCCTGCCTGGGCCGCCAGTGTCGATTACCCGGCCTTCGTCCAGCTGTCGATCGATTACGACAAGGTCAACACCTGGCTATGAACACCCTGACCGCAGGCGAACGCACTCTCGAACTGGACAAGGACGGCTACCTCGTCGACCTGAACGACTGGTCCAGCGACGTGGCCAACGCCCTCGCCGCCGCAGAAGACCTGGCGCTGACTCCGGAACACTGGGAAATCCTCGAACTGCTGCGGGGCTTCTACAGCGAATTCCAGCTGTCGCCCGCCACTCGCCCGCTGATCAAGTACACCGCCTTGAAGCTGGGCCCGGAAAAGGGCAACAGCCTGCACCTCAACCGACTGTTCAAAGGCACTCCCGCCAAACTCGCCGCCAAGCTGGCGGGCCTGCCCAGGCCGACGAATTGCTTATGACTGATTTTGCCCCGTTGATCACTGAAACCCCTGCTGAGCATCCTTTCGCACAGTTCGTGCGCATCCTTGGCAAAGGCAAGCGCGGCGCCCGCAACCTCACCCGTGAGGAAGCCCGGGAAGCCATGGGCATGCTGCTGGACGAGAAGGTCGAAGACACCCAACTCGGCGCCTTCCTGATGCTGTTGCGGCACAAGGAAGAAAGCCCGGAAGAACTCGCAGGCTTCACTGAAGCCGTGCGCGAGCGCCTGAATGCACCGTCACTCAAGGTGGATGTCGACTGGCCTACCTACGCCGGTAAAAAACGCCACCTGCCCTGGTACCTGCTGGCGGCCAAGTGCCTGGCACAGAACGGCGTGCGCATCTTGATGCACGGCGGCGGCGCACATACGGCAGGCCGACTCTACACCGAGCAATTGCTGGAAGGCTTGCAGATTCCGTTGTGCCGTAATTGGCAACAGGTCGAGGCCGCTCTTGAACAAGGCAACCTGGCGTTTATTCCGCTGGGAGATTGGGCGCCGCAACTGCAGCGCATGATCGACCTGCGCAACACGTTGGGCCTACGTTCGCCGATCCACTCCCTGGCACGCATCCTCAACCCGTTGAGCGCTCGCTGCGGCCTGCAAAGCATCTTCCACCCGGGCTATCAGGGCGTGCACCGCGATGCCAGCGGCTTGCTCGGCGACAACACCATCGTGGTCAAGGGCGACGGCGGCGAGATCGAGATCAACCCGGACACCATCAGCCACTTGTACGGCACCACCGGCGGCGAAAGCTGGGATGAAGAGTGGCCTGCCCTCTCCGCCCAGCGCCACGTCAAACCAGCGGCCCTGGAACCCGAGCACCTCAAGGCGTTATGGCGCGGCGACGTGCAGGACAGCTACCCGCAACTGGCACTGATCGCCACCATGGCCCTGGCCTTGCGCGGCCTCGGCCACCCGCGGGACCACGCGTTCGAACTGGCCCAGCAGTACTGGGACGCCCGGGACAAATCGATTTAGTCGATCATTAACCCCCAGCCTTTGCGCTTTTTGTTCGAACTCAGACCCTTAGACTGCACTCCTACGCTTATTAGCCAAGGAGTCAGTCATGGGTTTGCTGATCGAAGGACGCTGGCATGACCAGTGGTACGAAAGTAGCGCAGACGGCGCCTTCCAACGGGAGCAGGCGCAACGCCGTAACTGGGTGACCGCCGATGGCGAACCCGGCCCAACCGGCGAAGGCGGTTTCGCGGCTGAAGCCGGTCGCTACCATTTGTACGTCTCCCTCGCCTGCCCTTGGGCACACCGCACCTTGATCCTGCGCAAGCTCAAAGGCCTTGAAAGCTTGATAGACGTGTCCGTGGTCAGTTGGTTAATGCTCGAGAACGGCTGGACCTTCGACAAGGCCCACGGCTCCAGCGGCGACAAGCTCGACGACTTCACCTACATGCACCAACGCTACACCGCCGACACCGCCAACTACACCGGGCGTGTCACGGTGCCGGTGTTGTGGGACAAGAAGCTCAAGCGGATTGTCAGCAATGAATCGGCGGAGATTATTCGCATGTTCAACAGTGCGTTTAATGAACTGACCGGCAATCAACTGGATTTCTATCCCGAGGCCCAGCGCTCGACCATCGATGCACTGAACGACCGGATCTATCCCGCCGTGAACAATGGCGTATATCGCGCAGGCTTTGCCACGTCGCAAAAGGCGTATGAAGCGGCATTTGATGATGTGTTCGCCGAGTTGGATCACCTTGAGCAGCACTTGGGTGAGCATCGTTACCTGGCCGGGGAATACCTGACCGAAGCCGATGTAAGGCTTTTCACCACGGCGATTCGGTTTGATGCGGTGTACTACAGCCACTTCAAATGCAACCTGCGGCGGATTGCGGATTATCCGAACTTGTCGAACTGGCTAAGGGAGCTGTATCAGTGGCCGGGGATTGCCGAGACGGTGGATTTTGCCCACATCAAGGGGCATTACTACGCCAGTCACCGCACGATTAATCCGACGGGGATTGTGCCGAAGGGGCCACAGCAGAAGTTTGATGTGGAGCATGACCGCGAGCGGTTGAGCGGGAAAGGCGTCTGGAGTTGATCCAAGCCCTGTAGGAGCGAGCTTGCTCGCGAAGGTAGTCAACGATAACGCACTCATTCTGAATGAACGCGGTACCCTTGAGTTTTTCGCGAGCAAGCTCGCTCCTACAGTTGGAATGTGTCGCGCTTGTCAGACTTGCGACTGAGCGCCTTCAAACCACTTCAGCTTCTCACGCAACTGCACCACTTCTCCCACAATCACCAGTGTCGGTGCATGAACTTCATGCTCCGCCACCATGCGTGGCAAATCAGCCAGGGTGCCGGTAAACACACGCTGGTTGGAGGTGGTGCCCTGTTGGATCAACGCTGCCGGCGTATCCGGCGAGCGACCATGCTTGATCAGTTGTTCGCAGATGATCGGCAACCCGATCAAACCCATGTAGAACACCAGGGTTTGCGACGGCCCCACCAAGTCACTCCATGGCAGGTCCGAAGTCCCGTCCTTCAAGTGCCCGGTAATGAAGCGAACCGATTGCGCATAGTCGCGGTGGGTCAGTGGAATACCGGCATACGCCGCGCAACCACTGGCTGCCGTAATCCCAGGCACCACCTGGAACGGGATGCCATGGGCCGCCAGCTCTTCAATCTCTTCACCACCACGCCCGAAGATGAACGGATCGCCACCCTTGAGCCGCAGCACGCGTTTGCCTTGCTTGGCCAGGTCCACCAGTTGCTGGTTGATCTGGTCTTGCGGCACGGCATGGTCGGCGCGACGCTTGCCGACATACACCCGCTCGGCATCGCGACGGCATAACTCAAGAATCGCAGGCGCCACCAGGCGGTCGTACAGCACTACATCGGCCTGTTGCATCAAGCGTAAGGCGCGGAAGGTCAGCAGGTCCGGATCACCCGGGCCTGCGCCCACCAGGTAGACTTCGCCCGGTGCGTGAGGCGGCGCGCCGTTGATTTTCTCCACCAGCAAACGCTCGGCTTCATCGCCCTGCCCGGCCAGTTGCCGATCAGCAATCGGGCCTTGAAAGACCTCTTCCCAGAACGCGCGACGTTGCTGCACATCCGGGAACAAGCCTTTGACCTGGCTGCGAAACCGCGCCGCCAACCCGGCCAATTGGCCGTAAGTCGAAGGAATCCAGGTTTCAAGCTTGGCGCGAATCAAGCGTGCCAGCACCGGCGCATCGCCGCCGCTGGACACTGCGATCACCAAAGGCGAACGGTCGACAATCGCCGGGAAGATCACGCTGCACAAGGCTGGCGCATCCACCACATTGACCGGTACGCAACGGCGCCGGGCATCGCTGGACACTTGCGCGTTCAACGGCTCGTCGTCGGTCGCGGCGATGATCAGGGTGCAACCGTCGAGGTCGGCCTCCTGATATCCGCGCAAAATCAGTTCACCGCCACTGCCCTGCACCAGTTCACGCAACTGGTCTTCAATCTGGGGAGCAACCACCCGCAACAACGCGCCGGCGTCGGCCAGCAGCCGGGATTTGCGCAAGGCAATCTCCCCGCCACCGACGACCAACACACGACTGCCGCGCAGGTTATGAAACAGCGGCAGAAATTCCATTTAGCCGATGACCTCAACGCCCGCCATGTAAGGCTTGAGCACGTCAGGTACGCGGATCGAACCGTCAGCCTGCTGGTAGTTTTCCAGCACGGCCACCAAGGTACGGCCTACCGCCAGGCCCGAACCGTTGAGGGTGTGGACCAGCTCAGGCTTGCCGGTTTCCGGGTTACGGAAACGCGCCTGCATGCGACGGGCCTGGAAATCACCGCAGTTGGAGCACGACGAAATCTCGCGGTATTTGTCCTGGCTCGGCACCCACACTTCCAGGTCGTAAGTCTTCACGGCACTGAAACCCATGTCGCCGGTGCACAGCGCCAGAACGCGGTACGGCAACTCCAGCAGTTGCAGGACGCGTTCGGCGTTGGCGGTCAGGCCTTCCAGCGCTTCCATGGACGTCGAAGGCTCGACAACCTGCACCATCTCGACCTTGTCGAACTGGTGCTGGCGGATCATGCCGCGCGTATCGCGACCCGATGCACCGGCTTCACTGCGGAAGCACGGCGAGTGGGCGACAAACTTGAGCGGCAGTTGCTTGGCGTCGAGGATTTCCCCGGCCACGATGTTGGTCAGCGACACTTCGGCGGTCGGGATCAGGTACAGATCGGCTTCGCCATCGCGGCTGATCTTGAACAGGTCTTCCTCGAACTTCGGCAGTTGGCTGGTACCCATCAACGCCGGCGCCTGAACCAGGTACGGGGTGTAAGCCTCTTCGTAGCCGTGTTCGCCGGTGTGCAGGTTGATCATGAACTGCGCCAGGGCACGGTGCATGCGCGCGATCGGGCCGCGCAGCAAGGCAAAGCGCGCGCCGGACATTTTGGCCGCTGTCTCGAAGTCCAGGCCACCGGTCAATTCGCCCAGGGCGACGTGGTCCTTGATCTCGAAATCGAAGGCTTTTGGCGTGCCCCAGCGACGGACTTCGACGTTGCCGTCTTCGTCTTCGCCAATCGGCACGGATTCGTGCGGCAGGTTCGGGATGCCCAGCAGGATCGAGTCCAGCTCGGTCTGGATCGCGTCCAGCTCGACTTTGCCGGAAGCCAACTCGCCAGCCATACGCTCGACGTCCGCCATCAATGGCGCGATGTCTTCGCCGCGCTGCTTGGCCTGACCGATGGATTTGGAACGCGCATTACGCTCAGCCTGCAGTGCTTCCGTGCGGGTCTGGACGGTCTTACGCTGTTCTTCCAGCGCTTCGATGCGCGCAACATCCAAGGCAAAGCCACGGGATGCCAGGCGGTCCGCTACGTCCTGAAGGTTGCTACGTAACAGTTTGGAATCGAGCATGTCGGTCTCTCGTTTATCAAAGTTTGGTCAAGGACAGGCCAGCCCAGGTGGCGAGCAGCCCGCCGAACACGCTGATGGCCAGGTACCCGAAGGCGACCGGTGCCTGCCCGCTTTCCAGCAGTCGCAGCGTGTCCAGTGAAAAGGATGAAAAGGTCGTCAGACCGCCTACAAAGCCGACAATCAAGCCGGCACGAATCTCAATCGGCACTTCCGGGCGAAGCAGAAACCACCCGTACAACAAGCCGATGATCAAACAGCCCACCAGGTTGACCGCCAGGGTCGCCGCATAAAAATGCTTCGGCCAGTTGGCGCTGACCCAGGTGCTGGTGGCGAAACGCAATAATGTACCAGCGATGCCGGCCACGGACACGGCAAGAATCGTTCTGAGCACTACTTTCTCCGCTGTTTCGGACTGAGCCGGTCAAGTTGGGCGAGGTGATTGAGCTTTTCGCCAATCTTCAGTTCCAGGCCACGCGGCACCGGCTGGTAGAAAGGCTGCGGCTCAAGGTCATCCGGGAAGTAATCTTCGCCAGCCGCATAAGCGTCCGGCTCATCATGGGCGTAACGGTATTCATCGCCGTAGCCAAGCTGCTTCATCAGCTTGGTCGGCGCATTGCGCAGGTGCAGCGGCACTTCCAGGGAGCCATGCTCGGCGGCAGCACGCAGGGCGGACTTGAAGCCCATGTACACCGCGTTGCTCTTCGGTGCGCAGGCCAGATAAGTAATGGCCTGGGCCACCGCCAACTCGCCTTCCGGGCTGCCCAGGCGTTCCTGCACTTCCCAGGCGGCCAGGCACAGGCTCAGCGCGCGCGGGTCGGCATTGCCGATGTCTTCACTGGCCATGCGCACCACGCGCCGGGCCAGGTACAGCGGGTCGCAACCGCCGTCGATCATCCGCGCAAACCAATACAGCGCGCCGTCGGGATTAGAGCCGCGCACCGACTTGTGCAACGCGGAAATCTGGTCGTAGAACGCTTCACCGCCCTTGTCGAAACGCCGGCGGGTGTCGCCCAAAAGGCTTTGCAGCAAATCGACGCCGATCTCGCTGCCGTCCTCGGCGAGGTCGGAGGCGTTCTCCAGCAGATTGAGAAAACGTCGACCGTCACCGTCAGCCGCGGTCAGCAGAATCTTGAAGCCTTCCTCGCTGACACTCAGTTGCCGCTTGCCCAAGCCCTTGTCTTCGCTCAGCGCGCGCTGCAACAGCTTTTGCATCGCTGCTTCATCAAGACTTTTGAGCACATAGACACGCGCCCGGGACAGCAAGGCGTTGTTCAGTTCAAAGGACGGGTTTTCGGTGGTAGCGCCAATAAAGATCAGCGTGCCGTCTTCGACATACGGCAAGAACGCATCCTGCTGCGACTTGTTGAAGCGATGCACTTCGTCGACAAACAGGATGGTGCGCTTGCCGTATTGCCCGGCCTGCTGCTTGGCGACTTCCACCGCCTGGCGGATTTCCTTGACCCCGGCCAGCACCGCCGAAACCGTTTCGAAGTGGGCATCCGAGACTTTCGCCAGGAGCCGCGCCAGGGTGGTTTTACCCACGCCCGGCGGCCCCCAGAAAATCATCGAGTGCAGCGCACCCTGCTCCAGGGCTTCGCGCAATGGCTTGCCGCGAGCGAGCAGGTGTTCTTGCCCGACGTACTCGTCCAGGTTGGTCGAACGCAGGCGCGCCGCCAGAGGCTGAGCAATCGGGTCACTTCGAAACAGGTCCATGGGCAGCGTTTGAAACCTCTAGGCAGTTTATTCCTGGATCACGTCGGCACCCTTCGGGATGTCGAACTTGAACTTGGACGCGGCCACCGGCTCGTTGGCCTTGACCCCGGTGAACAGGATATTGGTGCGTTGGCCGACGCTGTCCACCAACTGCATGTCGTTGATCACGCCGTTGCGGAACGACAGGCGCAGGCTGTCGAACAGCGTGTCCTTGGATTTCGGCTTCAGCGTGAAGTCGATGACGTTGCTGGCCTGCTTGGAGGTGATATCAAAACTCTGGCTGATCTGCGACACATCGCCCGACAACAGCAACGCCGGGGTCTGGCTCAGGCGCGGATCGAGCTTCTTGATGGTCGCCTGTTCCAGGTCCGGGTCCCACAGGGTGACTTTCTGGCCGTCGGAAACGATGGTCTGCTCGTTTGGCGCGTCGGTTTTCCAGTAGAACAACCCTGGACGTTGCACGGCCATTTCGCCGGCGGTTTCCTGCAATTGAGTGCCGCCACCGTCCAGGGTCAACTGGGAGAAGCGCGCGCTCAGGGTCTTGGATTTGTCCAGCAGGTTGGTCAGGCTCGCAACGGAAGCCGGGTCAGCGTGAGCCGAAACAGCAGTCAGGGCCAATGCCGGCAACAACAGCATGCGGATAAGACGCATGGGAGTCCTCTTAGATTCGTTTACAAGGCGTGCCGCGTGTTGCCACGCGGCACGTAATCAGTCACGCATCTGCGCTGGCGCGATGACTTCGCGCGAGCCGTTGGTGTTCATCGAGGTGACTACGCCGGCCATTTCCATGGCTTCGATCATGCGCGCAGCACGGTTGTAGCCAATCTTCAGCTTGCGCTGTACCGCAGAGATTGAGGCGCGGCGGCTTTCAAGGACAAACTGCACGGCTTCGTCATAGAGCGCATCGGTCTCGGCATCATCGTCGCCACCGCTGCTGCCACCGTCGAAGCCGCTGCCGGCTTCTTCGACGCCTGCGAGGATGTCGTCGTTGTATTCCGGGGCGCCGCGCAGTTTCCAGGCTTCCACCACACGGTGCACTTCATCATCGGAGACGAAGGCGCCGTGAACGCGGATCGGCAGGCTGGTGCCCGGCGGCATATAGAGCATGTCACCGTGGCCCAGCAGTTGCTCGGCGCCGCCCTGGTCGATAATGGTCCGGGAGTCGATCTTGCTCGATACCTGGAACGCCATGCGGGTCGGGATGTTGGCCTTGATCAGGCCGGTGATCACGTCCACCGACGGGCGCTGGGTAGCGAGGATCAAGTGGATACCGGCGGCACGGGCCTTCTGGGCGATACGGGCGATCAGCTCTTCGACCTTCTTGCCGACGATCATCATCATGTCGGCGAATTCGTCGACCACCACCACGATGGTCGGCAGCTTGGTGAGCAGCGGCGCTTCGTCGTGAATGCTTTCGCGCTTGTACAGCGGGTCGGTCAGCGGTGTGCCGGCGTCCTGGGCTTCCTTGACCTTGGCGTTGAAGCCCGACAGGTTACGTACGCCCATCTTCGCCATCAGCTTGTAGCGGCGCTCCATCTCGGCGACGCTCCAGCGCAGGGCGTTGGCCGCGTCCTTCATGTCGGTCACCACCGGGCACAGCAGGTGCGGAATGCCTTCGTAGATCGACAGCTCGAGCATTTTCGGGTCGATCATGATCAGCTTGGCGTCTTCCGGGCCAGACTTGAACAGGATCGACAGGATCATCGCGTTCACACCCACCGACTTACCGGAACCGGTGGTACCGGCGACCAGCAAGTGGGGCATTTTCGCCAGGTCGGTGATCACCGGCTTGCCGCCGATGTCGTGGCCCAGTGCCAAGGTGACCGGCGATTTGAAGTTGTCGTATTCCGGGGTCGACAGCACTTCGGAGAAGCGCACGATCTGCCGGTCTTCGTTGGGAATCTCGATACCGACGGTGGTCTTGCCCGGAATCACTTCCACCACCCGCACGCTGGTCACGGCCAGCGAACGCGCCAGATCCTTGGCCAGGTTGGAAATGCGGCTGACCTTCACGCCGGCAGCCGGCTGGATTTCGTAGCGGGTAATCACCGGGCCCGGGTGGATCGAGTCCACCGAGACTTCGACGCCGAATTCCTTGAGCTTGATTTCCAGCAGGTGGCCGACGGCCGCCAGGGATTCAGGGGAGTAGTTGAGCTGTTTCTTTTCCGCCGGGTCGAGAATCGAGATCGGCGGCAAGGTGCCTTCCACGGCGCTGTCGACAAACAACGGCGCCTGTTTCTCTTTCTGCACGCGGTGGCTTGGCTCGGGTGCCTTGGGTGGCGCAGGCGCGATCACCGGCGGCACCTGCTTCTCGCGGTCGGACATGTGCTTGGTCAGGGCCTGTTCGCGTTCGATCAGGCGTTCCTTGACCTTGGCTTGTTCACGCCGGTCCGGCGTGCTCGGGGCCACCACCTCATTGACGCGGGTATCGACCTCACGCAACTGCGCAACCATGCGCTTGCGATCAACCCGGGCCGACCACCAGCGATTGGCGGCGCCCTGGAACAGTTCGAGCAGGTCGAGGGTGATCTTGCCGGTCACGTCCATGACCTTGAACCAGGACAGGTCGGTAAACACGGTGAGGCCAAACAGGAACAGCGCGATAAACATCAGGGTGCTGCCCTGGATGTTCAGGCTCCTGCGGGCCAGGTCGCCTAGGCTTTCGCCCAATGCGCCGCCAGCACCGGCCGGCAAGCCGGTAGGTGCGTGGAAATGAATGTGTGCGAGGGCGGCGCCCGACAGTACAAGGAACACCAGGCCGATCAGGCGCCAGGAGAACAGCCAGCCGCTCCACTGCCACGGCTCATGACGCTGACGGAAGATCTGCCAGGTCTTGATGGCCAGCAGCAACGGGAAGATATAGGCGAAGTAACCCAGCACCATGAACAGGATATCGGCGCTGTAGGAGCCGGCCGGGCCACCGAAGTTCTGCACGTCTTCGATCTTGCTATTGTGGCTCCAGCCTGGATCGTCCTTGCCATAGGTGAGCAAGGCCATCATCAGGAACAGGCACAGTGCGCCGATGGCGATCAGTGCACCTTCCTTGAGTCGATAGTGCAGGTGCTGGCGCCAGGCGGGCACGACTGCGGCTTTAGGTGTAGCGGCGGATTTCTTCAAAACGGGTCTTTTCCTGCGCCTTTAGCGCGTCCATCTATTGAATGACTGCAAAATACTGCTCAATCCGAGCAGGTAAAAAATGAACGAGTGCCAGTGAAGCTACTTTTAACACTCTGCAACTGATTCATGAAACGGCGATAACGCCTGAATGGCCGCATTGTACGGGTTTGTGTGCGCTATGCCACGCACTAGGCCCTACGTTGCACAGCATAGCCAATCTTCGGTTTCATAACGCTCAATTTGAGCATGCATTGTCTTTACTGACAAAGGCTTATGAGCTGTTTTTGCCAATCCAGGCTAGCTTGCCGACCGACGTACGCGATTACGACCACGGCCCCGGCATAGAGTTGCAGAAACACCCGTTCATGCTTATCTGCACCGATCCCATGTTCGGGGTAGCCCCAGAGCGTTTCGTCGACAATAATCACAGCTCTTGCAACGGGCAACATCGCCGTTACCGCCCTCCCCTTCCGTAAGCCTGGATGCCATGCTGACCTGGTTACAACGCAACACCCTGACGTTTCCACCGCTGGCCAAGGCCATGCGCGAACCCAATGGCCTGCTCGCCGCCGGTGGCGACCTGTCGGCCGACCGCTTGATCCAGGCCTATCGCCATGGCTGCTTTCCCTGGTTCTCGGAGGGCCAGCCAATCCTCTGGTGGTCACCCGACCCGCGCACCGTGCTGTTCCCCGACGAGCTGCATGTTTCCCGCAGCCTCGGCAAACTGTTGCGCCAGCAGCGTTATACGGTGACCTTTGACCAGGATTTCGCCGCCGTCATCCAGGCCTGCGCGGCGCCGCGCAGTTATGCCGACGGCACCTGGATCACCGAAGCCATGCAGAGTGCCTACCTGCAGCTGCACCAGCGCGGCTATGCGCACTCGGTGGAAGTCTGGGACGAAGGCGAGCTGGTCGGCGGCTTGTACGGCCTGGCGATGGGCCAGTTGTTTTTCGGCGAATCGATGTTCAGTCGCGCCGACAACGCCTCCAAATTCGGCTTCGCCACCCTGGTCAGGCAATTGCAGGCATGGGGCTTTGTGCTGATCGACTGCCAGATGCCCACCGACCACCTGCACAGCCTCGGCGCCCGCGCCATTCCCCGCAGCGACTTTGCCAACTACCTGCGCGACCATTTGGACCAAACCAGCTCTGCGCCATGGGTTTCCTAGGCGACTTCCCCGCACCTGGCTTACACTTATTTCAAAGCTTATCCGAGGGTTGATCATGACCGAGCTGGCGCGTTTGAAGTTTTATGCCACTCAACCCCACTCTTGCAGCTATCTGCCCGATGAGCAGGCCACCACGCTGTTCCTCGACCCCAGCCAGCCGATGGACGTGCATGTGTATGCCGATTTGTCGGAAATGGGCTTCCGGCGCAGCGGCGACCACCTTTACCGGCCCCACTGCCAGAACTGCAACGCCTGCGTACCGGCGCGCATCCCGGTGGCGCAGTTCCTGGCGGACCGTAACCAGAAACGCATCCTCAAGCGTAATGCCGACTTGACCGTCACCGCCGCCAAACCGGGCTTCAGTGAGGAATATTTCGATCTTTACCAACGCTACATCGAGCAGCGCCACGCCGACGGCGACATGTTCCCGCCCAGCCGCGACCAGTTTTCCACCTTCCTGGTGCGCGACCTGCCCTTCTCACGCTTCTACGAGTTTCGCCTTGAGGGACGCCTGGTGGCGGTAGCCGTCACCGACCTGCTGCCCAATGGCCTGTCGGCGGTCTACACCTTTTATGAGCCCGCCGAGGAGCGGCGCAGCCTGGGACGCTTTGCGATCCTGTGGCAAATCGGCGAAGCTTTGCGCATGGAACTGGAGGCGGTGTACCTCGGATACTGGATAAAAAACTGCAAAAAGATGAACTACAAGACCCAATATCGGCCCATTGAGCTGTTAATTAACCAAAGATGGGTCACGTTGAACTAGAACCTCTTGGCTTAAACACCCTTTTTCGGGCACAATGCACGCCGCTTTTGCCTGGCGCAGTTGCACCGGGCCATTCACTGGATACCGAGGGCTTTACTGCATGTCGAAAGAAGACAGCTTCGAAATGGAAGGCACTGTCGTCGACACCCTGCCCAACACCATGTTTCGTGTGGAGTTGGAAAATGGGCACGTCGTAACCGCGCATATCTCCGGCAAGATGCGCAAGAATTACATCCGTATTCTTACCGGTGACAAAGTGCGCGTCGAACTGACGCCCTATGACCTGAGCAAAGGGCGCATCACTTACCGCGCCCGTTAATCAAGTCAATACAAGACGCCCGGTTATGCCGGGCGTTTTTGTGTGTGCGCTATTTACCTGAGACCAGAAATCCCTTGTGGGAGCGGGTTTGCTGGCGAATGCGGGGTGTCAGTCATTGATTGTGTCGACTGGCACACCGCATTCGCGAGCAAGCCCGCTCCCACATTTGATCTCCATCAGTTCCAAGACAACAAAAAGGCGCCTCTCGGCGCCTTTTTGTTTTGTTGCTTCAGCTATCAGGCCATTTCAGCCGTGGTCTCGAAGTCGAAGGTCAGCTCGCCGTCCTTCAGGTCGATATGCACCACGCCACCATGGTCTGCCAGTTCGCCGAACAGGATCTCTTCCGCCAGTGGGCGCTTGATCTTGTCCTGGATCAGGCGAGCCATTGGCCGAGCGCCCATTGCCGCATCGTAGCCACCTTCTGCCAGCCAGTTGCGCGCCGCGTCCGTAACTTCCAGCTGCACACGCTTGTCTTCCAACTGCGCCTGAAGCTCGGTGAGGAACTTGTCCACCACGCTTTTGATGACCTCATGGCTGAGGCGACCAAACTGGATAATGGTGTCCAGACGGTTGCGGAATTCCGGCGTGAAGCTCTTCTTGATCACTTCCATGGCGTCGGAAGAGTGATCCTGATGAGTGAAGCCAATGGAAGCCCGCGCGGCCGTTTCGGCACCGGCGTTGGTGGTCATGATCACGATCACGTTGCGGAAGTCCGCCTTGCGCCCGTTGTTGTCGGTCAGGGTGCCGTGGTCCATCACCTGCAACAGCAGGTTGAAGACTTCCGGGTGCGCCTTCTCGATTTCATCGAGCAGCAGTACGCAATGTGGCTGCTTGGTGATCGCCTCGGTCAACAGGCCGCCCTGGTCGAACCCGACATAGCCCGGAGGCGCACCGATCAGGCGCGACACAGTGTGACGCTCCATGTATTCGGACATGTCGAAACGCACCAGCTCGATACCCATGGCCTTGGCCAGTTGCCGCGCCGCTTCGGTCTTGCCGACACCGGTAGGCCCGGCAAACAGGAACGAACCGACCGGCTTGTCCGGCGACTTGAGGCCCGCACGGGACAGCTTGATCGCCGTGGACAGCGAGTCGATGGCCGCATCCTGACCAAACACGGTCAGCTTGAGGTCACGCTCCAGGTTGCGCAGCAGTTCCCGGTCGGACGTGTTGACGTGTTTTGGCGGAATACGCGCGATCTTCGCCACGATGTCCTCGACCTGAGGCACGTCGATGCGCTTCACACGCTTCTCGACCGGCTGCAGGCGCTGATAGGCACCCGCCTCGTCGATCACGTCGATGGCCTTGTCCGGCATGTGCCGGTCATTGATGTAGCGCGACGCCAGCTCGGCGGCTGCACGCAGCGCCTCATCGGTGTACTCGATGCCATGGTGCGCTTCGAAACGCCCCTTGAGCCCGCGCAGGATGCCGATGGTGTCTTCAACCGAAGGCTCGGACACGTCCACTTTCTGGAAGCGGCGCGCCAGGGCACGGTCTTTTTCGAAGATCCCGCGGAATTCCTGGAACGTGGTCGAACCGATGCAACGGATATCACCCGAAGACAGCAGCGGCTTGAGCAGGTTCGACGCATCCATCACGCCACCGGAAGCAGCACCGGCACCAATGATGGTGTGGATTTCGTCAATGAACAGGATCGCCTGCGGGCGTTTTTTCAGCTCGCCGAGCAGCGCCTTGAAGCGCTTCTCGAAGTCGCCACGGTACTTGGTCCCGGCGAGTAACGCGCCCAGGTCAAGGGAGTAGACGACGCTGTTGGCCAGCAGGTCTGGCACCTGGTTATCAACAATGCGTTTGGCCAGGCCTTCGGCAATCGCGGTTTTACCCACGCCTGCTTCACCGACCAACAGCGGGTTGTTTTTGCGACGACGCGCCAGGATCTGCGCCACGCGTTCAACTTCCAGCTCGCGCCCTACCAGCGGATCGATCCGCCCCTGGCGCGCCAGTTCGTTGAGGTTGCTGGCATAGGCATCCAGCGGGTTGCTCGAAGAAGAAGACTCACCGCCCTCGTCATCCTGCATATCCTGCTCACCTTCTGAGTGATCGCCATGCCCTGGCACTTTGGAAATGCCATGGGCGATGTAGTTGACGACATCAATACGGGCAACGCTTTGCTGCTTGAGCAGGAATACGGCCTGGCTTTCCTGCTCGCTGAAGATCGCCACGAGCACATTGGCCCCTGTGACTTCGCGCTTGCCGGAGCTCTGTACGTGGAAAACGGCACGCTGCAGTACCCGCTGGAAGCCCAGGGTAGGTTGGGTCTCGCGGTCCTCGTCATGAACGGGGATCAACGGCGTGGTGGAGTCGATAAACTCCTGCAGGTCATGCTTGAGTTTGTCGAGATTGGCACCACACGCACGCAGTACGGTGGCGGCAGCTTCGTTATCCAAAAGTGCCAGCAGCAGGTGTTCGACGGTCATGAATTCATGACGCTTCGAACGGGCCTCCTTGAAGGCAAGATTGAGGGTGACTTCGAGCTCGCGGTTTAACATAGCTTCACCTCATACCCAAGTGGTCGGAGTTAACCGTCCTTCTCGATTTCACAGAGTAGCGGATGCTGGCTTTCCCTGGCGTACTGGTTGACCTGCATGGCCTTTGTCTCGGCGATGTCGCGGGTAAACACTCCACATACTGCCCGTCCTTCTGTGTGAACGGCCAGCATTACCTTGGTCGCCAACTCGCGGTTCAGGTTAAAAAACACCTCGAGCACTTCGACGACGAAATCCATCGGTGTGTAGTCATCGTTGAACAAAACCACCTTGTACATCGGCGGCGCCTGTAAAGCAGGCTTGGCCTCCTGAACAGCAATGCCTGCAGAACCATCGTCGTCTTCATGACCATCCGGATGATCTTTATGGAGAGTCGGGCGATCCTGATTGAATGTTAGTCGAATCTGGCTGATTGCATGCATGGAAAGAAAGGTTCGTCAGTGGTTCAAATACAGTGGTGGGGGCGGCCTGTCAGATTTTCAACTCTGACCGACTGGTCGCCTTGACTATCGGCAAATCAGTGTTACAACCAATAGAACCCACAGTGGGTAAAAAAGGTCCGCGCAGTCAACCTTATTTATTCGGGTTAGGACGGATAAACTGGATGATACTCCAGTGATGGAGTCTGGTGCAGAGGGATATGGGCATGGCAAGCGGTAAGGTCAAATGGTTCAACAATGCCAAGGGTTACGGCTTCATTAATGAAGACGGCAAGGAAGACGACCTTTTTGCGCATTACTCGGCAATCCAAATGGATGGCTACAAGACTCTGAAGGCAGGGCAACCGGTTTCCTTCGAAATCATTCAGGGACCCAAAGGCTTGCATGCAGTGAATATCGGCGCGCCCGTCAGCCTGGGCACCGCCAAAGAAGACGTCGCTCAAAAATCAGAAAAACAGTCGGCCTGATCAGCCGCTGAGCAAACGTTCTAAAAAAAACCGGCCATCAAGGCCGGTTTTTTTATGCCTGCCTATAAGTCTACATATGCGAAATCAGCGCATCCCCGAAGGCGGACGAAGACAGCAACTTGGCGCCGTCCATCAAGCGATGGAAATCATAAGTCACAGTCTTGGCCGAAATCGCACCGTTGGTGCCCTTGATGATCAGGTCGGCCGCTTCAGTCCAGCCCATGTGACGCAGCATCATTTCCGCCGACAGGATCAGCGAACCCGGGTTGACCTGGTCCTTGCCGGCATACTTCGGCGCGGTACCGTGGGTGGCTTCGAACATGGCCACGGTGTCGGACAGGTTGGCACCCGGCGCAATACCGATGCCGCCCACTTCCGCCGCCAGGGCGTCGGACAGGTAGTCACCGTTAAGGTTAAGCGTAGCGATCACGTCATATTCCGCCGGGCGCAGCAGGATCTGCTGGAGCATGGCGTCGGCAATTGCATCCTTGACCACGACATTCTTGCCGGTGCGCGGGTTCTTGAATTGCATCCACGGCCCGCCATCGAGCAGGGTCGCGCCGAATTCTTCGGCCGCCACTTCGTAGGCCCATTCCTTGAAGGCACCTTCGGTGAACTTCATGATGTTGCCTTTGTGCACGATGGTCAGCGAGTCGCGGTCGTTATCCACTACATATTGCAGAGCCTTGCGCGCCAGGCGCTTGGTGCCTTCCAGGGACACCGGCTTGATGCCGATCCCGCAATTCTGGTCGAAACGGATCTTGGTGACGCCCATCTCTTCTTTCAGGAACTTGATGACCTTGATCGCTTCCGGGGAGCCAGCCTTCCACTCGATACCGGCGTAAATATCCTCGGAGTTCTCACGGAAGATGGTCATGTCCACATCGCCTGGCTTCTTGACCGGGCTTG
Source organism: Pseudomonas sp. ATCC PTA-122608 (assembly GCF_001952855.1). GTDB lineage: Bacteria > Pseudomonadota > Gammaproteobacteria > Pseudomonadales > Pseudomonadaceae > Aquipseudomonas. The sequence continues at coordinate 143,723 of NZ_LPNO01000035.1, read as the reverse complement.
GCACGCCTTCGAACCAGCGCACCGGGCGCAGGCACACATAAAGGTCGAGCTGTTGACGCAGGGCCACGTTCAGCGAACGGATGCCGCCACCGACCGGGGTGGTCAGCGGGCCCTTGATGGAAACCACGTAGTCCTTGACCGCATCCAGGGTTTCCTGGGGCAGCCAGGTGTCCTGGTCGTAAACCTGAGTGGCCTTTTCGCCGGCATAAACCTCCATCCAGGAGATCTTGCGCTTGCCGCCATAAGCCTTGTTAACAGCTGCATCGACAACCTTGATCATCACCGGGCTGATGTCGACGCCAATACCGTCACCCTCAATGAAGGGGATGATCGGGTTGTCAGGAACATTGAGAGAATGGTCTGCATTGACGGTGATTTTGTCGCCGACTGCCGGAACCTGAATCTTCTTGTATCCCATGCTGAACTCCATCTATGGATTGAACATCTGGCTGCGTTCGAGCCTACTCCAGATAAATGAGGACTGAAACCTCAGGGCCTGCACATTTGCGTCGAAAACAGCACATTTAGTGGCCTACAAGCTTGAAAGCAAAGGGAAAAGCGCCAATCTTGAGCACCTCATGCGACTTTGGGCGTACCCCGCTGCCTGCGACCTTTAGACCAATGGACGACACACCTTTTGTATGAAGGCTCGGCGTAAGCATAGCGACCTATGTATAATGCCGCCGCTGACCAAAGAGTCACGACGGCCGACCGCTCTACATTGATGCCCTCCGCCCGAAAAGCCGGACTATTACAATAGTCCACCCGCTTGACGCTCGACTGATGCAACCCAACATCACCGCGAAGAAACTTCGACATTTCGCTCATGGATGACTTTGAACGAACGCGCTTTACCCGGCGCATCTCGAGTTTCTGCGCATGCTTTCAGCAAAGAAGAGAGTTAATCCGAATATGCCCACCCGCTCGAAGATCATCTACACCTTCACCGACGAAGCCCCAGCCCTCGCCACCTATTCACTGCTGCCTATCGTAGAGGCCTTCACCGCTTCCGCTGATATTGCCGTGGAAACCCGCGACATTTCCCTGGCCGCGCGCATCCTCGCAAGCTTCCCCGAGCAACTGGGCGCCAAGGCTGTGCCGGACCACCTCGCCGAACTGGGCGACCTGGCCGTAACCCCTGAAGCCAACATCATCAAGCTGCCGAACATCAGCGCTTCGACCCCTCAGCTGCAGGCCGCCATCAAGGAACTGCAAGCCCAGGGCTTCGACCTGCCGGACTACCCGGAAACCGTAACCACCGACGCGGAAAAAGAAACCCGTGCACGTTACGACAAGGTCAAGGGCAGCGCCGTGAACCCGGTACTGCGCGAAGGCAACTCCGATCGCCGCGCACCGCTGTCGGTCAAGAACTACGCACGCAAGCACCCGCACAAAATGGGCGCCTGGGCTGCCGACTCCAAGTCCCACGTTGCCCACATGAGCAACGGCGACTTCTACGGCAGCGAGAAAGCCGTACAGATCGAAGGCGCTGATGCCGTCAAGATCGAACTGATCGCCAAGGACGGTACCGCTACCGTCCTGAAAGAAAAAACCAGCGTACAAGCTGGCGAGATCATCGACAGCGCCGTGCTGAGCAAGAAAGCCCTGCGCAGCTTCATCGCCGCTGAAATCGAAGACGCCAAGAAACAAGGCGTACTGCTGTCGGTTCACCTGAAAGCCACCATGATGAAGGTCTCCGACCCGATCATGTTCGGCCAGATCGTTGCCGAGTTCTATAAAGACGCACTGGCCAAGCACGCTGTCGTGCTGGAGCAGACCGGCTTCAACCTGAACAACGGCATCGGCGACCTGTACGCTCGCATCAAGGCCCTGCCTGGCGATCAGCAAGCGCAGATCGAAGCTGACATCCAGGCGGTGTACGCCGCTCGCCCTTCCCTGGCGATGGTCAACTCCGACAAAGGCATCACCAACCTGCACGTGCCGAGCGACGTCATCGTCGACGCCTCGATGCCTGCGATGATCCGTGACTCCGGCAAGATGTGGGGCACCGACGGCCAGCTGCACGACACCAAGGCTGTGATCCCGGATCGCTGCTACGCGACCATCTACCAGGCAGTCATCGAAGACTGCAAGGCCAACGGCGCCTTCGACCCCACCACCATGGGCAGCGTGCCAAACGTTGGCCTGATGGCGAAAAAAGCCGAAGAGTACGGCTCCCACGACAAGACCTTCCAGATCAAGGCTGACGGCGTAGTCCGCGTCACCGACAGCAAGGGCAACCTGCTGATGGAACAGGCTGTTGAAGCCGGCGACATCTTCCGCATGTGCCAGACCAAAGACGCGCCGATCCAGGACTGGGTCAAACTGGCCGTCAACCGTGCCCGCGCCAGCAACACCCCGGCCATCTTCTGGCTGGACCCACAGCGCGCGCACGACGGCGTCGTGGTCGAGAAAGTTCAGGCTTACCTGAAAGACCACAACACCGAAGGCCTGGACATCCGCATCATGGCGCCGGTCGACGCGATGAAGTTCACCCTGGAGCGCACCCGCAAGGGCCTGGACACCATCTCGGTGACCGGCAACGTACTGCGCGACTACCTGACTGACCTGTTCCCGATCATGGAACTGGGCACCAGCGCCAAGATGCTGTCGATCGTGCCGCTGATGAACGGTGGCGGCCTGTTCGAAACCGGCGCCGGCGGTTCGGCTCCGAAGCACGTACAGCAACTGGTTGAAGAAAACTTCCTGCGCTGGGATTCCCTGGGCGAGTTCCTGGCCCTGGCAGCGTCCCTCGAGCATTTGGGTGTGAACTACAACAACCCGAAAGCCCTGGTGCTGTCCAAGACCCTGGACCAGGCCACCGGCCAGTTCCTCGACAACAACAAGTCGCCATCGCGCAAAGTCGGCAACATCGACAACCGCGGCAGCCACTTCTACCTGGCGCTGTACTGGGCTCAAGCCCTGGCCGCCCAGACCGAAGACACTGCACTGCAAGCGCAGTTTGGCGAACTGGCCAAGACCCTGGCTGCGAACGAGGCAACCATCGTTGCCGAGCTCAACGCCGTCCAGGGCAAGCCAGTGGACATCGGTGGCTACTACGCGCCGAACGCCGAGCTGACCAGCAAGGCCATGCGCCCAAGCAACACCCTCAACGCGGCAATCGCTGCGCTGGTGTAAGGTTGTAAGGATGCAAAGAAGCCCCGGCCCTGTGCCGGGGTTTCTGTTTCTGGACATGGCGCTTTTATTGAAGAAACCCAATCAAAATGTGGGAGCGGGCTTGCTCGCGAATGCGCTGGATCAGTCAATACCTCTTTAACTGACACGCCGTATTCGCGAGCAAGCCCGCTCCCGCACTGAATGCAATCGCGCCTGAAGACAGCGTTACACCTTGAATCGAGGCACTTTATGACCTGGCTACCTCACATCACCGTCGCCACCATCGTCGAAGACAACGGCCGCTTCCTGATGGTCGAAGAACTCAAGGGCGGCCGCGCCGTGCTGAACCAGCCCGCCGGGCACCTTGATCCGAACGAAACCCTGACCGAGGCCGCCGTGCGCGAAACCCTCGAAGAAACCGGCTGGGACGTCGAAGCCACCGGGATTGTCGGGATTTACCTGTACACCGCTCCCAGCAATGGCGTGACCTATCAGCGCGTGTGCTTCATCGCCAAGGCCCTGAAACACCACCCGGACTACCAACTGGACGACGGCATCCTGCGCGCCCGCTGGCTGACCCGTGACGAATTGATGGCCCTGCGCGAAGACTGGCGCAGCGAGCTGATTATCCGCTGTATCGACGATTATCTGGCCGGCCAACGCCACAGCCTCGAATTGATCCGCCCTTCTCTTTAGCCTTGCAGACGCGAGCCTGCTAGAATCGCGTCCTTTTTAAAGACTCCCGTTGAAATCCTATGCGTGATCCAGCCCCTTCTGACACACAAAAGAAGCGCGTCATCGTCGGTATGTCCGGCGGCGTGGATTCTTCCGTTTCCGCCGTTCTGCTCATGGAGCAGGGTTATGAGGTGGAAGGCCTGTTCATGAAGAACTGGGAAGAAGACGATGGAACGGAATATTGCACCGCCATGGACGACCTGGCGGATGCCCAGGCCGTCTGTGACAAAATCGGCATCAAGCTGCACACCGCCAACTTCGCCGCCGAGTACTGGGACAACGTGTTCGAGCACTTCCTGGCCGAATACAAGGCCGGTCGTACGCCGAACCCGGACATCCTGTGTAACCGCGAGATCAAGTTCAAGGCGTTCCTCGACTACGCGATGATCCTCGGTGCCGACCTGATCGCCACTGGCCACTACGTGCGCCGTCGCGACATCGATGGCCGCACCGAACTGCTCAAGGGCCTGGACGCCAACAAGGACCAGAGCTACTTCCTGCACGCCGTCGGCGGCGAACAGATCGCCAAGACCCTGTTCCCGGTGGGCGAACTGGAAAAGCCCGAAGTGCGCGCAATTGCGGAAAAACACGGCTTGGCCACCGCCAAGAAGAAAGACTCCACCGGGATCTGCTTTATCGGCGAGCGCCGTTTCAGCGACTTCCTCAAGCAATACCTGCCGGCGCAACCGGGCGAGATCAAGACCACCGAAGGCGAAATCATCGGCCGTCACCACGGCCTGATGTACCACACTATCGGCCAGCGCCAGGGCCTGGGCATCGGCGGCCTGAAAGACGCGGGTGAAGAGCCGTGGTACGTGCTGGTCAAGGACCTGGAACACAACGAACTGATCGTGGGCCAGGGCAATGACCACCCATGGCTGTTCTCCCGCGCCCTGCTCGCTTCGGACATCTACTGGGTCAACCCGGTGGACCTCAGCAGCCCGCGCCGCCTGACCGCCAAGGTTCGCTATCGCCAGAGCGACCAGCCCTGCACCCTGGAAAAAACCGCCACCGGCTATCGCGCCACCTTCGACGACCCGCAGCGCGCCGTAACGCCGGGCCAATCGGTAGTGTTCTACGACGGAGAGATTTGCCTGGGGGGCGGCGTGATCGAAGTTGCCGAACCCTGGAGCAGCAAGGCATGAGCCCGACCCAGGAGCAATTGACGGCACTGGGCGGCGTGTTTCTCGCCGCGGTGCTGGTGGACAAGATCGCCAAGACCGGCCAGGTCACCGAGGCAGGCCTGACCTGCATGCTCGGCAGCCTGCTGATCCGCGACCCGAAGGACACCCTGGAAGTGTACGGCGGCGACGACCTGGCCCTGCGTGAAGGTTATCGCGCGCTGGTCGGCGCCCTCGAGCGCGACCCGAGCACCTTGCAGCGCGAGCCACTGCGCTACGCCCTGTCGATGCTCGGCCTGGAGCGCCAATTGGCCAAGCGCGACGACTTGCTGGAAACCATCGGCAAGCGCCTGCCGCAGATTCAGTCCCAGGTCGAACATTTCGGCCCGGCCCACGAAAATGTGATCGCTGCCTGTGGCGCGCTGTATCAGGACACCCTGAGCACTTTGCGCCAGCGGATCCAGGTGCACGGCGACATGCGCAACCTGCAACAACCGAACAACGCCTCGAAAATCCGCGCGCTGCTGCTGGCCGGTATTCGTTCGGCGCGGTTGTGGCGCCAGTTGGGCGGTCATCGCTGGCAACTGGTCGTCAGCCGTCGCAAATTGCTGAAAGAGCTTTACCCGTTGATGCGCAACGAATAAGTCGCAGCAACCGATTTTTTTATAGCCCCACGCGTAATACGCCGGTCAGTTGGCAACGGACCGGCGGATTTTTTCATGTATGATACGCGCCCCATTTCGTTGCCCGACTGTCCGAGAACACCCCATGCAGCTTTCTTCGCTCACTGCGGTTTCCCCTGTTGACGGCCGCTACGCCGGCAAAACCCAGGCCCTGCGCCCTATTTTCAGCGAATACGGCTTGATCCGTGCTCGTGTTCTGGTTGAAGTGCGCTGGCTCCAGCGTCTGGCCGCTCACCCTGGCATCAGCGAAGTGCCGGCGTTCTCCGCCGAAGCCAACGCGGTGCTGAACGCCCTGGCGGAAAACTTCGCTCTGGAGCACGCCGAGCGTGTCAAAGAGATCGAGCGCACCACCAACCACGACGTAAAAGCCATCGAGTACCTGCTCAAAGAGCAAGCGGCCAAGCTGCCGGAACTGGCCAAAGTCAGCGAGTTCATCCACTTTGCCTGCACCAGCGAGGACATCAACAACCTGTCCCACGCCCTGATGCTGCGCGAAGGCCGTGATGACGTGATGCTGCCACTCATGCGCCAGACTGCCGAAGCCATCCGCGAACTGGCTATCCGTTTCGCCGACGTACCGATGCTGTCGCGCACCCACGGCCAGCCGGCTTCGCCGACCACTTTGGGTAAAGAACTGGCCAACGTGGTGTACCGCCTGGAGCGCCAGATCGCTCAAGTGGCCGCCGTGCCGCTGCTGGGCAAGATCAACGGCGCCGTAGGCAACTACAACGCCCACCTGTCGGCCTACCCTGAGATCGACTGGGAAGAAAACGCCCGCGCCTTCATCGAAGACGAGCTGGGCCTGGGCTTCAACCCGTACACCACGCAGATCGAACCTCACGACTACATCGCCGAGCTGTTCGACGCGATTGCGCGCTTCAACACCATCCTGATCGACTTCGATCGCGATATCTGGGGCTACATCTCCCTGGGCTACTTCAAGCAACGCACCATCGCCGGTGAAATCGGTTCGTCGACCATGCCGCACAAGGTCAACCCGATCGACTTCGAAAACTCCGAAGGCAACCTCGGTATCGCCAACGCCCTGTTCCAGCACTTGGCCAGCAAGTTGCCGATCTCCCGCTGGCAGCGCGACCTGACCGACTCCACCGTACTGCGCAACCTCGGCGTGGGCTTTGCCCACAGCGTGATCGCGTACGAAGCCAGCCTCAAAGGCATCAGCAAGCTTGAGCTCAACGCGCAGAAGATCGCCGCTGACCTGGACGCTTGCTGGGAAGTCCTGGCCGAGCCAATCCAGACCGTGATGCGCCGCTACAACATCGAAAACCCGTACGAGAAGCTCAAAGAGCTGACCCGCGGCAAGGGCATCACCTCTGAAGCGTTGCAAACTTTCATCGACGGCCTGGACATGCCAGCCGCCGCCAAGGCTGAGCTGAAACTGCTCACCCCGGCTAACTACATCGGCAACGCTGTGGCCCAAGCCAAACGTATCTGATAGCTGCTTGACCCTTTGAGACGCCCGGCAGCGCCGGGCGTTTTTATTCCCGTCTGAAAAGTGCTTTTTTTCAATAGGTTACACATGAATCCTGATATTCCTCTTCAACTTCTGGGCGGCATCACGGCACGCGAGTTCCTGCGCGACTACTGGCAGAAAAAACCGCTGCTGATCCGCCAGGCCATTCCTGATTTCGAAAGCCCGATCGACGCCGACGAACTGGCCGGCCTGGCGCTGGAAGAAGAAGTCGAGTCGCGCCTGATCATCGAACACGGCGAGCGCCCGTGGGAGTTGCGTCGCGGCCCGTTCGCCGAAGATGCCTTCAGCACCCTGCCCGAGCGTGAGTGGACCCTGCTGGTGCAGGCCGTCGACCAGTTCGTGCCGGAAGTGGCTGAACTGCTGGAAAACTTCCGTTTCCTGCCGAGCTGGCGCATCGATGACGTGATGATCAGCTACGCCGCCCCGGGTGGCAGCGTGGGCCCGCACTTCGACAACTACGACGTGTTCCTGCTGCAAGGTTCCGGCAAGCGCAACTGGAAGATCGGCCAGATGTGCAACTCCGAAAGCCCGCTGCTGCAGCACGCCGACCTGCGCATCCTCGCAGAATTCGAAGAAACCGCCGAATGGGTACTGGAACCGGGCGACATGCTCTACCTGCCGCCACGCCTGGCCCACTGCGGTGTTGCCGTGGATGATTGCATGACTTACTCCGTAGGCTTCCGCGCCCCGAGCGCGGCTGAAGTGCTGACCCACTTCACCGACTTCCTCAGCCAGTACCTGACTGACGAAGAGCGCTACACCGACGCCGACGCCCAGCCGGTCAGCGACCCGCACCAGATCCAGGCCGACGCCCTCGACCGCCTGAAAAGCCTGCTGGCCGAGCACATGAGCGACGAGCGCATGCTGCTGACCTGGTTTGGCCAGTTCATGACCGAGCCGCGCTACCCGGAACTGGTCGCCGGCCCGGAAGTGGAAGAAGAAGACCTGCTGGGCAGCCTGCAAGACGGCGCCGTGCTGATCCGCAACCCAAGTGCACGCCTGGCCTGGTCCGAAGTGGACGACGACCTGCTGCTGTTCGCCAGCGGCCAGAGCCGCCTGTTGCCGGGCAAGCTGCGGGAACTGCTGAAGCTGGTCTGCGCTGCCGACGCATTGCACATCGACAACCTCGGCCCATGGCTGGCGGATGAAGATGGCTGCGCCCTGCTGTGGGAACTGGTCAAGCAAGGGAGCCTGGGGTTTGCCGATGAATAAGATTCACGTAAGTGTCGCGGACTGGCAAAAGGATATCGCCGAGATACGGCGCATTCGTGAAGCGGTATTTATCGCTGAACAATCGGTTCCACCGGAGCTGGAATGGGATGCTGACGACGCGGGTGCGGTGCATTTCCTGGCGTTCGAAGGCGACTTCCCCATCGGTACTGCACGCCTGCTGCCTACCGGCGAGATCGGGCGTGTGTCAGTCCTCAAGGACTGGCGCGGCCTGAAGGTCGGCGACAAGCTGATGGAAGCCGTGATCGGCGAGGCCGAGAAACGCGGCCAGACCCGGCAGATCCTCAGCGCACAGGTCCACGCAGCGCCGTTTTATGAGCGCCTGGGCTTCAAGATTGTCAGCGATGAGTTCCTGGAAGTCGGGATTCCTCACGTTGATATGGTGCGCGAGGGCTGATCCGAGACCGCGCCGCGCCCTTCGCGAGCAAGCCCGCTCCCACATTCGATCCAGTACATCCTTGGAATGCGATCACATGTGGGAGCGGGCTTGCTCGCGAAGGCGCCATCAGCAACACCTCAAAAGGCCCTGCCATCCACCGATGCCAGGGCCTTTTGCCGTCCAGGATTCAACTTGCACCCCGCCAGGCCGACAAACTGGCACTATCAAGCCTAATGACTCGCAGAGATAACGGACATGTCCCTACGCACCCTGCTCACTACTTTGCTCCTGGCCACCAGCTTCTCGGTGATGGCTGCCACCGAAGTCGTACCCCTGAGCAACCGCACCAGCGCCGAGCTGTTGCCCGTCGCGCAGAACTTTATCGGCAAGGACGGTACCGTCAGCGCCTACGGCAACCAACTGATCGTGAATGCCGAACCCGACAAGATCCAGGGCCTGCGCGCCTTGCTTGCGCAACTGGACACGCCTTCCAAACGCCTGCTGATCACCGTCGACACCAACGAGAACAACCAGCAAAGCAACGGCAACAATCAAACTCAGGTCATCACCTACAGCACCGAGAGCCGCGACGGCGGGATCCAGCAGATCCAGGCCAGCGAAGGCGTGCCTGCGCTGATCCAGGTCGGCCAGAGCGTGCCGCTCACCACCACCCAGCCTGATGCCTACGGCCGCCCGCAGAACCAGACGCAGTATCGCAACGTGACCCAGGGCTTCTACGTCACCGCCAGCGTCACCGGTGAGACCGTTCACCTGAGCATCAGTACCAATCGTGACCGCATGAGCCAGGAACGTCCCGATGTAGTGAACGTGCAAAGTACCGACACAACTGTCAGCGGACGCTTGGGCGAGTGGATCACCCTGGCCGGGGTCAATCGCCAGACGCAGGCCGACAAAACCACTACAACCCGCAGCTACTCTACTCAGGGGCGCGATGACCTGACCTTGCGGGTCAAAGTCGAGACCCTGAACTGAAGCACCAAAAACTGACTGGCAAGTCGTATTAGACTAAAGATGTAGTGCTTGAAAAAAAGCACTACAAAACATTTGACGATCCAAAAAAGCATGGGCATGATGGCCTCGCTCCCGCTAATCAGGGGCCCTGGCAAGGGCCTTCGGATCGTCGCTCTAAGCTACCCACCTGAGCCGATTCGTGTCTGTACCGCCCACAAGGTGTGTTTGACGAGGTTGCGACTGGAACGAAGTTGTCCCGAGGGACGGAAGCTAACCAGGTAACCCGGCAACACACTGATGGATCGTACAAAGGCCCACGACGCCTGAAGACCGTTCGCAGTTCGCCCTTACCTGCTCAACTCCCCCGCTCGATACTCGTTCATCCCGTCGCCTTCCCCGCCAAGCCTGACTTGACCGCCTAAGCTTCTGGTCAGCGAGCAGCCATTCCCACGCAACGATTGCGCGGCTGGCAAATGGAATTTTCCACCTAGACCTATGCGACGAGGTTTTTCCCCATGGCACTGACACGCGAACAGCAAATTGCAGCCCTTGAAAAAGATTGGGCTGAAAACCCACGCTGGAAAGGCGTGACCCGCGCTTATTCCGCTGCTGACGTCGTCCGCCTACGTGGCTCGGTTCAACCTGAGCACACTTTTGCAAAACTCGGCGCCGAGAAGCTGTGGAAGCTGGTCACCCAGGGTGCCAAGCCGTCCTTCCGCCCAGAGAAAGATTTCGTCAACTGCATGGGCGCCCTGACCGGCGGCCAAGCGGTTCAACAGGTAAAAGCCGGCATCCAGGCGATCTACCTGTCCGGCTGGCAAGTGGCAGCGGACAACAACTCCGCTGAATCCATGTACCCCGACCAATCGCTGTACCCGGTGGACTCCGTGCCAACCGTGGTCAAGCGCATCAACAACTCGTTCCGCCGCGCCGACCAGATCCAGTGGAAAGCCGGTAAAGGCCCGGGCGACGAAGGCTACATCGACTACTTCGCACCGATCGTTGCAGACGCTGAGGCAGGTTTCGGCGGCGTTCTGAACGCCTACGAGCTGATGAAGAGCATGATCGAGGCGGGTGCTGCCGGCGTTCACTTCGAAGACCAACTGGCTTCGGTGAAGAAATGCGGCCACATGGGCGGCAAGGTACTGGTTCCAACCCAGGAAGCTGTTCAAAAGCTGACGGCTGCTCGTCTGGCTGCTGACGTTGCTGGCACTCCGACCATCATCCTGGCCCGTACCGATGCCAACGCGGCTGACTTGCTGACCTCGGATTGCGACCCGTACGACCAGCCGTTCGTGACTGGCGAACGTACCCAGGAAGGCTTCTATAAAGTGCGCGCCGGTCTCGACCAGGCGATCGCTCGCGGCCTGGCCTACGCGCCGTACGCCGACCTGATCTGGTGCGAAACTGCCAAGCCGGACCTGGACGAAGCTCGCCGCTTTGCCGAAGCCATCAAGAAGGAATACCCGGACCAACTGCTGTCCTACAACTGCTCGCCTTCTTTCAACTGGAAGAAGAACCTGGACGACGCGACCATCGCCAAGTTCCAGCGTGAACTGTCTGCCATGGGCTACAAACACCAATTCATCACCCTGGCCGGCATTCACAACATGTGGCACAGCATGTTCAACCTGGCGCACGACTACGCCCGCAACGACATGACCGCCTACGTGAAGCTGCAGGAGCAGGAATTCGCTGACGCCGCCAAGGGTTACACCTTTGTGGCGCACCAGCAGGAAGTGGGCACCGGCTACTTCGACGACATGACCACCGTGATCCAGGGCGGCACTTCGTCCGTGACTGCGCTGACCGGTTCGACCGAAGAAGAGCAGTTCCACTAAGTACTGAGTACACGGCCACTGCGGCCCCAAGGAAGACCTAACCGCAGTGCCGCACGATCTGACGCCCCGACTGGTTCGGGGCGTTTTTTTTTGCAACAGTTTTATCCTGCACGCTACTACCGCCGTCAAACGCCACTGGTCAGTGCAGATGCGCCACTGCGCGCGCCCTGCAACACTGAATGGCTACCAACTAAACATGCCCTCTGGCGAAGAAAACGGGCAAAATTGCCACCTTATAAAATGGAGTGAAGGTATGAAGTTGCTCAAAGGCGTAATTCTGGGTGCAGTGCTGCTTATCGTCAGCGCCGGCGCACTGGGGCTTTTCTACGTCCTCCCCCAACACGAGGTGGTGCTGATCACCGGAGGCGAGGTCAAGCGGGTCGACCACGACGGCGTGATCAATGCCGAGAACCCGGCGGATGGCCCGACCCGAGACGTTTACTTCATCAACACCGAGCACCCTGACACCAAAGACGTCATGGTCTACCGCAATGAAGACACCGGCTGGTCGTTCCCCTGGTATTTCAAGTTCGACTCTGCGGACATCCAGGCCAAGGCCCAGGGTTACTCTCGCAACGCTGAACAACTGGCGCTCATCCGGTACTACGGGTGGCGCATCAAGATATTGTCGGTGTTCCCGAACGTCACCGATATCGAAGCTACCAACAGCCGTGAAGAACCCTTCCCGCTGTTCAATACGGTGTTCCTGAGTATCATCGCGCTGGTGCTTATTGTTGTCGCGGTGTTCATCAAACGCCGCCTGAAGCGGCGTCATCAGACTGTCGTAAGTTGACCCCAGCCCTGATTGCTTAAACGGCAGACATGAAAAAGCCCCGCTCGAAAGACGGGGCTTTTTTTTAACCCGATGGGTTAGCCTATGCTAACGCCATGGGCTTCAGCCAGAGGCTTCAAGCCACCAGCAAAACCCTGACCGATCGCCTTGAACTTGAACTCTTCGCCGCTGCGATAAAGCTCGCCGAAGATCATCGCCGTTTCAGTCGAAGCGTCTTCGCTCAGGTCGAAACGCGCCAGCTCTTTACCATCAGCCTTGTTCACCACACGAATGAAGCTGTTGGCAACCTGACCGAAGGTCTGTTTGCGGGCTTCGGAGTCGTGGATGGTGACAGCAAATACCAGCTTCTTCACCAGCGGGGCCAGGGAAGTCAGTTTTACGGTCACTTGTTCATCGTCGCCTTCGCCGGCACCGGAGCGGTTATCGCCCATGTGCTCGACGGAACCGTCAGCCGACTTCTTGTTGTTGTAGAAAATGAAGCTGTTGTCGTCGAGCACCTTGCCGTTTTCACCTACGACGAAAACCGATGCATCGAGGTCGAACTCGGTGCCGTCCGTGACACGAGGGTCCCAGCCCAGACCTACAACTACTTCGGTCAACCCGGGGGCTTCTTTGGACAGCGATACGTTGCCGCCTTTGGAAAGACTTACAGCCATGATTAATTTCCTTGTTCTGGACGTGGGGGGTTAGAAGCTCATGCCGTACGAGTTGGCCACTGCTTTCAGGCCACCTGCGAAGCCCGAACCAACGGCGCGGAATTTCCACTCGCCGTTGTTACGGTAAAGCTCGGCAAAGATCATCGCGGTTTCGGTAGAGGCATCTTCAGCAAGGTCATAACGAACAATCTCAGCACCGCTGATCTCGTTTACGACGCGAATGAACGAGCCGCCGACCTGACCGAAATTCTGCTTACGAGCGTCTGCATCGTGAATCGTAACGGTGAACGCGATCTTGTCGATATCCGCAGGAACGCGGCTCAGATCAACTTTCAGTACTTCATCATCGCCATCGCCGGCACCGGTGCGGTTGTCGCCAGTGTGCTCGATGGAACCGTCAGCGCTTTTGAGCTGGTTGTAGAAAATAAAGTCGGCGTCGCTGCGTACTTTGCCGTTGGCACCCAGCAGGAATGCGCTGGCGTCCAAGTCAAACTCAGTCCCGTCAGTCGCGCGAGGATCCCAGCCCAGACCGATCAGAATCTTGGTCAGTGTCGGGTCGGTCTTCGAAAGAGACAGGTTGCCGCCTTTTTGAAGGGTCAGTGCCATGAGTACAACTCCTTGTGGGTAATCTGTTTGAAATTACGATTTTTCGACTTCGACTTCTTCCTTTTGGGGGAAGAGCACGCTGGCAAAAATACCGATGGCCAGTACAACGACAACAATGATCAAGCTGGTGTTCGGATCAATGTTGTAGCCGTGATGGAAAATATGGTCTGTCGCATTCAAGCCAAGTTTTACGGCAATGAAGAACAGCAGTGCGATGACTGCTTTTTCCAGGTGAACCAGGTAGCGCTTCAGGGCTTCCAGCACAAAGTACATGGTCCGCAGGCCGAGAATGGCGAAGAGCATTGCCGAGAACACGATCAATGGCTCACGACTCACCGCAATAACTGCCGGGACAGAGTCAAACGCAAACAGCACGTCGGAGACTTCCATCACCACCAGGCAGAGGAACAGTGGTGTCGCGAACAAACCGCCTTTGGCAGCCAACGACATCCCGGCGTTTTCCGGCTTGGTCAGTTCGGCTTCCAGGGTCTTGCGACGTACGAAGAAGGCATGACCGTGCAGTTTCGGCCACACAGGGAACAGTTTCTTGGCGAAACGGTAAGCCATGTGTTGGGAGTAATCCTCTTCTTCTTCGTCATCGCCGCCGCTGCGCAGCATCATGACGGCAGTCCAGGCGACGACCAGGGCGAAGACCACTTCGACCCAAGGCCCCAGGGCCAACAGTCCGGTACCAATGGCGACGAAGATCAGGCGGAACACGATCGCGCCAAGGATGCCCCAGTACAGCACGCGATGACGCAGGCCATTGGGCACCTTGAACCAGGCGAAGATCGCCATGAACACGAACAGGTTGTCCACGCTCAGCACTTTTTCAAGGGCGTAGCCGGTGATGAACAGCGTGGCGACTTCAGAACCGTGCTCGACGTACAGGAATCCTGCAAAAGCGAACGAGATGAGAATCCAGAATATCGACCAGGCCGACGCACGCGCCAGGCTGATGGGCTGGTCGCCACGGTGGGTAAACATGTCGAGTACCATCGCGCCAATCGCCAATGCTACAAACACGGCAATGGTCAGCGGGGGGAAACCCAGGTGGCTAACTTCCACAGTAATGTTCCTTTAGAGTTCAAAGTCAGCTGGGGGGAGACCCAGCTCGAGACAAATCAGACGGCAAACGGCTTTTTCTTTTTCGTCGAAATCACCGTCCGACGCGCCAATGGCGCAGGCGACACGAACGAGCAAACGACCTGCCCCGTCCTTGCCTTTGATCTTGCTGATGTTTTTCAGGGCTTCGGCCTGACCGATCTGGAAGTCAAATTCGAACTTGGCACACGCGTCGTTGAAAACCTTGATGACGTCGGTCAGGTTGAACACTTTCAGTTCGGGCGAGTTGCTGATGAACCCCGCCATCTTGGTTTTTTCTGCGGAGGTGACTTCACCATCGGCCGCCGCGACCATAGCGCAGCTGTTGGCGACAGCTTCCATGAACTCCCTGTTCTTGAACTTGCTCACCTCGGTGGTCAACTTTTCGCGGGCAAGCGCCGCATTCGTTTTCAGCCATGACAACATGTTGTTCACCTCAAGGGCGGGCCGGTCTGGCCCGTCGTATTCAATTGCAGTTGGATAACAGGGTTACTTGGAACCTGCCGCCCAGCGCATACCCCAGCCGTAAGCCTTGTCCATCAGCGAATGCCCCTTGTGGAAGTCAACGCGGCGGCTCACCTTGACGCTGCCACCGACGTTTTCCAGCAGGGCGATTGCACACATGCCCAGGCGACCGCCCTCTTCATTCAGGCGAACCTCGATAGGTGGCTGACCCGGGACATGGATAGTCACCACGCCATCGGTTTCCCGCCAGTTCGGGGCGCCTTCATAAATGAATGCGAACACCAGGACCCGCCGAATCTCACCCCAGTGTTTACCGTTGATGTGCAGCCATTCGCCATCACTGACGGCGCCGGTACGGTCGTCACCTTTGAGCTGAATGTAGGGGTCACGATTCAGTTCGCCGAAGCAATTGCCCAGCGCCTGAACGACGCCCTTGGAACCGTCCTGCAACTCGTAAAGGCACCCGACATCCAGGTCAATGGCGTTGTTACGCGAGAAGAAACCGCCACCACCCTTGCCTTTGTTCCAGTTCAGGTTGACCTTGATTTCGCCAAAGCCGTCAGCGGTTTTTTCCAGGCTGATCGACGAGCGAGTCTTGTCGAGGGTAATTTTGCTGAGGCTGACCGATGGCTTCGGCGCCGCTGCCGGAGCAGGCACGGGAGCTGGAGCTGGAGTTGGAGCTGCGGGCGCAGGCGCAGGCGCAGCGACTTCAACACCAAAGTGCTGGGCCAACGGCTCCAGGCCACCTGCAAAACCCTGGGCTACACAGCGGAACTTCCATTCACCCTGGCGACGATAGAACTCACCCAGAATCAGTGCGGTTTCCTTCATGCCTGCCGTGGGGATCTGCGCCTCAATGCCGCCGGTAACAGTCAGTGCGAGATGAGACACACGGTCAAAGCTGGCCTTGTTCTCATAGATCGTTGCGGTCAACGCGACTTTCTCGACTGCCGCCTCAAGGCGCGACAGGTCAAGCGTGAACCCCGCGCGACCGGCCGAGGACTCGGTCATTTGCACCGCGCCACCCAGTACATTGGTCTGCCCGTAGAAACACATATCAGTGTCGCCGCGGACTTTTCCAGCAGCCCCAAGGACAAACGCAGACACGTCGATATCAGCGCCCGGAATGGCCGAGTAGCTGATATCGACCCGCACCTGGCCGGTGGCGACCGGCGCATTTGCGCCTGGCCCCAAGGTCGTCATGGCCGTACTGCCTGGATGGCCAGGTTGACCAGGTCGTCAGCTGTGCGGCCGTTGGTGACTTGACCGATAGCCTTGAATTCCCAGCCGCCGGCTTCGCGCACCAGGCTTGCCATGACCACGCCGGTATGACTGCCCTTCTCGGACAGATTGAAGCGCGCCAGTTCGGTCTTGTTGCTCGCGTTGACGATACGGCAGTAGGCGTTGGCAATTTTTTCGAAGTTTTGACCCGTGAAACTGTTCACGGTGAACACCAGCGATTTGACCGTGGCCGGCAGGCGCTGCAGGTCAACGTTGATGGTTTCATCGTCGCCATCGCCTTCGCCGGTGCGGTTGTCGCCGGAATGCTTGATCGAGCCATCGCGCGATTGCAATTGGCGGAACCACACCAGGTCCACTGGCTGAAGGTCTGCATCGAAAAGGATGCAGGAGGCATCCAGGTCGATCTCACCGCTGTTGCCCATCAACCGACCCAGGAACCCGGCTTTCTCCGGATCCCAGCCCAGTCCAAGGCTGATCGCTGTAAGGCCACCACCGCCCGCGGTTTTTTCCAGGGAAATTGTTTGGTTTTTAGTCAGAGTCAGGGCCATCGGTACGCTCCTTGTTAATCGTCGTTTTCTGGTGTGTACGGTTGTTGTCTTCAGCCACGCAGGCGGCCATTGGCTTCAGGACAAAAGCAGGTATGCCCTGAGTCATCGGCCGGCCTCGGCGAGACGAATCGGTTGTTCGGTGTGGCTGGTTTCGACATGCCTGACGCCATGCCATTTGGCACGCTCAAGGATGTTGGTCGCCCATTTGAGATGAGTCGCTGGTTCGCACATTGCGTCATTGTGTTTGAAAACAGCGGGCGCGATCTCGTTCAGCATTAATTTGGCACAATTTAAATCCTCAACACTGACACGCAGGCTGTCCTGGATAGTGTTGATCTGGCTCGGGTGAATCGCCGTCTTACCCACCAAACCATGGGCAATATCAAGGCCCAGCTCTTCCAGCAGCAGATGCGGCGTGGCCAGTTGCTCGAACACCGGCGCCGTCAAGGCAAACCCTTGGGAGCCCATAACGCCGGCCAACATCGGGATCACATAGCCCATGGGCGTGTTGTACAGCGTCATGTCCGGGTTACGCCTCAACCCCAGGCAACCCAGCAAGTCATTGCCGCCGATGCGCAGCGCAATGATGCGCTGCGCCAGCGTTTCGTTGAGCGCCATACCCAGCTCGACCATTGCCTGCGGATTGAAGACTTCCCGGGTTTCCAGGGTCGGCATCAGCAGAATATGCGGGTTGGTAACCGCCAACTCCCATGCACGCAGGTTGGACAGGCTCAATTTGGGCACGACAAAGCCATCGACATGAGCCATCAGCGGCCAATCGTTCAGCACCGCCGCCATCTGCCAGTCGCGCGGGCGCACAAACAGCATCGGCCCGTCTTCCGACCGGCCGCCCTGCTGCTCAATGGCGCTCAACAACCGATGGAGATTGCGCAGGGCGGTGTCGACGTCGATTTCGGCAACCGCGTCCTCAAGGCACACCACCATAGAGCGCAGTTGAGGCAGCTTCTTGCGAAACACTACCTCGAGAATGTCCTCACGGGTGGCCGGCATGTAGAGCGTGGCACCCAGGGCGTAAGGCGATATTTTCTTCATCAGCTCAAGCTCCGGATGACGGTCACTGCACGGTAGGGGCCAAGGGCCGCCCCCACTTCCTCAACCGTCACACCGGCCCGCTCGGTCAGGTGCATCAGCAGTTGGACGTCCGGATCGCTGCGATCACGCACCAGCACGTGGTCCGGCACTCGGCGCAATACGGCACGGGTAGCCTCGGCGATACCAGGTTTTACCCGGTTCAAATTGGTAATGCCAAAACGCTTGGCGATTACGTCGATCACGTCCAGCGCCGCCGACTGCAACTCAGTGCGCTGCGCTTGCGTCCATGCAGACGCGGGCGCGACGGCAGGCAATGCCCGGCGCACGGTTTCAATCTGGTTCACAAAATCGCGGGTCACATCGTGTTCATTCAGGTGGTCGTAGACCACGCACCCATGCAACCCACCCTCGGCGGGCCAGATGGAGCGCGAGACCAGGCCGGAAACCGTGGCACCCAAAATGCCCGATGGAATCACCCAGTCTTCAGCGGAAGCCGCCAGCCAGGCGCGCCCGCATGGATCGGCGAGCACCACAAGGCGTGGCTGCTCCGGGAACCGCGCATCGCCGTTGAGGCTACGCTGGATCTCGCCGGAGATTGCGCCCTTTCCGGTCCAACCATCCACGAACACAATGTTTTCGGCGCCATGAGCGGCGATCACGGCTTCCAGGGCAACTTTGTCGATGCCACGGTCACGCACGATACTGATGCCGTAATGATGGGCATCACGCCCTAGATCGAGCAGCGCCCGGAGCAGCAGCACGCCCAAGGGAAGGCCCGCGCGAACGAACGACACGAGCGCAATCGATGGCCCCTTGCAAGCCTGGTCCAGGGCCAGGGCCAAGGACTGAACGTCGCTGGCCATCCTGCCCGCGTTTTGCTGCATGGCCCGCTGGTACAGCTCTTTGTGCACCTCGGTAGGCGCCGACTCCTGGCTGATCATCTCCGAGTAATGCTTTTGTTTGGTCTGGATCAGGCGCTCTTTTTCATGGACATCCGTCACTTCAATCTCGACGGGCTGCAGCAGGAAGAGCACGTCGTCGGCCTGGTAGCTCCCGCTACCGACCGTTGTCAGATGGGCGAAGGCATCACGCATGGATCATCGCCTCCACGACTTTTGCCAGTTGGCTATTGGCCGGCGTTGCCCAGAAGTTGCATTCGTTCATAAAACCCAGGTCAGTCACGCTGTCGCCAAACCCCAACACCGGGCGTTCGCCGTGAGCGGCACGGTCTCGACGCAGCAGTTCCTGGACCGCATGGCGCTTGGCCAGGCCATTGGGCAGGAACGCGAGGTTGTTACCGTTGCCGTGAATATGCATGCCTTCCACAAGGCCGCGGGCCTGGACTTCTGCCAGTACCTTCTGCAGCACCGAGTCGTCGGACTCGTTGTGCTTGGTCACCACGTAGTTAAGCAGGCCTTGCTCTTCGACCACCCAGCCGCGCAGGGAAAAGCCCATTTCCTCGCCGATCGCCAAGGTTGCCGCGCTGAGCGCAGGCAAACGGCTTTGATAGGCGGCGAGCACCTCAGTCATCTGCCCATGCCAATCCCGGTCCAACGTCCCATCGGGCTGAAGAATCACCCCGCCGTGGGAGCACACTGCCCCTGCGACAAAGGGCAATTGCACGCGGCTGTAAGCTTCCACGCTGCGCGCGGTGACCGGAACCACATCGGCCGATTCCAGCAGCCACTCCACAAACGTTTTCTGCACGGCACTCATGTAACCGTTGGGCTGCCCATCGACATCCAGCGTCGCCGTATGCCGGGCACTGCCTTCGGCCATCTTGCGTGCCGTCTGGAACAACGTGTCATCCAGGTCTATGAGGATCAGGGGGCGCTTACTGCTCATCGACGATGACCTCTGCGTTCAATGCGTCTATCAACGATTGCGGAACTGCCTGGGCAGGTGTTTCGCTACAGATCAACACCCGGTCGAATTGGCCTGGCCGCACGTTGTAAAGAAAATTGGGGATGCCCAGGCCATAGTTGTCGGAGAACGACAACGCGTGGCCGATCTCATGCCCCAGGGCAATCGGCGAGCGAGTGGTGGAGCTGAAATGAACGTCGCCCCCCGCCTGTTCAAGGCGCTCGGCCAACAGGAACGGGCGCCACACGAATTCCCCGGTGCCGACCACGAGAATCCGTTCGCCCGGCTTCACCTGAATATCCGTTGCAAGCGTGTCATCCACATGACAAACGCCCAGACGCCCCCAATCGTTGCGCGGATCAATCGGCCAGTCGCCCACCGCCACCGCCCCGACATCCGGCATGTGCGGCAGCGGCGCGCTCACATCTTCAAGGAAGCGGTACGTGCCCTGAAGCAGCGACACCTCATCGGCCGTCTCGCCCAAAACCTTGCGCACGGCCCCTTGGGACCAATCGGTAAGCACGCACGTCACCACCCGCTCGACCTTGCTCAGCCCGGCCTCTATCAGCGCCCGGTGCAGATTGATAAACGTCTTGCCGGTTGAGGCCTCGTCGTCCACCAGCACCAGAGAACGCGCCTGGTGCATCAGTTCGCGGATAGCGGGATCGGTTGGCTGATGGATCAAGTGCGCGCTGGCGTGGCTGTGCTCCTCTTCGAAGCGGGCGAACATTTCATCCCCCACCGGATGCCGGGTGCTCACCAGATAGACGGTGTCCTGGCGGGTCTTGCTGTACATGCGGTGCACGCCGGCGCCCAGGCCCACGGCGGTTTCGGCCATGCCGATCACCAGCACCGGCCCGGGCAAATCTGCGGGAATCTTCGCGGCGAGACTTGCGTAACTGGCCTGCATGGCCGATGGGCGCACAGGGATATGCTTGCCCAACACCCGCGATACAAACAGGAACGCGCGCTTTGGATTGCGGCGTTCCGCGAATCCGAATAGTGATTCGGGTTCGAAGGCCGATTGGTCTATATCAACCTCCATCAACCCGCGCTTGAGCTGCGCGCTGAGTCGGCGTGTCGATGTTTTTACTGCTGCGGATTCCATGTACGACATTCCTAAAAGAGGCGTTTAGTGAGTGCAATGCCCCTCACTTTTTCTTCAAACCGGGTGCCTCTACGGGTTTCTGGCTTCAATCCGCCAAAGCGAGGATTGAGCTTCACGGGCCATTTCCGAGGTCGAATACGTTCGGCCCGTTGGAGATTTGGAAGGTGATACCTGGCAGGCATCCAGGAAGGCCAGGAGCAGGCCGGCCTTGACGGCAAAGTTCATGTTTTGCGCGTCCGGCAAAGTAGACGTCACCATGGCGATAACCCCGCCGCTGGTATCGAACAACGGGCTGCCACTGGACCCGGGCTGAATCGCTGCGGTGAATTGCAGCAAACTGGAATCGTTGTGCAGCCCGAACAAACTCGACACGCCTCCCTGAGTGACATGCACACCACCTCCGGCCAGGCCCGCCATTGGAAAACCCAGTGCAATCACTGATTCGCCCAGGGCACAACCGGCGCCGTCCTTGAAGAGCACGGGCGATAACGTCGGGCAGTCCTGGACCCGCAACAGCGCGATATCGTTACGTTGATCGACCACGACCACTTCCGCGCGGTAACGGCCGGCAAAAGAAGAAATGTGCAGTTCCTGCATGCCCTCGATTACGTGGGCGCATGTCATGACGTGACTGGGTGAAACGGCAAAACCGGTGCCCGTTGCAGAACCACGGTTTCTTGGAGAGTCGCCGGAATAAGGGCGGCGGTTTGGGTGTGCGTCGTCGATGCTAATGCCCATGCGTCGCCCCATCGCGGCGAGGCCATAGGCGGAACCTTCGGCGAGCGCGCGGAACTTCCACTGATCGTTACGCTTGTAAAACTCGCCGATGACAATGGCCGATTCGCCGTTGTTACGCAAATCCAGGTGCAACTCGACCTGATTGTCGACCTGAAGACGCAACTCTTTGAGTTCACTGACAGGGCCTGCGGCGCCAAAGGTGTAAACGACCAGCAACACCCCTTCACTGCCGCCAGGCAACGCGGACAAATCAAGGGAACAACCGATCGAGGCTTGCTTGCCGCTCCACTCCATCCACTTCTGGGTGATTTGAAACAGCGCCGGATCGCCTGTTGGCAGGCGCTTCTCGGTGACGGGGAGCAATGCGACGGCAGCGTACTCACCGAAGGCGGTGGCGTTACCGGAGTCGAGTGTCCATGCAGTCTTTACACCTGAAATAGCGGTGTTTGCTCCGGGCGTAAGCGCCTTCATCCTAACCTTCCCTGATCGATGTGAGGGTGATTATGTCAAGACAGACATAATCATTCACTCTTTCTGTGGCGCGTTGATATCAATTAGAGGCTAGTACGGCGACCGTAATGGGCTTCACGCGCACGCCTTCGGCCCATTGACTCGCCGGCTCCGGCAAACCAAGCCGACGAGTGGCGAAAATTCCGGCCAGGTTTACCCCGGTCGCGCGCGTATAGCCGATACCGCCGGAGTAGCGCGGATTGATCTCCAACAGATAGGGAACGCCTTCAAGGTCGTCCCGCGTCTGCACGTTCACCAAGCCATCGCACTTGAAATGCGCCGCAGCCTTGAGGGCCAACTCCACGGCCGCTGATTCGCGCTCGAATGTCTGGTGAACGCCCTGCTTCCTCCTGCCCACGAATGCCACGGGCCTGCCCGCCTCGCACACCATGTCGACCGAACACTCGCTGCCGGCGAGGTAAGGCATGACCAGCATCGGCGCACGCTCTGCGCCCGACCGGTAAATCTTCAGGTAGGTGTCGAAATCGATTTCCCGCGCATCCGGGTTTTGCAAACAGCGAAACGGGTCGACATCCGACTTGAACCGCCAGAACCCTTGCCCGTAGATGCCGACCACAGGCTTGATGCAAACCTCTCCCTGCGCCGACAGCACCGCGTAGGCCGCCGCCAGTTCCTGGGCATTTGTGACCGTAATCGCAGGCGTGCAAGCGAGCCCCGCACGCTCGGCCTCAGCGGTGAACTGGCTTTTATCGTCGACCTTGTCAAAGGTCTCCGTGGACATGCCGCCGGTGACAAGGCGCAAGCCAGCAGCCTCGAATCGGTCGCGTGCCGCCTCGTACTGGCTGCCAATACGCCCCGCAAGAATGACTTCGATACGGTGTTCAAGTGCCGTCTCAATCACCCAGTCGATACGCTCGTGGTTGTCTTGAGGCTCTTGAAAGGCGACGTCGGCCTGCCCTGTGATCTCGGGCCGATCCTGGCGGTGGGAGGCAAAGACCCTGACACCCGCCGGTAATGCTTCACGCGCACCTATAATAATGTCGCGCTGGCTGGATTGACCTTCAAGAAACCAGATCACGTGTACGCTCCTCAATGAACATCGGCAGAAATTGACGCACTCGTTGGGCGATAGCCCTCAACGCTGTGTAATTTTTCCGACACATTAACGAACATCAAGCAAAAGGCTATCTAAATCCTGTTTCGCCGTATCACAGACCGCCAACGCCCGAAGCCTCGCCGAGGTCGCTTTCGCGCCTTTTTGGACCAAACATTGATCCAGAGCGGTATCCGCGTCGCTAAAGTCAGTTAAAACATCCGCTTTACCAACTTGCGCCACCCGCACAAGTAACAGCAACTTCCCCCGCTAAACGCCGAACAGTTGTTTAAAACCCACGCAAACAATATTCATTATCATTTAGAGCATGAAAACTTCGTTACCGGTTAAACAAAACACAATTCATTAAATGCGCGCTAATGCCCGCGCCACAAGGGCTACAGCCCCAAGAAGGTGCACTATGTCCTTATTCCATCGAATAATTTCGCTATAGGAATTTTACTTGCCCGGTGTTTAGCCATAAAATCACCGCGATTGATTGCGCTGCGACATATCGTCACTGCATCGTTACTTTTTCGAGCTCAGAGACCTTTGCTCTCTGTTAAGGATTTCCAGCATGACCGAAGCGACAGGACTCATGGCCCACAACTGGGGCTTTGCCATTTTCCTCCTCGGTGTTGTCGGCCTCTGCGCCTTCATGCTCGGTGTCTCCAGCCTCCTCGGGTCAAAAGCCTGGGGCCGCAGCAAAAATGAACCGTTCGAATCCGGCATGCTGCCTACAGGTGGCGCCCGCTTGCGGCTCTCAGCCAAATTCTATCTGGTCGCGATGCTCTTCGTGATCTTCGATATCGAAGCCCTTTTTCTCTTTGCCTGGTCTGTGTCCGTCCGCGAAAGCGGCTGGACCGGATTCGTCGAAGCTCTCGTTTTCATAGCAATTCTGTTGGCAGGCCTTGTCTACCTATTTCGAGTGGGCGCCCTTGATTGGGCTCCGGAAGCTCGTCGCAAGCGGCAAGCGAAGCTGAAACAATGAGGCTTTGGCGATGCAATACAATCTCACCAGGATCGACCCGGATGCTCCTAACGAGCAGTACCCCATCGGCGAACGGGAAACCGTTTCCGACCCGTTAGAAGACCAAGTCCACAAAAACATCTACATGGGCAAGCTGGAAGACGTGCTGAGTGGCGCGGTCAACTGGGGACGTAAGAACTCCCTGTGGCCGTACAACTTCGGTCTGTCCTGCTGCTACGTGGAAATGACCACCGCCTTCACGGCGCCCCACGACATCGCGCGCTTTGGCGCCGAAGTTATCCGGGCATCGCCGCGTCAGGCGGATTTCATGGTTATCGCCGGTACCTGCTTTATCAAGATGGCGCCGATCATTCAGCGTCTCTACGAGCAAATGCTCGAGCCAAAGTGGGTTATCTCCATGGGTTCGTGCGCCAACTCCGGTGGCATGTACGACATCTACTCCGTGGTTCAAGGGGTGGACAAGTTCCTGCCCGTGGACGTCTACGTGCCTGGCTGCCCGCCCCGCCCTGAAGCATTTCTGCAAGGCTTGATGCTGTTGCAGGAATCGATTGGCAAGGAGCGTCGCCCACTGTCCTGGGTCGTCGGCGATCAAGGCGTGTACCGCGCCGAGATGCCTTCGCAAAAGGAACAGCGCCGCGAACAGCGAATCGCAGTCACCAACCTGCGCAGCCCCGACGAAGTCTGATCCAGAACCGCTTCTTTTATAGAACGAAAACCTGGCTTCATTCTTTACGTTGACCGAAAGCGATAAAAAACCATGACTACAGGCAGTGCTCTGTACATCCCGCCTTATAAGGCAGACGACCAGGATGTGGTCGTCGAACTCAATAACCGTTTTGGCCCTGACGCCTTCACCGCCCAGGCCACACGCACCGGTATGCCGGTGCTGTGGGTGGCGCGTGCCAAGCTCGTCGAAGTCCTGAGCTTCCTGCGCAACCTGCCCAAGCCGTACGTCATGCTCTATGACCTGCATGGCGTGGACGAGCGCCTGCGCACCAAGCGCCAGGGACTGCCGAGCGGCGCCGATTTCACCGTGTTCTATCACCTGATGTCGCTGGAACGTAACAGCGACGTGATGATCAAGGTAGCCCTCTCCGAGAGCGACCTGAGCGTTCCGACCGTGACCGGTATCTGGCCTAACGCCAACTGGTACGAGCGTGAAGTGTGGGACATGTTCGGCATCGACTTCCCGGGTCACCCGCACCTGACGCGCATCATGATGCCGCCTACCTGGGAAGGTCACCCGCTGCGCAAGGACTTCCCTGCCCGCGCCACCGAATTCGATCCATTCAGCCTGACCCTCGCCAAGCAACAGCTTGAAGAAGAGGCTGCGCGCTTCCGTCCGGAAGACTGGGGCATGAAGCGTTCCGGCACCAACGAGGACTACATGTTCCTCAACCTGGGCCCGAACCACCCATCGGCTCACGGTGCCTTCCGCATCATCCTGCAACTGGACGGCGAAGAAATCGTCGACTGCGTGCCTGACGTCGGTTACCACCACCGTGGTGCCGAGAAGATGGCCGAGCGTCAGTCGTGGCACAGCTTCATCCCGTACACCGACCGTATCGACTACCTCGGCGGCGTGATGAACAACCTGCCGTACGTGCTCTCGGTCGAGAAGCTGGCCGGTATCAAGGTGCCTGACCGCGTCGACACCATCCGCATCATGATGGCCGAGTTCTTCCGGATCACCAGCCACCTGCTGTTCCTGGGTACCTATATCCAGGACGTCGGCGCCATGACCCCGGTGTTCTTCACGTTCACCGACCGTCAGCGCGCCTACAAGGTCATCGAAGCCATCACCGGTTTCCGCCTGCACCCGGCCTGGTACCGCATCGGCGGTGTCGCCCACGACCTGCCGCGTGGCTGGGAACGCCTGGTCAAGGAATTCATCGACTGGATGCCCAAACGTCTGGACGAGTACCAGAAAGCCGCCCTGGACAACAGCATCCTCAAGGGCCGGACCATTGGCGTCGCCCAGTACAACACCAAAGAAGCCCTGGAATGGGGCGTCACCGGTGCTGGCCTGCGTTCCACCGGTTGCGATTTCGACCTGCGTAAAGCGCGCCCGTACTCCGGCTACCAGAACTTCGAGTTCGAAGTCCCGCTGGCAGCCAATGGCGATGCCTACGACCGCTGCATCGTGCGCGTCGAAGAAATGCGCCAGAGCCTGAAGATCATCGAACAGTGCATGCGCAACATGCCGGAAGGCCCGTACAAGGCGGATCACCCGCTGACCACGCCGCCGCCCAAAGAGCGCACGCTGCAACACATCGAAACCCTGATCACGCACTTCCTGCAAGTTTCGTGGGGCCCGGTAATGCCGGCCAACGAATCCTTCCAGATGATCGAAGCGACCAAGGGTATCAACAGTTATTACCTGACGAGCGATGGCGGCACCATGAGCTACCGCACCCGGATTCGTACTCCAAGCTTCCCGCACCTGCAGCAGATCCCTTCGGTGATCAAAGGTGAAATGGTCGCGGACTTGATTGCGTACCTGGGTAGTATCGATTTCGTTATGGCCGACGTGGACCGCTAAGCATGAATAGCACGCTTATCCAGACAGACCGTTTCACCTTGAGTGAAACCGAGCGCTCGGCCATCGAGCACGAGCTGCATCACTACGAAGACCCGCGCGCGGCGTCGATCGAAGCCTTGAAGATCGTCCAGAAGGAACGTGGCTGGGTGCCGGACGGCGCCCTCTACGCCATCGGCGAGATCCTCGGCATCCCCGCCAGCGACGTTGAAGGCGTGGCGACGTTCTACAGCCAGATCTTCCGCCAGCCGGTTGGCCGCCACATCATTCGCGTTTGCGACAGCATGGTCTGCTACATCGGTGGCCACGAGTCCGTGGTCAGCGAGATCCAGAGCAAGCTGGGCATCGGCCTGGGCCAAACCACTCCGGACGGGCGCTTCACGCTGCTGCCGGTGTGCTGCCTGGGCAACTGTGACAAGGCGCCGGCGTTGATGATCGACGACGACACATTCGGTGACGTGCAGCCTGCTGGCGTCACCCAATTGCTCGAGGGCTACCCATGACCCTGACTTCCTTCGGCCCGGCCAACCTGATCAAGCGTTCGCCCGAGACCCACCCGCTGACCTGGCGCCTGCGTGACGACGGCGAAGCCGTTTGGCTCGACGAGTACCAGGCCAAGAACGGTTACGCGGCCGCGCGCAAAGCCTTTGCCGACATGGCCCAGGACGACATCGTCCAGACCGTGAAAGACGCAGGCCTTAAAGGCCGCGGCGGCGCAGGCTTCCCCACGGGCGTCAAGTGGGGCCTGATGCCCAAAGACGAATCCATCAACATCCGCTACCTGCTGTGCAACGCGGATGAAATGGAGCCGAACACCTGGAAAGACCGCATGCTGATGGAGCAACTGCCCCATCTGCTGATCGAAGGCATGCTGATCAGCGCCCGCGCGCTGAAAACCTACCGTGGCTACATCTTCCTGCGTGGCGAGTACACCACCGCCGCCAAGCACCTGAACCGTGCCGTGGAAGAAGCCAAGGCAGCCGGCCTCTTGGGCAAGAACATCCTCGGTTCGGGCTTCGATTTCGAGCTGTTCGTGCACACCGGCGCCGGGCGTTATATCTGCGGTGAAGAAACCGCACTGATCAACTCCCTCGAAGGCCGCCGCGCCAACCCGCGTTCCAAACCGCCCTTCCCTGCCGCCGTTGGCGTGTGGGGCAAGCCGACGTGCGTGAACAACGTTGAAACCCTGTGCAACGTGCCGGCAATAATCGGCGACGGCGTGGAGTGGTACAAATCGTTGGCCCGCGAAGGCAGCGAAGACATGGGCACCAAGCTCATGGGCTTCTCCGGCAAGGTCAAGAACCCGGGCCTGTGGGAACTGCCATTCGGCGTGACCGCACGCGAGCTGTTCGAGGACTACGCCGGCGGCATGCGCGACGGCTACACCCTCAAGGCCTGGCAGCCAGGAGGCGCCGGTACCGGCTTCCTGTTGCCCGAGCACCTCGACGCACAAATGTACGCCGGCGGCATCGGCAAGGTGGGCACCCGTATGGGTACCGGCCTGGCCATGGCCGTGGACAACACCGTGAACATGGTGTCGTTGCTGCGCAACATGGAGCAGTTCTTCTCCCGCGAATCCTGCGGTTTCTGCACCCCGTGCCGCGATGGTTTGCCATGGAGCGTCAAGCTCTTGATGGCCATCGAGAACGGCGAAGGTCAGCCCGGCGATATCGAGACCCTGCTGGGTCTGGTCGGTTTCCTCGGCCCAGGCAAGACTTTCTGTGCTCACGCACCGGGCGCCGTGGAGCCATTGGGCAGCGCGATCAAATACTTCCGCTCTGAATTCGAGGCTGGCATCGCACCTGCGCGCGCCGGTGACCTGAATCAGGTGGTAACACCGACCATGGTCGGTGCGTAACGCTTAAAAAGGCGGAGGGTCCGTGCCCTTCGCTTTCTCATGTGCTGACGCCTTGATGGCTGTGTTGATGCACATGAATAACAAGATTCCATTAGCCACGCCCGCTGACACCGGGCCAACGAAGAACTTTGAACCATGGCCACTATCCACGTAGACGGCAAAGAGCTCGAAGTCGATGGGGCAGACAACCTGTTACAGGCGTGTCTGTCGCTAGGCCTCGACATTCCATATTTCTGCTGGCACCCCGCCCTTGGCAGCGTTGGCGCTTGCCGCCAGTGCGCGGTCAAGCAGTACACCGACGAGAACGACACCCGTGGTCGTATCGTGATGTCCTGCATGACCCCTGCCACCGACGGCAGCTGGATTTCCATCGAAGACGAAGAAGCGAAAGTGTTTCGCGCCAGCGTCGTCGAATGGCTGATGACCAACCACCCTCACGACTGCCCTGTGTGTGAGGAAGGCGGCCACTGCCACCTGCAAGACATGACCGTGATGACCGGCCACAACGAGCGCCGATATCGCTTCACCAAGCGCACCCACCAGAACCAGCAACTGGGCCCGTTCATCTCCCACGAGATGAACCGCTGCATCGCTTGCTACCGCTGCGTGCGCTTCTATAAGGACTACGCCGGCGGCACCGACCTCGGTGTATTCGGCGCCCACGACAACGTGTACTTCGGTCGCGTTGAAGACGGCACCCTCGAAAGCGAGTTCTCCGGCAACCTCACCGAGGTCTGCCCGACCGGTGTGTTCACCGACAAGACTCACTCCGAGCGCTACAACCGTAAGTGGGACATGCAGTTCTCGCCAAGCATCTGCCATGGCTGCTCCAGCGGTTGCAACATCTCCCCGGGCGAGCGCTACGGCGAACTGCGTCGTATCGAAAACCGCTTCAACGGTTCGGTCAACCAGTACTTCCTGTGCGACCGTGGCCGTTTCGGCTATGGCTACGTCAACCGCGAAGACCGCCCACGTCAGCCACTGCTGGCCGACGGCGCCAAGCTGAGCCTCGACGAGGCGCTGGATAAAGCCGCTGACCTGCTGCGCGGTCGCAACATCGTCGGTATCGGTTCGCCCCGCGCCAGTCTCGAAAGCAACTATGCGTTGCGCGAGCTTGTGGGTGCCGAGCACTTCTACTCCGGTATCGAAGCCGGTGAGCTGGAGCGTATCCGCCTGGTGCTGCAAGTGTTGAACGACAGCCCGCTGCCGGTTCCGAACATGCGCGACATCGAAGACCACGACGCGATCTTCGTCCTTGGTGAAGACCTGACCCAGACCGCTGCACGCATGGCCCTGTCCTTGCGCCAGTCGGTAAAAGGCAAGGCCGAAGA
The DNA here is from genome assembly GCF_001952855.1 of Pseudomonas sp. ATCC PTA-122608. GTDB lineage: Bacteria > Pseudomonadota > Gammaproteobacteria > Pseudomonadales > Pseudomonadaceae > Aquipseudomonas. The sequence continues at coordinate 113,691 of NZ_LPNO01000035.1, read as the reverse complement.
CATGGCCGACGCCATGCGCGTCCAGCCTTGGCTCGACGCTGCCGTGAAAAACATCGGCCAGCACGCGCTGAACCCGCTGTTTATCGCCAGCCTGGCTGAAACCAAGCTCGACGACATCGCTGAAGAATGCGTACACGCCGCGCCTGACGACCTGGCCCGCATCGGTTTCGCCGTGGCCCACGCCCTCGACGCCAGCGCGCCTGCCGTTGAAGGCCTGGACGCTGAAGCCGTTGAACTGGCCCAGCGCATCGCCGACGCCCTGCTGGCGGCCAAGCGTCCATTGATCATTGCCGGCACCTCGCTGGGTTCCAAGGCGCTGATCGAAGCCGCTGCCAACATTGCCAAAGCCTTGAAGCTGCGCGAGAAGAACGGTTCCATCAGCCTGATCGTGCCGGAAGCCAACAGCCTCGGCCTGGCCATGCTCGGTGGCGAGTCCCTGGACGCGGCCCTGCAAGCCGTGACCGACGGCAGTGCCGACGCGATCGTGGTACTGGAAAACGACCTGTACACCCGCACTGATTCGGCCAAGGTCGACGCTGCGCTGAACGCGGCCAAAGTGGTGATTGTTGCCGACCACCAGAAAACCGCCACCAGCGACCGCGCCCACCTGGTACTGCCCGCCGCCAGCTTTGCTGAAGGCGACGGTACCCTGGTCAGCCAGGAAGGCCGCGCCCAGCGCTTCTTCCAGGTGTTCGATCCGAAGTACATGGACGCCAGCATCCTGGTTCACGAAGGCTGGCGCTGGCTGCATGCCCTGCGCGCTACCCTGCTGAACCAGCCAATCGACTGGACCCAGCTCGACCATGTGACCGCTGCTGCAGCCGCAGCAGCACCGCAACTGGCACGCATCGTCGACGCTGCACCGTCTGCCTCGTTCCGCATCAAGGGCATGAAACTCGCCCGTGAACCGCTGCGTTACTCCGGCCGTACCGCCATGCGTGCCGACATCAGCGTGCATGAGCCACGTACTCCACAAGACAACGACACCGCGTTCGCCTTCTCCATGGAAGGTTACTCGGGTTCGGTCGAGCCACGTCAGCAGGTGCCATTTGCCTGGTCGCCGGGCTGGAACTCGCCGCAAGCCTGGAACAAGTTCCAGGACGAAGTCGGTGGTCACATCCGCGCTGGCGACCCGGGCACCCGCCTGATCGAAAGCACCGGTGACTCGCTGAACTGGTTCGCCAGCGTTCCGCGTCCATTCAACCCGGCCCAGGGCACCTGGCAGGTTGTGCCGTTCTTCCACCTGTTCGGCAGCGAAGAAACCTCTTCCAAAGCCGCGCCGGTACAAGAGCGCATTCCGGCCGCCTACGTGTCTGTTGCCAAGTCCGAAGCCGACCGCCTGGGCGTCAACGACGGTGCCCTGCTCAGCCTGACCGTAGCGGGCAAGACCCTGCGTCTGCCGCTGCGCATCAATGACGAGTTGGGTGCTGGCCTGGTTGCATTGCCCAAAGGCCTCGCGGGGATTCCTCCGGCGATCTTCGGCCTCACCGTTGACGGTCTGCAGGAGGCAGCTCAATGACCTGGTTCACCCCTGAAGTGATCGACGTGATCATCGCGGTGGTCAAGGCCATCGTGATCCTGTTGGCCGTGGTCGTGGCGGGCGCCTTGCTCAGCTTCGTCGAACGTCGCCTGCTGGGCTGGTGGCAGGACCGTTACGGTCCGAACCGCGTTGGCCCGTTTGGTATGTTCCAGATTGCCGCCGACATGCTGAAAATGTTCTTCAAGGAAGACTGGACACCGCCGTTTGCCGACAAGGTGATCTTCACCCTGGCACCGGTCGTGGCCATGAGCGCCTTGCTGATTGCCTTCGCAATCATCCCGATCACCCCAACCTGGGGCGTGGCGGACCTGAACATCGGCTTGCTGTTCTTCTTCGCCATGGCCGGTTTGTCGGTCTACGCGGTGCTGTTCGCCGGTTGGGCCAGTAACAACAAGTTCGCCCTCTTGGGCAGCTTGCGGGCTTCGGCCCAGACCGTGTCCTACGAAGTGTTCATGGGCCTCGCGCTGATGGGCATCGTGGTGCAGGTGGGCTCGTTCAACATGCGCGACATCGTCGAGTACCAGGCGCAGAACCTGTGGTTCATCATTCCGCAGTTCTTCGGCTTCTGTACCTTCTTCATCGCTGGCGTCGCCGTGACTCACCGTCACCCGTTCGACCAGCCGGAAGCGGAACAGGAACTGGCCGACGGTTACCACATCGAATACGCCGGCATGAAATGGGGCATGTTCTTCGTTGGTGAGTACATCGGCATCATCTTGATCTCGGCCCTGCTGGTCACGCTGTTCTTCGGCGGCTGGCACGGTCCGTTCGGCATCCTGCCGCAGCTGGCGTTCTTCTGGTTCTTCTTGAAGACCGCGTTCTTCATCATGCTGTTCATCCTGCTGCGCGCTTCCATCCCGCGTCCACGGTATGACCAGGTGATGGATTTCAGCTGGCGATTCTGCCTGCCGCTGACCCTGATCAATTTGCTGGTGACTGCTGCCGTTGTGTTGTTGAACACGCCAGCGGGCGCGGTTCAGTGAGGATTTGACCCATGTTCAAATATATTGGCGACATCGTTAAGGGTACCGGTACCCAGTTGCGAAGCCTGGTGATGGTGTTCGGTCACGGCTTTCGCAAACGCGACACCCTGCAATACCCGGAAGAAGCGGTGTACCTGCCGCCGCGTTATCGCGGCCGTATCGTCCTGACCCGCGACCCCGACGGCGAAGAGCGCTGCGTGGCCTGCAACCTGTGCGCCGTGGCGTGCCCGGTGGGTTGCATCTCGCTGCAGAAAGCTGAAACCGAAGACGGTCGCTGGTACCCGGACTTCTTCCGCATCAACTTCTCGCGCTGCATTTTCTGCGGCCTCTGCGAGGAAGCTTGCCCGACCACCGCGATCCAACTGACACCGGATTTCGAGATGGCCGAGTTCAAACGTCAGGACCTGGTGTACGAGAAAGAAGATCTGCTGATCTCTGGTCCCGGTAAAAACCCTGATTACAACTTCTATCGTGTTGCAGGTATGGCCGTTGCCGGTAAGCCGAAAGGCGCCGCACAAAACGAAGCCGAGCCGATCAACGTGAAGAGCTTGCTGCCTTAAGGAAGAAAGATGGAATTCGCTTTCTATTTCGCATCGGGTATTGCAGTGGTGTCCACGCTTCGCGTGATCACCAACACTAACCCCGTGCACGCCCTGCTCTACCTGATCATTTCGCTGATCGCCGTGGCCATGACTTTCTTCAGCCTCGGCGCACCGTTCGCCGGTGTGCTGGAAGTGATCGCCTACGCCGGCGCCATCATGGTGCTGTTCGTGTTTGTGGTGATGATGCTCAACCTGGGGCCGGCTTCGGTCGCCCAGGAACGCGTCTGGCTCAAACCCGGCATCTGGCTCGGCCCGGTGATCCTGGCAGCCCTGCTGCTGGGTGAGCTGCTGTATGTACTGTTCGCTCACCAGAGCGGCCAGGCCATCGGCCACACCACCGTAGACGCGAAAGCCGTGGGCATCAGCCTGTTCGGCCCGTACCTGCTGGTGGTCGAACTGGCTTCGATGCTGCTGCTCGCTGCAGCCATCACCGCCTTCCACTTGGGCCGCAACGAAGCCAAGGAGCAATGACGATGCCTGCTATCCCTTTGGAGCATGGTCTGGCGGTCGCCGGCATCCTGTTCTGCCTTGGCCTGGTCGGCCTGATGGTTCGCCGCAACATCCTGTTCGTGTTGATGAGCCTGGAAATCATGATGAACGCCGCGGCACTCGCGTTCATCGTGGCCGGTAGCCGTTGGGGCCAGCCGGATGGACAAGTGATGTTCATCCTGGTGATCAGCCTGGCAGCCGCCGAGGCCAGTATTGGCCTGGCGATCCTGCTGCAACTGTATCGTCGCTTCCACACGCTTGATATCGACGCTGCCAGTGAGATGCGCGGATGAACATGATCTTTCTGACTTTCGTATTTCCCCTGATCGGTTTCCTGCTGCTGTCGTTCTCCCGTGGACGCTGGTCGGAAAACCTCTCGGCCTTGATCGGCGTGGGTTCCATTGGCCTGTCGGCGATTGTCGCCGCCTACGTCATCTGGCAATTCAACGTTGCGCCGCCGGAAGGCGGTCACTACACCCTGGTGCTGTGGCAGTGGATGTCGGTGGAGGGCTTCAAGCCCAACTTCGCCCTCTACGTCGACGGCCTGTCGATCACCATGCTCGGCGTGGTGGTGGGTGTGGGCTTCCTGATCCACCTGTTCGCATCCTGGTACATGCGCGGTGAAGCCGGTTACTCGCGCTTCTTCGCCTACACCAACCTGTTTATCGCGAGCATGCTGTTCCTGGTGCTGGGCGATAACCTGTTGTTCCTGTACTTCGGCTGGGAAGGCGTGGGCCTGTGCTCGTACCTGTTAATCGGTTTCTACTACAGCAACCGCAACAACGGTAACGCAGCACTCAAAGCCTTTATCGTGACCCGGATCGGCGACGTGTTCATGGCCATCGGCCTGTTCATCCTGTTCCAACAAGTGGGCACGCTGAACATCCAGGAACTGCTGGTGCTGGCACCGCAGAAATTCCAGGTCGGCGACTTCTGGATCACCCTGGCGACCCTGATGCTGCTGGGTGGCGCCGTTGGTAAATCCGCGCAACTGCCGCTGCAAACCTGGCTGGCGGATGCGATGGCCGGCCCTACCCCGGTTTCGGCACTGATCCACGCCGCCACCATGGTGACTGCCGGTGTCTATCTGATTGCCCGTACCCACGGCCTGTTCACCCTGGCACCGGAGATTCTGCATCTGGTGGGCCTGGTGGGTGGCGTGACCCTGGTGCTGGCAGGTTTTGCTGCCCTGGTTCAAACCGACATCAAGCGTATCCTCGCCTACTCGACCATGAGCCAGATCGGCTACATGTTCCTGGCCCTGGGCGTTGGCGCCTGGGACGGCGCGATCTTCCACCTGATGACCCACGCCTTCTTCAAGGCCCTGCTGTTCCTTGCTTCCGGTGCGGTGATCGTTGCCTGCCACCACGAGCAGAACATCTTCAAGATGGGCGGCCTGTGGAAGAAACTGCCGTTGGCCTATGCCAGCTTCATCGTCGGCGGCGCGGCCTTGTCGGCCCTGCCACTGGTGACCGCAGGTTTCTACTCGAAAGACGAAATCCTCTGGGAAGCCTTTGCCAGCGGTAACCACGGCCTGCTGTACGCCGGCCTGGTGGGTGCATTCATGACCTCGCTGTACACCTTCCGCCTGATCTTCATCACGTTCCACGGTGAAGCCAAGACTGAAGCCCATGCAGGCCACGGCATTTCCCACTGGTTGCCACTGTCGGTGCTGATCGTCCTGTCGACCTTCGTCGGCGCCATGATCACCCCGCCTCTGGCCGGTGTTCTGCCGGAAAGTGCAGGTCATGCCGGTGGTGCAGCCAAGCACAGCCTGGAAATCGCCTCGGGTGCCATCGCCCTGGCCGGTATCCTGCTGGCAGCCCTGCTGTTCCTCGGCAAGCGCCGCTTCGTCACCGCCATCGCCAACAGTGGCATTGGCCGCTTCCTTTCGGCCTGGTGGTTCGCTGCCTGGGGCTTCGACTGGATCTACGACAAACTGTTCGTCAAGCCTTACCTTGCGATCAGCCACGTACTGCGCAAAGACCCGCTCGACCAGACCATCGGTTTGATCCCGCGTGCCGCCAAGGCCGGTCACACCGCCCTGAGCCGCAGCGAGACTGGCCAATTGCGCTGGTATGCAGCTTCCATGGCGGCCGGTGCCGTCCTGGTGATCGGCGCCATCATCGTGGTCGCGGTCTGACTATGCACATTGCGAACTTTGCGAACTTGCGAAAGGAAACGAGCCCGTCATGATTCTGCCCTGGCTAATCCTGATCCCTTTTATCGGCGGCCTGCTCTGCTGGATGGGTGAACGCTTCGGCGCCACCCTCCCCCGCTGGATTGCGTTGCTGACCATGTCCCTGGAACTCGCGCTCGGCCTCTGGCTGTGGGCCCACGGTGACTATTCATTTGCTCCGGCACCGGGTGTCGATCCAACCTTCGCGCTTGAATTCAAGCACGTGTGGATCCAGCGCTTCGGCATCAACGTGCACCTGGCCCTCGACGGCCTGTCGCTGTTGATGATCCTGCTGACCGGCCTGCTGGGTATCCTCTCGGTACTCTGCTCCTGGAAAGAAATCCAGCGTCACGTGGGCTTCTTCCACCTGAACCTGATGTGGATCCTGGGCGGTGTTGTCGGCGTGTTCCTCGCCCTCGACCTGTTCATGTTCTTCTTCTTCTGGGAAATGATGCTGGTGCCGATGTACTTCCTCATCGCGCTCTGGGGTCACAGTTCTTCGGACGGCAAAAAAACCCGGATCTACGCGGCGACCAAGTTCTTCATCTTCACCCAGGCTTCCGGCCTGATCATGTTGGTGGCGATCCTGGGTCTGGTACTGGTCAACTTCAACAGCACGGGCGTGATCACGTTCAACTACGCCGACCTGTTGAAAACCAAGATGTCCCTGACCACCGAGTACATCCTGATGCTGGGCTTCTTCATCGCGTTCGCGGTGAAGCTGCCGGTGGTGCCGTTCCACTCCTGGTTGCCTGACGCTCACGCCCAGGCGCCGACCGCAGGTTCTGTGGACCTGGCCGGTATCCTGTTGAAGACGGCGGCCTACGGCCTGCTGCGTTTCGCCCTGCCGCTGTTCCCGAATGCCTCGGCCGAGTTTGCGCCGATCGCCATGACCCTCGGTCTGATCGGGATCTTCTACGGTGCGTTCCTGGCCTTCGCCCAAACCGACATCAAGCGCCTGATTGCCTTCTCGTCCGTTTCCCACATGGGTTTCGTACTGATCGGCATCTACTCCGGCAGCCAACTGGCGCTGCAAGGCGCGGTGATCCAGATGCTGGCGCACGGTGTGTCGGCAGCGGCACTGTTTATCCTCAGTGGCCAGCTCTACGAGCGCCTGCACACCCGTGACATGCGTGAAATGGGTGGCGTGTGGTCGCGTATCGCCTACCTGCCGGCCATCAGCCTGTTCTTCGCCGCCGCATCCCTGGGCTTGCCGGGTACCGGTAACTTCATCGGCGAGTTCCTGATCCTGATGGGTGCTTTCGTGCATACACCGTGGATCAGTGCGATCGCGACTTCAGGCCTGGTGTTCGGTTCGGTCTACTCGCTGATCATGATCCACCGTGCGTACTTCGGTCCGGCCAAGTCCGACACCGTATTGCACGGCATGGACGGTCGCGAACTGATCATGGTGCTCGGCCTTGCAGTACTGCTGATCTTCATCGGCGTGTACCCGCAACCGTTCCTGGATACCTCTGCCGCAACGATGCATGGCGTGCAGCAATGGTTCAGCACCGCCTTCACTCAACTCGCTTCGGCCCGGTAAGAGCGCTATGGAATTCACGATCCAACACTTTATCGCGCTTGCGCCGCTGCTGATCTCCAGCCTCACCGTTGTGGTGGTGATGCTGGCGATCGCATGGCGCCGCAACCACTCACAGACCTTCCTGATTTCCGTGGCAGGTTTGAACCTGGCCTTGCTGTCGATTATCCCGGCACTCAAGGTCGCACCGCTGGCGGTCACGCCGCTGTTGATGGTCGATGACTTCGCGCTGCTGTATATCGCGTTGATCCTCGTGGCCACCCTGGCCTGCGTCACCCTCGCCCACGCCTACCTCGGCGAAGGCGGTACGGGTTACCCGGGCAACCGCGAAGAGCTGTACCTGCTGATCCTGCTGGCTGCAACCGGCGGTATCGTGTTGGTCAGCGCACAGCACCTGGCCGGCTTGTTCATCGGCCTGGAACTGCTGTCGATCCCGGTCTACGGCCTGGTGGCGTATGCCTTCTTCAACAAGCGTTCCCTGGAAGCCGGCATCAAGTACATGGTGCTGTCGGCCGCCGGTTCCGCGTTCCTGTTGTTCGGTATGGCCCTGCTCTACGCAGAAGCCGGCAGCCTGAGCTTCAGCAGTATCGGTCATGCCCTGGCAGCTTCCGGCAGCCCTGCGCCAATCGCCCAACTGGGCCTGGCCATGATGCTGATCGGCCTGGCGTTCAAACTGTCGCTGGTGCCATTCCACCTGTGGACCCCGGACGTGTACGAAGGCGCCCCGGCGCCGGTGGCCGCGTTCCTGGCTACCGCGTCGAAAGTTGCCGTGTTTGCGGTGATGGTGCGTCTGTTCCAGATCTCCCCTGCGGCCAACACCGGTGTACTCAGCAACGTGCTGACCATCATCGCAATCGCCTCGATCCTGTTCGGTAACCTGCTGGCGCTGACCCAGAACAACCTCAAGCGTCTGCTGGGTTATTCGTCCATCGCGCACTTCGGTTATCTGCTGATCGCCCTGGTGGCGAGCAAGGGCCTGGCGATGGAAGCCATCGGCGTGTACCTGGTCACCTACGTGATCACCAGCCTCGGCGCTTTCGGTGTAATCACCCTGATGTCCTCGCCTTACAAAGGCCGTGACGCAGACGCCCTGTACGAATACCGCGGCCTGTTCTGGCGCCGTCCGTACCTGACCGCCGTACTGACCGTGATGATGCTGTCCCTGGCCGGTATCCCGCTGACCGCTGGCTTCATCGGCAAGTTCTACATCGTGGCGACCGGTGTTGAGGCTCACGAATGGTGGCTGGTTGCTTCCCTGGTACTGGGCAGCGCCATCGGCGTTTTCTACTACCTGCGCGTGATGGTGACCTTGTACCTGATCGAGCCAAACCTGCGCCGTGTGGACGCCGAGTTGCACTGGGAGCAGAAAGCGGGCGGCGTGATGCTGCTGGCAATTGCCCTGCTGGCGTTCTTCCTGGGTGTTTACCCACAGCCGTTGCTCACCCTGGTGCAGCATGCGGTGATGGCGGGTTGACCGCTTAGTTAGATGCAGCAAGCAAAACGGCGCCTTCGGGCGCCGTTTTGCATTGTGCTCACTCGAAGATACACATCGCTCCTTTTCGCCAAAGGAACCAGACATTCCCTCTCCCCCACTGAAGGATATGCCGCTGGAGCGGTATCCAAAAAAAACAGGTGAGAATGGACTGAGGCCTGCCTTTCGAGGTGCAACGAATGTCGATATTTTCTGCAGCTGCCCCACCGCCCTTTGATTATATTCCTCCCGCTCCCCTCGCTCTCACACCATCGCCCTCTGTCGGGTCCCAGGCGAGGTCGGTGCACCAGGAGCAACCGGCGCAGGCGCCCCGCGTCACAGCTGCCTCCCCCATGCCACCGAACGTCCATGCCATTTATCCAGCGGTAGTCGCACGGTATGTATTTGGAAGGGCACCTACCGATCAAGCCGCGTTCCTCCAGCAGTACACGCAACTCAACACGCAAATCAATCGGTTGCGGGCGCAACAGCCCACCTTCAGTAGCTTCTTGGGGCAGCAAACGCCAAAGCAAATCGAGGCGCTGCTGTCACATCCAGAGCCAGGCAAAAAACTCGCTCAGCAATTCTCCGAAACCATCAACCGGTTCTGGACAACTCAGCGCCCCCCTGAGCGCAACTCGACCTCACCTCAAAACGAGCTGATCAACCTGCACCGAGACATGCTCTCCAACCTGGCAGCCCTGGGGGCAACCAACGGCACACTGAGCCCACAAAGCAAAACGCTGATCGACAACGCGTTTCGCTTCCCGACCCTGGCGGCCCGGGAAACCGCTTTCCCTCCTGGCAACAGGCTGGGCGTGTATCCAATCACGGTGGATGACAACACCGCCGTGGGTGCGCGCCTGGCCGGTGCCTTCATGATTAGTCGCAATGACGGCTCCGCCGCCGAAGCGCCGCACTGGCCCAACGGGAGCAAGAGCATCCTGGCCGACGAGCGCAATGGCCCCGTGGTGCTTTACACGCCGGGAGAAGGCTTTGAAGAGTTCGCAACCCCTGCGCAACTGCACACGATGCTGGCGCAACGAATCAACAACGGCGGCATCCCGGCAACACTGCTGGCGCAAACCCTGCCTTTATCGGTGGAAAACAAGCGCCAGCCGTTGTCCGGGGACGATCTGGCGCTTGGTTTTGCTCCCGTCCCGGGGGACGTTGTCGTCGAAGTGATACCTCAGCTATTCCAACGCCAGACAGATGAGCTGGAAGCCACTATTGTGGGGTTATTCAAAACCTACCCAGCCTTGTTAAGCCGACCAGATGTGCATGGCGCTATACAGGATGCAGCCAACTGGGCCGCCCCCATGGACGGCAACAATGCATTGCTTGCCGAGTATGAAAGGCTGGAAGAAAAACAACGTCCATCATGGTTGAAAGAGCTGTCGTTCCTCCATGAAGGCCACTACCAATACCTTGAGGGTGTGGAGCAGCGCAGCCTACAGACGCTGACGCCGCTGCTGGAAGACATTCCCTCCCTGCAAGCGTTTGCCAAACAGAGGTTGAGCGCCGCACTCAAGGAAAAATACCCGACAGCCAATTACGACCCGGACCAGATCCAGGTGAAAATCACCACACAGTCCAGAATTCATAGCGGTAGCCGGGCAGGCTCCTACACTGATCGCACCGTCGATACCCAATACCTGTCATTGACTGACTTCTCGCTGAAGAATCCCACCGCCTGGCCTGCGGCAGACAGCCATCAGCACACCTCAGTGACCATGACTGCCCCGTTAATTGACGATATGGGCCTCGACCTGCTGGATGACGACTTCAACCCCATTACCTGGAACACCGCAGAACTCAAAGCTTTCGCAAGCGAGATAGATGTCGGCGGCAACTATGTCAAATTGCTCCAGCAACGAATGGCGCCGGATGCCCAGGAGGGAGAGCCCGGAAAACTGCGCACGGCGTGGAAAGCCACTCTGACCGATTCCATGATCAAACAAGCCTTTCTGGGGCAATTGAACCGGCACGCTTATCCGGAAGATTCCGAGGGGCCGCAGTGGGTACAGGCTGTCCTTGATTATCCGGACGCCGCCACTCGACCGCAGGTGGATGGCAAAACCATTGTCGCCCATACCGCGAGCGCTCACGGCCTGCCTCTTCAGGGTGTACTCGCCATCGGTAATGCTCCGGAGTCGGCGCTGGTGTTGTATAGCCCTGACGCTCCCGACGGCGTGTCATTTCGGCAACTTGCCAGTCAGGCAGCCCTCGAAGAACTGTTCAACCAGCCGCAATGGAAAACCTACGCCGAAAGCAAAGCTTCGCCGATCAACCCCAATAGCCTGAAGGCCACTCTCTCCGATCTGCTGCAAAAAAACATTCCCAACGTGCTGGATCGTATAGCCAAGGCCAAGGAGATGGCGAGCAGCGCCTACCTCAAACCCATCCAGGGCAATGTCCTGGACGCCCTGTACAAACAGATGACGGAAATATTGATCGATAAAGCCGACTTCAGCTCTGTCAGCACCGCTGAGGTGGAAAAGGAGTCGACTCACAATAAGGTAATGTTCGGTATCGCAGTAGGCACCGCGTTCATGGACGTCCTGCCCATTGTCGGCAAAGGCGTATCCACTGGCGTCAGGCTGGGCAGGACCGGACTGAAATTCATCAATGCGCCGGGCCAGTCCATCGTCAAAATTCTCGACAAACCCAACCGGCTGGCCATGATTTATGCACGATACGCAGGCCGCACGACTAACACTGCAACCAATGCCAGCCCGATTCTACGACCCGTATTGCGGTTACCGGCGGCAGAAAGCGCCCTGGCACCACTGATACCCCGTACACCTCCCGCCATTAAGGCAACCACCGCCCAGTTGCCCGACCTCAGTAGTCATGCGGTGCCCGAGAACCTGCTTGCCGGTAGGCCGATAAGGGGGGACGGCACCTATCAGGTCGGCGAACAGTTCTACATCCGGTATACCGATGGCACCGGCATCAACAGGCCGTTTCAAATAAGCCGGAACTACAAAGCCGAGGGCGGCATCGTCCGCGTCATTGATCCGCAAAACCAAAAACAGGTCGCGTTCCTGCACCGGACAAACGATGGCACGTGGCGAGTCAGTAAATTGCGTGGGGGAGGAGCGACAACCAATGGAGCGAGCTCGCATGCCAACGGCTATCAGGCCAGCCGCCCTTCCCAGGCGACAGCCAAACGCCCCCTTTCCCAGGGCAATGGCGCTGCATCATCCAGCACCGCCAGCAATCCGGCCGCACAACCGGACGCAGCCAACAAACGGCCTCGGCTGGCCGAAAGTTTTCCGGGTGAGAAAGCTACGCTGGAACCGCCAGTCAAAGGCCAGAACGTTTTTTATCACTACACGGGGAAAAAAGGTCATTCAGCCATCCTTGCCAGTCGTAACCTGTCGCCCTCGAGCAGCAAGTTGACCGGAGAACGCCTGCCTGGAAACCAGGGAAGGCATTACTTCACGGATCTGGCACCTGATGACAAGGCAACCGCAGAGATTTCCCGGACCATTTTCGGGCGCCGCCAGTACGGTAATGCACTGGATAAAATGACCCACTACTACGAGATAAACACCTCGGGCCTGCAAATGGTGCGAAGCCCGGACAACCCGCATATCTTTTATGTAGACACGCGATTTGATGTGCCCTTGAAGTATCGGACCGCGCCCGGTTCAGACTTGGTGGACCGCGTCATCGCCCATGGAGAAACCCCCTATAACCCGGGTTGATGACCCACCCGGTCAGATCCTGAACTGCCCCACCAACTGACCCAACCGCTGCCCCAGGTCCGCCAGGCTGCGGGAGGTCTGGGCACCCTGTTGGGTTTCATCCGCCACGCTGTCCACCGCCACCGCGATCTGATGCACGCTGCGATTGATTTCTTCGGCCACGGCGGTTTGTTCTTCCGCCGCACTGGCGATTTGCGCGTTCATCGAGTTGATGGTGCCGATCAACTGCGCCATGGTGTCCAGGGACGCACCGGCTTCGTTGGCCTTGGCAGACGTGCCGTCGCCGGCGTCGCTGGAGCGGCGCATGGATTCCACGGCGGCTTCGGTGCCTTTTTGCAGACGGTCGATCATGCCCTGGATTTCCTGGGTGCTTTGCTGGGTGCGGCTCGCCAGAGCCCGTACTTCGTCGGCGACCACGGCAAAACCACGACCGGCCTCCCCTGCCCGCGCGGCTTCAATGGCGGCGTTGAGGGCGAGCAAGTTGGTCTGCTCGGCAATCGAGCGGATCACGCCCAGCACGCTGACAATCGAGGAAACGTCCTGCTGCAAGCTGTCCAGGGACACGCCGCTGGTGCGGATGTCGTTCACCAGCGCATGAATCTGCGCAATGCTGCCGTCCACGACTTTTTTCGCGGCTTGGCCTTCGGCGTCAGTTTGCTGTGCCGCCACCGCTGCACCTTGAGCACTGCGCGCCACTTCGTGGGCAGCAGAAGACATTTCGTTGATCGCGGTAGCCACCTGGTCCGTCTCGTGACGCTGGCGCTCCATGGCTTTCTCCGAGCGATTGGCTTGCTCGGCGACCTGACTCACCAGGCCGGTAAGCTGGGAGGTCATTTCGGTAATCTGCCGCACCAGGCCGTGGATCTTGTCGACAAAGCGGTTGAAGGAACCGGCCAGTTCCCCCAGCTCGTCCTGACTGGTGATAGCCAGGCGGCGGGTCAGGTCACCCTCACCGGCCGCGATGTCGTCGAGGTTGATCTTCATCAGGTGCAACGGCCGCAGGATGGTATTGGCCACCAGCATGCCCACGGCGGCGATCACCAGCAGCACCACCACGGCAATCCCGATGATGCTCAGCACCACGCCTTCCATGCGCTTCTCGACTTTGGCCTGAACCTCGGCGACCTGGGCGTCGATACCGTCCAGGTTCACCGACGTACCGATCACCATGTCCCATTTGGGCAGGTATTCGGTGTAGCCGAGCTTGGGCACCAACTCGGTCTGGCCGGGCTGTGTCGAGCTGTATTGCAGGTAGTGGGTGCCGTCCTTGCCGACCTTCACCAGGTCGCGGTTGACGTAGACGCCATTCGGATCGCGGTTGTCCTTGAAGCTTTTACCGACGCCGTCCGGGCTGTTGCCCTTGAACAGGCGAATGGTCTCGGAGTCGTAGCCGAAGAAATAACCGTCCTTGCCGTAGCTGGTGTTGGACAGCAGCTTGACCACCTGCGCCCGCGCCGCCGTGTCGCCCTGGGCGGCAGCGTCGTACAGCGGCTTGATGGTGGTCATGGCCACCTCGACGTAACCGCGCAAGGTGGTCTTGGCGTCGTTGAGCAGGTTCTGACGGGTTTCTTCAACCTCGTTACGAGCCTGCTCCCGGAGGATCCAGACCGTGGTCAGGCTGATGATCACGGCAAACAACAACACGGGCAGGACAGCAAGGGACAGTACTTTGGCCTTTAGACTCAGACGCATGGCTCTTCTCTCTTAAGGGACAACTTAAGAGGTTAACGGCTAGTAACAATAAATCTGTAGGACAATCCCGTCAGAGCGTCATCGCGGCAAACCAGCCAAACGCCAGCAGCGGAATGTTGTAGTGCAGGAACGTCGGCACCACGGTGTCCCAGATATGGTGATGCTGGCCGTCGATGTTCAAACCCGAAGTCGGGCCCAGGGTGGAGTCCGACGCCGGTGAGCCCGCATCACCCAATGCCCCGGCCGTGCCGACGATGCACACGATGGCCAGCGGACTGAAGCCCAACTGCACGCACAACGGCACAAAGATCGCCGCGAGGATCGGCACCGTGGAAAACGACGAGCCGATACCCATGGTCACCAACAACCCCACCAGCAGCATCAGCAACGCGCCCACACCGCGGCTATGGCCGATAAACGCCGCCGAGGCTTGCACGAGTGTCTGCACTTCGCCGGTGGCCTTGAGCACTTCGGCAAAGCCTGACGAGGCGATCATGATGAAGCCGATCATCGCCATCATCTTCATGCCTTCGGTGAACAGGTCATCGGTGTCGCGCCAGCGTACGATGCCCGACACCGAAAAGATCAGGAACCCGGCGAGGGCGCCGATGATCATCGAGTCCAGCCAGAGCTGGATAATGAACGCCGCCGCAATCGCCAGGCCGGCCACCAGCAGGGTCAGCGGGTTGTATTGCACCGCCACCTGCTCGACCCGCTCGATTTTCTCCAGGTCGTACACGCGCTTCTTGCGGTAGCTGATAAACACCGCCACCAGCAGGCCGACCACCATGCCCAGCGCCGGGAGGCCCATGGCGTGGGTGACGTTGACGTGGCTGATGTCGACGCCGCTCTTGGCCACGTTGGCCAGCAGGATCTGATTCAGGAAGATATTGCCGAAGCCCACCGGCAGGAACATGTAGGGCGTGATCAGGCCGAAGGTCATGACACAGGCGATGAGGCGGCGATCCAGTTGCAGCTTGGTCAGCACGTATAAAAGCGGCGGTACCAGCAGCGGGATAAACGCGATGTGGATCGGCAGGATGTTCTGCGAGGCGATGGCCACCACCCAGAGCAGGCCGATCAACAGCCATTTGACGTGACTGCCGCCCGTGGCTTCCTGGCGATCCACCAGCAGCAGGGCTTTGTCGGCCAACGCATGGGCCAGGCCGGATTTGGCAATCGCCACGGCGAACGCGCCGAGCAACGCGTAGGACAACGCCACCGTCGCACCGCCACCGAGCCCGCTGTTGAACGCCTTGAGCGTTGCATCGATGCCCAGGCCGCCGGTCAGTCCACCCACCAGGGCGCCGACAATGATCGCGATCACCACATGCACGCGGGACAGGCTGAGCACCAGCATCGTGCCGACCGCGGCGATTACTGCATTAATCATCGTTACCTCAAGACAGAAAAAACTAAAAAAAGCACACACCTGCCCGGGCTGCTGTCGGGAACGGCTGCCGCAAACCAGGTTTTAAAGGAGTTTTATTAGAGGGCGCGCACTTTGCAGCACCCGGCCTGGCTTGTCAAAACTGTGGGGAGAAGGTCTGTCAGTGGTTAGGGGATTTGCCTGTGGCGAGGGGCTTGTCCTGTGGCGAGGGGGCTTGTCCCCCGTTGGAGTGCGCAGCGCTCCCGCTTTTTTTGGGGCCGCTACGCAGCCCAACGGGGGACAAGCCCCCTCGCCACACAAACAAGTTTAAATTGATCGTTTGAATAAAGAAAAATCCTGGGCGGCCGATACAGGCAGATCGTCTCTGTCGTATCGAAAGGTTAAGGAAGGCTCCATGTCGCTCAGACAGCTGTCCATTCAATGGAAAATCACCCTGCTGGCCGGACTTTGCCTGCTGGGCATCGTGACCTTGCTGGTAGGTCTCTCGCTGTACCGCATGGCGCAGAGCTCCGACCTGGTGAAGGCTTCCAGCATGGAAATGCTCGACGAAGCCGCCCAGGCACGCATTGAAGCCCAGGGTGAAGTCCAGGCATTGGGCATTCGCCAGCAGTTCATGGACGCTTATCAATACGGCCACGGTTTTTCCCGCCAGGTGCTGTTCCTGCGCGAACAGGCCGAGAAACGCTTTCTGGATGCCTTCGACCTGCGCGAAGACCTGACGCGCCAGGTAAAGGCTGCGCTGCAAGCCAATCCGGAACTGCTGGGCTTGTCCTTGGTGTTCGAGGCCAACGCACTGGATGGCAAGGACGAGTTGTTCGCCAACCAGCAAGAGCTGGGCAGCAACGACAAAGGCCGTTTTGCGCTGTACTGGTCGCAGCCGACTGCGGGCAAGCTGACGTCAATGTCGCTGCCCGAAAGCGACATGTCCGACACCAGCGTCGGACCCAGCGGCGAAAAAGCCAACGCCTGGTTCACCTGCCCGCGCACCACCCTCAAGCCGTGCGTGATCGAACCCTACTTCTATGTGATCGACGGGCAAAAGGTGCTGATGACCAGCATCGTCTTCCCGCTGATGGTCAACGGCAAAGTGATCGCCTCGCTGTCGGTGGACATCAACCTCAACAGCCTGCAAGCCGTCAGCCAGGGCGCCAGCCAGAAACTCTATGACGGCCAGACCAGCGTCAGCATCATCAGCCCGGTGGGCCTGCTGGCCGGCTACAGCCCGGACGCCGGCAAACTCGCCCAGCGCCTGGACGCCGTCGACACGGCCAACGGCGCGCAGTTGATCAGTTCGCTTTCCACCAGCACCCAGACCCGCAGCGTGCGCACCGACCATCAACTCAAGGTGCTCGCGCCGTTCCAGCCGATCCCCGATGGCAAGCCGTGGGGCGTTTTGCTGGATGTACCGGAAAAAGTCCTGGTGGCTCCGGCTGAAGCCCTGAAGTCCAAACTGGATGCCGACAACGCCAAAGGCACCCTGCTGGAACTGAGCCTGGGCCTGCTGGCAGCAATAATCGGCCTGTTGCTGGTGTGGCTGATGGCCCGCAGCGTAACCCGCCCGATCCTCGGCGTGGCGCGCATGCTGGAAGACATCGCCAGTGGCGAAGGCGACCTGACCCGGCGCCTGGCCTACGACAAGCATGACGAACTCGGCGAGCTGGCCGGCTGGTTCAACCGTTTCCTCGACAAGCTGCAGCCGATCATTGCCCAGGTCAAACGCTCGGTGCAGGACGCCCGAGGCACCGCTGACCAGTCGGCGGCGATTGCCACTGAGACCAGCGCCGGCATGGAGCAGCAATACCGCCAGGTCGACCAGGTGGCCACCGCCTCCCACGAGATGAGCGCTACCGCCCAGGACGTTGCCCGCAGTGCAGCACAAGCCGCCCAGGCCGCCCGCGATGCCGATCAGGCCACGCGTGAAGGTTTGACCGTGATCGACCGCACCACCACCAGCATCGGCCATTTGGCCGCAGACATGAGCACCGCGATGACCCAGGTTGAAGGCCTGGCCGCCAACAGCGAGAAGATCGGTTCGGTACTGGAAGTGATTCGTGCGATTGCCGAGCAGACCAACCTGCTGGCGCTGAACGCCGCCATCGAAGCTGCCCGTGCGGGTGAAGCCGGTCGTGGTTTTGCGGTGGTCGCCGACGAAGTGCGCAATCTGGCGCGGCGTACCCAGGAGTCGGTTGAAGAAACCCGCCTGGTGATCGAGCAACTGCAAAGCGGTACCCAGGAAGTGGTCGGCTCCATGAGCAACAGCCATCGTCAGGCCCAGGGCAGCGTCGAACAAGTGGGCCAGGCCGTGACCGCCTTGCGCCAGATCGGCGATGCGGTGACGGTGATCAGCGACATGAACCTGCAAATCGCCAGCGCCGCCGAAGAGCAAAGCGCGGTGGCCGAGGAGATCAACAACAACGTGGCGACGATTCGCGATGTGACAGAGTCGTTGTCCGAGCAGGCGAATGAATCGGCGCGGGTCAGTCAGGCGTTGAACAGCTTGGCGAATCAGCAGCAGGGCCTGATGGATCAGTTCAAGGTTTGATGAGCTGCGGGATACTCTGGTGACAAGCCCGAGTATCCGTAGCAGCTGTCGAGCCTCGCCAAGGCTCGACAGCTGCTACGTTTGTTTTCAATGGCGGCGTGGCAGGTCGACAACTACCTTTAACCCGCCCAGCTCGCTCTCCTGCAACAAAAGCACCCCGCCCCACACCTCAACAATATCCCGCACGATCCCCAGTCCAAGGCCGTGGCCGTCAGTCTGCTCATCCAGCCGCGTGCCTCGGCTGAACACCTGGTCGCGCTGGCTCTCGGGAATCCCCGGCCCGTCATCTTCCACCACCAGCCGAAAGCCTTCCGGGGTTTCGCTGATGCTCAACACAATCTCCTCGTCCGCCCATTTACAGGCGTTGTCCAGCAGGTTGCCCAACAACTCCAGCAGGTCTTCGCGGTCCCACGGCAACTGCAAACCAGGCGGTACGCGGTAACTCAAATCCAGGTGTTCGCCATGGATCATGTTCAGGGTCGCCAGCAACCCTGGCAATTCGCCATCGCAGTCAAACAGGGCCCCGGGCAGCGTCTCGCCGGCCAGGCGCGCACGATTGAGTTCGCGATTAAGCCGTTGTTGCACCTGCTCCAGCTGTTCGCGCAGCAGCTTGCTCAGTTGCGGATGGTCCTTGAGCTGCTCACTGGATGCCACGCTCAGCAACACCGCCAATGGGGTTTTCAACGCATGGCCAAGATTGCCCAGGGCATTGCGCGAACGTTTGAGGCTGTCTTCGGTGTGGGCCAGCAAGTGGTTGATCTGCGCCACCAGCGGTTCCAGTTCTACCGGCACCTGGGTGTCCAGTTGCGAGCGCTGACCTTGCTGCAGTTGCGCGATCTGGTTGCGCGCGGTCTCCAGCGGGCGCAAGGCGCGGCGCACGGTGACCCGTTGCAGAAGCAGGATCAGCAACAGCGCCGCCAGTCCCAGCACCAGGCCGATCTGGCGCATCAGGCGAAAGCTTTCCCTGACCGGGGTGTAGTCCTGGGCCACGCTGATGGAAATCGATTGGCCAAAACGCTTGTAGTCCGAACGCAGTACCAGCAACTGCTGGCCTTCCGGCCCCAATTGCAGGTTGCCCTTGAGCCCGGCTTGGGGCAGTTGTGGCAGTTCCTGGTCCCATAACGAGCGGGAACGCCAATGGGTGTCGGCAAAATCGATACGGAAATAGTGTCCGGAAAACGGCCGTTGATAAGCAGGAGACAGCCGCTGTTCATCCAGTTGCACGCCCATAGGCCCGCGCACCAACGCCACCAGCAGGTTTTCGCTGTCGTTGCGCAACCCCGATTCCAGGTAGCGTTGCAGGCCCATTTCGAACAGCCACAGGCTGGTCTGGGCCAGCACCAGGCCGACAATCACCATTACGCTGATCAGCCCAAGGCTCAGGCGCCGCTGGATCGACTTCACGCAGGGCTGGCGCCGAAACGGTAACCCTGGCCGCGCCGGGTCTCGATCACGCTGCGGCCCAACTTGCGGCGCAGGTGATTGACATGGACCTCCAGCACGTTGGAATCACGCTCAGTCTCGCCATCATATAAGTGTTCGGCCAAATGGCTTTTCGAAAGGATTTGCTCGGGGTGCAGCATGAAATAACGCAACAGCCGAAACTCGGCGGCTGTCAGTTGGATCTCCTCGCCATCGCGCATCACGCACTGGCGGCCCTCATCCAGGTGCAAGCCGGCAGCTTGCAAGGTGGGCTGATTGGCCTGGCCATGGGAACGGCGCAGCAAGGCCTGAACACGCAGGTGCAGCTCTTCGGGGTGAAAGGGTTTGCTCAGATAGTCGTCGGCGCCCGCCTTGAGGCCTTCGATGCGCTCGGCCCAGGAGTCGCGAGCGGTGAGGATCAGCACCGGCGTGGCCAGGCCGGCGGCACGCCACTGCGTCAACACTTCAAGCCCGGGCAAACCCGGCAGGCCGAGGTCAAGAATGATCAGGTCGTAGGGTTCGCTGCGCCCCTGATACACCGCGTCGCGCCCGTCCGCCAGCCAGTCCACGGCATAGCCCTGGCGATTGAGCCCGGCCATCAGCTCATCGGCCAGGGGTACGTGGTCTTCCACCAGAAGCAGGCGCATCAGTCGTCTTCCTTGTCTTTGAGCAGTTGACCGGTGTTGGCGTCGAGTTCGATCTCGCGCACCACGCCTTCGACCGTTAACAGTTCGATTTCATAGATAAAGCGCACAGGACGATCCTTGTGCTCTTCAAGCTCTGCATCCAGCAGCTTGGCGCCCGGGTAGCGCTCGAAAGCCGGGCCCAGCAGATGCTCAAGCGGCGCGATCACGCCCTTCTGGCGCAGGCGCAGTGCTTCATCCTGGCCCAGGTCCCGAGCGGCCAGGCCTGAGCAAAATGCCAGGAGCACCAGCGCCACTTGAACGCTGGTGCGTAGATTTACCTTCATTACGTATCCTGATGATCCTTGAGGACGGCGCCGGTGACAGCGTCCAGTTCCAGGTCCCACTCAACGCCCTGGGCGTCGCGCAGTTCAACCTGGTAAAGGTATTTGCCGTATTCCTCTTCAAGCTCGGTTTCATGCACGGTGGCACCGGGATGTTTGGCCAGTGCGATAGCATTGAGCTTCTCGAAAGACACAATGGTACCAGCGTCGCGCAACTTCAGTGCTTCGTCCGGCCCCAGGTCGCGAGCCTGGGCGACGCCAGCGGTGAGGGCAATGATACTGCTGGCGATCAAGGCTGTGAGGGTTTTCATGGTGAGTCTCCGTTTCAGGATATTTTGCCTACGGGGCTCACCGTACTGGATCCAACTTAACTGAAACTGAATTGCCACCATGGCAATTCTCTGCGAGACCTTTGCCTGCAACCAGGCCAGATTTTCTATACTGCCCTGCTCGCGGTAAATGAGACCGGTATGACTGCTATCCATATGAAGTTCCCCGCCTTGACCCTCAAGGCCGGTAAACGTGCGTTCTCGCGCATTCGCGAACAAGGGCTTGCGCCTGCGGACGTCGGCATCCTTCCCGGCGCCGCCGGTGGCCCCAAGGCCCTGGGCATCCAGGGTCTGGACCTGGCGCTGTTCGGCGACTGGCTACCCCGCGCGCCACGGGAACGCGCGCTGATCGGCGCCTCGATTGGCTCCTGGCGGTTTGCCAGTGCGTGCCTGCCCGACCCGGTACAAGGCCTGCTCGACCTGGGCCGGCTGTACAACGAACAGCGCTTTGCCAAAGGCGTGACCATGGCCGAAGTCAGCCAGAGTTGCGTGCGCATGCTCGATGATTTGCTGGCCGGCCGTGATGCCCGGGTGCTTGATAACCCGAACTACCGGCTGAACATCATGGTGGTCAAAAGCCACGGCCTGCTGGCGGACGATCATCGCGGTCGCCTCGGTTTGGGGCTGTCATCGGTGATCGCCGACAACCTGCGGGGCCGCGCGCGGCTGTCCCGGCACTTCGAACGGCTGATCGTCCACGACCCACGCCAAGCGCCTCCGCTGCATGCGCTCAAGGATTTCCCCTCGCGCTTCCTCGATCTGGAACTGGGCAACCTGCGCCAGGCGTTGCTGGCGTCGGGTTCGATCCCCATGGTGATGCAAGGCGTGCGCGACCTGCCGGGCGCCGGTGCTGGCACCTATCGCGATGGCGGCCTGCTGGACTATCACCTCGACCTGCCCTACCACGGTGATGACATTGTGCTGTACCCGCACTTCACCGACCGGGTCATTCCCGGCTGGTTCGACAAAGGCTTGCCGTGGCGCCGCGCCAATCAACAGAGACTGCAGGATGTATTACTGCTGGCACCGTCGAAGGAATACCTGGCCCGCCTGCCCCACGGCAAACTGCCAGACCGCAGCGACTTCAAGCGCTTCATGGGCGATGACCCGGGCCGCAACAAGTACTGGCAAACCGCGATGAGCGAAAGTCAGCGGCTGGGGGACGAGTTTCTGCAACTGGCCGAAACCGGGCAATTGGGCGAGCGCCTGCTGGCCCTCTGATCAAGCGGTGTGCGCGGCGAGGTCACAAACTGTTAAACTCGCCGCCTGCCAGACACCTCACCGAGCTGAAAAACCCTGTGGAAATCTTCAAAGAGTTTACCTTCGAGTCCGCCCACCGCCTGCCCCACGTTCCGGAAGGCCACAAATGCGGGCGCCTGCATGGCCATTCGTTCAAAGTGGCGATCCACCTCAGCGGCGACCTCGACCCGCATACCGGCTGGATCCGTGACTTCTCGGAGATCAAGGCGATTTTCAAGCCGCTCTACGAGCGCCTCGACCACAACTACCTCAATGACATTCCGGGCCTTGAAAACCCCACCAGCGAAGTGCTGGCCAAGTGGATCTGGAATGAACTGAAACCGTTGTTGCCGGAACTCAGCGCGATTCGTATCCATGAGACTTGCACCAGCGGCTGCATCTATCGCGGCGAATAAGCCGGCAAGGTAAAAAAACCACCCTTGAGGTGGTTTTTTTATGCCAGCGAGTCCCTTACAGTCGTGGCCTCTTGTACAGAAGGCGCACGCTGCGATGCCACCCCTTATCCGCCCCGCCACCGTTGACGATATCTGCGCTATCGAGGCCATCGTCCACGCCGCCTACTCCCCGTACATCGAACGAATCGGGCGCAAACCTGGGCCGATGCTGGATGACTATCACCAGCAAGTTACAGCCGAACGCGTGCATGTGCTGGAGCACGCAGGCCAGGTGCACGGCTTTGTCGTGCTGATCCATCACGAGAAGTACCTGCTGCTGGACAACCTGGCCGTCGCCCCCGGCGCTCAGGGTTTGGGTTACGGCCGTCTATTGCTGGAGTTCACCGAATGCCAGGCCAGGCAGGGCGCCATCCGTCTCTACACGAATGAGGCGATGAGCGAAAACATCGTGCTGTACACCCGCAAAGGCTATGTGGAAACCCATCGCGCCGAGGAAAACGGCCTGCGCCGGATTTACATGCAAAAAGACCTCACCGCCTCGCACTGAAGGAGTTCCCATGGAAAACACCTGGCTGGCCCAGGCCAAGCGCTTGCAAGCATTGGCCTCCACGGGGCTGCACTTCTGCACTGATGACTTCGAGCGCGAGCGCCTTGAGGAAATCGCGCAGATCGCCCACAGCATGCTGGCGCAATTGGGCGAAGTGCCGCTGGAGCGCATCACCGGCCTGGTGCCGGATTTTGCCAAGCGCTATTCAACGCCGATGATTGATGTGCGGGGAGCGGTAATTGACGGCGACCGGATCCTGTTGGTGCGAGAGCTGACGGATGGCTGCTGGGCGTTGCCTGGGGGTTATGCGGATATTGGCCTGTCGGCGGCTGAAAACATCGTCAAGGAAATCCGCGAAGAGGCCGGCCTGACGGTCACCGCTCGGGCGCTGTACAGCGTCACCCATAAGGCCAAAGGCTTGTACCGGCCCGATATCCGGGATTTCTACAAACTCTACTTTCTGTGCGAGCGGGTTGATCAACTGGCGCCGATGGCCGGTTTCGAAACCACGGAAGTCGGGTTCTTCAGCCTCGACGACCTACCGCCGTTGTCCCGTGGCCGCACGATTGAAAGCGACCTTGAGGCCGCCTTCGCCTTTCATCGCGGGGAGACCACTCACACCCTGTTCGATTGAATAACCGGTGATCCAATTTGTATCACCCCTGCACCGCTTTCGCGCCTGACTGGGCAGAAAGACCAATCCCTCCTGCGCGTCCTCCCTGTTTGGCTATAAATACTGTGCAACCTGCACAGTCCTGACCGTGCGCTCGTCACTGCCCTGCACTTGGCACGACGGGTGCAATAGGCCTGCGTCACTCATTCAGGGAGAACGGCACATGACGCAGAACGAACCGGGCAATGACTACCCTCTCAGCGAGGTGCCCATGCATGCCCGCAAAGGCCTGGCCTCCACCGCCATGGTACTGCTGGGCTTTACCTTTTTTACCGCGACCATGTTCGCCGGCGGCAAGTTGGGGGTAGCCTTCAGCTTTACCCAGATGCTCGGCGTCGTGGCCCTGGGTAACCTGCTATTGGGTATCTACGCCGCAGGCCTGGGTTACATCGCGTTCAAGAGCGGTCTGAACTCGGTGCTGATGGGGCGTTTTTGCTTCGGTGAAGTGGGCAGCAAGCTGAGCGACTTGATACTCGGATTCACCCAAATCGGCTGGTACGCCTGGGGCACCGCCACCGCTGCCGTGGTGCTGGGCAAATATTTCGAGTTGAGCCAGGGCAGCGTACTGGGGTTGATGGTGCTGTTCGGCATGGTGTTCTGCGCGACGGCCTACGTGGGCTATCGCGGGTTGGAGATTCTGTCCTACATCGCCGTGCCGGCTATGGGCATTTTGCTGTTTCTGTCGATGTGGGTTGCCACGGTAAAGGTCGGCGGGCTGGACGGGCTGCTGGCCGTGGTACCCACCGGTGAGCTGGACATGTCCACCGCCATCACGCTGGTGTTCGGCACCTTCGTCAGCGGCGCGACCCAGGCCACCAACTGGACGCGGTTCTCGCGCTCGGCCAAGGTCGCGGTGCTGGCCAGCCTGATCGGCTTCTTTATCGGCAACGGCTTGATGGTACTGATCGGTGCCTACGGCGCCATCGTCTACCAGCAGCCCGACGTGGTCGAAGTGTTACTGCTGCAGGGCTTTGCCATGGCGGCCATGGCAATGTTGCTCCTGAATATATGGAGCACCCAGGACAACACCATCTACAACTTCGCCGTTGCCGGCTGCAACCTGCTGCGCACCAAGCGCCGCAAAACGGTGACCCTGGCCGGTGCGGTGATCGGCACCCTGCTGGCGCTGCTGGGTATGTACGACATGCTGGTGCCCTACCTGATCCTGCTGGGCACGGTGATCCCACCGATTGGCGGGGTGATCATGGCGGACTTCTTCTATCGCTATCGCGGCCACTATCCGCGCTTGGCCGATACGCGGCTGCCGGCTTTCAACTGGCCAGGGCTGATCGCTTACGCCGTGGGCACGGTGCTGGCGTTTCACTCACCTTGGGTGGCGCCGTTGGTGGGGATTGTGGCTGCGTCGCTGACCTACATCGTGCTGACCAGCGTCCTGCGCGTGCGGGCACCGTTGGCTGACGTCCAGGCATGAGCCTGACGATAGCCGATGTGCTGGCCTTGCCCGGCCTTGAGTCGATGTGCCTGCGGGCCGGGGAAGCCGGCCTGGAGAACACGGTGCGCTGGCCCTATGTCGCGGAAAACAGCGGCATTGCCGAATGGGTGTTGGGCGGCGAACTGGTGTTCGTCACCGGCATCAATCACCCACGGGATGAGGCCAACCTGCTGGTGTTGCTGGACGAAGCCTGTCAGCGCCAGGTCGCCGGCCTGGTAATCCTCACGGGGCCGGACTATATCCAGGCAATTCCCCAGCGCTTGCTGGAAGCGGCGCACGATGCGGGCATGCCGCTGATCGAACAGCCGTACTCGTTGAAGATGGTGCTGGTGACCCAGGCCATCGGTTCGGCATTGATCCAGTCGCAACAGCTGGGGCGCTCGCGACATGATGTATTGGAACGCCTGCTGGCCGGTGATTACCAATCCCTGGATTTGCTGTTGCACCGCGCCGCCCAGCTGGGCATGCCGTTGGCCGGGCACTGGCAGCTCGTCCAGCTGCAACTGGACGGCAGCGATGCACTGTTTGCCCAAGGTGAAGCGCCGGTGGTGGAGGCACAGCTTGCCCGTCAGCACGATGCTATTACCCGACGTTTGCGCCAGTTTTCGACGCAGCATCCGTCGCGTCTGCCTGTGCTAGGGCGTGCCGGACAATGGACGTTGCTGTTGCCGGCGATGGACGCGGGTGCGGCATTGGCCAATCGCCAGTTGTTGGCAGGTTGGTTGAAAGCACTGAACCTGCGCCTGGCGCCGTTGAAACTGTTTATCGGCCTGAGTGCTGCCGCGCACCCACCCGCGCGACTGGCCCAGGCCCTGGATGAGGCGCGCCAGGCGTTGGCCGCTGCACGACGGTTCAGTGAGCGCGCCGGGCTGTGTGTCTACGACGAGTTGGGGGTACTCAAATTGCTCAGCGGCGTGCGGGATCGCGCCCTGCTCGACCAGTTTCTCAACGAACGCCTGGGGCCGCTGCTGCGGCACGACCTGCACCACGGCCCAAGCCTGATGCCGACCCTGGAGGCCTGGTTCCACGAGAATGGTAACCTTGTGGCCGCCGCCCAGCGGCTGGCGGTTCACCGTAACACCCTGACGCACCGCGTCCAGCGCATCGAAGCCCTGTGCGGGCTGACGCTGGACAATTCTTATGACCGCCTGGACATCGGCATTGCGCTGATGATCTGGCGGCTGTCTGCCTGACTGTTTTTTGCCAAGAGGAACTTGCCCATGCACATCATCAACGCCCGCCTGCGCAACCGTGAAGGCCTGCATGATCTGCACCTGGAACACGGCCGGATCGCCAGCATCACCCAACAAGGCGCGGCTCCCATAGCGGGCCCCGACGACCTGGACGCCGCCGGCAACCTGGTGGTACCGCCCTTCGTCGAGCCGCACATCCACCTCGACGCCACCCTGACCGCCGGCGAGCCGCGTTGGAACATGAGCGGCACACTGTTTGAAGGCATCGAGTGCTGGGGCGAGCGCAAGGCCACCATCACTCTGGAAGACACCAAGACCCGCGCCAAAAAAACCATCCAGACCCTGGCTGCCCATGGCATCCAGCATGTGCGCACCCATGTCGACGTCACCGACCCGGGCCTCACCGCGCTCAAGGCCATGCTCGAAGTGCGCGAGGAAAGCGGCCACCTGATCGACCTGCAAATCGTCGCTTTCCCCCAGGAAGGCATAGAGTCCTACCGTAATGGACGCGAGTTGATGGAAGAGGCTATTCGCCTGGGCGCCGACGTAATCGGCGGCATCCCGCACTTTGAATACACCCGCGACCAGGGAGTGAGTTCGGTGAAGTTCCTGATGGACCTGGCCGAGCGCACCGGTTGCCTGGTCGACGTGCACTGCGACGAAACCGACGACCCGCATTCGCGTTTTCTTGAAGTGCTGGCCGAAGAAGCCCGCAGCCGCGACATGGGTGCCCGCGTGACGGCCAGCCACACCACGGCCATGGGCTCTTACGACAATGCCTATTGCGCCAAACTCTTCCGCCTGCTGGGGCATTCGGGCATCAGCTTTGTCTCCTGCCCCACCGAAAGCATCCACCTGCAGGGCCGCTTCGACACCTTCCCCAAACGCCGCGGCGTGACCCGGGTCAACGAACTGCTGGAGGCCGGCATGAACGTCTGCTTCGGCCAGGACTCCATCGTCGACCCTTGGTATCCACTGGGTAACGGCAATATTTTGCGGGTGCTGGAAGCCGGGCTGCATATCTGCCACATGCTCGGCTACCGCACCCTGCAAAGCGCCCTCGACCTCGTCACCGATAACAGCGCCAAGGCCATGGCCCTGGGGGATCGTTATGGCCTGGAGCCTGGGCGTCCGGCAAACCTGTTGATCCTGTCTGCGGACAGCGACTATGAAGTGATTCGCAGCCAGGGATTGCCGCTGTATTCGATTCGCGCAGGCAAGGTGCTGATGAAGCGTCAGCCGGCGCAGGTGGAGTTTTTGTAGGCTCATACGATTGAGTCGATATCGAGGGTTTGCGGCTTTCCCCAGCCGTCATC
Source organism: Pseudomonas sp. ATCC PTA-122608 (assembly GCF_001952855.1). Lineage (GTDB taxonomy): Bacteria > Pseudomonadota > Gammaproteobacteria > Pseudomonadales > Pseudomonadaceae > Aquipseudomonas. Next base: position 85,992 of record NZ_LPNO01000035.1, on the reverse strand, counting down.
CGGTTGTGGCGGGATGCTCGCCATCTGGGTGAGTTCGCGGTTTTGCGGATGGGTGAACCAGCGTTTCAGGCTGGATTGAAGGATGGGTGATGAAGCTTGGCTGCCGTAGACGTCGCGAGCCTGGAGGCGGCGCCAGCGGAGGGTTTCCAGGCGGTCGCGACTGTCCTTCAGCCGGTCTACTTCCTGGCTCATGGGGTCGTGGTGTTCGTAGCCACGCTGGTTGGCAGGACGATGCAGATCCAGCTTTTTTCGTTGTTCCCGTAGCTGGTGCTGCATGGTGAACAAGGCTTTGTCGATCAGTTCGAATTCACGGGCAGTTACGAGGGTGCCATGGGTGTCGAGTGTTTGTTGCCAGCGGCGCAACGTGGCCCAGGCGGCGGGGATGTAGCTGACGACCATGGAGTGATGGGCACTCTGAACAAGCTGTTTGATCAGGTTGGCGCGATCCGGCATATCGCCATTGAGCCTCAATGCGCGTTTGCAGGCCGCGTCCTCAATGGATTCACAGCCGGGGGTCCACAAGACGGAAGAGTGTGTACCGTCCGGTAGCAGGATCGGCATGAAATGCTGCTGCGCGCCGTGGTGCTGGTAAGGGTTGCCGGTCAGCCGTACCAGGCCCAAGGCAAACAGCAGGCCCCCGGGCGCAGGGTTACTGAATAGCACCACGGCGCCAGGAATCCAGATTTTGGCGGTGGTGTTCATCCAGGGCGCAGGAACACTCGGGACAGGGTCGTTGTGGTTGACGATGCGGTGATGCACCAGAGCGGAGGCACCGTCGGTGAACTCGGAGTCGGCAGCTCGGGGGGCTCCGAAGGTGTATAGGAGGATGTTGTAGTGGGCATCTTCGGTTCGACGTAATCCCTCAGCCAGTAACAAGGCAATCGCACCGCCGAGGCTATGGCCGCAAATGACGATGCGCTGCCCTGTATAAAATTGGTCAAGGTAGCGCAGTACAAAATCACGCATGGCCTGATAAGCCTTGTGAAAGCCTTCATGAGCCTTGCCTACGCCCTCGACAAAGGCCACTTGATGGGCATTTGCATCCCGCAGTTTATCGGCGCCACTGGCCGTGCCCCTTATCGCAACAAGGATCACTTCATCGTGATGGCAGATATAGGCCTGGGTGTCAGTGCCGTGCTTTTTATCATCGAAAAAGTGCAGTCGTTCCGGATGTTCCTGCTCTTCCCCTAACTCAATGCGATTTTGCTGATACAACTCAGGGTCGAAGGGCAAAATTTCGAAACGTCGGGAATACGGTACGTCTTCATAAACGGGGTAAAAATGTTGCACCAGCTCAACATCGACTTTCCAGGGTTCCTGATAGCCCGATAGCCTGTCGGCAAAGAAATGACCAACGCTGGGCTCCAGTGGAAAGCTGACTTGATCGATGGGTTTTGTTGGAGGCTCTTGTCCAAAATCGCAATAGCTCAACGTGGACATCAGTGCCAACTGATAGAGGTTCAAGGCACAGAATTGATCCTCGATTGACAGCATAGGGCGCAGTGCTCGCAATGGGCGAACCTCAAGTACTGTGTGCCGGTTGGGAAATAAAACGACGCCGACCAACGTCGGCTGGGGTGGCCCGAATCCAAGGTCAGCCATCATTTTTAGAGCATGCCGCGGGGGCCGATGAGTGCGGGATGCCACGGGTGGCAGGTGAGCTGCATGTCGGACCAAATCACGCACTTCAACCTGATAGAAGTGGTCCGTCTGACTCTTCGTAACACTTCGTTCCACACGTTGACCGTCGGGGCGTAGAAAGCGGGTTTGCTCCGCGCGAACCTGCAGTTCAGTAATAGGTAGAGGGTAGCTGTCACGATGTTGCAAAGAGTCATAATAGTCAGCGCCAGCCGCCACATAGGTCGTGTCAAAAATCAGGACAACCGGGCCCCGGTACTGATTCTCCAACTTGGTATAACCTTCTCCATTTAACCGTCCCCTGTATCGTTGCCCTCCGCTGTCGAACGTTGTAAAGGCAAGCCCGCCATACGCTTTTCCGTCGCCCGCTTCGTCAACGAGAGCAAAACTCAGCCAGCATCCACGAAGCTGACATGCAGGCATATATTCACTAAAAAACGGCTGTTTCCATTCATCAAGTGCCATGGCTGAATATCCTTATTCAGTGCAGGTTGGGTAAATCATGCATTCGCGGCCGTCAGGCATTTTGAAAGGTTTAAAATCAGTGGTATTTCCCCGGCAAAAGGCAAATTGATCTTCCTGACTTTTCCCGAAGCAACGCTTCCACCCCTGGGGGAACCGAACCCAGTTATCACCCATGTAAGGACGCTCTTCGCGCATTAACTCCAATACCATGCGGACGTTTTTTCCATTTAACTGGTCTCGCTGCAAAACTCCACCCGCACGCGCTTTGAGTAGCCGCCCTCCACCGTCCAATGAATTGCACTTCAGGATTTTTCTTATTGCATGCAGCGGACCTACCGTCCGGAACAACCACTGACACCGCCCCCGCAACTCCTGAACACCCGACTCAGGCATCCCGGCCCTACCTTCTTCCAACCGATCCAGCACATTGATGAATGCGAAATCCCCTCCAATATCCGTCGACCGCTCTCCCCACTTCGCATACATATCAAACGTAATACTGCGCAACACCAACGGGCACCCATCCACCCTCTCCGTCAGTGGTACCTCAAAGCTCACCCGATGGGCCACCGGCTTGCCGAGGGTGTCAAACACCTTGTCCTCCGGCCGCTTGCCCCGTCGTTTGGGCAGGGTGCAGGTCTCACCCGTTGCGGGCCGGTAAGCCGCATCACTCTTGAAGCGAAAATTCGCCGGCAAATCGACTTCCAGGGTGAAACTGTCCGCCGGTTTCATTGCACAGCCAGAAACAGCCAGCCCGCCACAAACGAGCAACCCTCGCCACACGCTCAACATAAATCCTCTACGCATCCTGCTGCTCCCGCTCCACCCGACGCCACTCCCCAACCACCCGCTGAAAATGATCCTCCGCCACTTCCCCACGCATCGGCTGCCATCGAATAAGCACGTCCCAAGTGGCTTCTACCAACCGCCGCACCACCAAAAACTCCAGCTGTTCCGGCCTCTCCCATTGCCAACCCCGCGCTTGTTCCAGCACCTGTTCCAGCCAGATTCTCGGGTCCTGAAATTCAGCCAGTTGACTGAGCGCCTCGCTGTACTCAGCCAGCAGATAACGCAGGATATTGGCCTGCAAAATCGCTCCCGCCTGAGGATTCGGAACCTCCAGCCACGGTGCAGGGCCAGGCACCGGATAAATCCCAGGAGCCGGGTTATCACCACGGCACCAACGCTCACCCTGCCAGTAACACACGCTGATCAGCGGACCGAGAAAAGCGGGCCAGTCCTGAGCAGGCAGGTGAACCAAAGCCCGCGCCAAGGTGCGGTTATCGTGGAAGCGGTACAGCGCCTGGCTCCCCGGCGCTCCCACCACTAACCTGTCGCGCCAATGCCGGGTAACACCCGATAAATCATCACCAGGCAGGCTGCCCAACCATCCCCAATTACGCTGAGGGTTTTGCAACAAGCCCACCAATCCGGGCTCGTTGACATGGTCGAGCAACAGGAGCATCGGCCCGTCCGCCGCCATTTCCGATGCGACGGTTTCACCATAGAGGCTGCGATACTCAGCGAACGTGCGTGTCGCCAGCAGTACCCCGCGCGCATCGCTTTCACCCTGTAGAACCAGGCAAAGCCGGCGCCCTGCCTGCTGCTGTTCAGCCATCCACTGGCCAGGCGCGATCTCCATCAAGCCGCCCTCCCCGTGGATTCGCACAGGCCTTCGCGGCAGCGCTCGCACACTGGACAGAAGTCCGCATCCAGTCGTCTGGCCAGCTCCATGATTGCGCCTTGGGTAACCGAAACCTTTGGCCCGTCCGCTACAAATGCGGCTGAGGCAGTCACGTCACCCGGCCCGACAGGGTTGGCTGTTCGGGTCCCGGCAGGCACACCGCCCAGCGTGATCGGGCGACTGCTGAAGATCCCGCCGGCTTGAATCAGCAGATGCTCACCACCGGCCTTGAAGCTCAACTGCGCACCGGCATCGATAACCAGGTTGGCACCCGCCTTCAGATGGACCTGTTGCCCCGCTTCGATCACCAGGGTATGGCCTACATGGGTTTGGCTGTTGCCCTGCACGTGCAGGTGATCATCCGCCTCAAGCCGGACCTTGCGGTGCCCGGCAATGCTGCGATGTTCCTCACTCCCAAGAGTGGCCGCACTCAAGCCGTGAATGGTTTCCTGGCGTTCGCCCAGCACCTCCAGCCGACTGTCGTGGCCGACCTGCTGCTCCAGGTCGCGCTGGGCGCGCAGGTAGATGAGCTCCTGGCCGCTGCGGTCCTCGAGGTGCAGCTCGTTAGCTCCCGACCCGCCCGGCGAACTGCGGCTGCGCAGAACGCTACGGGTCTTGTGTTGCGGCAACGGATAGGCGACCGGTTGCAACGTGTTAGGCAGGCAACCATTGATCACTGGCCGGTCCGGGTCGCCCTCCAGGAACGTCACCAATACCTCCATGCCCACGCGCGGGATCATCACCGCGCCAAAGCTGTCGCCCGCCCAACCGGATGCCACCCGCACCCAGCAGCTGCTCTTGTCGTCGTTCTTGTCCAGCCGGTCCCAATGAAAGCGAATTTTCACCCGCCCGTGTGCGTCGCAATGCACGTCCTCACCCACGGGGCCGGTGACGGTTGCGGTCTGGCTGCCGCTGATACGCGGTTTGGGGTGCTTGAGCGGCGGGCGGTAAGCGGCGCGCCAGGGCGTTGCGGTAAATCGATTGCGATAGCCTTGGAATGCCTCGGTATCCACCACCGCCTCCTCCAGCACCTGCGGCTGATAGCCTTCGTGGCGCACGCTGGTGATCAGCCACAAGTCATTGCAGGAGAGGTCCGGGTGGCCGCGCAGTTCCAGGAAATGCCCACTGCGCAAAGCCGGCTGATCACTGCGGCCCAACGCCCGATGACGGTCCCGCTGATGACGTTCCAGGCCCCGACGGGCCAACTGCGAACCTCGCAGGTGCCCCGTGAATCCCGCTGGGTATTGATAGTTCTCAAGTGCCGGGGAAGATCCGGCCTGCTCGTGCAGGCGCGACGACGGATGTTCAAAGTCATAGTCACGCAGAACAACTTGAGCGCTGCGTGTGGCCAGGCGCACATCGAAACGCTGGATCACCAATGCTTCGGCCGCTGGGCCACCGGCCGCACAATAGTGCTGCGCCGGCAAACGACGAAACACCGTCTGATCATCACCAAACACCAGTACATGGCCGTCCGCACTGTGGCGAAAGTGGTAGTGGATGCCCTCTTCCTCGCACAGCCGCTGGATAAAATGCAGATCGGTTTCCGCGTATTGCACACAGAACGTACGTGGCGGGTACACCACCGGCCCTAACTCAAACGCATAGGCATCGGCGAAAATACCGTGATGCTCAAGCACCGCCGCGATGATTTGCGGCACGCTGCGCTGCTGGAAAACCCGCTGGTCGCTACGGTGGACCAGGTACGCCAGACGCGGAGCAAGGGTCAGGTGGTAGCGGGTCAGGCGCCGCCCCGGGTCGTCCCGGCCAACGGCATAGATCTGCCCGTGAAGGCCTTCACCCGGCTCACCAAAATCCAGATAGGCCGGTTGGTGAAGCAGCTCCTCCAGATCAAGGCCGGGGTTTTCACTGACCCACTGCACTTCAATGAAAAAAGGCTGATCAATACTCTCGCTGCCTTTAAACGCCAGTACCTGAAGTTCCTGTTTTATTCCTGCGACGATCAATTTGAAGCGTGACGAAACAAGCGTGTTCAACATCCGTTGTTACCCGCCATTCATTGTCGAATTGAAATACCCCTTTCAGAAAACGAAGAGAAAACCACTCAATTCGAAGCCGATTAAAAGTGCCTGATCCCCAGGAATACTAGCGCCTTCAGGCAAAAATCGACCGCCTCAAAATAAAAAAGAAGATTCGTACATTGATATTGGAAGAGTCTTTTATGAATTACGGAAATACAGTTAAACAGCCAGCATTCAACAACAGGAATACTCCTACACGACTATTCACCAAGATTACTTATTTATAAGGAACCGACCGACAAAGATAATTAAGCCAGTCATTCCTCTTTCAGAGTTCTTGCACCCGCGCCGTCCCGAACAGGCTAACGCTCAACACTTCACCCGCCTCAGCCTGCAGCCGCACCGGTGCAGTACCGCCCGGCATCACCACCGCCACCTCACCCGCAGTCACCCATCCTACAGACCAGGCGGCGCAAGCCACCGCACTGGCGCTGGTCCCGGACGACGCCGTCGGCCCCTCACCACGCTCGAACACCCGCGCGATGACGCGGTTGCCTGAATCCCGCGCAACCCATTGCAGGTTGACCCCGGAAATACACGGTTGGCCGGCCCCGACAGGGGGTGCAAAAGCAATCGCCTTTAGCGGATCGAACAACGCTGGCCGATGCATCTGCGCGTTGTCCGGCAACGCCGACGCATCCTGTACCAACGTTACACAATGAGGGTTGCCCACCCGTACAAACTGGCTGTGGCGCCACTCAGGATTAAGCGCAGCCAGTGGCAAAACATGACTCACCTCGGTTCCCTCAAGCGAAACCGAGCCAACGCCAACAGCCCCTACCGCCACAGGCCCGAATTCGGGACGCCCCAACGCCAGCCAGAAGCCCTGCATCTGTTCATACTCCGCAGGCTCAACTCGCGTAACCACTGGCGACAGTGCATCCGCCTTGTCGTGATGCACCCGCAGGTCGCAGCCTTGCGCCATCAATCCCAGGTCGGTCAACGACTGCGCAAAAATCGTCAGGCCATTGCCACTGCGTTCGGCCAGGGAGCCATCCGTGTTGACGATCAACAGGTCAAAGGGCGGCGCTGCCTGAAACGGCCCCACCAACAAGCCGTCACAGCGATGCTCCTTGGCCTCTGCCGGGCGCGGCAAAGTACCCCAACCGCACTCGGCAGCAATCGCCGCCGATGCCCAAACACCCCGGGTGCCAGCGGCCAAGTCGGCGCGATCCGGCACGTCGATTCCCTGGGTGCGTAACTGCGCCGGGCTTACCACACCGTAGATGTTGCCGCGGGCGTCGTAGAACACAGTCATTGCGCAGTCCGCATAAAGATCCGTACCACTTCCTCCAGATGCTTGCGCATGGCCTGTCGCGCACCTTCCACGTCCCGTTGTTCCAGTGCATCAAGGATCTTGCGGTGCTCGTCTTCCGAGCGATGGGGCATGTCGTCCGAGGTGTAATGCGCTTGCAACCGCTGGAACATGCTGCCGTAACGATGCCCCAGCAGGTGCGCAATCATCAGCGCATAGGCCGGATTGCCCGAGGCCTGGGCGATGCGGATGTGAAACAGGCGATCGCCTGGGTGGGTGTGGGAGCCTTCGCGGTTATCCTGCACGTTGCGCTCGAAGGCCTCACGGATACCCGCGAGTTCCTCGTCAGTGGCATGTTTGGCCGCCAGGGCGGCAGCTTCCGGCTCAATCAGGCGACGGGCCTGGAGCAAGGAAAACGGCGGAATCTCGGCATTGAAATCGACGTGCAGGTTGAGTTCCGGATCGAACTCTTTCCATTGATCCCGGGTGGCCTGGGCCATTACCGGTTCCTGGCTGACTTTCGGCTGCACCGGCTCACACACCAGCACGCCGTTGCCCACCCGCACGTCCACCAACCCGATCACCTCCAAGGCAATCATCGCTTCACGAACGGAGGCGCGGCTCACCCCCAACAGCTTGGCCAGTTCGCGTTCAGCCGGCAGACGGCTGCCCGGCGGAAATTCTCCACTGTCGATCAACGCCCGCAACTGGTCGGCGATTTGTCGATAAAGACGTTGGTTATCAATCACTTGAAATGGCATCTAGGCTCAGCTCGATTCATGCACAGCACGGTCAACGTGATCAACCCGCGAAAAAGCCGCTTGTTGACCGGGAAGACCCATGCTAAAAATTGGATCAATGGCCTGACCATTGGATCGTTTCCAGTGTGCTGATCATAGCAAACCCTCCGGGGTTCGCTATGCCACAGATGCAGGCGTTTTACGCCCTCAATGGCCTGACCATTGAGCCAATAATAAAAATCAAGGGAGTCTGTCATGGACCTCACCGGTAAACGCGTGCTGATCACCGCCGCCGCCCAAGGGATTGGCCGCGCCAGCGTCGAAGCCTATCTGGCGGCCGGCGCCGAAGTGATTGCAGCCGACATCAATCAACAGGCGCTCGCCGACTTGCCGGGCGCGCAAACGGTATTGCTGGATGTCACCGACGCCAGCGCCATCCAACGCCTTGCTGCCGAAATCGGCCCGCTCGATGTGCTGTTCAACTGCGCAGGCGTGGTGCACGCCGGCAATATTCTTGAATGCCCGGAAAGCGACTGGACGTTTGCCCTGGACCTGAACGTCACCGCCATGTACCGCATGATCCGCGCATTTCTGCCGGGGATGCTCGCGGCGGGCGGCGGTTCGATCATCAATATGTCGTCGGTAGCCTCCAGCCTCAAGGGCGTGCCCAACCGCTTTGCTTATTGCGCCAGCAAGGCCGCGGTCATCGGCCTGACCAAGTCGGTCGCGGCGGATTTTGTCACCCAACGCATTCGCTGCAACGCCATTTGTCCCGGCACCGTGGAGTCGCCTTCGCTGCAGCAACGCATCATCGAACAAGCCAGCCGTGAAGGTCGCCAGCAGGATGAGGTATACGCCGCCTTCACCGCGCGTCAGCCGATGGGACGCTTGGGTACACCCCAGGAAATTGCCCAGTTGGCGCTGTACCTTGGCTCCGATGCCAGCGCCTTTACCACCGGCACCACCCAGATCATTGACGGCGGCTGGAGCAACTGACCGCCCACTTCCAATAAGAGGATTGCTCATGAAACTGCTGCGCTATGGTGAAAAAGGCCAGGAACGTCCGGCCCTGCTGGACGCTGATGGACGTCTGCGTGACCTGTCCGCTCACATCAGCGATGTCGCCGGTGACGCCCTGCTCCCGCAAAACCTCGCTCGCCTGCAAGAGCTCGACCCCGCGAGCCTGCCCTTGGTACCGGGCAATCCGCGTTTGGGTGCCTGTGTCGGCCAAGTAGGAAAATTCATCTGCATCGGCCTGAACTACGCCGATCACGCCGCCGAAACCGGAGCGCCGATCCCTGACGAACCGATCATCTTCAACAAATGGACCAGCGCCATTGTCGGCCCCAACGACAACGTCGAAATCCCCCGCCACTCCACCAAGACCGACTGGGAAGTCGAACTGGGCGTGGTGATCGGCCAGGGCGGTCGTTACATCGACGAAAGCCAGGCCATGCAGCACGTGGCCGGCTACTGCGTGATCAACGACGTCTCCGAACGCGAATTCCAGCTGGAACGCGGCGGCACCTGGGACAAGGGCAAAGGCTGCGACACCTTCGGCCCGTTGGGCCCGTGGCTGGTCAGCCGCGATGAAATCGCCGACCCGCACCAACTGTCGATCTGGCTGGAAGTCGACGGCCATCGCTACCAGAACGGCAACACCCGCACGATGATTTTCCAGATCCCCAAACTGATCAGCTACCTCAGCCAGTTCATGAGCCTGCAACCAGGAGACGTGATTTCCACCGGCACCCCGCCCGGTGTGGGCCTGGGGATCAAGCCCACGCCGGTCTACCTCAAGCCAGGGCAAAAGATTCGCCTGGGCATCGAAGGCCTTGGCGAACAGAACCAGATCACGGTCGACGCCTGACAAGAACCAAGGAGCCGTTCATGACCACCATTACCGCGATTCGCGTCGAAGATATCCGCTTTCCTACGTCCCAGTCCCTGGACGGTTCCGACGCCATGAACCCGGACCCGGACTACTCGGCCGCCTATGTGATTTTGCAGACCGACAACCCGGCCCTTGAAGGCCATGGCCTGACCTTCACCATCGGCCGTGGCAACGAGATTTGCTGCGCAGCAATCCAGGCCATGCAGCCGCTGCTGGTGGGCTTGACCCTGGAATGGATTGCCGAAGACATGGGCCGTTTCTGGCGCCATGTCACCAGCGACAGCCAGTTGCGCTGGATTGGCCCGGACAAGGGCGCCATCCACCTGGCCACCGGCGCTATCGTCAACGCCGCGTGGGATTTATGGGCCAAGGCCGAAGGCAAACCCCTGTGGCGCCTGGTGGCCGACATGAGCCCGGAACAGTTGGTGCGGTGCATCGACTTCCGTTACATCACCGACTGCATCACCTCCAGCGAAGCCCTGGCCTTGCTGCGCGAACGCGCCGAGGGCAAGGCCGAACGCATGGCCGACCTGCAAGCCAATGGCTACCCCTGCTACACCACCTCCGCCGGCTGGCTCGGCTACGGCGACGAAAAGCTGCGCAGGCTGTGCCAGGAAGCAGTGGATGCCGGGTTCAACCACGTCAAACTCAAGGTCGGCCATGACTTGCAGGACGACCTGCGCCGCGTGCGCATCGCCCGCGAAGTACTGGGGCCTGACCGCCAACTGATGATCGATGCCAACCAGGTATGGGAAGTCGACACCGCCATTGATTGGGTGCGCGAATTGGCGTTTGCCAAGCCGTGGTTTATCGAGGAGCCCACCAGCCCCGACGATATCGAAGGCCATCGCAAGATTCGCCTGGGTGTGGCACCGGTCAAAGTCGCCACCGGCGAGATGTGCCAGAACCGGATCATCTTCAAGCAATTGATCATGCGCGAAGCCATCGACGTGGTGCAGATTGACGCCTGCCGCCTGGGTGGGGTCAACGAGGTGCTGGCAGTGATGCTGATGGCGGCCAAATATGGCCTGCCGGTTTGCCCCCATGCTGGCGGTGTAGGGCTTTGCGAGTACGTGCAGCATTTGTCGATGATCGATTACCTGTGCATCGCCGGCACTCATGAAGGCCGGGTGATCGAGTATGTCGACCATTTGCACGAGCATTTCGAGGAACCGTGTGTGGTGCGCGATGCGGCTTATCTGCCGCCCAAGGCACCGGGTTTCTCGATCCAGATGAAAGCCGCGTCCCGGGAGCAATTCCGCCACCGGCCGTGACCTGAAGCACACATTTGATTGGACGGAGCACAATAATAATGTCGTCCCCATCACCTCTGAGGCTCGATGCGCACCAGCATTTCTGGCGCTACCGGGCCGCTGATTATCCGTGGATCGGTGCGGCTGAGGCTGACCTGCGGCGGGACTTTCTCCCACAGGATCTACGGCCGTTACTCGACGTTGCCGAACTGGACGGCTGCATTGCGGTGCAGGCCCGCGCGGGTGAGCAGGAAACCGACGCGCTGCTGGATATGGCGCGGCAGCACCCGTGGATACTCGGCGTCGTCGGCTGGGTCGACCTGTGCGCCCCAAGCCTTGAACAACACCTGGAACAGTGGCGCGACGCACCGAGACTCAAGGGCTTTCGGCATCAGATTCAAGACGAACCTACGCCTGCCAGTTTCATGGCTGACCCGGGATTCGCCCGCGGCCTGCGTCACCTGCAACAACAAGGCTACGTCTATGAGGTGCTGATCCGCTGCGCCGACCTCGATGCCGCCACCGCCATGTGCCAACGCCACGACCAGCATCATCTGGTGCTGGATCACCTGGGCAAGCCCGACATCGCCAACGGCCCGGCCGGTTGGGCAGAACACCTGGCGCCCCTGGCCGCCCTGCCCCACGTCAGTTGCAAGCTGTCGGGCCTGCTCACCGAAGCCGGGCCCGATCAGCGCAACGCGCGGGCATTGCGCCCTTATATCGAACTGGCATTGGAACTGTTCGGCGCCGAGCGCTTGATGTTCGGCTCGGACTGGCCGGTGTGCCTGCTGGCAGGCGAATACCAGGGCACCTGCCAATTGCTGCAACAGACCCTCGGCCAGCTGTCGCCCAATGAACAGCAGGCGATCTGGGGCGGCACCGCCCAGCGGGTCTATCACCTTGAAGGAAACTGCCCATGAATTTGCATTTGCAGGAACGCGTGATCATCGTCACCGGCGGCGGCTCGGGGATTGGCGCCGCCATCTCCATGGGGCTGATTGCCGAAGGCGCGATCCCGGTGATTTTCGGTCATCAACCGTTGTCGCCAGCGTTCGCGGCCGAGCTGGAACAGCAAGGCCAAAGCCACTTCATCCGCGTCGAGTTGCGCGATGAAGACGCCTGCCGCGCGGCCGTCAACGAAGTGTTGCAACGCTTCGGGCGCATCGACGGCCTGGTGAACAATGCCGGGGTCAATGACGGTGTGGGGCTGGACGCCGGCCGTGCTGCCTTTGTCGAATCCCTGGAAAAAAACTTGATTCACTACTACCTCATGACCCACCTGTGCCTCGACGCCCTCAAGGCCAGTCGCGGGGCGATCGTGAATATCAGCTCCAAGACGGCCCTCACCGGCCAAGGTGGCACCAGCGGTTATACCGCCGCCAAAGGAGCGCAGCTGTCCCTGACTCGGGAATGGGCAGCCTCCTTGCTGGAGTTCGGCATCCGGGTCAATGCGGTGGTGCCTGCCGAGGTGCTGACGCCGTTGTACCAGCGCTGGATCGACGGCTTCGACAACCCAGAGGCCAAGCTCGCCGCCATCGTCGAAAAAATCCCGTTGGGCAAACGGATGACCACCCCCGAGGAAATTGCCGACAGCGTGCTGTTCCTGCTCTCACCTCGCGCGTCTCACACCACCGGGCAATGGCTGGTGGTGGACGGTGGCTACACCCATCTGGACCGGGCGCTGACATGAGCGGCCAACGTTACTGCCTGGCCCTGGACCTGATCGACGATGCGGCATTGATCGACGAGTACCAGCAGTTGCATCAACGCATCTGGCCCGCCGTGGCCGAACATCTGCGCAGCCAGCACATCGTAGAGATGCAGATCTGGCGCCTGGGCACGCGGCTGTTCATGGTCATGGACACTGCGGCCGGTTTCAGCTTCGAAGGACTGGACCACGCCGCACGCGCCAACCCTGAAGTGCAAGCCTGGGAAACCCTGATGTGGCGTTTCCAGGCGCCCACGCCATGGACTGATCCTGGCGGCAAATGGCAGCCGCTGACGCAGGTTTTCAGCCTCACCGACCAACCCTAGTACCCGCTGCATCGCACGCCTTGATCCCATAAAAACAACAGGAGAAGCGTCATGTTAAGCAAAGACACACACCTGGCAGGCACCCGTGCCGTGCCGACCTATCGCTGGGCGCTGATGCTGGTGACCAGTCTGTTCTTCCTGTGGGGCTTGTCCTACGGTTTGCTGGACGTACTGAACAAGCATTTCCAGGAAGTGCTGCACGTCAGTAAGGCCCAGTCCGGGCTGTTGCAAAGCGCGTATTTCGGCGCGTATTTCCTGATCGCCCTGCCGGCCGGATTACTGATGGACCGCCACGGCTACAAGGCCGGGATCCTGCTGGGCTTGTGCCTCTATGCAGCGGGCGCGTTGCTGTTCATGCCGGCGGCAGCGGCGGCGAGTTTCCCGTTCTTCCTGTTCGCGCTGTTCGTCATCGCCTGCGGCCTGGGCTGCCTTGAGACCGCTGCCAACCCGTACGCCACGGTGCTGGGCGAGCCCCAGGGCGCCGAGCGGCGGTTGAACCTGGCGCAATCGTTCAACGGCCTTGGTCAGTTCTTCGGGCCGCTGATTGGTGGCGCAATGTTTTTCAGCGTCGGCAGTACGCCGGCGTCGGACATGAGTTCGCTGCAAACCACCTACGTGGTGATCGCCGTTCTGGTGTTGCTGGTGGCGCTGTTGATCGCCCGCACGCCGCTGCCGGACTTGCGCGCCCAGGAGCAGGCACTGCAACCGGAGACTGGCAAAGGGCTGTGGCAATATCCGGAATTCGTCGGTGGGGTGATCACGCAGTTTTTCTACGTGGCGGCCCAGGTCGGGGTCGGTGCATTTTTTATCAACTACGTCACCGAGCACTGGGCACAGATGGGCAATCAGCAAGCGGCTTACCTGCTGTCGATCGCGATGCTGGCCTTCATGTTCGGGCGCTTTTTCAGTACCTGGTTGATGGGACGGGTCAGCGCGCAGAAGCTGCTGCTTTTGTATGCGTTGATCAATATCGCATTGTGCGCGCTGGTAGCGATTGGCCTCGAAGGCATCTCGGTGATCGCGCTGATTGCGGTGTTCTTCTTCATGTCGATCATGTTCCCGACGCTGTTCGCCATGGGCGTGAAAAACCTCGGGCCGCATACCAAGCGCGGCAGTTCATTCATGATCATGGCGATTGTCGGCGGTGCCCTGATGCCCTACTTGATGGGCAAGGTCGCGGATAACAGCACGGTGGCGCTGGCTTATTTATTACCTATGGGCTGTTTCGTGATTGTGGCGGTGTATGCCCGTAGTCGGTTGCGCCATCCATGAAGTACCGCCCCGGCGTCGTCCCGAACGTGCGTCGGAACATGGCAATAAAGGCACTGACGTTTTCATAACCCAGGTCCAGCGCAACCCGAGTGACCGGTGCATGGGCCGCCAGCAACTCCAACGCGCGCAACAATCGCGCGCGCTGGCGCCATTGGCTGAAGGTGAACCCGGTCTCGGCGACAAACCGTCGGGCCAGTGTGCGGGCAGAGAGTCCGGCCCATTGCGCCCATTGTTCCAGCAGGCGGTTGTCGTCGGGGTTGTCGGCCAGCGCCTGGGCGATGCGCAGCAAGCGTGGGTCCTGGGGCAGCGGCAAGCCGAATGGCTCCTGGGGCAAGCCGGCGATTTCATCAAGGATCACCTGGGCAATCCGTACCTGTGGCGGCTCCAGCATGGGCTCGGCCCAGGTTGCCGCGCGCCTGACAGCCTCCAGTAACAAGGACGACGTGGCGATAACGCAGGTCTGTTGCGGCAGACCGGTACACGCCTGAGGGTCGACATACACACTCCAGCCATCAAACGGCCCGTGGGAACGCAAGGCGTGGGAACAACCGGGGGCAATCCACACCGCGTGAGTGGCCGGCACCACCCAATGCTGGTGCGCCGCCTGCACCGAGAGCAACCCGCGCTGGGCTCCGAGCAATTGCCCCCGGGCATGCTGATGGGGCGCAGTGGTGCGTTCGACGGGGCTGCTCCGCAACGTTGCCACCAGCAAGGGACCGCCGATTGCGTTGGCGAGTTGAGGTGAAACGAAGGTTGGCAGCATATGGCAGCTTTACCGTATTGAATGGCCCGGATAAGGCAGTGTAGCCATATGTGTACGCCTAGACTGCGGATTCGTTCATTGAGGACTGCGTCATGCGTGCAGAAGACCTGCTTCCCGATCATCTCGACCAAGGCCAGTTCAATGGCGTGACAGTGCGCAAAGGCACGGTGGGGGCATTCCTTGCGAATGCCAGAACCTGGTGCGATCCGGCCACCCCGGGTGAACAGCGATTAGTGGCCGAACAGGACATGCTGCAGGCCCTCCCCGCGTTGCAAGCCCTGGGCTTGTTTGAAGTGTTGCAGGTGCGGGATCCCGAGTTGGCTCGGCTGCTGAAGTGAGAGGATCGGCCTGGAAGGTGGTAATCCACCGCAAGAATCCCGGGGTTCGCCAGTTCTCGCGGGGATTACGCACCTTCCAGACCACCTCGCACAGCAGGCGATTACTCGTCCTACAGGCTGATAGTGGTTGCAAAGGCCGATCGCGTTCCATGATCCAGAAAAAATTGTTGCCCCGTGTTCAGGTACACCCAAGGAACCCGGCTCGCTCGATACGGCCTGATGTGCAAGGATGTTGCGCTGCACATCGTTCGTTGAACGCAAAACCAAGGATTTTTCATGACCGCCATCAGCACCCCAGCGCCCGTGGTACCCGGGCGGCTGGAACAAATGTCGACCCGTATCGCGTTTTTTATCGCAGGTTTCGGCATCGCCGCCTGGGCACCGCTGGTGCCTTATGCCAAGGCCCGCGCCCAACTCAATGAGGGCACCCTCGGCCTGTTGCTGCTGTGCCTCGGCGTGGGATCGATGATCGCGATGCCGGTCGCGGGTGCCCTGGCCTCGCGCTACGGCATCCGCCGAGTGGCCACTGGCGGGACGATCCTGATTTGCCTGGGCCTGCCGATGCTGGCAACGGTCACTTCGATTCCGCTGTTGATGGCCGCGCTGTTCGTGTTTGGTGCCGGCCTCGGCACGGTGGACTCCACGGTCAACCTGCAAGCGGTGATGGTCGAACGGGCCAGCGGCAAGACCATGATGTCGGGCTTCCACGGGCTGTTCAGCCTGGGCGGGATTGTCGGTGCGGCGGGTGTCAGCGGGTTGCTGGGGCTGGGCTTGTCGCCATTGCAGGCCACTCTCGCCGTCATCGTCGTCATCGCGGTGGCCTTGCTCAAGGCCGGGCCGCACTTGCTGCCTTACGGCAGTGAAAGCTCCGGGCCGGCCTTTGCCATACCCCACGGCGTGGTGCTGTTTATCGGCTGCCTGTGCTGCATCGTGTTTCTCGCCGAAGGCGCCGTGCTGGACTGGAGCGCGGTCTTCCTGAGCGCCGAGCGCGGCCTTGACGAAGCCTATGCGGGCCTCGGCTATGCAGCCTTTGCCTTGACCATGACCGTCGGCCGCCTCACCGGCGACAGGATTGTTCGCCGCCTGGGCGCAACCCGGGTGATTGTGTTCGGCGGCGCCCTCGCGGCGGCCGGCATGCTGCTGGCGACGCTATTCCCGGCGTGGGAGACCGCCCTACTGGGGTATGCGCTGGTCGGCGCCGGGTGTTCGAACATCGTCCCGGTGCTGTACACCGCCGTCGGCAAGCAAACCGTCATGCCGGAACACATTGCTGTGCCCGCCATCACCACCCTGGGTTACACCGGCATCCTCGCCGGCCCTGCGGTGATCGGCTTTATCGCTCACGGAAGCAGCCTGAGCACGGCGTTTGTGCTGATTGCCGTGCTGCTGATCGGCGTGGCGATCAGCGGGAAAATACTGCGGGTATGACGGGCAACCCCGTAACGCCTCATTCGTTGAGGCGTTACCCGGGCTATCGGGTTTTGTTGTGCTCGAGCCAGCGATCAAGGGTTTTATTACTCAGCCAACCCTCTTGGTGATAGCTGCCAAAAATACGCCGACCGCCGCTGTGGGCGTTTTCCAGGGACTGCAATAACCCGGGCCGATCCACAATATTCTTCGCCATATACACCTGCTGTTCATCGTATTTTTTTCGCGCCAGCCCGGTGGTAGGGTCCAGGAGAGGTTCACCCTGGCTGTCGAGTTCGTCCGGGTCCTTGCTCATGGCAACCAGCAACTCGATGTTGACGTAGCCGATCTGCTCAAAGAACCCCTTGCGGTCCTGGGACCTGTCACGCAACTCGGTAAACATTGCCTTGAATACCTGGACAAGTTCGGCGTTGCTCTTGGCGTGGAAAGGATCCGGGCTGAAGGCGCTTGGATCGCTGTTGCCGAACACCACATTTTCGGCCTTCGAAAGGCTTTCCCGGGTGATGTAACCGTCTTGATCGGTAATCGCATCGATCAAGCGCGGGCGCTGGACAAGCGCCTTGGCCAACAGAATCGCAGCGTTGAACACCGGGTTGTCGCCGATTTTTTTGCCGGCGATTCGCTGCAGTGAAGACAGTGTCAGCCCGTCACTTTTCATGGAGTTCTTTCAACGTGGAAAAACTGGTTTTCAGCGCTTTTACCAACTCGCTGTCTGGTAACTGAAGGTTGGGATTCGGTGACCCGGCACGAGAAGCAACACCGTTTTGCAGCGTACGATGATGGGGCACCACCTCATAGGGCCTGGCCGAGCGCAAAGGAGGCCGGTAACCGGAAGACCGAACAGCCGAGGCACCAGATTGATGATTGGCTTGCCGACCCGCATCGCCAGTTTCACTTGACGCAGCCTGAGCGGGACGCAGCCCATCATCCGGTTTTACGTCAAATCGGCCTGTACTACCGTGCTGCAAATAGCCTGACCCGCCATCAATTCTCATGATTCATCTCCACCAATTTTAGACCCACGCCTGCCTGGTCATCTCCCGGGCAGCGACCGTATCGCTCGCGCGACAAACAGGCCAAAAGTGTGTGGTGTGTTGCAGGCAATGGTTCCTCTGCCGCGAAGTGTTCCAATGACAACATGTAAAAACCAAAAAATCAGTCAGCTTTCCCGGGCCCTCGCGAGGTCGGCGTCGCTTGCTGCCAAAGGCCTTTGATCGCGCCGACCATAGACCCGATCGCTGCGCAAAAACGGCGTAATACACAAGCTTCAGTCGCCGGCATCTGCCCATCGGGCAACATGCCTTTGATGAAGTCGTCGGCAGCCGGCACGTGAAACGTGTGCTGCCCGGTGAAGTTCTTCACTCGCCGGGCCTCGGCCCCCTGCTCGCGATTTTTACCCGGCGGCGAAACATCACCACCCGGCGGCGGATCGCTTGCTGGCTGGGGGCCGGGATCGCGCGGCCCAAACGACATTGACGTCATGTCTAAGCCCTGGCTGGGAGAGTAAAGCAACGGAGTGTTCAAGACGTCATCACGCCACGGAGGACTCGCGGCGTGATCGGTCATGAAAGGGTTAGCGAGACAACTCACGCAGCGCGTGCTTGTTGATTTTGCCGTTGGCATAACCGCTGCCCGCCTTGTCCATCGCCTCCAACACGCTTGAACGCTGAGTGACTTCCCTCGCCAGTTGAATGAGTGCGTCCGTCTGCGGGCGACCGGTCAGCGGCATGGCAGCCAATCGATTCAGCTCATTGGTTTTTATCGAATTGCTGAAAAATCCTCCCTTCAAGGCATTGAAATTCTGAAGCATCAGTTGGGCAAGCTCCTTGTCGTCTTGATACTTCAAGGTGTTGTCGGAATGAACGAGCGCATTGATGTCTTGCCGGGTGAACCGGTCGTCCATCTGGCCGGTCGAGCCGCTGCGATCAAGGCCTAGCATGAGGTCCGGGCGTCGCAGAATCTCTCTGGCCAGGAGGATGTTCTGGTCATCCGCCGGGTTGCCTGTCAACCGCTTGCTGGCCATGTTTTCCAGGCCTTGCTGCGTAATGTGTTGCGTTCCCCGGTCCCTGAAAGCATTGAAGCCGGTCAGAAGTTGTTCGGCCAACTGGTCATTGCTTCTCCTGGAGTAATGCGGATCCGGCCTTCCATAAACTGGCCCGCAATTTCCTGGATCCGGCTTCGGCGGTTTACCGATACATGGCCGGCACGGCTCTGGATCTGGCTTTGGCGGTTTACCGATGCCTGGCCGGCATGCCTCTGGATCTGGCTTTGGCGGCTTGCCGATACCTGGCCGGCACGGTTCTGGATCCGGCCTCGGTGGCTTGCCGATGCCTGGCCGGCATGCCTCTGGGTCTGGCTTTGGCGGCCTGCCGATACCTGGCCGGCACGGTTCTGGATCAGGCCTCGGTGGCTTGCCGATGCCTGGCCGGCATGCCTCTGGGTCTGGCTTTGGCGGCCTGCCGATACCTGGTCGGCACGGCTCTGGATCCGGCCTCGGTGGCTTGCCGATGCCTGGCCGGCATGCCTCTGGATCTGGCTTTGGCGGCCTGCCGATACCTGGTCGGCACGGCTCTGGATCCGGCCTCGGTGGCTTGCCGATGCCTGGCCGGCATGCTCCCGGGTCCGGCTTTGGCGGTTTAACGATACAGGGTCGGCACGGGGGCGCAGTATTGTTGTGAATTGAGGCGGTGGTCTGATTGGACATGGATACCGACATAGGCATCTCCTGTGCGGCTGGTTTCAGGGAGCGCCTCATCCTCCAGAGCACCACGACGAAATGATCGTCCAGGTACTGTATGAAAAGTGGGCAAACCTGTGTGGCCGAACGGTCGGATTCAGTTCCTGTGAAAGCGAGGAAAGGTCACAGCCCGTGCCGGCAATGCCGGAGCAGGCTGCGACCGCTTAAATCAACTGAGAGTCAGAACCCCACGCTGGCCTGCACAAAGAACGTGCGCGGCTGGCCCAGGTAGATCCCGGAGTTGTTGTCGCTGGAGCGCGTGTAGTGCTCCTGGTTGAACAGGTTTTTAACCCCCGCGCCCAGCTTCAGGTTCGACAGTCGCGCACCGAAGTCATAACCGCTGCGCACGTTGACCGAGACGTAACCGGGAATATCCCCGTACTGGCCGTCAGAGGTCGGCTGGGTGATATAGGTGGTGCCAGTGCCCGGCGCACGCTGGCCAGACTGGGCGTAGACGTCCAGGTTATGGGTCCAGTGGTTGACGTCGTAACGCAGCCCCAGGGTAGCCACTTCACGGGAGTACAGCGGCAAGTCGCGACCCTTGAAGGCAACGTCGCCTTCGGACGTGGCCTTGGTGTAGGTGAAGCCGGCGTTGGCGGTCAGGCCATCCAGGCGTGGGTCCAGGTTCGACAGGTCGTAATGGGCCGACGCTTCGATACCTTCGTGCTTGGTAGCGCCGAGGTTGGTCCAGCCCACATCGTTGCTGACGTATTGCAGCTCGTCCGAGAAGTCGATGTAGAACAACGTCACTTCACCGCCCCAGACGTTGTCGTTGTAGCGAGTACCGATTTCGTAGGTCTTGGCTTTTTCCGGGTTCAGGCCGTTCGCGGTCTGGTCGCCGTTTCCGCCCTGGCCCAGTTGGAAGTACTGCAGGCTGCCGAAGGACGTTTCGTAGTTGGCAAACAGTTTCCAGGCATCGGAGACGTGGTACATCACGCTCAGGGCCGGCAGCGGTTCGTTGTTGTGGATCTCGCGACGCTTCTCCTGGACCGTGGTGCCATTCAGGGCGACTACCGGACGGTCGTGCCATTCGGTACGGATCTGCTCAAAGCGTATGCCCGGGGTAACGGTCCATTTGCCGATATCAATCTTGTTATCGATATAGAACGAGTTGGCCTCGGTACCACCGGTACGGTCCTGGTAAACGTGGCCGTCATTCTGGCCCACCGGAGTCGGCACGTTATTGACCAGCGCCAGGCTGGTCGCTTGCTCGTGCATGCCTTCCTTGAGGTAGCGATAACCGACGCTGACTTCCTGGGTACTCGGCCCCAAATCAAACACATGGGACACCCGCGGCTCGATGCCGAAGGTGTAGTAGGTGCGCGGGTAGGAACCCAGGGTTTTCAGGTCGCGGTTGGCGATGTTGCTGCCGCGGAAACTGTCGGAGTAATACGTCAGCACTTCAGCCTGGGTACGGTCGTCGATCTGCCGGACGTACTTGAAAGACATATCCTTGCGCCGACCGCTGAAGTTGTCCCAGTCACGCACCGATTGATACGGGTTGGCGTCGTACTGTTTCTGGGTCAGGCCGCCGGGCATGTCGGCGCTGGCGTCGTAGTAGTGGAAATTCAGCGAGAAATCGTCTTGGTCGGTCGGTGCCCAGTGGGTCTTGAAGATCACGTCGTCGATGTCGTTGGTGTTGTTGCGATCGCGGTAACCATCACCCTTGGTCCCGGAATACAGCAACGCCGCGCCGATACCGTTGTCAGCGGTGCCGCCGATGAAGGCGTTTTCGATGTGCTTCCAGCCGCCGTGGGCCGCGGTTTCCAGGGTGGTACCGACCTCACCGGAGAATTTTTCCGGAATGGCGCGGGTCACGAAGTTGATCACACCGCCGACGTTTTGTGGCCCATAACGCACGGAGCCCGCGCCGCGGACCACGTCGATGCTGTCGAGGTTGCCCGAGGAAATCGGTGCCATCGACAACTGCGGCTGACCGTACGGGGCAAACGCCGCCGGTACGCCATCGATCAACACCGTGGAGCGTGGCGACAGCCGCGAGGTCAGGCCGCGCACGCCGACGTTGAGGGAAATATCACTGCCGCCGGTACCGTTGGCTTCCTGCACCTGCACCCCGGGAATGCGCCGCAGCACATCGCCGACGCTCATCGCGCCCTGCTCCACCATGGCCTCACGTCGGACCACGGTGCGCGCGCCGGGGTGGTTCTGCACCACTTCGGCATTCGCGTCGCCCAGCCAGTCGCCGACGACCTTGATGTCGGTGGCACCCAGCTCCAGCGGCGAACCTGCTTCGCCGGTGCCTTTGCCAAGCGGGCGCAGGGTCACGGAGCCAGCGTCGATCTGATAATCCAGGCCGCTGCCTTGCAGCAATTGGCGCAGGGCTTGTTCTGGCGACAGGTTGCCGTCGACGGCCGGGGCTTGTTTGCCGGCGACCAAGTCGGGGCTGAAGAACACTTGCAGCGACGTCTGCTGACCCAACTGGCTCAACGCCGAACCCAGGGACTGGGCCTGGATATGAATGGCGTCGTCAGCATAGGCCGCAGGCACTGCGGCGCTGACGGCCAGCGCCAGCGCCAGCGGTGCCCAACGGGATGATTTATTGTTTTTCACGGCGAGTTTTTTCACGTCGAACGGAGTCCTGTGATCGCAAGAGAGTGCGGCTGTTAATGCAAACCAGTTGCAGTTGCACAAGAAGACGAAGAACTCGGAAAAAACCTGAATCTATCGTGAAATTATTTCCTGGCTACCGTCGGGCAAGGTACGCAAGGCCACCGGAAGAATGTGCGGCAAGGCCTTGAGCAAGGCATCGGTGTCGGTGGATTTGAACACGCTGGTCAAGCGCAGGTTGCTCACCGCAGGGGTACTGACCCGCAATGGTTGCTCGCGGTAACGTGAGACTTCACGGGCCACTTCGCCGAGGGTGGCGTTGTTGAACACCAGTTTGCCGGTGCGCCAGGCCGTGAGCTCTTCGGGGTTGACGGCGTAGGCAGCCGCCACCTGGCCCCGGGCATCCACATGGGTCCCCCGGCCAGCGGTAAGCATCACGATCTCATCGGGTGCGCGCCCTTGCACCTTCACCGTCCCGGCCTCGACCACCACGCGGGTCTGGTCGTCATCGCGGCGCACGTCGAAACGCGTACCGGTGACCGTCACCTGCCCTGCCCCGGCCGACACCACAAAGGGCCGGCTGGTGTCGTGCTCGACACTGAACATCGCCTCGCCCTGCTTGAGTT
The DNA here is from genome assembly GCF_001952855.1 of Pseudomonas sp. ATCC PTA-122608. Taxonomy (GTDB): domain Bacteria; phylum Pseudomonadota; class Gammaproteobacteria; order Pseudomonadales; family Pseudomonadaceae; genus Aquipseudomonas. Next base: position 63,255 of record NZ_LPNO01000035.1, on the reverse strand, counting down.
CGATGCCGCGCTGGCCTTTTACGTAGTGCACCGCCACCACACTGCGGCTGTTCAAATCCATCAGTGAACCGTCGGGCAGCGCCACCTGCCGGCGCTCCCCCAGCGCGGTGCTGAATTCAGCGTTATACGTCGCCGGATGATCCAGGCCACTGAACAACCCAAGGCCCAGGGCCACCGCCAGCACGCTCGCCGCCACCGCATAGCGCAGCACTGGCCGGCGCTTCACACGCGGTTCCGGGGAATCGCACAACGCCTGCAAGCGTGCCTTGGGCACCAGGTCGGTGGCGCTCCACAAGCCTTGCAGCATCTCAAATTCGTACTGGTGTGCGGCATGCTCGGCGCGCCAGGCATCAAACCGTTCGCGTTCTTCGACGCTCAACGGGCTGTCCTGCACACGCACAAACCATTGCGCTGCCTCATCGCGGGCCGTCGCACTGCCGCAGGCACACTCACGGGTATCCATCATGGAAGGTCCTGTTTCAAAGCGGGCATTGGTCATGGGGCCATTGCGTCCAGGCGGTCACGTAGATGCCGCAGGGTGCGGATCATATACTTTTCCACCATGTTTTTAGACAGGCCCAGGCGTTCGGCGATTTCCTGCTGGGTCAGGCCCTCGATTTTCTGCCAGATGAAAATCTTGCGGCAGTTCAGCGGCAACTCGGCCAAGGCCCGCTCGATGGAGTCCGCCAGCTGGATCGCGTGCATGAAATGCTCCGGGTCGCCACCGTGGGGCGGGCTCTGATCAAAGGCTTCCAACGCCATCGCCTCCCGGCGGTCTTCGCGACGATAGGCGTCAACTGCGATATTGCGCGCCGTTTGATGCAGGTAGGCACGAGGTTGCTCAACCGCAGTAGGCTTGGCCTCAAGCACCCGAACAAAGGTGTCGTGGGCCAGGTCCTCGGCCTGCTGACGGTTTCTCAGGCGCCGCGTCCAGGTCCCGATCAACTCTTCGTAGTGCTCGAAAAAGCCTGTTCTGCGGGGCGGCTGGGGAGTCATCAAGGGAGCACTGGGGAGGCGGGGCGTGAATAGTAATGCTTCCTATTAAGCGGGGCAATTGCTTCCTGTCGTCCTCTTTCGTTATCGTTTTTTCACTGTCCCACCCCATTACTGCCGGGGTGGGCTCAAGCCCCCCAGGACAGAGGCATTGGCTACGGATCGCCAAGCGAGGGTAATGCCCAACCCTGCACCCGTGACCAGGCAAAAGACAATGCAAAGGGTCGCGGCGATAAATGCCTGGGTGATCGCGGCCGGATCGGTGCGCGGACCGAGGATGGTATAGAACACCCCGCCAACTACAGCGACGCTGAGGGCGGTGCTGACTTGCAGGGTCGAACTGACAATGCCGGCAATCATGCCCGAATAGGCCGACGCAACGCGGCCGGTGACCATTCGCATCAACGTCGGCATCGTCAGGCCTTGTCCGAGGCCAATCACGAACAGAATGGCGCCAAGGATCACCGGTGCCAGTTGCACCCCGACCGGTGTCGCGACGATGAGCCAGACCAGCCCAAGTAACCCGATGGACTCCAAGGCCATGCCGAGCGGATTGATATAAGCGCCGAGCATGCGCCGCCCCCACGGCGTCAGCAGTGGTCCTACCAGAAGCCCTGCACCAAATGGCAGGAACACAAGGCCGGCGCTCAGCGCGGATACGTGCAGCGCCTGCTGCAGATAGACTGAGAACAACAGAAAGAAGACCGCGATCGAGTAAAACAGCAATGCGATTATCAGCGCGCGGCCAAGCCCCGGTGCCGTCAATGCAGCCGGGACGATAAGAGGCACGCCGCCCGAACGGTCCAGGCGAGTCTCGTAAAGCCAGAACAGGCGCCCAAGCATCGGTACAGTAAGAAGAGACAACCACGACCACCACGGCCAACCTGCTTCCCGGCCCACGATCAGCGGTACAATGAGCGCACCGAGGCAGGCTATCGACAAGCCCATGCCGCCCAGGTCCAGCCTGGTTGCGTGGCGCACGCGCATCTCCTTCAACAAGGGGATGCCAAACAGCACGACCAGCGCCACCACCGGCAAGTTGACGAGGAAAATTGCTCGCCACCCCAGCCCCATGAGATCAAGGGAAATCAGGATGCCGCCCAGGGCCTGCCCGATTACAGCGGCCAAGCCGAAGACAGCACCATAGAGGCTGAGCGCAAGGGGCTTTTCCGAATCAGGGAAAATCGCCTGCACCGACGCGAGCGCCTGCGGCGCCATTACGGCCGCCGTCACGCCCTGCAAGGCGCGTCCGACAACCAACACCCAGGGCGACCCTGCGAAGCCGCAAAGCACCGATGCGGCCGCAAAGCCGACCAGCCCGAGAAGAAACATACGGCCTCTCCCGTACAAGTCCCCGAGCCGCCCGCCAGTGATCAGTGTCACGGCATAAAGCGCAGCATACGAAGAAATGACCAACTGTTCAGCAGAGGCCGAGGCACCCAACTCCTCACGGATCGACGGGAGTGCAATATTGACGATAAAAAAATCCAGCGGTGGAAGGAACGCGCCGACAAGCAGAACCACGAACATTGCCCAACGGCGAGGGTCAGGTTTGGAAACATCATTGCAGAACATGGACAGTCTCCATATACAACCAATCGATGATGGGCCTCGCGTTATCCGCCAGGCGGCCAGCGGATGAGTCCCGAGCAGGTTTCTCGTTCAAATACCGACAAACGTTTCCGAACCAGCAATGGGCTTCCAGTTTTCCAGCGGTGTGAGGAAGTGCAGTTCGAAACGTCGCGCGGTGAATCGCCATTGGCCTTCGCGGCGCTCGAAGTGGTCGTGATACAGGCCGCTGACCTGTACCGGGCCTGTTTCGATGTCATGAAAGAGGCAGTCAGCCGCGACGGTTGCCGTGGCTACGCCCCCCTCGATATGGATCAGCGGGTTGGACATCCAATGGTGCATGTGGGGCATCTTTCGCCAGCTCTCTTCAGCCATCGCTACAACACCCTCCGGGCCGGCACCCTCGCCAAAACCCGGCAGTTCCAGGGTCGCGTCGGCATGCCAAATCGTGCGTAACAGAACGGGGTCAATGCGATCGAACGCATTGGCATATGTGGAGATGAGCGATTCGATTGCCGCGCGGCTTTCCAGCGCCTCCAGGCGAGCAGCCAGGGTTTCAAGGGTCATGGTTGTGTCCTTCAGTGGGTGCATGCGTCAGGCCTGATCGCCGGTTGCCTCTGCCTGGGTTCTTGGGTCTATTGTGCGAGCCGAAGGGGTTGCGGCGGGACTGCCATTACTGCATCTTCACTGTTCACTTTTGTACGGGGCAAACCATGGAGTGGAATGACTTACGCGTCTTCCTGGCCATCGCGCGGGGAGGTTCGCTGGGCGCTGCAGCCAAGCTGTTGGGCGTCAGCCACCCCACCGTGGGGCGACGCCTTCAGGTGCTTGAGCAGGCCGGCGGCGAGGTGTTCTTCCGCCGTACCGCGTCAGGGCTGGTGCTGACTGACAGCGGTGAACGCATTTTCGAATTGGCCGAAGAAATGGAACGCAGTGCACTGACGATTGAGCGGCGCATCGCGGGCGAAAGCGACCAGCCTGAGGGCCAGTTGCGGATATCTTCGGCAGACTGGTTCGCCAGTTACGTGCTGGGGCCCGTCCTGGGTGAGCTCGTCAGACGTCATCCATTGATCGTGCCCGAAGTGATTGCGGGGCACAGGTTGTTCGACCTGACGCGCAGGGAAGCAGACATTGCCTTTCGGATCATTCCTTTCACCGAGCCCGACATCGTCCAGAGGCGACTCGTTACGCTGAGCTACGGACTGTACGTGAGTGCCCAGGCGTCATTCCTGCCGCGAGATAGTGGTGAAGGTGTCGGCCTGATTACCATGAACACTGCACAAGCGCATTATCCGGATGTGCTCTGGTTACAAGCGCTGTACCCACAAGCCAGAACCGTGTTCACCAGCAGCAGCCGCACGGTTCAGGCACAGATGTGCACGCTGGGCCTGGGCGTTGCCGTCCTGCCTCGTGTTCTGGGCGATCAATTGCCCGCACTCAAACTGTTAGACACCGGCGAACCGCCGCCCGGGCGCGATATCTGGATGGGTTATCACCACGATATGCGGCAGATGGAGCGGCTTCGCGCCCTTGCAGACCTGGCAGACGAGATGATTGGGACGGGCTGATTGCCCCACGCGCACCGGTCACGCCAATCGGTCGTTTCAGGTTGAGTTAACCTTCCAACTGGTAGATAGTTACTTTCGATTCAGGGAATTCGTCAGCGCCTGATCATGAGGATCTGTTATGACCCGTATTTCCACCCTGCCGCCGCTGCCTTATGTTTTATCAAAGACCACGCAGCCCGCTGATAATCCGAGCGGGAAGGCCGCTGCCCCAGACTTCCCGGCACTGTTGAAAGCGCAGTTCAAGCCCGCCGCAGGCGCAAACCCACAAGCGGAGGCCGCCACGAACCTGTCGCGTCGACCAGACGTCGAAGTGATGCTGCAACAAATGATGGCATGCCGAAAGATGATGCCCGTCGCCACGAGCAAGAGCGGGCGAGCCCTAACGGGAACACTCGCGGTCCTGGAGGATGATTGCGCCGATGAGGCTCCAGACGAAACCACTGGCATTGGGGAGCAGAGCACCGACCATGCGCAGGCTGCGACCGTGTCACGCAACCGCGCCTGTGGCAGCGTGTATATCGTCGGGGTGCCCTTCGAATGCGCAATAAACCTGTCCACCACTGCGCTGGCGCAGCCTGCCAGCGTGCTCACATGGGTATCAACCGAAGCGGTTCAAACGCCATCGCCCCCACAGCGGGCTCGGCCGTTACGCCAGCGCAAGCCCTTATCTGTCGATGGGGATCAGCCGGAACCGGGGAACTCAGACTTCAGCCTTGAGTGATGACAAGCCTGTCCAGCAATGGCTGAGTGATCGCACCAAAGGTTTCGGCATCGCCGTACGCCCGGGCAGAAAGCATTGCGCCATGTACCGTTGCCATAAACATCTCTGCCTCGGCGCGGGCATCACAGGATAAAGCGAATTTTCCTTGCTTGGCCCCTCGCTCCAGCACAGAAGTAATCCAGGCAGAGAGCGCTCGAAAATGAGCCCTCACTTCCAGAACCACCTCTTGAGGCAACACGGGAATCTGGGTAGCGAGCAAGGCACACACGCAATAGCCCTTGGTCACATCACCGACACAGTCGAGCCAATAACCGATATAGGCACGCAACTGGTCTGCGGGATCAGGGTAGTGACGCTCCAGCGCCGCAATCCCGGCCTCGGCCTCTTCGCGATAACGCTCGACCAGCGTGCGGACGAGATCAACCTTGGTGGGAAAGTGATGGTGAATGCTTGCCTTGCGAATGCCCACGAATTCAGAGATGTCGGCGTAACTGAAACCGTTGTACCCACCTCCGATAATGAGTGAGCGCGCGCAGTCAAGAATTTCATTGAAGGTACTGGAAGGATTATTCATCGCGAAAATCTATCTTCCAGTAGGTTTGGAGTCAAGCCTTCAGATACCGCTGAACCAGTTGTAACCTTGATCTTCCCAGTAGCCGCCGGGATTGTCATTTCCAATAAAAATCTCGACAACATGCTTGGGATTCTTGAAGCCCAGCTTGGTGGGCACGCGGATTCGAAGCGGATACCCATACTCCGGAGGGAGTGCGACTTCGCCGTAATCCAGCGCCAGCAGGGTCTGCGGATGGAGTGCGGTCGGCATGTCCAGGCTGGAGTAGTAGCGGTCAGCGCACTTGAAGCCCACATACTTGGCGCCAGTGTCCGCGCCGATGTGCTCCAGGAAGGTCTTGAGCGGCACACCCCCCCACTGTCCGATAGCACTCCAACCCTCCACGCAGATCAAGCGCGTGATGTCGGTACGTTGGGGCAGCTTGCGCAAACCTTCCAGCGTCCAGGGCGCTTTGTCCCGGGCCAGGCCAGACACGGCCAGCGAATAACTCGACAGGTCGACTTCAGGGATGTCGTCCTCGCCGTAGAACGCGTTGAACGGAAAGGGTGTGGTCATTTGCGCCTTGCTGAAGGTCGGTGCCAGTTTCTGCCCACTGAACAGCCAGGCCTGAACCCGATCGTTCCAGCGCGACATGGCCCACAACACCTTGTCCACCTGGTCGCCGTCCTGCAAATTGCAACCGGTCAACATGGCCATGGCCCCGACGGTCAACCCGCCGCGCAGGAAGTGCCGACGCTGGATATTTTCCAGTTGACGCTGCTGAGCGGGCTCAAGCCTGATGCGCTGGGTCGTGGTTTTTTTGGGTTCATTCATGATCGGGCCTCCCGTTTTCAATCGGCCGTACGCCACCTGTGATCATGGGCACCAGGGTTTTCGGCACCAGCAGTACGAGCACCAAGTGCACGACGACAAACGCGCCAATGGCAGACATCGCCACAAAATGTACATAGCGTGCACTGTCATAGCCGCCAAACAACGCGACCAGTTCCTGCAGCTGGATGGGCTTCCAGATCGCCACGCCCGAAACCACAACCAACGCCCCAGCCCCCAGGACAACCCCATACATCAGGCGCTGTACAGCGTTGTAGACACCCGTCTTATGGGCCAGCCGAAAATGCAGGGCATCGTTCAAATCACGCTTGACCGCCTGGACGGTGACCGGCAGGAAATCACGCTGAAAATGGCGACTGAACAGGCTATAGAGCACATAAACAAGGCCGTTGATAACCAACAACCACATAAATGCAAAGTGCCAGGCGAGCGAGCCGCCCAACCAGCCACCCACCGTCAACTGAGCTGGGAACCGGAACCCAAACAGCGGGGACGCGTTGTAGATCGCCCAACCGCTCATAAACATACACACCATACAAATGGCGTTAAGCCAATGGGTGAGGCGCACAGGCCAGGGATGAATACGACTTCGTTTCATGCTGCTCCCTCCCGCCAAAACAAGGAGACGCCTGCGGGAACGAGGCCGCCGGGCCTCGCTGCCACAGAGCCGCCGTTTTACATAGGCGGCTGGAAGCCGTCTTTACCGACCGCAACGCCGCGCGCGCTGCCGTCTTGCGCAGGGAACACGACAATTTTGGCGCCTTTGACCAACTCATCGGCCTTACCAGGCTCGACATAAGCAATCGGCACATTCGTCGGCACAACCAGCTGTTTCTCACCGCCTTTGTAGTTGACGGTCAGCGTGCGGCCGCTGGCGTTGGACAACTTGCCCACGGTGCCATTGGTCATGGTGCCCGTCGTGCCATCGGCATTTTGCCAACCGTAGTGACCTTCGCCGCTGCCCTTAAGGCTGGATTCGAATACCGTGACCTCCAGCGCCTTGAGCGTACCATCAGACTGCGGGATGGCTGCCGAACCGACAAAGCTGTCGGCCTTGATCGAATCAATATCTGCCTTGGAGACCCTGACAATACCGGTCTTGTCAGTCAGGCCGATGGTTTGGTGGGCACCGGTGCGAGAGGTAAAGGTCAGGGTATTGTTGTCGACACTTTCGACCACGCCCCGTAACGGTTTGATGACCGGCATATCAGCTGCGGCTGCGATCGCGGCAGCACCGACCATCAATAAACCAAACGTGGTGGACAGAGCACTCTTGAGCTTCATGTTGGGGATTCCTCACTGGTTTAAGTGCATCCATCCTCCAACCTCAGCCGGGCCTCCACGATGACCAGCAGATGACATTTTTGTCATCTGCTGCCCCCTTACCACGAATGACAAAAATGTAACCCGCAACTTTCCCATAGCTGGTTAAACTTTGTTTCATACAAGTCTTGTAGCTATCTGGTATCTGCTCCGGACCCCACAGTTTGCGCACCTGGCAGAGAAAGCCGAGCCCACCTGAATGCATATTTTGCTGATTGAAGACGACACGAGTACCGGCGAGTACTTGAAAAAAGGCCTTGGCGAGTCCGGCTATAAGGTCGACTGGACCCAGCACGGCGCCGACGGCCTGCACATGGCACTCGAAACGCCCTACGACCTGATCGTGCTGGACGTGATGCTTCCGGGCATCGATGGTTTTCAGATCATCGAACTGTTGCGTGCACGGCAAGACGTGCCGGTGCTGTTCCTGACGGCTCGCGACCAACTGCACGACCGTATTCGCGGCCTGGAACTGGGGGCCGACGACTATTTGGTCAAGCCGTTTTCCTTTACCGAGCTGCTGTTACGCATTCGCACTATTCTTCGGCGCGGAGTGGTCCGGGAGATCGATCACTTTCACCTTGCCGACCTGGAGTTGGACTTGGTCCGTCGTCGTGTCACCCGCCAGCAGCAAGTGATCGTCTTGACCAACAAGGAGTTCGCCTTGCTGCATCTGTTCCTGCGCCGGGAAGGCGATGTGCTGTCCAGGGCACAGATTGCTTCGGAGGTCTGGGATATGAATTTCGACAGCGACACCAACGTGGTAGATGTCGCCGTCAAGCGCCTGCGCAGCAAGGTCGACCTGCCCTACCCGGTCAAACTGATCCATACGGTGCGTGGCATCGGCTACGTGTGCGAGGTACGGCCATGTGGCGCCGACGCCAGCCGTCCCTGACCCTGCGCTCGACGCTGGCGTTCTCACTGGTCGCCATGCTCGCAGTGGCCGGGGCCGGGTTTTACCTGTACGCATCCATGAGGGCGTCGGTGCTGATGAACACCGACCATGCGGTGATGGGACGCCTGGATCACTTTCGTAAACTGCTGCACTACGAGCTTGCCCTGGACAAGCTGCGCGACAGCCCGCAAATTTTCAAAAACATGCTCGACAGCGAAGACGACATCTTCATCATCGGAGAGCCTGGCCAGGAGCCCGTAATACAGGTCAATCCGTTGGGCGTCGTGCTACCGGACCTGCCAGTGATCACTCCGGACACGGCGCTGCGCGTAGAAGACTTGCGCAGCGGCATGACCGACGCAGGTGTGCCGCTGCGCGCTGCTACCGTGCAAACCACCTCCGGCGGGCGCGATGTACGGCTCACCGCCGCGCACCTCATGGATAAGGAAATGGCCATGCTCAAGGCCTTTCGCGAGCGTATCTACCTGGCAGTGAGCCTGGCCTTCCTGGTCACCGCCCTGCTCGGCTACATCCTGCTGCGGCGCGGCCTGCGCCCGTTACGCCAGATGGCGGCGCACGCGGCGAACATAACGCCCCAGCGGCTCGACAGCCGCATGAACAGCGCAGACACGCCGGTTGAGCTGCAGCAACTGAGTGACGCCTACAACGCCATGCTCGACCGCCTCGCCAACGGTTACCAGCGCCTGATACAGTTTTCTGCCGACCTGGCTCACGAAATACGCACGCCGGTCGGCTCATTGATGGGACATTTCCAAGTGGCGCTGCGCCAGTCACGCACCCCGGACGAGTACCAGACACTGCTTGCTTCAAACCTGCAAGAGCTGGAGCGCATTTCACGGATCGTAGAGAGCATTTTATTCCTCGCGAGGGCTGACGAAGCGCAGGCGATGGTGGAGCGCCAATCGCTGTCTCTGAATGACGAAATCCAGCGCATCTGCGAATACTTCGAGGGGCTGGCAGAGGAGCGCCAGATCACCCTGCGGACCGTCGGCGATGGCGTGGCCAACGCCGATCCATTGCTGCTGCGCCGAGCATTGAGCAACCTGGTGGCCAATGCCATTCGCTATGCCGATGAAGGCAGCGAGATCCTGCTGCGTGTAGTGGCGACCGGCTCCGGCTGGCGCATTGATGTGGAAAATCAAGGCCCAGTGCTTGCCGATGAAATCCTGCGCAAGCTGTTCGACCGCTTTTACCGTGGTGACGCCTCTCGTCACCAAAGCTCGGACTCATACGGCCTTGGCCTCGCGATCGTTGCGGCGATCATGCAACTGCATGGCGGTGAGGTGAGTGTGGAACAGCCAACGCCTGGGACCATCCGGTTTTCGTTGTTATTCCCCGCTGACCGGGCCACCAACCGTCAGTAACGAGACCACGCGCAGCTATTCACAGGGGAACTGCGCAAGCAATTCGGCCAACCCAAAAGTCAATCGCGCGCCGCCGCGACAACTCCCAAGACAGTTGCTTGACAGCCAGCCTACCAACTAGTAGGTTTGCGCTGACTCGTTATCTTGTCTTCAGAGAGCTACCCATGACTCATCCCATTTCGTCCCTTGGTGCGATTCATACGGTTATTAGTTTGGTCCCCGTTCTTGCAGGCCTCTACAGCTTCGCCCGCTATCTGAAAATCGACTCGCTCACACGCTCCGGCAAGGTCTATCTCGCCGGGTTGACGCTAGCGGTTATCACCTCCTTTGGAGTGTCCAGCACGGGAGGCTTGAACCCCGGGCACGTATTCGGCATCGTGATCCTGCTTGTAGCCTTTGGCGGCGTCTACGTGCGGCGCGTGCCATTCCTGGGAAGACTTCGTCCGTATCTGTCGAGCTTCGGGCTGTCTTTCAGCTTTCTCCTGTCGCTGGTCCCCGGCGTCAACGAAACCCTGACCCGGCTACCCGCTACCCACCCGCTGGCCGACGGCCCCGGCTCCCCACCCGTGGTAGCCACACTGCTGGTTTTGCTCGGCCTGTTCGCCATGGGTTTCGCTGCCCAGTGCTGGCAAATCCATTCGCGAAACCGCGAAATGACACAGGCATAAAAATCGCGCTGAACCCGGTACCGGGCGAGACCGCGTTAACGGTGATTCCATCGCCGCCACGGCCGTGGACGATGACCACAGCGTTCTTCAGCGCGAGTTTCCTGGCGATCTGACGACGCTGGAAAACGCCGACCAATCCTGGTTGCCCAGGCCCTTGGCCATCGCCGTAATCATTCTGGAGCGTACGACGTCGGCGGCCGGCAATTGCAAACCCTTGTCGCTGCCCGCTGCGATCGCCAGGTTGATGTCTTTAAGCCCCAAGGCAAGCTTGAAGCCCGGCTCGTAGCGCCCGTTCACAATGTTCTGCCCGTAACGCTGGTAGCTGGGGCAGGCAAAAAGCGTTTGGGTCATGAGCTCCACAAAGCGAGCGGCATCCAGCCCATAGAGCTGGGTCAGCGCCGTTGCCTCGGCGAGGGATTCAATGGCCTGCGTGATCATCATGTTGCCGGCAATTTTCGCCATACAGGCATATACCGGACGATGGCCCAGGTACCAGGTCTTTTTGCCGAGTACATCGAATAACGGTTGAAGTCTGGCAATCGCCGCTTCCTGCCCTGCCGCCAGAATGTTCAGCTCACCCTTGCTGGCCGTTGCCGGCACACCGAACACAGGCGCGGCCACTAAGGCCAGGCCCAACTGGTCGTGCAGTGTTTGCAGTTGCTCCATGAGCGAGGGTGACAGGGTCGACATCACGACATGTGTGCAATGTTCAGCAGCCCCATGCAGCGCTCCGGAAGAAAGCAGCACTTCGTGAACGGCCTGGTCATCAGCGAGCATGCTGATGACTACCTCCTCCCTGAAAGCCGCTGCAGGCGTATCCAGGAGATGTACCCCCTCGACATTTTCCAGCGCCCGGGCGCTGCGGTTCCACACGCTGACGCGGTGGCCTGCGCGCACCAGCAGCGGCAACATGGCCTGTCCCATGCTCCCTGTACCTATGAATCCAATTCTCATCACTCACCCATTGCGTTGAACGAGACAAACTCGGGGCGTAACCTGGGTAACCGTCAGATTTGCGAAAGACCGCCGTCGACCATCAGTTCCACGCCGTTGACATACTTGGCGTCAGCCGACGCAAGGAAAAGAGCGGATGTCGCGATTTCACCGGGTTCGGCCATGTAACCCAGCGGGACGATTTGCTCTACATGACTTCTGAGCGCGTCGATCTGGCTCGCGTCCATCTTCAGGCCGTTGTCCATTAACGGTGTTCTGGTGAAGCCAGGGCTCAGCACGTTGGCACGAATTTTCCGGCCTTTGAGCTCATTGGCCCAGGTCCGGGCAAATGAGCGCACCGCCGCCTTGGAGGCGTTATAGAGACTCAGGCCTTCCATGCCGTTGCTGGAGCAAATGGAGGCAGTCAACACGATCGACGCGCCATCTTTCATCAATGGCAAAAGGGTCTGAACCGTGAAGAACACGCCTTTGACGTTAATGTCGAACATCGAGTAGTAGGCCGCCTCGGTGGTTTCGCCGATCGGGTTTTTTTCGCATATGCCAGCGTTGGCAAACACCGCATCCAGTTGATCGTCTTGTTGTTCAATCAATGCCTTGAGCGCATCAAGGTTGGACTGAACGGCAACATCAGACACGACCGCTACCGCTTTACCGCCCAGTTTGGCAGCCGCAGCTTCCAGCGTTGCCGACGAGCGACCGGTGATGTAGACACGTTTAGCGCCCTCGGCAACCAATGCCTGCGCAATCGCAAAGCCGATTCCGGTGGAAGCGCCCGTGACGACTGCTACTTGGTTGTTGAATTTACCCGACATGTCTTGACTCCTCAGTTGTGCCTTGATGGTTTATTGCAAAGGCAATTGATGGACACAGTGTGGGAGTCAACGAACGACAGTGGCACTGCCAGAAATGTACGTTCTATGTGCATTTTTGTTGGGGCGTTGCATCTGGCTGGGACACGTTGACCTGCCGAGATTGAAAGCGATCGAATGGGTGACTCCGGCGTGGGAGCGCATACGCAAGCTGGAAAGCCCAGGCCCACGCACCGGAGGCCACCGCCTTTTCCTGACCCTTGTACAACGCCGGCAATCCCGGCAGCATTCGCCCGTGACTTTCACGGACGAGCACCTTATGACCCTGCCCTTTTTCGCCCCCGTTCTCCTCACCACCGAGCGCCTGGGCCTGCGCCCTCCCCATCAGGACGATTGGCGCGCGCTGTTTGCCATCTGGTCCGACCCCGAGGCCATGCGCTACTTTTCCTTCCCCACCATGACCCACACCGACCAGGCCGTTGAGCGCTTCGGCCAACTGATGGAAGCCTCGATTACCGGTGAAGACCTGGTGTGCATGGTGGAGTTGCTGGCCACCGGCGAGGTGATCGGCAGTTGCGACCTGTTCAATGTGGATGAGCAATGCGGTCGCGCCGAAATCGGCTTCACCCTGAACCGCCAGCATTGGGGCAAGGGCTACATGAGCGAGGCGGCCCGCGCGGTGATCGACCACGGCTTCAACACCGTCGGGCTGCGCCGCCTTGAAGCCGATATCGACCCACGCAACCTGGGCTCCGCTAAGTTGCTTGAGCGCCTCGGTTTTGTGCGCGAAGGCCTGCTGCGCGAACGCTGGGTGGTCGGCGATGAGATCTCGGACAGCGCGCTCTATGGCCTGCTCAAGCGTGACCGCCCTGCCTGACCCACAACGAGCGCCCCTTCTTCATTCCCACGATCAAGGCCAACAGAATCAACCCCATGGCCTGCCACTGGGAAACCCCGGGACGCTCACCCAGAATCAGCATTGAGCTGACGATGCCAAACACCGGGATCAGCAGTGACAGGGGCGCCACCCGGGAAACCGGGTATTCGCGCAACAACAGGTTCCAGCCCCAGTAACAGAAGTGCGTAGCGCCATACACCTGGAACGCCAGCGAGAACAACGCCACGCCGTTCAACTGAGCAGGCAACGCGATAAAGGCTTGCGAGCCGTCCAGCAGCCACGTCAACAGCACCAGCGGAAACGGTGCAAACAGGCTGGCCCAGACCACGAACGCAAAGATCTCCCGCACCCCGGAGACCTTGATGATGATATTGCCGATGCTCCAGGCCAACGCGCTGAACAGCACCAAGGCAAACCCCAGCATCGTGGCCGTGCCCTGCACACTCAACAGCATGCCCACCAAGCCCATGGCCGCCAGCGCGACGCTGATCAATTGCGGCAGGGACAGGCTTTCACGAAACAGCAGCACGCCCCAGCCCACGGTGAAAAATGCGCTGAACTGGATCAGCAACGACGCGCTGCCGGGCGGCACGCCCATGGCGATCCCAAGGTTGATCAAGGCCCACATCGCCACGCCGAAGATCAAGCCATAGGCCGCCAGCCACTTCACCGCCACCTGGGGGCGTTTCACCAGAAACACCCAAGGCAACGCAGCCAGGGTGAAACGCAGGGCCGTCAGTAACAGCGGGTTAATCTCGGCCAGGCCCAGCTTGGTGATGGGGAAGTTGAATCCCCACACGGCCGTCACCAGGACGGCCAATAACAGGTGTTTGTGTTTCATGGTGATGGGGTCCATTTGCGGGTTGGCACGACAAAAGGCCGTGCATCCGGCAGATTTTTTCGCAAACCGTGATGGCCCGCCTGCGATTGTGGGTCAACAAAGGCTAGAATCAGGCCATGCCCGATATTCATCCCTACGAAAACACCCCACGTGACGTGGTCGTGACCGCCATCGACTATGCCGACGGCCAGCTGTTCCCCGACCACGCGCACCCGCGCGGGCAGTTTGCCTATGCCAGCTGCGGTGTGATCACCGTGTATACCGCCACCGGTAATTGGGTAGTGCCGCCACGCCGTGCTATCTGGGTGCCGCCGCATGTGTCCCATGCCATGCTGATGCGCGGGCCGGTGACGATGCTCAACACCTACATTCGCCCGCAGGCGGCGCGGCGGCTGGAGTTGCCGCAAACGTGCCAGGTACTGGATGTGTCGCCACTGCTCGGGCAGTTGCTGGAAAAGGCCGTGGAGGTGCCTGCGCGTTACGCGATGGGTGGCCGAGATAGCTATTTGATGGGCTTGCTGCTGCACGAGATTGCCCGGATGCCGCTGTTGCCGCTGTGTGCACCGTTGCCCGCCGAGCCGCGGTTGGCGAAGGCTTGCGAAGAGTTTCTGGCTGGGCCTTCGTTGGAGGTCAGCATTGATGCCATGGCGCTCGGCGCGGGGATGAGCCGCCGGACGTTTACCCGGCAGTTTCGTCAGGCCACGGGTATCAGTTACCTGCAGTGGCGCCAGCAAGCCTGCCTGCTGGCGGGGATTGTGCGGCTGGGCAATGGGGAACCGGTGACCAGGGTGGCGCTGGATTTGGGGTATAGCAGCCCGAGTGCGTTTGCGACGGTGTTCAAGCGTGTGTTGGGTGAGGTGCCGAGTCGTTATTTCACCAGGGAGTTGCGGGGGGTGGGTCGGGGTACATATCCGTAATTTTCGTAACGGCGACTATGGGTTCCGCTCTTACAGCGGCTCACTTTTGAACAGCGCAAAAGTAAGCAAAACGCTCTTGCCCCACCACTCGGCACCTCGCCTAGGCTCGGTGTGCCCTCAGCTCCGGCAGCACGAAGCGGGCCGCCGCGACGGGGCGTCCCTGCCCCGTCGCGGCTAAACCGGCGTCCTGCCGGTTTACCCGCTCCGTACTGCCTGCGTTCGGCCAGCGTGGTTTAACGGGGCGCCTAAGATCAAGATCAAAAGCAGATCAAGAGCACAGCGGCCTACCGGCCGGCTTGAGTGTGGTGAAGCAACAGCCAAATCAAAAGCTCAAGCGGGCACGGTCCAAATGTGGGAGCGGGCTTGCTCGCGAAGGTCGTTAACGATGACGCGGGCATCCTGATTCAACGCGGCGCTCTCAGGTTTTTCGCGAGCAAGCCCGCTCCCACAGAAAAGCAGCTCTGCTTTCGCTCTGGATCTTGCCTCTGCTTCTAACACTCAAGCCGGCCGGTAGGCCGCTGTGCTCTTGCTGTTGATCTGCTGTTGATCTTGATCTGACTGCCCCATTCAGCCCGAGGCCGAACGCAGGCAGTGCGGAGCGGGTAAACCGGCAGGACGCCGGTTTAGCCGCGCCGGGCCATGGATGGCCCGTCGCGGCGGCCCGCGTAGCAATGCCGGAGTGAGGGAACGCCGAGCCCTAGCGAGGCGCCGACAGGCGGGGCAGAGCGTTTTGGTTACTTTTGCGCTTTTCAAAAGTGACCCGCTGTAAGAGCGGAACCCTAAGTGGCCGTTACCTAAATAACGGATATGTACTCCCCGCCCCCCCCCAAAAAAACCTCACACCAACCGCTTGATCTGCTTATGCCGCCAAACCAACCGGTAATACGCCGTCTGCAACCCCAACATCGCCAGATACGTCACCGGAAACGCCATCCAAACCCCCTCCAACCCAAACCGCGCATTCAGCAGATAAGCCACCGGCAACTCCACCCCCAACACGCAAACGATCGAAATCCCCACCGGCACCAGCACCACACCGCTGGCCCGCATGATCCCGCCCACCACCGCCTGGAACCCAAACACCAAAATGCTCCAGAGCATGATATGCAACAAATGCTCAGCCTTGACCCGCGCATCCACGTCGGTAATGAACAACCCCAACAACCAATGCGACAACCCATACCCCAACACAATCAACCCACCCGTCAGGCACAGGTTGATCAAAATCCCCGTACGCAGGATCGGCCCAATCCGCTCCAGCCGCCCCGCCCCGATCGCCTGCGCCCCAAGAATCGACGCCGTGATCGCAATCGACAACGCCGGAAACTGCACATAGTTGACAATCTGCGTCACCGCCCCATACGCCGCCGTCGCCTGGGAACCATGGCTGTTGACCAGCGCCAGAATCACCAACTCCGACAGCGACAACACCACCATCTGCAACCCGGTCGGCAGACCAATACGCAGCACCTTGCCCAAAATCACCCGGTCCAGCCGCAACGCCGCCATCAACTCGCGATCCGGCGCCATCACGTGGTTTTTATGCCGCAACCGCAGCACCAGAAACGTCATCGCCAGTGCATTACCCACCAACCCCGCCAACACCGCGCTCTGAATACCCATTGGCGGCAAACCCAGCCAGCCCTTGATCAGTGCCGGGGTCAGCAACAGGCCCACGGTGGTCGACACCACCAGCGCCAGCAACGGCGACACCGTGTCACTCACGCCCCGCAGCAGTTGGGTGAACAGGATGAACACCAGCAGCAGCGGCATGATCAGCATCATCATCTGCGCATAACCCACCGCGTCATCCAGCACATCCACCGGTGTGCCCAGCGCCTGCATCGCCGGGCGCGCAAACACGCTGCCCAGCACCGCCGCGATCACCCCGATCAGAGCGCCAAGGGTCAGGGTGGCGCCGGTGATCGACTTGACCATCGAGGTTTCCTGCGCGCCCCACGCCTGGCCGATCAACACCGAAGCGCCCGCCCCCAGGCCGATCACCAGGGCGATAAAGAAAAACACGATGGGGAACATCCCCGACACCGCCGCCAACGCCTGGGTACCGAGCATCTGCCCGACATAGATACCGTTCAGCGTGCCGGAAAAGCTCTGGAGGAAATTGGACAGCACCATGGGTGCCAGAAAGATCAGGTAGATCTGCCACAACGGGCGTTGCTGGGTGACTTCCATGAAGGTTCGGATCTCAATGCAATTAGGCAGGGAAAGCGTTGCGTGTTAACCAGGCCAGGTACAACTTCACATCCACCGGCCAGTGCGCAATCTTGTTGGAAAAGTCAGCGCCGTCCTGGGCAAACAACGCCCGCGAGGCTTCTTCAAAACCCGGCAGGTCGCCGCCCAGGGCGCTCATGAAACGATAGCTGGATTCCTTGGCATGGCGTCGCTCATCGTGCTCGGCATGGGCGTTGCGCGCTTCATCCACCAGCCGGCGCAAGGCCGCCGAGGCGCCGCCGCGTTGTTGCCCCAGCCATTCCCAATGCCGTGGCAGCAGGGTCACTTCACGTGCGACCACGCCCAGCTTCGGGCGGCCTACGGTAGGTGACACTGGCACTTCGGCCTCCGTCACCGCGACTGTCGACTGCTGGGGTGCATAACCGGCTGGCCAGGGATAGTCGACTTGAACACCGCTGGCGTCATCAAACACCAACAAACTGCCGGTCGACAGGTCGAGACTTTTCAGGTTTTTGGCGACGTCGGCATAAGAGCCGGCGGCCACGCGTTGGTGGCCAAGAAAGGCGGTGCAGTGTGATGCGCTCATGACTTTTACCCGGAATATATTGTTTTACCCGGGTCATATTAGCCTGAATTTTATTTGTTGCAAGCCGCTCGTTGCGAAACCACCAAACGATTACTGATGGCAGTCGCACCCATGGAGCCCACACCCGGATCACGCAACAGGCACTCGGCAATCGCCGGCTCAAGCTCTACTCGCAATCGGCGGCCCAAGGCGCGGGCACCAAACCGTACATCATGGTCGCGGCATAACCAGGCCCGTGCCGACTCATCCAGCACCAGCGACCGCTGCTGTACCGCAAGGCGTTGATTGAGTTTGCAGAGTTCCACCTCAAGCAGTGCTTCAAGCCACTGATGGTCGATGGGCTCGAACATCAGGATACGGTCGATGCGATTGAGAAATTCCGGCTCGAAATGGCTGTGCAAGGCGTCCTCCAGTACCGCCGCCTCCCCGCGCCCCAACCAGCGCAACGGGGCAAACCGCCGTCGATGGCGGCGCGCCTGTTGCGCGCCGATATTGCTGGTCATGAAGATCAGGCTGTTGCGAAAGTCCAGCGTGCGAGCGCCGCCCGTCAACGTCAGCTGGCCGTTTTCGAGGATGCCCAACAGGCTGCGCACCACTTCCTGGCTGGCCTTTTCCAGCTCGTCGAACAGCACGATGCCGGGGCGACTGTAGCTGCCCTGGATCAGCTCACTGTTGAACAGGCTGATGCCCTCCTTGCTGCCGACATAGCCTGGTGGTGCTCCGGTCAGGGCGGCGGCGTAATGCTCCTGGGCCAGGGTGTGCATGTCGATACGGCAAAAACCGTCGGCGCGGCCGTGCAAGGCCAGGGCCAGCAGACGGACGATTTCCGTCTTGCCGACCCCGGTAGGCCCCATGAACAGGTTGACGCTCAACGGCCGATCACGCTCGCCGATGTCGGCCTTAACCACCTTGAGCAGCCCTTCCACCTGGGCCAGGGCCGCGTCCTGGCCGACGATACGGCTGCGCAGCAAGGCCATGACCTGAGCCGGCTCAAAGGTAAACCGCATGCCTCAACCCGCCGCTTTTTCTATACCGCCATGGGGCAACTGCCCCACCGGGCATTCAGCGACGCCCACGGTGCTGCGGGTAAATGCCTCGACATTTTCCTGGGCCTTTTGCGCGTCCAGCACCCAGGTGCGATAGAACTCGAACGGACAATCTGCCACGCCCTTGTCCCCGTCGCCCGAGGCATGCATGCCGGTGTAGCCACGGTGCAGCAGCTTGAACAGATGGTTCTGCGACTGGTCGTTGGCCCGCGCATCGCGGATCTGCGACACCGACAACTGGGCGTACTGAATGCCCATTTCTTCCTCGCCGCACTCCCCCAGGGTGCGGCCATCAAAACCAATGATCGCCGAGTGCCCGAAGTACGAATACACCCCGTCGAACCCCGCCGCATTCGCCACCGCTACGTAGCAGTTATTGGCCCAGGCCATGCTCTTGGACATCTGCACCTGCTGCTCTTTGGCCGGGTACATATAGCCCTGGCAACGCACGATCAGCTCGGCACCTTTCATTGCACAGTCGCGCCAGATCTCCGGATAGTTGCCGTCGTCGCAGATGATCAGGCTGATCTTCATACCCTTGGGTCCGTCGCACACGTAGGTGCGGTCGCCCGGGTACCAACCCTCGATCGGGCACCACGGAATGCACTTGCGATAACGCTGGACGATCTCCCCCAGATTATTGATCAACACCAGCGTGTTATACGGTGCCTTGTGCGGATGTTCTTCATGACGCTCACCGGTCAGGGAAAACACACCCCAGGTATTGGCCTGGCGACAGGCCGCCGAGAAAATCGCCGTCTCCTCGCCGGGAATGCTCGCGGCGGTGGCCATCATCTCGTCGTGGTCGTACATGATGCCCATGGTGCTGTACTCGGGAAACACCACCAGGTCCATGCCGGGCAAACCCTGCTTCATGCCGACAATGATCTCGGCAATCTTCTTCGCGTTATCGATGACCTCGGCCTTGCTGTGCAGGCGCGGCATCTTGTAGTTCACGACAGCAACGCCGACCGTGTCCGGGCTGCTGGATATGTCGCCATGGCGCATTGCGAATCTCCTCGGTCAGTGACTGATCATCCAGGGCCGTGGCCCGGTCTTGGTCTTGAGCCCCAGCGGGTTGGCCTTGCTTGGCACCACCGGTTTACTGCTGCCACAGCAACTGCAGCCTGCCGGGTGCTTGCGCGACTCCTGATACTCACCAACGGTTTGCGGCGCATGGGCGCTGCGCTCGTTGCCGGCAATCGCCTTGCGCTGGCTGGCCGACAGCGTCGTCAGCGCCGGCGCCGACAGCAGCAACTGCCCGCCGGGGCTGTCGCAATACGGACACTGGCTGGGCTCGTGACGCTGGGCCATCGGCCGCAGCATGGTGAAGGTGCCGCAGGACTCACAGGCGTATTCATAAGTCGGCATGGCTACAGGTCCGGTGCGATGGGCAGGTCGATGCTGCCGTCGAGGAATTGGGTCGGGCCGTTGGCGTTGGGGTTGATGTCGAACTCGAAGATTTCAGTCGGCAGCCACAACGTCGCGCAGGCGTTGGGAATGTCCACCACGCCGCTGATATGCCCCTGCACCGGCGCCGAACCAAGCAGCGCATAGCCCTGGGCCGGCGAGTAGCCGAACTTGGTCAGGTAATTGATCGCATTCAGACAGGCCTGACGGTAGGCGACATTGACGTCGAGGTAGTGCTGCTGGCCCTGTTCGTCGACAGAGATGCCTTCGAAGATCAGGTAGTTCTTGTAGTTCGGGGTGATCGGGCTTGGCTTGAACACCGGGTTCTTGATCCCGTACTTGGCCATACCGCCTTTGATCAGCTCGACCTTCATGTGCACCCAGCCGGCCATTTCGATGGCGCCGCAAAAGGTGATTTCGCCGTCGCCCTGGCTGAAGTGCAAGTCCCCCACCGACAGGCCGGCGCCGTTGACGTAGACAGGGAAATAGATCTTCGAACCGCGGGACAAATCCTTGATATCGCAGTTGCCGCCATGCTCGCGGGGCGGCACGGTGCGGGCACCGGTGGCGGCGGCGTCGTCACGAGCCGAGCCCTTGAGTTTGCCCATGTGTGCGGTGGCGGCCAGCGGGGCGTTGGCCAGGGGTGGGACGCGGGTTGGGTTGGTGTCGATCAGTTCCTGTTCGCGGCGGTTCCAGTCGGCGAGCATCACCGGGTCGGGCAGGCAGCCGATCAGGCCGGGGTGGATCAGGCCCGCAAAATTGACGCCCGGGATGTGTCGGGAGCTGGTGAACATGCCCTTGAAATCCCAGATGGCTTTTTGCGCGCTGGGGAAGTGATCGGTGAGGAAGCCGCCACCGTTCTGGCGGGAGAAGAAGCCGTTGAAGCCCCACTGGGAGTCGGCTTTGGCGCCGATGTCGAGCAGGTCGACCACCAGCAAGTCGCCGGGTTCGGCGCCGTGTACGCCCACCGGGCCGGAGAGGTAGTGCACGGTGGAGAGGTCGACGTCGCGCACGTCGCTGGCGTCGTCGTTGTTCTTGATAGCGCCGGCGGTCCAGTCGTAGGTTTCGAGGATGAAATCATCGCCGGGTTTGACCCAGCAGGCCATCGGGATATCCGGGTGCCAACGGTTGTGGATTTGCTCGTTTTCGGTGACGGGTTGGTTGAGGTCGACTTTGATCAGGGTGTCGGTCATCGAGGTGCTCCCGGAGGTGGCTTGGCTGTGGGAGCAGTCTCGTGGGGATGGGGTTGGGCGGGGAATACGTTGGATGACGTATGCGTCTTTGGGGTTGGGGGCATATCCGTTATTTAGGTAACGGCCGCGTATGGTTCCGCTCTTACAGCGGCTCACTTTTGAACAGCGCAAAAGTAAGCAAAACGCTCTTGCCCCACCACTCGGCACCTCGCTTGGGCTCGGTGTGCCCTCACTCCGGCAGCACGAAGCGGGCCGCCGCGACGGGGCGTCCCTGCCCCGTCGCGGCTAAACCGGCGTCCTGCCGGTTTACCCGCTCCGTACTGCCTGCGTTCGGCCAGCGTGGTTTAACGGGGCGCCTAAGATCAAGATCAACAGCAGATCAAGGGCACAGCGGCCTACCGGCCGGCTTGAGTGTGGTGGAGCAACAGCAACAGCAAGATCAGAAGCTAAAGCGGGCACGGTCCAAATGTGGGAGCGGGCTTGCTCGCGAAGGTCGTTAACGATGACGCGGGCATCCTGATTCAACGCGGCGGTCTCAGGTTTTTCGCGAGCAAGCTCGCTCCTACAGAAAAGCAGCCCTGCTTTCGCTCTGGATCTTGCCTCTGCTTCACCACACTCAAGCCGGCCGGTAGGCCGCTGTGCTCTGCTTTTGATCTGCTTGTGATCTTGATCTGCAGGCCCCGTCAACCACGATGGCCGCAAGTAGGCACGGTGGAGCGGGTAAATCGGCAGGGAAGCCGATTTAGCCGCGCCGGGCCATGGATGGCCCGTCGCGGCGGCCCGCGGAGCCGTGCCGGAGTGCGGGCATGCCGAGCCMAGGCGAGGCACCGAGTGGTGGGGCAAAGACCTTTTGGTTACTTTTGGGGCGCTTGCCAAAAGTGACCCGCTGTAAGAGCGGAACCATAAGTGGCCGCTACCTAAATAACGGATATGTACACCGTCAATCACTCAGGAAGCGGAATCACCCGCAACGGCCGCACCGACTTATAAGAAAAACTCGAATAAATCTCCTTAACACACGGCAAACTCTGCAACACCTCCCGCGCAAACTCCCCAAACGACTCCAAATCCTTCGCCACCACTTCCAACAAAAAATCATACCGCCCCGAAACGTTATGACACGCCACAATCTCGGGAATCTCCAGCAACCTTTGCTCAAACGCCCGAGCAACTTCGCGCGAGTGCGTGTCCATCATGATGCTGACAAACGCCGTCACCCCATACCCCAGCGCCTTGGGCGACAAGATCGCCTGATACCCCCCGATCACCCCGCTGTCCTCAAGGTTCTTCACCCGCCGCCAACACGGCGAAGTGGTCAGCGACACCCGCTCCGCCAACTCCGCCACCGTCAACCGCGCATTGCCCTGCAGGGCGTTTAAAAGCGCCTTGTCAGTCCGATCCAGATTCATGGGCATACCTTGCCTCAAAACGTCGTTTTTATTGTTTTTCATACCAATCTACCGGCTTTTCCCAGCAAACTATAGAACGTTCGGCCGCAGTTATAAGCATAGCATTGTAGGAAATAAGGAGCGTCCGACCATGAAAAATAAACACAATACGTTCGGCTTTTCCACCCGTGCCATCCACCACGGCTACGATCCCCAGGACCACCACGGCGCCCTCGTGCCACCCATCTATCTATCGGCCACCTTCGCCTTCCCCACCGCCGAATACGGTGCCGCCTGCTTTGCCGGTGAAGAGAACGGGCACTTCTACACCCGCATCTCCAACCCCACCCTGGCCCTGCTGGAAGCGCGCATGGCCACCCTGGAAAACGGCGAAGCCGCCGTAGCCTTCAGCTCCGGCATGGGCGCTATTGCCGCGACGTTCTGGACCCTGCTGCGTCCCGGCGACGAGATCATCGTCAGCCAGACCCTCTACGGCTGTACCTTCGCCCTGCTGCATCACGGCATCGGCGAATTCGGCATCAAGGTGCGCCACGTCGACCTCACCGACCTGGCCGCCCTGCGCGAGGCCATCAACCCGGCCACGCGCATGATCTATTTCGAAACCCCGGCCAACCCCAACCTGCAACTGGTGGACATCGCCGCCGTCGCCGAAATCGCCCACCAGCAACCCGGCATCACGGTGGTGGTGGACAACACCTACTGCACGCCCTACCTGCAACGCCCGCTGGAAATGGGTGCCGACGTGGTGGTGCACTCGGCGACGAAATACCTCAGCGGCCACGGCGATATCACTGCCGGCATCGCCGTCAGCAGCCAGGCCCTGGCCCAGCGCATTCGCCTGCAAGGGCTCAAGGACCTGACCGGTGCGGTGATGTCGCCTCAGGATGCCGCCTTGCTGATGCGCGGCCTCAAGACCCTGGCCCTGCGCATGGACCGCCATTGCAGCAACGCCCTGGCCATCGCCAAAGCCTTGCAGGCCCATCCCTTGGTGGAATGGGTGACTTACCCCGGCTTGCGTTCCTTCCCCCAATACGAATTGGCCGCCCGGCAGATGAAGCAGTCCGGCGGCATGATCGCGTTTGAACTCAAGGGCGGCATCGAGATGGGCCGGCAATTCATGAACGCCCTCAAGCTGTTCACCCGGGCGGTGAGCCTGGGGGACGCCGAGTCACTGGCCCAGCACCCAGCCAGCATGACCCACTCCACCTACACCCCGGAACAACGCGCCCACCACGGGATTTCCGAAGGGTTGGTGCGGCTGTCGGCGGGCCTTGAGGATGTCGCCGATCTGTTGGCGGACGTTGAGCAGGCACTGCACGCCTGTGCCCTGAAACCGAAATCCAGGGTTGTGCAGCAAAACGTTCATCACGCTTGAGGTAAATTCATAACCAGGCGCGACGTTTACCAATAGCCCGGCCTGAAAAGGTCGGGCTTTTCCCGTTGCGCCCTGCACTGCAAAAAATTTGATCCATTCATTGGCCCGTTTGCGAAAGCCTGTACTAGCATACGAGGCGGCAGTCATGGAGATCACTGCCCTGTACGCCGCCCTCATTGAAACTCATGGATGAAATGATGAACTCACACCTGTTTCCCCACATTGGCAAAGTCATCGCCAGCACCGGCAGCCGACATTTCCCGCGCATGCTGCATGACCTGATCCTCACCCAACTGGCGGTCGACGCCACGCACATCACCCAAATGCCCGTGAGCCCAAGGGAACACGCTCCGCGCAAAGCCGGCAGTTCGCGAATGCTGGGGATCAGCCCGGTGTATACCGACCCGGCGCCCGGGCTCGACGAAGCCCAGGCCGCCGCACAATTGCACCTGACCCGGCGCAAGGATGACGTCAGCTACGTGCTGTCGGTGTATCGCTCGAACCCCTCCGAAAGTTTTTCCCAGCAGGAGCGGATCATCCTGCAAGACTTCTCCTCCTTGCTGCTGCCGATGGTTGAAAACCACATCAGCGCCCTGCAACCCTGCGGCCCCGACAGTGAAGCGCCGCAGCAACCAGGCATCGACACCTTGCGCCGGCGCTTTGAAGAACGCCTCGCGCAATCGGGGCTGGCCCTGTCCAGCCGTGAGCTGGAGGTGTGCGTGGGGTTGCTGGCCGGGCGTACCGCACCGGAACTGGCGGAGCAGTTGGCGTTGAAGGTCAACACCATCGAAAGCTACCTCAAGCGGGCGGCGATCAAGATGGGCATCAGTGGCCGGCATTCGTTGATGCGGTGGATGTACTCCACAGAAGAAAACGCCACTTTCTAGAACGCCGCAGGACAAATGTGGGAGCGGGCTTGCTCGCGAATGCGGTGTGTCAGTCAATACAGGTGTAACTGATCCACCGCATTCGCGAGCAAGCCCGCTCCCACATTTTGATCTCTACCCGGCTTAATCTCGGGCCAGGGCTTCAATCGGATCCAGCCGCGCCGCATTCCTCGCCGGCACAAACCCGAACACAATCCCGATCAACGTTGAACACGCAAACGCCGTCACCACCGACCCCAGGGAAAACACCATTTCCCACTCTTTCACAAACAACGAAAACAGATAGCCGATGGCGAATGACAGCGAAATGCCGATCATCCCACCAATCAGGCAGACCATCACCGCTTCCACCAGGAACTGCTGGCGAATATCCGATTGCCGCGCGCCCACCGCCATGCGAATCCCGATCTCACGGGTGCGCTCGGTCACCGACACCAGCATGATATTCATCACCCCGATGCCCCCCACCAGCAACGAAATCACCGCGATCAACGACAGCAGCAACGCCAGGGAGCGGCTGGTTTTCTGCACCGTCTGCATGATGCTGTCTAGGTTGTTGGTGAAGAAATCCTTGGTGCCGTGGCGCTGCAACATCAGCTTGGTGACGTTCTCTTCCACCACTTTGCTCGGCTGGCCGTCCTTGATACGCACGGTGATGCTGTCCAGATGGCGCTGGCCCAACAGCCGCCCGGCCGCCGTCTCATACGGCACCCACACGTTCAACGCCTTGCTGGCGGCAAACATGTTTTTGTTGTCCGCCGTCACCCCGATCACCGTGCACGGCAGGCTGCCCACCAGGATCACCTGGCCCAACGGATCCACCCCGGGCCCGAACAACCGATGGCGCGTATTGTGGTCGATCACCACCACTTGGGCCTGACGCCGGGCGTCGCTTTCGCTGAAGGTAATCCCGGCTTCGAGCTTCAGGCCCTTGACCTGGAAGTAGCGGTCGCTGACGCCATTGACCTGGGCATCCAGGTCGATGTTGCCGTAACGCAATAACAGGTTGCGCCCCACCACCGGTGTGGCGCTGTCGACGTAATACAGCTGGTTCAGTGCCTCCACATCCGACGGCAACAATGTCTCGATGGCCGAGGCGCGGCTGTCGCCGAAACTCTTGCCGGGGAAGATGTCGATGGTGTTGCTGCCAATGGCCTGGATGTCCTTGAGCACATAGCGCTTCGCGCCTTCACCGATGGCCGAGATCGACACCACCGAGGTAATGCCGATGACGATGCCGAGCATGGTCAGCAAGGTGCGCATGCGATGGGAAATCAGCGCAACCCAGGCCATGTTGAAGGCCTCCTTGAACAGCCCGAGGCTGGCCACCAACTTGCGCGCACCGCTGCGCTTGGGCTCGATGGGCGCTTCGGTGGGCAGGTCAAGGCCGACGCTCTCATTGGCGCGGTCACTGACGATCTCGCCATCGCGCACCTCAATGATCCGCTGGGCATTCGCCGCGACTTTCGGGTCGTGGGTGACGATGATCACGGTGTGCCCGGCGGCGTGCAGCTCGGCCAGGATGCGCATCACTTCCTTGCCGCTGTGGGTGTCGAGAGCCCCGGTGGGTTCATCGGCGAGGATCACTTCGCCGCCGTTCATCAAGGCCCGGGCGATACTCACCCGCTGTTGCTGGCCGCCGGAAAGCTGGCTCGGCCGATGGGTCAAGTGCCCCGACAAACCCAGGCGAGCCAACAACTCTCCGGCGCGGCTATGCCTGGCGGTTTCCGGCGTACCGGCATAAATCGCCGGCATTTCCACGTTATGCAACGCGCTCAAATGCGCCAGCAAGTGGTAACGCTGAAAGATAAAACCGAAGTAGTCGCGGCGCAGTTCGGCCAGTTGCTCATCCCCCAGGGTGCGGGTTTCGATGCCATTGATCTTGTAGCTGCCGGCGGTGGCGTAGTCGAGGCCGCCGAGAATGTTCATCAGGGTCGATTTACCCGAGCCCGAGGCCCCGGTGATCGCGACCATTTCTCCGGCATTGATGGTCAGGTCGATGCCCTTGAGGGCAATGAACTCGCGGTCACCGGCCATGAAACTGCGGACGATACCTTTAAGTTCCAGCAGTGGCTGAGTCATCAATCAGCCCCCGCCACGGCGGGCGATGGATCACCGATCACCACCTTGTCGCCTTCGGCCAGGCCATCAAGGATCTGCACCTTGACGTTGTTGTTGATGCCGGTCTTCACCTGTCGCGTGTTGGCCTTGCCCTTGGCGTCCAGCACCCGCACCGGGAAGCTGCCGTCGGCATTGCGCGGGCCGAGTGCGGCCACCGGCACGGTCAGTGCGGCCTTGGCGGTGTCGAGCACGATCCGCACCTGGGCGGTCATGGCGATGCGCAGGCGGTGGTCGGGGTTGGGTACGTCGAACAGCGCGTTATAGAACACCGCGGTGTTTTGTTTTGGGGTGCCGGCGGTCTGGGTTTCGAGGAAGTTTTGCGGGGCCGGTTCAGTGCCGCGCAGTTTGGCGTAGTAGCGTTTGTCGGCCTCGCCGAGGATGGTGAAATACACCTGCTGGCCGGGGCTGATGTGGATCACGTCGGCCTCGGAGACCTGGGCCTTGACGGTCATGGTGTCCAGGTCTGCCAGCTTAAGCAGGACCGGCGCCAGTTGGCTGGCGATCACGGTTTGGCCTTCCTGAGTCACGATGCCCACCACATCGCCGTCGATCGGCGCGACGATGCGGGTGTAGGCCAGGTTGATCTTGGCGGTGTCGATCTGGATGTGGGCGCTTTTGATCTGGGCGTCGAGGGACATCAGATTGGCGCGCTGTACCTCGTAGTTGGACTCGGCGGTTTCGAAGTCCTGGCGGGACACGGATTCGTCCTCTTGCAGGCCCTGGTAGCGCTCGTAGACGGATTTGGTTTCCTTGAGTTGAGCCGCGGTGGCGCGGCGTTGGGCCTGAAGGTTTTCTTCGTCGACCTCGGCTTTGCGCAGGGTGTTTTGCAGGATCAACGGGTCGATTTCGGCGAGCCATTGGCCCTTCTTGACCTTGTCGCCGACCTTTACCTTCAAGGATTTGAGCTGGCCGGAGACCTGGGCACCGACGTCGACCTGCTTGACGCCTTCGAGCAAGCCGGTGGCCAGGACGGCGTTTTCGATGTCACTGCGTTCGGCGGTGGCGGTCAGGTATTGCGGCGCGTCTGCCGGGGCCTGCACGGTGTAGATAATCAGGCCCGCTGCGACGGTCAACACCAGGGCCAATCCTGCTTTTCGATACTTTGACTTTTCCATAAATGACCATAAGAGGTGTTGAAATGGGTCCGGCTTTTGGCTCGGAGTACATATCCGTTTTTTGGGTAACGGCTGATATGGGTTCCGCTCTTACAGCGGCCAGCGTGGTTTAACGGGGCGCCTGAGATCAAAAGCGGGCACGGTCCAAATGTGGGAGCGGGCTTGCTCGCGAAGGTCGTTAACGATGACGTTGGCATCCTGAATGAACGCGGCGCCCTCAGGTTTTTCGCGAGCAAGCTCGCTCCTACAGGGGTTTGCCAAAAGTGACCCGCTGTAAGAGCGGAACCATAGGTGGCCGTTACCGCAGCAACGGATATGTACACTCACGAAACCCGCTCCCCAACCACAACCCCATCCCGCCACCAAGCCGCCAAACTAAAAACATTCGGCGCCTTGAGCAGCGAAAAATGATTCCCGGGCCCATACCAAACCTCCAACACCCCAACGCACCCGCGCCACCCCTCAACCATCAACCCTTGCTCCCGCAGATTCCCCGCCGCATCCAGGGTCGGATCCTCCGCCAACACCAACCGCACCACCCCCTCATACCGCCGAACAGGCCGATAAACCGTACGCAACGCCGACGCATACGTCCGCGCCGGCCCATCCATCGCCTCCACCGAAGACCGCGCAGGCAACAACCCGACCCCCACCATCCCCCCATGCAACAACCGCCGCTGCTCCACCTCATCCCTACCGGCAAAATCCACCGCATCAATCCCCAGGGACTTACCCGAAGCCACCTGCATCGACTCAATCAGCCGCAACAACGCCGCCGTCGTCGTATAGGGCCTACCCACCAACCCATTTCCCCCGGGCGCCTCGCTGTCGATCAGCGTCAACGAAGCCACCTCACGCCCCTGGGCTTGCAATCGCGCGGCCATCTCAAACACCACCCAACCGCCAAACGAATGCCCGACCAGATGCACCGGCCCCGAAGAACACTCCTGTTCCAAGGCCTGCAAATAACAGCGCGCCGCCGCCTCGACCTGACTGTGCGGCACCGCCTCCCCGTCCAGCCCGCGCGGCTGCAAGCCAAAGATCGGCCAGTCCCGGCCCAACGCCTCGGTCAACCCTACAAACCCGGTCACGCTATCCCCCGCCCCCGGCACACAGAAAATCGGCGCATGCCCGGCGCGTCCGCTCTGGATCCGCAACAACGGCTGATGCACCGCCACACTCGGCGCCTCGCTCGACGCCAGAGCCCCACCCAACGCCTGCCCCAACGCCTGGATATGCGGTGCCTGCATCATGCTCTGGTGATCCCCCGGCACTTCAATCCGGCGCAATTGCCCCGGCGCCAGCGCCTCATCCCAACCCAAATCCCGGCTACGTCGCGACAGTTCCGTCGGCCGCTCTGCGGCGCTGAACAGGTGCACCGCCAACGGCATCGGGAACAGGCTGTAATGCGCCAACGCATGCCCATGCCCGACTTCCCGCTCGATAAAATTCAACAGGTCCGCGTCCGAAGCCGCCGCCATCTGCGCGTACAACAAATGCCGATCGCGGCAGCGTTGCAACAGCCCAGCAAAATCCAGCTGTCCAATCTGCGCGTCCAGTTGCTCAAGGCTTGCCAGCTCATCCACACCTCCCTGTGCCTTCCAATACGCCATGCACTGCAACAGCAAATGCCGCTTGAGGGCATCCGGTCCGGCCCAGCGCGCCTTGCCCTGGTCGGTCATGCGCGGCACGTAGCTGTCGATCAACCCGAGGAACGCCACCGGTTCGTCCAGCCCCTGCAGTTGCATCGCCACTTCGTAGGCCAACACCCCGCCAAACGACCAACCCGCCAGCCGATACGGCCCATGGGGTTGCACAGCCCGAATAATCCCCACCAGCCGCGCCGCCAGGCCTTCCATGGTCTGCAACTGCGGTTCACCGAGAGGCGCGCCGGGCAAGCCGTAGATCGGGTAATCCCCCGGCAGATGCCGGCCCAGCGCCGGGAAATACACGTCCATGCCGCTGAACTCATGCACCAGGAACAATGGCGGCTGGCTGCCGCTGGCGCGCACGGTGATCAGCGAGCTGTCGTCCTCCCGCACCGTGCGTTGACTGAGCATCGAGGCGACCGAGGCCACGCTGGCGTGCTGGAACAGCTCCGCCAGAGACACCGCAAGCCCCGCCTCTTCCATCAGATTGACCAGCCGAATCGCCAGCAACGAATGGCCGCCCAGTTCGAAGAAACTGTCGTGCCGACCGACCTGCTCCAGCCTCAACACCTCGGCCCAGAGGCGGGCCAGGGTCTGTTCCAGCTCATTGGCCGGGGCTTCAAACACACGGCTTACCAGCGCTTCCATCGCGGGCACTGGCAGGGCCTTGCGGTCGACTTTGCCGTTGGCCGTCAGGGGCATTTTTTCCAGTGGCACATAGGCCGACGGCACCATGTAGTCCGGCAAATGCTGCAGCAGATGGCTGCGCAGCACGTCGATGGCGAGCGGCTCGCCGGTGTAGTACGCCACCAGGCGCTTATCGCCAGGCGCATCTTCCCGCGCAAGCACCACCACATCCTTGATCCCGCTGCAGGTCGCCAGGCGCGCTTCGATTTCACCCAACTCGATGCGGAAGCCACGGATCTTCACCTGGTCGTCATTACGACCGATGCACTCCAGCAACCCGTCCGCCGACCAGCGCCCAAGGTCGCCTGTGCGGTACAGCAAACCGTCGCCGAACGGGTCATCGACGAATTTTTCTTCCGTCAGCTCCGGCCGGTTCAGATACCCCTTGGCCACGCCGTGCCCGCCAATGCAGATTTCCCCGACCACCCCCAGCGGCACCGGCTGCAAGTGCGCGTCCAGCACATGGATTTGCGTGTTGGAAATCGGCCTGCCGATCGGCACGCTTTCAGCATCTGCGGCGATAGCCTGCACCTCATAGGTGGTGGCGTAGGTGGTGGTTTCCGTCGGGCCGTAGCAGTGCACCAGGCGCAATGCGGGCGCCTGGGCCAGCAGGCTGCGGAATGCCGCCGGGTCCGCCCGTTCGCCGCCGCACAACAGGATGCGCAGCCCGGCCAACGCGTCGGGAATCAGTTGCACGTACTGGTTGAACAGCGCGGTAGTGACGAACAGGATCGTCGCCCCGCCCGCCTTCAATGCGCGGCCAAATGCCCCCGGGTTGAGCAAGGTGGCATGGTCGATCACCAGCACCTGGCCGCCGTTCAGCAGCGGCCCCCACACGTCCATGGTGCTCGCGTCGAACGCAGGGTTGGAGGCGAACGCCACGCGATCATGGGCGTTGAAATCGGCATAACCGTTGTTGATCACCAGCCGCGTGATGCCCCGGTGCGGCACCAGCACGCCTTTGGGCGTGCCAGTGGAGCCGGAGGTGTACATGATGTACGCCACCCGCTCCGAGGATTGCGACAGGTCCGGGTTGTGACTCGGTTGCGGGTCCAGCGCCAGGGTGTCGAGGTCGATGCGTCGGGTCGGGTAATCTACAGACTCGCTGCTGTGGGTCAGCAGCCATACCGCGCCGCTGTCCTGCACCATAAAAGCCTGGCGCTCGGCCGGAGCATTGATATCCAGCGGCACGTAGGCCGCCGCACACTTGAGGATTGCCAGTTGACTGAGCAGCAGGTCAATCGAGCGCGGCAGCAGGATCGCCACGTGGTCGCCGGGCTGCACGCCCAAGGTGCGCAGGTGATGGGCCAGTTGGTTGGCGCGGGTGTTCAGCGCGCCATAAGTCAGGGTGTCCTCGCCATGCGCCACAGCGATGGCGTTCGGGCGCGCCTGGGCCTGGGCTTCGAACAGGCGCTGCACGGTATGTTCACGAGGGAACTCCCGTTGAGTGGCGTTGAACGCCACCCGCAGCTTTTCACGCTCCGCCGGCGGCAATATCGACAGTTGGCTGATTGCGCCTCGGGCATTCTGTTCCAGCGCCTGCACCAGCTGTTCCAGGGCGACATGCAGGTACTGACAGAGACGCGGCGCGCCTTGCCCCATGACATCAAAGGTAAACCCGTCACCCAGGTCATCGACACTCAGGGACAGCGCAAAGTTGGTGCGTTCCTCGGCCTTGAGCATTTGCATGCCCTGCCAGGCCTCGGCCACCCCGCCAGCGTGCGGCGCGCTGTGGCGATAGTTGAACAGCACGCTGAACAGCGGTGTATTGGCCGGCAGCCCGCTGCAACGCTGGGCCAGGGCCAGTGGCGCATGCTCGTGACTGAGCAGTTGGGTCAGGCTGGCATGGGTCGCCATCAGCGCCGCGTGCACCGTGCGCTCACCCAGGTCGACCCGCAGCGGCAGGGTGTTGATGAATACGCCCAATGCGCGTTCGGCGCCTTCACCGCCTTGTAACCGACCCAGCAATACGGTGCCGAACACCACCTGCTCACGGCCAGAAACCTTGCCCAATACCTGCGCCCAAGCCAGGTGCATCAGGCTCGCCGCACTTACCCCAAGATGACGCGCCAGGATGCGCAGGCGCCCGCTCAACAGTGGGTCAACGCTCAGGCGCGCCTGCTGCGCTTCACCCGGTGCATTCAGTGCCGGCGTCGGCTCATCGATCTCCCCGAGCATCTCGCGGAAGAATGCTTCGTGCTCTTCCTCACGCATTCCCAGGCGTGTCTGCGCCACATAGTTGCGATACGGCACCGCCGCCCCCAACTGCTCGTGATGGCCCAACAGACAGGCTTGCATCTCGTGTTGCAATACTTCCAACGCCACGTGATCCATCACCAAATGATGGAACAGCAACAACGCAACCACCCGTTGGTTGGCCGGGTCCTCGGCGTACACCAGGCGCATCAACGGTGCCCGCCCCAGGCCCAGGCGATGCTGATGAAAGCGCGCCTGCAATTGCCCCAGCACATCGCCCGCGACCTGAATCGCCTCGACCTGCAACGATGCCTGGCGCCACACCACTTGCACCGGTTCTTCCAGCCCGTCCCAGTGCATCGACGAGCGCAGGATGTCATGCCGCTCAATCACCGCCTGCAAGGCCTGGGCGAACGCTTCAAGGCGCTCGACGCTGGCGAAGGCAAACTGCGCCTGTAACAGGTACGCGTCGCCCTGTTGCACTGCGCGATGGTGATACAGGATCCCGGCCTGTAACGGCGCCAACGGGTAGATGTCCTGCACGTTGGCCGCGCCGCCGGGAATGCTCGCGACAAGGCGGTCGATGGCGGACTGCTCCAGGTTCACCAGCGGGAGCATGTCCGGGGTGATCCGCGTGCACTCCGCGGCAATCCCATTGGCCGGCACCACCACTTCGCGACCACCACCCACGGCAGCCGCCAAGGCTGCAAGGGTGGGCTGGCCAAACAACACTTTCACATCCGCCGACAACCCGACGCGGCGCATGCGGCCGATCAAGCTGGCGGCCAACAGCGAGTGGCCGCCCAGCTCGAAGAAATTGTCATGCCGCCCCACCCGCTCCACCTTGAGCAAATCAGCCCAGAGGCCAGCCAGGGTGATTTCGGTTTCACCCACGGGCGCGACGTATTCCCGGGCGATCACCGATTCCAGGCCCGGTACCGGCAATGCCTTGCGGTCGAGCTTGCCGTTGGGGCTCAGGGGCAAGGCCTCCAGATGCATGAAGGTCGCCGGCACCATGTAGTCCGGAAGCTGCTCCAGCAGGTGGCTGCGCAGGGCATCGATGTCGGCCTGCACGCCGGTGTAGTAGGCCACCAGACGGGAATCGCGGGCGACCACAGCGGCTTCGTTGATCTGCGGGAATTGCAGCAGTCGCGCCTGAATCTCACCCAGCTCGATGCGCAGGCCACGGATTTTCACCTGGTCGTCATTGCGGCCCAAATACTCGATGGTGCCGTCCGGCAGGTAGCGCCCGACGTCGCCGGTGCGGTACATCCGGCCGTTGCTGAACGGGTCCTTGAGGAAGCGTTCGGCCGTCAGCTCAGGACGGTGCAAGTAACCCCGCGCCACTTGCACGCCACCGATGAACAACTCACCCACCACACCCAACGGCACCGGCTGCAACTGCCCGTCCAGCAGGTACATGCGGGTGTTGGCAATCGGCTTGCCGATGGGGGTGTTGTCCGGCGTAACCGGTCCGGCGCAATCCCAAGCCGTCACGTCCACCGCCGCTTCAGTCGGGCCGTAGAGGTTGTACAAACCGATGCCCGGCAACTGCTGTTTGAAACGGCGCACCAGGCTGCCGGGCAGCGCTTCACCGCTGCACATCACCCGCACCAGCCCGGCGCTCTGGCTGACGTCGCCCTGGGCCAGGAACACGTCCAGCATCGAAGGCACAAAGTGCAGTGTGGTGATCTGCTCGGACTCGATCACATCACACAGGTAGGCCGGGTCTTTATGCCCGCCAGGACGCGCCATCACCAACCGGGCGCCAGTGAACAGCGGCCAGAAAAACTCCCACACCGACACGTCGAAGCTGAACGGAGTTTTCTGCAACACCCTGTCCTGCGCAGTCAGCCCGTACTCGTCCTGCATCCACAGCAGGCGGTTGACCACGCCTGCGTGCTCGTTGATCACGCCCTTCGGTTGGCCGGTGGAACCCGAGGTGTAGATCACATAGGCCTGATGCTGCGCGGTCAGCCCGTCCACTCGTGGGTTGGACGTTGATTGGTGCTGCCAGGTGCTCCGGTCCAGGTCCACCACCGGCACCGTGACGTCGCCCAGCAGCGCACGGGTTTCGCCCTGCACCAGCACGGCTGCCGGGGCGCTGTCCTTGAGCATGTAGGCGATACGTTCCAGCGGATACGCCGGGTCCAGCGGCACATAGCCGCCTCCCGCCTTGAGGATCGCGAACAGGCCAATGACCATCTCCAGGCCACGCTCGACGCAAATCGCCACCCGCGAATCCGGTTGAACACCCAGCTCCCGCAGATGGTGCGCCAACTGATTGGCCCGTTCGTTCAGCTCGCGATAGCTCAGGCACTCCGAGCCTGCCTTCACCGCCAGCGCATCCGGCGTTCGTGCAACCTGGGCTTCGAACATACCGTGCAGCGTCTGCTCGAGGTTGTAATCCACGTCGGTGTCGTTGAAGTCCAACAGCAGGTGCTGGCGCTCCCGCGCGTCCAACAATTCAGCGTGCTCCAGCACCGCCTGATCGTTATCCACCATGGCCTGCAGCACCCGGGTGAAGTAGCGGACATAACGCTGCATGGTCGACTCATCAAACAACGCGATGGCGTATTCCAGGGTGCCGCGAATTTCGCCCCGGGTCTC
Source organism: Pseudomonas sp. ATCC PTA-122608 (assembly GCF_001952855.1). GTDB lineage: Bacteria > Pseudomonadota > Gammaproteobacteria > Pseudomonadales > Pseudomonadaceae > Aquipseudomonas. The sequence goes on along the minus strand of NZ_LPNO01000035.1, from coordinate 27,835 downwards.
GCCGAGGTTCAGGGACAGGTCGAATTTGGCAAAGTGACTGTCCTCCACAATCCCTTCAAGGCTCAGGTCGCCCAGGGCCAGGACCGGCGCATCGCTGTCCTGCCAGGTCAACATCGTCTGGAACAGCGGGCTATGGGCCAGGCTGCGCAATGGCCGGGTGATTTCCACCACCTGCTCAAACGGCAGATCCTGATGAGCCTGGGCGTCCAGGGCCAGCCCCTTGACCCGCGCCAGCAGCGCCTCGGCACTCAACTCGCCCGAGGTATCGATGCGCACCGCCAGGGTGTTGACGAACAGCCCGATCAAGCCTTCCACCTCGGCCCGCTGGCGGTTGGCGACGGGCGAGCCAATCACCACTTCCTCCTGCCCGGCCAAGCGCGCGAGCAACGAAGCCCACGCCGTCATCATCACCATGTACAGCGTGGTGCCGTGGCGCTGGCTGAGGGCCTTGAGCCCGGCGGTCAGGCGTTCATCCAGGCGCACGTCGACACTGCTGCCGGCGTAGTCCTGCTGGGCCGGGCGTGGACGGTCGGTCGGCAACATCAGCAATGCCGGGGCACCGGCCAGGGTTTGTTGCCAGTAGCTGCTCTGGCGATGCAGCACTTCACCGCTGAGCCACAGGCGCTGCCACACGGCGAAGTCGCTGTACTGGATCGGCAATGGCGGCAATGGGTCAGCCTCACCACGGCTGAAGGCTTGGTACAACGCCATCAGTTCGCGGGTCAGCACGCCCATGGACCAGCCATCTGACACGATGTGGTGGATGGTCAGCAGCAACACGTGATGATCCTCGGCCATGATCACCAGGCGCCCGCGCAGCAATGGGCCGCGCTGCAAATCGAAAGGCGCCGAGGCTTCGCCCTGGATCAAGGCTTCCAGCACCTGCTGTGCTTCGGGGTGACGACGCAGGTCCTGCACTTGCAGCGGCATCATCTCTTCAGGCGGCACGATCAGCACGTGGGCGTGGTCATCCTGCTGGGCGAACCGGCTGCGCAAGGTCTCGTGCCGCGCGACAATCCGCGCCAGGGCCCGTTGCAACGCATCGACGTGCAACTGCCCGCGCAGGCGCAGGCCGATGGGGATGTTGTAGGCGGTGTTGGCGCCTTCCATCAGCGCCAGAAACCACAAGCGTTGCTGGGCAAACGACAGCGGCAAATCCGTATCCCGCGCCGTCGGCAGGATATCCGGCAAGGTGCTGCGCCCGGACTGGGCAAGCACCTGCGCCACCGCCGCCAGTTCGGCATTGGCAAACAAATCGCCCAGCGCCAGATCAACCCCAAGCCGCTGGCGAACCTGGGACACCATGCGCATGGCCAGCAACGAATGGCCGCCCAACTCAAAGAAATGATCCTGGCGCCCAACACGTTCCACTTGCAGCACGTCGGCCCAGATCTGCGCGAGTACTGTTTCGATATCGCCATAAGGCGCCGCGTACTCACGGGTGAAGACGGCGGCCAGGTCCGGCTTTGGCAGGGCCTTGCGGTCCAGCTTGCCGTTGGCGGTCAGGGGCAATGCATCGAGTTTTACGTAGGCCACCGGAACCATGTAGTCCGGCAGATGTGCCACCAGATGTGCGCGAATCTCGCCCACATCGAGGGGGTCGAACTGCGGGTTTTCGGTGAAGTAAGCCACCAGCCGGGGCTGGCCGGGCTGGTCTTCACGGGCCAGCACCACCACTTCCTGAAGGCCGGGCAACTGGTTGAGGCGGGTTTCGATTTCTCCCAGTTCGATGCGCACCCCACGGATTTTCACCTGGTCGTCGTTGCGGCCCAGGTACTCGATATTCCCGCCCGGCAACCAGCGCGCGAGGTCGCCGGTGCGGTACATACGGCCCGGATTGAACGGGTCATCCAGAAAGCGCTCGGCAGTCATTTCCGGACGGTTCAGATAACCCCGCGCCACGCCCTTGCCGCCCACATACAGTTCACCGGCAACGCCCATGGGCACCGGGCGCTGCAGTTCGTCCAACAGGTAAACCCTGGCATTGGCGATGGGTTTGCCAACATGCAACGGCTGCCCGGGTTCAATCCGCCCGGAGGTGGCGACCACCGTGGCTTCGGTGGGGCCGTAGTTGTTGATCACCTCGAAACGCTGTGCCCGGGGGAACTGGCGCAGGCGGTCGCCGCCAATCAGCAAGGTGCGCAAGGTCGGGTGTTCGATGTTCTGGCTGAACGCATATTCGGCCACTGGCGTGGGCAGGAAACACACGTCCAGTGGTTGTGCGCGCCACCATTCCAGCAGCGCGTCGATGTCCTCTGCGCCGTCATGGGCCGGCGGCAGGTGCAAGGTCGCGCCCACGCACAGGGCCGGCCAGACCTCCCAGGCCATCGCGTCAAAGCCGAACCCGGCGACGCTGGCGGTGTGACGGCCGGCGCACAGGTCAAACGCGGTGCAATGCCAGTCCACCAGGTTGGCCACGGTGTGGTGTTCCACCATCACGCCTTTGGGCAGGCCGGTGGAGCCGGAGGTGTAGATCACGTAGGCCAGGTTGGACGGCGTGACAGCAACTTGGGGGTTGCTGGCCGAATGGTGATGCCAGGTAAAACGGTCCAGGTTGATCACCGGCACGTCGAGCGCGGGCAAGCGCTCCAGCAGTGCGTGTTGCGTCAGTACCGCGACCGGGGCGCTGTCACTGAGGAGGTAGCTCAGGCGCTCGGCCGGGTGCGACGGGTCCACCGGTACGTAGCAGGCGCCGGCCTTGAGGATCGCCAGCAATCCGGCCAGGGTGTCCAGCCCGCGCCGGGCGACGATGGCCACGCGGTCGTCGGGTTTTACCCCCAGGGCCAGCAGGTGATGGGCCAGCAGGTTGGCTTGTTGGTTCAATTCGGCGTAGGTCAGCTGACGGCCTTGATACACGGCGGCCACCGCGTCCGGGGTCAGCGACGTTTGCGCTTCGATACGCCCGTGCAGGGTGGTGCCCTGGGGAAAGTCGACCGCTGTCGCGTTGAATTGCTCCAGCAGATGCCGCCGCTCAGCCTCGGGCAGCACCGACAGACGATTCAACGAGGTGTCGGGCGCCTGCTCCAGCGCCTGCACCATGTTTCCCAGGGCCGTTTGCACATAAGCACAAACAGCCTGCGCATCGACTTGGGTACTCGCCAGCAAACGCAGGATAAACCCGTCCCCCAGGTCATCGACACTCAGGGTCAACGGGTAGTTGGTGCGCTCCTCGGAGCTCAAGATCTCGATGCCCTGCCAGGCCGCCGCCGCGTCGGTACTGGTGCCCGAGCCACTGTGGCGATAGTTGAGCAATGCGCTGAACAGCGGCATCGGCGCGGCCACACCACTGCACCGCTGGGCCAGGGCCAAGGCGGCATGTTCATGACGCAACAAGGTGGTCAACCGCGCGTGCGTGGCCTTGACCCCGGCGCGCACCGCTTCGGCGCCGACATCCACGCGAAACGGCAAGGTATTGATGAAAATCCCCAGGGCCCGGTCCGTGGCGTGCCCACCCTGCATGCGGCCCATCAAGACGGTGCCGAACACCACCTGCGCCTTGCCTGCCAGGGCACTCAATACCTGCGCCCAGCCCATATGGAACAGGCTGGCGGCACTCACCCCCAACTGCCGCGCCTGGGCCCGCAAACGCTGATTGAGCGCTGGCGGCAACGGCCAGTCGACTTCGGCAATCTCCTGGCCGTCGCCCTGCACATCCTGCAAACCAAACGGCAAGGTCGGCTCAGTGATGTCCCCGAGCATCTCGCGAAAGAACGCTTCGTGTTGCTGCTCGCTGATCCCCAGGCGCGCCTGGGCCACGTAGTTACGAAAAGGCACCGCCTGGCCCAACTGATCCCCCTGGCCCTGCAAGTAAGCCTGCATTTCGTGGCGCACCACGTCCAAGGCGCTGTGGTCCAGGGCCATGTGGTGGAACAACAGCAAAGCGACCATGCGCTGCCGGGCTTCATCCCAGGCGCCTACAAGGCGAACAAGCGGTGCGCGGGTGACGTCCAGGCGGTAGTGACGGCCATCAAACATGCTATGCAACTGGGTCGCGATATCCCCGTCGGCGGGGTTCAGTTCAATCAATTGCACCGGCAATCGAGCCGCGCGCCATACCACTTGCGAAGGCTCTTCCAGGCCCTCCCAGATCACGGCGGTGCGCAGGATGTCATGGCGATCCATCACGCCCTGCAATGCCTGGGCAAACCCCTTGAAACGCTCAAGGCTGTCGAAGGCGAACTGCGACTGCATGACGTAGGGGTCGCCGTGTTCGGCACTCACATGGTGGTAAAGAATGCCTTCCTGCAGCGGTGCCAGCGGGTAGATGTCCTGTACGTTGGCCGCGCCGCCGTCGACGGTTTCGATGATGCGGTCAATCGAGGCCTGGCTCAGGCTCGACAGCGTCAGCATCGCCGGCGTAATCCGCTGGGCACCGGCGGGAATGCCATTGGCCGGCACCTCGACTTCACCGGCCTTGGTGGCCGAGTACTCTCCGGCCTTGATCAGCTCGATCAGCGCCGGTTTATGTTCGCGCAGCGAGGCCACCAATGCCGGGTCACTCAGGGCCTGTTTATTGCCCTGCACCGACAACTGGTCGCCCTTGAGCGCCAGTTGTACATCCTTGGTCTTGAGTGTCGCCAACAGTTCAATGATGCTCACAGGACGATCTCCATTCGTTCGGTAATTGCGGCGTAGCCCGCCAGGGTCGGTTGTTCGAACAGCCCCCGCACATCGGCTTCCATACCTTCCTGACGCAAGCGCCCGATCAAGCTGACAGCCAGCAGCGAGTGCCCGCCCAGCTCGAAGAAATTGTCATGGCGCCCTACCCGCTCCACCTTCAGCAGCTCGGCCCACAAGCGCGCCAGGGTGATTTCGGTGTCGCCCACCGGGGCTTCGTACTCGCGCACGATCAGCGACTCAACGCCTGGCGCCGGCAGCGCCTTGCGGTCGAGTTTGCCGTTGGGGCTCAACGGCAAGGCCTCCAGGTGCACGAATACCGCCGGCACCATGAAGTCCGGCAAGCGCGCCAGCAGATGGGCACGCAGTTGTTCGATATCCGCCTGCACGCCGGTGTAGTACGCCACCAGGCGCTCGTCCCGGGCTAACACCACCGCTTCATTGACCTGTGGGTATTCGGTCAACCGCGCCTGAATTTCCCCCAGCTCGATGCGCAGGCCACGGATTTTCACCTGGTCGTCGTTGCGGCCCAGGTACTCGATATTGCCGTCCGGCAGGTAGCGCCCGATGTCACCAGTGCGGTAAAGGCGACCAGCACTGAACGGGTCCTTGAGGAAGCGTTCGGCGGTGAGTTCAGGGCGGTGCAAGTAACCGCGAGCGACTTGAACACCACCAATGAACAGCTCGCCGACCACGCCCAAGGGCACCGGCTGCAAGCGGGCGTCCAGCAGGTACATGCGAGTATTGGCGATAGGCTTGCCGATCGGTGTGTTATCCGGCACCTCGGGCCTTGCGCAGTTCCACGCGGTCACATCCACCGCCGCCTCGGTCGGGCCATACAGGTTGTACAAACCGATGCCCGGCAACTGCTGCTTGAAGCGTCGCACCAGGCTGCCCGGCAAGGCTTCGCCGCTGCACATCACCCGCAGCAGGCCGGCACTCTGGCTGACATCGCCGTGGGCCAGGAACACGTCGAGCATCGACGGCACAAAGTGCAAGGTGGTGATCTGTTCGGCTTCGATCACCTCGCACAGGTAAGCCGGATCCTTGTGCCCGCCGGGGCGCGCCATGACCAACCGGGCACCGGTGAACAAGGGCCAGAAGAATTCCCACACCGACACGTCAAAGCTGAACGGGGTTTTCTGCAGGACCGCGTCGCGGGCGGTCAGGCCGTAGGCATCCTGCATCCACAGCAGGCGGTTGACCACGCCTGCGTGCTCGTTGATCACGCCCTTGGGCTGGCCAGTGGAACCTGAGGTGTAGATCACGTAGGCCTGGTGCTGCGGGGTCAGTCCGTCGACGTGCGGGTTGGACAGCGCCTGGTGCTCCCAGGTGTTCCGGTCCAGATCCACCACGGGTACCGCCACATCGCCCAGCAGCGAACGGGTTTCGCCCTGCACCAGCACCGCCGCCGGCGCGCTGTCTTGCAGCATGTAGGCGATTCGCTCCAGCGGATACGCCGGGTCCAGCGGCACATAACCACCACCGGACTTGAGAATGGCGAACAGGCCGATGACCATCTCCACGCCACGCTCCACACAAATCGCCACCCGCGAATCCGGCTGCACACCCAGCTCGCGCAGATGATGGGCCAACTGATTGGCGCGCGCGTTCAGTTCGCGATAGCTCAGGTGTTGGTCACCCGCTTTCACCGCCAGTGCATCGGGGGTGCGTTCAACCTGGGCTTCGAACAGGCCGTGAAGGGTCTGATCGAGGTTGTAGCCAACCTCGGTGGCGTTGAACCCGAACAGCAGTTGCTCGCGCTCCTGGGGGCCCAGGATCGACAGGCGATCCAGCGGCAATTGCGGGGATTGCTCCAGCGCTTCGACCAACCCGAACAACGCCGCCTGCATGTAACCGCAAATACGCTGCGCGCCAATCTGCGCGGGGGTCATCGCGGTCAACCGGAAACCGTCGCCCTGGTCATCCACGTTCAAGGTCAGCGGGTAGTTGGTGCGTTCCTCGCTGGCCAGGGTTTCGATGCCCTGCCAGGCCGGGGATACCGCCGCTTGCTGGCTGTCGCTATGGCGATAGTTGAGCATGGCGCTGAACAACGGCAACGGCGCCGCCACTCCACTGCAACGCTGGGCCAACGCCAGGGAGGCATGCTCGTGCCCCAACAACGCAGTCAGGCGCGCGTGGGTCGCCTTTACCGCCGCACGCGCACCGATGCCGCCCACATCCACCCGCAACGGCAAGGTATTGATAAACATCCCCAACGCTCGGTCGCTGCCCTTACCACCCTGCATACGGCCCAGCAGCACCGTGCCAAACACCACGTTGTCCTGGCTCGAGGTGCAGGCCAACACTTGCGCCCAGGCAAGGTGGAACATGCTGGCAGCGCTGACGCCCAGCAACCGTGCTTGAGTGCGCAGGCGTCGGCTCAACGCCGGTGATAACGCTTCACTGACTTCTTCGATGGCACTGCCATCGCCCTGCACATCCTGAAGTCCGAACGGCAGCGTAGGCTCATGGATGTCAGCCAGCATCTCGCGGAAGAACGCTTCGTGCTCCTGCTCACTCACCCCCAGTCGGGCCTGGGCCACGTAATTGCGGTACGGCGTGGCCTCGTCCGTGATGCCGGGCTGGCCCAGCAGGCTGGCTTGCATCTCGTGACGCACGCCGTCCAGCGCCGTGTGGTCGAGGGCAATATGGTGGAACAGCAAAATCGCTACCACACGCTGCTGCCGCGGATCTTCGGCATACACCAGGCGCACCAGCGGGGCCTGGGACATCGGCACACGGTAGTGACGAGGATCAAACTGGCGATGCAACTGCGCGAGCACATCACCGGTGCCCATCTGCACTGCCTGCACCGACAGCTCAGCCTCACGCCATACCACTTGCAGCGGCTGTTGCAGGCCTTCCCAGACCACGCCGGTGCGCAAGATATCGTGGCGGTTGATCACCGACTGCAACGCCCGGGCAAACGCCTGCAAACGCTCGAGGCTGTCAAACGCCAGGTGCGATTGCAGCAGGTACGGATCGCCCTGCTGCGCACTGATGTGGTGATAGAAAATCCCTTCCTGCAACGGCGCCAGCGGATAAATGTCCTGCACATTGGCGGCGCCGCCTGGCACGCTGGCGACGATCAGGTCGAGGGTCGGCTGATCCAGCTCCACCAGGGACAGCATCGAAGGCGTGATGCGCTGGCAATCGGCAGCGATGCGATTGACCGGCACCACCACTTCCCGGCCACTGCCCACCGCCGCTGCCAATGCGGCCAATGTCGGCTGGCTGAACAGCACCCGCACATCGGCGCTCAGGCCGACCTGACGCATGCGCTCAATCAAACTCACCGCCAGCAATGAATGCCCGCCCAGTTCAAAGAAGTGGTCATGGCGGCCCACTTGCTCCACCTGCAACACCTCGGCCCAGATTCGCGCCAGGGTGGTTTCGACGTCGCCTTGTGGCGCTTCGTATTCACGGCTGAGCATGGCGGCCTGATCCGGCGCCGGCAGGGCCTTGCGGTCGAGCTTGCCGTTGGCGGTCAACGGCCAACTGTCGAGTTTGACGTAGGCCACCGGCACCATGGCCTCGGGCAATTGGCTGTGCAGCTCGGCGCGCAGGGTTTCGATATCCAGCGGGATTTGCTCGGTGAACCAGGCGACCAAGCGGCCGTCGCGCACCAGCACCACGGCTTCCTTGACGCCTTCGACGGCAGCCAGGCGGGTTTCGATTTCCCCCAGCTCGATGCGCACACCCCGGATTTTTACCTGGTCGTCGTTGCGGCCCAAATACTCAATATTGCCGTCCGGCAGCCAGCGCGCCAGGTCGCCGGTGCGGTACATGCCGCCCGGGTTGAACGGGTCATCAAGGAAGCGTTCGGCGGTCAGGTCCGGGCGATTCAAATACCCGCGGGCCACGCCGCTGCCACCTACATACAGTTCGCCCGCCACGCCCACCGGCACCGGACGCTGTTGCTCATCAAGCAGGTACACCGTGGCATTGGCCATCGGTTTGCCGATATGCAGCGGCTGACCGGCGTGCACGCGGCCAGAGGTAGCAACCACCGTGGCTTCGGTCGGGCCATAGTTGTTGATCACCGCGAAACGGCGCTCCTGATTGAACTGGCGCAGGCGATCACCGCCGATCAACAGGGTGCGCAGGCTTGGGTGTTGAAGCTCCTGGCTGAAGGCGTACTCGGCCACCGGCGTGGGCAGGAAGCTCACGTCCAGCGGTTGGGCCAGCCACCAGGCCAGCAATTCGTCGATGTTTTCATTGCCCACCTGGGCCGGTGGCAGGTGCAAGGTCGCCCCTACGCACAACGCCGGCCAGACTTCCCAGGCCATGGCATCAAAGCCGAAACCGGCCACGCTGCTGGTGTGGCTATGGGCGTGCAGGTCAAAAGCTTCGCAGTGCCAGTGCACCAGGTTTTCCACGGTACGGTGTTCCACCATCACCCCTTTGGGCTGGCCGGTGGAGCCGGAGGTGTAGATCACGTAGGCGAGGTTCGCCGGGGTCAGGCTGGCGATCTGGGGATTGCTCTCACCGGCATACGCGCCATGCAGGTCGACGATGGCCACATCACCAAGCACGCCACGGGTGCTCTCCTCGGCCAGTACCGCGACCGGTGCGCTGTCTTGCAGCAGGTAAGCGATGCGCTCGGCCGGGTAAGCCGGGTCTACCGGGACGTAGGCCGCACCCGACTTGAGAATCGCCAGCAGGCCTATCAGCATCTGCGGGCCGCGTCGGCAGCAGATCGCCACGCGGTCGTCGGGCTGCACGCCTAACGCCAGCAGGTGATGAGCCAGCTGATTGGCACGTTGGTTGAGCTGTTGGTACGTCAGGTGCTGGCCGTCCTGGCTCACCGCAATCGCCTGCGGCAGGCGCTCGGCCTGGGCTTCGAAAGCAGCGTGCAGGGTTTGCCCTTGGGGGTAATCACGGGCGGTGGCGTTGAAGGTACGCAGGAGTTTTTCGCGCTCGGCAGCAGGCAGTACCGGCAACTGATTCAGCGGCGTTTGCGGCGCTTGCTCAAGGGCCTCCACCAACTGCTCCAGCGCGCTGTGCATGTAGTCACACAGGCGCTGCGCACCGATGGACTGCAGAGCCAGCACCGTCAAACCGAAGCCTGTGCCCAGGTCGTCCACGCTCAAGGTCAGCGGGTAATTGCTGCGCTCTTCGCCACCCAGCAACTGCACACCTTCCCAGATGCCGTGGCCGTCGCGAGCCATTTCACCCGGGCTGCTATGGCGGTAGTTGAGCAAGGCACTGAACAACGGCATCGAGGTCGGCACACCGCTGCAACGCTGGGCCAGCGCCAGGGATGCATGCTCATGGCCCAGCAACGCGCTGAGCCGGGCGTGGGTCGCCTTGACCCCGACACGAACCGCGATGGCGCCCACATCCACCCGCAGCGGCAAGGTGTTGATGAACATGCCCAGCGCCCGGTCGGCGCCTTCGCCGGCTTGCATGCGGCCCATCAATACGGTGCCGAATACCACGTCCTGACGGCCCGACGCGAGGCCGAGTACCTGGCCCCAGGCCAAGTGCATCAGGCTCGCAGCACTGACCCCCAGTTGCCGGGCCTGCTCGCGAATCCGCAAAGCCAGCACGGCATCGACGGGCAATTCGGCCTCTTCGATATCCCGGCCATCGCCCTGCACATCCTGCACGCCGAAAGGCAGCGTGGGCTCGTCGATGTCGGCGAGCATTTCACGGAAGAATTGCTCGTGCTCCTGGGCGCTGACACCCAGACGAGCCTGGGCCACGTAGTTACGGAACGGTGCCGCAACCGGCAAGTCATCGGCCTGGTTGAACAGGAACGCACGCATTTCCTGGCCGACCACTTCCATGGCGGTGTGGTCCAGCGCCAGGTGATGGAACAGCAGGATGGCCGCGACTCGCTGGTGGGCCGGGTCCTGGGCATACACCATGCGCAGCAACGGCGCCTGGGTGATGTCCAGGCGATAGTGGCGCGCGTCAAAACGTGCGTGCAGTTGTTCGATCACGTCGCCATCGGCCGGGTCCAGCGCAACGTTCTGCACCACCAACTCGGCATGACGCCACACCACTTGCACCGGGCTGTCCAAGCCTTCCCACACCACGCCAGTGCGCAGGATATCGTGGCGCGCCACGACCTTTTGCAGCGCGCCCATGAAGGCCTGCAACCGTTCGACACTGTCAAACGCCATGCGCGATTGCAGCAGGTACGGGTCGCCCTGTTCGGCGCTGATGTGGTGGTAAAGAATGCCTTCCTGCAACGGTGCCAGCGGGTAGATGTCCTGCACGTTGGCCGCACCGCCAGGCACCGTGGCCACAATGCGGTCGATGGCGGCTTGATCCAGCTTGACCAGGGTCAGCATCGACGGCGTGATGCGCGGGCAATCCGGCGCAATGCCATTGGCCGGTACCACGATTTCCCGGCCACTGCCCACTGCCGCCGCCAGCGCCGCGAGGCTTGGCTGGTTGAACAACACCCGTACATCGGCGCTCAGGCCGGCCTGGCGCATGCGTTCGATCAGGCTCACCGCCAGCAAGGAATGGCCACCGAGTTCAAAGAAGTGATCAAAGCGCCCGACCCGTTCGACCTTCAATACGTCCTGCCAGATCTGCGCCAGCAGCGTTTCCACCTCGCCCTCGGGCGCTTCGAAACCACGGCTGAGCAACGAGTCTTGATCGGGCGCAGGCAAGCCCTTACGGTCCAGCTTGCCATTCGCGGTCAGCGGCAACAGTTCCAGCCAGACATAGGCCGACGGCACCATGTAGTCCGGCAGCCGGCTTTGCAGGTGCGCACGCAACGCTTCAATGCTCAGCGGCGCCTGGGCGGTGTAGTAAGCCACCAGGCGCTTGTCGCCGGGTTCATCTTCACGGGCCAGCACCACCGTGTCTTTCACGCCGGGAAAGTCGGCCAGGCAGTTTTCGATTTCACCGGGCTCGATACGGAAACCCCGGATTTTCAGCTGATGGTCGTTGCGGCCCTGGTACAGCAAGGTGCCGTCAGCCTGCCAACTCGCCAGGTCGCCGGTGCGGTACAGCAGGTCGTCGCCGAACGGATCGACGATAAACTTCTCGGCGGTCAGTTGCGGCTGGTTCAGGTAACCCTTGGCCACGCCCGCGCCACCGATGTACAGCTCGCCGACAACGCCCAGCGGCACCGGCTGCTGCCGCGCATCCAGCACGTAGGCACGGCTGTTGCCAATGGGTCGGCCAATCGGAATACCGCCCTCACCCACTGACGTGATCTCGAAGGTGGTGGAAAACGTGGTGGCTTCGGTGGGGCCGTAGCCATTCAGAAGATGCTGCGGCGCGCCGTGCTCAAGCACCCGGCCGATCACCTGCGGGTCGAGCACATCGCCGCCGACGATCAGGTAGCGCAGCTGGCGGAACATCGGCATCAACCCATCGGCGTATTGGTGGAACAGCCCCGCCGTCATCCACAGAACGCTGACGGATTGCTCCTGCAGCAGGGCGGCGAAAGCAGCCTGGGACAGCAAGGTGGCGTGTTCGACCACCACCACGCAGCCGCCATTGAGCAGCGGCGCCCAGACGTCGAGGGTACTGGCGTCGAACGCCGGGTTCGAGGCGAAGGCCACCCGGTCACGCGAGTTGAAGTCGGCGTAGCCATTGTTGATGACCAGCCGGGTGACCGCGCGGTGGGGCACCTGTACACCTTTCGGTGCACCGGTGGAACCGGAGGTGTACATGATGTACGCCACGCTTTCCGCCGACTGGGCGAGGTTCGGGTTATGCGTTGGCTGCATGTCGAGGTTCAGCGCGGCGAGGTCACGCAGCACGTGCGTGGCATGGCTGTCCTGCACCATAAATGCCTGGCGCTCTTCAGGCGCGTTGACATCCAGCGGTATGTAGACCGCCGCACACTTGAGGATCGCCAACTGGCTGACCAGCAGGTCGATGGAGCGTGGCAGCGCGATGACCACGCTGTGCCCCGGTGTTACGCCTTGATCGATCAAGTAGTGGGCCAGGCGATTGGCCCGCAGGTTGAGATCGCGGTAACTCAGCGACGCATGGCCGTGCACCACCGCCACAGCTTCCGGGGTCGCCAGGGCCTGAGCCTCGAAAAGAGCATGAACGGTGCTCCCAGCCGGGTAAGCGTGGTCGGTGGCGTTGAATTCCACCAGCACTTGATGGCGCTCGGCAGCTGGCAGGATCGACACTTGATGCAGCGCAGTAGTCGGCGCCTGTTGCAGCGCCGTCACCAGGTTGCGCAAGGCACTGAGCATGTAGTCGCCGACGCGCTGCACATCCACCTCAGCCACGCCCTGTACCGTCAGCGCAAAGCCCACACCGAGATCATCGACGTTCAGCACCAGCGGGTAGTTGCTGCGTTCCTCGGAGCTGAGGATTTCGATCCCGGCGTCGGCGAACGGGCTGGCTCCCGGCGCTTCGCCCGGGGCACTGTGACGGTAGTTGAGCAAGGTACTGAACAGCGGCAGCGCGCCGGACACGCCACTGCAACGCTGGGCCAGAGACAGCGACGCATGTTCATGCCCCAGCAACTGCGCGAGCCGCGCGTGGGTGGCGCGTACGCCGGCCTGCACACCTACCGCGCCGACGCTGACCCGCAGCGGCAAGGTATTGATGAACATCCCCAGCGCCCGGTCGGCACCCTCGCCGCCTTGCAGGCGGCCCAGCAATACCGTGCCGAATACCACGTCATCCTGGCCCGATACCTGGCCGAGGACTTGCGCCCATGCCAGGTGCACCAGGCTGGCGGCGCTGACGCCGAGCTGCCGGGCTTGCTCCCGCAGGCCGAGGCTGAGGGCCGGGTCCACTGGCAAGTGCGCTTCCCGCACACCGCTGCCGTCGCGATTCACGTCGTGCAAACCGAAGGCCAGGGTCGGCTCGTCGATATCGCCGAGCATCTCGCTGAAGAACGCCTCATGCTGCGCAGCGCTCACACCGAGGCGCGCCTGGGCCACGTAATTGCGGTATTGCACGGCGTCCGGCAGCAGGCCGGTTTCGCCTGCGAGGCTGGCGCTCATTTCTTCCACCAGCACCTGCAACGCGGTGTGGTCCAGCAGGATGTGGTGCAGCAGCAGGATGCCGACATGACGGCCCTGATCCTCGGCGTAGGCAAAGCGCATCAGCGAGGCGCGGGACAGGTCGAGGCGATAGTGGCGTGGGTCGAAGCGTGCTTGCAGTTGTGCCAGAACGTCGTTGTGTGGATCCACGTCGACCTGCTCAACCACCAGCAATGCCTGGCGCAAGACCACCTGCACCGGCTCGTCCAGGCCTTCCCACATGATGCCGGTACGCAGGATATCGTTGCGCTCGATCACGCTTTGCAGCGCACGGATAAACGCCTCGACCGGCTCATGGCCGCTGAAGCTGAACTGCACCTGCAACACGTAGGGGTCGCCTTCGGTGGTCGCCAGGTGGTGATAGAGGATGCCGGCCTGCAACGGGGCCAGGCCGTAGATGTCCTGCACGTTGCCGACGCCGCCGGGCACATTGGCGACAATGTGGTCGATGGCCTGTTGGTCGAGGTCCACCAGCGGCAGCATGTCGGGGGTGATGTGCCGGGTCGCTTCGCTGATCAGGTTGGCCGGGACCTGCACTTCATGCTGCCCGCCTACCGCAGCGGCCAGCGCGGCCAACGTCGGCTGGCCGAACAGCACCCGCACATCGGCGCTCAGCTCCAGCTGGCGCATGCGCTCGATCAGCTTGACTGCCAGCAAGGAATGGCCACCCAGTTCGAAAAAGTTGTCCTGGCGCCCGACCCGGTCGATCTTCAGCAGGTCTTGCCAGAGGTGGGCGATCGCAGTTTCCACCGTGCCTTGTGGTGCTTCATAACCACGACGGGCCAGGGCGTCGGCGTCGGGTGCCGGCAAGGCCTTCCGGTCGAGCTTGCCGTTGGTGGTGAGCGGGAACGTGTCCAGCAGCACAAAGGCGCTGGGCACCATGTATTCGGCCAGGGACAGCAGCAGGTGGTCCCGCAGCTCGGCGGCCGTGGGTGCGTGATCCTGCTGGGGGATAACGTAGGCCACCAGGCGCTTGTCGCCCGGCTCGTCTTCGCGGGCAATCACCACGGCTTCGCGCACGCCTTCACAGGTCGCCAGGCGTGCTTCGATTTCCCCCAGTTCGATACGGAAACCGCGAATCTTCACCTGGTCATCGTTGCGCCCCAGGTACTCGACACTGCCGTCGGCCAGTAACCGGCCGAGGTCACCGGTCTTGTACAGGCGCAGGCCAGTGACGGGGTCCGCCAGAAAACGTTCGGCCGTCAGCTCATCGCGGTTGAGATAACCCCGCGCTACCCCGGCACCACCGACGTACAACTCACCGACTACACCGCTCGGCACCGGTTCGCGGCGGGCGTCCAGCACATACAGCTGCAAGTCGGGAATGCGCACGCCAATCGGGCTCACGCCCACCAGCAGTGCATCTGCTGCTTCCAACGCACGATAGGTCACGTGCACGGTGGTTTCGGTGATGCCGTACATGTTGACCAGCCGCGTACCCGAGTTGGTCACCCGGGCGTACCACGGTTTGAGAATGCCCGGCTCCAGGGCTTCGCCGCCGAAGATCACCTGGCGCAGGGAATGCAGTTGCTGGCTGCGGCCCTGTGCCGCGATCAACTGGCGGAACGCGCTCGGCGTCTGGTTGAGGATGCTCACACCGGCTTCACACAGCAGTGCATAACACTCGTCCGGTGAACGGCTGACCAGTTGCGGTACCACCAGCAATTGCCCGCCGTGCATCAGCGCGCCCCAGATTTCCCACACGGAGAAGTCAAAGGCAAACGAGTGGAACAGCGCCCAGGTGTCATTGGCGTTGAACTTGAACCAGTGCTCGGTGGCGCTGAACAGCCGCGCGACGTTGCGGTGTTCGATCATCACCCCCTTGGGTAAGCCAGTGGAGCCGGAGGTGTAGATCACATAGGCGAGGCTGGACGAGCTGATCGCAACGTTGGGGTTAACGATGGGCTCGTGCTGCTGGCTGTTGAGGTCGATCGACGTGACGTCGCCCACCAGGTGGCGGGTGTTGTGCTGCACCAGCACTGCCAGCGGCGCGCTGTCTTGCAGGGTGTAGGCGATGCGCTCCTGGGGGTAGGCCGGATCGATTGGTACGTAGCCCGCACCGGACTTGAGGATCCCCAGCAGGCCGATGATCATTTCCTGGCCGCGCTCGACGCAGATCGCCACCCGGTCGTCGGGGCGAATGCCATGCTTGAGCAGGCCGTGCGCGACCTGGTTGGCGCGTTCGTTCAGCTCGCGGTAGCTCAGATGTTGGTGTTCAAAGCGCAGCGCGATGGCCTGGGGATGGCTGGCGGCGTGGGCTTCGACTTGCTGGTGGATCAGGGCTGAATCGGCGTAGTGCTGGGTGCTGGCGTTAAGGCCGTGCAGCAGATGTTGGCGTTCGTCGGCAGGCAGGATGCCCAGACTGTGCAACGGTGCATCTGGCGTGTGTTCCAGAGCCAGTACCAGGTTTTCCAGGGTGGTGTGCAGGTAATCGGCGATGCGCGTCGCGCCGATGGAGGCGTCCACCATCACGGTAAAGGCAAAGCCCTCGCCCAGGTCATCAACGTTGACCGTCAGCGGGTAGTTGGTGCGCTCTTCGGCGCCGAGCACCTGGATGCCTTCAGCGATGTCGATCACCGCCTGGGTGTCCGATGCATTGCTGTGACGGTAGTTGAGGATTGCACTGAACAACGGTGTGGGCGCGGCCACGCCACTGCAACGCTGGGCCAGGGCCAGGGAGGCGTGTTCGTGGTTGAGCAATTCGGTCAGGCGTTTGTGGGTGGCTTGCACCCCGTCGCGCACGCTTTGCTCGCCCACGTCCACCCGCAGTGGCAGGGTGTTGATGAACATGCCCAAGGCCTGGTCGGAGCCCTCTCCCGCGCCCATGCGGCCGAGCATCACGCTGCCAAATACCACGGAGTCGCGGGCGGAGACCTTGCCCAGCACCTGGGCCAGTGCCAAGTGCATCACGCTGGCGGGGCTGACACCCAACGGCCGGGCTTGGGCCCTTAGACGGCGACTTAGATCGCTGTCGACGGCGATGCGGGTTTCGTCGATGCCATGGCCGTCACCCTGTACATCCTGGAGGCCGAACGGCAGGGTGGGTTCATCGATGTCGGCGAGCATCTCGCGGAAGAACGCTTCGTGAGCCTGTTCGCTGACGCCGTGGCGGACCTGGGCGATGTAGTTGCGAAACGGCACCGGAGCGCCGGCCTGTTCGGTCTGGCCGGCGAGGTGCAGCTGGATCTCGCGGCGCACTACGTCGAGGGCGGTGTGGTCGAGGATGGTGTGATGAAACAGCAGCATGGCGACCACGCGCTGGTTGCGCGGGTCTTCGGCGAATACCAGGCGCAGCAGCGGCGCCTGGCCGAGGTCCATGCGGTAGTTGCGGGCGTCGTAGAGGGCTTGCAGTTGGGTCATTGCATCGCCGTCGAGACGGGCTTCTTCGCAGACCAGGGAGGCTTTGCGCCAGACCACTTGCAGGGGTTCGTCGAGGCGCTCCCAGGCCATCGACGTGCGCAGGATGTCGTGGCGGTCGATGACCCATTGCAGGGCCTGGGCGAAGGTTTCAAGACGGGCGCGGCTATCGAACACGAACTGGGCGTGCAGCACGTAGGGGTCGCCCTGGTGGGCTGACAGGTGGTGGTAGAGCATGCCTTCCTGGAGCGGCGCCAGGGGGTAGATGTCTTGCACATTCGCCGCGCCGCCGGGGATGCTGGCGACGATGCGGTCGATGGCGGGTTGGTCGAGGTTGACCAGGGGCAGCATGTCCGGGGTGATGCGATAAGCCGGGCTGAGCCAGTCGCCGCCGTGTTGGGCGACGAGGTCGAGCAGTTGGGGTTTGTGGGCGATCAGTTGGTCCCATAGGGCGTCATCCAGCGCGTCGTCGTCACCCAGGATGATCAGGTCGCCTTCGTCCATTTGCAGGCGGATCGGGTGGGTGGAAAGAGCTGCCAGTAATTTGCTGAACTGCATGGGGTAACCTGCTTTTTTGAGTCGGATACGGTTGAGGAGAAAGTCCGTTTTCAGCTGTCGCGTAAGTGCCTGGGAGGCCCGGGTTAAAGCGCGGGCGCGGTCGAGGATCGGGTGGCGTCCCGCAGGGTTTGGAAATTAGAGGATTCGGGGGGTGGGGGGTGACATGGGAAGCGGGGACAAAGCGGTTGGCTTTGGGGGAGTTTCGTATTTTTTGGAGTGGTTTGGAGGGGGGGCATATCCGTTGCTGCGGTCAGGGCCGCTATTGGTTCCGCTCTTACAGCGGCTCACTTTTGAAAAGCGCAAAAGTAAGCAAAACGCTCTTGCCCCACCACTCGGCACCTCGCTAATGCTCGGTGTGCCCTCACTCCGGCTTTGGAGCGTGGGCCGCCGCGATGGGCCATCCTTGGCCCAACGCGGCTAACCCGGCGTCCTGCCGGGTTACCCACGCTCCAAAGCCTGCGTTCGGCCAGCGTGGTTTAACGGGGCGCCTAAGATCAAGATCAAAAGCAGATCAAGGGCACAGCGGCCTACAGGCCGGCTTGAGTGTGGTGAAGCAACAGCAAAATCAGAAGCTAAAGCGGGCACGGTCCAAATGTGGGAGCGGGCTTGCTCGCGAAGGTGGTTAACGATGACGCGGGCATCCTGATTCAACGCGGCGGTCTCAGGTTTTTCGCGAGCAAGCCCGCTCCCACAGAAAAGCAGCTCTGCTTTCGCTCTCGATCTTGCCTCTGCTTCTAACACTCAAGCCGGCCGGTAGGCCGCTGTGCTCTTGCTTTTGATTTTGATCTGACTGCCCCATTCAGCCCGAGGCCGAACGCAGGTATTGCGGAGCGGGTAAACCGGCAGGACGCCGGTTTAGCCGCGCCGGGCCATGGATGGCCCGTCGCGGCGGCCCGCGGAGCAATGCCGGAGCTGAGGGCACACCGAGCCTAGGCGAGGTGCCGACAGGCGGGGCAGAGCGTTTTGGTTACTTTTGCGCTTTTCAAAAGTGACCCGCTGTAAGAGCGGAACCATAGGCAGCCGTTACCTAAATAACGGATATGTACCCAACACCACCCCTCAAATCCTCCGCCTGCGACCAAGCTCCGGAATCCCCACCGCAGGCGCCACCTCCACCCGCTCCACCCTCCTCCCAACTACCCCCGCCAACCCCACCACCGTCGGCTGACTGAACAACGAGCGAGCATCCACCTCCAACCCCGCCTTACGCATCCGCGCCACCACCCCCACAGCCAACAACGAATGCCCCCCCAACTCAAAAAAGTGATCCTGGCGCCCTACCCGGTCCAGCTTCAAAACCTCCGCCCAAACCCCCGCAATCACAGTCTCCACCTCCCCCCGAGGCGGTTCATAGGCACGACTCAAAACCGCCTCAACCCCAGGCTCGGGCAGCCCCTTGCGATCCAGCTTCCCCGCCGGGTTAAGCGGCCACACCTCCACCCGCACAAACGCCGAAGGCACCATGTACTCAGGCAACCCCTCCACCATGTAACGACGCAACGCCTCAAGCCCCGGCACCGCATCACGAACGGTGAAATACGCCACCAACCGCTCATCCCGAATCAACACCGCCACCTCGCGCAACGCAGGATGCGCCGCCAACCGCGCCTCAACCTCCCCCAGCTCCAGCCGCACCCCGCGCAGCTTCACCTGAAAGTCATTACGCCCCAAAAACTCCAGATTCCCATCCGGCAAATACCGCACCAGATCCCCGGTTCGATACAACCGATCCCCCACCACAAACGGGCTTTCGATAAACCGCTCGGCAGTCATCTGCGCCAACCCCAAATACCCCCGGGCCACGCCTACCCCGCCGATGTGCAACTGCCCACTGCACCCCAGCGGCACCGGGCGGTCATGCTCGTCCAGCACATACAACCGGGTATTGCTGATCGCCCGCCCAATCGGCAACTGCAACCCAGGCACCGACGCACCCGGCTCCAGGGTCCAGGCGCTGCTGTCCACCGTCGCCTCGGTCGGCCCGTAAACGTTGTGCAAACGCACCCCGGGCAACCGCGCCTGAACCCCACGAGCCAAGGCCTCGGTCAACTCGCCGCCGCCGCATAGGACGTCGGTAAGGCTGGTGCAGTGAGCGGACTCTTCCAGCTCCAGAAACTGCTGCAACATCGCCGGCACAAACTTGATCACGCTGATCTGTTGCTCACGAATCACCTGCGCCAGGTACGCCGGTTCACGGTGGCCATCGGGCCGTGCCAGGACCAGCCGCATGCCATTGGTCAGCGGCCAGAACAGCTCCCACACCGAACCGTCAAAACTGAACGGCGCCCGCTGCAACAACGCGCCACCCTCGGCATTCGGGCACAGTTGCGAGCCCCAGTGCATCAAGTTACCCAAGCCGCGATGCTCGATCATCACGCCCTTGGGCGTGCCGGTGGAGCCGGAGGTGTACATCACGTACGCCAGGTTGCCGACGCTCAACCCCGGCACCAGTGGATTACCTTCGGGCGCGTGCTGCCAGGCACCGTGGTCGAAGTCGATCACCGGTATCGACACTTCCCCCGGCAAGTCGCGGGTCGCGCCGTGTACCAGCAACGCCACCGGCGCGCTGTCTTGCAGCATGTAGGCGAGACGCTCGCGGGGGTAGCCCGGGTCCAGCGGCACATAGGCGCCGCCTGCCTTGAGGATCGCCAGCAAGCCCACCACCAGGTCCAGCCCGCGCTCGACACACAGCGCCACCCGCGAATCCGGCTGCACCCCGCGCTCGCGCAGGTGATAGGCCAGGCGGTTGGCGCGTTCGTTGAGTTGGCGATAAGTCAGCTGTTGCTCACCGGCCTGCACCGCCACCGCGTGGGGTGTTTGCCGGGCATGGGCTTCGAACAGGGCGTTAACGGTCAGGTCCACGGGGTAGTCGGTTTCGCTGGCGTTGAAGTCCACCAGTTGCTGTTGCAGTTCCGTCGCGGGCAACACCTCCACGTCGAATAGCAGCGCTTCTGGGGTCTCCATCAATCCCGCGAGCACCGTGCCTAGGTAGTCCAGCAGGCGCTGGGCACCGACCTTGCGGGGCGCCTTGGCCTTGAGCCGGAAACCGCTGGGCAGGTCGTCCACCGTGAGCATCAGCGGGTAGCTGAGGATGTCTTCGCTGCTGAGCAATTCAATGCCGGGCTGCAGCGCCTGGAGTTCCTCGGCCGAGACATGTCGGTAATTCAGCAGGCTGTTGAACAACGGCGTGACGCCGCTGCAACGCTGGGCCAACGCCAGCGAGGCTTGCTCATGGGCGAGCAAGGCGCTGAGTTGCTGCTGCGTCTGCTTGATCGCCTCACGCACCGTCAACCCGGCCAGGCGTACCCGCAGCGGCAAGGTGTTGATGAACATGCCCAAGGCACGGTCGGCGCCCTCACCTGCTTGCAAACGTCCCAGCAGCACCGTGCCGAAGACCACATCGTCACGGCCCGAGACGCGCCCCAGCACCTGGGCCCACGCCAAGTGAAACAGGCTCGCCGCACTGACACCCAAGGTGCGCGCCTGCTCCCGCAGCCGCTGGCCGAGTGCGTCGGGGAGCAGCACATCGGCCTCCTCGGTCGCGTGGCGATCCGCCTGGCGCTCCTGTAACCCGAAGGCCAGGGTCGGCTCATCGACATCCGCCAGCCGCTCGCGAAAGAACGCTTCGTGCGCGGCCTGGCGTGCCGGCGAACGGGTCTGGGCGACCACATTGCGATAGGGCACCGGCTCCGGCAGTTGCTGTCGCTGGCCGAGCAGATGTGCCTGGATTTCCGCCATCAGTACCTGAGTCGATGTGGCGTCGTTCACCAGATGATGGAAACGCAACATGCCCACCCAGCGGCGGTTCTGCGGATCTTCGGCATAATCCAGCGCCATCAGCGGCGCCTTGCGCAAGTCCAGTGGGCGCTGGCGTTCGCGCAGCTGTTTGAGGATTGAACCTCCCTGAAGGGCCACCGGTTCCACATCCAAAAGCGCCTTGCGCCACACCACTTGCATCGGTTGCTCGATGGCATCCCACGCCAGGCTGGTGCGCAGGATGTCATGGCGGTCGATCACCTGTTGCAGCGCCCGGGCGAAGGCATCGAGCTGTTCACGGCAAGCAAAGCTGAACATCGCGTGTTGCTGGTACGGATCACGCTCGTCGGTGATGTGGTGATAGAGCAAGCCCTCCTGCAACGGCGCCAGCGGATAGATCTCCTGCACATTGGCGGCGCCGCCGGGGATGGCGCCGACAATGCGCTCGATCGTCGGCGGGTCCAGCTCGGCCAGTACCAGCAGGTCCGGGGTAATCAATGTGCAATCTGCAGGAACGCGGTTGGCCGGCACCTCAAGCTCGGTGCCCTGGCCGACCGCTGCCGCCAGCGCGGCCAATGTCGGTTGACCGAACAGCACCTGCACATCCGCCTGCAACCCGGCCTGACGCATGCGCTGTACCAGTTGCACCGCCAATAACGAATGGCCACCCAACTCAAAGAAATGGTCATGCCGCCCTACTTGCTCGACGTGCAACACGTCGGCCCATATCTGCGCCAGGATGATTTCCGTGGCGCCTTGGGGAGCTTCGTAGATTCGGCTGATAAACGCATCGGCACCGGGCGCCGGCAAAGCCTTGCGGTCGAGCTTGCCGTTGGCGGTCAGGGGCAACGCGTCCAGTTTGACGTAGGCCTGCGGCACCATGTAATCCGGCAAGCGTGATCTGAGATGGGTACGAAGCAGGTCAATCGTTACCGGCGCGTGCTCGGTGAACCAGGCCAATAGCTGCCCCTCACGCACCAGGACCACAGCTTCAGTGACCCCCTCATAACCTGCCAGGGCGGATTCGATTTCGCCCAGTTCGATACGCACGCCACGGATTTTTACCTGGTCGTCGTTGCGCCCCAGGTATTCGAGATTGCCGTCCGGCAGCCAGCGCGCCAGGTCGCCGGTGCGGTACATGCGGCCCGGGTTGAAGGGATCATCGAGGAAGCGCTCAGCGGTCATTTCCGGACGGTTCAAATAGCCGCGCGCCACACCTTTACCACCGACGTACAACTCGCCCGCGATCCCGATGGGCACCGGCCGCTGCTGCTCATCCAGCAGGTAGACCGTGGCGTTCGCAACGGGCTTGCCGATGTGCAGCGGCTGCCCGACCTCAACCAGGCCAGAGCTGGCAACTACGGTCGCTTCGGTAGGCCCATAGTTGTTGATCACCGCGAAACTGCGTGCCTTGTTGAACTGGCGCAGGCGGTCGCCACCGATCAGCAACGTGCGCAAGGTCGGATGCTCGATGTTCTGGCTGAAGGCGTACTCGGCCACCGGCGTGGGCAGGAAGCACACGTCCAGCGGCTGAGCGCGCCACCAGTCCAGCAGCGCGTCGATGTCTTCCGCGCCGTCGTGGGCCGGCGGCAGGTGCAAGGTCGCGCCCACGCACAGCGCCGGCCAGACTTCCCAGGCCATGGCGTCAAACCCGAAACCGGCAACGCTGGCGGTATGGCCACCCGCGTGCAAGTCGAAGGCCTGGCAATGCCAGTCCACCAGATTGGCCACGGTGTGGTGTTCCACCATCACGCCCTTGGGCAGGCCGGTGGAGCCCGAGGTGTAGATCACATAAGCGAGATTGGCGGGCGTCATCACCACGGGKGGGTTGCTCGCCAACTGCGCCGTGGCTTGATCCAGATTGATCACCGGCACCGTCAGTTCCGGCAAGCGCTCAAGCAAATCCGTCTGCGTCAACACCGCCACCGGCGCGCTGTCATCGAGCAGGTAGTTCAGGCGTTCGGCAGGATGGGCCGGGTCCACCGGCACATAGCAGCCACCGGACTTGAGAATGCCCAGCAACCCCACCAGCGTTGCCAGGCCACGCCGGGCGACGATGGCCACTCGGTCGTCAGGCTTTACCCCAAGCTCCAACAGTTGATGAGCCAAGGCATTGGCCCGTTGATTCAACTCGGCGTAGGTCAGTCGCTGGCCCTGGTACACCGCGGCTACCGCATGCGGGGTCAGCGCGGCCTGGGTTTCGATACGCCCGTGCAGGGTTTGTGCAGCCGGGTACGCTTGGGCCGTGGCGTTCCAACGTTGCAACTGCGCGGTTTCCTCAGGCGTGATCAATGAAAAATCAGCCAGGGGCAGCGCTGTATTTTCCAGGCCCTGTTCCAGCAGATACACCAGACGTTCCGCCAGGGCCTGCACCTCGTGTTCCTGGAAATACGCCTCGTTGTAGACGCAGTGCAGGCACGCCGTGCCGTGGTAGCGATTGCTGCGCAGGTGAATCGCAAGCGGCAATGGCTCATGGTGATTGGAGACTTTGATCGCCCGCGCGGATGCCTGGCCGTAGCGAAATTCATGGTCGTCCTGTTCATAGGACACCGACAGGTCGAACAGCTGGCCACGGTCGGCGCGCAGCAGACCCAGCTCGCGGTTCATCTCGCTCAGGGGGAAGCGCTGATGCCGGAAATCCTGCTTGAGCTGGTCGCGTACGCCACGCACTAACGCGCTGAACGGCAGGTCGTCAGTGAACTGCAAGCGCACGGCACTGACCTGAGTGAACAGTCCCAGGGTCGAACGAAAGCGCGCATTGGAACGGTTGAGAATCGGCAGCCCCACCACCCATTCCTGGCGCTGGCCGGTGCGGCTGAAGTACAGGTACATCGCGGCCAATAGCACATGGAACGCCGATGCCTCGTAGTGGTTCGCCACCCGCGCCATACGGTTGAGCAGCGTCGCCGGAAACGGTGCCACGTAGGTGTTGCTCGGCGCCTGGCCCTTGGCATGGTAACGGGGCGTCAGCAGCGGCTCGGGCAGCGCCTGGTATTTGTCCAGCCAGTAACTGCGGTCGCGGGCATAACGGGCCGACTCGCGATAGCGTTCATCGCTGTCGATAAAGTCTACATAGGACGGTGCCGACAGGTCTGGTTGCCGTCCCTGCTCCAGGGCGCTGTAGATACCGGCCAGCGATTGCAGCATCTGGCCGAAGCCCCAGCCGTCGAGAATCAGGTGATGGGCCTGGGTGCCGAGGCGGTAATGCTGCTCGTCGAGCTTGACCAGGAAGAAGCGGAACAACGGCTCGTCGACCAGCCCATAGGCCCGGGCCATTTGCGCCTGCAGCAAGGCCTCGGCCGCCGCCTCGGGGTCCGGCTGCCGCGAGACGTCATGCCGGGGCACCGATACCACCATCGACTCGGCAAACGCCTGCCGGGGCAAGCCATCGTCCGCCACCTGCAACACCGTACGCAACGCGTCGTGCTTGGCCACCAGTTGCTCAATGGCGCGCTGGATCAATGCGGGGTTCACCGGGCCTGTGAGGTCGACATAACCGCCGATGTTGTACAGCGGCGAATCGCCGAGGCGCAGTTGGTCCAGCCAGATATCCCGCTGGGCGGCGGTCAGAGGGAAATACGTCATAAGATCCTTCTCATGTGAGGTGTCGATAGGCGCACAACGCCCCATTGAGGCGAAATCAACGGGATTTAAGCATCGCCCCAGAGGGCCGTATGTCACCCGAAACCCGGACAGCCAGATACCGCGCCGGGGTTGGCTGATGGTTCAGTGCTGAATCGATTAAATGGGTGTAGGAAATTGGCTATCCCTGGCCGCTGCCTTGCAGACGAGGCTTTTCCTAAATACAAACAAAACTGTTCTATATCAACTAGTTAACAAACTCTAAAACACCCTCCCCGTGTAGCCCCGCGTTATTTGCCCGTCAGAAATGACGAAATAATGGCGCGCTTTTTATGGCAGGTTGTGTCCCTCGTTTCCGCTACATACGTAGGACAAATCCCCGTGGCTAAATAAAGCCTCGAGCACCGACCCAGGTTCAAGGAGAACGGGAGGCCTGCAGACGAACGGGGGCAACCGTCGACGGTTTTCGACATCAAGGATGAGATGGCTATGAGTCTGACCAGCAGTATTCGGAATATGGAAAGTCCGCATTTTTATTTCGAGTTGGGGGAATTGATTTCAAGCACAGGCACTGAACACTTCGCAGCTAACATGCTGCAACTGGTCAACAAGCTGGTACCGGTTCACCTGGTGGACCTCAGTGAATGGACCCTCGACGAGCACCAGGCCTGCGTGCTCGATATCACGTTACTCGGCAGCGATGGGTTGAAGCAGGACTTGCCGCCACCGCGCACCCTGCATCACCGCGACGATCATCCGCTGCTGAAGAAAATGCTCGGCATGAATGATCCGTTGTTGATCCAGATGAATGCCAAGGCCAACAGCACTCACATCCGCGGCACCTCTCATCAGTGCAACCTGGTATCGCGCCAGGCCAATCGGCGTTGCGTGATTTCGTTCTATCGGCCCCATACCCAACGCGCCTTTTCCCTGGCGGAGTTGTCGTTTCTCAAGAGCCTTTCGGAAACCTTGCTGCCCTTGATCGAGCGCCACGCGCAGATCAATCGACAGGCGCCGCGGGTGGCTCCCGAGCCCTCTAAAACCCTGTTGGAGCAGTCGCAATTGCAGCGCGAATTCTACAAACGCCTGTCACTCAGTGACATCACCTTATCGGCGCGGGAGCAAGAGGTGTGCCTGGGACTGTTGACCGGCGGAACCGTGCCGCAGATGGCCGAGAAACTCAGCGTGAAAAACAGCTCCATTGAAACCTACCTCAAGCGCGCGGCGGCCAAATTGGGCGTGAGTGGCCGCCATGGCCTGGCCAAATGGATGGTTGGGGCGTGATGAAAAAACTGATGTTCGGCGTGGTGTGTGTGCTTGGCGGGTGTTCGCTGATCCCGGACTATCAGCGGCCCGAAGCGCCAACGCCGGCACAATACCCGGTGTACAACGCGGACAAGGTAGGCCCATCGGCCGCCGGGCCTGACTGGCAACGGTTGTTCCGTGACCCGGTGATGCGGCAGTTGATTGGCCAAGCACTGGTGAATAACCGTGACCTGCGGGTGGCGGCGCTGAATGTCGAAGCGTTCCAGGCGCAATACCGCATCCAGCGTGCGGACCTGTTCCCGGCGGTGTCTGCCACGGGCGCCGAAAACCGGCAGAAAGTCCCACGGCGTGCCACGGGCACCGGCAAATCGGCGATCACCTCCACCTACTCTGCAACGCTGGGCGTGAGTGCCTATGAGCTGGATTTTTTTGGCCGGGTGCGCAGCCTCAGTGAGCAGGCGATGCTGCAATACCTCGCCACTGAAGAAGCCAGGCGCAGTGCACAACTGAGCCTGGTGGCCAACGTGGCCAACGCCTACCTGACCTGGCGCGCCGACCAGGAACTGCTGGCCCTGGCCCAGCAGACGCTGGCTTCGGACGAGTACAGTCTGCGCCTGACGTCGCGCAGCAAAACGGCGGGCAAGGCGACGTCGATCGATGTGATCCAGGCCCAGACCAGCGTCGAGAGCACGCGAGCAAGCATTGCCCGCTACCAGCGCCAGGTGGCCCAGGACCTCAACAGCCTGGCGTTGCTGGTGGGCGGGCCGGTGCCGGATTCTTTGCCGGCACAGCCGCTGTCCGCCGACCTGGTGGCGCGCGTGCCGGCCGGGTTGCCGTCGGACCTGCTGCAACGGCGGCCGGATATTGTTCAGGCCGAATATCAGTTGCAGGCGGCCAACGCCAATATTGGCGCGGCGCGGGCAGCGTTTTTTCCTTCGGTTACGCTGACGGCCAACGCGGGGACCTCCAGCAAGGATTTGTCGGGATTGTTCCAGGGGGGCTCGGGGAGTTGGGCGTTTCAGCCGCAGATCAATCTGCCGATCTTTAATGCGGGGAGTCTGAGGGCGAGTCTGGATTACGCGAAGATTCAGAAGAACATCTTTGTCGCGCAGTATGAGAAGTCGATTCAGACGGCGTTTCAGGAGGTCTCGAACGGGTTGGCGGCGCGCCAGACGTATAACGAGCAACTGGCGGCGCAACGGGATTTTGTGCGGGCCAACCAGAAGTATTACGACCTGGCTCAACACCGCTATCGCAGTGGGGTGGACAGTAATCTGGTGTTTCTGGATGCGCAGCGGTCGTTGTTCAGTTCGCAGCAGGCGTTGATTGTGGATCGGTTGGCGCAGTTGGTGGCGGAGGTGAATTTGTATACGGCGTTGGGTGGGGGGTGGGAATTGGGTTCCGCTGGGGGTGGGGGTGGGGGTGGGGGTGGGGGCATATCCGTTTCTTCGGTAACGGCCACTTATGGTTCCGCTCTTACAGCGGGTCACTTTTGGCAAACGCCCCCCGTGTCAGCCTATCTGTCACCTCTGATGTTTGACTCAATCATTCAAGGGGGCGAAGGTGTTTGGCAATGCCGAAACGTTATGACAATGACTTCAAGGATTGGGCGGTTCTGCAAATGATGCCGCCCCTTAATCGAGCGGTGGCAGAACTCGCCGTTGCAATCGGCGTCACCCCACAGTCACTGCGAGATTGGAGAAAAATGGCTAGAG
>NZ_LPNO01000034.1 GCF_001952855.1 Pseudomonas sp. ATCC PTA-122608 | reverse complement strand
AAGATTATCAGCATCACAAGTTACTCCGCGAGAAATCAAAGATGTAACCAACGATTGCTGAGCCAAGTTTAGGGTTTCTTAAAAACCCAAAGATGTTTGAACTGAAGAGTTTGATCATGGCTCAGATTGAACGCTGGCGGCAGGCCTAACACATGCAAGTCGAGCGGTAGAGAGAAGCTTGCTTCTCTTGAGAGCGGCGGACGGGTGAGTAATGCCTAGGAATCTGCCTGGTAGTGGGGGATAACGTTCGGAAACGGACGCTAATACCGCATACGTCCTACGGGAGAAAGCAGGGGACCTTCGGGCCTTGCGCTATCAGATGAGCCTAGGTCGGATTAGCTAGTTGGTGGGGTAATGGCTCACCAAGGCGACGATCCGTAACTGGTCTGAGAGGATGATCAGTCACACTGGAACTGAGACACGGTCCAGACTCCTACGGGAGGCAGCAGTGGGGAATATTGGACAATGGGCGAAAGCCTGATCCAGCCATGCCGCGTGTGTGAAGAAGGTCTTCGGATTGTAAAGCACTTTAAGTTGGGAGGAAGGGCAGTAAATTAATACTTTGCTGTTTTGACGTTACCGACAGAATAAGCACCGGCTAACTCTGTGCCAGCAGCCGCGGTAATACAGAGGGTGCAAGCGTTAATCGGAATTACTGGGCGTAAAGCGCGCGTAGGTGGTTCGTTAAGTTGGATGTGAAATCCCCGGGCTCAACCTGGGAACTGCATTCAAAACTGACGAGCTAGAGTATGGTAGAGGGTGGTGGAATTTCCTGTGTAGCGGTGAAATGCGTAGATATAGGAAGGAACACCAGTGGCGAAGGCGACCACCTGGACTGATACTGACACTGAGGTGCGAAAGCGTGGGGAGCAAACAGGATTAGATACCCTGGTAGTCCACGCCGTAAACGATGTCAACTAGCCGTTGGGAGCCTTGAGCTCTTAGTGGCGCAGCTAACGCATTAAGTTGACCGCCTGGGGAGTACGGCCGCAAGGTTAAAACTCAAATGAATTGACGGGGGCCCGCACAAGCGGTGGAGCATGTGGTTTAATTCGAAGCAACGCGAAGAACCTTACCAGGCCTTGACATCCAATGAACTTTCTAGAGATAGATTGGTGCCTTCGGGAACATTGAGACAGGTGCTGCATGGCTGTCGTCAGCTCGTGTCGTGAGATGTTGGGTTAAGTCCCGTAACGAGCGCAACCCTTGTCCTTAGTTACCAGCACGTAATGGTGGGCACTCTAAGGAGACTGCCGGTGACAAACCGGAGGAAGGTGGGGATGACGTCAAGTCATCATGGCCCTTACGGCCTGGGCTACACACGTGCTACAATGGTCGGTACAGAGGGTTGCCAAGCCGCGAGGTGGAGCTAATCCCAGAAAACCGATCGTAGTCCGGATCGCAGTCTGCAACTCGACTGCGTGAAGTCGGAATCGCTAGTAATCGCGAATCAGAATGTCGCGGTGAATACGTTCCCGGGCCTTGTACACACCGCCCGTCACACCATGGGAGTGGGTTGCACCAGAAGTAGCTAGTCTAACCTTCGGGAGGACGGTTACCACGGTGTGATTCATGACTGGGGTGAAGTCGTAACAAGGTAGCCGTAGGGGAACCTGCGGCTGGATCACCTCCTTAATCGACGACATCAGCTGCTCCATAAGTTCCCACACGAATTGCTTGATTCATTGAAGAAGACGATAAAGAAGCAGCCCGAAATTGGGTCTGTAGCTCAGTTGGTTAGAGCGCACCCCTGATAAGGGTGAGGTCGGCAGTTCGAATCTGCCCAGACCCACCAATTTTGTGTGGGAAACGCCTGTAGAAATACGGGGCCATAGCTCAGCTGGGAGAGCGCCTGCCTTGCACGCAGGAGGTCAACGGTTCGATCCCGTTTGGCTCCACCACTACTGCTTCTGTCATGTAAAGCTTAGAAATGAGCATTCCATCGTTGYGATGGTGAATGTTGATTTCTAGTCTTTGATTAGATCGTTCTTTAAAAATTTGGGTATGTGATAGAAAGATAGACTGAACGTTACTTTCACTGGTAACGGATCAGGCTAAGGTRAAATTTGTGAGTTGCTCTTAATTGAGTATTATCGAATTTTCGGCGAATGTCGTCTTCACAGTATAACCAGATTGCTTGGGGTTATATGGTCAAGTGAAGAAGCGCATACGGTGGATGCCTTGGCAGTCAGAGGCGATGAAAGACGTGGTAGCCTGCGAAAAGCTTCGGGGAGTCGGCAAACAGACTTTGATCCGGAGATGTCTGAATGGGGGAACCCAGCCATCATAAGATGGTTACCTTACACTGAATACATAGGTGTATGGAGCGAACCAGGGGAACTGAAACATCTAAGTACCCTGAGGAAAAGAAATCAACCGAGATTCCCTTAGTAGTGGCGAGCGAACGGGGACTAGCCCTTAAGTGGCTTTGAGATTAGCGGAACGCTCTGGAAAGTGCGGCCATAGTGGGTGATAGCCCTGTACGCGAAAATCTCTTAGTCATGAAATCGAGTAGGACGGAGCACGAGAAACTTTGTCTGAATATGGGGGGACCATCCTCCAAGGCTAAATACTACTGACTGACCGATAGTGAACTAGTACCGTGAGGGAAAGGCGAAAAGAACCCCGGAGAGGGGAGTGAAATAGATCCTGAAACCGTATGCGTACAAGCAGTGGGAGCCCACTTTGTTGGGTGACTGCGTACCTTTTGTATAATGGGTCAGCGACTTATTTTCAGTGGCGAGCTTAACCGAATAGGGGAGGCGTAGCGAAAGCGAGTCTTAATAGGGCGTCTAGTCGCTGGGAATAGACCCGAAACCGGGCGATCTATCCATGGGCAGGTTGAAGGTTGGGTAACACTAACTGGAGGACCGAACCGACTACCGTTGAAAAGTTAGCGGATGACCTGTGGATCGGAGTGAAAGGCTAATCAAGCTCGGAGATAGCTGGTTCTCCTCGAAAGCTATTTAGGTAGCGCCTCATGTATCACTGTAGGGGGTAGAGCACTGTTTCGGCTAGGGGGTCATCCCGACTTACCAAACCGATGCAAACTCCGAATACCTACAAGTGCCGAGCATGGGAGACACACGGCGGGTGCTAACGTCCGTCGTGAAAAGGGAAACAACCCAGACCGTCAGCTAAGGTCCCAAAGTTATGGTTAAGTGGGAAACGATGTGGGAAGGCTTAGACAGCTAGGAGGTTGGCTTAGAAGCAGCCACCCTTTAAAGAAAGCGTAATAGCTCACTAGTCGAGTCGGCCTGCGCGGAAGATGTAACGGGGCTCAAACCATACACCGAAGCTACGGGTATCAYCTTCGGRTGATGCGGTAGAGGAGCGTTCTGTAAGCCTGTGAAGGTGAGTTGAGAAGCTTGCTGGAGGTATCAGAAGTGCGAATGCTGACATGAGTAACGATAATGGGTGTGAAAAACACCCACGCCGAAAGACCAAGGTTTCCTGCGCAACGTTAATCGACGCAGGGTTAGTCGGTCCCTAAGGCGAGGCTGAAAAGCGTAGTCGATGGAAAACAGGTTAATATTCCTGTACTTCTGGTTATTGCGATGGAGGGACGGAGAAGGCTAGGCCAGCTTGGCGTTGGTTGTCCAAGTTTAAGGTGGTAGGCTGGAATCTTAGGTAAATCCGGGATTCTAAGGCCGAGAGCTGATGACGAGTGTTCTTTTAGAACACGAAGTGGTTGATGCCATGCTTCCAAGAAAAGCTTCTAAGCTTCAGGTAACCAGGAACCGTACCCCAAACCGACACAGGTGGTTGGGTAGAGAATACCAAGGCGCTTGAGAGAACTCGGGTGAAGGAACTAGGCAAAATGGCACCGTAACTTCGGGAGAAGGTGCGCCGGTGAGGGTGAAGGACTTGCTCCGTAAGCTCATGCCGGTCGAAGATACCAGGCCGCTGCGACTGTTTATTAAAAACACAGCACTCTGCAAACACGAAAGTGGACGTATAGGGTGTGACGCCTGCCCGGTGCCGGAAGGTTAATTGATGGGGTTAGCTAACGCGAAGCTCTTGATCGAAGCCCCGGTAAACGGCGGCCGTAACTATAACGGTCCTAAGGTAGCGAAATTCCTTGTCGGGTAAGTTCCGACCTGCACGAATGGCGTAACGATGGCGGCGCTGTCTCCACCCGAGACTCAGTGAAATTGAAATCGCTGTGAAGATGCAGTGTATCCGCGGCTAGACGGAAAGACCCCGTGAACCTTTACTATAGCTTTGCACTGGACTTTGAATTTGCTTGTGTAGGATAGGTGGGAGGCTTTGAAGCGTGGACGCCAGTTCGCGTGGAGCCAACCTTGAAATACCACCCTGGCAACTTTGAGGTTCTAACTCAGGTCCGTTATCCGGATCGAGGACAGTGTATGGTGGGTAGTTTGACTGGGGCGGTCTCCTCCTAAAGAGTAACGGAGGAGTACGAAGGTGCGCTCAGACCGGTCGGAAATCGGTCGTAGAGTATAAAGGCAAAAGCGCGCTTGACTGCGAGACAGACACGTCGAGCAGGTACGAAAGTAGGTCTTAGTGATCCGGTGGTTCTGTATGGAAGGGCCATCGCTCAACGGATAAAAGGTACTCCGGGGATAACAGGCTGATACCGCCCAAGAGTTCATATCGACGGCGGTGTTTGGCACCTCGATGTCGGCTCATCACATCCTGGGGCTGAAGCCGGTCCCAAGGGTATGGCTGTTCGCCATTTAAAGTGGTACGCGAGCTGGGTTTAGAACGTCGTGAGACAGTTCGGTCCCTATCTGCCGTGGACGTTTGAGATTTGAGAGGGGCTGCTCCTAGTACGAGAGGACCGGAGTGGACGAACCTCTGGTGTTCCGGTTGTCACGCCAGTGGCATTGCCGGGTAGCTATGTTCGGAATAGATAACCGCTGAAAGCATCTAAGCGGGAAACTAGCCTCAAGATGAGATCTCACTGGAACCTTGAGTTCCCTGAAGGGCCGTCGAAGACTACGACGTTGATAGGTTGGGTGTGTAAGCGCTGTGAGGCGTTGAGCTAACCAATACTAATTGCCCGTGAGGCTTGACCATATAACACCCAAGCAATTTGCAGGCTTCGAGCTGAAAGGCGAAAGAGCACCAGATTGCGGTGTGTGAAGACGAAACGAACCGAAAGTTCGAGATACTCACAAA
>NZ_LPNO01000033.1 GCF_001952855.1 Pseudomonas sp. ATCC PTA-122608 | reverse complement strand
TAGGCCGCTGTGCTGTTGATCTGCTTTTGATCTTGATCTTAGGCGCCCCGTTAAACCACGCTGGCCGAACGTAGGCAGTACGGAGCGGGTAAACCGGCAGGACGCCGGTTTAGCCGCGACGGGGCAGGGACGCCCCGTCGCGGCGGCCCGCTTCGTGCTGCCGGAGTGCGGGCACACCGAGCCCAAGCGAGGTGCCGAGTGGTGGGGCAAGAGCGTTTTGCTTACTTTTGCGCTGTTCAAAAGTGAGCCGCTGTAAGAGCGGAACCATAGGCGGCCATTACCCAAATAACGGATATACACCCAAACCCCCAAATAACGGATACGCCCCCACCAGCTACTGCAAGTTGACGAACAACCCCCCATCCACCAGCAACGAAGCCCCGGTCACATACCGCGCCATATCCGAAGCAAGAAAAACAATGGGCCCCGCAACATCGTCGGGTTCACCCAGGCGCCCCAGCGGCGTACGCGAAGTCATGTACGCCAGCTTCTCCTCATCCGCCAAATCCTCCTTGTTGATGTCGGTAGCAATCGTCCCCGGCAACACCGAATTACAGCGAATCCCATAAGGCCCCAGCGCAATCGCACAGGACTGCATCAACGAATGCAGCCCGGCCTTGGTCGGCGTGTAGTGCGTCTGCATCCCGCCGCCCACCAGCGCACTGATGGAACTGACCGCGATAATCGCGCCACCCGTGCCCTGGTTTTTCATCTGGTTCGCCGCCGCCTGCACGGCGAAGTAGGCGCCGTTGAGGTTGGTGTTGACCGTCTTCAGGTACACCTCGCGCGGCATGTCGAGGAACGAGTGGAACGGGCAAATCCCGGCGTTGTTGACGAACACATCCACACTGCCAAATGCCTTGAGCGCGCCGGCTACCAGTTTGTCACCGGTGTCCGGGTCGGCCGCGTCGCCGCCCACTTCCACCGCCTGGCCACCAAACGCCTTGATTTCTTCGATCAACGAAAACGCCGCTTCAGTGCCCTGGCCGCTACCACTGTGGCCGATCACCACGCGAGCCCCCTGGCGTGCACATTCCCGGGCGGCGGCGCGGCCGATACCACGGGAGGCGCCAGTAATAATCACGGTTTTGTCTGCAAGTAACATAAGTGGACTCCTGGAAAACAAGCGGGCTCAGCCGAGATAGTTGCCGTAACCAACCATGGCGATAGCGCCGAGAATCACCGCGATACCCGCGACCAATACGCCTTTGTTGGTGGCGCTGGTGCCCTGCCATTCGCGGAAATACAGGCCCCAGCAGTTGGACACGATGATGATGAAAGACATGTGCAACACCCACGAACTGGCGTCGTTCTGCAGGCGGCTTTCGCCCATGCCGTAAAAGAAGAACTGCAGGAACCACAGGGTGCCGGCACACGCCACCAGCAGGTAGTTGCCGAGCAGCGGCGTACTGCGGTCGGTGTAGTTGTGGAACGTACGGTTGCGCCAGTTCAGCCACAGGCACCAGATGCCGTTGGTGGTCAGGCCACCCCACATGATCACCATGAAGGTCACGTTGTTCTGGAACAGGCTATTGGCACCGTGCTCCACGGCCGCTGCGGCCAAGGGGCGACCGGCGGAAATGCCGTAGCTGAAGCACGCGCTCAAGACCCCGGAGATCACCGCCACCAGCATGCCCTTGGCCACCGAGAACTCGCTGATGCTGGCAAACTTCACCGCCTCTGGCACTTCACGTTCCTTGATCAACCCGGCCTTGCCACACACCGCAATGCCCACCAGTGAAACCGCTACACCCCACAGCACCCAATGTCCGCCCTGAGACGCGAGCATCGAGGTCAGGGTGCCTTCGGTGGCGTCGGTGAACAGGTCGCGGTACAGCGCCGGCATCAAGGCGCCGAGGGCCGATGTCAGGCCCAGTACCAGTGACATGCCCAGGGACAGTCCGAGGTAGCGCATGGTCAGGCCGAAGGTCAGCCCGCCGATGCCCCAGAGCACGCCGAACAAGTAGGTCCAGAGCAGGGTGCTGCTCTCGGCCTGGCGCAGGATGTCGACCCAACCGGGCACGGTCAGTTGCGCGGCAATCAGCGGCACGATCAGCCATGACACCAGGCCACCGGTGATCCAGTAGCTTTCCCAGGCCCAGCCGCGGACCTTCTTGTAAGGGATGTAGAAACTGCCGGAGGCGAAGCCGCCGATGAAGTGCAGAATCACACCGAAGAGAATGATTTCCACGTAGTCGAATCCTTTTTTATTGTTGTGGTCGCGCGCTGTTTCAGCCTGGGGTGAGGCTGAACATCGGGATTAAATCCACGCTGACGGGCGAGGCGTCCGGATGGCTGGGCATGATGTCTTGCATGTACTGCCACCACCGTTGCATCAGCGCGGTGCCCGGCAACGCGTTGAGGCCGTGCTGGTCTTCGTGGGTCATCACGGCGAACAAGGCGTTGCTGGCCTCGTCGAGGAAGATCCGGTAGTCCACCACGCCGGCATCGCGCAGGGCCTGGGCCAGTTCGGGCCAGATCTCGTCATGGCGTCGACGGTACTCGGCGTGCTGGCCGGGGTTGAGGTTCATGCGAAAGGCTCGGGTCAGCATGACTGGCCTCCATGGGGTGGCGTGGGGCTGTAGATGCGCACCGCGTTGTGCAGGAAGAACTTGCCCTGTACGTCCTCGGATTTGCTCGCCATGCAGGCTTTCACCAGGCCGAGGGTGGTGGCGAAATTGGCCAGTTGATCGCTGTTGGGCCAGTCGCTGCCGAAGAAGCAACGGTCTTCGCCAAAGGCTTCCCACAGCACGGCCAGGCGGTCGTTGTAGAACGCCGGGTCGGTGATCAATCCACGTGGACCGACCTGAGGGATTTCTGCAAGTTTGGCGAACACATTGGGCCGTTCTGCCAGGCGCATCAGGTCTGCGTGATAGGCCGATTCTTCACCGGCGGGCACGCTGGCATTGGGCAGGTGATCGACGATGATGCGCAGCTCGGGCAAGGCGTTGCTCAGGTGCAGCAGCCCTTTGATCAGGCGCGGATTGGGGTTGGCGCTGTCGAGGCCGCGCCCGCATTCGGCAAGCCGGCGCAGGCCGTCGATGAATCCGGGGCGCGCCTGGTCTTCTAGCAAATCGCGGTCCCACAGGTTGCCGTAGCGCAAGCCGAGGAACAGCGGCTCATCGGCCAAGGCATCCAGATCAGCCGCAAAGTCGCCGTGCAGCGGGTCCAGGTTGCCGACGAAACCGAGCATGCGCGGATCGCTGCGCAAGGTCTCCAGCAACCAGCGGTTGTCGTCGCGCCACGGGCTGGCTTCCACGGCAATGGCGCCAATCACGTTATGTTCGCCTGCCAGCGCCCAATAATCCGCCGGCAAATGCGCGGCATACAGCGCGTTGCCCGGCTCGGGCCAGGGAATGCCCTGGGGGCGACGCGGGTCGAACAGGTGCAAATGGCTGTCGATGATCGGGCCGCTGTAAGGGGTAAGAGGCATTGCGCAATCCTTCGGAAGAATGGATAGGGAAGGACCCGCACGCTACCGCGCCAGGGCCCGTTGCACCACCTCAGCCCTGCAGGTACACCGCATGGGTATGGGTGTACTCATACAGGCCGTGCTTGCCATCGGCGCCGCCGATTCCGGATTTGCGCACGCCGGCATGGAAGCCTTGCATCGCCTCGAAGTTCTCGCGGTTGACGTAGGTCTCGCCGAACGACAATTCGCGCACTGCCTGCATCGCCTTGCCCAGGTCGCGGGTGTAGATCGAAGAGGTCAGGCCGTAGTCGCAGTCGTTGGCCATGGCGATGGCTTCATCCAGGTCGTCGACAATCTGGATCGGCAGCACCGGGCCAAAAATTTCTTCGCGCATGATTTCCATGTCGGCGTGGCAACCGGCCAATACCGTCGGCTGGAAGTGAAAACCCTGGCCCAGGTCGGCGATCTGCCCGCCGGTGACCAGCGATGCACCTTGGCTCAAGGCGGTGCGTACCTTGCGATTGACGCTGTCCAGGCCTTGGCGGTTGATCAGCGGACCCATCTCCACATCGGCCTGGGCGATGGGGTCGCCGTAGCGGGTGGCGGCCATCGCGGCGCTGATGCGCTCGATAAACTGGTCGGCCACCTTGCGCTCCACATACACCCGTTCGGCGCAGTTGCACACCTGGCCGCTGTTGATGATCCGCGAGTCGCGAATGGCTTTTACCGCGAGGTCCAGGTCGGCATCGGCGAGGACGATGGCCGGTGCCTTGCCGCCCAGCTCCAGGTTGAGCTTGGTGATATTCGGTGCCGCAGCAGCCATGATCCGCGAGCCGGTGGCGACGCTGCCGGTGAAGCTGATCATGTCCACGCCCTTATGGGCGGTGAGGGCGCCACCGACGCGGCCATCGCCGCAGACCACATTGAATACCCCGGCGGGCAGGTCGGTTTCGGCCACCAGTTTGGCGAACTCGAAGCAGTTGTTCGGCGTTTCTTCGCTGGGTTTGATTACGATGGTGTTGCCGGTGAGCAACGCCGGGGCCATCTTGCGGGCGATCAAAAAGAACGGGAAATTCCACGGCAGGATGCCGGCCACCACACCCAGGGGTTTGCGGAACAGGAAGATATTTTCATTGGGGCGGTCGCTGGTGATGATCTCGCCTTCAATGCGGCGTGCCCACTCGGCCATGTAGTCGAGGTAGTCGGCGGTGAAGTTGACTTCCACTTCCGCCAGGCCGCTGACTTTGCCTTGCTCCAGGGTGATGGTGCGCGCCAGGTGGGCGACGTTTTCCCGCAGCTTGGCGGCGATGCGGCGCAAGTGCCCGGCACGTTCGATCGCCGGTTTGCGCGCCCAGTCTTTTTGCGCATGACGTGCGGCAGCCAAGGCTTGGTCGACGTCTTCGGAGGTGGACGCCGGGACCTTCGACAACAGGGCGCCGGTGGCCGGGTTCAATACATCCAGGTGCGCATCGCTTGAGGTAAAGCGGCCGTTGATGAAGTTCTGGTAGACCGGTACGGATGACATGCTTGGCTCCTCAGTAGGTACGTGACGGTGCTTTGGCGTCGGCGGCAGGGCGATAGCGGGCCAGGGTCGCCATGGCACCCTGGCGCAGCAGGCTGATGTCGATGGCCACCGCAATGAATTGGCAGCCCCAGGCTTGATAACGGCGAGCATCGTCTTCGTTGGGCGCGAGAATGCCGCAGGCCTTGCCGGCCGCCAGCGTGGCGTTGACCGCGTGCTGGATGCGTTCCTGCACCTCGGGGTGCCCGGGATTGCCAGCGTGACCGAGGCCGATGGACAGGTCGGCGGGGCCGATAAAGACCGCGTCCACGCCTTCCACCGCCGCAATCGCCGCGACGTTTTCCACCCCCTGGCGCGACTCCACCTGCACGATCAGGCACAGCTGTTCATGGGCAGTATTGAGGTAGTCGGCCACGCCGTCCCAGCGGGTGGCGCGGGTCAGGCCGCCGCCAACGCCACGAATGCCGTGGGGCGGATAACGCATGGCCCGCACCAGGGCCTGGGCTTGCTCGGCGGTTTCGACCATCGGGATCATCAGCGTTTGCGCACCGACGTCCAGCAGTTGCTTGATCAGGTTGGCGTCGCTGCTCACCGCACGCACCACCGGCGCAGTGGCGTAGGGCGCCACGGCCTGGAGCTGGTTGAGCACGCTGGGCACGGTGTTGGGAGCGTGTTCGCCGTCAATCAGCATCCAGTCGTAGCCGGTGCTGGCGACGATCTCGGCGGCGTAGGCGGTGGCGAAGCCGGCCCAGATCCCGTATTGCGCAGCGTCTTTACGCAGCGCAGCCTTGAAAGCGTTGTGGGGCATGTTCATGGCAGGAGTCCTCAGCGGTTATACGGACGATGCAGTTGGCAATCGGGGTTGAGGTCCACGCCAAACCCGGGCTTGTCGAGCACCGACAGGCGCATGCGGCCATTCACCGGCACCGGTTCACCGAGCAGTTGCGGGTGGAACATCGGCACCACTTCGTCGGCCTTGGGCGCCATCATCAGGAACTCGGCGAACGGGCTGTTATGGCGGGTGGCGACGAAGTGGTAGCTGTAGACCGACGAGCCGTGGGGCACCACCAGCGCATTATGGGCGTCGGCCAGGGCCGAGATTTTCACCAGTTCGGTGAGGCCGCCGCACCAGCCCACATCCGGCTGGATAATGTCGCAGCAACCCATCTCCAGCAGCATGCGAAAGCCCCAACGGGTGGCTTCGTGTTCGCCGGTGGTGACCAACATGCCTTTGGGCACGTTGTTGCGCAGGGCGGCATAGCCCCAGTAGTCGTCGGGCGACAGCGCTTCTTCAATCCATTTCAGGCCGTATTCATGGGCGCCGATCGCCAGTTTGGTGGCGTAGTTCAGGTCCAGGCTCATCCAGCAATCGAGCATCAGCCAGAAGTCCGGGCCGACCCGCTCGCGCATGGTCGCCAGTTCCTCGAGGTTTTTGCGCAGGCCTTCTTCGCCTTCCGACGGGCTGTAGTGCAGGGGCATCTTGCCGCCGATAAAGCCCATCTTCTGTGCGAGGTCGGGGCGGGCGCCGGTGGCGTAGAACTGCAATTCATCACGCACCGCGCCGCCGAGCAACTGGTGCACCGGTTCCTGGCGAATCTTGCCGAGCAGGTCCCACAGCGCCAGGTCGACACCGGAAATTGTGTTGATCACCAGGCCCTTGCGGCCGTAGTACAGGGTGGACTGGTACATCTG
This sequence comes from Pseudomonas sp. ATCC PTA-122608, assembly GCF_001952855.1. Taxonomy (GTDB): domain Bacteria; phylum Pseudomonadota; class Gammaproteobacteria; order Pseudomonadales; family Pseudomonadaceae; genus Aquipseudomonas. The sequence continues at coordinate 4,529 of NZ_LPNO01000033.1, read as the reverse complement.
GTCCCAGATTTTCTCGATATCGGTGACGCGGGCGCCTTCCAGGAAGCGCGCCAGGTGCTTCTCGACGATATACGCGGCGGGCTCGCCACCGGTGGTCACGGCGAACCCGACGGTGCCGTCGCTGGCCTCGATTTCCACCACGAGTGTGCCGAGTACGTTGATCCCGAAACTGCGGCGGCTCTGGCGGTACTCGGGGTATTTGCTCATGGGGGTACTGATGTGATCGTCGATCCAGTGGCCGTCTGCCTGGTCGTGGTAGTCCGCGCCGCCGCCGCGCAGCACAAAGGCGCGGACGTGCTTGATAGTGAGGTTGCCCATGGTGTGACTCCTTGATTAAACAGTGGCCGGCGTGTTCGTCGCTTTTTGGCCTGGGGAATGGATACCGAGTACCAGCAACGCTGCGAGTACGGTGGTGGCGGACAGCAGGTAAAGGCCGGCCGCAGGGGAGTGAAAGGCGGTTTCTGCCCAGTTCTTCAGCACCGGGGCGATAAACCCGCCGAGGGCACCGAAGGAGTTGATCAGGGCAATGCTGGCCGCCGCTGCGCTGCCGGCCAGGTAACTGGAAGGGAAGGTCCAGAACACCGGTTGCACGGCGATAAAGCCCGAGGCGGCAAAGCACAGGGCGAGCATGCCCAGCAGCGGGTTGGCGAAGGTCACTGAGCAGGCGATCCCGGCGGCGGCCATCAACAGGGTCAGGGAAGCGGTTTTGCGGCGCTCGCCGGTGCGGTCGGAGTAGCCGGGAATCCACCACGCGGCGAACAGCGCGCAGACCCAGGGAATCGCCGAGACCAGGCCCACCATCAAGCCGACCTTGGTCCCCAGCAGCCCGCCGACCTGGGTGGGCAAATAGAACACCACGCCGTACACGCTGGCCTGGATCAGCAGGTAAACCAGGCACAGGTACAGCACGCTGGGCTGGCACAGCACCGTGAGCAGGCTGCGGCCGTGGGAGGTTTTTTGCTGGTCTTCGCGGTCCAGCAGGTCCTGGATCTGGCGGCGCTCTGCAACGCTCAGCCATTTGGCATCGGCGGGGCGGTTGTCGAGGTACCAATAGGCCCAGATGCCAACCGCGGTGGCCATCAGGCCTTCCACCACGAACAGCCATTGCCACCCGTGCAGTCCGGAGAACCCGTCCAACTCCAGCAGCAAGCCAGACAGTGGGCTGCCGAAGATGAAGGCCAGGGGCGCGCCAAAGTAGAAGAAACCCATGGCCTTGCCGCGCACGGCGGAGGGGAACCAGTAGGTGAGGTAGAGGATCACGCCGGGGAAGAATCCGGCTTCGGCCACGCCCAGCAGAAAGCGCAACACGTAGAAGCTGGTTTCGTTGTGGGCAAACATCATGGCGGCGGACACCAGGCCCCAACTGACCATGATCCGGCACATCCACAGGCGGGCACCGACGCGATGCATGATCAGGTTGCTCGGCACTTCCAGCAGCGCATAGCCGACAAAAAACACCCCGGCGCCAAAGGCGAAGGCGGCGTCACTGAGGCCGGTGTCGGCCTGGAAGGCTTGTTTGGCAAACCCGACGTTGGCGCGGTCGAGGAAGGCCATGATGTACATCAGCAGCAGGAAGGGCAGCAGCCGCCAGGAAATTTTGGCGAGCAGAGGTGCGGGCAGGGTCTTCATTGTTCAGTCCGGTGTTTTGTTCTTATGGGAAGGACTGTACGGCGCTCAATCCATGCGCTACAAATCGAATCTCGCTTACAACTGATAACCTCAGGGTATCGATAACAAGGATAAAAATGAGTAGTCCGTTGATCTCCCGCAGCCTGTTCAACCGCCTGCGCTACAAGCATCTGCACATGCTGGTGGCCTTGAGTTCCAGCCAGAACCTGCACCGTGCGTCCCAAAGCCTGAACATGTCGCAGCCGGCGGCGACGCGCATGTTGCGCGAGATCGAGGACATGTTTGCCTGTGACCTGTTCGAGCGCCTGCCCCGGGGCATGCGCCCGACGGCGCTGGGCAAGGAGTTGATCCGCTTTGCCGAGTCGGCGCTGAGTGGCCTCGACCGCTGCGCCGAAGACCTGATGGCGCGTCAACAGGGCGGTTATGGCTACTTGTCGATTGGCACCATCATGGGCGCGGCCCCGGACCTGGTGATGGACTCCATCGCCCAGATCAAGACACTCAATCCCCAACTGCGCATTCGCATCATGGGAGACACCAGCGACCAGGTGATCCAGTTGCTGGAACAAGGCCGCATCGACCTGGCCATCGCCCGGCGCAATGCCGCCACCGACAGCGAGCATTACACCTTCGAACCCTTGGGCAACGAGCGTTTGTTGGTGGTGGTGCACGCCGGCCATCCCCTGGCCCAGCGTGATGACCTGGCGCTGACGGAACTGGTCAGCGACTGGCCGTGGATCCTGCAACCGGAAACCAGCCCGGCGCGCATCGGCTTCGACGAAGCGCTGCAACGCCTTGCGTTACCGCAGCCGGCAGACATCATCGAATGCAGCTCGGTGTATTCCATGCAGCAACTGATTCAACTGACCGACGCGATCATGGTGCTCTCGGAAAGTGCCCTGCGGGATTACCTGAAAATGGGCCTGGTGGTCGCACTGCCGGTGGCGCTGGAGGTGCAGCTTGCGCCGTTCGGCATGCTGCTGCGCCGGGGTGACCCGGTGAGTCGCGAACTGGGGATGTTTATCGACATGCTCAGGCAAAAGGCCGCGATGCTTTAAACATGCTGTGCAAAAGAACGTGGTATGGCGGCGGGATATTAAATAGAATGAATCTCATTTGAGACTGACTCGCGCCGCGCAGGTTACTTGCCATGAATGATGCTGTATTGCCGACGCACCTCACTGAACCGAATCTTCACAGCTTGTACCGCGACCACCGCAGCTGGCTGGAAAGCTGGTTGCGGCGCCGTCTGGGCAACGCCTGGGATGCCGCCGACCTGAGCCAGGACACGTTCCTGCGGGTGCTGGCCAGCGCCCAGCCGATTGCGCAATTGCAGGAGCCCCGGGCTTACCTGGTGACCGTGGGCAAACGGCTGCTGGTGAATTTTCATCAGCGGCGCAGCCTGGAACAGGCGTACCTCAATGCGTTGATGCACTTGCCGGAAGCTTGCGTGCCGTCACCGGAACAGCGCTGGTTGCTGCTGGAAACCCTGCAAGCCCTGGATGAGCTGCTCGACGGTTTGCCACCGGTGGTACGCCGAGCGTTTCTCTGGAGCCAGCTGGAAGGCCTGGGCTACCGCGAGATCGCCGAGCGGCTCCAGGTTTCCGAGCGTACGGTCAAACGCTACATGGCCCAGGCCTATGAGCATTGCCTGCTGGTGGAACTGTGAGCCGTACCGCGCCGGATCTTGCCCGTGCGGCGGCACAGTGGCTGGCGTTGCTGGAATCCGGTACTGCCACCGAGCGTGACCATGCCAGCCTGCAGCAGTGGCGTGACAGTCATCCTCAACACGAACAGATCTGGCAAAAAGCCCAGTTACTGCGCCAGCGTTTTACCGACTTGCCTCCGGCATTGGCCATGGCCAGCCTTGATCGCCCGCAACCGGGTCGGCGTGCGGTGCTCAAGCGTGCGTTGGGGGTGGCGGCGTTGGTGCCGGCTGCGTGGTTGTTTAGCCGGCAATTGCCGATCGATGCATGGCGTGCTGACTTGCACACCGCCACCGGTGAACGCAGGCGGGTGACGCTGGCGGATGGCAGTAGCCTGCAATTGAATACCGCGAGTGCGGTGGATGTGGATGCGACCCGGCGCCGTGTGACGCTGGTGGAAGGGGAGATGGCGTTGACGGTACCGGGGGGTGGTGCGCTGACGGTGCAGACGCGTTATGGCCAGGTGATCGTCAGCCAGGCTGAAGTGTGTGTGCGGCAGTTGTCATCCGGGTGTTTGGTGTCGGTGCTCAAGGGCGTAGTGCAGGTGCAGGACCTGCGTGGGCAGATGGCGACATTGCAAGGTGGGCAGCAGGCTCGGTTGCAGGCGTCGGGGATGGGTGCTGCGGTGGGGTTTGATGCGTTGCAATTGGGTTGGCGCGACGGTGTGCTGACTGCGCAGAACCAGCTGTTGGGGGATTTTTTGCGGGAGTTGGAGCGGTATCGGCCAGGGGTGATGCGGTGGGACTCGAGGCTGGAGAGGTTGCGGGTGACTGGGAGTTTTCAGTTGGCGGATACGGATCGTATTCTTGCGTTGCTGGCGTCGACGATGGCGCTGGAGGTGCAGTTTCGTACTCGGTATTGGGTGACGTTGGTGCCGCGTGAAGCGGTTGCCTGATGTGATCTGTGAGCTGGGTACATATCCGTTATTTAGGTAACGGCTGCTTAGAGAGTGTCAGATTTTTTGTGTTCGGGCCGGTTACGGCCTGCCGTCAGGCAGGCCTAGCTTTACCAGGTCGGCCTGATAAATCGATCTCCGTACAGAATCGCAAATTGATTCATCGCGCTCTTCCAATCATGAGCTGCACTGCCCCAATTCGCGGTGATATTTCGCAATGCCAGCCAGATTAGCTTTGTCGCGGACTCATCCGTTGGGAAGTGGCCTCGCGTCTTGATGATCTTGCGCAACTGGGCATT
>NZ_LPNO01000032.1 GCF_001952855.1 Pseudomonas sp. ATCC PTA-122608 | reverse complement strand
CCCGGAAGACGTAAAACCCTTCCACTACCAACTCGACCACCTCGGTACCCCGCAGGAACTCACCGCGCCCGACGGCGAAATCGTCTGGTCCGCCCACTACCGCGCCTACGGCCAAATCGCAAAGCTGGACGTCAACACCGTTACCAACCCACTGCGCTTCCAGGGCCAATACTTCGACCCGGAAAGCGGGCTGCACTACAACCGCCATCGCTACTACAATCCGGACATTGGCCGCTATCTGACGCCCGACCCGGTGAAGCTGGCGGGAGGGCTGAACGGATACCAGTACGTGCCCAACCCGACGGGGTGGGTGGATCCGTTGGGCTTGAATACCTGTCCGGGTGGGGATGGGTGTAAACCTCCTACGGGCGATGAAAACGCCTCGAATAAAACAAAAGTAGACCATGGCGAGCCAATACAACCGGCTCCAGTGGCAAGCCACGAAAAAACCGTCAGAGTAAGACACTACACAAACAGGGCTGGATCGAACGGAATTGAAAAGGACGGAGTAATAATTGCGCGGGATAAAGACAGGGTGTTTGTGGAGCCCGCAAAAAATAAAGTTTTGAGCCCTTTAGACGCCCAAAACAAATATCAAATTAGCAGAGGGAAAGGAAGAGACTATATTGAGATAGATGTACCCGAATCTAGACTAGAATGGATAAAAAACCCAAGATACAACACTATGGAGCTGACCGTAAAAGGAAGTTTAATAATTAAAAACTCTAAATTCACGAGAAGAAAATAATGTTAAAAGCGAACGAAAAGATAGTATTAAGTGGTGACGAGGCATTGGAGATCCTTTCAGAACTCGAGTTCATTTTGATTTCCCTGCATAACATGGGTAGTTTTTATGCCGACAAACCTTTTGCCTTAGAGGAGTACCGAAAAGAAACCACTGACTTTATTGACAACTTTGGTGTTACACGACGACTAGCGCAGGTGAGAAAAATAATCTCACAACATTTTGACGACACTCGCGGGGAAGATGATATGGATGACATTGAAAGACATGTCGCGGATCTAGTCTTGTGGAGACCGCCAGCAGCTAAATGACGGACAAAAAGAGACGAATCTATTTAGTTATGACACAGGCTTATCCTGTCTCCATACAATCGATGACGACAAATGCTCAGCCGCACGGCTAATCGTGCCCACCTTTTTTATCGAGTTAGGAAGGTCGATTTCAAGAGACGATCAATGAAAACAGTATTTATATATGAAGACGGCATTTATCCTTGGGATCAGGTCACCCACAGTGACGACAAGGACTTCCTGACACTCACCTTAATTAATCACGAAATCAAAGAAGCTTGGCCTTCGTGGTGCAAGTTTGAGTTTTTACTCAAAGAAAAGTGGCCATTCAGGGTAACATGGGGCACGTATGGAATAAAGCCATACAGAAAGGCTATGGAATATGTGACTATAAAGGAGTTTTCAAAAAAAGCAGGACCTAGAGATATTTTACTGAAAAATAAAGTAACGTCGGTATACTCCTACATACAGCAATTAAACACGCCCTCTACGGAAACAGCCCCATCAACGCTGGGTAGCGCGTGCAACTCAATACGGCTGATGATACAAAACGAAAGAACCGCTGAACTCTCGCAAAGATTAAGCGCTCTCGATTACGTATCAACCATAGATGATTTCAGACTAATACTATTCAACAGTTCGACCTTATCTATCCGAAACGGCAAAGTACCCGGAGCGAAAGAACATTACTCTTTTAAGGAAAAAAAATGAAACACTGGGACGAACTAGATGAAAGCATATTCTTCTGTAAACTTTTTAGCAGGCCAATAGAGATTGGAAGAATTTCTCTCTTTTCATTACAGATCGAAAACGACCAACCCTTGGTAGGCTTGGGATTCGACATACCGGAATTCCCAGATAACTTACCAGAAAAATGGCAAAACAAAGGATTCAACACTTGCAGGATCGGGCTTACCTGCTCAACCATTCGCGATTTAAAAATCATCAACATCCCAACCAAAGAAACTTTGTCCGTCACTATAGTAGAAAAAAACGACTTTTTCACATTTCAAGCCATCTCAAAAAACTCCCTAATAGAATTCAAAGCAAACTTTATATCTCTAGACGGCCCTTCGGCGTACATAAACGGCGACAAAAAAGATGGATTGTTTTAATTAAACTCAAAAACACCTAAAGAGAATTACTCCATTCACGTAAAACACTAGCCATACCCCTCTAAATCAATAGTGCTTGCAGCCCCACCTTAAGAAAATGATAGTAAAAATAACCAATATGCATTCAGAAGACCATGGCTTGCAGGTGAGTTTCCAGTCACTGTTCGGCAAAGGATTAGCCGCATGGGTTGGAGGGCCACCGCAGATTGGCCAAGAGTACGATATTGAAATGACTCTGGATGAAGCTTTCTGCTGGGGCGAAAATATCAAGCCTTCAGCCAACAATATCGATCTCTTTTATACAGTGAAAGGCAAAACACACCTAACAGCAGAGCTGATCTCAATCGATGACGACAAATGCGCCGCTATACGCCTTAATGGACTCATCATTCTTATAGAGTTAGACAGTGTGCCCGAAGAAAAACCAAGCCATATTGACTTAACGACAACCCAAATTCACTTATACCCAACGAGACTTTAAGTGCAACCTTAATATAGACCACCCCACATAAAAAACTCGCGATCACAATCCGCACGTGAAGATCGAAGCAAATAAATAACGACTTAAAGTTTCTCCCGCCTTGATGGCGACTCACACACTTACTTCAAGGGATATCAATGAAAACAGTATTTATATGTGAGGACGGCATTTATCCTTGGGATCAGGTCACCCACAGTTACGACAAGGACTTCCTGACACTCACCTTACTTAATCACGAAATCAAAGAAGCTTGGCCTTCGTGGTGCAAGCTTGAGTTTTTACTCAAGGAAAAGTGGCCATTCACGGTAAGATGGGGCACGTATGGAATAAAGCCATACAGCAAGACTATGGAATATGTGACGATAAAGGAGTTTTCAAAAAAAGCGGGACCTGGAGATATTTTACTGAAAAATGAAGTAACGTCGGTATATTCCTACATACAACAATTAAACACGCCCTCTACAGAAACAGACCCATCAACGCTGGGCAGCGCTTGCAATTCAATACGGCTGATGATACAAAACGAAAGAACCGCTGAACTCTCGCAAAGATTAAGCGCTCTCGATTACATATTAACCACAAATGATTTCAGACTAATATTATTCAACAGTTCGACTTTATCTATCCGATTCTTTAATGGCGAGACTTACGGGGCCATTCAGTTAATATGTCACTCAAAACATAAAAACCTCATCCTACCCAAGATAAATGAAATAAAAATAAAAGAAATAACAAGAAGCGACATTTACGAATATATGCAGAGCCCTTCATAACTCTAAGCTCCATAAGGCAAAACGCTCACCCAAACATAAAATCCATGGAAGCAAACAATACTAGAGCAAAATAAAGATATAGCACTAACTGGAATGGAAGCACTGAAAGTATTATCGGAAATTGAGTTCATACTTACTTGCGCGACATGGGTGGTTTTTATGCTGCCAAGCCTTTTGCGCTGGAAGAATACTGAAAAGAAATACTTCAAAAAGGAACCGCTTTAATGAAGCTGATAACTGTACCTTTGACCCGAGAAGCCTTGAAACTTCTAGACTTGGACGCTTGCCCTAAGAACAAACTAGAACAACTGGACCTGAGCGAAGACGAATACCAACAACTAACTAAATCAGAAATCATTGAAAACATAAACTCAAAACTCGGAAAACTAATAGACGACTATGAAGATGAAAGTATACAGAGTGTTACCGAACTGACGACTATGCTCGAAATCCTAATGATCGCGGCAATCCCCGAGAACCCTGGCCTATTAAAAAAACTAATAAAACTCACCAATACAGCGCTGAAAAATAATACAGGCATATTCTTCTTTTTCTGACATTTCCACACCCAATTACCAACGCTCTGCACAGCGACCAATAGTAAGCATGCTCCTTTCACAACCATCTGCTCAGGCTACTCATCCTTTTTTCCGGAAAATCTCATCGCTCTACCATCCCCCACCTCAACCATTCCCCCACAAATGCCGCCCTGCCATGCCCGACTCCCCTCGCAACCGCAACCTCGGCCCGCTCCACCGCCGTCACCGCAGTGAACTCCTGGCGTACTTCACCCGCAGGGTAAACTGCCGCGAAATCGCCAACGACTATGCATGACGCCTTCATCCACCAGATCAACAGCGAAGTCGCGAAGATCGGCGACGTTCGCGCTTTTCTCTATCGCATCGCCAATAACCTAACCATCGACCACTCCTGGCGCAACCGCGTGCGTGACATCAACGGTGACCAAGATTGCCCTCACCCGTCGCATCTTGATCGTACGCGGCTGACTGGACAGTGAGCCGAATAGCTCACACAATCGGCTCACCAAATGAGCCGAATAAGCCTTCTATTCGGCTCACACACCGAGCATACCTACATGGATCACCCATACTGGATCTGGCAACAACCCGACTGGCCGCACTTTCACTGGCAACCAGAGCGCCTTGCAGCGTTGTTGCGAGAGTGCACGCAGGCGCAAGGAAAGTTGCTGGGCATGCTGGGTTCGGTCAGCCAGGCACAGAGTTCAGAAAACGAACTGGATGCGTTGCTGCAAAACATTCTGACCTCCTCGGCAATCGAGGGTGAGCAACTGAATGTGGGCTCGGTACGTTCCTCTTTGGCCCGACGCCTGGGCCTGGAGCAATTGCAAGAAGGCTCCGTGAGCCGACGTAGCGAGGGTTTGGCTGACTTGATGCTGGACGCCACGCAACAGTTTGCTCAACCGTTTACCCTCACCCGTCTATTCAACTGGCATCGATGGTTGTTTCCCACCGAGGAAACCCGTCTTTCCACGCACGGGTTGAACGTAGGAACCTTAAGGGGCGATGAGCCCATGCAAGTCGTGTCGGGACGACTGGACCGACCCACTGTGCATTTCGAGGCCCCACCCCGCCAAGGGCTAGAGCAGTCGCTGGACGATTTCATCGAATGGTTTGAAGCCAGCCGGAATCATGCGGCCCTTGACCCATTGCTGCGCGCAGGCCTGGCGCATTTCTGGTTCGTCACCCTGCACCCCTTCGATGATGGCAACGGTCGTCTGACGCGGGCTATTACTGACCTCGCGCTTGCCCAGGCAGGGAACCGGGCGATCCGCTTCTACGCCATGTCGGCAAGCATCCTTGAAGACCGGGCGGGCTATTACCGCGCACTGGAAACCAGTCAAAAGGCCACGCTGGATGTCACCGATTGGCTTGAGTGGTTCCTGCAAACACTGCTTCGCAGCCTGCAACAGGCCATGGCGCGGATTGACCGGCTGCTGGGCAAAACCCGCTTCTGGCAACAGCATCGGGACCACGCACTCAGCGCCGAACAGAGCAAAGTCTTGAATCGCCTGCTCGACGGTGCCGAAAAGGGCTTTGAGCACGGGATCAGCGCGGCTCTGTATCAGGCAGTGGCCAACGTGTCCAAGGCCACGGCGACCCGACATCTGGCCGATCTTCTGGAAAAAAACTGCCTGGCTCGACTACCCGGCGGCGGCCGCAGCACCCGCTACCAGATCAACACCCAAGGCGATTGATTTCCAAGGCAAATCCCCCCACTCATTTGCCCCAATCCCCCATGTCTGCTAGTGTCGCGCCGGTTTACCGTCTACCGGAATAGCCGCCATGGCCCGCAAAAAAGTTGCACTCGATTTCGAACAATCCCTCGCCGACCTGCAAACCCTGGTCGAGCGGATGGAGAACGGCGAGTTGTCGCTGGAAGACTCGCTGACGGCGTTTGAGCAAGGCATCGGCCTGACCCGCGACTGCCAGAGCGCCTTGGCGCAGGCGGAGCAGAAGGTCCAGGTGTTGCTGGAACGCGATGGGGAGTTGGCCGAAGAACCTTTCGATGCGGAACAGCCTGAATGATCGACGCTTATCAGGCCGGCAGCCAGGCCCGGGTCAATGCTGCGCTGGAACCGCTGTTTGTTGCGCCTAGCCCGGAGCTGAACCGCCTGTATGAGGCCATGCGCTACAGCGTGATGAATGGCGGCAAGCGCGTTCGTCCGTTGCTTGCCTACGCGGCCTGCGAAGCACTCGGCGCGCAAGCGGAAGAAGCCAACGGCGCCGCCTGTGCGGTGGAGTTGATCCACGCTTACTCCCTGGTACACGACGATTTGCCGGCGATGGACGACGACGATCTGCGTCGCGGCCAGCCCACTACCCATAAAGCCTTTGATGAAGCCTGTGCGATTCTCGCCGGTGACGGCCTGCAAAGCCTGGCGTTCAGCGCTCTGCTGGACCCGCGCCTGAGCAACGTCAACGCCGAGATCCGCTTGCGCATGGTTACCGCGCTGGCACTGGCCGCAGGCCCTGCCGGCATGGTCGGCGGCCAGGCGATTGACTTGGGCTCGGTCGGTTTGAAGCTCGATCAAAAAGCCCTGGAATACATGCACCGTCACAAGACCGGCGCGCTGATCGAAGCCGCCGTGCACCTCGGCGCTCTGGCCAGTGGCCGTGCCGAAGCCGCGCAACTGGCGGCGCTGCAAACCTACGCGCGGGCCGTGGGCCTGGCGTTCCAGGTGCAGGACGATATTCTCGACGTTGAAAGTGATACCGCAACCCTCGGCAAACGCCAGGGCGCAGATATCGCACGAGACAAGCCGACTTATCCTTCGCTGCTCGGCCTGCAAGCCGCCAAGGCTTACGCCCTGGAGCTGCGGGACCAGGCACTGGATGCCCTGCGACCTTTCGACGCGGCTGCCGAGCCACTGCGTGACCTGGCGCGGTATATCGTCGAACGTCGCCACTGACAGCAACGGCCTTTTCCACCGCATATCAGCCAAGTTCGGCGCTCTGCGTGGGCAGTTTGCGATGCTTGAGGTAAACTGCCGCCTCTTCTATACCTATAACGATTCGCCTGATGCCCACGACGTTCCAAGAGATTCCCCGCAAGCGCCCGGCCACGCCCCTGCTGGACCGTGCCAACACGCCAGCCGGCCTGCGCCGCCTGGGTGAAGCCGAGCTGGAAACCCTGGCCGATGAGTTGCGCCTGGAATTGCTCTATACGGTCGGCCAGACCGGTGGGCATTTCGGTGCCGGCCTGGGCGTCATCGAGCTGACCATTGCGCTGCATTACGTGTTCGACACCCCGGACGACCGGCTGGTGTGGGACGTGGGTCATCAGGCCTATCCGCACAAGATCCTCACCGGACGCCGCGAGCGCATGGCCAGCCTGCGCCAGAAGGACGGCATCGCGGCCTTCCCGCGCCGCTCCGAGAGCGAGTACGACACCTTTGGCGTCGGACACTCCAGCACCTCGATCAGTGCAGCGCTGGGCATGGCGATTGCTGCCCGCCTGCAGAACAGCGATCGCAAGGCGATTGCGGTGATCGGTGATGGCGCATTGACCGCCGGCATGGCCTTCGAGGCGCTGAACCATGCGCCGGAAGTGAACGCCAACATGCTGGTTATCCTCAACGACAACGACATGTCGATCTCGCGCAATGTCGGCGGCCTGTCGAATTACCTGGCAAAAATCCTCTCCAGCCGCACTTACGCCAGCATGCGTGAAGGCAGCAAGAAGGTGCTCTCGCGTCTGCCCGGCGCGTGGGAAATTGCCCGTCGTACCGAAGAATATGCCAAGGGCATGCTGGTTCCCGGCACCCTGTTCGAAGAGCTGGGCTGGAACTACATTGGCCCGATCGACGGTCACGACCTGCCAACTTTGATCGCGACCCTGCGCAACATGCGTGACCTGAAAGGCCCGCAGTTCCTGCACATCGTCACCAAAAAAGGCAAAGGCTTCGCCCCGGCGGAAGTCGACCCGATTGGTTACCACGCGATCACCAAGCTTGAACCGTTGAACGCACCGGCTGCTGCGCCCAAGAAAGCCAGCGGGCCGAAGTACTCCGGCGTGTTTGGTGAATGGCTTTGCGACATGGCCGCCGCCGATCCGCGCCTGGTGGGTATCACCCCGGCGATGAAGGAAGGCTCCGACCTGGTAGCGTTCAGCGAGCAGTTCCCGCTGCGCTATTTCGACGTAGCGATCGCTGAGCAACACGCGGTGACCTTCGCCGCCGGCATGGCCTGTGAAGGCGCCAAGCCGGTGGTAGCGATCTACTCCACGTTCCTGCAACGTGGTTATGACCAGTTGATTCATGACGTCGCGGTGCAGAACCTCGACGTGTTGTTCGCCATCGACCGTGCCGGTTTGGTAGGCGAAGACGGCCCGACCCACGCCGGCAGCTTCGATCTGTCCTTCCTGCGCTGCATCCCCGGCATGCTGGTGATGACCCCGAGCGACGAGAACGAACTGCGCAAGATGCTCAGCACCGGCCACCTGTACAACGGCCCGGCGGCTGTGCGTTATCCGCGGGGCAATGGCCCGAATGCGGTGATCGAGAAAGACCTTGAACCTATCGAGATCGGCAAGGGCATCGTCCGTCGCCAAGGCAGCAACGTTGCCTTGCTGGTGTTTGGCGTGCAGTTGGCTGAAGCCTTGAAAGTGGCCGAGAAGATCGACGCCACGGTGGTGGACATGCGTTTCGTCAAACCACTGGATGAGGCACTGGTACGCGAGATCGCCGGTAGCCATGAGCTGCTGGTGACCCTCGAAGAAAACGCCATCATGGGCGGCGCCGGTGCGGCGGTCAGTGAGTTCCTGGCGCGGGAGAACATCCTCAAGTCGGTGCTGCATCTGGGCTTGCCGGATGTGTATGTCGAGCATGCCAAACCGGCGCAGATGCTGGCCGAGTGCGGGCTGGATGAAGCGGGGATTGAAGCTTCGGTTCGTCAGCGCATGACCCTGCTGGGTCTGTAGAAACGCGATTAAAAATGTGGGAGCGGGCTTGCTCGCGAAAGCGGTGGGTCAGTCAAAAGATGTATTGACTGACACGGCGCCTTCGCGAGCAAGCCCGCTCCCACATTTGTTTATGCCAACTTCAAATGCTACGGACAGCCCATGAGCCGCCTTCGCCTTGCCCTGCCCCTTCTGTTATTGCCAGCCACCGACCTGCTCGCCGACAGCTTCGAACGCGACGAAGCCCTCAAGCTGCCCGACGTGGTGATCAGCGCCAACCGCCAGGTGCAGGCGCGTAACGACAGCAGCGCCGCCAACACGGTCTTTACCCGCGACGACATCGACCGCCTGCAACCCACCAGCGTGACCGACCTGCTGAGCCGCGTGCCCGGCGTACAGGTTTCACAAGCCGGTGGCCGTGGCAGCCTGGCGAGCGTTTACATTCGTGGCACCAAGTCGGCCCAAAGCCTGGTGTTGGTCGACGGGCAGCGCATCGGCAACTCGACTTCCGGCGACAGCAACCTGCAGCACCTGAACATCCAGCAGATCGAACGGGTGGAAGTGCTCCGCGGTTCGCGCTCGGTGATCTACGGCAGCGATGCGATTGGCGGGGTGATTCAGATCTTTACCCGACGCGGCAACGAGTCCGGCCTGCAACCCCGCCTGCATGTGGGATTTGGCAGCAACCAGACGTGGGAACGCAGCCTGGGCCTGTCCGGCGGTGACGAGAAAACCCGCTTCAACCTCGGCGCCAGCCTGGATGACACCGCCGGGATCAATCGCACGTATGCCTCGTACCCCAGCGACCGCGACCATGACGCCTATCGTAACCAGTCCACCAGTTTCAGCCTGAGCCATGCCTTCAACGATGACCTCGAAGCCGGGGTGAACGTGCTGGATAACCGCGGCAAAAGCGAATTCGACAACTCGTTCTCCCCGCAAAAGCCCTATTCCAACTTCACCGTAAGCAGCGTCAGCAGCTATGTCGACGCACGCATCAATGAAACGTGGAAGTCCCGGCTGGAAGCGGGCCACAGCGAAAACCGCGAAGAAACCCGGGACAAGCTCAGCACCGAACGCAGCGTGTTCAACACCTACCGCAACTCGCTGAACTGGCAAAACGACCTGACCCTCAATGAGCAGAACAGCCTGATCCTGGGCGGCGACTGGTACGAGGACCGGGTCAACAGCAGCACCGCGTTCGCCGAAGACAGTCGCTGGAACCGCGCCGCGTTTATCCAGCACCGTTTCCAGGCGCAATCTTTCTCCACAGAACTGGGCCTGCGCCGCGACCAGAACCAACAGTTCGGCGGCCACAACAGCTGGAGTGGCACCTTCACCCTGCCGCTGAACCCGGACAATGATCTGTTGCTGAGCTATAGCGAAGGCTTTCGGGCGCCAACGTTCAACGACCTCTATTACCCGGATGACCTATACGGGATAAACAGCAACCCGAACCTCAAGCCCGAAACCTCGAAAAGCTACGAGATGCAGTGGCGAAGCCAACTCAACGACACGAGCCGACTGGAAGCCTCGTTATATAGGACCGACCTGAAGGACGCGATCGTACTCAACGGACACGTCCCGCAAAACGTCAGCTCCGCGCGCATCAACGGCTTCGAGGCGGCGCTCAAGCAAGAGCTGTTCGGCTGGCAAAGCAGCCTCGGCATTGCGCTGATCGACCCACGGGACCGCGACACCGGGCGCACACTGGCGCGTCGGGCCAAGCGCACCTTGAGCCTGGACCTGGATCGTCAATTCGATCAGCTCGGCGTCGGCGCCAGCTGGCAGGCAGTGAGCAGCAGCTACGACGACGCGGCGAACCAGCAACCCATGGGCGGCTATGGCTTGCTCGGTCTACGGGGGAGTTGGGCGGTAAATCGTGAGATCAAGCTGGAAATGAAGCTCGATAACCTGCTGAACAAAGAATACAGCCGGTCGCTGTATCAGTATCAGGGCCAGCAATATGGCTATCGGGAAGAAGGCCGGGCGTTGATGTTCGGGGTGACCTGGAGCCCGGAAATCTAAGGCGCCGGCACCGGCCTCATCGCGGGCAAGCCCGGCTCCCACAGGGGGCCGTGTTTATCCAGACGACTCGTTCAAATGTGGGAGCTGGCTTGCCTGCGATAGCGGTCTCACAGACTCGGTGCAATCACCTGACACAACCGCGCCACCGCTTCAAGCATCTGCCCGCTGGGTCGTTCCAGGCCCTTGTCGGGCACTACCAGCAAATGCCCGTTCGCCACCGCCGCCACCTGTGGCCAGGCCTTCCACACATCAAGCTGCGCTTGATCGCCCGCCAGAATCACCTCGGGATTGCGCTGCAACACCGACTCAATGCTGACCTGCGGCGCCGGCAGCTTGAGGTCATCAAACACATTGCGCGCCCCGCACACACTCAGTGCATCGCTGATGATCTGCCCGCCGCCAACGGTGTACAGGGGCTGGTTCCACACCTGATAAAACACCCGCCACGGCTCGGCTCGGTAATAGCGCAAGCGCAACTCGGCCAATCGCTGGCGCAACTGCGAGGCCAATTGCCGGCCGGCATCAGCCCGCCCCAGTTGCCGGGCAATGGTTTCAACTTGCGAGGTGAGTTGTTCGAGGCTGTGGGGTTCGGCGACAAACACCGGGATGTTCAGGCGTTGGAGCTGCTCACGCTGGGCCGGGCCGACGCTGCCCGGCCAGAGCAGGATCAGGTCCGGCTTGAGGCTGAGCAGCCGCTCCATGTCCAACTGCCCGTAGTTTCCTACCGAAGGCACGTTCGCCAAGGCCTGTGGCCGCTCGCCGCCGTCCAGCACGCCCACCAGCAAATCAGCAGCGCCCAGCTCAACGACGATTTCAGACAAGGAAGGAGCAAGGCTGACAACCCGCTCGACCGCCGCAGCCTGAGCCGCGACGACCAGCAGCAACACCGCCAGCCAGGCGCGCATCAACCCAACTGACGCGGAATGCGATAGAGGTAGAACAGCACCAGGGTCGACAGCGCCAGCAGAAACAGCGGCACCGCTTCCAGCCCGACAAACACTGCCAGCGCGCCAACCCAGGCCGGCAATGCAGCCACCAGCAACGCCACACGACGACGGGCCGCGAGGGTGATCCAGGCAGCCGGTTCTTCAGGGGTATCGAGGGCTTTGCCCGTGGCGATCAGCGCGTGCTTATAGCCATGAAAGTAACGCAGGCTGACAAACATCGAGGCCACGCCGGCGATAAAAAACGGCATCGCCAGCACCGGCAGCAAGGGATCGGCCTTGCCAAACACCAGGTTGACCACAAACAACGGCACCAGCGCCAACGCCAGGTATTGCCACCAGTTAAACGACAGTCGCCGCTTGACCTGGCCACGCGTCACGCCCGGTCGGCCTCGCCTTGGTGCTCGTTGCCCATCATGTGGTCGAGCTTGCTGGCCTTGGTGGCCAGGTAGAGTTTGTTGTGCGGGTTGTGGCCGGTGTGCAGCGGCACGCGCTCGGCGACGGTGATGCCCATGTCGGTCAAGGCTTTGACCTTGCGCGGGTTGTTGGTCATCAGGCGCAGGGACTTGACGCCCAGGTGCTCGAGCATCGGCAGGCAGATCGCGTAATCACGCTGATCGGCTGCAAAACCCAGGCGCTCGTTGGCTTCAACGGTGTCGGCGCCGCCATCTTGCAGCTCGTAGGCGCGGATCTTGTTCAGCAGGCCAATGCCACGGCCTTCCTGACGCAAGTACAGCAACACACCACGGCCTTCGCGGGCGATGGCCTGCAACGCGGCTTCCAGTTGCGAGCCGCAGTCACAGCGCTGGCTGAACAGGGCGTCGCCGGTCAGGCATTCAGAGTGCAAACGGCCGAGAACCGGCGCACCGTCGGCCACATCACCGAGACTCAGAACAACGTGTTCGCGCCCGGTGGCTTCTTCAAGAAAACCATTCATGGTGAACGTGGCAAAAGGGGTTGGCAGCTTGGAAGCGGCAACGAAAACGACGGGCACCGTGTGCTCCTGATTTCTGATTTCACAGGGGATAGATTGTAACAGCAGGTTCCTACAGACGCTTAAGCTGAATTGTCGCTGATAAAGATCAATAGGTTCGATTGGCCTTCAGCTTGGTTCTATGCCTTTCAGAAATGTTGATAGCCACGAATGGCGGGTGTGATGTCCTGGCCAGCCGCGTCCAGCAGGGTAACGCCCAGCCCTGCCTCGACCCGGCCGATCACATGCACCGGCACACCCGACGCCAGCAACGGTGCCAGTTCGGCTGGCGGCAAGGTGAACGCCAGCACGTAGTCGTCACCGCCGCTCAACGCGGCCACCCGGGCATCCGCGTCGCCAACGAACGCCAGCAAGGCCGCCGACAAAGGCAACTTTTGCTGCTCGATCAACAAGCTGACAGCCGACGCCTTGGCGATATGCCCGCAATCAGCCAGAAGGCCGTCGGAAATATCCATGGCAGACGTGGCCTTGCCCCGCAACGCCAAACCCAGCGCCAACTGCGGTTGCGGCGACCAGTACTGGGCCAGCAGCGGCTCGGCGATCGCAGCCTCTGCCGTGCGCTGCCCCAGTACCAGCGGCAATGCGCCTGCCGCGTTACCCAACTCACCGCCAACACACAGCAAGTCGCCGGGCCGCGCGCCGCTGCGGGTCAAGGCCTGGCCCGCTGGCACCCGCCCGAACACCGTCAGGGTCAGGCTCAGCGGCCCACGGGTGGTATCACCACCCACCAGAACCACACCGCAACCCTGCGCCATGGCGTTCAAACCCTGGGCATAGCGTTGCAGCCAATCGGCATCAACCGTCGGGGTGGTCAGGGCAAGGGTAAACGCGAGGGGATTGGCGCCCATGGCTGCCAGATCGCTGACTGCCACGGCCAGCGAGCGCTGGCCGAGCAGAAACGGATCGCAGGGGTCGGCAAAGTGCACGCCGGCCACCAAAGTATCAGTGGAAATCGCCAGCTGCTCCCCGGGAGGAACCGCCAGCAAGGCGCAGTCGTCGCCAATCCCCAGTGCAATGCCTTCGCCGCCCTGCGCACAAGGCGCGGCGGCGAAATAGTTGCGGATCAGCTCAAACTCGCCCATTGCGTCAGCAAGCGCCAGTTAGCGCTTGTACGCCTTCACTTCGGCTTCACGCAGGCGCGGGGCCAGCTTGTCGAGCACGCCGTTGACGAACTTGTGACCGTCGGTGGAACCGTAGACTTTCGCCAGTTCGATCCCTTCGTTGATCACTACGCGGTACGGTACGTCGACGCGCTTGAGCAGTTCCCAGGTGGACAGGCGCAGTACGGCCAGTTCAACCGGGTCCAGCTCTTCGATCGCCAGGTCCAGGCACGGCGACAATGCAGCGTCGATCTCCGCCAGGTTAGCCGGAACGCCGTGGAGGATGTCGTGGAAATAGCTGGCATCGGCCGCGCTGAAATCGTTGTCGACGCGAAATTGCGCTTCGATTTCGTTCAGAGAGGTTTTAGCCATGTGGCGCTGGTACAGCGCCTGGGTCGCGAGCTGACGGGCCGCACGACGCTTTTCGCTCTTCGAGGGCTTGCCGGCGTCTGCTGGGCGCGGGTCCTGGGGGTTGAACTGATCGCTGTCGTCGCTAATCACTTTGCCTCCAACTGTGCCAACAGGCTGACCATTTCCAGGGCGGACAGGGCAGCTTCGGCACCTTTGTTACCGGCCTTGGTGCCGGAACGTTCGATGGCTTGCTCGATGGAATCAACGGTCAGCACGCCAAAGGCGACCGGCACGCCGAACTCCATGGACACCTGAGCCAGGCCCTTGGTGCATTCGCCAGCCACGTATTCGAAGTGCGGAGTACCGCCACGAATGACCGCGCCCAGGGCGATGATCGCCGCGTATTCACCCTGCTGTGCAACTTTCTGCGCAACCAGTGGAATTTCGAAGGCGCCGGGAGCGCGGATAATGGTGATATCGCTTTCGCTCACACCGTGGCGAACCAGGGCATCCACAGCACCGCTTACCAGGCTTTCAACCACGAAGCTGTTGAAGCGGCCAACCACCAGGGCATAGCGGCCTTTGGGGGCGATGAAGGTACCTTCGATGGTCTTCAGGGTCATTCGACAAATCTCTTAAAGAGCCGGGACGCGCTTAGTGCGCGCCCCTCAGTGATATTTGAACCGCGAACAAGGGGTAAACAACGCCGGCCTTTATTCGGAGGGCACGTATTCTACTACTTCCAGGTCGAAACCGGATATGGCATTAAATTTCATTGGCGCACTCATCAGGCGCATTTTGCGTACGCCCAGGTCCCGCAGGATCTGCGAACCGGCACCGACGATGCTGTAGGTGGTCGGTTTTTTCACCGGCACGTGGTCGGCGGTTTCGCGGATATGCGCCAGCAACACGTCGCCATCCACCGGGTTACCGAGCAGCAATACCACGCCGCTGCCAGCCGCGGACACCGCGGACATCGCGGCCCGCAGGCTCCAGCGCCCCGGTTGCTTGACCATCAGCAGGTCGCGCAGCGGGTCCATGTTGTGCACCCGCACCAGGGTCGGCTCTTCAGCGCAGATGGTGCCCAGGGTCAGGGCCATGTGCACGTCGCCTTCCACGGAATCACGATAGGTCACGAGGTTGAACTGGCCCAGTTCGCTGTCCAACGGCTGCTCGGCAATCCGCTGAACGGTACGTTCGTGGATCATCCGGTAGTGAATCAGGTCGGCAATGGTGCCGATCTTGATGTTGTGCACCGCGGCAAATTCTTCCAGCTCGGCGCGACGGGACATGGTGCCGTCGTCGTTCATCACTTCGCAGATCACACCGCTCGGCTCGAAACCGGCCATGCGCGCCAGGTCGCAGGCTGCTTCGGTGTGGCCGGCGCGCGCCAGGGTGCCACCCGGTTGGGCCATCAGCGGAAAGATGTGGCCAGGGCTGACGATATCTTCGGCCTTGGCGTCTTTCGCGGCAGCGGCTTGTACGGTGCGGGCGCGGTCAGCAGCGGAGATGCCGGTGGTCACACCGGTAGTCGCTTCGATGGACACGGTGAACTTGGTGCCAAACCCCGAACCATTGCGCGGCGCCATCAATGGCAGCTTCAGCAGCTCGCAGCGCTCGCGGCTCATTGGCATGCAGATCAGGCCACGGGCGTGCTTGGCCATGAAGTTGATGTGTTCCGGCTGGCACAACTCGGCGGCCATGATCAGGTCGCCTTCGTTCTCGCGGTCTTCGTCATCCATGAGGATGACCATCTTGCCTTGGCGGATGTCTTCAACCAGTTCTTCGATGCTGTTGAGCGCCACGCGGCACCCCCTTGGGTCAGGATTTAAGGTAGCCGTTAGCGGCTAAAAAACTTTCAGTGATGTTCCCGGCGGGCCCTTGAAGAGAGTCAGACTCTGCGGCCTTGTCGCCCAACAGAAGGCGCTCCAGGTAACGGGCAAGCAAGTCGACTTCCAGGTTCACCCGGCGACCCGGCTGGTACGACGCCATGATGGTTTCGCTCAGGGTGTGGGGAATGATGGTCAGTTCAAATTCGGCGCCATTCACGGCGTTCACGGTCAGGCTGGTGCCGTCGACGGTAATCGAGCCTTTGTGGGCGATGTACTTGGCCAGCTCTTTGGGCGCGCGGATGCGGAACTCCACGGCACGCGCGTTTTCGCTGCGGGCGACGACTTCGCCGACACCGTCGACGTGACCGCTGACCAGGTGCCCACCGAGGCGGGTGGTCGGGGTCAGGGCTTTTTCCAGGTTCACCGGGCTGCCGCTCTTGAGATCGTTCATCGCGGTGCAGTCCAGGGTTTCCCGGCTGACATCGGCGGCAAAGCCGTTGCCAGGCAATTCGATGACGGTCAGGCACACACCACTGACGGCGATGCTGTCGCCCAGTTTGACGTCGCTCAGGTCGAGCTTGCCGGTTTCAACCAGCAGGCGTACGTCGCCGCCTTTTGGGGTCATTGCACGGATGCTGCCGATGGATTCGATGATGCCGGTGAACATGCCGTTCTCCTGAAGACGTGGCGCAGGCCGGGAATTATACGCTCGCTGATGGCAGAGGGATGGCAGTGACTCGCCAGTCGTCGCCCACAGCGCGCATTTCAGTGATCTTGAGTTGGGGGGCGTCGGCCAGTTTCTCAAGCGGCCAGTCCAACAAAGGCCGGGCAGCGGAGCCGAGGAACTTGCCGGCGACGAATATCACGTACTCGTCCACCAAGCCTTGCTGGGCGAAGGCGCCAGCCAGGCTTGGGCCGGCTTCCACCAGCACTTCGTTGACGCCACGGGCCGCCAGGGCCACCAGCGCGGAACGCAGGTCGACCTGGCCGTCGACGCCCGGTACCACCAGGCACTCGGGGCCGGTGGGGTACTGGTTGTCCGGGGTCACGCAAGTGATGACCAACGCCGGGCCGGCCTTGAAGAACGGCGCGTTCAGCGGCACCCGCAGGCGACCGTCGATCAATACGCGCAGCGGCGGACGGGACATTGCCAGGGCGGTGGTTTCTTCATCCAGGCCCAGCTCGGCAGCGCGCACCGTCAGGCGAGCGCCATCGGCCAGCACCGTGTCGGCGCCGGTCAGCACCACACTGGCCTGGGCCCGCAGGCGTTGCACGGCGGCACGGGCGGCCGGGCCGGTGATCCACTGGCTTTCGCCATTGGCCATGGCAGTGCGACCGTCCAGGCTCATGGCCAACTTGACCCGCACAAACGGCAGGCCATGCTCCATGCGCT
Organism: Pseudomonas sp. ATCC PTA-122608; assembly: GCF_001952855.1. Taxonomy (GTDB): domain Bacteria; phylum Pseudomonadota; class Gammaproteobacteria; order Pseudomonadales; family Pseudomonadaceae; genus Aquipseudomonas. The sequence goes on along the minus strand of NZ_LPNO01000032.1, from coordinate 3,382 downwards.
TGAGAAAGCCCGGGTTAAGCGCCCGCGCTTCGTTTTCCAGCAAGCCGCTGTACGTCTCGATCCCGGCCTGGGCCAACCGACGCATGCCACGCCCGGCGACTTCCGGGTTCGGGTCCTGCATCGCCGCGACAACACGGGCCAAACCGGCATTCACCAGAGCATCGGCGCACGGTGGCGTATGCCCGTGGTGGCTGCACGGCTCAAGGGTCACGTAGGCCGTGGCGCCCCGGGCCTTGTCGCCCGCCGCCCGCAGAGCATGGACTTCCGCATGGGGTTCGCCGGTGCGCACGTGCCAGCCTTCGCCGACAATCTGCCCGTCACGCACGATCACGCAGCCAACCCGTGGGTTGGGGTGGGTGGTGTACAGACCCTTGCGCGCCAATTCCAGGGCACGGGCCATGTAATGAGCGTCGAGTACCGCTTGTTCTGCCGAAGGTGGGTTCATTCTTTTACCGGCTCACGGGCCAGGCGGTCGATCTCTTCGCGGAACTCGTTGAGGTCCTGGAAGCGTCGATACACCGAGGCGAAACGGATATAGGCGACTTCGTCGAGCTTTTGCAGCTCGCCCATCACCAATTCTCCAACTACCAGGGATTTGACTTCGCGCTCGCCAGTGGCGCGCAGCTTGTGCTTGATATGCACCAGCGCCGCTTCCAGCCGCTCGACACTCACCGGGCGTTTTTCCAGGGCGCGCTGCATTCCGGCGCGCAGTTTTTCTTCGTCGAAAGGCTGGCGACTGCCGTCGGTCTTGATCAGACGTGGCAATACCAGTTCGGCGGTTTCGAAGGTGGTGAAACGTTCACCGCAGCCAGAGGCCAGGCATTCACGCCGGCGACGCACCTGTTCGCCCTCGGCGACCAGACGCGAGTCAATGACCTTGGTGTCGTTGGCACCGCAGAAGGGACAGTGCATGGTGGCAGGCAACAAAAAATGGGAGGGCCATGGTAGCGCATCCCTGTGGCAAGACAAGCCATAGCCTTTACGGTATATAGGCTGACTATTATGTTTCATATTTTTTAAGCCACGGATTTTGTCCTTTCTGGAGCCGTACATGCAGTTACGACCACTTGTTTTGCTCACGTTGCTCGGTTTTCTGGTCGCCTGCAGCAGCCATGCCCCAAAACCGGCGGCACCCGTTGCCGCCCCTCAACAAGAGAAAAAAATCCCGGGTGTGGAAGAAGACCTCGGCCCGCTGCCCGCCTACCAGCGTGAAGTCAGCGGCCAATTGAACGGCGTACCCGCTGGCGCGGAAGTCGAACTGGCGCTGCTGGTGATCGACGACCGCTCGCGCCCGCAACAACTGCTCGCCAGCAGCGTGCTGATCGGCAATAACAAGCCGTTGGCCTTCCGCCTGCGCTTCAACCCTGAAGCTTTCCCGGTGGGTGCCCGCGTTGAACTGCGCGGTCGCGCCAGCCAGTCCGGCCAGTTGATCCTGCACCTGCCGCCGGTGCGCATCACCCAGGCGATCACCCAGACCACAGGGCCGCTGCAACTCGTCACTGCACCATGACGCCACCGCTGGACCTGCAACGCGCCCTCAGCGAACTGATCGGCGACGCCCAACTGGTGCCCTGCCCGCTGCCGGGCACCGAGTTGTCGTTGTGGCTGCTGGACGCCGACAACATGGACCGCGCTTTCAGCCCAGAAGAAACCCGACGCATCCTGCATGAGCCGCCTTACTGGAGTTTCTGCTGGGCCAGCGGTTTGGCGCTGGCCCGGTATCTGGCGGCTAATCCCGAGTGGGTCGCGGGCAAGCGGGTGCTGGATTTCGGCGCAGGCTCGGGCGTTGCCGGGATTGCCGCGGTAAAGGCTGGAGCGCTGGAAGTGGTGGCGTGCGACCTGGATCCGCTGGCCCTGGCTGCCTGCCGGGCGAATGCGGAACTCAATGGCGTGACACTGGGCTATTCAGCAGACTTCTTCACCGAAGCCGACCGGTTTGACCTGATCATGGTCGCCGATGTGCTGTACGACCGGGCGAACCTGCCGCTGCTGGACCAGTTCCTCACCCGGGGCCGCGAAGCGCTGGTCGCCGATTCCCGGGTTCGGGACTTCCAGCACCCGGACTACCAGCGCCTGGAAATCCTCGACGCCCTGACCCTGCCCGACTTGGCCGAACCGTGGGAGTTTCGCAAGGTGAGCCTGTACCACTCGCAGCGCGCTTGAGAGCATCGCGGGCAAGCCCGCTCCCACATTTGAAATGTATTCCCCTGTGGGAGATTCTATGGTTTAGGGGAAGCCCCCAAAACCGCTTTCGACTGGTATTCACTTTGGTTTTTCATGAGGGAGAACGCGATACGCGCTAGCTTGCGAGCGATGATAACCAAGGCCTGAGTCGTTTTCAGGCCTCTGCCCAGATAGCTTTGATAGAGCGGTTTCCAAGCGTTTGACTTGATACCTGCTGACGCCGCGTTATGCAGCAACCGACGGATCTCCGAGTCCCCCTTTTACTCAGTGATCGACGTCCGCTCATTTGCCCCGAGTCAGACACCCTCAAGTCCATTCCTAGGAACGCGATATAGGCATCGGCACTTTCAAACTCGCCTCGTTGAAACGCCATCGTCAGTGCTACCGCAGTGAGAAAACCAATCCCCTCAACGGCCTGGCAGCGTTTGATCTGATGCAACAGACCTGCCTCAGTGACGGCATCTAATATCCGTTTTTCAATAAGCCCTTCGTGTCTCGCAAGGCAGGCTGAGACACTTTTTGATGAGGCCTTAAGTAGTGGCTCACCTGCCCAGCTTTGGTTAAGGCCAACTCGCATCTTCACCAACGCTGCCCGTCGGCGAAGCAAGCTTTGAAGCTTGGTATAGACCTTCGGCGGCGGGTTCCAGGCACGTAAATCAGCCTGCTCATTTTTCAAATAACGGGCCAGTAAACGCGCATCGCTGGCGTCTGTTTTCGCCCGCCCACCCGTGCTTTTGCGGTAGTGATTAAGACGGTAGCCATCAATCACGTAAACCATATGGCCCATCCCATGAGCCAAGTTGACCGTATCCAGGTGATAGATATTGGTCGCTTCGATCGCGATGCCACTGCCCTCGGGCAGAGATTTGAGCCACGCCTTCAGCTCGGTTTTGTTGTTCGGCACAATCTTCAATTCGTCTGTTTCAAAGTGACAGGCCACGACTTCAGCCTTAGCGACATCCACGCCGATGATTGATTGCAAGACAGTCATTGCCATGAAAAACGCTCCGGGTTAGGGTTTATGGGCTTGTCGGGGCTTCACCGTTGCGCTGGCTTGCTTCTATCGTCGGTCATGGCCGATGCATTCCTTATCGGCGCTTTGGTGAAGGGGTGGGGCGAAGTCTCCCACGGTCTGTACTGGCTAGAGTCAGATGCTGGCTTTTAGTCCCACCACCCCTACAAGTCTAACCATACAAGC
>NZ_LPNO01000031.1 GCF_001952855.1 Pseudomonas sp. ATCC PTA-122608 | reverse complement strand
TGACTCCACAAGCACCCACACGAATTGCTTGATTCAGTTGTTAAAGAGCGGTTGGTTAAGATCTTTCGTCTCAACCGAGGCGCGCATTCTACAGCAGCCTCTGTTGCTGTCAAGCGGTTTTTTTAAGAAGCTTTCAAAGTTTCCTTTGTAACTTCAACCACTTGCGCTTCCGATCTCTCGTTAGCGGGAGGCGAATTCTACAGCGTTACACGCTGCTGTCAACACCTCTTTTTCTCCGCTTTCGACCGATAAGATCGAACCGTTAATAGGGCTAAACAACACTGCCTTATTAACTCTTTCTGGGCTTCGATGATCTGAAGCAGCCCGCTGTCGAAACCAACATAACTCTTTGTTTACCAAGGAGTTTTCCATTTCGACTGCGCCGGAAGTGGGGCGAATTATAGACTTCCAGAATCTGCCGTCAACCCTTAATTTAGCTTTTCTATCAATCCATCCCGAGGATCACAGAATCCACCTATATATAGAGGAAAACTGGGCAAGCTGAGCAATATATTGCTCATCGCTGAACAGTTAAGCATCATAGTCACTTCTGCTACTTCAAATATGACCTTGGACGAACACCCTCAATGACCACTTCCCCCCGTAGCCTGGCCTCGACATTGTTTCCGGTCGGCCTGCTGCTCATTGCCATGGCCTCCATTCAATCAGGCGCATCACTCGCCAAAAGCATGTTCCCCATTGTAGGCGCCCAAGGCACCACCACCCTGCGCTTGATTTTCGCCAGCGTGATCATGCTGCTTCTATTACGTCCCTGGCGCGCCAAGCTCACAGCCAAGTTCCTCCAGACCGTGGTCGTCTACGGAATGGCCTTGGGCGGGATGAACTTCCTCTTCTATATGTCACTGCGAACCGTTCCACTGGGAATCGCAGTAGCCCTGGAGTTCACCGGCCCACTGGCCGTCGCCATTTATGCTTCGCGGCGTGCTGTGGACTTTCTCTGGATAGCCTTGGCCATCATTGGCCTTCTGCTGCTGATCCCCATGGGAGAAGCCAGCAACGGCATTGACCTGACCGGCGCCGCTTACGCACTGGGCGCAGGTGTGTGCTGGGCGCTCTATATTTTGTTCGGCCAAAAGGCCGGCGCTGACAACGGCGTACAAACCGCCGCCCTAGGTGTAATGATTGCCGCACTATTTGTCGCGCCGATCGGAATTGTCCACGCGGGCGCGGCATTACTCACTCCCTCCCTGATCCCGATTGCCATTGGTGTCGCCATTTTATCCACCGCCCTGCCCTACACCCTGGAGATGGTCGCCCTGACTCGCCTGCCCGCCCGCACATTCGGAACCTTGATGAGTATCGAGCCCGCGTTCGGCGCACTGTCCGGCCTGTTTTTCCTTCAAGAACACTTGTCCCTGGCGCAGTGGCTGGCGATCACCTGCATCATCCTGGCCTCCGTTGGCGCAACCCTGACCATGCGTAACGAATCAAAGCCACTCGTTCCTGCAGATTAATTCAGGATTTGACGTAGCTCTGGCATTTGCCGCTCAATTAGGCCATGTTTAGACCGTAACCCAGTGTCAGTCATGGAGAATTTAGATAAGGACATCATGAACGCTACAGTCGAGAGCGAGCAAAGCCAGCTTCGTGCTGTTAAGCGAGGCGGCTATTAAGGATAGGAATGAAGCGAATTTTGATGCTGTTGATGATTGTGGCGATTGCAGGTTGCGCCGCGACCACCAAGACCGAAGTGAAACGGGGGAAAAAGGGCCTGCATATCAACTGCTCGGGACTGTCCTCCTCCTGGGACAAGTGCTATGCCAGCGCAGCTAATTCATGTGGAGCCAAAGGCTATAAGGTCATCGCCAAGTCAGGCGACAACGCCGAAGACCCGGGCGACTACCCGTTCGGCCTCAACCCCGCCGGCTACACCAGCCGAAGCATGATTGTCATCTGCAAGTAGCTGTCGACGCTCTCATAGCTTCGCCAGCTGTTGACTGAGTACATCGTAGTTCGATGACAGGACCTGCGCCTGCACCTGTGGGCTGACCATCATCCGTGCCACTACCAGGGCACCGATGCATTGCGACAGGATCGACCACGCCAGGTCCTCGCTGCCCAACGTTGCAGCCCACCCCGCCTGCAATCGGCAAATCCAGTCCTGCGCCTGTTGCCGTACAGCCACATCAGACCGCGCAATCTCCGCTCCCAGGCTCGGCAACGCGCAGCCCACTTCCGACTGCTCCACATGGGCCATGCTCAAATAGAACTTCAGACAGCGATCCAGCCGTTCCCGACTCTGCATACCATTGCCGTTCAAGCGCTCAAGACTATGGCTCAATTCACGTTCGACAATCGAGCCGAACAGCTCGTCCTTCGAGGCGAAGTGGCTATAAAACGCGCCGCCACTCAAGCCAATGGCTTTCATCAAGCCATCCACCCCGACACTGGCAAACCCTTCTTTCTTCGCCAAGGCCGCGCTGCTATCCAGCAGCTTCTCTCTGGTTTCCTGCTTATGACTGGCCGAATATCGCATCACTTCCCTCTCTGTTGGCAGCTTGACGCATGTCGGATCGTAGCATAACGTTCGTTTGGCTAACGATCGTTTACCAAAGGATCTCCCATGACGAACAACAAGAAAATCGTACTGGTAGTGGGTGCCGGCGATGCCACAGGTGGCGCCATCGCCAAGCGCTTCGCCCGAGAGGGTTACGTCGCCTGCGTGACCCGCCGCAGCGCCGATAAGCTGCAACCTCTAGTGGAAAGCATCCAGGCAGCAGGCGGTGAGGCGCATGGCTTTGCCTGCGATGCCCGCAAGGAAGAGGACGTCATCGCCCTGATCGAACAGATTGAAACCGAGTTGGGGCCCATCGAAGCCTTCGTCTTCAACATCGGCGCCAACGTACCGTGCAGTATCCTGGAAGAAACCGCCCGCAAGTACTTCAAGATTTGGGAAATGGCCTGTTTCTCAGGCTTCCTCAACGCCAGGGAAGTAGCCAAGCGCATGGTCACCCGTAATCGCGGGACCATCCTGTTTACCGGTGCCACCGCCGGCCTGCGTGGCGCCGCCGGCTTTGCGGCATTTGCTGGAGCCAAACACGGGATCCGCGCGCTGGCGCAAAGCATGGCCCGCGAACTGGGCCCGCGAAATATCCACGTCGCCCACGTAGTCGTCGATGGCGCCATCGACACCGACTTCATCCGCGACAACTTCCCGCAAAAGTACGCCCTCAAGGATCAGGACGGCATTCTCAACCCTGAGCACATCGCCGATAACTATTGGTACCTGCATAGCCAGCCGCGGGACGCCTGGACCTTCGAGCTGGACCTGCGCCCTTGGAATGAACCCTGGTAAGCACGCCTCATAACAATAAACAGCGAGTACACAGCATGAGTAAAACCGTGGAGTTTTTCTTCGATCTCGGCAGCCCTGCCACCTATTTGGCCTATACCCAGCTTCCAGCTCTATGCGCGGCAAGCGGCGCCCATCTGATTTATAAACCAATGCTGCTGGGCGGCGTGTTCAAGGCCACCGGCAATGCGTCACCGGCCACCGTTCCCGCCAAAGGCCGCTACATGTTCCAGGACCTGGCGCGCTATGCCCAGCGCTACAACGTCCCGCTCAAGTTCAATCCGCACTTTCCCATCAACACCTTGCTGCTGATGCGTGCAGTCACCGGCATTCAGATGCACCAGCCCGAGCGCTTTCTCGACTTCATCGACTGCCTGTTCCGCGCACTTTGGGTAGAGGGCCGTCACTTGGGAGACCTGTCCGTGGTAGCCGCAGTACTCGCTGAACGCGGCTTCGACCACGAGCACGTCCTGGCGTTGACCAATGACGACGTCGTAAAAGCCGCCCTCAAGGACAACACCGAGCATGCCATCCAGCGTGGCGTATTCGGAGCCCCGACCATGTTCGTCGGCAACCAGCTGTTCTTCGGCCAGGATCGACTGGAGTTTGTACGCGAAGCGCTGAGCTAAATTTCAATCACCAAACGCCCTTTAGCGCCGCCCGCGAGTAACTCGTACGCGGCGTGTGCCGTATGCAGGTCGAAATGACGCGCATCAAGGATCGGCTTGAGCTTCCCTGCGTCGATCAAGCGCGCCGTCTCGGCAAGTATGTGCCCGTGGTGCTCGCGCCCCTTGCCCGTCAGCATCGGCAGAAGGGTAAACACCCCGGAATACGTTGCTCCGCGAAACGACAACGGCGCCAGTCGATGGGAGCCCCAACCAAGACAACTCAGCACATGACCGAAATAGGTCCTCGCCGCCCGGAAGGACGCATCCAGTGTCGGCCCACCCACCGTGTCGTAAACAATGTCAAAACCCTCGCCCGCTGTGTGCGAAGCCACGTACTCCTCAACGCTCATCTGTTGATAGTCGATAAACGTCGCGCCGAGCCCTTCAATCAACGCCCGTTGCCTGCCCGAACCGGTCGCAAACACCTCTGCGCCAAACGCGTTAGCCAATTGCGCCGCGACATGTCCTACACCGCCCGCACCACCCTGAATCAAAACTTTATGTCCGGGCCCTACATGGGCACGGTCCACCAACCCTTCCCATGCAGTAATCAGCACAAGCGGCAATGCCGCCGCCTCACGCATGCTTAGTGTCACAGGCTTTCTCGCCAACAGAAGCGCATCAACCACCGCAAATTCCGCCAAAGAACCCTGGATACCTCCAACTCCGGCTGCCAAGGCGTAAACCTCATCGCCCACTTTCCACTCGTAGACATCCGGGCCAACCCCCTCAACAATCCCCGCCAAGTCCAAGCCCATCACTGCCGGCAGCGGCTGACGGGCATGGGCCGCCTCACCGGCACGTATTTTCCCATCCAGCGGGTTGAGTCCACTGGCCTTGATCCTTACCAGAACCTCACCGGCACTCGGTATTGGCCGTGGAATCGTGACCAACCGTAACGGCCCATTCGCCACATCCACCATCAGAGCCTGCATTTGAGTTGTATCAGTCATGGTCGTGATCTCGGTTCATCAGGAAGTGAACGCCATGATGTCCCGGCCCATTCATGCCGATAAGGCGCAAAATCGCTATAGTGACCATGCTAATAAGGCATGAATTGGTAGCCCCATGGATAAGCTCAACGCAATGGCCATTTTTGTCCGGGTGATCGAGCGCGGGAGTTTTTCTGCGGTAGCCCGGGAGCTGCAGACCACTCAGCCAACCATCAGTAAAGTACTGCGTGCCCTGGAAACCGAACTGGGAGGCAAGCTGATTTCCCGCAGCACTCGCAAACTCTCCCTGACGGATGAAGGACAGCGCTACTACGGGCACTGCCGCCAAATCCTCGCGGCGGTGGATGCCGCGGAGCACAGCTTCCAATCCGGCAAGGAAGCGGTTGCCGGGCCGTTACGCATCGGCTCATCGATCAGCTTCGGACGCCTGCACATTGCTTCGCGCCTGGCGGGATTTCTCGAACGATACCCGCAGGTAAACATCGACCTGCAACTCAACGATCAGAATCAGGACCTGGTCAGCGAAGGTCTGGACGTTACCCTGCGCATCGGCGAGTTACGCGACAGCGGCCTGATCGCCCGGCAGATCAGCACCACCCACCGAGTCACCCTCGCCAGCCCGGCCTATCTGGCCCGACACCCTGCACCGCAAACCCCGCAAGATCTGACCCAGCACAATTGCCTGCTCTTCAACTTGCTCAGCAGTCAGAACCAATGGGTTTACGAAAAGGACGGGGCGCGACACAGCGTCAAGATCATGGGCAACGCCCAGAGCAATAACTCCGAGGCCGTACGCGAGATGGTATTGGCGGGGCTCGGCATTGCGCTGTCGCCCCTGTGGTTGTTCTTTGATGACCTGACGGCCGGCCGAGTGGTCGCCGTACTGCAGGACTACACCCCGCAGTCGCTTCCGATTCACGCCGTTTCGGCGCCGAATCGTCGCCAGTCCGCCCGGGTCAAAGCCTTTATCGACTACATGGCCGATGCCTTGACCCAGGCGCCCGAGCTGCAGCCCCTCAGATAGCGGCCGTACGCCCCTGCAACCACTCCAGCGCAGCGCCACTGAGCAGCGGACTCAGGCGCTCGCGCACTTGCGCATGGTAGTCGTTGAACCACTGGCGCTCTTCCACCGTCAGCAGCGAAGGCTCCAGGCAGCGGGTATCGATCGGGCACAGGGTGAGTGTCTCGAACTTGAGGAACTCGCCAAACTCGGTCTTGCCCGCTTCACGGTTCAACACCAGGTTCTCGATGCGCACGCCCCAACGGCCCGGACGGTAAGTGCCCGGTTCGATGGACGTAATCATGCCCGCCTGCATCGCCGTTTGCGGCGCAGCGACGGCTTGGTAGGCGATCACCTGCGGACCTTCATGCACATTTAGGAAATAACCTACGCCATGGCCGGTACCGTGGCCGTAATCCACGCCTTCAGCCCAGATCGGAGCGCGGGCGATGGAGTCCAGCAGCGGCGAAAGAATCCCCTTGGGGAAATGCGCGCAGGACAACGCGATCACACCCTTGAGCACACGCGTGCAATCGCGCTTCTGCTCTTCGCTTGGCGTGCCGATAGGCACCATCCGCGTGATATCGGTCGTGCCGCCCAGGTACTGGCCACCCGAGTCGATCAGCAGCAAACCATCGCCTTCGATCAGCGCGTGCTCTTCTTCAGTCGCGTGATAGTGCGGCATCGCACCGTTGGCGTTGAACGCGGCAATCGTATTGAAGCTCAACGACACATAACCCGGACGACGGGTACGGGCCGCGGTCAGGTGTTCATCAATGGTCAGTTCGGTGATGCGTTCGCGACCCAACGCGCTGTCGAGCCAGGCGAAGAATTCGCACAGCGCCGCACCATCCTGCTCCATGGCCTGACGAATATGCTCGGCGTCCGCCAGGCTTTTGCGCGACTTGGCCAAGGTAGTAGGGTTCAGGCCTTCGATCAGCGTCACGCCACTGCCAAGGTTTTCCAGCAAGCCAGCGGTCACCCGTGCCGGGTCGACCTGCACACCGGTGCCCGAAGGAATATCCTTCAAAGCCGCCGCAACTTCGCTGTAATCCCGCAGGGTCACGCCATCCTGTTCCAGCACGGCGCGAAGCTCGGCGTCGACCTTGCTCAAGGCCACAAACAACGTCGCCTGCTGCTGGCCGATCAAGGCAAAGGATACAAACACCGGGTTGAACGAAACGTCGCCGCCGCGCAGGTTAAACAGCCAGGCAATGTCGTCCAGGGTCGCGATGAAATGCCAGTCGGCGCCTTTCTCCTGCAGGCTGGAACGCAAGGCGGCGAGTTTTTCGCCACGGCTCACGGTGGCCTGCGGCGGCAAATGCTGATAGATCGGCTGGTTCGGCAAGGTCGGACGGTCTTGCCAGACTTCATTCAACAGGTCGATGTCCGTGCGCAAGCGTGCACCACGGGATTCCAACTTGCTGCCCAGGGTGCGCGCCGAGGCCACGGCCATAACCGCGCCATCCACGGCAACTACACCGCCTTCCGGGGTCTGCTCTGCCAGCCATTCCAGCGGCCCGGGCTGGCCGGGTTGCAGCTTGACCAACTCGATACCACTGCCTTTGAGTTCCTTGGTCGCCTGTTCCCAGTAACGGCTGTCTGCCCACACACCGGCGAAATCAGCGGTGACAATCAGCGTGCCCACCGACCCATGAAACCCCGACAACCACTGACGGCCCTGCCAGTAACCCGGCAGGTATTCGGACAAATGCGGGTCGGCCGACGGCACCAACAGGGCATGAATACCCTCGCGGCTCATCAGTTCGCGGGTGTGCGCCAGGCGCTGGGGAACCGTTCCATGGGTCAAAGGCTGTGTGCTCATCGTGTCTCCTGCTAACCACTAATAATTGTTATGGGGTCAAACGGCCCAGAAAGCCGGTGCGCTGGCCAGTGCGGCCTTGATCAACTGAACCGCCTGATCGATGTCCTGCTCGGTGGTAAACCGCCCGAGGCTCAAGCGTATGGTGCGACCTGCGCTGCGAGCATCATGGCCCAGCGCAAGAAGCACATGGGACGGTGCATTGCTTGCCGAATTGCAGGCCGAAGTGGCCGAGAAGGCAATGCCCGCGCTCAACGCGGCGGAATTGAATTCGCCCTCGCTGAACGTCAGGCTCAAGGTATGGGGAATACGTTGGGTAAGACTGCCATTGAGGCGCACCCCGGCAATCGTATTCAGCTGTTCCAGCAGGCGCTCGCGCAGGGCAACAATGGTCGCCTTTTCTTCAGCAAAGGACGCTGCCGCCAGGGCGAACGCCGTGCCCATGCCGGCGATCTGGTGAGTCGCCAGGGTTCCGGAACGCAAGCCGCCTTCATGGCCACCGCCGTGAATCTGCGCCAGCACTTTCTGCTGCGCACGTGGGCCGACGTACAGCGCGCCGATGCCCTTGGGGCCATAGAGTTTGTGGGCGGAAAATGACATCAGGTCCACCGGCCACTCAGCCAGGTCAATCGCGACCTTACCGGCGCCCTGCGCCGCATCCACATGAAATAACGCACCGTGTTCACGCACTCGCGCGCCAATCGCCTGGATATCGTTGAGGGTGCCCAGCTCGTTGTTCACCAGCATCAGCGACACCAGGAAGGTGTCCTCACGCAACGCTTCGCTCACCGCCTCGACGCTGATCAAACCCTCGGCGTCCGGCACCAGGTACGTCACCGCAACCCCGGCTTCCTGCAGTTGGCGGGCGGTGTCGAGCGTGGCCTTGTGTTCAATCTGGCTGGTGATGATATGCCCACCGGCCACGCCCCGCGCCTGGGCGACGCCCTTGATGGCGAGGTTGTTGGACTCCGTGGCACCGGAGGTCCAGACGATCTGTGCCGGCTCCGCGCCAACCAGTTCGGCCACTTGGCCCCGCGCCTGCTCAACCGTTTGCCGGGCCTGTTGGCCGAACGCATGGGAACTGGACGCAGGGTTACCGAAGTTGGCGTTGAAGCCCAGGCACTCGACCATCACCTGGATGACCCGCTCATCCACCGGCGTGGTGGCGGCGTAGTCGAAATACAGCGGACGTTTATTCATGACGTTAAAGACTCGCAGAGCATGTTCCCGAGAACAACGTCTCAGGGGCAGCGATCAGGAAGGAAGATGGTTTACCTGATTCCGTGCCGTTAAAGAAAGACCACTTTATTTAAAAGTGCGTAGGAACGCTCCTGAAATTCAGCTTAACAGGCTCCGGGAAACGGATGGCAAACAAAAAGCCCGAGGTTCCTGTGGGAAACCTCGGGCTTTTCAGACCTGGCCACTGACTCAACTGGGGCGACCGTGCAGCGTCATGCCGCGCTCGGCGTTCATTTCACCCTGACGGTCGAAACCGAAGGTTTTCTGTGGCTGGCCAGTCAGTTCGGCTTTCTTCTGTTGGTATTCATCAAACGACAGGCCTCGACGGCTCAGGGCTTCCAGCGCCAGCTCCTTGCTCTCCTCAGCCGAGTAGGCACGCAGTTCAGGCGACGAATGTGTCGCGCAACCGGCAAGGACTGAGGTGACAAGCAATACGGAAATGGCGAGAAAACGGTTCATGGCGAAGGTCCTGCGAAACGGGTTGAAGTCAATGAGCACAGGCTACTCCCGCACCTGCACGGTGAAAAATCATCAGCCGTGATAGTCGCTATCAACCCTTGCGACACCTGTGATAGCCAAGTCTTATATTCCATGTAGATCTATAAATATGGAAATACGTTCATTTACGGAATAAACACAACCCTCTATAAATGGCTTCAACGCTCACGCCACTGTTCGCCTGGCAACTGTTGCTCAGGCAACAGTCATTCAACAAAACACCAGGCAGACAACACCGTCATTTTCCAACACCTGGCCCACAACCCGCGCCAGTCAAGGCCTGCGCAGCTTGGTACAGCTCTTGCTCAAGCCCTGCTACTGCTCTTGCCCTGAGCCACTGTTGAAAAAGGAACTGTTGATGACCCGTCCACTGAATGTCGTTGCCCTCTCCGGCGGAACCTGGCGCCCGTCCCGCACCCTGGTGTTGACCCAGGCCGTGCTGGCCGAACTGGCCAATCAATTGCCGATCCAGACCACCCTGATTGAACTGGGCGACATTGCCCGGCCACTGGGCGGCGCACTGTCACGCCAGGAACTGCCCGCCGACGTCGAGGCGCAACTGCACGCCATCGAACAGGCCGACCTGCTGATCGTCGCCGCCCCGGTGTATCGCGGTTCCTACCCAGGCCTGCTCAAGCACCTGTTCGACCTGGTCGACCTCAACGCCCTGATCAACACCCCGGTGTTACTCGCGGCCACCGGCGGCAGTGAACGCCACGCGCTGGTACTCGATCACCAGTTGCGCCCGCTGTTCAGTTTCTTCCAGGCCCTGACTTTGCCGATTGGCGTGTACGCCACTGAGGCCGACTTCACCGACTACCAAATAACCAGTGAGCCCTTGAAGGCCCGCATTCGCCTTGCTGCAGAACGCGCCGCGCCGTTGTTTGCCGCGCATCCCACCTCTCTGCTGAAAATCGCTTAAGGATTTGTCATGGATGTTTTCTGGTTTCTGCCTACACACGGTGACGGCCATTACCTGGGCACCACCCAAGGCGCTCGCCCGGTCACCCTCAACTATTTGAAACAAGTCGCCCAAGCCGCAGACAACCTCGGCTACCACGGCGTGCTGATCCCCACCGGCCGCTCCTGCGAAGACTCTTGGGTGATCGCCTCGGCGCTGGTGCCGCTGACCGAACGCTTGCGCTACCTGGTAGCGATTCGTCCGGGGATCATTTCGCCGACCGTCTCCGCACGCATGGCCGCCACCCTAGACCGCCTGTCCAATGGCCGCCTGTTGATCAACGTGGTGACCGGCGGTGACCCCGACGAAAACCGCGGCGACGGCAGCTTCCTCGATCACAGCGAACGCTACGAAGTGACCGACGAATTCCTCAAGATCTGGCGCCGCGTGTTGCAGGGAGAATCCGTGGACTTCGAAGGCAAACACCTGCGGGTGCAGAACGCCAAGGCACTTTACCCACCGGTGCAGAAGCCGTATCCACCGTTGTACTTCGGCGGTTCCTCCGACGCCGCCCACGACCTCGCCGCCGAACAAGTCGACGTGTACCTGACCTGGGGTGAACCACCGGCCGCCGTCGCGGAAAAACTCGCCGACGTGCGTGAGCGCGCCGCCCGCCACGGGCGCACCGTCAAATTCGGGATTCGCCTGCATGTGATCGTGCGCGAAACCGAGGAAGACGCCTGGAACGCTGCCGCCAAACTCATCGAACACATCAGCGACGAAACCATCGCCGCCGCGCAAAAATCCTTCTCGCGCTTTGACTCCGAAGGCCAGCGGCGCATGGCTGCGCTGCACGACGGGCGCCGCGACAACCTGGAGATCGCCCCTAACCTGTGGGCTGGCGTCGGCCTGGTGCGTGGTGGCGCGGGCACGGCCTTAGTGGGTAACCCCCAGCAAGTCGCCGAGCGGATCAAGGAATACGCGGACCTGGGCATCGAAAGCTTCATCTTCTCCGGCTACCCGCACCTGGAAGAGGCGTATCGCTTTGCCGAACTGGTGTTCCCGCTGCTGCCGGAACCCTACGCGAGCCTGGCCGGGCGCGGCGTCACCAACCTCACCGGACCGTTCGGCGAAATGATTGCCAACGATGTCCTGCCGGCAAAAGCCAAGGCCTGACTTGCCGTCTGCCGGGGTACGCCCCGGCACACCATGAGGAATCCCGCGTGACAGCCAAACCCAACAGCGTCCTGCCCTCCCTCTTGCAGACCGCCAAACTGCTGGCCGCCGAATTCGCCCTTACTGCGGTCGAACGCGACGAGCGCGGCGGCACACCCAAGACCGAACGTGACGCCCTGCGCCAAAGCGGCTTGCTGGCCCTGAGCATTCCCACCCAATACGGCGGCCTCGGCGCCCGGTGGAGCGAGACCCTGGAGATCGTTCGCGAGTTCGCCAAAGTCGACAGTTCCATCGCCCACGTTTTCGGCTTTCATCACCTGATGCTCGCCACCGTGCGGCTGTTCTCCCGCCCGGAGCAATGGCAACCCTGGTTCGAACAGACCGCGCGCAAAAACTGGTTCTGGGGCAACGCCCTCAACCCGCTGGACACGCGCACGGTGGTCAAAGCCTTCGGCGGCTGGCGCGAGTTTTCCGGCAAGAAAAGCTTCTGCTCAGGCGCCAGCGACTCGGAAATGCTGATCGCCTCGGCGGTGGATGAAAGCGCCGGCGGCAAGCTGCTGATCGCGGCCATCCCCAGCGGGCGCAGCGGCATCACTTTGCACAATGACTGGAACAACATTGGCCAGCGCCAGACCGACAGCGGCAGCGCCAGCTTCGAACGGGTACGCGTGGAGGAGTCGGAATTGCTCCTCGATCCCGGCCCGCTGAGCACACCCTTTGCCTGCCTGCGCCCGCTGATCGCCCAGTTGACCTTCACCCACATGTTCCTCGGCATCGCCGAAGGCGCTTTCGAAGAAGCAAGAAATTACACCCTGACCGAAACCCGGCCCTGGCATAAATCCACGGTACAGGACATTCGACAGGACCCGTACGTGCTCAACCACTACGGCGAATTCTGGGTCGCCCTTGAAGGCGTGCGCCTGCTGGTAAAGCGTGCCGCCGAACTGCTGGACCAGGCCTGGGCCAAGGGCCCGAGCCTCAGCGAAAGCGAGCGCGGCGAGCTGGCCATTGCCATCGCCACGGCCAAGGTCGCCGCCACACGCAACGGCCTGGAGCTGTGCAGCCGCCTGTTCGAAGTCACCGGCGCGCGTTCCACCCACGCCTCCCTGCGCCTGGACCGGCACTGGCGCAACCTGCGCACGCAAACCTTGCACGACCCGGTGGACTACAAACTCCACGAACTGGGGGACTGGGCGTTGAACCAGTCCCTGCCGATTCCCACGTTCTACTCCTAGAAGAGGTGCCCATGCAGCTTTTAACCCTACCGCCCTCGCCCGCTCTTGCGACCTCGATCCGCGCCACGGCCCAGGTCTTCGAAGACCCGAAATCCCAGGCGCTGCTGGCGCACATCCAGCAAGTCGCGCCCAGCGAAGCCAGCGTGCTGATCATCGGCGAAACCGGCACCGGTAAAGAGTTGGTGGCGCGCCATATCCACAATCTCAGCGCCCGGCGCAACCGACCGTTCGTGGCGGTAAACTGCGGCGCGTTTTCCGAATCCCTGGTGGAAGCCGAGCTGTTCGGCCATGAAAAAGGCGCCTTCACCGGCGCCCTCGGCGCCAAGGCCGGCTGGTTCGAGGAGGCCGATGGCGGCACCCTGTTCCTCGATGAAATCGGTGATTTGCCGATGGCAATTCAGGTCAAGCTGCTGCGAGTGCTCCAGGAGCGCGAAGTGGTGCGCCTGGGCTCACGCAAAAGCATTCCCATCGACGTGCGGGTATTGGCGGCCACCAACGTTCAGTTGGAAAAGGCCATCAACGCCGGGCATTTCCGCGAAGACCTGTACTACCGCCTCGACGTGGTCAGCCTCGAACTCAGCCCATTGCGGGACCGGCCCGGCGATATCCTGCCACTGACCCGACACTTTATCGAAGCCTACAGCCAGCGCCTGGGTTACGGCCCGATCACCATCAGCCGCGAGGCCGAGCAGAAACTCAAAAGCTACAGCTGGCCGGGCAATATCCGCGAGCTGGAAAACGTGATTCATCACACCCTGCTGATCTGCCGCAACGGCGTGATCGAACGCGACGACCTGCGTCTGTCGAACATGCGCATCGAGCGTCAGGACGACAGCCAGCACGGCATCGACAACAGCGCTGAAGCCCTGCTGGAACGCGCCTTTCAAAAACTCTTCGAGGAACAGGCCGGAGCCTTGCACGAAAAGGTCGAGGATGCGCTGCTACGCGCCGCCTACCGCTTCAGCCACTACAACCAGGTGCACACCGCCAACTTGCTGGGCCTGAGCCGCAACGTGACGCGTACCCGCTTGATCAAGATCGGCGAGCTGGCCGTGAACAAGCGCCGCCCCGGCGAGAACGTGCAGGGCGAGCGCATGTTGCACCTGTCAATTTAGGCGGCAGTGCAAAGCGTTGTCATGGCTGCGCTCGATACTGCGCAGCACCTGGAACGAACCAAAGGTCACCGCCGTGGCCTGGTGGGCGCGTATCAGCGTCCAGAAATCTTCCTCACCGTGCTCAAAACACTTGAAGGCCGCCTCACCGTCCTCGCGTGAGCGCCATTGCAAGTAGCTGAGCACCCGGCGCCCATCATCGCTGACCTGCACGCTGGCATTGATAAAGCCGCCATGCCCCTGGGCCAAACGCTCGCTTTGGGATGACAGGGCCGCTACCAACGCGGATTGCTGCTGAGGTTCGATCTGGAACTCGACCATCTGGGTAAAACTCAGACTCTTCTCTAATAGCTGCATGAACATTCCCCTCTCACTGTAGGCACAATCTTGCGATTCGATGCCACGCAGGGTAAAACCTCTAGTTAAGTCAAGGTCAAGGGCTATTTCATGGTCACCAAAGAACTCACCGTCGGCCAATTGGCGGCTCGCAGCGGCGTGGCCGTTACCGCCCTGCACTTCTACGAAACCAAGGGGTTGATCAAGAGCAGCCGCAACGCCGGCAACCAGCGCCGCTACTCGCGGGATGTGTTGCGCCGGGTGGTGGTAATCAAGATTGCCCAGCGTTTGGGCATCCCTTTGGCGACGATCCATGAGGCACTGCAAACCCTGCCCGATGGCCGCACGCCCAACGCTGCCGATTGGGAGCGCCTGTCTGCGCTGTGGCGTGAGGACCTGGACCAGCGCATCGACAAACTGATGCTGCTGCGGGACAAACTCAGTGGCTGCATTGGTTGCGGGTGTTTGTCACTGGAGGCATGCCCGTTGCGCAATCAGGATGACGTACTCGGTGAGCGCGGGCCCGGCGCTCAGCTGTTGGAGCCCAGCGTAAATCCCTGATATGGAAACCCAATCAATGTGGGAGCGGGCTTGCTCGCGAATGCGGAGTGTCAGTCACTCAATAAGTTGGCTGATCCATCGCATTCGCGAGCAAGCCCGCATTTGATCTCCATTAAGCTTAGAAGCCCGGAGCAATCTGTCCTTTATAACGGGTCAGGATGAACTGGCGCACTTCATCGGAGTTCAACGCCTTGGCCAGCTTCTGGATGCCCGGGTCGTTGATGTTGTCCGGGCGCGCTACCAGGTACTCGACGTACAGGCTCTTGCCCTTCTCGACGATCAACGCGCTGTTGGTGTCGATCCCCGCTTCCAGGGCGTAGTTGGCGAACACGAACGCCAGGTCCACCTGGCTCACGGAGCGGGCCAGCAACGCCCCCTCCAACTCACGAATTTTCAGGTGCTTGGGGTTTTCGACGATGTCCCGCGGGGTGGCCAAGGTATTGCTCGGGTCCTTGAGTTTGATCAGGCCGGCTTCATCCAGCAGCACCAAAGCGCGGCCGGTATTGACCGGGTCGTTGGGGATCGACACCGTGGCGCCGTCTTTCAACTCGGCAATGTTTTTGATCTTGGTCGAATAGGCACCAAACGGCTCGATGTGCACGCCGACCACCGGCACCAGATTGGTATGCCGAGTCTTGTTGTAGTCATCCAGGAACGGCCGGTACTGGTAGTAGTTGGCGTCGATGTTCTTCAGTGCCAGTTGCTGGTTGGGCTGGATGAAATCGGTGAAGACCTTGATTTGCAGGTCCACGCCTTCCTTGGCCAGCACGGGTTTTACGAACTCGAGGATCTCGGCGTGAGGCACGGGCGTGGCGCCGACGACCAGCGTCTCGTTGGCAAAGGCGTTGAAGGACAAGACAGCGGCCAAGATGGCCAGGGATTTTTTCATGGTTGCTCCGAAGGCATTAGTTATAGGAATCAACGGCGGCTGTAACGCGCCACCAAACGGTCCCCGGTCATTTGCAGGGCCTGCACCAGCACCAACAGCAGCAACACGGTGACCACCATCACGTCGGTCTGGAAACGCTGATAGCCATAGCGAATCGCCAAGTCGCCCAGGCCACCGCCACCGATCACCCCGGCCATCGCGGTGTAGTCCACCAGCACAATCGCGGTGACGGTGACCGCCGCCAACAGCCCTCCCCGGGCTTCCGGCAACAGCGTGTGGCGGATCACCTGCCAGGTGCTGGCGCCCATGGATTGGGTGGCTTCCACCACGCCACGGTCGACTTCACGCAAGGCGGTTTCCACCAGCCGCGCGAAGAACGGCGTACAGCCCACCACCAACGGCGGGATAGTGCCGGGCACGCCCAGCGAGGTGCCCACCAGCAAGGTGGTCACCGGGATCAGCACGATCAGCAGGATGATGAACGGCAGCGAACGCAACACGTTCACCACCACCGACAGCGCCCGATACACCATCAGGGTTTCGTGCAACTGGCGCTTGCCGGTGAGGAACAACACCACCCCCAGCGGCAACCCCAGCAGCACGGTAAAACCCAGGGCCGCAGTGAGCATGCTCAGGGTTTCCAGGCAGGCCTGGCCGATGTCGGCCCAGTAGATGTTTTTAAACAGCTCGGCCATGGTTCAGGACCAGTCGTGACGCGGTGGCTTGGCACCGTTGAGTAACCAGTTGCCCACCACGTGGTACTTCCAGCGCACCGGGTCATGCAGGGTGTGCACCCGGGCGTTGCGCCAGTGGCGGTCGAAGTTGTGCTTCTTCAAGGTGGAACGGGTGCCGCCGAGTTCGAAGAGCTTGTTGCTGGCTTCTATGGCGATTTCGGTGGTCAGCACCTTGGCCCGGGCGACAGCCAGGGAGGCGTGGGCAACGTTGTCTTCATCGGGTGCCGGGCGCGCGGTGTCCAGGGCTTTTCCGGCGCGCTCCAGCAAGGCTTCCGCCGCTTCGAGGCGAATATCCAGCGCGCCAACCTGAATGATGGTCAGCGGATCTTCACTGGCCTTTTCCACCCCGGCATCGATCCACGGGCGGGCGAATTGCTGGACGAACTGCACCGTGTCACGCAGCGCGGCACGGGCGATGCCTGCGTCTATCGCGGCGGTGGTCAATTGGGCGAAAGGTCCGGCCAGGGTCGGCGAATCGTAGGAGCGATGGGTAGGAAAAAGATTGAAAGCTGGCACCTTCAAGTCATCGGCCAGCACCGTGCCGCTGGACGTGGTGCGCTGACCCATGCTGTCCCAGTCGTCGACCACCACCAAGCCTTCAGTACCACGGGGCACGAATGCCAACTGCGCATTTTGCTGTTCATCCAGCGCCAGCACCGCGAGCCAGTGGGCGTACAGCGAACCGGTGCAATAACCCTTGCGACCGTTGATCACATAGCCGTCGCCTTGCCGGCGGATGGTCGCCTGGATGTCCTGGACGTTCTTGCCGCCAGTTTCCGACAGTGCATTGGCAAACCGATGCCCTTCCAGCGCCAGGCCAAAAAAGTACGCCTGCTGCTCAGGCGTACCTTGCAGGCGGATGTCTTCCAGCAGGCAGTAATGGTTCTGCGGGATCTGCCCCAGCGAAGGGTCGGCTGCCGAGATGATCGCTATCACCTGGGCCAGCACCGCGTAGGACACCTGGGCGCCGCCAAACTCACGGGGCACGCTGATGCCCCACAGGCCGCTGTTGGAATACAGGTCGACGACTTCCGCGGGCACCTGGCGGGTACGGTCGCGTTCGGCGTCTTGTTCCAGTAACACGGCGGCGACCCGATGAGCAACGGTCAGGGCCTGGGCCTCGTCGCGGATCAGCTCGGCGTGGGGCGTGTGAATCGGGTAATCGGCAGATACAGGCAGTACAGACATACAACGCTCTCGGGCGAATGATTGACCTGAGCTATTGCAGCTTCTGTGCCTGAGGCGCCAGGCCCTCAAACACAAGGGTTTGCACCCGCCGTGGCCGTAGCAAACCGCCCATGGTGCAGCAAACTGCCGGTTTGCTGTTGCCTGGCCAACACCTCGTCGGCTGCCCGCAGGCCACGGCACACGTGGCCTATAGTGAAAGGGCCGTCCCTCCATAACCACAACCAAGGAGAACGATATGAGCGTTAAACCCATTCCCGAGGGCTATCACAGCATCACGCCGTACCTGGGTATCGAAAAAGCCGCTGAAGCCATCGAGTTCTACAAGAAAGCCTTCGGCGCCACCGAAGTCATGCGCCTGGACATGCCCGACGGCAAGATCGGCCATGCTGAACTGCGCATTGGCGATTCGGCGATCATGCTGGCCTCGCCCTGCGGCGAGATGTCGTTCGGCAGCCCGGGAAAAGAACACCCCAGCGTGTGCCTGCATCTGTATGTGCAGGACGTCGACCAACAGTTCGCCCAGGCGATCAAGGCTGGCGGCACGGCGATCTCAGAACCCAAGGATCAGTTTTACGGTGACCGCTCCGGGACGTTGAAAGACCCGTTCGGGCATGTGTGGTTTTTGGCCACGCGCAAGGAGGATTTGACCGAGGCGCAGGTTCGCCAGCGTGCCGAGGCGATGTTTAAACAGGGCTAAAGCCTTGAATAACCCCTGTGGCGAGGGGGCTTGTCCCCCGTTGGGCTGCGCAGCAGCCCCAAAAAAAACGGGAGCGCTTCGCACTCCAACGGGGGACAAGCCCCCTCGCCACAGGTAAACCTGACCTCAGCAAAAGCCTGACCAGAACCAGAAAGCCGGCTTCAACACACTTCATGAACAACCCCTCCACGTTTTCCCCCTTGCCCCCGGCGCCGTGTGATTTCAGGATGCAGGCAATCATCACAAGGAGTCATTCCATGTTCGCCGGATTCCAAAAAGACCAGCGCCACGTCAACGGTGTGGACATCTGCTACCGCAAAGGCGGCACGGGTCCCGGCCTGCTTCTGCTGCACGGGCACCCGCAGACCCACGTCATCTGGCACAAGGTCGCCGAGCAACTGGCCGAACACTTCACCGTGGTCGCCGCCGACCTGCGCGGTTACGGCGACAGCAGCAAGCCCCCCGCCAATGACCACCACACCCACTACTCCAAACGCGAAATGGCCCGCGACGGCGTCGAATTGATGAAGGCCCTGGGCTTCGATGAGTTCTCGGTATTGGCCCACGACCGTGGCGCCCGTGTCGCCCATCGCCTGGCACTGGACCACCCAAAGGCCGTACAGCGCATGGTGCTGCTGGACATCGCACCGACCCTGTCCATGTACGCCCAGACCGACGAAGCCTTCGCCCGCGCCTACTGGCACTGGTTCTTCCTGATCCGCCCGGCGCCGCTGCCCGAGAGCCTGATCGAAGGTAACCCCGAGCTGTACCTGCGCAGCGTCATGGGCAGCCGCAGTGCCGGGCTCAAGCCGTTCACCGACGAAGCCTTCGCCGAATACCTGCGCTGCCTGAAACTGCCCGGCACCGCCACCGGCATCTGCGAAGACTACCGCGCCGCTGCCGGCATCGACCTTGAGCACGACCGCGCCGATATCGACAAAGGCAATCACCTGGAACTGCCGTTGCTGGTGATGTGGGGCGCCGAAGGTACCGTCGGCCGCTGCTTCGAACCCCTCAAGGAATGGCAGAAAGTCGCTACCGACGTAAGTGGCAAGGCCCTGCCGGCCGGCCACTATATCGCTGAAGAAGTCCCTGAGCTGTTGCTCGGCGAAGTCCTGACCTTCCTTCGCTGAGCCTTTATGCACCGCTGATCTGACCGCTCCCGCCCCGCAGGCTTGAAACAGCTGCGACGGGAGCGGCTTGCCCAAAAAACGTCTCGAGATAATAAAAATGACAATCAGAAAACTGCTGGGAACCCTGTATGTGCAAGTGATCATCGCCATTGTGCTGGGCGTGTTGATCGGCAACCACTGGCCCCAGGTGGGCATCGACCTCAAGCCCTTGGGCGACGGCTTTATCAAGCTGATCAAGATGATCATCGGCCCGATCATCTTCTGCACGGTGGTCTCCGGCATCACCAGCATGCACGACGTGAAGCAGGTGGGCCGCGTGGGCGGCAAGGCGCTGCTGTACTTCGAGATCGTCTCCAGCATTGCCCTCGTAATCGGCATCCTCGCTGCGCACCTGCTGCACCCGGGCGTGGGTTTCAACATCGACGTGAAGACCCTCGACACCTCGGCCATCGCCGGTTTCGTCGGCCAGGCCGAACACGGCGAAGGCGTCACCGGGTTCCTGATGCATGTGATCCCGACGACCTTCTTCGACGCCTTCTCCAAAGGCGAAATCCTGCCGGTACTGTTTGTATCGGTGCTGTTTGGTCTCGGGCTGGTGATGATCGGCGAGAAGGGCCGGCCCCTGGTGGGCGTGATCAACCAGGCCAGCGAAGTGTTCTTCCGTATCGTCGGCATGATCAGCCGCGTCGCACCAATCGGTGCGTTCGGGGCGATCGCCTTCACCATCGGCAAATACGGCCTGGGCTCGCTGCTGCCGCTGTTGAAACTGGTGGGCACGTTCTACGTCACCGCGTTTTTCTTCGTCGCCGTGGTGCTGGGCAGCATTGCCCGGTATGTGGGGTTCAGCATCTTCAAGCTGCTGACCTACATCAAAGCCGAGCTGTTGATCGTGCTGGGCACCAGTTCATCCGAATCGGCCCTGCCGCAACTGATCCAGAAACTCGAAAGCCTCGGCGCGTCCAAAGGCGTGGTGGGGATCGTGGTGCCCACTGGCTACACCTTCAACCTGGATGGCACCAACATCTATATGACCCTGGCGGTGCTGTTCCTGGCCCAGGCGACCAATATCGACCTGTCACTGGAGCAACAACTGACCCTGCTGGCGGTGGCGATGCTCACCTCCAAAGGCGCGGGTGCGGTGGTGGGTGCAGGTTTTGTCGCGCTGGCCGCGAGCCTCGCGGTGGTGCCCACGGTGCCGGTGGCGGCGATGGTGCTGATCCTGGGCGTCGACCGCTTCATGGCCGAGTGCCGTTCGCTGACCAATATCATCGGCAACGCTGTGGCCGCGCTGGTGGTGGCCGCCTGGGAAGGTGAACTGGACCGCGAGAAAATGGCCCCCATCGCCCTCAAGCATGGCCGCCATGCGCGGGCCGCCGCACAGGCGAAGATCGCCGCCGAGTAACTTAAACACCGATACCCTGTGGCGAGGGAGCTTGCTCCCGCTGGGCTGCGTAGCGGCCCCAAGATCTTTGGGAGCGCTACGCACTCCAGCGGGAGCAAGCTCCCTCGCCACAGCAAGCTCCCTCACCACAGAAGCTCCCTAGCCACACCGGTGCTATTCTGGCGGTTCATGCCGCCACGCCTGCTTCTGATGACTAACAAGAAAGATACCGTGCCTCTACCTGAAGACCTGCGGGTATTCCTGACTGTGATCCGCAAGGCCGGCTTTGCTGCGGCTGCCGATGAGCTGGGGTTGTCCCCGGCCTACGTCAGCAAGCGTATCCAGATTCTCGAAACCACCCTCGCCACCCGTCTGCTGCACCGCACCAGCCGCCGCATTGCCCTGACCGAGGACGGTGAACGGGTGCAGCGCTGGGCCGTGCGTATTCTCGAAGATTTCCAGCAGTTGTCCGACGAACTCTCCGACGCCCACGATAGCCCCCGAGGCCATCTGCACTTGTGCAGCAGCTTTGGCTTCGGCCGCAACCATGTGGCGCCGGCCCTGTCGTTGCTGGCCGAACAGTACCCGGACCTGGAAATCCGCCTGGACCTGTTTGACCGGGTGGTGGATATCGTCAGCGAGGGTTTCGACCTGGAGATCCGCGTGGGCGATGACATTCCCGGCCAACACATCGGCCGCCGGCTGGTGAGCAACCGCCGGGTACTGTGTGCGGCGCCCGCCTACCTCGAACGCCGTGGCACACCGCAGCACTTGAGTGACCTGGAACAGCACGATTGCCTGGTGCTCAAGGAGCGCGACAACGCGTTTGGTATCTGGCACCTGGAGCGTGATGGCGTGCAGGACAGCGTGCGTGTGCGCGGGCCGCTGTCGTCCAACAATGGCGAAATTGTTTTGCAATGGGCCCTCGACGGGCGCGGGGTGTTGCTGCGTTCGATGTGGGATGTGAAGCCGCTGCTGGAACAAGGGAAACTGGTCCAGGTGCTGCACGATTACACCCAGAGCGCCAACGTGTGGGCGGTGTACCCGACGCGGTTGGCGTACTCCGGGAAGTTGCGGGCGTGTGTTGAGTTTTTGCAGGAGCACTTTAAGGGGTTGTCGATTTAGCGCGTCGGGGTTGGGTACATATCCGTTGCTGTGGTAACGGCTGCTATGGGTTCCGCCCTTACGGCGGCTCACTTTTGAACAGCGCAAAAGTAAGCAAAACGCTCTTGCCCCACCACTCGGCACCTCGCCTGGGCTCGGTGTGCCCTCACTCCGGCTTTGGAGCGTGGGCCGCCGCGATGGGCCATCCTTGGCCCAGCGCGGCTAACCCGGCGTCCTGCCGGGTTACCCACGCTCCAAAGCCTGCGTTCGGCCAGCGTGGTTTAACGGGGCGCCTAAGATCAAGATCAAAAGCAGATCAACAGCACAGCGGCCTACCGGCCGGCTTGAGTGTGGTGAAGCAACAGCAACAGCAACAGCAACAGCAACAGCAAAACCAGAATCGGGCACGGTCCAAATGTGGGAGCGGGCTTGCTCGCGAAGGTCGTTAACGATGACGTTGGCATCCTGAATGAACGCGGCGCCCTCAGGTTTTTCGCGAGCAAGCCCGCTCCCACAGAAAAGCAGCTCTGCTTTCGCTCTCGATCTTGCCTCTGCTTCTAACACTCAAGCCGGCCGGGAGGCCGCTGTGCTCTGCTTTTGATCTGCTTTTGATTTTGATCTGACTGCCCCATTCAGCCCGAGGCCGAACGCAGGTATTGCGGAGCGGGTAAACCGGCAGGACGCCGGTTTAGCCGCGCCGGGCCATGGATGGCCCGTCGCGGCGGCCCGCGGAGCAATACCGGAGTGAGGGAACACCGAGCCTAGGCGAGGTGCCGACAGGCGGGGCAGAGCGTTTTGGTTACTTTTGCGCTTTTCAAAAGTGACCC
>NZ_LPNO01000030.1 GCF_001952855.1 Pseudomonas sp. ATCC PTA-122608 | reverse complement strand
CGGCGCGCTCTTTGCGCACCTGCTCGACCCAGCGACGCAAAGCCGTAGGGCCGATATCCAAACTGGCGCAAATTTCGGGAACAGGCAGGTTTTGATCAAGCACCATACTGACGGCGTTGAGTTTGAACTCGCTGGAATAGGACTTTCGCATCATCTGCACACCTCAGGTTTGGGCGCCATCATAGCGCCCTATTGATGTGTCCAAATTCATTAGGCCAGTTCAGCTTGCTCGCGAAAGCGGAGTGTCAGTCAATACATCCGGTGACTGATACACCGCCTTCGCGAGCAAGCCCGCTCCCACATTTTGATCCGCGTTGTGTCAGAACAATTTGGTAAATAGCCAGTACAGGCTACCCGACAACAGAATCGCTGCCGGCAATGTCAGCACCCAGGCCATCAGCAAATTGCGGATGGTCTTCATCTGCAACCCACCCCCGTTCGCCACCATGGTCCCGGCCACGCCCGATGACAGCACATGGGTGGTGGACACCGGCAAGCCATACATGTCCGCCGCGCCGATGGTCAGCATCGTCACCATCTCCGCGGAGGCGCCCTGGGCGTAGGTCAGGTGGGTCTTGCCGATCTTCTCGCCCACCGTCACCACGATGCGCTTCCAGCCGACCATGGTCCCGAGCCCCAGGGCGATGGCCACGGCGATCTTGACCCACAGTGGGATAAACCGAGTGGCGTTGTCGATCTGTTGCTTGAACAGTTGCAGCTTGTTCTGGGTGTCGGCGTCGAAGTTGCCGACCTTGCCCTTGTCCATCAGGCGGATGGTTTCGCTGGTCAGGTACATGTCGTTACGCACGTTGCCCACGGCCTCGGCCGGTACAGCAGCGAGGGAGCCGTAGCTCTTCACTTCTTCGCCAATATGCCCGGTGATTGAGGCGAGGGCGGGCACCAGTTCCGGCGTGGCTTCCTTGGTGCGGACGTAGGTCGACAAGGTGGCGCGCGAGTCGGCAGGGGCCAGTTGCGGCGCCGCTTTTACCAAGGCCGCCTGGGTCACTTCGGCTACGGCGGCAAACTGCAACGACTCACCGGCCGGCATGGTGCGGTTCAGCGCGTAGGCCATCGGCAGGGTGCCCACCAGGATCAACATGATCAGGCCCATGCCCTTCTGGCCATCGTTGGAGCCGTGGGCGAACGACACGCCGGTGCAGGTGACGATCAGCATGCCGCGAATCCACCATGGCGGCGGGGTGTCACCTTTGGGTGCCTTGTACAGCGAACGGTTTTTCACGAAGGCCCGCAGCGCCAGCAACAGCAGGGCGGCGAAGGCGAAGCCGATCAGCGGCGACAGCAGCAGCGCATAACCGATCTTGATCGCCTGGCCCCAATCCACGCCGCTGGTGCCGTCACGGCCATGCATCAGTGCGTTGGCCACGCCTACACCGATGATCGAGCCGATCAAGGTGTGGGACGACGAAGCCGGCAAACCCAGCCACCAGGTGCCGAGGTTCCACAGGATCGCGGCGATCAACAGCGCGAAGATCATCGCAAAACCGGCCGAGGAGCCCACCTGCAAAATCAACTCAACCGGCAGCAGGGCGATGATGCCGAACGCCACCGCGCCGCTGGACAGCAGCACACCGAGGAAGTTGAAAAAGCCCGACCACACCACCGCGAAATGCGGCGGCAACGAGTTGGTGTAGATCACCGTGGCCACCGCGTTGGCGGTGTCGTGGAAACCGTTGACGAACTCGAAGCCCAGGGCGATCAACAACGCCACACCCAGCAGCAGGAACGGCGTCCAGGTGGTGACCACCGTGCCCAGTTCGCGCATGTCGTGCATCAGGCTGTAGGCGGTGAACAGCAGGCCCATGGCGAGTACGGCGAAGAAAATGATCACCGTCACCAGGCCTGGCTTCTTGTCCAGGCGCGGTTTGGGATCGGCGGTGGAAGCGTGTGCGGAGGCAGTCAGGGAAGGGGTGGCCATGCCGGAGCATCCAGTGTGGGGAGGATGTCGGTCATGATCGTTGCAGAATGTTACAGAGATGCTGCGATGAATCAGTGTTTAGGGAATTGAGGTTGCCGCTGGTCTATAAAACACCGCCGATCAAATGTGGGAGCTGGCTTGCCTGCGATAGCGGTGTATCAGTCACCACCGCTATCGCAGGCAAGCCAGCTCCCACATTGAGCGCATTTCAAATTCAATAATCCTTGCGCTTGCGAAACGCCCAGCGTCCGGCAATCAGGGTAAACGTCGCCACCAGCGCCACCAGAATCCAGAAGCCTTCCGGGTCAGTGGAAAGCGGCACGCCCCCAACGTTCATGCCAAAAAAACCGGCAATGATGTTGATCGGCAACGCCAGCACCGTGACCACGGTCAGGGTGAACAGCGTACGGTTGCTCTGCTCGTTGAGGTTGGCGGCGATCTCTTCCTGCAACAGCTTGATTCGCTCGCCCAACGCCATCAGGTCGTTGATGATCAGCGCAAACTCCTCGGTGGATTTGCGCAGCTCCTTCACGTCTTCCTTCTGCAACCATTGCGGCGGGCGGTTGAGCAGCCGCAGCAACGAGCCCGGCTCCAGCGCCAGCAGCCGTTGCAGGCGCACCAGCACCCGGCGCGCGGCGCCCAGTTCAGCGCGGTTGGTGGACAGGCGCGACGACAGCAACTGGTCTTCGATGTGGTCGACGCTGAGGCTGGTCTTGCGCACGATCTGCGTCAGCACTTCGCCCTGGTCCCGCAGTAAATGCACCAGCAGTTCCAGCGGCGAGCGAAAGCGCTCGCCGGCCTTCACCGACGAGCGCAGCTTGTCCACCGAGTGCAGCGGTTGCAGGCGCGCGCTGATTAGCAGCCGGCTGCGGGCACACACCCATAAGGTGGAAATGTCTGAAGACACCATGCTGCTGAAGTTGAAGACCACGTCGTTGACCACCGCCAGCAAGGCCGAGTCCACGTGTTCGATACGGGTGGAGCGCGAGCCTTCGTGCAAGGCTTCGAAGAACTCTTCCGGCAGGTTCAGGTGCGCCTGCATCCAGCGCTCGCAGGCGGCGTGGGCGAGGTTCAGGTGCAGCCACAGAAACTCTTCGGGGTCACCGGGTTGCTGCAAGGCCGCCAGGGCGGTGGCTGAGTCAATCTGTTCGCCCTTTTCACCGGGGCGAAAACGAAAACCGTAAAGCAAACCAAACAGGTCCGAGTCCTGGTGGCTGTGGTCGATGCTGTGGTTCATGGACGCTCGCAGGGAAAGTGCCTGTAGGAGGTTTCACAGGTTCACTTGAGCGCATCATGGCAAGGGTATTTGACGGTTTTGTGACGGTTCGAGGTGAGCGTCAATCGCCAGTGGGCAAGCTGAAGGTAAACACCGTGCCGTCCTGCTCGTGGGAAGAAACTTCCAGCCGCCCGCCGTGGGCGTCGGCAATCTGTTTGACGATGTACAAACCCAGGCCCAACCCGGCCTGGGGCAGGGCGCCCGTCGGTCGGGAGTAGGGCTGGAACAGCAGTGGCATGGCTTGCTCACTGATCAGCCCAAGGTTTTTCACCGATAACTCAAACGTGCCGGCGTTGACCTGCGCACTGACTTCAACCGGCCCTTCCGGGTTGCCGTGGCTGATGGCGTTGGCCACCAGGTTGGAGAGCAATTGCGCCAGACGTTCGCGGTCGCCTTTCACACCGTTGAGATTGCCGATGCTGGCGTGAATCAGCCGCTTTGGATGCACGTGCTGCACCTCTTCCACCACATGCTGCAATGTGTCTTCAAGCCCAGTGCATTCACTGATGTTCACCGGGATGCCGCTGCCCATTCGCCCGCGGGCAAAGTCCAGTACGTCTTCCACCAGTTGCGAGGCCCGGCGGCCGCTGGCCAGCATGTGCCGCACCAGCGTGTCGGTGGCCGGGTCCGGGTGTTTGCGCAGTAGGCGTTCGGCGCCGACGTTGATCGCGAATAACGGGTTGCGTAGGTCGTGGCCAAGCACGGCGATGAACTGTTCCCGCAGTTCGGCGGTTTCCCGCTCTTGCTGCAAGTCGGCTTCGGTTTGCTGGAGGCTTTCTTCGGCTTCGATTTGCAGCGACAGCACCCGGGCAAACGACTCCATGGTGGACTGGATGGTGCTGCTGCGCAGTTGCGCCGGATTCGGGTCCAGGGCGCAGATGGTGCCGAAGAAACGCCCGTCGGTGCGGAACACCGGCACCGAGATGTAGCTTTCAAAGTGGTAGATGCGTGGCGTGTGGTGGTCGCGGTACAGCGGGTCTTCGCTGGCTTTGTCGATCACGATCGAGACGTGGGAACCGCGGATTTCGTGGCACAGGGTGGTGGTCAGGTCCAACTCGCCACCCACGGGCAGGCCGAAGTCCAGTTGGTCGCGCACGGCGCAGGCGGTCCATGAATCGTCGGTGACCCGCGCTACGGCCGCGAAACGCAAGCCGGTCATTTCACTGATCACCTGCAGAATCGCCGGCACAGCGCTGATTCGGCCAATGGTGGCAATGTCGGCGGCTTTTTGCCCCATGGCGCGCGGTCTCGATCCTGATGCTGCTGGCGTTGTGCCTTGGCTGGTGGTTGGGATTCTAGCGAGCTTGGCGGCGCAAGGTACAAATTCGTTCACGCTAATTAGACTATTTGCTCTTCTGGGCGACCAACGCGCATAAAAAAGCCGCGCGGCCCGAAGGCGGCGCGGCGTTTTTATGGTTTAACTCAGGTGTCTTGCTTGTTTTCCAGGACTTCACCGGTCTTGGCATCCAGCTTCACATCCCACTTCACATTGGCGGTGTCACGCAGTTCGGTCTCGTAGACCAGGCGGCCGGCTTTGTCTTCCAGTTCGGTGTCAACGATGGTGGCGCCTTTGTGCTGGGCCACTGCCTTGGCGTTGAGTTTTTCGAAATCCATGATGGCGCCGGACTTGAGCAGGCCCGGAATATGGTCCGGGCGAACATCGGCCTGGGCGAAACCTGCAGTAAGCGTCAGGGCGGTAGCAGCGAACAGAGCGGTCAGGTTTTTCATGGTGTATTCCTTGGGGTGAGCTGTTTAAGTGGGATCAGGTTAACCAGCGCAACTTAACTCTCCCTTAAAATTGCGCCGTTTGTTCAATCGGCGGCGGAGTGCGGGGTTTCATGCTGGCGTCTCAATCATGGGAGGCACAGATGAAACAGTTAATGGCCTGGGCCTACGCGCCCTTGTTCTGGGTGGGATTTATCGGGTGGGCGCTGTGGCTGATACAGGTGAACGCGCCGCAATGGCTGGCACTGGTATTTGTCTGCGCGGTGGTGGTGTCGTTTATTGCGGAGTGGTGGATGCCCTATGAGCCGCAGTGGAATCGCAACCAAGGTGATCGTTGTCGCGACTTGATTCATGCGTTGGTCAATGAAGGTCTCAATGCAGCGGGCTTGTTGATCTTGCCGGTGTTGACCGCGTTGCTGGCCGTTGACGGCGTATGGCCGCGGGCGTGGCCGCTCTGGGAGCAATTGCTGCTGGCGATCTTCATCGCCGATGCGGGCATCACCCTGATGCACTACGCCAGTCACCGAGTCGCGGCCTTGTGGTGCCTGCATGCGGTGCATCACAGCGTGCAGCGGCTGTACGGTTTCAATGGCTTGATGAAGCATCCGTTGCACCAGATGCTCGAAGCCACGGCCGGGTTGGCGCCGTTGATCCTGCTGGGTATTCCCACGGAGGTGGCGCTGCTGTTGGCCCTGGCGATTGCCGTGCAGTTGCTGTTGCAGCATTCCAATGTCGACATGCGCCTGGGGCCGCTGCGCCGGGTGTTTGCCTGGGCGCCGGTGCATCGTTTTCATCACATGAAATACGGCCGGGCGGGGGATGTGAATTTTGGCTTGTTTTTCAATCTGTGGGATTGGCTGTTGGGCACGGCGTTTTACAGCCATGACTATCGAATGGGGCAGGGCGATCTGGGGATTGGCAGCCGGCCGGATTTTCCGCGGGAGTATGTGGCGCAGTTGCGCGATCCATTCAGGGCTGTGCGATTGAACAAGGAGCCGCCGGTTCCCACCGACCTACTGTAGGAGCGAGCTTGCTCGCGAAAAACCTGAGGGCACCGCGTTCATTCAGGATGCTCGCGTCATCGTTAACGACCTTCGCGAGCAAGCTCGCTCCTACAGTGGGAGCAGTGTCAGTTGCAGGTTGCGCAACGACGCCCCCGCCGTGACGCCGAATAGCTGCTTCATGGTCCGGGAAAAATGCGCCGAATCAGCGAACCCGGCGCCATGGGCGGCCTCGGTCAAGGTGCTGCCGCCGAGTGCCAGTCCCAGCGCCACCCGCAAGCGCCGCCACAGCACCAGGCGGCGCACCGGCAAACCCAGTTGGTTGGCGAATAAACGCTCCAGCTGGCTCAACGAAACGTGTGCCGCCTGGGCCAGGGCTTGGGCCGAGACCTTGCCGCTCAGTTGCTGATCCAGCGCCAGCAGTGCGCGTTCCACCCGTGCGTCTTCCAGTTCGCGCCTTGGTATCTGCTGCAGCGTGCTGCTGAGTGCTTCAAGGGACAATTCACTGTTGGCCAGGGCGGCCTGCAAAAGGTCGAGTTCAAAAGCGCCGGGTTCGACATACACCATCAACACCTCACCGTCGGTGTGGAGGATGGCGTGGGGCATTCTTGACTGGATAAACAGGCGATGGGCCGTGGTGACACGGCCATCGAGGCTGGCCGTGATCGGCCCGCCCGGGGAGAACATCAACTGATGGGCATAGTGCGCATGGGGCGCGGTGCGCCCCGCAATACCCAGGATCAGCCCGTAATCAGGCCCCAGCCACAGGCGACCTGACCATTCGGGACTCACTCAGTAACCGTTGTCCTGCAGCAGGTCGGCCACACTCGAGGACGGCCAGCGCTTGTAGTACTTCAGCAGTTCGGCGGCGCGGTTGGTGAAGATGCCATCGACGCCGGCTTTCATCACCTTGTCGAAGTCCACCGGCTCATCCACGGTATACACGTGCACCAGCAGGCCCTTGTCGTGGGTCAACTGGTTCATCTCGGGTTTGACCAGGTCGGAATAGCTCTGGTCGCCCAGGTTGGTCAACTGCGCCGAAGGGCCGGTACCGATGGCGCCCAGGCTCTTGGCCTCGTCGACCCATTTTTCGAACTCGGCGGCGTCTTTGGGTTCTTGCTTGGCATAGTAGGCGGCTTTGCTTGGCTCGCCGGACTCAGCGAAGGTCACCTTGGATTTTGGCTCGATGCTGCCTTCACCGACCCACAACAGCAGGATTTTCGGGGTGTTGGGCATCTCTTTTTGCAGTTCTTTGAGGCTGTCCTTTTCAAAGGTTTGCAGCACCACGCGGCCCTTGCCCTGGCCGACTCCGATGTTTTTCTGGGCCTGGTTGGAGCCGGTGGAGCTCAACCAGCCTTTATCCAGCAGCTTGTTCTTCAGGTCGGCTTCGATACCCGGGAATTGCTTCGGCTCTTTGGTTTCGATGTACAGGCCGGGTTTGTGCTGCGGGTTGCCTTCGGCGATCTTGATGATTTCGTCCAGGCTGAGGATTTTCAAACCGACGAAGCCAGGGCGGGCGCGATCCGGATAGGCGGCGTTGAACCAGCTGCCGGCGTCCAGGGTTTTAAGCTCGGCCCAGGTGAACTCGTTGGCCGGGCTGTCCTTGCGCTCGGGGAATTTGGTGGCAACGTCGGTGGTGCGTTGCAGGTTGTTGTCATGCAGGGCGAAGAGCACGCCGTCCTTGCTGCGTTGCAGGTCCATTTCCAGGTAGTCGGCACCCAGGTCGCGCGCGACTTTGTAGGCGGCGGCGGTGGATTCCGGTGCATCGAAGGAGGCGCCACGGTGGGCAATCACCGCAGGGTGCGGAATGCCTTCGTTGGTGGCCAATTCGGTAGGGCTGATCGGGCTTGCCGCCTGTGCGTGGCCAAGGCCCAGCATCAGGGACAGCAGCAGGGCACTCTTGGTAAACGTGACAGGCATAAGCGAGGTCCTTTCGTGGAGGTAACTTTGAGAAGGGCTCCTTTTTAACAATTGCTTGCGAATGGCGCTATCACCAAACCGACATTAACGTGTTCACGGGCCATTTTTCTGCACTTTTGTGCTGTGCCATGCAGTACTCTTGCCATCAGCTGCCCCATCAGAGGGCAGATTATCTGCCACGCGTGTAAACCATCTTTCCAGTCCAAACAGGACTTTTCAGTGAGGTTTACCATGCGCATCACCTCCGAGCTTATCTGTCAGGCCGCCGACCAACTCCACGGTTTTGTCGGCCTGAACCGCAAGACCCACCAGTACATCGTCCGTTTCAGCGAAGACGCCTTCGGCATGGACGTGGCCGACGACGGCATCATCCCGACCGCCGAGTTTGTCTGGCAGCCGGTTGACGAGCAGGCCATGACTTTGTCCCGCGAGCGGATCCAGTTGTTGCTGGACCAGAACATCGACGACCGCATCAACATCACAGAACCGCTGCGGGTGTACATGCGCCGGGTGGAAATTCCACAGATCAGTGCGGTGCGCAGTCTGGTCAGCTGAGTGCACGCCGTCACTGCGTTGAGGGCTGTTGTGGCGAGGGGGCTTGCGGAGCTTGCTCCCGCTGGGCTGCGTAGCGGCCCCAAGATCTTTGGGAGCGCTGCGCACTCCAGCGGGAGCAAGCTCCCTCGCCACAGGAGCTCCCTCACTACAGCAAGCTCCCTCACTACAGAGCCTTCCTTGTCCACATTAAGTGTTTTACACAGGTTGATGTTTCAGCGCTCGAACGCGTAAGACCGCTCCACCTTGCACACCCGCGTATGGCACGCCGAGTACCAGGTGGAGCGCCCCTGTTCGCGCACCTCGGTGTGTTCGGCGTGCTGCTTCCAGGACAGAATCGCGGCTTCGCTGTTCCAGTAGGACACGGTGATGCCCAGGCCATCTTCACCGCGTGCCGATTCCACGCCGAGAAAGCCAGGTTGTTGCCGGGCCAGTTCCAGCATGCGGTCGGCGGCTTGTCCGTAGCCGTTGTCGCCTTCAGTGCGCAGGGAACTGAAGATCACCGCGTAGTACGGCGGCTTGGGCGTGTTGGCGATCATACGCAGGCCTTCAGCAGCGCAACTGCCAGCGGCGGGGKGATGCCTTTGAGGGCCGCACGTTCCGGCTGGAACAGGGTGGCGACGAAAAACGGATGGTCCAGCAGCTCCACCGCTCGCAGGTCGCCCGCCGAGTCATGGCCGCTGGCAATCAGGTCAGCCTCCAGTAGCGCGCTTTCGAATTCAGGGTTGATGCCATAGCGGCAACGGTAGCCTTCATGGATATCGAGGGTGGCGTAGGCCTCGGCGATGCGGGTATAGGCCATCAAGCGGATGGTGTCAGTCGCTTCCACCAGCGCACAGGTCAGTGGCGTAAGCACTGCGCGCGGCGAGTCGGGGGCCAATTCGCCGTGTTCTGCGTCGGCCCAGCCCAGCACATTGCGGGCATATTCCAGCACCGCGTGTTGAAAACCGCCGCAGGTGCCGAGGAAAGGGCGCCGCTGTTCGCGGGCATAACGGATGGCCAGCAGGGCGCCGTCGAGGTCACGGTAAGGGCTGGCGGGGACGCACCAGAAACCATCGTAGTGCTGCAATTGTTCGGTGGATTTGATCGTGTCGGTGGCCAGCCAATCGAACCGCACCGTCAGGCCCAACGCCGCGCCGGCCTGTTGCAACGCCAAGGGAATGGCCTGGTGGGCGGTGACTTGTGCATCGTAGTCGCCGATCAGGGCCAGGTGCAGGGTGGTTTTATTCATCGAGGGTATCCGTGGCTTGTTGAGTCCTGGCGCTCACTATAGATTGGCGTCCACGCAATCAATATTGGCGTTGGCCCACATGTTCAATGCAGCGACGCACTATCAGATCGATTACTCCGACCTTTCCCTGATCCTCGCGTTGGTGAGAGGCGGCACGCTTGCCCGTGCAGCGGGGTTGCTGCGGGTGGATGTGTCGACGGTGTTTCGCGCGGTGCGGCGGCTGGAGGCGGCGCTGGGCCAGACACTGTTCGAAAAGAGCCGCGCCGGCTACCTGCCCACCACCTTGGCCACCACCCTCGCCGAACAAGCTGAACGTGCCGAACAGGCGCTGGAAGCTGCACGAGTTGGGGTCGAGCAGGGCGGTGAAGTGATCAGCGGCACGGTGCGCCTGACGTGCACGGATTCGGTGTTGCAGTCACTGTTGCTGCCGGCCCTGGCGCACTTCATGCCCGGCTACCCGGCGCTGACCCTGGAGCTGAGCACCTCCAATGACTTTGCCAACCTCAGCCGCCGCGATGCGGATATCGCCTTGCGCCTGACCAAGGCTCCGCCCGAACATCTGGTAGGACGTTGCCTGGGCACGGTGTCGTATCGGGTGTGTGCCAGCGCCGACTATGCCCGCCAGTATGCAGGCAAGGAGCTGGCTGCCCTGAACTGGATCGCGCCGGATGACTTCCTGCCGGATCATCCCACCGTCACCTGGCGGCGCCAGCATTTGCCTGGAGTGATGCCGGCCTACCGCTGCAACAGCATGGTCTCAGTGACCGAACTGGTGCGCGCCGGGCTCGGCGTGGCTGCGTTGCCGGATTACTTGCTGGGCGCAGGCCTGCAACCGTTGAGCCCGCCGCTGGTGGGGCACGACACAGCCCTGTGGCTGCTCACGCGCCCTGATTGCCGGGCGTTGCGCTCGGTGGTGACGTTATTTGATCAGCTGGGCCAGCATGTGCGCTTGCCCCATTAAGTCTTGCGCACGAAGTGCTCGTGCATCTCGGTGGTCAACCCTTCGATGCGTTCGGTCAGTTGCTTGGTCATCTCGGTGAGCTTGGTGTTCTGTTCCAGCAGTTCCATCAATTGCTTGGTGGTCTGCGCCGCCTGGGCCTGGCGTTCGGTGTTGGCCACGGCCAGGGCTTCGCGGTGCTGGGCGTCGGCGTCGGACTGGGCCTTGTCCCGTGCGGCCTGGCGGGTTTGGGCCAGCAGAATCAAAGGCGCGGCATAGGCTGATTGCAGGCTGAACGCCAGGTTCAAGAGAATGAACGGATACACGTCAAAGTGCGTGATACCGGTCACGTTGAGCACGACCCACAAAATCACGATTGCCGTTTGCGCCCCCAGGAACGTCGGCGTGCCAAAGAAGCGCGCGAAGGCTTCGGCTTTCAGCGCAAAAGTGTCGTTGCCAAAGGTCGGCGCGAGATGGGCGTGTTTACGGTGAAAACGCAGATGGTCAACGTTGGCTTCAGGTTTATCCGGGGTCATGGCGGGCTCGAATCCGTGGCGTAAGACAAGCCACCACTATAGACCGAGCCCTTGACCGGGCACATGAAGAAGCCTGTCGCTTACCGGTTGCCCCGTTCATTGGCAAACGCACTGACGGCCTGCACCGCCTCGCTGGCGCCTTCGCGAATCTGCAGGATCACTGTGCCGGCCTGGTTGGCCAGCTCTACGCCCTGGGCGGCGCGGTCGCGGGTGCCGTCCATGCTGTCGATGGCCTGGCGGGTTTCGGTCTGGATCATCTCGATCATCGACGAGATCTCAGCCGTTGAACCGCTGGTGCGCGCCGCCAACTGCCGGACCTCATCGGCCACCACCGCAAAGCCGCGCCCTTGTTCGCCGGCGCGTGCTGCTTCGATGGCAGCGTTCAAGGCCAGCAGGTTGGTCTGGTCGGCAATCCCGCGAATGGTGTTGACGATGGCGGTGATCTGCTGCGAACGCTCGCCCAGCTTGGCGATCAGCGCGGAAGAACCGTCGATGTTGGCGGCAATCTCACGCATGCCCGTGGCGGTCTGCTGGATCACCTCGGCGCCTTTTTCGGCGATGTCCCGGGTTTGCAGCGA
This sequence comes from Pseudomonas sp. ATCC PTA-122608, assembly GCF_001952855.1. Classification (GTDB taxonomy): domain Bacteria; phylum Pseudomonadota; class Gammaproteobacteria; order Pseudomonadales; family Pseudomonadaceae; genus Aquipseudomonas. The sequence goes on along the minus strand of NZ_LPNO01000030.1, from coordinate 19,898 downwards.
GATGTGATAAGCCTGGGTCGCGCTTTGCGCATCGGCGGCGTGTTTCTCCACCATGGCCGTGACGTCGGAGGCGTACTTCACCACCTTGCACAGGCGTCCGCTGGCGTCGTACACCGGGTTGTAGTTGGCTTCCAGCCACAGGACCTGGCCGTTTTTGTCGATGCGCTCGAACTGGCCGTTGAACAGCTCACCCTGGTTCAGCCGTCGCCAGAAATCACTGTAGGCGCTGCTGTTGGCCAGCTCGGGTTTGCAGAACATGCGGTGATGTTTGCCCTGGACTTGAGCCAGGGTATAGCCCATGCGATGCAGGAAATTCTGGTTGGCGCTGATGATGGTGCCGTCGAGGTTGAATTCGATCACCGCCATGGCGCGGTCGATGGCCTGCAACTTGGCGTTGGCTTCGCTCTCGGCCTGCATTTTCGGGGTGACGTCCATGGCGTACTTCACCACTTTCACCACGCTGCCGGACTCGTCACGCACCGGGTTGTAGCTGGCCTCCAGCCAGATCGGCTGGCCGCTGCTGGTGATTCGTTCAAAGGTGCCGGACTGGAACTGGCCGTTGCGCAGTTGCGTCCACAGCTGGGCGTATTCGGCGCTGCGGGCAAAGGCCGAGGTACAGAACAGGCGGTGGGACTGGCCCACGACTTGATCGGCGTTGTAACCCATGGCCTTGAGAAAGTTCTCGTTGGCCCGCAGGACAGTGCCTTGCAGATCGAATTCGATCACCGCCATGGAGCGGTCGATGGCTTCGAGAAGGCTGGCTTGCTGGGCAATGGTGGCGTGCAAGGTACTGATGGTTTTTTTATGGGCGTTGAATAGCATGGTCGTGTGCTCGGGGGAAGCAAGCGTCAGGGGTATCCATGGGGGCGCCTGCCACCGTATGGCTTAAGCCTACGGCAAACGTGCTCATTGCCAGCTTCCTTGTGCTGACAGAGGGGTGGAACAGCGGGTTCTGAGTCGTTATGGGGGCAAGAAGTTCTATAGTCGCCGACCAATGGCGGCATTATGCTATCGCTTGGTGATGGTCGCGTTTAATTCAGACGAGGTGCAGTCGGCGGGATTCAGGCGCTATGGGCGACCACATAGTCGCTGACATTCACCCGGTTACGGCCGGTGTCCTTGGCCGCATACAGCGCGCGGTCCGCCGCGTTGAGCCACATGGCCGCGTCGGTGAAGGCCGGTTGGAACGAAGCCAGGCCGATGCTCAGGCTGACCCGCAGCTCGGGGATTTCCGGATGACGGTAGTTGCTGAACACTTCGCGCATGCGCTCCATGACTTGCGCCGCTTGCTCCAGAGGCATGTCCGGAAGAATCACACAGAATTCGTCGCCGCCGTAACGCCCGGCCAGGTCGTTTTCCCGCAGGTTGCGACGCAGTTCCAGGCTCAGTTGGCGCAGGACCTGGTCACCGATGATGTGCCCGTAGCTGTCGTTGATTTGCTTGAAGTGGTCGATATCGATCAGCGCGATGGTGGCGTGGGCATTTTGTTGCTGGCACTTGTGAAACTTCAGGTGCAGCAGGTCTTTCCACGAGCCGTGATTGAGCAGGCCGGTAAGGCTGTCGGTGCGGCTCAGGGCGCTCAGGGCACGTTTGTGTTCCGACAACTTGATCGCCAGGCGGTAGCAAACCATGCCCAGGGCCATGGGATACAACGTCAGCATCGGCAGGCAAGCGTAGACCTGGACCAGGCTGACGCTGGGATTGAACCTGATTCCGAATAACAGCCATGCCACGCCGATGCCCGCCAGTTGCGCCACGATGCCGTGGAGAAACAGGCGTTTGCCGCCGGCGGCGACGTTGTTCATGGCCATCATCGACAGGATGGTCACGGCGGTAAGGGGCGTGAACTGCGTGGTGGCAGCCCAAAACCCGCCGAGCAGCGAGTCGTAGAGCAGGTTTCGTCGCTCAGCCTTGTAGGGGAAGTCGGAACGGGTCGAGAGTTGGTACGCCAGGTGCGCCCAGCCAAATCCATTGAACAGCAGCAACGCCCAGACCCAGCCTGGCATTTGCAGTGGGTAAAGCGCAGCGATGACGCTGATGCAGCCGATGCCCAAGCCGATGATCCTTGGCTTGTAGATACGTCTGGCAAATGACAGCCCTTTGCCTCGTTGGTTTTCCATAAATTCCTGGGTCGATTCTTTTTTCCGCAGGTACAACGGCACACGTGATCGGGAAAACCACTGGTCGGATAATCCGTGTGAATATTGTCAGTTATTCCCGTGGGAATAATCAGTGTCCTTCTAGGCCATTTGCAAAGGACACACGCCGAATCAGCAAAAAACGACCCTGGATGTCGTTCCTGCAACAGATCAGTGCTGCGGCACGACCTCATAGCCCGCCAGGAACAGGTCGATGGCCGACTCGATGACGTCCGCTTGAGCGGCGGCGTCCAGGGTCGGCTGGCCCAGGGTGATCTGTGGCCAGAAGGCGAAAGCCTTGAGCAGGCTTTGCACTTGGTGGGCGGCGAAGCATGGGTCGGTGCAGCTCAACCGGCCATCTTCCTGAGCGGCGCGCACCCATTGGGTGAACCCTTCTTCGCGCTTGCTCAGGCGGTTGACCATGTCCTGGGCGCGTTCCGGCGAGTGGATGGTGGCGGCAATCGCCACACGGGCCAGATCGAGGAAGTTGGCGTCCGACATCATCTTCATCTTGGCTTGCAGCAACCCGCGCAATTGCTCGCGCAACGGGCGGTCGCTGGCATAGCTGACGTCCAGTTGCGCAACGCTGCTGGCCCACAGTTGATGCAGGATCTCGGCGAACAATTCTTCCTTGCTGGGGAAGTGGTTGTACACCGTGCGCTTGGAAACCCCCGCAGTGGCGGCGATCTTGTCCATGCTGGTGACCTCGAAACCGTTGTCCCGAAACTCGGCGATGGCGGCTGCCACGATGGCTTCGCGTTTACGGTCGGTGAGGCGCTGAGGTGCAGTCATGGGGGATTTCGGCTCTGAAAGGAAAATTACACTCGGTAGTTTACTTGCTACCGGTTTTGTTGCAATCTAGAAACTACACTGTGCAGTGTAACTTTTAGAGCAGTCTGCAGGAGTTCCTCGGTAATGGCCACGATCTCAACCCGTCTCGACAGTTCTTCTTCAGCGCCCAAGTCTTCCGAACAGCAGCAAAGTCACTTCACCAATCAGAAGCCCATCCAGCATGGCGGCTTGGGCAAGACCTTGGGCATCATGTGGAAGATGCTCTTCCAGAAGCCCCGCAGCACGCGGCCGGTGGGTGAGATCCCGGTGCAACCGCTGACCCGTGAGCAACTGTTTGCTGCCCCTGACCACAGCGTATTTCGCCTGGGGCACTCCACGGTGTTGTTGAAAATGCGCGGCAAGTTCTGGCTGACCGACCCGGTGTTTGCCGAGCGCGCATCGCCGTTCAGCTGGGCCGGCCCCAAGCGTTTTCATCAGCCGCCAATCAGCCTTGAGGACCTGCCGCCGATCGAGGCGGTGATTCTTTCCCACAATCACTACGACCACCTGGACCACAAGGCGGTGGTGCAACTGGCGGACAAGACCCGCTATTTCCTCGCGCCCCTGGGTGTGGGCGATACGCTGATCAAGTGGGGCGTGGACGCCAGCAAGGTGCGGCAGCTGGATTGGTGGCAGGGCACTGAAGTCGACGGGATTCGTTTTGTTTCCACGCCGGCCCAGCACTTTTCCGGGCGTGGCCTGTTCGACGGTAACCAGACACTTTGGTGCTCGTGGGTGATGATCGACGGCCCGCGGCGGATCTTCTTCAGCGGCGATACTGGCTATTTCGAGGGCTTCAAGCGCATCGGCGAGCAGTACGGACCCTTTGATCTGACCCTCATGGAAACCGGTGCTTACAACGTCGACTGGCCCCACGTTCACATGCAACCGGAAGAAACCCTGCAGGCGCATATCGACCTGAAGGGCCGCTGGCTGCTGCCGATCCACAACGGTACCTTCGACCTGGCGTTTCACGCATGGCACGAACCGTTCGACCGCATCATGGCGCTGGCGTGGGAGCGTAATGTGTCGATCACCACGCCGGCGATGGGGCAGGTGTTCCTGCTCAATCAACCAGAGCGCGGGCAGGCTTGGTGGCTGGAAGTCGAGCATGCGGGTAACGAGCAACACGTCGGCGGGTGATGGCTATTTAGATGCCATCCCGCCACTGAGTTGCAGGCTGTTTCCGGCCTACGGCCGTCCCGATAACAGGATGCAATCATCCCTCGAAAACCGGTTTACACCGAGCCTGCGCCGGGCCGGATTACTTCAAGCCATAGCGAGCGGCGGGTTCACGGCGCGATAGGTTAGGGCCCAGGGCCAGCCGCGCGCTTTCGTAGGTGTTCCAATCTGCGCTGTCCGGCAGAGACGGGATCGTCACGGCTTCGCCCAAGGCCAGGCCGGCGAGGGCAGCGTCTACCAGGTTTTCCGTGGTCATTACCATGGCTTCCGGCAGGTTGTTTACCGGCAGGCCGGCGATGTCCCAGAACTCCGTGGCGGTGGCGCCCGGCAGTACCACCTGGACCACCACGCCCTTGTCGCTCAGCTCATGCTGCAACGATTCGCTGAAGGCCTGAACGAAGGCCTTGGTGCCGCCATATACCCCGTTCAGCACCTTGGGCGCGAGGGCGACTATCGAGCCAATGTTGATAATCGTGCCGCGGCCCTGGGCGACAAAGTTGGTTGCCGCTGCTTTGGCCAGGCGGGTCAGCGCCAGTACGTTAAGCAGAATCATCGCGTCCATTTTGTCGGCATCCGACTCCAGCAGCGAAGCTGTGGCGCCCACTCCGGCGTTATTCAACAGCAGGCTGATACGGCTGTCGTCCTGCGCGAGCTGGGCAATACGCGCCAAGTCGGCCGGCAGATTGAGATCGGCCGCTATCACTTCAATGTCGCGTTGGGTGCTGGCTTTCAAGCGTGTTGCCAACTGCTCCAGGCGTTGCTGGTTGCGGGCCACCAGAATCAGATCGTAGCCAGCGTTGGCCAAGCGGTCGGCATACACCGCGCCAATTCCTGACGAAGCACCGGTAATCAGGGCATAACCTTTGTGTTGCGACATGGCAGTTGCTCCAAATGGCCGGGGAGGGGATCGGCCTTGTTGGAACCAAGATTATGGGTGTAATGTGGTGGCTGCAATGTCATATATCCCTCTTTTAGAGACATGAGGTTTGGCCATGGTGTCCGTCGGTATCGTGCTGTTTCCCGGTTTCCAGGTGCTGAGCCTGTCCACCAGCAGCGTGTTCGAATTTGCCAACTTCGTGGTCGGACGACCGTTCTACCGCGTGGATTTGCTGTCGGAGCATGGCGGGCCGATCAAAAGCTCCATGGGCTTTGCCATTGATAGCCTGGCATTCGGGCAGCAGGACTACGACACGATCGTGGTGCTGGGGGACAACGAATTACTCGAGCCCACCCCGGGCATGGTGGCGTATCTACAAGCGTCGTTGACGGCGTCGCGCCGGGTTACGTCGGCCTGCACCGGTTCTTTTCACCTGGCAGCGGCCGGGCTGTTGGAAGGGCGCAAGGCAACCACCCACTGGTACCACGCCATGACGTTTCGCCAGCGCTACCCCGACGTAAAGCTGGAAGAAGACCGGATCTTCACCGTCGATGGCCCGCTCTGGACATCTGCCGGGATGACCGCTTGCATCGACCTGGCCCTGGCGTTGGTAGAGCACGACCTGGGCGTGGAGGTGGCCCGCGACGTGGCGAAAAAACTGGTGGTCTACCATCGCCGTGCCGGTGGCCAGTCGCAGTTCTCGGCGTTGCTGGAACTGGACCCAAAGTCAGACCGCGTACAAACCGCCCTGGCCTGGGCCAAAGGGCACTTGCGCGAGGACCTTTCCGTAGAGCAACTAGCCGAAGCGGCACACCTCAGCCCGCGCCAATTCAGCCGACTGTTCCGCGCCGAAACCGGCCAATCCCCGGCCAAGGCGGTGGAACACCTGCGCATTGAAGCCGCGCGCTTGATGCTCGAATCCGGCAGTCACTCAATCGACGTCGTCGCCCGGGAGACAGGCTTCGGTGACCCCGAGCGCATGCGTCGAGCCTTCCTGCGAGCGTTTGGCCAGCCGCCACAGATGATCCGTCGGGCGTTGCAGTTGCAAGCGTGAGTTGATGGCCTTGCGCGCTACGCACCATTGGGCTGAGGTGTTGTTGGGTCAATGGATGCCGCTGTTGAATCCAGAAACCGGGAGATGATCCCTTTGGCAGCCGGTTGTGCCGGAGTGCTGGCGCGGCCCCGCACATTCATCCCCCACCCCGGTGCAAACCCCGGGAAAAACACCAACCCTTCAGCCTCCAGACGAAACGCCACACTCAGGCGGACTTCATCGTCCACATCGGCATGGCTTTCAAAACGTTGAAGGGCGTCCACTTCCACATCCGCTTCCCGGGCCAGGTCTTCCCGGCTCCAGCCCAGCATCAGGCGGGCCTGAACACTGTGCCGTGGGGTGAATTGATGAAGGACGATCTGCTGTTCTACGGTGTTGCTCATTGCCAGAGAGGACATGGGCTTTCTCCAGGTTCGACGGGGGAAGGCAAACTATACTGTGTTTTTGTACAGTTGTTTCTACCGCTCATCAACTGGATTTTTTCGAGAGGGTCGCCGCTGCTCTATTTCGCTCCTTCCAGGTAAGTGCTCGGCGACTGGCCAAGCACTCGCCGGAACATGCTGGAAAATGCCGCCGGGTTTTCATAGCCCAGGTCCAGGGCGATCCGGGTGATGGTTTCGCCGCTGGCCAGGCGTGCCAGGGCCTGCACCACGCAGGCTCGTTGGCGCCATTGCACGAAACTCAAGCCGGTTTGTTGGCGAAAGTGCCGGCTGAAGGTGCGCAGGCTCAGGTGCGATTGTTCGGCCCATTGAAGCGGCGACTGGTGCACGTCCGGCCGCTGCAGAAACGCCAGGCACAGGGCGAGCAGGCGTGGGTCCTCCGGCAGCGGGATATGCAGGGGCAAGTGCGTGGCGCGGGCGAGTTCATGCAACAGCAGGCTGACCAGCGTACCGTCGCGGCCGGCCTCGTCGTATTCCAGCGGCATCTCCACCGCCTCCATCAGCAACTGGCGCATCAGTGGTGAAACGCTGATGACGTGGCAGTTGGCACCCAAGTCGGTGACCACGTGTGGTTCGATATACAGGCTGCGCGTCGATACACCGAGCATCAGCACTTCATGGGGCACCTGGGCGGGAATCCACACCGCACGCTGGGGCGGCACAACCCAATTGCCTTCCTGAGTGCTGACTTGCATCACCCCGGTGGCGCCATACAACAACTGCCCGCGCCGATGGCTGTGGCGCTTGAGCAGATAGCCGTGGGGATAGTCGGTGCCGATTGCCACGACCGTTCGGGGTGTCAGGTCCAGTTGAGCGATGGAAGCGTTGCGCATGGAACTGATTCCGGAAGTGGCAATATCTCGCCTATTATTGGCCGACTTGCGCAAGCGGGCCAAGCGTTGAATCTCTATCGTCGACAGCTCTCCCTGATGCCAAAGGCGATACTTGATGTTCTATCTACTACTGGCGCTGTTCGGCTGCATGACCGGCGTGACGGCGGTGCTGTTCGGATTCGGCGGCGGGTTTGTGGTGGTGCCGTTGCTGTACGGCATGCTCAAGCTCAGCCACGACGCGGGCGTGAGTGAGTCGGCGATGCATATCGCGGTCGCCACCTCCACCTGCGTGATGATCGTCAATGCGCTGCTCGCCACCGGAAAACACCGTCGCAAAGGTAATCTGATTCGCCATTACCTGTGGCCGTTGGGCGGATACATCGGGATCGGCGCCGTGCTGGGCGCAGGGGCTGCAATGTTCGCCAGCGGCGATTTCATGCGTTATGCCTTTATCGCCTACCTGGCGGTTACCATCGTCGATTGCCTGCTGCGCAGGGGCTTTCTCAGCCAGGACGACACACTCCAGCCGCGACGCCTGAGCGGCGCGGAAGTAACGGGCGGCGGCATCGCCATTGGCCTGATCGCCACCTTCTTGGGCGTGGGCGGCAGCGTGATGACCGTGCCACTGTTGCGCCGTTGCGGCTTGAGCATGTCCCAGTCCACGTCCATGGCTAACCCGTTGAGCGTGCCGGTCGCGCTGGCCGGTACGTTTACCTACATGCTCATGGCAGGATTCGCCAAGGTGGAATTGGGTGCGTGGTTTGTCGGCTATATCGACTTGCTGGCGTTTGCCATCCTCACCGTGGGTTCGCTGCTGGGTATTCGCCTGGCGGCACCGTGGATCGGCCGCATCCCGGATGCACTGCATGCGCGGGTGTATATCGGGTTGTTGGGCGTGGTGATGGTGAGCATGCTGGTCTGACGCAAGTGGATTTTGCGTTCTTTCAGTCGCGGGCTAGGGTTACTTCTCTGTTCAAAAGAAAGTGATGGGGGAATGTGATGTCCATTTGCGAAAGCGATTGGAAGAAGTTCAAAGTCCTCAGGGCGTTGGCGCTTGAGCGCTTTCACCTAGGCGTACTGGCTGATGCAAAGACCATCAGCGAGCGCGAAACGCTGTCTGCCGAGGCTCGGTACAGGACGCTGTATCGCCTCACCCGGGATCGCGATAACGATGTCGTCCGCACGTTTAATCTCTACAGTCGTTCGAGAGCCTGGGAGAGCCTTGCACAAATGATCAGCCTTGATTTATTGAGTGATTCAGAGTTGTCGGTATTAAGCGAAGAAACATTGAGTGCTATCAGCTACGCGGTCAGGCAGCGTTATGAAATCGAGTGGGTTGCTGAACACGTATCAGACGACCGAGAATCTTGTCTTTAACTTCAGTAAAAATGTTCAGGAAATACCTTGATGCTAAGTTTTAATTGTACTCAGGCGGCTGCCGATTTCTTTAGCCGGGTTCGCAAAGGCAAAAAAATTTCCCCGGTTCAAAAAACGTCGCCAGAGGAGAGGCAGGGCGATGACCTGTACGCCGACTCTCATGAGTGGCTGGTCCATGCCGCGACGGTGCAACGTAAACATGTGCTGTTGGCGATACATCTGAAAACCCGCTACTGCATGCTGTTTTTTGATATGAAAAAGGCCGACGCCGATAGCTTTGTGTACACCTTTATTAATCGCTGGATGAGTGGTGTTGTGGATCTTGCCTTAAAGTCTGATGTTTTGGATTTGGTTGATCCGTCGGTGCCTGGGCAGCAATTCGTCAGCTTGGTCGAGTCGTACTGCCTGCAGCAGCGGGGTGATCGGAGTGCGCAGACTCAAATCAACGAAATATTGCGAAATTTTGAGATGGACGCAGAAGGCGTGGATCTTGCCGCAGCGTCTTGGAGCGCTCTGCATTACGACGCTCGAATCAACCATACGCCTCGAAGCTTGAAAGATGTGAAGGGACTTCATTGGCCGGATGAGGAAATGCTGATTCATTGGTTGGTCACGGTAGGCGGCTTGGACCCTGCTGGCGCCGCACTTGCCCGTGAAAAGTACCGTCTATTCAGACGAAGGGCCTGAACTGGAGTCGCATCACCGTTCTTCCAACCCCGGCGCCTCGCGAATAATCAGGTGATCCAGGTTCTCGATATTGGCACTGAACACCCCGAACGTCTGCTCGGGGTTTTTCTTGCTCGGCACCTGTCTCAGCTCCGGCGTCACCCCGTAGAAGAAGCAATACAGCGCTCGATCACTGTCCACCGCGGCTTTGATCTGCTCCAGGAACGCCTTGCGCTTGCGGTAGTTCTCGATCAGTTTTTTGCTCAAGTAAACGTTGATGGAATAGGGCTTCTTGTCGAGCCAGGCCTTCTTTTCGAAGTCGATGCGAAAGCTGCTGGTGTAGTCCTTGATCTCTTTGATCTTGCCCCAGTAGATCAGGCCTTTGTTGTCTTGCAGGTATTCGATCTTCTTGAAAAACGTCCAGTAGGTCGCGGTGTGATCGCGGATCTTCAAGGGCATGCTTTTGAGCTTGTCTTTGTCGCCGATATTCGACACGTAGCATTCCACCGGGTGGGCAAAGACGCTGGTCTTGTCCGGGGTGGTGTCGCTTGAGCTGTGAGACAAGGCGTTTCGGGTTGCCGGCGTTTTCGGTGATTCTTGTGGGGTGTCGCCCTCGGCGCCGATGATCGGTGTCTTGCGTTCGTACTGGCGTCGCGTCAGCACTAATTCCGACGGGAAATTTTCCTCCGGCCCATCCTCTGCTTCACCTTTTCCGGCATGGCGGCTGGCGTAACGGCAACCTTCGATATGCCGGGTACTGGGGATGTTCTTGAAGTGGGGCGTGCGCAGGTAGTTGACGTTTTTCGCGTTGAACGTGCCCAACACATTGCCCGCCGCAAACGCCGCCCGGCATTCATCGTTGGGGCACAGGAAACTGTCCTTGTCGGAATCGAAGGCGGCTGTTTCGTCGAAATTCAGGTCGCGCACGTCATAGATCGACAGCTTGTCGTCGAGACTCAGGCTGTAGGCCGTGTCGAATTTCATAGGGCTCGGGTCCGTGAGAGATTTCGCTATTAATAGCGGGATATTGCGCAAATATCAGTAGAAATTACGCACGGACCACCACACGCCGGCCACTCAGGAAACACAAGGTGCCACCCACCGCCGTCAGCCCGCTGAGTACATAGAACATCGAGGCGGGCGATGCATTGATCAGCAGGTAGCCGCAGATCACCGGGCTCAGTGCCCCGCCAAATGCCGCCAGGTTTTGTGCGCCGTAATAACTGCCGCGCAGGGCGTCCGGGGCGATGGTGTCGATAAACAGGAACTCGGAGGGGTAGATGATCATCTCCCCGAGGGTGAACACAAACATCGCGATACACCACGACACCAGGCCGTCCGCCATGCTGAAGCCGATCAAACCGGCAATAAACAGCGAGGTGCCAAGCACGATCCAGTAGCGCAGTTGTTCGCGCTTGAGGAAGCGGCCGATCTGGTACTGCATCAGGATCACCGTGATGGCGTTGCACGCCAGCACGGCGGAGAGAATTTTCAGCGCGTTCTCCGGCTTGTAGGCCACCAGCAGGAACTGCGACAGATACAGGGTGTAGCGCCCGTGGACAATGGTGCTCAACAGGCTGCCGCTGGTAAACAGGATCAAGGTGCGATCACTGCGCAGCGTCCTCAGGGTGCTGAGAAAACTTAAGGGTTTATTGCTTTCGTCGCGCTGGGTCGGCGGGATGCCGATCATCAGGAACAGGCTGCCAAAGGCAATCGCACTGGCGATCAGGAACGGTGCCAGGGGCATCTGGCCGGCAATCACCACGCCGAGCATTGGGCCGGTGGCGTAGCCGACATTGGTCAGGGTGTAGCGCAGGGAAAACACCTTGGCCCGCTGGCCCACCGGCAGGTTCTCGCTGATGATCGCCTTGGAGCCGATCAGGAACAGCGCCGAAGCGGCTTCGGTGATCACCAGCGTCAGGGTGGTCAGGTACAGGTTGCTGGCAAAGGTCAGCAACAGAAAACCGATGGAGCTGGAGAGCATCGCCAGGATCAGCAGCTTGCGCTTTTCCAGACGGTCGATGATGTAACCACCGTAGAGGCCCAGCAGCGTGGCGATGAACACAGCGATGCCCATCAGCAAGCCGATGTCTTGCTGGTTGAGGCCCAGGCGGGTGCTGAGCAACAGCGCGAGCAACGGGCTGGTCATGGCGCGGCTGACGACGATGGTCACCGAGCAGATCATCAGGCGGCGGATTACCAGGGAGTACGTGGCCACGGTGGGGCGGATGTCCTTATTCTTTTTTCAAGGCGATGAAGATCAAGTGTGGGAGCGGGCTTGCTCGCGAATGCGGTGTGTCAGTGCCAAATGTACTGGCTGATCCACCGCATTCGCGAGCAAGCCCGCTCCCACATTTAGATCGAGTTACTGGCCGGCATTGATGCTGATTTTTTCCACCGCACCTTGCTCCAGATCCCACTTCTTCAAAATCTTGCCGTACGTCCCATCGTCAATCATGCCCTGCAACGCCTCACTGATGGCCGTGACCAACTCGGTATTGCTCTTCTCAATCCCCAACCCCGTGAACTGCTTGGAAATCGCCAGACCCACCGGCTTGTACTTACCCTTGTCCAGCGCCATCAGGTAAGGAATGGTTTCACTGCCCTGCATCGCGGCATCCAGACGGTTCTGCTGCAACTGCGCCCGCGCATCCGCCGAACCCTCGGTGCCAATCACCACGATGGCTGGCTTACCGGCCTTTTCGCAGTTTTCCTTGCTCCACGCGGTAATTTCCGACGGCCAGGTCGTACGTCGGCTGGTGCCGACTTTTTTACCGCACAGGTCAGTCAATTCCTTGAGCTCTTCACGCTTGGCCAGGGTGTACAACTGCGGGCCGCTGGTGAAGTAATCGATGAAGGTCACCGACTTCTGACGCTCGGCGGTGTCGCTCATGCCCGACAGGACAATGTCCACACGCTTGGTGGTCAGGCCGCTGAGCATCTGTTCGAAGCCGGTTTCCTGCCACTTGATCTTCACCCCCAGGCGCTCGACCAGGGCGTTGCCCAGGTCAAAGTCCAGGCCGGTGAGTTTGTTGGTGGCGGTGTCCTTGAAATCCATCGGCGGGTAGTTCGGCACGATGGCCGCGCTGATCTCACCCTTGTCCTTGATCGCTGCCGGCAATGCCGCCAAAACCGAAGTGGAGGCCATCAGGCCTACGAGCAAACTTGGAAGAAACAGATTTTTCATGGGGGCGTTCTCGTTAGTTTTTTAATTAAGTGCGAACGGCAGAAATAAAGCTTTGGGTACGCGGGTTTTGTGGGCTTATTAGAATTTCTTCAGGGCTGCCGGCTTCCACAATCTGGCCGGCATCCATAAACACCATGCGGTTGGACACTTCGCGGGCGAAGCCCAATTCATGGGTGACCACAATCATGGTCATGCCGGTGGTGGCCAAATCGCGCATCACCGACAGCACTTCTCCTACCAGCTCCGGGTCGAGGGCTGACGTGGGTTCGTCAAACAACATCAGCTTGGGCCGCATCGCCAACGCACGGGCAATTGCCACACGCTGTTGCTGGCCGCCGGACAATTCCACCGGGTAGGCATTGCGCTTGTCTGCCAGGCCAACCCGGGCCAGCAACTCCAGCGCGTCCTCGGTGGCTTCCTTGGGTGAGCGCTTGAGCACCTGGCACGGGCCTTCGATGATGTTCTGCAACACGGTCATGTGCGGGAACAGGTTGAAGCGCTGAAACACCATGCCGGTGGCCAGGCGCTGACGAGCGATCTGTGATTCATTCAACTCATGCAGCTTGTTGCCGACGACCCGGTAACCCACCAGCTCGCCGTCGACCCACAGGCCGCCCTTGTCGATTTTTTCCAGCTGATTGACGCAGCGCAGCAGGGTACTTTTTCCGGAACCGGACGGGCCGATGATGCACAGCACTTCGCCTTGTTCGACTTCCAGGTTGATGTCCTGCAACGCGTGATACTGGTCGTAATACTTGTTCAGGTTCACGGCCTTGACGATGCTTCTCATGGGCAAATCTCCTCAGTCAGGGCTTACGAACGCTTGCCGGCGCCGCGGGCAAAACGACGCTCGAGGCGGCTCTGACCGAATGAAAGAACAGTCACCACCGCCAGGTACCAGATGCCGGCAACAATCAGCAGCTCCATGACCCGGGCGTTGGCGTAGTAGATGTTTTGCGCGTTGTGCAGCAGCTCCGAGTACTGGATCACACTCGCCAGGCTGGTCATTTTCACCATGCTGATGAACTCGTTGCCTACAGGCGGAATGATCACCCGCATCGCCTGGGGCAGAATCACCCTACGCAGCGCCTGAAGGCTCGGCATGCCGATCGACTTGGCGGCTTCGTACTGGCCGGTGTCCACCGACAACAGGCCGGCGCGCACCACTTCAGCGGTGTAGGCGCCCTGGTTGATACTCAGGCCGAGGAGGGCGGCCACGAACGGCGTCATCAGGTCCACGGTGTCGATGCTGAACAGCCCGGGAATCGCGATCACCGGGAAAATCAGCGCCAGGTTGAACCACAACAGCAGTTGCAGAATCAGCGGCGTGCCCCGGAACAGCCAGGTGTAGGTGATGGCCACGTAACGCAGGATCGGGTTGGCCGACATGCGCATGATCGCGGTGATCACCCCGATCACCACCCCCAGCGCCATGGCCAGGATCGACATGATGATGGTGTTCACCAGGCCCCAGATGATCGCCTCGGACGTGAGGAACTGACCGATGTAGGACCATTCGATTTGACCGTTGGCGAATGCCCGCAACAGGGCGGCGAGTGCGACCACGATCAAGGTGGCGAACACCATGCGACCGTAATAGCGACGGGGCACATGCTCGTACTTCGTGATGTCGAACTGGTTCTCGGTCTGCTGGCGCTCCGCTTGCAAGCGCTCTGCCGGGGTTTGTTTCATGGTGACTCTCCAAAACAACTGAATACACTGATCGTTCCCATGCTCTGCGTGGGAACGATCTTTAACCCTGTAGGAGCGAGCTTGCTCGCGATGGTCGTGAACGATAACGCTGGAAACCTGACACCCAGCGGCGTTCTTGAGTTTTTCGCGAGCAAGCTCGCTCCTACAAGTGAAGCTGTCTCAAATCCGAAAACCGGTGTAACTCTGTGCCCACTCTTGCTGCACAGCCAACGCAGTCTTCAACCGCCCAATCTGCTCCCGTACCCGCTCCGGCGCCGTACCACCCCAACCACTGCGCGCCGCAATCGCTGCTTCCAGGGTCAGGCACTCACGTACTTCCGGCGTCAGCCGCGTATCCACCTCCGCCAACAACGCCGGCGAGGCTTCCCACAATTCAATCTCATGCTTCTCACAGGCCTGCACCAACGCGCCGGTAATCTCATGGGCCTCCTTGAACGGCACACCACGAGTGGCCAACCAATCCGCCACCTCAGTCGCCAGGGTGAAACCCATCGGCGCCTGACGCCGCAGCTCTTCCACCTGCACCTTCATCGTCGCGACCATCCCTGCCATCGCCGGCAGCACCAGCAGCAAGGTATCCACGCTGTCCAACACGCTGTGCTTGTCTTCACTCAAATCGCGGTTGTACGACAGCGGCAAGGATTTAAGCGTGGACATCAACCCGGTCAGGTTGCCAATCAAGCGCCCAGCTTTACCCCGCGCCAATTCGGCAATGTCCGGGTTCTTCTTCTGCGGCATGATCGAGCTACCGGTGGCGTAGGCATCGTCCAGCTGCACCCAGCGAAACTGCCGCGACGACCACAGGCAAAACTCCTCCGACAGCCGTGAAATATTCACCCCGAGCATGCCCGCCACAAACAGAAATTCCGCCACGTGGTCACGACTGGCTACAGCATCGATAGAGTTTTCGCACGGCCCGGTGTAACCCATCTCCTTGGCCGAATGCTCCGGCTGGCGAGCAATTGCCGAACCCGCCATCGCCGCAGCACCCAACGGCGACAACGCCGTACGCGCGTCCCAATCCACCAAGCGCTGCACATCCCGCAGCATCGATTGCGCATGAGCCAACAAGTGATGGGCGAACACAATCGGCTGCGCCTGCTGCAAGTGGGTGAAACCCGGGCAGATGCTCTCGATATGCTGCTCGGCCTGGTCCACCAGCGCCTGCTGCAAACTCAACACCTCGGTGGTGATGGTGCGCGCGTGGTCCCGCAGGAACAGGCGCAAATCGTTGGCCGTCTGGTCATTGCGCGAACGCCCGGCGCGCAACTTGCCGCCCAGGGCGCCCAAACGCTCGGTCAACACCCGCTCGATGAAGGTGTGCACATCCTCGTCATCCAGCGTCGGGTGCAGGCGGCCAGCGGCAAAGTCCTCACCAATCCGGTCCAGTGCTTCCAGGGTGCGCAAGGTTTCCGACTCATCCAGCAACCCGGCACGCTGCAACTCACGGGCATGGGCTCGGGAGCCGGCCAGGTCGTAGGGCGTCAGGCGAAAATAGCGCTCAGGGCAACGGGACAGCGCCGCCAAAGCAGCAGACGGGCCGGACTTGAAGCGAGCACCCCAGAGGCGATCGGTGGGCTGAGACATGGTGTTCCTCACGCTTGTTTTTAGAAGTGACAAGCCCGATGGACGTGGCTTGGCCTTATGGATTCGGAGGGCAGTAGCAAAACGAAAAGTCCTGATCGAAGTGTCAGGTTTTTATGGGCGTTAAATCAGCCGGTAAAAGCCGTTCAACCCGCTATATTCAAGGTTGCCAAGGGCGGTTAAGTATGTTCATTATTGCCGCCCGGCGATGTTCATGGAGTAGGTCAAAGCCTGTTGAAGATGGCACTTGAGGTCAACACGTATTATGGAAACCCCACTTTCCAATTCTGGAAACATACCGCCAAAACCCGGCACAAGACCGCCCCTGCAACTCAGCGGCCTGGACTTCAAATTGCTGCGGGTGTTCAAGGCTGTGGTCGAAGCCGGCGGCTTCAGCGCGGCGCAGAATGAGCTGAACGTGGGCCTGGCGGCAATCAGCAAGCAGATTTCCGACCTGGAAATTCGCATCGGCATGCGCCTGTGTACGCGGGGGCGGGAAGGGTTTGGCCTGACCGAAGAAGGCAAATTAGTCTATCAAGCGTCCATTGAGTTATTTGCCTCGGTAGACAGTTTCAGAGACAAGCTTAGTTCGGCACAGAACGAACTGATCGGCGACCTTAGTGTGGGCGTTATTGATAACACCGTCTCTGACGTTAATTCGCCGCTGATTAAAGCGCTGGGAAAATTACATACAGAATCGCCAAAAATAAGATTACGCCTACATGCCTCGCAACTGGACGAAGTTGAACGGGGCGTGGTGGAAGGGCGGCTGATTGTCGGCATCGTCCCGGTGTACCAGCGGCGGGAAGAATTCGATTATTTCCCGCTATACGAAGAAAAGTCCCATGCGTACTGCGCGGTCGGGCATCCGCTGTTTGAAGCGAGGGACATCAACGCAGATGTCTTGCGCCAGCACGAAGTGGTCAACCATCGTTACGCGATCCACAGCGACAAGGCCAACTTCGTCAGCTACGACAGCCAGTCCGCCTCGGCCTCACAGGTAGAAGCCGTCGCCATCCTAGTCCTCACGGGCCGCTTCCTGGGCTTCCTCCCGGAACACTACGCCGCGCCGCTGGTGAGGGAAGGGCGCCTGCGCGTGTTATGCCCGGAACAGATCCACCTGAGCACACCGTTCAACCTCATCCTGCGCCACAACGCCCCGCGCAGCCCGCTGGTCAAAGCCTTCGCAACGGCACTAGGCGTGGATCTCAAAGCGCCAATCTAGCCCTAAGGATGTACAGAGATCACCTGTGGGAGCTGTCGAGCCCCAGCGAGGCTGCGATGGGATCACCTCGGTCTACCCGCAGACCCCATCCACCCACATCACCGCTGCAACCTGGCCCGCTTCTTCTTCGCATGAAAATGCCGAAAATGCGCATCCTGCGCCGCCGCCAACAACTCCCGATCCCCGCGCGTATCGCCCCAGGCCCTGAGCCGATACTCCCCCAAATCCCCATAAACCGCCTCAAGCCGAAGCACCTTATTCTCACACCGGCAATTATTCCCCGTGAGCTTGCCCGTCAACACCCCGTCAACCACCTCAAGCTCAGTGCCGATCAACCTGATCCCAAGCCGATCCGCAAACGGCTGCAACACCAACGCCGGCGACGCCGAACACAACGTCACCACCGCCCCGGACTTCAACTCATCGGCCACCGATTGCAGCCCGGTTGGCCGCATCAGCTTGTTCCAATAGGCCTGGCAATACGCTTCAGCCTTCTGCTGAACCCACGCCTTGTCCACGCCGGTCATAAAGGTGCGGATCAACTGCGCCTTGAGCTCATCACGGCTGATGACGCGCAACACAAACTGCGCGCCAGGCACCGCCAGCTTCACCATCCTGCGCATGAACTCGCCTTTACCAAAGGCGAACTTCAGGAACGGCACGAAACTGTCGTGATGGGTCAGGGTGCCGTCGAAGTCAAAGACGGAGAGTACTTTGGCATCCAAGGGGCCGGATTCGAGCATGTCTGGGTTCACGGGCGGGTCTCGGTCCTATCTACTGTTTTTTGGAAGGTGCATCTGCTGTGACAGCAGGAGTTTACTCCGGTATCAATCTGTTGATTTTGGAGTAAAGCCCTTTGGTGAAAACATCCCGGTCACTCGACCGGTGACAACGCTGATGGCAATTGGGGCACAAGGCTACAGCATTGGTAACGCGATCCGAACCCTTCTGGGCGAGGTGCTTGACGTGATGTACTTCAAGAAATGGCTCGCCGTCATCACCTATGAACGGTGCCGGCTTATCGCAACCCTCGCAAATACCACTTGCTAGCCGTCGAACCTGCTTTCGTACATGGAGCGCGCGTGCAAAGGAAATGCTGACAGTAAATAGTTGCCGTGGATTAAGAATGCCCTGCGGCTCTATTTGAAGTAGGGGCTTCGAGACACTGGGGCGTCTTCCAGGTAGCGGTTTATCTGCCGTAGCGATATCAATCTCTGGATAGAGGCCTATTTTCGAAACCAATACTTTGCGAATACGCTCATTCACTCTGGCTCCGACATTTTTTGCAGGCCTGTATCCAGTGATACACCGCAGGCCCATTAGCTCGATTACGGCTGATATGTTTTGCATGCGGTACTCGACAGACGAAGCGCTACGCAGCCTCAGTGGCCCCTCGCGTAGCAGTCGATTTTCGACCGATTTGTTGAAGGCTTTTCCGTTCTGTTCAAGCGCCCACATTCTCAAATAAGCGTCGACTGAGGCTTCAAGCTCGTCGTCACTCCAGCCAGTCTTAGCTTTTTTCGTATCCATACAGCCGCCGAAGGTAGAAAACCCTCGGACGATACTGAGTGGCCACTAGCACGTCCACGAAATTTCCTACGCGACTGTAGGATTTGGCACTCTGCAAATACAAAAAAGCCCTGAACAAGTCAGGGCTTTTTAGTTGGCTCAGGAATTAATCCCAGCTCAACGCCCCACCAGTCTGATACTCGATCACACGAGTCTCAAAGAAATTCTTCTCTTTCTTCAAGTCCATGATCTCGCTCATCCACGGGAACGGGTTAGTCGTCCCTGGATACTCTTCCTTCAACCCAATCTGCGACAGACGACGGTTCGCGATGAACTTGAGGTAGTCCTCCATCATCGCCGCATTCATGCCCAATACGCCGCGTGGCATGGTGTCGCGAGCGTATTCAATCTCCAGCTGAGTCCCTTGCAGGATCATCTGGGTCGCTTCTTCCTTCATCTCGGCATCCCACAAGTGTGGGTTTTCGATTTTGATCTGGTTGATCACATCGATACCGAAGTTCAGGTGCATCGATTCATCCCGCAGGATGTATTGGAACTGCTCGGCCACGCCGGTCATTTTGTTGCGACGGCCCATGGACAGGATCTGGGTGAAGCCGCAGTAGAAGAAGATGCCTTCCAGTACGCAGTAGTACGCCACCAGGTTACGCAGCAGCTCTTTGTCGGTCTCGACGGTACCGGTTTCGAACTTCGGATCGGAGATCGAACGGGTGTACTTCAAGCCCCAAGCCGCTTTCTTCGCAACCGATGGAATCTCGTGGTACATGTTGAAGATCTCACCTTCATCCATGGCCAGCGATTCGATGCAGTACTGATAGGCGTGGGTGTGGATCGCTTCTTCGAAGGCCTGGCGCAGTATGTACTGGCGGCACTCCGGGTTGGTGATCAAGCGGTATACGGCCAGTACCAGGTTGTTGGCAACCAGGGAGTCGGCGGTGGAGAAGAAGCCGAGGTTGCGCATCACGATGCGGCGTTCGTCGTCGGTCAGGCCTTCTGGGGTTTTCCACAGCGCGATGTCGGCGGTCATGTTGACCTCTTGCGGCATCCAGTGGTTGGCGCAGCCGTCGAGGTATTTCTGCCAGGCCCAGTCGTACTTGAAAGGCACGAGTTGGTTGAGGTCGGCGCGGCAGTTGATCATGCGCTTTTCGTCAACGGCGACGCGGGCAGCGGAGCCTTCCAGCTCGGCGAGGCCTTCGGCGACGTCGAGTTTGTCGAGGGCGGCCTTGGCGCGCACGATGGCGGCGGAGTCATTGGCGGTGACGGC
>NZ_LPNO01000029.1 GCF_001952855.1 Pseudomonas sp. ATCC PTA-122608 | reverse complement strand
CCCAGTTGCGCAAGATCATCAAGACGCGAGGCCACTTCCCAACGGATGAGTCCGCGACAAAGCTAATCTGGCTGGCATTGCGAAATATCACCGCGAATTGGGGCAGTGCAGCTCATGATTGGAAGAGCGCGATGAATCAATTTGCGATTCTGTACGGAGATCGATTTATCAGGCCGACCTGGTAAAGCTAGGCCTGCCTGACGGCAGGCCGTAACCGGCCCGAACACAAAAAATCTGACACTCTCGTTTGCCAAAAGTGACCCGCTGTAAGAGCGGAACCCTAAGCGGCCGTTACCTAAATAACGGATATGTACTCCAAAAACTCACACCCAGAAACAATTCCCCCCGCATTCCGCCGCAAACAAAACTGTTCCCATGACGCGCACGTAACCCCCGCCTGTGACCTTTCTCTACGGCAACGTGCCATCACCGCAAATGCAGTTACCCCGCTACACACTCAAACCCTGAAAAATCACGCACCATTTTCGCGCAGCGATTTCCTACCCCGCCCTTTCCTGGATCAGAATCCACGGCGAAACCACCACCGCCCACAAGCTAGGATCCCGCTCAACCAGGTCCAATGCCCGCGTCGCAGACACCTCGCCAAGACTCCCCGCAGCCAGCCAGGCAGCGACTTTCTCACGGTTATCCTCAGCCATACCCTCAGCGGCCGCGATCAAATCCAGCCCGGCGTCGACCCACAATAGGGCACCCTTGGCAAAGAACGGCTCAAGCTCCTTCCAGGAAATTTCGGCGGTTTCACCAAGCAGCTTGGCATAGAGGGTGCTAGGTTCTTGCGTCATGGGAGTTCACCTGAAGAAAAAATCGGCGCAATCATACCGTCGAGCACCAGGCAGAAAAACCCAGTTGCAAATGAGGCACCGAACGAAAGTGTCAGGAAAGCCAAGGATTGCCCGAAACTCTGGCATCACCCCGCCGCAATTCTGTCTTTTTCTTTCATTTAAGCGACACACCCGGGTTTTGCCCCTAGCAGCCAGCTTTTCAAGCGATCAACCGGCGCTCTACACTGTACCGGTACAGTTGCCAGGCCGCTGCCGGGGGATATCCGAGATATCTGATCCGGTTCTGCAGCTCACAAGGCCGCTAGAACTATAAAAAATACAACAGTAAGAGTGGAGCACTATGAATAAGGCTACTAAGCAGATTTCCAAACTGTTTGCCGCTATGGTCCTGGCCGGGGTTGCCAGCCATTCGTTCGCAGCTGACACCATCAAGATCGGTATTGCCGGCCCTAAAACCGGCCCTGTGACCCAATACGGCGACATGCAGTTCATGGGCGCCAAACAGGCTATCGCCGACATCAACGCCAAGGGCGGCGTCGATGGCAAAATGCTCGAAGCCAAAGAATACGACGACGCTTGCGATCCAAAACAAGCCGTGGCCGTAGCCAACAAAGTGGTCAACGACGGCGTCAAGTTCGTGGTCGGTCACCTTTGCTCCAGCTCCACTCAGCCAGCATCCGACATCTACGAAGACGAAGGCGTGATCATGATCACCCCGGCAGCCACCAGCCCGGAAATCACTTCCCGTGGCTACAAGCTGATCTTCCGTACCATCGGCCTGGACAGCGCCCAGGGCCCTGCCGCCGGCAACTACATCGCCGACCACGTGAAGCCGAAAGTCGTAGCCGTTATCCACGACAAGCAGCAGTACGGTGAGGGCATCGCCACCGCCGTCAAGCAGACCCTCGAGAAGAAAGGCGTGAAAGTTGCCCTCTTCGAAGGCATCAACGCTGGCGACAAAGACTTCGGCTCGCTGATTCAGAAGCTCAAGCAAGCCAACGTCGACTTCGTCTACTACGGCGGCTACCACCCTGAGCTGGGCCTGATCCTGCGCCAAGCCAAGGAAAAAGGCGTGAACGCCAAGTTCATGGGCCCGGAAGGCGTCGGCAACGACTCCATCTCGCAAATCGCCCAGGGCGCTTCCGAAGGCCTGCTGGTCACCCTGCCGAAGTCGTTCGACACCGATCCTGCCAACAAGGCAATCGTTGAAGAGTTCGCCAAGAACAAGCAGGACCCAACCGGTCCGTTCGTGTTCCCGGCCTACTCGGCTGTTGAAGTGATCGCCGGCGGTATCGCTGCCGCGAAAAGCGAAGACACCGCCAAAGTGGCTGCTGCCATTCACGCCGGTACCTTCAAGACCCCGACCGGCGACCTGAGCTTCGACGCCAAGGGCGACCTGAAGGACTTCAAGTTCGTGGTCTACGAATGGCACTTCGGCAAACCAAAAACCGAAGTTTCCCCTCAGTAAGCCAGACGTTACTGGTCAACAAGCCCACTGTGCAAGCAGTGGGCTTTGTTTTACGAGGTTTATGGGCCTGACACCCGCGATCCGGGAGTGGGTTCACCTGAAAATCTTAAAACCGTCACCAGCGGTTCGCTGGCAAACGCTTTGTGCAACCTGATCACAGAACAGGGCACCGAGCCGGAAATTGACTCCACCAGTGAAATGCGTATCGGGTTTTTAGGAGCGCTGTAATGCCTGAGATCTATCATTTTTTCCAAACGCTGGTTAACGGCATGACCGTTGGCAGCACCTATGCCTTGATAGCCATTGGCTACACAATGGTTTACGGCATCATTGGAATGATTAACTTCGCCCATGGCGAGGTGTACATGATTGGTTCCTACGTGGCCTTCATCGCCCTTGCCGGGCTGGCCATGATGGGTATCCACTCCCTGCCGCTGTTGATGACCGCTGCGTTCCTGGCGTCCATCGTCGTAACCAGTGCCTATGGCTACAGTATCGAACGCGTGGCGTACCGCCCCTTGCGTGGCAGCAACCGCTTGATCCCGCTGATCTCTGCGATCGGCATGTCGATTTTCCTGCAGAACACCGTATTGCTGTCCCAGGATTCCAAGGACAAATCCATTCCCAACCTGATCCCGGGGAGCTTCTCCTTCGGCCCAGGTGGCGCACAAGAAGTGCTGATTTCCTACATGCAGGTCCTGGTCTTCGTCGTCACCCTGGTGGCAATGCTCGGCCTGACCCTGTTCATCTCCCGCTCCCGTCTGGGGCGCGCCTGCCGGGCCTGCGCCGAAGACATCAAGATGGCCAACCTGTTGGGCATCAACACCAACAACATCATCGCCCTGACCTTCGTCATCGGTGCCGCACTGGCGGCTGTCGCCGCTGTATTGCTGAGCATGCAGTATGGCGTGATCAACCCCAACGCCGGTTTCCTGGTGGGCCTCAAGGCTTTCACCGCAGCGGTATTGGGCGGCATCGGCAGCATTCCGGGTGCGATGCTCGGCGGGCTGGTGCTGGGGGTGGCGGAAGCCTTTGGCGCCGATGTGTTCGGTGACCAGTACAAGGACGTGGTGGCATTCGGTCTATTGGTTCTGGTGCTGTTGTTCCGGCCGACCGGCATTCTGGGCCGTCCGGAGGTTGAGAAAGTATGAGCAGATATCTTAAATCGGCGTTTTTCAGCGCCTTGCTGGTGTGGGCCGTGGCCTTTCCGGTACTCGGGCTCAAACTGAGCATTGTCGGGATCAACCTCGAAGTGCATGGCACCGGCCCGGTGACATTGACCATCATTGCCCTGTGCTCGGTGCTGATGTTCCTGCGCGTGCTGTTCACCCAGCAGGTCGGGGCACTCCTCAAGTCCAACCGTGGGCCGTTGGTTTCGCCCAAGGTCAGCCAGTTCCTGACCCTGCCGCGCACCCAGCGCTACATCATCATCGGCCTGATCGTGGCCGCGTTGATCTGGCCGTTCTTCGGTTCCCGGGGTGCGGTGGATATCGCAACGCTGATCCTGATCTACGTGCTGCTGGGCCTGGGCCTGAACATTGTGGTGGGTCTGGCCGGCTTGCTCGACCTGGGCTATGTGGGCTTCTATGCGGTGGGTGCCTACACCTACGCGCTGCTCTCGCATTACCTGGGCTGGGGCTTCTGGATCTGCCTGCCACTGGCCGGCATGGCGGCGGCCACATTTGGCTTCCTGCTGGGCTTCCCGGTACTGCGCTTGCGCGGTGACTATCTGGCGATCGTGACCCTGGGTTTCGGTGAAATCATCCGTCTGTTCCTGCGTAACCTCACCGATATCACCGGCGGGCCCAATGGCATCAGCAGCATTCCCAAGCCAACGTTCTTCGGGCTGACGTTCGACCGCACCGCAGCCGAAGGCATGCAGACTTTCCACGAGTACTTCGGGCTGGATTACAACCCGGTGAGCAAAGTGGTGTTCCTGTACCTGGTGGCGCTGTTGCTGGCACTGGCCGCATTGTTCGTG
This sequence comes from Pseudomonas sp. ATCC PTA-122608, assembly GCF_001952855.1. GTDB lineage: Bacteria > Pseudomonadota > Gammaproteobacteria > Pseudomonadales > Pseudomonadaceae > Aquipseudomonas. Next base: position 47,765 of record NZ_LPNO01000029.1, on the reverse strand, counting down.
ATCAACCGTCTGCTGCGCATGCCAATCGGCCGTGCGTGGGAAGCGCTGCGCGAAGATGAAATCGCCTGCCGTGCATTAGGCATGAACCCGACCGTCATCAAACTTTCGGCATTCACCCTCGGGGCAACCTTCGCCGGTTTCGCAGGCAGCTTCTTCGCCGCTCGCCAAGGTTTGGTGACCCCGGAGTCGTTCACCTTCATCGAGTCGGCAATCATCCTTGCCATCGTGGTGCTGGGCGGCATGGGCTCGCAGCTGGGTGTGATCCTCGCGGCGATCGTGATGATCCTGCTGCCGGAAATGATGCGTGAGTTCAGCGAATACCGCATGTTGATGTTCGGCGCCATGATGGTGCTGATGATGATCTGGCGTCCTCAAGGCCTGCTGCCCATGCAACGTCCACACATGGAGCTGCGCAAATGAGCCGCGAGATCCTGAAAGTCGAAAATTTGAGCATGCGCTTCGGCGGTTTGCTCGCGGTCAACGGCGTGGCCCTGACCGTACAAGAGAAGCAGGTCGTGGCCCTGATCGGCCCCAACGGCGCCGGCAAGACCACGGTGTTCAATTGCCTGACCGGCTTCTACAAGCCAAGCGGCGGCAGCATCCTGCTGGATGGCCAGCCGATCCAGGGCCTGGCCGGCCACGAAATCGCCCGCAAGGGCGTGGTGCGTACCTTCCAGAACGTGCGGTTGTTCAAGGACATGACAGCGGTCGAGAACCTGTTGATCGCCCAGCATCGTCACCTGAACACCAACTTCTTTGCCGGCCTGTTCAAGACCCCGTCGTTCCGCAAGAGCGAACGCGAGGCCATGGAATACGCCGCGTACTGGCTGGACAAGGTCAACCTCACCGAGTTTGCCAACCGCCCTGCCGGTACCCTGGCCTACGGTCAGCAACGTCGCCTGGAAATCGCTCGCTGCATGATGACCCGTCCGCGGATCCTGATGCTCGACGAACCGGCCGCCGGCCTGAACCCAAAGGAAACCGAAGACCTCAAGGCGCTGATCAGTGTGTTGCGTGAAGAAAACAACGCCACCGTGCTGCTGATCGAACACGACATGAAACTGGTCATGAGCATTTCCGACCATATCGTCGTGATCAACCAGGGCACGCCACTGGCCGACGGAACGCCGGAGCAGATCCGCGACAACCCGGCCGTGATCAAAGCCTATTTGGGGGAAGCGTAAAATGCTGCAATTCGAAAACGTTTCCACTTTCTACGGCAAGATCCAGGCGCTCCACAACGTCAACGTCGAAGTGCGCCAGGGCGAGATCGTCACCCTGATCGGGGCCAACGGTGCCGGTAAATCCACGCTGCTGATGACCTTGTGCGGTTCGCCCCAGGCTCATAGCGGCAGCATCCGCTACATGGGTGAGGAACTGGTGGGCCAGGCCTCCTCCGAGATCATGCGCAAGAGCATTGCCGTGGTTCCGGAAGGTCGCCGGGTGTTTGCCCGCCTGACCGTGGAAGAGAACCTCGCCATGGGCGGGTTCTTTACCGACAAGGGCGATTACCAGGAGCAGATGGACAAGGTGCTGCACCTGTTCCCGCGGCTCAAGGAACGCTTCAGCCAGCGCGGCGGCACCATGTCCGGCGGCGAACAGCAAATGCTCGCCATCGGCCGTGCGCTGATGAGCAAGCCCAAGTTGTTGCTGCTGGACGAACCGTCCCTGGGCCTGGCGCCGATCATCATCCAGCAGATCTTCGACATCATCGAACAACTGCGTAAGGACGGTGTAACGGTGTTCCTCGTGGAGCAGAACGCCAACCAGGCACTGAAGATCGCCGACCGCGCCTATGTGCTGGAAAACGGCCGGGTGGTGATGCAGGGCAGCGGCGAACAATTGCTGACCGATCCGAAAGTGCGTGAGGCTTACTTGGGCGGTTGATGCCCATCTGGCTAATGTATGAGCGGGCTTTTGTGGGAGCGGGCTTGCTCGCGAAGGCGGTGGATCAGCCAACTTATTGGGTGACTGACTCACTGCCTTCGCGAGCAAGCCCGCTCCCACATTTGTTTTGTGTGACCAAAGGCTTTGGCGAAATCTGAAATTATTTTCCCCAGGTTTGTAACGAATCCCTTCCCCTTATCTCTAGTGGTGTAAGCAGGCAACTACGCTTGCCAACTCAACCCACTGCTGGAGATACACCATGACTACCAAAACCCGTTCGCTGTCCGCTGCCACCCTCGTCCTGGCCCTGGGTTCGGCCCTGAGTCTGTCCGCCCTGACCTCCACCGCCCACGCCGCCGATGACATGCAAAAATGCTTCGGTGTGGCCGAAGCCGGCAAAAACGATTGCGCTGCAGGCGCCGGCACTTCCTGCGCCGGCACCTCGAAGGTCAAGGACCAAGCCAACGCCTGGAAACTGGTCCCGGCCGGCACCTGCCTGAAAACCCCAAGCGCCACCTCGCCAACCGGCTTCGGCCAGGAAGCCGCCTTCACCGCCAAGTCCTGAATCCCTGCGCAGCCTGAGTACTGACGATGACGCTTGCATGCACCTATTCCATCTCCCAGGCTCAGGCGCCCGGCCTCCCCTATCGGGCCGGGCTGGGGCTCAAGAGCGAGCACTTCAGCGAAGTCCTCGAGACTGCCCCCGACATCGGTTTTTTCGAAGTCCACGCCGAAAACTACATGGTGGCCGGCGGACCTTTCCATCACTACCTGGGCTTGATCCGCGAACGATACCCGCTGTCGCTGCACGGTGTAGGCCTGTCCATCGGCGGCGAAGGTCCGCTGAACGATGAGCACTTGATGCGCTTGGCCGCGCTGATCGAACGCTATCAACCCCACTCGTTTTCCGAACACCTGGCCTGGTCCAGCCACGGCCCGGTGTTTCTCAATGATTTGCTGCCGCTGGCGTATGACGATCAAACCCTGAAGCGGGTGTGCGAACACATCGACCAGGTGCAAACCCGCCTGCAACGGCCAATGCTGCTGGAGAACCCGTCGACCTACCTGCAGTTCCAGCGTTCCACCCTGGAAGAGACCGACTTCATCAGCGAAGCGATCCGCCGCACCGGCTGCGGGCTGCTGCTGGACGTCAACAATGTGTATGTGTCATGCATCAACCATCAGCAAGATCCGCTGAAGTACATCGATGCCTTGCCGCTGCACGCCGTGGGCGAGATTCATCTGGCAGGGTTTGCCGAAGACACCGACAGCCTCGGTGATCGCTTGCTGATTGATGATCACGGCGCGCCGATCGACAACGCGGTATGGCAGCTCTACCAACAGGTCCTTGCGCGCACCGGGCCGGTCGCCACGCTGATCGAGCGCGACAACCAGGTGCCGGCGTTCAGCGTGCTGCACGCCGAGGCCCGCGAGGCCGAACGGTTTCTGCTGGAGGTGCGCGCATGAGCGGCCAGGATGTATTTGCCAGCGCCCTGCTGTCGCCCGACGAAAGCTGCCCGCAAGGGGTGTTCAGCCGTAACGGCGCCGATCCGGCCAGTCGTTTTGCGGTGTACCGCAACAATGTCCACAGCTCGCTGATCAACGCCCTGGCCGCCGGCTACCCGGTCACCCTGCAACTGGTGGGCGATGAATTTTTTCGGGCGATGGCTGGCTTGTATGTCCAGGATTTCCCACCGACCAGTCCGCTGATCAATGAGTACGGCGGCGACCTGGCTGACTTTATCCAGGGCTTCGCCCCCGCCGCCAGCGTGCCCTACCTGGCTGACGTGGCGCGCCTGGAGCGGCTGCGGGTCAGAGCCTACCACGCGGCAGACGCAACACCACTGGATCAGCAGGAGGTCATCTCCACCCTGCAACAACCGTCAGACCTGGGCGAACTGCGCCTGCAACTGCATCCATCCCTGGCCACCCTGAACTCGGCCTACGCCGTGGTGGCGTTATGGGCTGCGCACCAGACGGGCGAATCCCTCGCCACTCTAGACCCCTTCCATGCTCAAAGCGCGCTGGTACTGCGCAACGGCCTGCACGTGCAGGTATTTCACATCGACAGCGGCGCAGCGGCGTTTATCAACAGCCTGAACAACGGTTGGCCGCTGGAAATGGCCGTGGCCTACGCCCTCGATGCGGCCGCCGAATTTGACCTGCACCACTGCCTGGCCCTGCTGGTCGGCCACGGCGCCATCACCCACTTGCACACAGAACCCAAGGTATCGCCATGAACGCCGCCGCTCCCGGGCTGATCCAACGGATCATCCAGCTCTTCGAGAAAATCCCCTACAGCCTGATCGCCTTCGTCGCACGCTTCTCTATTGCAGCAGTGTTCTGGAAATCCGGCCAGACCAAGGTCGAAGGCTTCGCCGTAGACCTGATCGGCGGCACGTTCCAACTGGGCTGGCCGCACTTGGCGCCGTCCACCCTGCCGCTGTTTCGCAGCGAATACCACGTGCCACTGCTGTCAGCGGAAGTCGCAGCGCATATGGCCGCGTTCGCCGAACATTTCTTCCCCGTGCTGATCCTGGTGGGGTTTGCCACACGGTTCTCGGCGCTGGCGTTGCTGGGCATGACCCTGACCATCCAGCTGTTCGTCTACCCGGACGCTTACCCAACCCACGGCACCTGGATCGCGCTGCTGTTGCTGTTGATGGCCAAGGGGCCAGGCTGCTTCTCCATTGATCACCTGATTGCGCGACGCTTGCGCTAAAGGCGGTCCAGGGCCTCGCCGCTGCGCTTGAACCAGCCCACCAGATAATCCGCCAGGACCTGAGTGCGGCGCGGCAGGCCGCCCTGATACGGATGGACGAGGTACATCGGCATGCTGCGGGTCTGATAATCCCGCAGGAGCCAACGCAGGCGCCCGTCAGCCAATTCAGTGTGCAACACGTAGGAAGGCAAACGCGCGATGCCTGCGCCCACCAGCGCCGCCTTCTTCAGCAAGTTGTAATGGTTGGAAGCAAAGGTCCCGGATACGCGAACCCGTAGCAGCTCATGTTGCTGGTGATACAGCCACTCTTCACGGCCGCTGTAGTGGCTGTTCAGCAAGCAGTTGTGGCCCACCAGTTCCGCCGGTGTCAGCGGCTCGCCGTGCTGTTCCAGATAAGCCGGGCTGGCGCAGGTCATCTCGTGCCAGGCCAGTAACGGCTTGGCCACCAGTCGCTCGTCGTTGGCGACTTCGGAGCGTACCGCCAGGTCAAAACCGTCCCGCGCCAGGTCTCGATACTGGTTGTTGAGCTCCAGTTCGATCTGCACCTGCGGGTACTCCCGGGAAAACTCCAGCAATAAACCATCAAAGAAGGTTTCACCCAGGGAAACCGGAACCGTCATACGCACCGGGCCGACCAAATCGTCCTTGAGCCTGGCCAGTGCCTGACGTGCCCGCTCCACCTGCACCACCAACGCCTGGGCCTGCGGCAACAGCGCCGCCCCCGCCGCCGTCAGGCTCAAACGGCGCGTGGTGCGATGCAACAACACCACCGAAAACTGTGCCTCCAACTGGCTGATGCGCTTGGACAGTTGACCCTTGCTGCAGCCCAACTGCTGGGCCGCCAGGGTAAAGCTGCCAGCTTCGATCAACACCGCAAACGCCGCCAGGTCATCCATTTCGCTCATGGATTGTTTCCATTTGAAAACCAAAGGTTGCCTATTAGTGCACTTATCCGCGCAAAAAATCACTCTAGACTGAAACCTCACCTACACATCTGGAGGAAGGCACGATGAAAATCCTGTTGATTGGCGCAAGCGGCACCGTGGGTTCGGCGGTCAAGGCAGAACTGTCCCAGCGGCATGAAGTGATCAGCATCGGTCGCAAGAGTGGCGACTTCCAGGTCGACATCAGCGACAGCGCCTCGATCCGCAAACTGTTCGAACAGACCGGCAAGTTCGACGCACTGATCTGCGCCGCCGGCAGCGTCAACTTCGTGCCCCTGGGCGAAATGAGCGCAACCGATTTTGACCTGGGCCTGCAAGACAAGCTGATGGGCCAGGTGAACCTGTTGCTGATTGGCCGCGAGTTCGCCAATGACGGTGCGTCGTTCACCTTCACCAGCGGCATTCTCAACCGCGATCCGATTCGCACCGGTGCTTCGGCGGCCCTGGTCAACGGCGCGCTGGATGCATTCGTGAAAGCTGCAGCGATCGAACTGCCGCGCGGCCTGCGTATCAACTCGGTGAGTCCGACCGTGCTGCTGGAAGCCATGGGCAGCTACGCGCCGTACTTCCGTGGTTACAAACCGGCTCCGGGTGCAGACGTGGCGCTGGCCTACGCGAAAAGCGTGGAAGGTTTGCAAACGGGGCAGACGTTTATCGTTGGCTAAAGTAGTACGGACCAGCTTGTCGTGGCGAGGGGGCTTGTCCCCCGTTGGGCTGCGCAGCAGCCCCAAAATCTACGGACCTTGTTCTTCCTGAAGGAACGCAGTGATTTTACGGGGCTGCTACGCAGCCCAACGGGGGACAAGCCCCCTCGCCACAGTCAATTCAACCTGTGTCCCGGGCTTGTGATGCATCGCCAGCCTGCGTAACGTGGCGGCACTTATCAGGAGACCCGATAATGCGTGCCGCCCGTACCCTAGCTTTGTTTGCCCTGTTGCCCCTGTTCGCCGCCTGCCAGATGTTCGAGAACGAGCCGGCCAAACCCTCTCTCGCCGGGCTCACCCGCATGCAGGGCGAGCTGACCGCGCAGGGTGACAAACTGCTGTTCCAGCCCTGCAACGACAAACGCAACTACGTGGTCAACGACACCGGCGGCACCAGCATCCTGCAGGAAGCCGCCTCCCTGGCCGGCCAGCAAGGCGCGTTGTTTGCCGACTTGCGCGGCAAGTTTTCCGGCGTTGCCAGCGGCACCCAGGGTACCGTAGACCTGCAACAGGTGTACCGCGTCGAGCGCTCGACCTCGGCCTGCGATGACCCGAATTTCAAACGTATGATCCTGCGGGCCAACGGCCACAAACCGGCCTGGGCGATGAACGTTACCGCCAAGGGCATGGTGCTGGAGCGTGAAGGCCAGCCACCATTGGCCGTGCCGTATGTGGAAGAACAATCGGGCGACGGACGGTTCAACCTGATGACCGAAGCCAACAACCAGCACATCGAACTCTGGGTGGCCCCGCAACGCTGCGTCGACAGCGTCAGCGGCAGCCTGCAGCACATGTCCGCCGAGCTTCGGGTCAACGGCCAGGTGCAGCGCGGTTGCGCGTCGTTCGGCGGCTCGCGGGACGACTGATTATCCGCTGCGCTGTTTTAACATGACGGGAAACCGCTGTTGGGGCTTATAATCGCCGGTTTGCAAAACAGCCGGCCTCTTTGCCCGCCGCCTACCGGATTCCTGTCATGTTACGAATCACCGAACTCAAGCTGCCCATCGACCATCCCGAAGAAGACCTGCGGCCTGCCATTGTGCAGCGCCTGGGCATCGCCAGTGATGACCTGCTCGATTTCACCCTGTTCAAACGCAGCTACGACGCCCGCAAGAAATCGTCGGAGCTGTGCTTCATCTACACCATCGACCTGGAAGTCAAAGGCGAGGCGGCCCTGCTGCTCAAGTTCGCCGACGACCGCAACGTCAACCCGGCACCAGACATCAGCTACAAGGTCGTGGGCCATGCGCCGGAAGGCCTGACCGAGCGGCCGATCGTCGTCGGTTTTGGCCCGTGCGGGATCTTCGCCGGGCTGTTGCTGGCGCAGATGGGTTTCAAGCCGATCATCCTCGAACGCGGCCGCGAAGTACGCCAGCGCACCAAGGACACCTGGGGCCTGTGGCGCAAAAACGTGCTGAACCCCGAATCCAACGTGCAGTTTGGTGAAGGCGGCGCCGGGACCTTCTCCGACGGCAAGCTCTACAGCCAGATCAAGGACCCGAAATTTCACGGTCGCAAAGTGCTGCACGAGTTCGTCAAAGCCGGTGCGCCGGACGAAATCCTCTACGTCAGCAAGCCGCACATCGGTACCTTCCGCCTGACCGGCGTGGTGGAAAACATGCGCCAGCAGATCATCGCCCTGGGCGGTGAAGTGCGCTTCGAGCAGCGGGTGACCGACGTGCTGATCGAAGACGGCCAGTTGAATGGCGTGGTGGTGGATGGCGGCGAACAGATCCTGTCGAAACACGTGATCCTGGCCCTCGGCCACAGCGCCCGTGACACCTTCCGCATGCTGCATGGCCGCGGCGTGTACATGGAAGCCAAGCCGTTCTCGGTGGGTTTCCGTATCGAACACCCGCAATCGCTGATCGACGCTGCGCGCCTGGGCAAGTACGCCGGGCACCCGAAACTTGGCGCTGCCGATTACAAACTGGTGCACCACGCGAAGAACGGTCGCTCGGTCTACAGCTTCTGCATGTGCCCGGGCGGCACCGTGGTCGCGGCGACATCCGAGCCGAACCGCGTAGTGACCAACGGCATGAGCCAATACTCGCGCAACGAGCGCAACGCCAACTCCGGGATCGTGGTGGGCATCACCCCGGAAGTCGATTACCCGGGCGGCCCGCTGGCCGGGATCGAGTTGCAGGAGCGCCTGGAATCCCACGCGTTCATCCTCGGTGGCAGCAACTACGAAGCGCCGGCGCAGCTGGTCGGTGATTTTATTGCCGGCAAGCCGTCCACCGCCGTCGGTACCGTGGAACCGTCCTACAAGCCAGGGGTGGCCATGGGCGACCTGGCCCTGGCGTTACCGGACTTTGCCATCGAAGCGATCCGCGAAGCGCTGCCTGCGTTCGAGAAACAGATCAAGGGCTACTCGCTGCACGACGCGGTGCTGACCGGGATCGAGACCCGCACTTCATCGCCGCTGCGGATTACCCGTAACGACTCGATGCAGAGCCTGAACGTAAAAGGCCTGTTCCCGGCGGGCGAAGGTGCCGGTTATGCCGGTGGGATTTTGTCGGCAGGTGTCGACGGGATTCGGATTGCCGAAGCGTTGGCGCGGGATATGTTGGGTATCGAAGCTTAACCACTGCGCTGAAAACGCAGCAGATCAAATGTGGGAGCGGGCTTGCTCGCGAAAACGGTGGATCAGCCGAATGATGTATTGGCTGACACACCGCATTCGCGAGCAAGCCCGCTCCCACAATGGTTATGCGGTGTTTAAATATTGGCGCGCAACACGCTATCTGGCAGCGCCTCTCCCCGCTCGACACTCGCCGCAACGGCCGCAATCAAACCCTCAAGCTCATACCCCTGCCCTGCCAACCAGGCCTGATCGTAATAGGTCGTGGCATAGCGCTCCCCACCGTCGCACAAGATCGCCACAATCGAGCCCGACTCTCCCGCCGCTTTCATCTGCTGTGCCGCGATCAACGCGCCGATCAGGTTGGTGCCGCTGGACCCGCCCACTCGCCGCCCCAAACGCTGCGCCAGGTAATGCATGGCCGCCAGGGACAGCGCGTCCGGCACCTTGACCATCGCATCAATCACCTTGGGCAAGAACGACGCCTCTACCCGTGGCCGACCAATACCTTCAATGCGTGAACCACACTCCAGACGCAGGCTGGCATCGCCGCTCAGGTAGTAATCGAAAAACACCGAACGCTCCGCATCCGCGCACAACACCCGGGTGCAGTGCTGGCGATAACGCACATAACGTCCCAACGTCGCCGTGGTACCACCCGTACCAGGGCTGGAAATCAGCCAGCTCGGCTCCGGGTAACGCTCAAAGCGCAGTTGCTGAAAGATCGATTCGGCAATGTTGTTGTTGGCGCGCCAGTCGGTGGCGCGTTCGGCGTAGGTGAACTGGTCCATAAAGTGGCCGCCGCTTTCCTGCGCCAGACGCTCGGATTCGGCGTAGATCTGCGTCGGATCCTGTACCAGATGGCTCTTTCCACCGTAGAACGCGATCTGCGCAATCTTTTCCTGGGAGGTGGTGGCCGGCATCACCGCAATAAACGGCAAGCCCAACAGCCGGGCGAAGTACGCCTCGGAAATCGCCGTGGAGCCGCTGGACGCCTCGATCACCGGAGCGCCAGGTTTGAGCCAGCCATTGCACAACGCATAGAGAAACAACGAACGCGCCAACCGGTGTTTCAGGCTGCCGGTGGGATGGCTGGACTCATCCTTGAAATACAGTTCGATGCCCGGCAAACCCGGCAACGGCAAGGGGATAAGGTGGGTGTCGGCGCTGCGTTGGAAGTCCGCTTCAATAATACGAATGGCTTCGCGGGCCCATTGGCGGTTGTCGCTCATGATCGGTTTCTCTAAGGATTTCAGACTTGATCTTAGGATGTTTCCTACACTCCACACAGATACAGTCATGACTCAATTGGACACACACTTTTCTGAGTTTGACGCTCGAGTGATGAGACCGATCCCTTATAACAAATAAGAATATAACTTTTGTTTTAACAACTAACGGTACGGGTTAGGGTACCCACCTACTGAACTTTGATGGGAGAGCATCCCTTGCCTCTGCGTAGCACTTTCACCCGTTTCTTCCAGCTGGAAGCCGCCAGCGGTCTGCTCCTGATCGCTGCTGCGGCTTTGGCGCTGATCATCAACAACTCACCGCTGTCACACTTTTACGCGAGTTTTCTCGACGTCCCGGTAGTCGCGCAAATTGGCGCGCTGAAAATCGCCAAGCCGGCGCTGCTGTGGATCAATGACGGCCTGATGGCCCTGTTCTTCCTGCTGATCGGCCTTGAGGTAAAACGCGAGCTGCTCGACGGCCAACTGTCCAAACCTTCCCAAGTGGTGCTGCCCGGCGCAGCAGCCATCGGCGGTATGGTCGTGCCGGCGCTGATCTACTGGGCGCTGAACAAGGACAACCCCGCCGCCCTCGGTGGCTGGGCGATCCCCATGGCCACCGACATTGCCTTCGCCCTGGGCGTACTGGCCTTGGTGGGCAAGCGACTGCCGGTGTCGCTGAAGTTGTTCCTGATGACCCTGGCCATCATCGACGACCTTGGCGCGATCATCGTCATTGCCATCTTTTACTCCACCGATCTGTCCGGGGCCTCGTTGGCCGGTGCAGCGGCATGCCTGATCGCGTTGATTGCGATGAACCGGCTCGGTGTGGTCAAGCTGGGCCCCTACATGATTGTCGGGCTGATCCTGTGGGTCTGCGTGCTCAAGAGTGGTGTACACGCCACCCTGGCCGGCGTGACCCTGGCGTTCTGCATCCCGTTGCGCACCAAAAACGCCGAACCTTCGCCGCTGCTGACCCTGGAACATGCACTGCATCCCTGGGTGGCTTACGCGATCCTGCCGCTGTTTGCCTTTGCCAACGCCGGGGTTTCGCTGGCCGGCGTCAATCTGGAAAGCTTCACCCACCACGTACCGATGGGCATCGCCGCCGGCCTGCTGCTGGGCAAGACCATTGGCGTGCTGGGTTTCACCTGGGTCATGGTAAAAACCGGCCTCGCCGCGCTACCCGCTGGCGCCAACTGGGGTCAGGTGTTGGGCGTGGCAATCCTGTGTGGCATCGGCTTCACCATGAGCCTGTTCGTCGGCTCGCTGGCGTTTGTGCCAGGCAGCAGTGAATACGCCGGGATGGACCGGATGGGCATCCTGACAGGGTCGATATTGGCGGCGTTGATCGGGTATGCAGTGACGGCGATGGCCAGTCGCAAGCAGGCACTCGTTCAGGTGTAATCACTTTTGGAGCCGGCTTGCCGGCTCCAACCTCCTCTAGGCCCATTCGGCGCCATCTCACAGAACCGTCCTACATCCACCCTCCGCTGCTTGCCATAACGTCGTGCTCTCGGCTCCAACGCCGGGCGTCGTTAGGCAACACGCCAGGAGGGCACGATGGCAAACAACAAGGATATACCCCAAGTCTGGCGATGCTACGGGACCGGCACGGGCGGTTACCGACGGCTCGAGAACATGAACGAGCGCGAGCTGGCTGAGCGTGATGCCAGGCAGCGAGCCTACGAAGCCATGCTTGCCCAACAGGAGGCCTACGAGGCCAGACGCAAAGTGGAGCCGCCGCCAACGCCATTGCCCATGGTCGGCTGCGTATTCGCAAAGTCCTGCAATCTGCCGGACGCCCTCATCGACTACAACAATCCGTCCGGCTATATACCGCTTGACCCCATAGGAGACTATGGCGAGCACGTGCTGCTGGGTGGCCGTGAAACGGACAGTGAGGGGCTGCTGTCACTCAAAAAAATAAGCGGCAGCGCACTCCCGGCTGGGCTAGGGACATTGGCACTGGGTGGCTCAGCGGTTAGTGGCGCCTCCAGCATCGCAGCGAGTGTTGGAACAGCTGGGGCCGGACTGATGCTTGGGGTTGCAGCCCTCGTCTGGCCCTCCAGCCTGGGCGATAGTGCGCTTTACAGCGACCGTCAACTGCGCTCAATGCCACGGGCACGCACCCGGGCACGCCTGCATATCGAGCAACTTGCTGACGGCACGCTCAAGGGATACGCCTTCTACACCGGGAAAAATCGCGACTGGGAAATGGTTGATGTCGTGCAGTTTGGCCTGCGCGGCACACAGCAGGTCGCGGACTTGGGCGACGGCGTCGAGCTGATCTGGACGCCTGCTGTCGACCCCGCTGACACCCTCGGTATTCCTGCGCTGGAAGCTGCGCCGCAGGCACCGCAAATCTGGGTGTACCCACCGACCGAGAAGGCCGCCAACATCATCGTTGACCCGATTTACCCGCCGCAATACAGGGATTTCATTCTGGTATTTCCAGCGGATTCGGGGGTTCGGCCACTCTACGTGGTGGTCAGCGTCAGACCAGGGGACCATGACTACTATGAGGCCCCTAAAACACTTCCGGCCTTTCCCGACGCAGTAAGGGTTAAACCTAAATCATCCGTTCAAGGTGGAGGAAAAAAGAGAGCAAGGTGGGTCGATAGGAAAGGGAAAATCTACGAATGGGACTATAAAAGCAACGCCGTGGAAAAGTTTGACAGATTTGCGATTCACCTAGGAGAGTTCAACCATATAACGGGCGAGCAGACTGGCCCAGCAAAGCCAGGCAGAACGACCACTCGACAATAGCGAGAACGATTCATGACCCATTTATCAATTACCGGCTTCTACCCTGACGAAAAACAAGATGATTCGTTGCAATTCGAATTCGATATAGAAGGAGCCGAACTCAATCAGGCTGCTGCCCAACTCACAGAGTCAAAGCCTCTGGAAAACCTGGCTCCAGGTGAGCTGGAGCTGACAAAAAGTCAGATAACGCAATTGGCGGTGTTGCTTAACATCAACCTCCCCGATGACTTGGAATACTTCATCGGGATACGCGCATAACGGTACAACCAGAGGTATGCCTTGATTTATCACGACCCGTCTTTGAGTCACGATGAAGCTATCAGCTTCCTCACCACCAAAGACCTAAGCAAGGTCACAGAAGCACTAATATCCATCGGCCTTAACGAGACAGACTCTACGTGGGCACAAGAAATCTGCCTCCGGTATATGAGTAATGACGACGAGGACATCGCGTCGGCTGCCATCATTGCGATAGGCCACATCGCGAGGCGCTTCGGTCAGCTGGACATGGCGAAAATTTCGCCAGCACTGCAACAAGCAAAAACAAAATCACCGTTTCTGAGTGGTGCCGTACAAGACACCCTTGACGATATCCAGATGTTCACCTGATCCCGCAAAACATACGCTCAACAAAAAACCCCAACCGGTCACCCGGTTGGGGTTTTTCTTTTCCTACAACCTTACCCTTAGCGAGTAACGCGGCTGGTTCCGTTCACGGTCATGATGCGAACGCGGTCACCGATGCGGAAGATTTCGTTCTCTTCAACCGCCTGGACGTAGGCGCGCATGCTGCCATCATCTTCACGGACGGTGATTTCAACACCCTGGGTGCGGGTCAGGCCTTCTTCGGTGGCCGAGCCCAGCAGGCCGCCGGCGACTGCGCCGATAACGGCGGTCACGATGCTGCCACGGCCGCCGCCGATGGCGCTGCCGCCAACGCCGCCGATGACTGCACCCGCAGCGCCGCCGATTGGGGTCTTGGTGCCTTCGATTTTCACCGGACGCAGGGATTCGATGGTGCCCATGCGAACAGTCTGTACACGACGGGCTTCGTCACGGGAGTACGAGTCGCCGGTCAGACTCGAGGCGCAGCCACCCAGCAGCAGCGACAGGGTGGTAAAGCAGGCAACTAGTAAAACGGACTTACGCATAGCATCAACTCCAAAGGACAGGTATCCATTAAACCGCTGTGGCTTGCCGCCTGTCACGGCATGCCGGGCAGAAAATTGTTTTCATTCAGCCTTAGTACAGAGAAGCTGTACCGAAAAACTCGACGAACGGTAGCAATCCCACCTCCCTCAGGATCTTCATGGACGCTTTCATCATTGTAGCCAACGGCGGCATAACGCGGCGCAGCGCTACCCATCCAAGGCCTCTGACTAGAGACTTCGGCGTGCAGCGCTACATTCAGGCGAGGTGACGAAAGGCGGGCTCAGGGCGCCAGCCGCTCACGGGCCCAGTCGGCACCCTGCAAGCGGTAGTTCAGGCGGTCGTGCAAACGACTCGCGCGGCCTTGCCAGAACTCGATGCGCTCCGGCAGCAGGCGATAACCACCCCAGTGCTCGGGGCAGTCAGGCTGGGTATCGCTGAAGCGTTGTTCGGTGGCCTTGAGCAGGTCCTGCAACTCTTCGCGGTCCCTGATGACCCGGCTTTGCGGTGAAGCCCAGGCTCCCAGGCGGCTGCCCAGAGGGCGGACCTGGAAGTAAGCGTCCGACTCCTCGGGAGTGACCTTCACCACCCGACCTTCGATGCGCACCTGGCGCTCCAGGGTCGGCCAGAAGAAGGTCATGGCAGCAAACGGCCGCGCCGCGAGCTGTTCGCCCTTGGCACTCTGATAATTGGTGAAGAAGGTAAAGCCCTGTGTGTCCAGGCCCTTGAGCAGCAGGATCCGGCAGTGCGGGCGACCGTCCTGGTCGACCGTTGCCAGGGTCATGGCATTGGCCTCCACCGGCGGCTGCTCGGTTTTCACCGCGTCGGCGAACCACTGGTGGAACAAGCCAAACGGTTCGTCCGGGGCCTGGGCCTCGCTCAAACCGTCCCGTGTGTAGTCACGGCGCATATCGGCCAGTGCCTGGGTCATGCGGCTTTATCCTTCTTGCTCAAATAATCAGTTTTTTGCCTGGTCGTTGGTAGCGGCTGGAGCAGCGGCTTTGGCAGGTGCTGGCTTTTTAGCGGCAGGCTTCGCCGGGGCCTTTTTGGCAGCCGGCTTGGCGGCAGCCTTCTTGGCGACGGTTTTTTTCGCCGGAGCAGCAGCTTTTTTGACCGGAGCAGCGGCGGGAGCAGGAACGTCCTGCACAGAAACCATTTCAGCCTTTGGCGGGTTACCCGAGTTGTACTTGCTCAGCAAGGCCAGCATGGTGGTGCGCTGGGTGAACATGATTTCCATACGACGGTTCAGGGCACGGCCCTGGGTGCTGTCGTTGGCGGCACGTGGCATCAGGTCGCCCATGCCACGCAGCATCAGGCGGTCCTGCTTCAGGCCACTGAGGCTGAAGATCGAGGCGATGGACTGCGCGCGCTCTTTGGTCAGGGCCTGGCTCACCGGCTCGGCACCCGAGGTATCGACGTGGCCCAGGACCAGTACGGCGGTCTTCGGATCGCCTTCAACAGCCTTGGCAACGCGGGTGAATGGACCCAGGGTCACCGGCAACAACATCGCCGGACGTTTCGGGTTGTAGGAGCCGTCAACCGGGGCAATCACGACCAATACGTTGTCGCGACGTTCCAGTTGCAGGTTGCTGTCCTTGATCGCGAGGCGCAGGCGCGGCTCGTAGTCGTCCAGCCAGGCCTGGGTGATTTTTGGATCAGGCATTGGAATGTTGGCAACGTCGACCTTGGCCAATGGCTTTGGCTTGCTTTCGAACGGCCACCACCATTTGGTATCGGTATCTGTCTTGGCAACGGCAGGTGCCGCAGCCGGTGCAGCAGTGGGTGCGCCGGAGGCAGGCGTTGCAGCCTTGAGGTCGGCTTTCAGGTCAGCCTTGGCATCGTCGGTTTTCGACGAGAACGGCCACCAGCTGGAGCCGGTATCCGCCTTGGCAACCGGTGCAGGTGCTGCAGCGGCAGGTGCAACCGGCGCAGGCGCCTTGGCAGCAACGGCCGGCTTGGCATCCGGCTTGGTGTCGGTTTGGCTCACTGCGTCCTTGGTAGCAGCCTTATCAGAGCCAAATGACCACCAATGCCCACCTTCGGCATCATTTTGTGGGGTTTGTGCACAGCCAGTAATAGTGAGGCATAGCGCCAGTGCCAAGGACTTGTTCGATAACATGAGATATCCACAAAATGAGAAAAAATCAGGGGCCTGAATGACCCGTTAAACAGACGCTTTTGGAACATTAAAGTTACAACATTTTGCCTAGCGTCTTTTTGTATGTGCCTTTGTAACAAAAAAACGCAAGACAGCAAGCTATTTACAGACAACCGGCCAATATTCTTACCAACTTTTGCGCCCGCGGGTCCATAAGTACATAAGGCCCCAATGTATTGGTCACAAAACCAAAGGCTACATCATGTTCCGGGTCGGCAAACCCTACCGAGCCACCTGCCCCCGGATGCCCAAAGGCCCGTGGGCCAAGGCCGAACGTAGCGTTCGGCACTTGCGGTTGATCCAACATGCAACCCAGCCCAAACCGGGTTTGTGTCAATAAGGTTTTATCCGGGCCGATACTGTGTTCACGGGTCAACTCTTCAAGCATGTCGGCTTCCAGCAAACTACCGTCAAGCAGCCCACTATAAAAACCCGCCAGACTTCGTGCATTACCGTGACCATTTGCCGCTGGCTGCTGCATACGCCGCCATTCGGGTTTATTAGTGCTGGTCAGAATAGACGGTGGATTGGTAAATGCACGGGTAGTCATCGCCATTGGCTCGCGCATCGTTACTTGAAGTAAACGCTGTGCCGCCTCATCGCCTACATTGCCCTTGCCTCGGGCTATATGGGCAACCCGATGGAATTCTTTGTCTGCCAGACCCACATGAAAGTCCAGGCCCAATGGCCGTGCAACCCGAGCCACAATGGACTCGCCGGGCCCACGACCGTCGGCGCGACGGAGCAGTTCGCCCACCAGCCAGCCGTAGGTGATCGCCGCATAGCCATGGCCTTCCCCGAGCTTCCACCACGGCGCTTCGGCCGCGAGGGCGTCGACCATCATTTGCCAGTCGTACAGCGCTTCGGCGGGTAGCGTTTCACGCAGGGCCGGCAACCCGGCCTGGTGGCAAAGCAGATGGCGCAGGGTGATGGCTTCTTTGCCGGCGGCAGCAAATTCCGGCCAGTATTTGGCGACCGGCGCATCTAGCTGCAGCTTGCCTTCGGCCACCAGTTGCAGCGCCGTGACGGCGGTAAAGGTCTTGGTGCAGGAGAACAGGTTGGCGATGGTGTCGCTGTGCCAGGCCTCGGCACCGTCCTTGTCGGCGGTACCGGCCCACAGGTCGACGACGGTTTCGCCGCCAATCTGGATGCACAGCGCGGCGCCACGCTCCTGAGGGTCGTCGAACAGTGCGGCGAAGGCTTCACGCACCGCTTCGAATTGAAGCTCGTAATGACCCTGAATCTGCACCTAAGCCCCCTCGGAAAAGTACTACAAAAAGTGGACGACATTGTTCCAGTCATTGAGTGATTTGTGAACCCGCACTCGTCGATCTGGCGCCATCAATGGCCCTTGCCGGAATGCCCGCCGGAATGCCCTGCGCCCGGCCCTGCGGCATTGCCGTCATGCCCCGGCTTACCGCCTTCTCCGGTGTGAACCGCGGCAGCCGCCTTGGCCCTCTCGGCCTCTTTGCCCAGTTGGTCGACCGCCGCCAGGTTACTTTTACGCACACTCTCGACAAAGCCCTGGAACGGCACATCGGTGATGCCTACCAGGCCGAAGTGGCCGTTTTCGCCGTCCAGAAGACGACCGGTGACCGGCTGGTCCAGATACTGGAACCAATGCACGCCAACAATCGACGGCTCGGCCATGGCCTGCTTGAGGAAGTTGGCGTAGGCAGTCCCGCGATCCTCTTCCCTGGCCAACTGCGTCACGCCCCCCCAGAACGGGCCACGGTCCGCCGAGCCGAAGTTGAACTCGGTGATCAGCACCGGCTTGTCCAACGCCCGCAGGGCCGCGAAGTCGTAACCATCCTGCGGCTTGAGGGTGTACATGTTGAAACTCAGCACATCGCAATACTGCGCGCAGGACGCCACCGATTCCGGGGTGCTGACCGCATAACGGCCACCCAGCAACAGCTGGTTGGGCGCGTGCCATTTCAGCGCATCGGAGATGGTCTTGAAGTAAGCATCGGCGAAGGTCTTCTGGAAGTATTTGAAGTCCGCCTCGATTTCCGGGTGCTCTGGGTTCGGCATGGGCGGCACGAAACCAGGGTCTTCCATCAGCTCCCAGGCGGGCAGTTCGATGCCCCAGGCCTTGGACAGGCCGTCCTGGTTGCGGTATTTGTCGCGCAATTGCTTGAGAAACGCGCGCTTGGCCGGCACGTCGGTGGTCATGCGCAAGGTGCCGTAGGCCAAGGCGTAACGGGATTTGGGATCATCACCGGGACCGGCCCAGGCCAGTTCGTTGTCGGCAAAGAAGCCGATCAGCCACGGGTCGTCACGATGGTCACGGGCGGCAATCGCCACCGCACGCTCGGTGGCCATGGCGAAGCGCGGGTCGAACGGGTCGGGCATGCCGCCCCACCAATCGGTTCCGGTGCTGATGCTCGCGTAATCGCCGACGATCGACAGGGGCAAGGTGTAAGGCACGCGGTCGGCGGTGGCCAACTGCGGCGCGCTCCAGTTGCCGACGGTGTTGAAACCCCAGGCTTTAAGACGGTCGAGGGTGTGGCTGACCCAGCGTTTCTGGTCGAAACCTTCCGGAACACAAGGTGCCGGCGGCACGCAAGGCTGGCCATAGGTACGTTGCAGGTTGGCGCCATAGAAGTCGTACCAGCGGCCGACATTAAAGCTGCGCCCCTGATCCGCGCCATTGCCGCTGCGGCTGTCGCTGCTTCCATAGTATTTGTCGAAAGGTTCGCCGGCCTTGGGCAGCGCGGCAAACATCCATTCGCGGCCCGCAACGTAGGTCTGGCTGTTGTCCGGCGCTACGGTGTTGACGCCCAGGGAATAGAACGGATGGCCTTCCGGTGTCACCAGGTACCAGCGCCCGTCGCGCTTCTCGGTGCGGAAGAAGCCGCTGGCGTCAAAGGCCGGGCCCTTGTTCCAGCCGCCGTACTTGTCCAGGGACGCCTTGTCGCGCTCGGCCAGCCAGCCCTTGAGCTGTTGCTGCTCCTTGACCGCAGCGGCCCTCAGCTGCTCGTCGCTGCTGACTTTCTCCGGCCACCTGGCGCGGGTGGACTGCCCGTAAGTGTCCACCAGATCACTGTAGGTGGCTTTGAGCACCGGCTCGACGTCTTGCACGCCAAAGCGCTCCAGCAGGATGCTTTGAGCGACATTGGGCTTGATCATCGACAGGGTCACCGACACGATCTGGCTGCGGTCGATCTCCCCTTCGCTGCTGGCCAGCAATACACGCTGGCCATCGACGGTGATCGGCATCGGCGGGCCGGCTTTCATGCCCTGGCTCAGCGGCGAGTTGGCTTGCAGCGGAATCAGCAGCGTCTGCGCCGGGCCTGCCGGCAGGTCGATACGGCTGAACAGCGTCCGGCCGTCATTGCTCTGCACCTTGACGTACAGGGTCAGCGCCCAGTCCATCGCGCTTTGAATGCGCAGGCTCATGGCGCCGGATTGCGACCAGTCCCAGGCACCGGTCTGCGGGCTGAGCACCAGGCTCGGTTCGGCCGCCGGGTTGAAGGTGATACGGCGCAGCACTTCGCCTTCAGGGGTTTGTTCGGCGTTGTATTGCGGCAGGCTGGCGTCCTGGGTCGCCACCTTGACCACATCGGCGGGCCGTACAAAGTTGAACAGGGTTTGTTGCCCGGCAGGCGCAGCCAGCAATGGCGCGGCAAACAACAAGGCAAAAACAGCGGGCAGCGTGCGAATCATGTGAACAAGGTTCTCCCAAACGGCCGGTGACTGGCCTGATGACGTGAAGCAATGGTGAGATAGACCACGAAGTGGGCGAATTCGCCCACAGGGTCTTAAGAAATTTCCCGCCGAAACGGCGGCAAAGCATTCAGGATAGCTTTCCCGTAGCGCTGGGTAACCAGACGCCGGTCAAGCAAAGTGATGGTGCCGCGATCTTCTTCGGTACGCAGCAGGCGCCCGCAGGCCTGGACCAGCTTCAAGGAGGCGTCCGGCACCGAGATTTCCATGAACGGATTTCCGCCCCGGGCCTCGATCCATTCGGCCAGCGCAGCCTCCACCGGATCATCCGGCACCGAGAACGGGATCTTGGCGATCACCACGTGCTCGCAGTAGGCGCCGGGCAAATCCACACCCTCGGCGAAACTCGCCAGGCCGAACAGCACGCTGGAATCGCCGCCATCCACCCGCGCCTTGTGCTTGTTCAGGGTTTCCTGCTTCGACAGGTTGCCCTGGATAAATACCTGCTTGCGCCAGTCACGGTCGAGGCCGTCGAACACGTCCTGCATCTGTTTGCGGGACGAGAACAGCACCAGCGTGCCCCGTGAACCTTCCACCAACGACGGCAGGTCACGAATGATCGCCGCCGTATGGGCCGGCGCATCCCGTGGGTCGGCCTTGAGGTCCGGCACCCGCAACACACCGGCGTCGGCGTGATGGAACGGGCTCGGCACCACGGCGGTGACGGCCTTTTTCGGCAAGCCGGCGCGCATGCGGAAGCGGTCGAAGGTGCCCAGGGCCGTCAGCGTAGCCGAGGTGACCAAGGTGCCGTAGGCCACATTCCACAGGTTACGTCGGAGCATTTCTGCGGCCAGGATCGGGCTGGCATTGACCTCGATATCAAACAACGCACCGCTTTCCGACAAGGTCAGCCAACGGGCCATAGGCGGGTTGTCTTCCGGGTCTTCGACGGTAAACGCGGTCCACAACTCCCAGTTGCCCTGGGCGCGGGACAGCAGGCTACCAAACAGCGGGTACCATTCTTCGGCCTGGTTGCTGGCGATGCCGATGTTGACCTCGCCATCCATGCCTTCCTTGAGCAAATCGGTGAGGCGGGTGAACAGGTCGGTCAGGCGTGAAAAGCCCTTCTTCAGCTCGATGCCCATTTCCCGCATGTGCTCGGGGATCAGCCCGCCGACGAAGCGATGGCGCGGCCGTTCACGGCCTTCCACGTCTTCGCCGGGCTTGAAGTCTGCCACCTGCTCGCAGGCGCTGAACATGAATTGCTGCTGGGTCTTGATCTCCCGCGCCAGCTCCGGGACTTGCTCGATCAGTTTGCCCAGGTCGCCGGGCAACGGATGCTGGGCGAGCAACTTGGTGAGGTTCTTGGCGGTGGTTTCCAGCCAGTCGGCGGTGGAACGCAGGCGCGTGTAGTGGGCAAAGTGGCCGATGGCCTTGTCGGGCAGGTGATGGCCTTCGTCGAACACGTAGAGCGTGTCACGCGGGTCGGGCAATACGGCGCCGCCGCCCAGGGCCAGGTCGGCGAGGACCATGTCATGGTTGGTGACAATAACGTCGACCTTGCCCATGCCTTCGCGGGCCTTGTAGAAGGCGCACTGGCCGAAGTTGGGGCAATGACGGTTGGTGCACTGGCTGTGGTCGGTGGTCAGGCGCGCCCAGTCGGCGTCCTCCAGGGCATTCGGCCAGCTGTCGCGATCGCCATCCCATTTATTGCCGGCGAGTTTCTCGATCATGCTGGTAAACAGCTTCTGACTGACTTCATCGACTTCGATCTTGAAGCCTTCTTCTTCGAACAGCGAGGCCGTAGCGGTTTGCGCGTGGCCTTCCTGCAACAATACGTCGAGCTTGGACAGGCACATGTAGCGCCCACGGCCTTTGGCCAGGGCGAAGGTGAAATTCAGGCCGCTGTTGCGCATCAGGTCGGGCAGGTCTTTGTAGACAATCTGCTCTTGCAGGGCGACGGTGGCGGTGGCAATCACCAAGCGCTTACCGGCGGCCTTGGCGGTGGGAATCGCCGCAATGCAATAGGCCACGGTTTTGCCGGTACCCGTACCGGCTTCGACAGCGACCACTGCCGGGTCGCCACTGCGCCGGCCTTCGTCGTCGGTGTCGATATCCCCGAGGACCTTGGCAACTTCGGCGATCATCAGGCGCTGGCCGTACCGCGGTTTCAAGCTCTTGGCTTCGAGAAAACGCGAGTAGGCGCCCTGGATCGTGGTTTTGAGTTCAGTGCTGATCATGGATAGTCGGGCGCAAAAAACGCTGGATAAATTTTCAGTGGTTCGGATCGGCCGCTATCATACCCCGCTAATTAATCCCGCGCAGAACGGAGTACCCCAATGACCGTGTTTAGCCTTGCTTATACCCTGCATGTACTGGCCGCCCTGATATGGGTCGGCGGTATGTTTTTCGCCTGGATGATCCTGCGCCCCGCCGCCATGGCTGCGCTGGACGGGCCTGCCCGGCTGAAACTCTGGGTAAATGTGTTTCAACGTTTTTTTGTGTGGGTGTGGGTCGCGGTGCTGGTCTTGCCGATCAGCGGTGTCGGCCTGCTGCAACTGCGCTTCAGCGGGTTTGAGACCGCGCCGCGTTATGTGCAGGTCATGATGGGGTTGTATGTGGTGATGACCGCGCTGTTTATCCGGATCCAGGCACTGAAGTTGCCGGAGCTGCGCACGGCGGTGGCGGCTGAGGATTGGCCGGCCGGGGCTGCGGCGTTGGGGCAGATTCGTAAATTGGTGGGGATTAACTTGATTGTGGGGTTGGTGCTGGTGGCGATTGCTTCGGCACGGCCGATGTTCTGAGGAGCCGTATTTCCTGTGGCTAGGGAGCTTGCTGTGGCGAGGGAGCTTGCTCCCGCTGGAGGTGCGCAGCGCTCCCGTTTTTTTGGGGCCGCTACGCAGCCCAGCGGGAGCAAGCTCCCTCGCCACAGGTAAAGCGTTAAAGCCTTTGGACGGTCACAGCACCCGCAGGCCCCGCTGGACCCGGCTGCCCTTCCAACCCGGCCCGACCTTTCTCGCCACCGTCCGCGCGGTACACCAGGCAACCCTTGGACTGCCCGCCTTTACCCGGTTTGCCCGCCGTGCCTGCCAAACCGCCGGCACCGCCGTCCACCCAGACTTTGATCTTCTCGGCGGGGAAGTCCTGCGGCAACTCCACACGAACCTGCGCCCCCGACGCGCCCGGCAGACCGTCGCCGCCGTTATCGCCATTGGAACCGCGACCGGCCGAGCCCCAGGTGCAGCCCGGGTCTTCGCCGTTGGCACCGTCCAGCCCGGCATAACCCTGGGCACCTGCACCACCGCGGGCATCCACCGACAGTTCATCAGCCGTCAGCGAGTTAATCCGCAAGACCAAATCACGCCCCGCCTTGGCCGGACGTTCATGGGTACCGGGAGCACCGCGCGAGGTGATCTGGCTGCCATGCTCCAGCTGCGCCTGGCGCACCTGCAATTGCAGGGCGGTGCTGCCGGGCACGATGGCGATGCGCGCGTCGCGACCCAGGTGCAATTCGTCCACCGTCACCTGGGTGATATTGGCGGGAATCAGCAAGGTGCCGTAATCCGCTACATCCAGTCGCTCCAACTGCAAAACGCCGCTGCTGTTGGGCAGGCGCATCAACGAGTTGGTCTCCACGCTGACGCTCTGGGCCAGGGCAATGGGGCTGACCAGCAGGGCCAACAGAAAAACCTTACGCATGATTGGCCTCCTTGTTTACATCATTAGTCGGTGTCGGCGTCGAAAAGCTCTGCACATGGAACATACCCACCAGCAGGATCTGCAAGCGGTCACGCCAGGGATGGGCACGGGTTTTCACACTGCCGTTGAATAACAGCAGTTCCAGAATATGGGTCAACAACAATAAGCTGCCGGCCAGATTGACCAACACGTGGAACGGATTGATCAGCGGCGTGAACAGATTGACCACCACCACGACCCAGAACAGCAACGTCAAAAACTTCCCCAGCCCCCAAAACACCTTCATCCCGCACGCTCCCCTTGCACATTATTCTTTGGGCGCACAGTAACGACTTCTACAGGCGTTGTGCCAGTGAAGGATTAAAAAATTGATGAAGGGGCCCCTGTGGATCCCACAGGGGCCGTGAGGGTTGGTCAGCGGTTGATCTGAATTTCCACGCGGCGGTTTAGCGCGCGGCCGTCAGCGGTTTTGTTATCGGCCACCGGATGGCTTTCGCCGGCGCCGGTCACCGAGACAAAGCTGCTGCGCGGTATTCCGGAACTGACCAGGTAGTCGGTTACCGAATGAGCGCGTCGTTCAGAGAGTTTCTGGTTGTAGGCATCTTTACCGACGCTGTCGGTATGCCCGCTGACGCGCAGTTGCGCACTTGGGGCTTCTTGTTTCAGGCGGGTGACAATGGTGTCGAGTTTGGTTTTGTCGGCGGCCGTCAGCCTGGCGGAGTCGAACTCAAAGTGCACATCACGAATCACGATGGTTTCTTCCTTGACCACCACCACTTCCTCTTGAACCACCGCTACCGGCACCGGAGGGCAGCCATTGGCGTCGACCTGTACGCCTTTTGGCGTGCCAGGGCACTTGTCACGGCTGTCCGGCACGCCGTCGCCGTCTTCATCACCATCGCCATGCACCCAGCAATAGGCGCCGGCCATGCCGCCGATCAACAACGCGCCGTAGCCTGCATAGGAAGAGCTTTGGGTTGCACCAATAGCAGCGCCGGTCACGCCGCCGACCGCGGCACAGGTGGGCCAGTCGGTTTTTTGCAAGCCTGCGCAACCTGTCAATACTCCGGTTAGCAGAACCAAGGGTAGAGCTGTCCGCATGATGCTCATCTGACTTTCTCCTGAGGGGATCGGCGGGGGCCGACGAGTGGAGTAAAGACGGCTCTTTTCATCTGCGCCAGCGTGCCACACCCCAGTATTCATTGGGCCGGGCGGTTTATTCTCGCCGCCCGCTCTAGGCCCGCACGCTCAGGCAGGCTAGTCTCTACGGTCCTGATGTGAGGATCTTCGATGACTGCCGGTATTTCTTCCCGTACACCCCAGCAAGCGCTCGCCGCGCTGCTTGATCTTCACGCGCCAAAACGCCTGCTGTTATTGGGCGCCAGCCAGTTCCCGGCGCTGGACGCTTTTAAACAAGCACACCCGGATACCGTGGTGTCCTTCGCCGAGCCCGGCCCCTTGCCCGCTGAGCTTGCGGCCCAGCGTTTTGACCTGGCGCTGGTGGTCGATTGCCTGGAGCACCTGTCAAAACCTGCGGGCCTGACCCTGCTGGGGGGCATTCGCAACCTCAATGCCAGCCGAATTGCGGTGCTGGTGGACCTGGCCGCCTGCCACTGGAAAGACACCGACTTTTTCTCCCTGGCCCTGCAAGCCAGCGAACGCTTCCAGCGCGACGATCAGGTTTTGACGCTGTTTACCTATGATCTGCTTGACTATAAACAGGTGCCGGATTGGCTGAACGCCCGCTTCTGGGCCAACCCGCAAAACTTTGGAAAGTATTGGTGGTAACCCGATGAGTACATCCATTTGCCCCTGCGGCAGTGGCAACCTGCTGGATGCCTGCTGCGGTCATTATCACGCCGGCCACCCGGCCCCCTGCGCCGAAGCGTTGATGCGTTCGCGCTACAGCGCCTACGTGCTGGGCCTGGTGGACTATCTGGTGGCAACCACCGTGCCTGCGCAACAAGCCGGGCTGGACACGGCCGCCATCGGCGCCTGGAGCGCCCAAAGCACCTGGCTGGGCCTTGCGGTGGAAAGCTCCGAGGTGTTTGGCGGCCAGCCGGAACATGCCTTCGTGACCTTTACCGCCCGCTGGCATGACAGCACTGGCGAACACAGCCACCGGGAGCGTTCCTCTTTCGTACAGAACAATGAGCACTGGTACTTTATCGACCCGACAGTGGACGTTAAGGCTGGGCGCAATGACGCCTGCTTATGCGGCAGCGGGCAAAAATTCAAGAAGTGCTGTGCCAGCTACCTCTGACATTCATTGATACCCGGCAGGCTCTCGCTTGCTATGCTGACTCTTCACACGGAGTAACGGCATGGTTTCTCAGGCACGGGTATTCAGGACTTACAGCCTTCTGCTGGCATTGATGCTAGGGCTATCCGGCTGCGCGTCGTGGTTCGCCGACGACGCGCCCGCCCCCGAGGTGCGGCTGGTCAAGGTCGACCCCGTGCGAGTCAAGTTGCTGGAACAGAAGTTCAAGCTGTATTTCCGTGTGGATAACCGCGATGACAACGACCTGACCGTGCGCGGCCTGGTTTACAAGGTCAGCCTCGGCACGATGGTGCTGACCGAAGGCGAGTCCAACGAGTGGCTGACCGTACCGCCCCACAGCCACGCTTTTTTCCGGGTATCGGTGCGCACTAATCTGTGGCCACAAATCCGCGATGTGGTCGACATGCTGAAAAATCCGCGCGACCCCGTGCCCTATCGCCTTGAAGGCGAGTTGAAAACCGGTTTATTTATCGGGAACGACGTGCAGGTGATGCGCAATGGCGAGATAATCCCCGGCGATTTTATTCCGGAGCGACATCGATGACTCAGCAACCCCATGTCCATGGCCCTGACTGCAACCACGATCACGATCACCATGATCACGACCACGGCCATGTCCACGGCCCGAACTGCGGCCACGCTCACCAGGAGCCGGTGCGCAATACTTTGAAGGACGTGGGTCGTAACGATCCTTGCCCGTGCGGCAGCGAGAAGAAGTTCAAGAAGTGCCACGGGGCTTGAGTTAAGAAACCAGATTCTCGAAACACTGCACATCCAAATGTGGGAGCGGGCTTGCTCGCGAAAGCGCAGTGTCAGTCAACCTATCTGTTACTGATACACCGCTTTCGCGAGCAAGCCCGCTCCCACATTTAGCCTGCACTTCAAGGCTGGGATTTGCGCTGAAACTGCAACACCACCTCCAATCCCCCGCGTTCCCGATTGCTCAAGCTCAACCGCCCGTCATGGGCACTGGCAATCGTATGCGCGATGCTCAACCCAAGCCCGTACCCGCCGGTTTCCACATTACGTGAGCCTTCCACCCGGTAAAACGGCTCCATCACCTGTTCCAGCTGTTCTTGGGGAATCCCCGGCCCACGGTCGCTGATGACGATCTTCAAGCTGTCCGCCCTGTCCTCAACCCGCACCACCACCTCGCTGCCATACCGCACCGCGTTCTCCAGCAGGTTTTGCACGCACCGCTTGAGACTGCGGGCATACCCCGGCAGTGGCTGCTTGGCCCGCCCTTCTATCGCGACCGTCTCACCCACATCCTGCAGATCCGCCTGCAAGCTCTGCAGCAAGGCGTTGATGTCGATGTTCTGGCGCTTCTCGTTGATTTCGCCGCTGCTGACAAAATCCAGTGTGCTGGAAACCATGTGCTCCATTTCTTCCAGGTCGCTGCGAAAACGCTCCTTGGTGCGGTTGTCGTCGAGCATTTCCGTACGTAACCGCAGGCGTGTGATGGGTGACCGCAGGTCGTGGGAAATCGCCGCAAGGAAGCGCGTACGTTCGGCGATATTGGCGATCAGCCGCTGTTGCATGGCGTTGAACGCCTGGGCGGCGCGGCGTACTTCGGTGGGCCCATCGACGGCCAGCGGTGGCCGCTGAATGTCCCGGCCCAACGCTTCGGCAGCCTTGGCCAGGGCGTTAAGCGGGCGAATCGCTAAACGAACCGCCACCAAGGCAATGATCACCAGCACCAGCACCCGCAGCAGATAAATGCGCATCACGTAGTCGAACAACAGGTCCATCGGCGAGGTGCTGGTCCAGCCCTGCTCCTCGGTGGCCTGCACCTGCAGCCAGCGCCCGTCCGGCAAACGCAGGTCAATCAGGAACTGCCCCACCACTGGCTTGGAACCGAGCAAGGTCGACAGCCCGGCGTGTTGGCCCTCGGCATCCAGCAACTTGAGACTCAACAGATGCAGGGTCTGCGTGTAGCCGGTTTTCTCCGACAGCACTGTATTCAGCAAGCGCTCGGTGGCCTGGTCGCTGTCGCTGATGCTGCTTGTCACCTCACTGGCGTGATCACTCAGGGTCAGGTGAAAGCGCGGCGTATCGAGCAGCTTGATCAGCCCATCAGCCTGCGCCGGATCGCTGTGCACCAGCCGTACCACGTCCGCCAGCCGCGTGGCGATCAGCCGACTGGGGATTTCCAGGACCTGGCCGTGGCGCATGTCGTACCAGATGCTGCTGGTCAGGGCCTGGGCCGCGAGCATGCCACTGACCAGAATCAGCACCAGCCGGCCAAACAGCGAACGCGGCAGCAGTTTCACGATTGCAGTGCCACGTCGTCGGCGGTGAGCATGTAGCCCTCGTTGCGCACGGTCTTGATCAACCCGGCCGGCAATTGCGAACGCAGGCGGCTGACGCACACATCAATCGAGCGGTCGAACGGCGTGCTGTCTTTGTCGAACACATGGTTGAGCAAAAAGTCGCGGCTCAGCGGCCGGTTGGGATGCTGCAACAACAGGCGCAGCACGCGGTAATCGGAGTTGCCGAGGCTGACCACCACGCCTTCCGGCGAGAGCAATTGCCGCGCCCGGGTGTCCAGTTGCCAGCCAGCGAAGCTGATGCTTGGCGCCTCGTCCAGCCGCGCCCGGTCTGGAAAACTCTGCACCCGACGCAGCACCACCTTGATCCGCACCAGCAGCTCCCGTGGGTCGAATGGCTTGGGCAGGTAATCATCGGCGCCGATTTCCAGGCCGACGATCCGGTCAATCAGCGTGCCCTTGGCGGTGAGCATGATCACCGGCGTGTTGGAGCTGACTCGCAGTTCGCGGCACAGGCTCAGGCCGTCTTCGCCGGGCAGCATCACGTCGAGCACGATCAGGTCGATGACATTCAGCGCGAGGCGGCGGCGCATTTCCTTGCCGTCGCCGGCAGTGGACACCTGGAAGCCGGCATCACTCAGGTAATCGCACAACAACTGGCGGATTTGCGGGTCGTCATCAACGATCAGCAGATGGTCTTGCTTGGCCATGGGGCAACTCGTCCGAAACTCAAAAGGCAGGAGATAGCCGAAACGTCAGCCAGGAGTACACGCAAATGTAATGGAATGTTGTGGGAAGCGGTAATCGCGCATACCCATTACAAAGCCACGGCGTGGCGGCCGGTATCGGTCTTTAGACTACCGAATCTAAATGAGATTAATTGTAATTTAGCCTAGGTCACTCCGAATGCCATTGCCTACCCCTCGCGCCCTGTCGCTGCAATCTACCCTTGCGCCGATGTTCGGCCTGCTTGCCGCCGGCAGCGTTTCTCCCACCGCCTGGGCCGATGCGCCGGTAGCGGCGTCCAATGATTCGGTGCTGAGCCTGCCGGAAATCAAGATCGATGGCGAAGCCACCTCAGCCTTCAAGGTCGACCGGGTGACCTCGGCAAAAATCAGCCAGCCGCTGCTGGACGCGCCGCAAAGCGTGACCATCGTCCCCCAGCAAGTGCTCAAGGAGCAGAACGCACAAACCTTGCAGGAAGTGTTGCGCAACGTGCCGGGCATCACGTTCATGTCCGGCGAAGGCAACCTGGGCTGGGGCGACCTGTTTTCGATTCGCGGGTTTTCCTCTGAGCAAAGCCTGACCGTCGACGGCGTGCGCGATGCCGGCCAATCCACCCGTACCGACACCTTCAACCTACAACAGGCGGAAGTATTCAAGGGCACCGGTTCGATCGAATCCGGCGTTTCCGCTGTAGGCGGCAGCGTCAACCTGGTGAGCAAAGAAGCGCACCTTGGGGACGCCAACAAGCTCTCGGCCGGCATCGGCACCGACAGCTACCGCCGCCTCACCGGCGACTTCAACAAACAACTCAACGACACCACCGCCCTGCGCATCAACCTGATGAAACACTACAACCAGGTGGCCGAGCGTGACGACGTGGACTACGACCGCTGGGGCCTCGCCACCTCCCTCGGCTTCGGCCTGGGCACCGACACGCGCCTGTTCATCGACACCTTCTATCAAAAGGACGACAACACCCCGGACGGCGGCGTGCCGATCCAGCGCGGCACCGACGGCGACCGCATGCCGGGAGTCAAGCGCTCTAACTGGTACGGCGACTCACACCTGTACACCCAGCAGACCAAAACCACCTCGCTGACCGCGCGCTTCGAACATGACTTCGACTGGAACGAAGCGACCCTGAAAAACCAGACCAAGTGGGAGCGCACCGACAACTTCGCCGTGCTCTCGCCCGCACGTTTCTTTGCTGCCAACGCCAATGGCCAGAAAACCTGCACCGGCACGCGCTGTGCGACCTTGGGCTACACCGGCGCAGGACCGATCAGCCAGGTGCCCGGCAGCACAGTAAATGCCTACCCGGGATACGCCAACAGCGGCAACACCGCCTTCGGCATTCTGCGGGGCAGCGACTTCGGTTTGTCCAAGCGCTACACCATCCTCGACAACCAGACCGACTTCAGCTTCAAGCTCAATACCGGCGGCCTGGAGCACGCTGTTGTCAGTGGGCTTGAGTTCTATCACGAGACCTACGGCGGCCTGAAACGCAACGCCGAAGTGCCGGCGGGCGATCTGTTCTTCGACATGAATGACCCCAACCACAGCTTCGCCAGCACCACCACCGTCAAGGGCGTGGGCGACCCGCGCTCGGTCATCGACAACGCCGGTATTTACCTCGGTGACACCCTCACCCTGAACGAACAGTGGCAAGTCCTCGGTTCGCTACGCTATGACCATTGGCAAGCCGAAACCAGCCAGCGCGGCCAAGCCACCATCAGCAGTACCGACGGCGCAGTGAGCGGACGCGTCGGCGCGGTGTACAAGCCGTTGCCCAACGGCAGCATCTACGCTTCCTACAGTGAAGCGGCACAACCGTCGGCCTTGGGCGCCTCGACCAACAACCAGATCTACGGCGCAGCCAACACCAGCAACTACACCCCGGCCAAGTCGAAAACCTACGAAATCGGCACCAAGTGGGACATTGCCCACGACCTGCTGAACGTCACCGCCGCGATCTTCCGCACCGAACTGGACAACTCCTGGGAGTACCAGGACGGCGAAACCGCCCCGGTACGCGCCCTCCCCGCTAAGCGCGTAGACGGTGTGGAGCTGGGCCTGCAAGGCAATATCAACCCGCGCTGGACGGTGTACAGCGGGTTCTCGGCGCTCAAAAGCACCCAGACCAAAGGCGCCAACAAAGGTGAGGAAGCCAAGAACGTTCCCGACCTGACCGCCAACCTGTGGACCACCTACGCCGTTACCGACGACCTGAGCCTGAGCTACGGCGCGCAATACGTAGGACGCCGCCGCTACAGCGACAACAAATACGTCGGCGGTTTGAACAATAACAGCAGCTACGCCAACGGCCTGTCCGGCGTGTACGCGATCTACACCCGCGACCACGAAAAGGCCCCCGGCTACTGGCTCAACAACGTGGCCGCGCAATACAAGGTGAGCAAGCAGACCACGGTCAACCTCAACCTCAACAACGTGTTCAACAAGTTCTATTACAGCCAGATTGGCGCGTCCCTGGATGGCTTCCAGCTCTACGGCATCCCGGGCGCCGGGCGCACGCTCACCGCCAGCGTCGACTATGAGTTTTAAGCCGTGATGATTGAAATCCCGGCCCTGTTGAGTGCCGAAGAAGTCGAGGTGGCCGTTGCCACCTTGCTCGATCAACCATGGGTCGATGGCAAGGTCACCGCCGGGAAGCGGTCGGCCAGGGCGAAAAACAACCGGCAACTGGCGGAAGACGCCCCGGTCGCGATTCGCCTGGGTGAGCAGATTCTGTCGCGGCTGTCGGACAACGCGCTGTTCATGTCCGCCGCCCTGCCGAAGAAAATCTACCCGCCCCTGTTCAACCGCTACAGCGGCGGCGAAGCCTTCGACTGGCATATCGACAATGCGATTCGCGGCCTCAAGGGTGTGCGCGAACGGGTGCGCACCGACATCTCCGCCACCTTGTTCCTGGCCGACCCGGCCAGCTACGACGGCGGCGAACTGGTGATCCGCGACACCTTCGGTGAACACGCGGTGAAGCTGCCCGCCGGGCACTTGCTGATTTATCCCGGCAGCAGCCTGCACAAGATCAACCCGGTCACTCGAGGCGAACGCATCGCCAGTTTCTTCTGGATCGAAAGCCTGGTGCGCGAAGACAGCCAGCGCCAGCTGCTGCTGGACATGGACGTGGCGATTCAACGTCTCACCGCGCAACACGCCGACGACCACGCGCTGCTGCAACTGAGCGGCGCCTATCACAACCTTTTGCGGCGCTGGAGCGATGTCTGATGCGCCGCCTTCACCTGGAGTTCTCGCCATGCTGAAACCCCGCAACCTCCTCAAGCTGGGCGCGCTGTTTGCCGTGCTGATCCTTGGCCACGCCGAAACCGCCGCAGCCCATGAAGTCACCGACGTGCTGGGCCGCAAGGTCGAGGTGCCAGACCACGTGCAGCGCGTGGTGCTCGGCGAAGGCCGGCTGATTTCGGCGTTTGCTCTGCTGGACAAGGACGCACCGTTCCAGCGGATTGTCGGCTGGCAGAATGATTTGAAGCTGCTGGACGCCCACACCTACAACGCCTATGTGGCGAAATTTCCGACGGTGAAGGACATCCCGCTGATTGGTCAGGCGTCGGAACAAAGCGTCAGCGCCGAGGAAATCCTCTCGCTGAAACCGGACCTCGCCGTGTTCAGCATTTCCGGCCACGGCCCGACCGAACACAGCCCGGTGGCGGACGTGTTGGCCAAGGCGGGCATTCCGGTGTTGTTCGTCGACTTCCGTATCAACCCGGTGCAAGGCACTTACGCCAGCATGACCGCCTTGGGCCAGGCTCTCGGACGGGAAACCCAGGCCAAGGCGTTCCTCGACTTTTATGACCAGCACATCAAGGTGATCACCGACGCCGTCGCCACCTTGCCGGCCAGCCCGCGTCCGAGCGTGTTCCTGGAATTGCTGGCCGGCGCCTGGCAGGCACCCGGCCACACCACCGGCAAGAGCGGCATGGGCAAAGTGATCAAGCTGGTGGGCGGCCGCAACATCGCCGCCGACGTAGTGCCGGGTGCGCTGGGGGACATCAGTGTCGAGTACGCGCTGAAGGCTGACCCGGATGTGTATGTGGCCACCGGCAATCACAAGCCGGGGTTGATTCTGGGTGCTGGCGTGAGCGACGAAGACGCGCGCGGCGCGTTTGACGCCGTGCTGGCCCGCCCGGAGTTTGTGAACCTTCGGGCGATTCGTGAGGGCAATTCCCACGGCTTGTGGCATGACTTCTACAACTCGCCGTACAACCTGCTGGCGATTGAAGCGCTGGCCAAGTGGGTGCATCCGGAGTTGTTCGCGAAGCTGGACCCGAAGGCGACCATGGAAGCGATGAACCAGCAGTTCCTCGGCATGCCGTTGCAGGGTGCCTACTGGATTGATGGCAAGCCCAAGTAATCCTCCTGTAGGAACACGGTAAGTGTGGGAGCGGGCTTGCTCGCGAATGCGGTGTACCCGTCAGCGAATATGTCGACTGATACATCGCATTCGCGAGCAAGTCGAATCGTCGCACCGCCGCTCCCACATTTTGATCTCCATCGTTTTCGAGATTGTGTAATCCAATGACCACTCAAACCCTCGACCTCGCCGCCGCCAGCCAAGGCTATCGCCGCCTGCTGGCCCGCCGCTTCTGGCTGCTGGCCCTGCTGGGTGGCGCGCTGATTTGCGCGATCCTCGTGGACCTGGCCAGCGGCC
Source organism: Pseudomonas sp. ATCC PTA-122608 (assembly GCF_001952855.1). Taxonomy (GTDB): domain Bacteria; phylum Pseudomonadota; class Gammaproteobacteria; order Pseudomonadales; family Pseudomonadaceae; genus Aquipseudomonas. The sequence continues at coordinate 14,287 of NZ_LPNO01000029.1, read as the reverse complement.
CGTCGGGCATGGGCCTTGGCGCCTTGCTCGATGGCTTGTTGCACCCGGCCCACCTGAGCGCTACCGACCAGGTGATTATCTGGAACGTGCGCCTGCCCTACGCATTGATGGCGGTATTGGTCGGTTGCGCACTCTCGCTGGCGGGCGCCGAGATGCAGGCGATCCTCAACAACCCGTTGGCCAGTCCGTTTACCCTGGGGGTTTCCTCGGCGGCGGCGTTGGGCGCGTCCCTGGTGATTGTGTTTCCAGTGACAACGCTGTGGGTGTCGGCCAATACGGCGATTTCCATCTCGGCGTTTGTGTTTGCCGCCGCCTCGGTCTTTTTGCTGCAAGCCATGTCACGCCTGCGCGGTGCCGGGGTGGAAAGCCTGGTGCTGTTCGGGATTGCCCTGGTGTTCAGTTGCAACGCGGTGGTCGCGCTGTTGCAACTGGTCGCCACCGAGGACGTGCTGCAACAACTGGTGTTCTGGACCCTGGGCAGCGTGACCCGGGCCAACTGGGACAAGCTCGGCATCCTCGCGTTGGTGGTCGCGGTGGTCATGCCCTTCTCCTTCGCTGCTGCCCCGCGCCTGACCTTGCTGCGCATGGGGGAAGACCGCGCGCAGAGCTTTGGTGTGGACGTGAAACGCCTGCGGTTTTTCTCGTTGCTGCGCATCAGCCTGCTGTCGGCCACCGCCGTGGCGTTTGTGGGAACCATCGGATTTATCGGGCTGGTAGGTCCGCATATCGCGCGGATCCTGGTGGGTGAAGACCAACGCTTCCTGCTGCCGGCCAGCGCGCTTGTCGGTGCTTTGCTGCTGTCACTGTCGTCCATCGCCAGCAAGCTGATCATGCCCGGCGTGATCGTGCCGGTGGGCATCGTCACCGCACTGGTGGGCGTGCCGATTTTCGTGTTGCTGGTGTTCAAGCGCGGGAGGCAGTTATGAGTACGGGATTGTCGATTCAGAACGCCCACGTCAGTTATGGCCGGCGCCAGATTGTGCATGACCTGAGTTTGCCGCCCCTGGCCTACGGCAGTTTGACCGCGTTGATCGGACCGAACGGTGCGGGCAAGTCAACGTTGCTGCGAGCGGTGGCCGGGCTGGAAAAGATGCAGGGCGTTGTCAGATTGGGTGACCTGGACCTGACGAAAATGTCCGTCGGCGAGCGTGCCCGACGCGTGACCTACATGCCGCAAAACCTGCCACCGGGGTTGAGCCTGAGCGTGATGGAAAGCGTAATCGCGGCGTTGCGAGTGGCGAATGTCGATGGCATCCCGCTTTCAAGCGACACATGCATGCGCGAGGCCTTTGATGCGTTGCAGCGGATTGGTATCGCTCATCTGGCGGATCAGCTATTGAGCACGTTATCCGGCGGTCAGCGGCAACTGGTCAGCCTCGCGCAACTGATAGCGCGCCGACCACAGGTGATGCTGCTGGATGAGCCCACCAGTGCGCTGGATTTGAACTACCAGTTAAAAGTCATGGACTGCGTGCGCGGCCTGGTCCGTGAACACAACCTGATCGCCGTGGTGGTGCTGCACGACATCAACCTCGCCGCGCGTTATGCCGACCATATCGCGGTGCTGCGACAAGGCCGGTTACATGCCTGTGGCCCAGCGGACGAAGTGCTGGATGCGGCGCTGTTTGCCGAAGTCTATGGCGTGCAGGTCCGCATCGAGCGGTGTTCGCAGCAGACGTTGCAGGTGTTAGTAGATGGAGCAGTGGCTTAGCCTTATGTGGCGAGGGAGCTTGCTCCCGTTGGGCTGCGCAGCAGCCCCAAAACCTGAGCACGCGGTCTTCAGGCGGACCTGGGTGAGGCATTTGGGAGCGCTTCGCACTGGAGCGCCAGCCCGGTCCAGCGGGAGCAAGCTCCCTCGCCACAAAGATCACTCCAGCAGTTGTCTGGAAGAAATGACGGTGGCGTACTCGCCGTGGAGGTTGCCCAACGACATGGCATGCACCGCCTCCGCCGAATGCATCTGTCCAAAGAAGTCCGCCTTGTCGAAGGTGTAGCAGGCATCTTCGATAACCCACGTCTCAAACCCCAGGTTGCCGGCACTGCGGGCCGTGGCCTCCACCGAGTTATGGGTGGCCACGCCCACCAGCACCACTTGCCGAATCCCGGCGTCACGCAAACTCGCTTCCAGCCCCGTCCCACAAAACGCATCCGGCACCCGCTTCTGGATCAGTTGCTCGTCCGCCTGGGGCACAAACGCCTCCTGAAATTCCACCCCCGCCTGCTCCGGCCAGAACACCGACTCCGGCGAATGGGACAAATGCTGCACATGAATCACCGGCCAATCTTCGCGCCGCCAATACCCCAGCAACGCCTGCATACGCTCCTCGGCGTGCGGATTGTTGCGCCGCCCCAGCTTGGGATGATGAATGCCTTTTTGCTGATCAATCAAAACCAACGCTGCGCCCGCACGAATTTCCATATCGATAGACCCAAATGTTTCATTGAATTTTCGTCACCCTAACATCACCTATACCTACAGGCATTCGCTCAAGCATCACCACCCTTGGAGAGCTTCATGATCGACCTGTATTACTGGACCACCCCCAACGGTCACAAAGTGTCGTTGTTCCTGGAAGAAGCCGGTCTGCCTTACGAGGTGCACCCGATCAATATTGGTCAGGGCGAGCAGTTCAAGCCTGACTTCCTGAAAATCGCCCCCAATAACCGCATCCCGGCCATCGTCGATCAGAACCCGACCGACGGCGGCGCGCCGATTTCCCTGTTCGAATCCGGCGCAATCCTGCTGTACCTCGCGGAAAAAACCGGCAAGTTCATTCCCCAGGACCTGCGCGGTCGTCAGGAAGCCTTGCAGTGGTTGTTCTGGCAGATGGGCGGCCTGGGACCGATGGCCGGGCAGAATCACCACTTCAGCCAGTTCGCCCCGGAGAAGATTTCCTACGCGATCAAACGCTATGTGGATGAGACGGCCCGTCTGTATGGCGTGCTGGACCGGCGCCTGGCCGACCGCACGTTCGTGGCCGGCGATGAGTACAGCATTGCCGACATGGCGATCTACCCGTGGATCGTTTCCCACAAGTGGCAGAGCCAGAAGCTGGAAGACTTCCCACATGTAGAACGCTGGTTCAACCACATCAAGCAACGCCCGGCGACGGTGCGTGCTTATGAGCTGGTGCAGAAGGTCAATCCGCCGAAATCCTGAAGGTCAACGGGATCAAAAATGTGGGAGCGGGCTTGCTCGCGAATGCGGTGGATCAGCCACAACTCTATTAGCTGATACACCGCATTCGCGAGCAAGCCCGCTCCCACACTGATTTGTGCCCGACTAAAAACCTTACGCAAATCCTGAAATAAGCATCGCCTCCCGCTTGCGTCGTTTCGCCGCGCTCACTAACGTAGCGCCTTTACTGACGCTACCCCCCGCAGGAGCTTTGCCATGGCCTCGCCAGCCCTCTCACATTTTCTTCCCCGGTTCGGCGTTGCCGCGGCAATTGCCAGTGCCTTGGGCCTGGCCGGTTGCCAGTTACAAAGCACCCAAGACACCCTGCCTCCGGTTTCCGGCGTGCAGCCCATCAAGGGCCTGGCGCAGAACGTTTCCGTGCGCCGCAACAGCCAGGGCATCCCGCTGATTGAAAGCAGCACCTTCCACGATGCGCTGTTCACCCTGGGCTATGTGCACGCCAGCGACCGCATCACCCAGATGGTCACCCTGCGCCTGTTGGCCCAGGGCCGCCTGGCGGAAATGTCCGGGCCGCAAGTGCTGGATGTCGACCGATTCATGCGGGCGGTCAACCTGCGCAAGAGCGCCGGCGAGCTGTATAACGCCTCGTCGCCGCGCCTCAAGCGCTTCTTTGAGGTGTATGCGCGCGGGGTCAACGCCTACCTGTTCCGCTACCGCGACAAGCTGCCGCCAGACCTGGCCCAGACCGGCTACAAGCCTGAATACTGGAAGCCGGAAGATTCGGCGCTGCTGTTCTGCCTGCTGAATTTCAGCGAGTCGACCAACTTGCAGGAAGAGTTGTCCTCGTTGGTGCTGGCGCAGAAAGTCGGCGCCGACAAACTCGCCTGGCTGACCCCAAGCTACCCGGATGAACCGTTGCCGGTGGCCGAGTCCGACAAGCTCAAGGGCATCAACCTGAGCCAGATCCCGGGCCTCGCCGCGTTGACCAATCTCAGCGAACACCTCGGCACCTTGAACACCTTGGGCACTTCCAGCTCCAGCAACTGGGCGATCGGCCCGCAGCGCAGCCGCAGCAACAAAAGCCTTTTGGCCAATGACCTGTCGACCTCAATGCAGGCGCCGTCGCTGTGGAACTACGTGCAGATCCGCTCGCCGAAATACCAGGCCGCCGGTGTGTCCATCGCCGGTTTGCCAACCCTGCTTTCCGGCTTCAACGGCAAGGTGGCGTGGAGCATGAGCCAGGTCTCGGGCGACACCCAGGATGTGTTCCTGGAGAAGGTCAAGCGCCAGGGCAACGCGCTGTACTACGAGAACAACGGCAAATGGCTGCCGGCCATCGTGCGCAACGAAACCTACTTCGCCAAGGGCCAGCGGCCGATTCGTGAAGCCGTGTATGAAACCCGCCACGGGCCACTGCTCAATAGTGCCCAGTCGCTGAGCAGCGGCTACGGCCTGGCCTTGCAGACCGCCGATTTCAAGGACGACAAGAGCCTGGACGCGTTCTTCGACCTGTCCCGCGCGCAAACCGCCGGTAAAGCGTCTGACGCCACCCGGGAAATTCGCGCAATTGCCTTGAACATGGTATTCGCCGATGCCAGCAGCATCGGCTGGCAAGTGACCGGGCGCTTCCCGAACCGCCGTGAAGGCGAAGGCCTGGTGCCGTCGCCGGGCTGGGACGGGCGTTTCGACTGGGATGGCTACGCCGACGCGATGCTGCACCCTTATGATCAGGACCCGGCCCAAGGCTGGATCGGCACCGCCAACCAGCGCACCATTCCGCGCGGCTACGGCATGCAGTTATCCAACTCCTGGGCCGCGCCGGAACGTGCCGAACGTATCGCGCAACTGGCCGGCAGTGGCAAGCATGACAGCCGCAGCATGATCGCCATGCAGTACGACCAGACCACCACGTTTGCCGCCAAGCTCAAGAGCATGTTCCAGGCGCCGGGCATGGCCCAGCCGCTGAAACAGGCGATCGATGGATTGCCGGCGGCAGACCAGACCAAGGCGCGGGAAGCCCTGGGCCGCCTTATGGCGTTCGATGGCCGTCTCGTCTCCACCTCTGCCGACGCAGCGATCTATGAACTGTTCCTGCAGGAAAGCGCCAAGCAGATTTTCCTCGACGAACTCGGTCCGGAAAACAGCGCCACCTGGAAAGCCTTTATCGGCAACGCCAACCTGTCGTACTCGGCGGTGGCCGACCACTTGCTGGGGCGCGAAGACAGCCCGTTCTGGAATGATGCGCGCACCGGGCAGAAAACCGACAAACCGGTGATCCTGGCCCGCAGCCTGGCCGTCGCAATCACCGCAGGCGATAGCGCACTGGGCGCCGATCACAAGGCCTGGCAGTGGGGCAAATTGCACAGCTACACCTGGAAAAACACCAGCGGCCAGAACATCCGCGGCCCACTGGCAGCGGGCGGCGATCACAACACGCTGAACAGCGCACCGTATAGCTGGGGCCAGAGTTTCGACACGACCCAGGTGCCGGCGCTGCGGATGATTGTCGACTTCGGCCAGGTGGAACCGATGATGGGCCAAAGCGGCATCGGCCAATCCGGCAACCCGGCCAGCCCGAACTATGCCAATGGCATCAACCCGTGGCTGAAGGCGCAATACCTGAGCTTCCCGATGCAGCCGCAGAACTTTGACGGGGTGTATGGGAAGACGCGGTTGACGTTGGTACCGGGCAAGTAACCCGGTTTCCCTGACTCAACTGGATCAAAATGTGGGAGCGGGCTTGCTCGCGAATGCGGTGGATCAGTCACCAGATATATTGACTGACACACCGCATTCGCGAGCAAGCCCGCTCCCACATTTGATCGCATGCATTCCGATAGAACTTCTCCACCCGCCCCCGCCTCATAACTAACAAGCCCACCTCCACGGCACGCCCATGGACCTTGTTATCGCCCGGCCCGAAGGCCTCTACTGCCCCGCTGGGGATTTCTACATCGACCCCTGGCGCCCGGTTGAACGCTCGGTCATTACCCATGCCCACGGCGACCACGCCCGCACCGGCAATCAACACTACCTGGCCGCCGCCCCCGGCGAAGGCATCCTGCGCTCGCGTCTGGGCCAAGACATCAACCTGCAAACCCTGGCCTACGGCGAAACCCTGCGCCATCACGGCGTTACTTTGAGCTTCCATCCCGCCGGCCACGTGCTCGGCTCTGCCCAAGTGCGCCTGGAATACCAGGGTGAAGTCTGGGTCGCCTCCGGCGACTATAAAGTCGAGCCCGACGGCACCTGCGCGCCGTTTGAACCGGTGCGCTGCCATACCTTTATCACCGAATCGACCTTCGGCCTGCCGATCTACCGCTGGCAGCCCCAGGCGCAGATTTTTGCCGGGATCAACGACTGGTGGCAGGCGAATATCGCGGCCGGCAAGGCCAGCGTGCTGTTCTGTTATTCCTTCGGCAAGGCTCAGCGGATTCTCCACGGCATCGACGCCAGCATCGGCCCGATCCTCAGCCATGGCGCGGTCGAACCCCTGAACCGGGTGTACCGCGAAGCGGGCATCTATATCCCCGAAACCCTCTACGCCGGTGACTTCAAAAAGACCGACCCTTTGTTGCGCCAGGCCCTGATCATCGCCCCGCCCTCGGCCGGCGGCAGCACCTGGATACGCCGTTTCGGCGACTACAGCGACGCTTTCGCCAGCGGCTGGATGCGCCTGCGCGGTACCCGGCGGCGGCGCGGAGTGGATCGCGGCTTTGTGCTCTCGGACCACGCCGATTGGCCCGGGCTGTTGTGGGCCATCGAGCAAACCGGCGCTGAGCGCGTGATGGTCACCCACGGTTCTGTGGGCGTATTGGTCCGACACCTGCGGGAAAAGGGCCTCGACGCGCAAGGGTTCACCACCGAATACGGCGATGACGAAGAGGAAGCCGGGTCATGAAAGCCTTCGCCGAGCTGTACGCCAACCTCGACGCAACCACTTCCAGCAATGCCAAACTCGCGGCCTTGCAGGCTTACTTCCTACAAGCGCCAGCGGAAGATGCCGCATGGGCGGTGTACTTTTTATCCGGTGGCCGCCCGCGGCAACTGGTGCCCACGCGGTTGCTGCGGGACATGGCCACCGAAGCCGCCGGTATTGAACCGTGGTTGTTCGAAGAGAGTTATCAGTCGGTAGGCGACCTGGCGGAAACCATTTCCCTGCTGTTACCGGAATCGCCCCACACCTCCAACGACGGTTTGGCTGTGTGGCTCGAAGAAAAGCTTCTGCCCTTGCGCGGCCTGCCGCCAGAAGAGTTGGCCGAACGCCTGCCTGCGTTGTGGGCACAATTGGATCAACCGAGCCTGATGCTGTGCATCAAGCTGATCACCGGCAGCTTCCGGGTTGGCGTATCGAAGTTGCTCGTCACCCGCGCCCTGGCCGCCATGGCCGGGCTCGACAGTAAACGCGTGGCTCAGCGCCTGGTGGGCTACACCGACCTGTCCAACCGTCCGACCGCCGAAGGCTATTTGAAACTGATTGCCGCCGAATCGTCCGACGAGCATGCGCAACGCGGCGGGCAGCCTTATCCGTTTTTTCTCGCCCATGGCCTGGCGCAACCGGTGGAGCAATTTGATGCCTTGCTCGGCGCCCCCGCTGACTGGCAAGTGGAATGGAAGTGGGACGGCATCCGCGCACAGCTGGTCAAGCGCGAAGGCCGCTTGTGGATCTGGTCCCGGGGCGAAGAACTGGTCACCGACCGCTTTCCGGAACTTCATGAGCTGGAAAACAGCCTGCCGGATGGCACGGTGATCGACGGCGAAATCATGGTATGGAAGGGCTCGGTGCAACCATTCGCCCTGCTGCAACAGCGCATCGGCCGCAAAACCCTGAGCAAGAAAATCCTCGAAGACGCCCCCGTCGCGGTACTGGCCTATGACCTGCTGGAACACCAGGGCGACGACTGGCGCAACCACACCCAGGCCGAGCGTCGGGCACAACTGGAACAGGTGATCAGCGACTGCGACCAGCCCACGTTGCGGGCGTCGCCTTTGCTGACCGGCGACAGCTGGCAGGCCTTGGCGGAACAACGTGAAGCCTCCCGCAGCCTGGGCGTGGAAGGCATGATGCTCAAGGCCCGGGATGGCCTCTACGGCGTGGGCCGCACCAAGGACATGGGCGTGTGGTGGAAGTGGAAAGTCGACCCGTTCAGTATCGACGCCGTGCTGATCTATGCCCAGCGCGGCCATGGCCGGCGCGCCAGCCTGTACAGCGACTACACCTTCGCCGTATGGGACGGACCGCCCGGCAGCGAACGCACGCTGGTGCCATTCGCCAAGGCGTATTCGGGGCTGACCGATGAAGAAATGCGCAAGGTCGACGGAATCATCCGCAAGACCACCGTGGAGAAATTCGGCCCGGTGAGCAGCGTGACGCCCAGCCTGGTGTTTGAGTTGGGCTTTGAGGGCATCGCCCTGTCCAAGCGGCACAAGAGCGGAATTGCCGTGCGTTTCCCGAGGATGTTGCGCTGGCGCCAGGACAAGTCGGTAGAGGACGCCGACAACCTGGCGACCTTGCAGGATTTACTGACCTGACACGCCTCTCACGAACACCACCGATCAATGTGGGAGCGGGCAAGCCCGCTTGAGCGATCGTTCCCACGTTCTACGTGGGAATGCATCCCGTGACGCTCCGCGTCACCACTGCGCAAGACTTGAACCGTGCGTTGCCCGTTGGACGCAGAGCGTCCGGGGCGGCATTCCCACGCAGAGCGTTGGAACGAGCACATCAAGACAGTTGCTCCCAGATTTAAAATCCTTATGCGCTTCAAAATAGTGCGCGGAATTATCAATGCCCATTTTCGGGCATTTCCTACCGACACAACTCCTTAATCTCACCTTTTAAAACGACCATTCGGAACTATGGTGCAGAAATTGCTACTTGAGTCAGGTCTGACACCGTTCAGTAACAGTCCTAACCGCGCCACAAGCGCTTATCTTGGTTTCCAGGGATTACATAATGAAAAAAGCATTGCTGACCCTTTCTGCACTGGCTCTGTGCATGGCCGCCGGTTCCGCGCTGGCCAAGGAATACAAGGAATTGCGTTTTGGTGTCGATCCGTCCTACGCGCCGTTTGAGTCAAAAGCCGCTGATGGCAGCCTGGTGGGCTTCGATATCGACTTGGGCAATGCCATCTGTGCCGAGCTGAAGGTCAAGTGCAAGTGGGTCGAAAGTGATTTCGACGGCATGATTCCAGGCCTCAATGCCAACAAGTTTGATGGCGTGATTTCGTCGATGACGGTCACCACAGCCCGTGAAAAGGCAATCGACTTCTCCAACGAGCTGTTCTCCGGCCCGACTTCCCTGGTGTTCAAAAAGGGCGCGAACTTCTCCACGCCTGAGTCCCTCAAGGGCAAAAGCGTTGGCTACGAGCAAGGCACCATCCAGGAAGCCTACGCCAAGGCCGTACTGGACAAGGCCGGTGTAACCACCAAGGCCTACGCCAACCAGGACCAGGTGTACGCCGACCTGACTTCCGGCCGCCTGGACGCTTCCGTACAGGACATGCTGCAAGCCGAACTGGGCTTTTTGAAGTCGCCAGCCGGCGCTGGTTATGAAGTCAGCAAGGCCATCGACGATCCACTGCTGCCGTCCAAAACTGCGGTCGGTATCAAAAAAGGTAACAAAGACCTCAAGGCCTTGTTGGATAAAGGTATCAAAGCGTTACACGATGATGGCACCTACGCCACCATCCAGAAGAAACACTTTGGCGATCTGAACCTGTACAGCGGCAAATAATGCCTGGGGCGCCCTTCCTCTGGAGGGGCGCTTTTTTATCGCCATAGGTCCTGATTTATGTTCGAAGATCTTTTGCAAACCCTGGGGCTCAGTGCCTTTAGCTTGAAGGGTTTCGGCCCGCTGTTGCTGCAAGGCACCTGGATGACCGTCAAGTTGTCGGTGTTTTCCCTGGCCGTCAGCGTGTTGCTGGGCTTGCTCGGCGCCACTGCCAAACTGTCCAGCCTGGCGTTCGTGCGGATTCCCGCACAGATCTACACCACCTTGATTCGCGGCGTGCCCGACCTGGTGCTGATGCTGCTGATTTTCTACAGCCTGCAAATGTGGCTGACCGGCTTTACCGACTTTATGGAATGGGACTACATCGAGATCGACCCATTCAGCGCCGGGGTGATCACCCTGGGCTTTATCTACGGTGCGTATTTCACCGAGACCTTCCGCGGTGCGATCCTCGCCGTGCCCCGTGGCCAACTGGAAGCCGCCACGGCCTACGGACTCACGCGTGGCCAGCGGTTTCGCTTCGTGACCTTCCCGCAGATGATGCGCTTCGCCCTGCCGGGCATTAACAACAACTGGTGCGTGATGCTCAAGGCCACGGCCCTGGTGTCGATCATCGGTTTGGCCGACCTGGTCAAGGCCGCACAGGATGCCGGCAAGAGCACCTATCAGCTGTTCTATTTCCTGGTGATCGCCGCGTTTATCTACCTGTTGATCACCAGCGCGTCCAACTTCGTCCTGCGCTACCTGGAACGGCGCTACTCCGCAGGCTCCCGGGAGGCAGTGCGATGATCGAACTTATCCAACAATACTGGCGCCCCTTCCTTTATAGCGACGGCCAGCACATCACCGGCCTGGCCATGACCATGTGGCTGCTCAGCGCCTCGATCTTCATCGGCTTCCTGGTGTCGATCCCGCTGTCCATCGCCCGGGTGTCGCGCAATCGCTGGGTACGCTGGCCCGTGCAGTTCTACACCTACCTGTTTCGCGGCACACCGCTGTATATCCAGCTGCTGATTTGCTACACCGGGATCTACAGCATCGCGGCGGTTCGCGCGCAGCCGGTACTGGATGCGTTCTTTCGCGATGCGATGAACTGCACCCTCCTCGCCTTCGCCCTCAATACCTGCGCCTACACCACGGAGATTTTTGCCGGGGCGATCCGCAGCATGGCCCACGGCGAAGTCGAAGCGGCAAAAGCCTACGGCCTGAGCGGCTGGAAACTGTATGCCTACGTGATCATGCCGTCGGCCCTGCGCCGCTCGCTGCCGTACTACAGTAATGAAGTGATCCTGATGCTGCACTCGACGACGGTGGCCTTCACCGCGACGATCCCGGATATCCTGAAAGTCGCCCGGGACGCCAACTCGGCCACCTACATGACCTTTCAATCATTCGGTATCGCTGCGCTGATCTACCTGACCGTGACCTTTGCTCTGGTCGGTCTGTTTCGTCTGGCGGAGCGTCGCTGGCTGGCCTTTCTCGGCCCCAGCCACTAAGGAGCCTTCATGCGTCATCAGATTCATCCACTCGTGGCACCGGTGCCGGGCACGGCGCGGCAGATCCACAGCTTCCACTTCGGGCCGGAGCAGGCTGAAGGCAAGGTCTACATCCAGTCGTCGCTGCACGCTGACGAGTTGCCGGGCATGCTGGTGGCCTGGCACTTGAAAGTGCGCCTGGCGGAGCTGGCAGCGGCCGACCGCCTGCGCAGCGAGATCGTGCTGGTGCCCATCGCCAACCCGACCGGCCTGGAACAGGTTTTGATGGACATCCCCCTGGGCCGCTACGAGCTGGAAAGCGGGCAGAACTTCAATCGCCTGTTTGTCGACCTGAGCGACGACGTCGGCAATCAGGTTGAAGAACTGCTGGGGGATGATCCACAGCACAACGTCGAACTGATTCGCGACGCACTTACCATGGCCCTGGCAGCGCAAACACCCGTCACGCAACTGGAATCCCAGCGCCTGGTGCTGCAACGCCTGGCCTGCGATGCCGACATGGTGCTGGACTTGCACTGCGACTTCGAAGCCGTGGCGCACCTGTACACCACTCCCGAAGCGTGGCCCCGGGTGGAGCCGTTGGCGCGCTATATCGGCTCCGAAGCCAGCCTGTTGGCTACCGACTCCGGTGGGCAGTCGTTCGATGAGTGTTTCACGCTGGTGTGGTGGCAATTGCAGCAACGCTTTGGCGAGCGCTTCCCGATCCCGATGGGCAGCTTTTCCGTCACCGTCGAGTTGCGCGGCCAGGGCGACGTCAACCACGGACTGGCCAGCCTCGACTGCCAGGCGATCATCGATTACCTGATTCACTTCGGCGCGATCAGCGGCGAGCCTGCAGCGTTGCCGGCGCTGCCCTACCCCGCCACACCGCTGGCGGGCGTCGAGCCGGTGGCCACACCGGTGGGCGGTTTGCTGGTGTTCAGCGCCCTGCCTGGGGAATACGTGGAAGCCGGGCAACTGATCGCCGAAATCATCGACCCTATTTCTGACCGCGTAACGCCGGTGCATTGCCGCAATGCCGGCCTGCTTTACGCCCGTTCGCTGCGGCGCATGGCCACTGCCGGGATGGTCATCGCCCATGTCGCGGGCACTGAAGCCTATCGCAGCGGCTACCTACTTTCGCCTTGAGGATGCACGCCCCATGTACAAATTGACCGTTGAAGGCCTGCATAAAAGCTATGGCGACAATGAGGTGCTCAAAGGTGTCTCGCTCAAGGCCAAGACCGGTGATGTGATCAGTTTGATCGGCGCCAGCGGCTCGGGCAAAAGCACCTTTTTGCGTTGCATCAACTTTCTTGAACAGCCGAATGATGGCGCGATGACGCTGGATGGTCAGCAGATTCGTATGGTCAGTGACCGCCATGGGATGCGCGTGGCGGATGATGCGGAGTTGCAGCGCCTGCGTACGCGGTTGGCGATGGTGTTTCAGCATTTCAACTTGTGGAGCCATATGAGTGTGCTGGAGAACATCACCATGGCGCCGCGCCGGGTCTTGGGCTGCAGCAAGAAGGACGCCGAGGACCGTGCTCGTCGGTATCTGGACAAGGTTGGGTTGCCGGCGCGGGTGGCGGATCAGTATCCGGCGTTTTTGTCGGGGGGCCAGCAACAGCGGGTGGCGATTGCCCGGGCGTTGGCGATGGAGCCGGAGGTGATGCTGTTTGACGAGCCGACTTCGGCGCTGGATCCGGAGTTGGTGGGTGAGGTGTTGAAGGTGATCCAGGGGTTGGCCGAGGAAGGCCGGACGATGATCATGGTGACCCATGAGATGAGCTTTGCCCGCAAGGTGTCGAGCCAGGTGCTGTTTTTGCACAAGGGGTTGGTGGAGGAACAGGGTGCGCCGGAGGATGTGCTGGGTAATCCGAAGAGCGAACGGTTGCAGCAGTTTTTGAGTGGGAATTTGAAGTAGCCGGTAGGGGTGGGGGCATATCCGTTATTTAGGTAACGGCCGCCTATGGTTCCGCTCTTACAGCGGCTCACTTTTGAACAGCGCAAAAGTAAGCAAAACGCTCTTGCCCCACCACTCGGCACCTCGCTTAGGCTCGGTGTGCCCTCACTCCGGCTTTGGAGCGTGGGCCGCCGCGATGGGCCATCCTTGGCCCAGCGCGGCTAACCCGGCGTCCTGCCGGGTTACCCACGCTCCAAAGCCTGCGTTCGGCCAGCGTGGTTTAACGGGGCGCCTAAGATCAAGATCAAAAGCAGATCAACAGCACAGCGGCCTACCGGCCGGCTTGAGTGTGGTGAAGCAACAGCAACAGCAGAATCAAAAGCTAAAGCGGGCACGGTCCAAATGTGGGAGCGGGCTTGCTCGCGAAGGTCGTTAACGATGACGCTGGCATTCTGGATGAACGCGGCGGTCTCAGGTTTTTCGCGAGCAAGCTCGCTCCTACAGAAAAGCAGCTCTGCTTTTGCTTTTAACACTCAAGCCGGCCGGTAGGCCGCTGTGCTCTGCTTTTGATCTGCTTTTGATCTTGACCTGCGGGCCCCGTCAACCACGATGGCCGCAAGCAGGCACGGTGGAGCGGGTAAATCGGCAGGGAAGCCGATTTAGCCGCGCCGGGCCATGGATGGCCCGTCGCGGCGGCCCGCGGAATCGGGCCGGAGTGCGGGCATGCCGAGCCTGGGCGAGGCACCGAGTGGTGGGGCAAAGACCTTTTGGTTACTTTTGGGGCGTTCCCCCCGTGTCAGCCTATCTGTCACCTCTGATGTTTGACTCAATCATTCAAGGGGGCGAAGGTGTTTGGCAATGCCGAAACGTTATGACAATGACTTCAAGGATTGGGCGGTTCTGCAAATGATGCCGCCCCTTAATCGAGCGGTGGCAGAACTCGCCGTTGCAATCGGCGTCACCCCACAGTCACTGCGAGATTGGAGACAAATGGCTAGAGATAAAGGTTTGGTCGTTCCAGGCAATAACAAGAC
>NZ_LPNO01000028.1 GCF_001952855.1 Pseudomonas sp. ATCC PTA-122608 | reverse complement strand
CGCCCTGAGGATAGCCAAGGTGGTGGCCCAACTCGGCACCAAGAGCTCGCTCGATCAGCGCCTTTTTGAACGCCATCGAGGCATCCTGAATAGCCTCGGCACTCATCGGGCCGCTGACGAACTGGTCGATCAGCTCTTTTGGAATGGATGGAAGGTCTCGCGGGGCCTCACGGGCCGGTTTCTTTTTGGTCGGCATACATGCACCTCTATCAACATGTTATGCCCGAACACAAAATTTATGACAGCCCCACAAAAACCGCTTCCCTCACCGGAAGCGGTTTTTTTACGCCCATACTTTACGTTCGATCATCGCCCACAACCCGCCTTCCCCCACTTTCATCGCCCCCGCATCGCCCCGCACCATGGCCGCCACCTGCATAACCCCAATAACAACAGGTCCAACACCATGAGCACTTTCGCCCCGCGCCGGCTCCTGCTGGCAACCGCTGTCGCCAGCCTCGCCCTCCCCGTTGTCGCTGAAGAACACGGCTTTCTCGAAGACGCCAGCGCCAACCTCAACCTGCGTAATTTCTTCTTCAACCGCAATTACACCAACCCCACCAAAACCCAGGGTGGCGCGCAGGAGTGGACGCAAAGTTTCATCCTCGACGCCAAGTCGGGCTTTACCCAAGGCACCGTAGGTTTCGGTGTGGATGTACTGGGGCTGTACTCATTGAAGCTTGATGGCGGGCGCGGCACCGGTGGCACCCAGCTGTTGCCGCTGGACCACGACGGCCGCCCTGCGGATGAATTCGGGCGCTTGGGCGTGGCGTTCAAGGCGCGGATTTCGAAGACAGAAGTGAAGGTCGGCGAATGGATGCCGGTGCTGCCGATCCTGCGTTCGGACGATGGCCGCTCCTTGCCGCAAACCCTGCGCGGCGGGCAAATCACCTCCAAGGAAATCGACGGCCTGACCCTGTACGGCGGCCAGTTCCGCGCCAACAGCCCGCGGGACGACAGCAGCATGACCGACATGTCGATGTTCGGGAAAACCGCGTTTACTTCCGACCGCTTCAACTTCCAGGGCGGCGAATATGCCTTCAATGACAAGCGCACCCAGATCGGCGTGTGGAACGCCCAGCTCAAGGACATCTACAGCCAGCAATACCTCAACCTGATCCACAGCCAGCCCGTAGGCGACTGGACCCTGGGCGCCAACCTCGGGTTCTTCTATGGCAAGGACGACGGCAGCGCCCGCGCCGGCGACCTCGACAACAAGACCTGGTCCGGATTGTTCTCGGCCCGATACGGCGGCAACACCTTCTACGTCGGCTTGCAAAAGCTCACCGGCAACAGCGCCTGGATGCGCGTCAACGGCACCAGCGGCGGCACCCTGGCCAACGACAGCTACAACGCCAGCTACGACAACGCCCAGGAAAAATCCTGGCAGGTACGCCATGACTACAACTTCGCCGCCCTTGGCGTGCCGGGGCTGACGCTGATGAACCGCTACATCAGCGGCAGTAACGTACACAGCGGCACGGTGACCGACGGCAAGGAATGGGGACGGGAAACTGAAGTGGCCTACGTTGTGCAGAGCGGAACATTGAAGAACCTCAATGTGCGCCTGCGCAATTCCAGCATGCGCAGGGATTACAACAACAACGAGTTTGATGAAAACCGGTTGATCGTCAGTTACCCGATAAGCCTGCTGTAAAGCCTCGACAGACTTGCTGTATGGTGCGCGCGTGTCATGGATGACCCGCCCCAGCAGCCAACGTCTTTCGAGTCCTCCATGAAACACTTTGCCATCGTATCGGCCGCATTAGCCTTGGCCCTGAGTCTAAGCGGCTGCATCGGTCCGCCCCTGGCGCTGACACCGCAAACCGAACAACGCCTGCAAACCGAAGCGCCGATCCGTTTTTTGCTGACCTTCGATGACGGCCCCAGCGCCTCGGGCTTCATGAACCCCAGCCGCTCGGTGATGGCGGACCTGGCGAACAACCCGATACAACCGGGGATCAAGGCGGTGTTCTTTCTGCAGACCGAGGCGCCCCGCTCCGGCGGCAACCCGCGAGGCCGCAAGACCATGGAACGCGAACACGCGGCGGGTCATATCCTGGGCTTTCATACCGCGACCCCATGGCACAGTAACCATCGCTCGCAGAATCCCGCTGAGCTGGAACACTACCTCAGCCTGGGCTCATCGACCCTTGAATCCATCACCGGCCAGCCGCCCACGCTGGTACGCCCGCCGTTCTGGAATTACGACAAGCGCACCTTCGCCGCCTATCAGCAGCACGGCATGCATGTACTGCTGACAGACCTGAGTGCAAACGATGGGGTGATCTGGGTGTTCAATGGCAGCCCCCGCCGACGGGAAAACCTGATACGCCAACTGTCAGTACTGCGCGAACGCATCGCCCGGGGTGAGTTGCCGACGGTGGACGGCGTGATCCCGGTGGTGGTGACCTTTCACGATATCAACCGCTACACCGCCTGGCACTTGAAGGAATACCTGCAAATCCTGATGGACAGCGCGCGCATCAACGGCGTGCCCGTCGCCCAGCAGCCGTTCTATACCGACCGGGCAACCTTGCAGCGCGCCGCCATGGCCCGCACGGTGAAGAGCGCCGACGAAGTGGTGCATCTGCCGGGGGTGTGGAATTGGGTGTGGGACGCTGACACTCATTAATCACCTGCGTGACAGCAGGTAACATTTGCCGCTGTCCAACCTCGACCGACATGGGAACCCACGCTAAACCCGCACCACACACTGGGGTATATCCGCGATGAGATACCCCCATGAACATGCCTTCGCTATTTGTTTCGCCTGCATTTAATCAACTGTCGACATCGGCCCTGCCTGCGGCTTCCACTGCTCCCTCTGGCCAGGCACCGGTCGTAGTCACCAGTAAGTCGTCCCGGTATATCGGTCACGACAGACCCCTGGACTTCATGTATTTCTCCTCCCTTTCCAAGCTCGCCGCGGATCAGAATCCCGTCGACAAAAACGAAAAAAAATACATCAACTCCGACATATTGCGTCATGACCAGAATGTAAAGATTTACCAGGAAATCACCTACGTCAGCAAAGGCGGGAAGCCTGTAGGCGCTACCGGTAACGAATTCATCATCGAGACCGCCAATCACGACGACAAGGTGATCATCAAAAAAAGTCCGGACAACAATCTGATCGCCATTATCAACAACACGCCCTATCAACTGAACTTGCTTCGTTCCCCTGATGGCAGTGAAACCCAACCCCTGCGGATCAGGACCAATGGCGGCAACGATTGCGTGCTGATCGATCCATTGGTTGATAACAATATTCGCGTCGAATTGGGTGCTGGTGACGATTACGCCCAGGCGGGCTCGGGCAATACCCGGCTATACGGCGGTGCAGGTAACGACAGGCTCAAGCTCGGGAGCGGCGACGGCATCGCGATGGGCGATGATGGCGATGACCTGCTGATCGCTGGCTCGGGTAACGGCATCCTCAAAGGCAATAACGGCAACGATCGCATGCAGGCAGGCCAGGGGTTCCATGAGCGCCGCCTGTTCATGGACGGCGGTGATGGCCACGACTTCATGATTGTCACCCGCAATGACACACATATTCCGGCGGTCATCCACGGAGGCAAAGGTGAAAACCTGATTGTCACTCACGGCCCCGCCACGGTTTATACCGGGCGCGACAAGAATATTGTCAGGTCCGACAACGATGACACCGTCATTTACGCCAAGCCTTCGGACCAGATTCATCGCACTCCAGGCTCCACACTCGTCCACACACAACCCAGTGAGGCGGGTAAAAGTGGCTATGTCGTCGAAGGCTCTACCGAGTTCAAGCAACAGGTAGAAGACGATATGGAGCTGCTGAGAATGTCTATGCAGGGCAAGAAGATGCTCAGTACCGCCGACGCCAAGGCTCAGCAAAACGATGCCCCCGTTCGCATCACTGAGTTGGCTGAAGATAACGGTCGTTACTTTTTCAATAACGCGGCTGTTCGCAACCACTTGGCAGCAGGCAATACCCTTGAAACGCTAGAGCCCGCAGCCCGGGGCCACATCATCCATAACCAGCGCGGCGCGGTCGCTACAGGCGGGGAAATACACTACAACACCTCCTACTCACTGGATGAAGACAGCGCCCCAGTCAACGCCCTCTATCATGAAATGGCCCACGCCTATAACGGTGCCACGGGAACCTTTCTCGAAGGCGATACCGGCACCCCGGAGAACCCGGGCGGCGAACCCAACGCCGAACGGCAAGCCGTAGGCCTGCCTACGATCGCGCTACCTTTTGACTTCGACAACCATCGATCAACCGACCCCACAACGACCAATCCCAAGCCCTTTACGGAAAATGCACTCCGAGAGGAAATGGGCCGCCCGTTACGCACCCAGTACACTTAGCAGACGCGTCCTGCGGGGGTTCAATCAGGCTGGATCGCGCGATTCGACCCCCAACTCATCCCACACCGACTCAGCCAAATGAAACGTCGCATTGGCCGCCGGAATTCCGCAGTAGATCGCGCTCTGCATCAGCACTTCCTTGATTTCGGCGCGGGTCACGCCGTTACTCGCGGCAGCTCGCAGGTGCAGCTTGAGTTCTTCACTGCGGTTCATGCCGATCAGCATGGCGATGGTGATCAGGCTGCGGGTATGCCGCGGCAGGCCCGGGCGGGTCCAGATATCACCCCAGGCATGGCGGGTGATCATTTCCTGGAATTCGCTGTTGAATTCGGTCAGGGCGTTGAGGCTGCGGTCGACATGGGCGTCGCCCAGCACTTCACGGCGCACTTGCAGGCCGTCGGCATAACGTTGTTTCTCGTCCACAAAAAGCTCCTCATGCAATTTTTGACGACAGGCACATAACCTGTGGCGAGGGAGCTTGCTCCCGTTGGGTCGCGCAGCGGCCCCCATAAGGTCACCGCATACTTGCTGAAAAATCTCTATTGCGGCTTTCAGGGCTGCTTCGCAGCCCAACGGGAGCAAGCTCCCTCGCCACAGAGGTTAGCGATACTCAGCGGGCTAACAGAAATTCCAGCACACGGTCGCTGAACGCCGCACCGGCCTGCACGTTGGACAGGTGCGCGGCGTAGAACTCGGCGTACTCGGCGCCCTGCACATGTTCCTGGATAAAGTGCCCACCAGACGGCGGCGTGACCGCATCTTCAGTGCCGGCAATCACCAGGGTCGGCACCTTGATCAATGCCAGCTGCTCACGGAAATCCGCATCGCGCACAGCCGCGCAGTTGGCGGCATAACCCTGGGGATTGGTCGCTGCCAGCATGTCGGTGATCAGCTTGGCCTGGTCAGGATGAGCCTCGGCAAAGTCGGCGGTGAACCAGCGGGCGATCGACGCGTCACGCAGGGCCACCATCGCTGCCGCACCGTCGCGCAGGACCATCTCGATCCGTGGATTCCAGATCTCGGGCGTGCCGATTTTCGCTGCTGTGTTGCATACCACCAGCCGGCGCAAACGCTCACCCGCATTGACCCCCAGCCACTGGCCGATCAGGCCGCCCATGGACAGCCCGCAGAAATGCGCGCGTTCGATCTGCAAAGCATCCAGCAGCGCCAACACGTCACCGCCCAATTGCTCGATGCTGTAGGGCCCCTCGGTCACCAGGGATTTGCCGTGGCCACGGGTGTCGAAACGCAGCACCTGGAAGTACTTCGTGAACGCCTCGATCTGGATGTCCCACATGTGCAGGTCGGTGCCCAGGGAGTTGGACAGCACCAACACTGGTGCGTCTTCGGGGCCATCGAGTTGGTAGTTCAGTTCGCCATCGGCGAGTTGTACAAATCCCACAGCAGCCTCCTCAGGCAGTCAAAGCAAAATGTTCGGACACGGCCCGGGTGACCCAGGTGTGTGCCTGGCCCAGGTAGTGCGCCGGATCCAGCAGGCGATCGAGTTCGGCTGCCGACAGTTCGGCGGTCACTTGCGGTTCGTCACCCAGCACCGCTCGCAGGTGGCGCCCCTCGGCGACGGCGCGCTTGCAGCATTGTTCCAGTAGATGGTGCGCGGTTTCGCGGCCCAGGCGCTGGGCAAGGACGATGCTGACCGCTTCGGCCAATACCAGGCCTTGGGTCAGATCCAGATTCCGGGACATGCGCCCGGGGTCGACTTCCAGCCCTTCGCTGACCAGCAGCGCCTGATGCAACGCACCGGACACCAACCGGCAAATTTCCGGCAAGGTTTCCCACTCGGCGTGCCACAGGCCCAGGCTGCGTTCGTGCTCCTGGGGCATGGCGCTGAACATTGTCGCTACCAGGCCGGGCACACGGGTCGCGGCGCTGATCAGCACGGCGGCGCCCACCGGGTTGCGCTTGTGGGGCATGGTCGAAGAGCCACCCTTGCCGGGGGCTGAGGGTTCGAACACTTCTGCCGCTTCGGTCTGCATCAGCAGGCTGATGTCTCGGCCCAGTTTACCGAGGCTGCCGGCGATCAAGCCAAGCACCGAGGCAAACTCCACCAGTCGGTCGCGCTGGGTGTGCCAGGGTTGTTCCGGCAGGCCCAGTTGCAACTCGGCCGCCAAGGCTTGCGCCACCGGCATCGCCTGTTCGCCCAAGGCCGCCAGGGTTCCGGAAGCACCGCCAAATTGCAGCACCAGTAAGCGTGGCTTGAGCTCGCGAAGGCGCTGCCGACTTCGGGTGACTGCGCCGAGCCAGCCGGCGATTTTCATGCCCAGGGTGACCGGCGTTGCATGCTGCAGCCACGTCCGGCCAGCCAAAGGAGTTGTCGCATAACGTTGAGCCTGCGCGGCCAGGATGCCACCCAACCGCGCCAGATCGTGTTCGATCAACTCGACAGCGCTGCGCAGTTGCAGCACCAGGCCGGTGTCCATCACATCCTGGCTGGTAGCACCCAGATGCACATAACGTTCGGCGCCGGCATCTTCGCTGGCGATCAACTTGCCGAGGGCCTTGACCAACGGAATCGCCGAATTGCCCGCAGTGGCAATTGCCTCGCCGAGGGCATCAACGTCGTAGAGAGAAGCCAGGCAAGCCTGGGCAATGGGCGCGACGGCCGCTTGCGGGATCAACCCGACCTGAGCCTCGGCCCGGGCCAGTGCCGCTTCGAAATCCAGCATGCCCTGCAAGCGCCCTTGGTCGCAGAACACTTCGGCCATGCTGTTGGCGGTGAAATAGGCGTCGAACAGTTGGTTGCTCGTGCGCATCGTCATAAAACATCCCTAGGTGGCGCATACCCGAAGAGGGGCATGCGCCAGCCGGTTACAGATCGTGGTGCAAGTACGCCGCCTGTTTGGGCAGGCGCAAGCTGAACAGGAACGCCACCGCCATCATTGCCGTGACGTACCAGTAGAAGGTGTTCTCCATGCCCATGGACTTGAGCCCCAAGGCCACGTATTCCGCCGAGCCACCGAAGATCGCGTTAGCCACCGCATACGCCAGGCCCACGCCCAATGCGCGTACTTGTGGCGGGAACATCTCGGCTTTCACCAGGCCGCTGATGGAGGTGTAAAAGCTCACGATGGCCAGCGCCAGGGTGATCAACACAAAGGCCAGGAACGGACTGCTGACGGTTTTCAGGGTCAGCAGGATCGGCACGGTGCACAGCGTGCCCAGGGCGCCGAACCACAGCATCGAGTTACGGCGGCCAATCTTGTCGGCCAACATGCCGAACACCGGCTGCATGCACATGTAGAAGAACAGCGCGCCGGTCATGATGTAGCTGGCGGTCTTGGCGTGCATCCCGGCGGTGTTCACCAGGTACTTCTGCATGTAGGTGGTGAACGTGTAGAAAATCAGCGAGCCGCCGGCGGTGTAGCCGAGCACGGTGATAAACGCCGCCTTGTGATCGCGGAACAGCGCGGCAATGCTGCCGGCGTCCTTGTCTTCACGCATTTCCTTGCTGGTGGTTTCTTTCAGGGTGCGACGCAGCAGCAGCGAGATCACCGCCGCAATGGCGCCGATCACAAACGGAATCCGCCAGCCCCAGGCACGCAGTTCGTCTTCGGTGAGGATCTGTTGCAGGATCACCACCACCAACACCGCCAGCAGTTGCCCGCCGATCAGGGTCACGTACTGGAACGAGGCAAAGAACCCGCGCTGGCCCTTGAGCGCCACTTCGCTCATGTAGGTAGCGGTAGTGCCGTATTCGCCGCCTACCGACAGGCCCTGGAACAACCGGGCCACCA
The DNA here is from genome assembly GCF_001952855.1 of Pseudomonas sp. ATCC PTA-122608. GTDB lineage: Bacteria > Pseudomonadota > Gammaproteobacteria > Pseudomonadales > Pseudomonadaceae > Aquipseudomonas. The sequence goes on along the minus strand of NZ_LPNO01000028.1, from coordinate 24,203 downwards.
GCAGCAAGGCCGGGGCCCAGGCGCCGATGTCTTTGTAGGTGGGCAAAAAGGCAATGACCAGGGAGCCGGCGCACATCATCAGCACCGAGATCATCATCGAATTCTTGCGACCGTGTTTATCCGCCACCCGGCCGAACAGCCAGCCGCCGATGGGGCGCATCAGGAAGCCGGCGGCGAACACACCAGCGGTGTTGAGCAGTTGCACGGTGGGGTCGTCCGACGGGAAAAACGCCGGGGCGAAATAGATGGCGCAGAAGGCATAGACGTAGAAGTCGAACCATTCGACGAGGTTGCCGGAAGAGGCACCGACAATCGCAAAAATCCTTTTGCTGCGTTCTTCTCCGGTGTAGTGGCTGGTTTTTGTTGTCATGTTTTTTCACTCAGTGGGAACGGTTATAGCCTAGACATACTTTGCAACAACCATGTTCCGCAAGCAGACTTTTGGATATTTGTTGCCTGTGCCGGCCTCATCGCGGGCAAACCCGGCTCCCACATTTGGAATGCATTCCCCTGTGGGAGCTGGCTTGCCTGCGATAGATCCCCAGCCAACTCAATAATCGAAGAACACCGTCTCTTCGTCTGTCCCCTGCAAAATCACATTCCACTGATACACACCCGCCGCATCCGCCTTGGCGATCAACGTGCGCCGGCGCTCTTGCGGCACACACGCCAGCAGCGCGTCATCGCCGTTCGCTGCCTCTCCGTCAAAATAAATCCGCGTCAGCAGGTGCTTCACCAACCCACGGGCAAATACCAACACCACCAGGTGCGGCGCCTGGGTCGTGCCCTTCAACCCCGGCACACTGCCCGGCTTGATGGTGGTAAAGCGAAAACGCCCTTCGGCGTCCACCGGCACCCGGCCAAAGCCTTCGAAGTTCGGGTCGACGGGCTTGTCCTGCTCATCTTCAGGATGGTCGTACTTACCGGCGGCGTTGGCCTGCCAGACTTCCAGCATGGCGTCGTTGACCACATCGCCATTGCCATCCACCACCTGCCCGGTGATCGCCACGCGCTCGCCGAGGGTGGCGGCAACGGTCAGGTCTTCGCGGTTCAGCCAGGTCAGGCCGATGTGGTAATACGGCCCGACGGTGTGGGAAGTAGTCGCGTTGAGGCTCATCTTATTTCTCCATCGGCGTGGCGTCGCGGCCGCGCAGGACGATGTCCCAGCGGTAGCCGAGGGCATAGTGCGGAATGGTTTTTTCCAGGTCGAAACTGGCGATCAGGCGTTCCTTGGCGGAGGTGTCCGGGACGCAGTTGTAGATCGGGTCGTACGCCAGCAGCGGGTCGCCGGGGAAATACATCTGCGTCACCAACCGCGTCAGCACACTCGGGCCGAACAGCGAGAAGTGGATGTGCGCCGGGCGCCACGCATTGTGGTGGTTGCCCCACGGGTAGGCGCCGGGCTTGATGGTCTGGAACTGGTACCAGCCCTCGGCGTCGGTGACCGTGCGCCCGGTACCGGTGAAATTCGGGTCCAGCGGCGCGTCATGCTGGTCGCGCTTGTGGTTGTAGCGGCCGGCGGCGTTGGCCTGCCAGATTTCCACGAGGATACCGGGAACGGGCAAGCCGTTTTCATCCAGCACGCGCCCGTGAATGATGATGCGTTCGCCCTGGGGCTCGCCTTCATGCTGGGCGGTCAGGTCGTTGTCCTTCTCGTCGATCCGTTCGGCGCCGATGGTCGGGCCGGTGATTTCCGACAAGGAATGGGGCAGGAACACCAACGGCTTGGACGGCGAACGCAGGTTCGTCGACTGGTAGGCCGGGTGCAGGTAATCAGGCTGAGTACCCGCTTGCGGGCGCCGGTATCCGGGCTTGTCACTCATGGAGCAATCCTCTTTATTCTTGTGGGTCTCAAACGCGTTCGATCGCCAGGGCCAGGCCTTGGCCAACACCGACACACATGGTCGCCAGGCCTTTGCTGCCACCGGTTTTTTCCAGCTGATGCAGGGCGGTCAGTACCAGACGCGCGCCGCTCATGCCCAGCGGGTGGCCAAGGGCAATGGCACCACCGTTCGGGTTGACCTGCGGTGCGTCGTCGGCAATCCCCAGTTCGCGCAGTACGGCCAAGCCCTGGCTGGCAAACGCTTCGTTGAGCTCGATCACATCAAAATCGGTGACCGCCAGGCCGAGGCGCTCCACCAGTTTGCGCACGGCCGGCACCGGGCCGATGCCCATGACCCGAGGTGCAACACCGGCGCTGGCCATGCCCAGCACACGAGCGCGAGCGGTCAGGCCATGTTTTTTGACGGCTTCAGCGGAGGCCAGGATCAGCGCTGCGGCGCCATCGTTCACACCCGAGGCGTTGCCCGCAGTGACGGTCTTGTCCGGGCCGTTGACCGGCTTGAGCTTGGTCAAGGCTTCCAGGGTGGTATCGGCCCGTGGATGCTCGTCGTGCTCGACCACGGTTTCGCCTTTTTTATGCGCGACACGCACCGGCACGATTTCTTCAGCAAAGAAGCCGGCAGCCTGCGCAACAGCGGTACGTTGCTGGCTGCGCAGGGCGAAGGCGTCCTGATCGGCGCGGGAGACTTTATAGTCGTCGGCCACGTTGTCGGCGGTTTGCGGCATCGGATCGACGCCGTACTGGGCCTTCATCAACGGGTTGATAAAACGCCAGCCGATGGTGGTGTCTTCCAGCTTCATGTTGCGCGAGAACGCCGCATCAGCCTTGCCCATCACGAACGGGGCGCGGGACATCGACTCAACGCCACCGGCAATCGCCAGCTCCATTTCGCCGCTGGCGATGGCGCGAAACGCCGTGCCGATCGCGTCCATGCCCGACGCGCACAGGCGGTTCAGGGTGACGCCGGGAATGCTTTCCGGCAGGCCCGCCAGCAATGCTGCCATGCGGGCCACGTTGCGGTTGTCTTCGCCGGCCTGGTTGGCGCAGCCGAGGAACACTTCATCCACCGCGTTCCAGTCCACCGACGGGTTGCGCTCCATCAGCGCCTTGATCGGCAGTGCCGCCAGGTCATCGGCGCGCACGGTGGACAAGCCGCCGCCAAAACGGCCGATGGGGGTACGAATGGCGTCACAGATAAATACGTCGCGCATCAGGCTTCTCCGGGGGCTTGGCCGTGGGCGGCAGCGGTGCGTGCCTCAAGGTCGCGCAGGGCGGTCAGTTCAATCTCGGTAGGTTCGGCGCTGGTGGTCAGTTGGTCGGCAAAGCGAATCGCCCAACCGGTGGCGGCCACCACTTGCTCACGGGTCACGCCGGGGTGCAGGGCGGTGACGACAAATTCGTGGGTGCCCTCCTCCGGCTCCATGATGCACAGGTCGGTAATGATCCCTACGGGACCGGCGCCTGGCAGACCCAGGCGTTTGCGCGAGTCACCGCCTTCGCCGTGGCCGACCGAGGTGATGAAGTCCAGCTTGTCGACAAACGAACGCGCCGACTGCTTGAGGATGATCAGCACGCTCTTGGCGGAACCGGCGATCTCCGGGGCGCCACCGGCACCCGGCAGGCGCACTTTGGGCTGGTGATAGTCACCGACCACGGTGGTGTTGATATTGCCGAAACGGTCGACCTGAGCCGCACCGAGGAAGCCGACGTCAATGCGCCCGCCCTGCAGCCAGTAGCGAAAAATCTCGCCGGTCGGCACCACGGTGTCAGCGGTTTCCGCCAGCTCGCCGTCACCGATGGACAGCGGCAGCACGGATGGCTTGGCGCCAATCGGGCCAGACTCGTAGATCAGCACCACGTCGGGCGACGACGTCAGGCGCGCCAGGTTGGCGGCCTTGGAGGGCAGGCCGATGCCGACGAAGCACACCGAACCGTTCTTCAGGCGGCGCGCGGCGGCGACGGTCATCATTTCATTGGTGGAGTAAGCCATTATTTGGCCTCCTGCGCGGCGGCCAGCTTGGCCTGGAATTCACTGAAGTTGGCAGTGCCGTGGATGTATTCGTTGATCCACGCAGTAAACGTCTCACGGTCCCGGGCGATCGGGTCCCACGCCTGGTAGAAGCGGTTGTCACGCTCGGTGTAACCGTGGGCGTAAGACGGATGCGCGCCGCCTGGCACGTGGCACACGGCGGTCAGGGCCCAGGTCGGCAGGACGCAGGCATTCATCGGTGCGTTGAGGTCGTCGACGATTTCTTCGACGGTGACGATGCAGCGCTTGGCTGCCAGGGCCGCCTCCTTCTGCACACCGAGGATGCCCCAGAGCAGCACATTGCCTTTGCGGTCAGCCTTTTGTGCGTGGATCACGGTGATGTCCGGGCGCACCGATGGCACGGCGGCCAGCACTTCGCCGGTGAAGGGGCAAGTCACGGTCTTGATCAGCGGGTTAACCTTGGGCAGGTCGGAACCGGCGTAGGCGCGCAGCACCGCGAATGGCAGGCCGGATGCCCCGGCGACGTAGGCATTGGCCAGGTCGGCGTGGCTGTGTTCTTCGATCTCCAGTGGTTGCGGCCATTGCTTTTCAACCGCGTCCCGCAGGCGATGCAGGGAGCCCACACCCGGGTTGCCGCCCCAGGAGAAAATCAACTTGCGTGCACAGCCGGCGCCGATCAACTGGTCGTAGATCAGGTCGGGCGTCATGCGCACCAGCGTCAGGTCTTTCTTGCCCTGACGAATGATTTCATGACCTGCCGCCGTAGGGATCAGGTGAGTAAAGCCTTCGAGTGCAACGGTGTCGCCGTCATTCACGAACTGCTTTATTGCATCAGCCAGGATAAGGATTTCAGCCATGGGGTTGGGCTCCCGGTATCGATCGAAAAAGGCGCTGGAGGCAGCGCCGAAGTGCTTGAAGATTAAGCCGGGGGTTGACGCCAAACAATCCGATAATCGACTGAGCGTTCGATTATCGAACGAATTGTTTGCAAGCTATCTTTCCCTGTAGGAGCGAGCTTGCTCGCGAAAAACTTGAAGACGCCGCGTTCGTTCAGAATGCCAACGTCATCGCTAGAGACTTTCGCGAGCAAGCTCGCTCCTGCAAAAAATCGCTTCAGGTAGCGTCCGCGTGGCTGACCATGCCCTTGATCACCACCGCCGTGGTGGCCAATGCCGCCGGAATCACCAGGGCTGTCAGCACCTGTTCGAAGTTCCAGCCCAGACCCAGCAGGGTTGCGCCCATCCATGCACCGAGGATCGCACCAAAACGGCCGATGCCGAGCATCCACGACACACCGGTGGCACGGCCTTGGGTCGGGTAGAAGCGTGCGGCCAGCGACGGCATCGCCGATTGCGCACCGTTGACACACATGCCGGCGATCAGCACCAGGGTCGCCAGGAGCGTGATATTGCCCAGGCTCTGTCCCACCGCGTAGGCAAACACCCCGGCCAGCAAGTAGAAGGCGCCGATGACCTTGTGAGGATTGAACCGGTCCATCGCCCAGCCCACGCCGACCGCACTCAATACGCCGCCAAACTGGAACAACGCGCCGATAAACGCGGCCTGTTCCATGCTGGCGCCGCTGTCGCGCATCAGGGTCGGCAGCCAACTGGTCAGCAGGTAAACAATCACCAGGCCCATGAAGTAGGTCAGCCACAACAGCAAGGTGCCGGCGCTGTAGGTGCCAGAGAAGATCACCGCGAACACGTTGCGCGCCTTGACGGTTTTTTGCTCGGGCACGCTGAAGCTTGCGGCCTGGGCGACGATGCTGGGTTCGATGGGCGCGAGGGTCTTGCGGACCTTGTCGGTGCCGCGATTGCGCACCACCAGGTAACGCGCCGACTCCGGCAGCCAGAACAACAACACCACCGCAAGGATCAACGGCAAGATGCCGCCGATCATCAGCAGGCTGTGCCAGCCAAAAGCCGGGATCAACTTGGCCGAGATAAACCCGCCACCGGCCATGCCCAGGTTGAAGCCGCAGAACATGCTGGTAACCAGCAGCGACTTATGACGTTCCGGGGTGTATTCGGAGAGCAGCGTCGTGGCATTCGGCATCCCGGCGCCCAGGCCCAGGCCGGTGAGGAAACGCAGGATCAGCAGTTGATCGACGTTACTGCTGTAGGCCGATGCCAGGCTGAAGGCGCCAAACACCAATACCGCTCCCACCAGCACCACCTTGCGTCCAAAGCGGTCCGCGAGCGGACCGGAGCCGAGGGCGCCAAAGACCATGCCGATCAACGCGGCACTCATTACCGGGCCGAGGCTGGCGCGGTCGATGCCCCAGTCCTGGGACAGCGCAGGGGCGATAAAGCCCATGGCGGCGGTGTCGAGGCCGTCGAGGAAGACGATGAGAAAACACAGGATCACCACCCGCCACTGATACCGCGACAGCGGCTGGGCGTTGATGAAGGACTGAACGTCCAGGCAAGTACCGACAGCAGGTGAAGGCTGATTCATTATTTTTATTTCCACACCGATGGGCGGGCGAACGACCTTGAGTCGTCATTATTATTGGGGCGGCGCCTTGAAGCGCTGCCGCACATTAATAAGCCTTGGGAAACACCGTCAATTCATCCAGCCGGGATCTGTGCGGTCACCGAACAGCTTACGCAAACAGCTGGGCACTCAGCTCCTGGCTGGCGCTGAGCATGCTCGGCAGGAAACGCTGCTCCAGCTCACTGCGGCTAACCCGCCCGGCATGGGTGCTGACGTTCAGCGCGGCGAGTACCTGGCCCGAGGCGTCGTATACCGGCACGGCGATGGAACGCAGGCCCTGTTCCAGTTCCTGGTCGACAATGCACCAACCTTGTTGCCGCACTTCCTGCAAGCATTCGAGCAAGGCTTGCGGAGTGGTGAGGGTGCGGCTGGTCTTGGTTTGCAGGTCGGCGTGGTCGAGATAGTCCTGCAGTGAAGCGTCATCCAGCGCGGCCAGCAGGATACGGCCCATGGAGGTGCAATAGGCCGGCAAGCGGCCGCCCACGGAAAGGTCGACGGAAATCAGGCGCTGGGTGGTGGCGGAACGGGCGATGTAGAGGATGTCATCGCCTTCCAGGGTCGCCATGTTGCAGGCTTCGTGGAGTTGCTCGCTCATGCGGTCCAGGTACGGCTGGGCGGAAACCGCCAGGGGCGTGGACGACAGATAGGCGTGGCCGAGGGTCAGCACCTTGGGCAGCAGTGAATAGGTACGCCCGTCGGTGGTGGCGTAGCCGAGTTTGATCAGGGTATGCAGGCAACGGCGTACGGCAGCGCGGGGAATTTCCGTGCGGTGACTTATCTGGGCGATGGTCAGGTGGCGCTTGCGTTCCTGGAACGCCTGCACCACGGCCAGGCCACGGGCCAGAGAGGTCATGAAGTCCGGATCACCGGTAAACGCCTGGATGCGCTTGGCGGGTGACGCAACGATCGGCGGCGCCACTGACGCGAAGGAGTTGCGCAATTGATCGTTCATTTGGGGTCCTTTCTCTTATTTTTAACCGCTGCGGGGGTGAGCGCTATTACAAGCCGCCGTGTAATCGATACACAAGGCAAGGCGGGCAAGATTGGGCGATTATCGGACGGTCATTCGATTATCGCAATTAGTCACCGCCCGCCGGCGGTCGGCCCAGGTTGGTCCACCTCTCAATCGACTTTCAGAATCTTCTGATGTACGAGAGAACTTAAGGTTTATTTACCGCCTGTAGAACACGGCACAATTTATGACGTCAATAGTTGAGCAATTACCTGACGTGCTTGAGTAACAAAACCCTCACACAAAGTTGACGATTTTTAACTTGATGGTGATAGTGTTACTCAAACGCATGGCTATAATGCATCCTGTGCGAGGCCGGCTCCGTTTCAAAACGCCGATCCGAGCCTGACCGGGCTACGCATCGCCTTTGCGCAGGCCCCGCCGCAAGTACCTGACACTCATGCAAGATGCTGCCAATGGCTTGCGATTGTAAATAGAAACTGTTGCTACGACAGCTGTTCTTCTTCCGGTGCCGTGGCCGCATGCAATAAGGAAGTGATTGATCCTTCCCTGCATCGCGCTTCACTGGAATTAAACTCAACTCAATTAGGTAACAATGTGACGAAAGACGAACTGCGCGCGGAACTTGAGCGCCAGGAACAACGTTACAAGGATGTTTACGGCGGGGAAGTCACCACCTACGCCGCCCAGCCAGAACCTGAACGCAAGCCCTGGCGCAAACGAGCCAGTCTGCTAGACCAGGCCTTTGCCCAGGAAATCCATAAGATTGAACAGGACCTCAAAGCCGGAGAGCCATAAGCGATTCGGGTTGAGCATCCACGGTGCCATCTCTCTGCCAGCACCGCACTGGCAGGGAGAAGCTCCCTCCTGGCGTCTTACCGAAATTTCATACAATTGTTTCAGAAGTTCCCTTCTGGCGGTTTAACCCGCCAATTTTCGCTATCTTCGTTATAAATCAAACACTTGCCGAAGCCCCGAAAACGCCGGGATGCGCCCCACCCCCTGATTTTTTTTCGTTGAAGAATGTTACCGATGAGCAGCTAGTGCATTGATTACCGATGTTTTCTGGCATAATCGCGCCCCCTTACGACCGGGTCAGAAAACCTTCATGATCGATTTATTCAGCGGACTGGATGCTTGGGTTCTAGTGAGCCTGTTGCTCGCCCTGGCCTTTGTCCTCGCCTTCGAGTTCATCAATGGCTTTCATGACACCGCTAACGCGGTTGCCACAGTCATCTATACCAAAGCCATGCCTCCGCATCTGGCCGTGTTCTTCTCCGGGGTGTTCAACTTCCTCGGCGTGTTGCTCGGTGGTGTCGGTGTTGCATATGCCATCGTGCACTTGCTGCCGGTGGAGCTGCTGATCAATGTGAACACCGGCCACGGTCTGGCCATGGTCTTCTCATTATTGGCCGCGGCGATCACCTGGAACCTCGGCACCTGGTATTTCGGGATCCCGGCGTCCAGCTCCCACACCCTGATCGGTTCGATCCTCGGTGTTGGCCTGGCCAACGCCCTGATCAACGACATTCCGCTGGCTGACGGCGTGAACTGGCAGAAAGCGATCGATATCGGCGCCTCGCTGGTGTTTTCGCCGATGGCTGGTTTCGCGGTGGCAGCCCTGGTGCTGCTCGGCCTGAAATGGTGGCGCCCGCTGTCGAAGATGCACAAGACACCGGACCAGCGCCGCAAACTCGACGACAAGAAGCACCCGCCGTTCTGGAATCGCCTGGTACTGGTGATTTCGGCAATGGCCGTGAGCTTTGTGCACGGTTCCAACGATGGTCAGAAAGGTATCGGCCTGATCATGCTGGTATTGATCGGTATCGTGCCGGCGCAGTTTGTACTGGACCTGGGCAGCACCACTTACCAGATCGAGCGTACCCGCGACGCCACGCTGCACTTGAATCAGTTCTACCAGCGTAATCACGAAACCCTCGGTGAGTTCCTCGCTCTGGGCAAGAGTGTGAAAGACGATTTGCCGGGCAAGTTCCAGTGCAATCCGCAGCAGACTGAACCGACTATCAACGCCCTGCTGGGTACATTGAAAGGTGTCTCTGACTACCATTCGTTGACTGCCGAGCACCGGATTGAAGTGCGTCGTTATCTGTTGTGCCTGGATGACACCGCGAAGAAGGTAGGCAAGTTGCCTGGCCTGGAAGCGCGTGAGAAGTCGGACCTGGACAAGTTGCGCAAGGACCTGACGGCTACAACCGAATATGCACCGTTCTGGGTGATCCTGGCCGTGGCGCTGGCCTTGGGCCTGGGCACCATGGTGGGCTGGAAGCGTGTGGTGTTGACCATTGGTGAGAAGATCGGCAAGCAAGGGATGACGTATGCCCAAGGCATGTCGGCGCAGATCACCACGGCCAGCATGATTGGTTTGGCTAACATCTTTAGCCTGCCGGTATCCACGACCCATGTGTTGTCTTCGGGTGTGGCCGGGACCATGGTGGCTAACAAGAGTGGGCTGCAAGGCGGCACCGTTAAGACCATTTTGATGGCTTGGGTGTTGACGCTGCCGGCAACTGTGGGCCTTTCGGCTGGGTTGTTCTGGTTGGCTTCCAAGGCTTTGGGTAGCTGACAGATCTTTGGCTTGTGAAGAAGGTGCGACCTGTGAGGGTTGCGCCTTTTTTTATGGCTGGGGTTTGGGTGAATATCCGTTATTTGGGTGATGACTGATATGGGTTCCGCTCTTACAGCGGCTCACTTTTGAAAAGCGCAAAAGTAAGCAAAACGCTCTTGCCCCACCACTCGGCACCTCGCTTGGGCTCGGTGTGCCCTCACTCCGGCTTTGGAGCGTGGGCCGCCGCGATGGGCCATCCTTGGCCCAGCGCGGCTAACCCGGCGTCCTGCCGGGTTACCCACGCTCCAAAGCCTGCGTTCGGCCAGCGTGGTTTAACGGGGCGCCTAAGATCAAGATCACAAGCAGATCAAGAGCACAGCGGCCTACCGGCCGGCTTGAGTGTGGTGAAGCAACAGCAACAGCAAAACCAGAAGCGGGCACGGTCCAAATGTGGGAGCGGGCTTGCTCGCGAAGGTCGTTAACGATGACGCTGGCATTCTGGATGAACGCGGCGCCCTCAGGTTTTTCGCGAGCAAGCCCGCTCCCACAGAAAAGCAGCTCTGCTTTCGCTCTGGCTTTTGATCTGGCTTTTAACGCTCAAGCCGGCCTGTAGGCCGCTGTGCTCTGCTTTTGATCTTGATCTGCGGGCCCCGTCAACCACGATGGCCGCAAGTAGGCACGGTGGAGCGGGTAAATCGGCAGGGATGCCGATTTAGCCGCGCCGGGCCATGGATGGCCCGTCGCGGCGGCCCGCGGAACCGGGCAGGAGTGCGGGCATGCCGAGCCTGGGCGAGGCACCGAGTGGTGGGGCAAAGACCTTTTGGTTACTTTTGGGGCGTTTGCCAAAAGTGACCCGCTGTAAGAGCGGAACCATAGGCGGCCGTTACCTAAATAACGGATATGTACTCAACCCCCACTAAATCGAAAACAAAAAAAAGGCGACCGAAGTCGCCCAAAATGCCTTGCGTGCTCATGTATCCCGAAAAGACCTAAGGCTTCTTACGCTTATTAGCGTCTTTCCAGATAAAAATTCCAAACCCTACAAAGAACATCACCATGAGGCCAACCGTCAGCACTCCGGCAAATACCACATTATCGAAAAACATGACCGGCCTCCTGCACTTGCCCTGTTGCGATAGGGCTAAGTTAACCAAGAAGACGAAAGAAGAAATTGACGAGGATCAATGTCGCCCGCAACGGAGCGTAAAGAAGGGAAATAACTGACCTGCATCAAACGATGCAGGCTATATCAACGCTTTTTCGGTTTGTTTTTCGGCTTTTTCTTAGGCTTACCCAACGGCATCGCCTGCTCAAACGCCTGGCGCACTTCATTCAGTCGTTTGTCATTCAGGTCATGAACACGTTTGGCCCGTTCGGCATTCAGGTCTATCAGTTTGTCATCGTCACTCATGGCTTGGCTTACGTAATGGCTTGGATGCCCCAATAATGCGTCCTGCGCCAATCCCGCGTAAACAAAATCGGTGTCATCCAACCCATTTGCCCGCAAAATCCCCGATCCAAACCCTCACACAGAGCGTTCGACGTGGCACTGCACAAGGACCTTCCCCCACTCCTGGCCCTGCGCGCCTTTGAGGCCGTGGCCCGGCATCTGAGCTTTATCAAGGCCGCCGCCGAGCTGTCGGTGACCCAAAGCGCCCTCAGCCATCAAGTGCAGAAGCTCGAACAGCATCTGGGCAAACCGCTATTTATCCGACGCACCCGCGCCATCGATCTGACTGAAGACGGCCAACACTACTACGACCAAATCCGCCCCGCCCTCGACGTCATCGCCGCCGCTACCCGCCAGCAACAAACCCCGCCCGCCACCACCGTGCTGCGCGTCGGCCTGCTCGCCTCGTTCGCCACCTTGTGGCTGGCGCCGCGCCTGGCCGGGTTTCTCAGCCGCTACCCGCACATTCAGGTGGAGTTGGTGCCCGCGATTCAACTGGCAGATGTAGCCGCCGCCGAAGTTGACCTGGCGATTCGCTACGGCAAGGGTGACTGGGCCGATGTGCAGGCCACGCGCCTGATGAGCGAAACCCTGTCACCGGTGTGCAGCCCGGCATTCAAGGCCAGCCAACTGGAGAACGGCCCGCTGTTGATGGCCACCTCGCACCGCCCTTTCGAGTGGACCGACTGGTCCCGGCATTACCAGGTGGATGTGGAGCATTACCCCAAGGCACTGTTGCACGACTACAACATCGTGGTGGAAGCCGCCGTCGCCGGCCAGGGCATCGCCATGGGGCGCCACCGCCTGATCGAGCGCAGGTTGAAGGATGGCACATTGGTGGAAGCCTTCGACTGGCCGCCCTACCACAGCGAGATCGGCTACTGGCTGATCACCCCGCAAGGCGACACCAGCCAAGCGGCCACCTGTTTCAGTGAATGGCTACGGGAAGTCTGTGCCGACGCATGAGTTATTTCGATACGTCGAGTGAGATCTATCCGTTTGTCGACCAAAACCACGCCGCCCATGCTGAAGACTCTTCCCAAGAGGATTCAACATGAGCCATTCCATCTCGCAACGCGTAAAAGCCCTCGGTCTGAGCCTGCCGACACCCAGCCAGCCGATCGCCAACTACGTCAATTTCGTGATCAGCCAGAACCAGCTATTCATCTCCGGCCAAATCCCGCTGCTGGACGGCAAACCCACCTACATCGGTCGTCTCGGCGAGTCCATCAGCGAAGACGAAGGCGCTAAAGCCGCCGAACTCGCTGCGCTGGGCCTGCTCGCACAATTGAGCGATGCCCTGGGCGATGACCTGTCGCGGCTGGTGCGCATCATCCGCTTGGGCGTGTTTATCGCCAGCAGCGGCGACTTCCAGCGCCAGGGCGCAGTGGCCAATGGCGCCTCGAACCTGCTGGTCAACGCCCTGGGTGACAAAGGCCGGCACGCCCGTACTGCCGTGGGCGTCGCCAGTTTGCCGGGCGGTGTGGCAGTGGAGATCGATGCGATTTTCGAGCTGCAGCCGTGACCGCGCTGTCCCTGACGCAAGTCCGGGAACTGCGGGACGAAACGCCGGGCTGCCAGTCCGGCATCGTCCACTTCAACCACGCCGGGGCCTCCCTGCCGAGCCAGGGGACGCTCGACGCAATCATTGACCAGTTGCAACGCGAAGCCCGGGATGGGCCGATGGAGGCCGGCGAACACGGTGCACTATTGGCGGAAAAAGCCCGTCGCGCCGCCGCGCAATTGCTCAACGCGCCGGTGTCATCGATTGCCTTTGCCAGCAGCGGCTCGACCGCCTGGAGCATGGCGTTCCAGGCGCTGGGACCGTGGAAACCGGGCGACCGTATTCTGGTGGGCCGCCACGAATGGGGCGGCAACCTGGCCAGCATGCAGACAGCCGTGCAAGCGGGTGCGCACGTAGAGGTGATCCCTTGCGATGAAACCGGCGCGGTGTCCGTCGCCGGCCTGGAAGCCATGCTCGACGCCCGGGTGCGCTTGATCGACCTGACCTGGCTCCCCGCCAACAGCGGCTTGATCAACCCTGCCGAGGCCATCGGCGCGTTGGCCAAGCGTCACGGCATTGCTTATTTCATCGACGCCGGGCAAGCCCTCGGCCAGGTGCCGGTGGATGTGCAAGCACTGCACTGCGATGTGCTCAAGGGCGCCGGGCGCAAGCATCTGCGAGGCCCGCGGGGAACCGCATTGCTGTATGTGCGGCCGGATTTTCTCGAGCGCTTGAACCCGGCCCAACGCGATGTGTTTTCTGCGCCCTGGAGCCCTGCGGGTTTCGATTTGCGCAACGACGCCCGGCGCTTTGAAACCAGCGAAGTGTCATTCGCGCTGTTGGCAGGCCTGGGCAATGCGTTGCTGGAGGTCAATCGACTGGGCGTTGAGCGGATTCGCCGGACGGTTCGGCTTCTAAGTGACACGATCCGCGAAGAACTACGCGGGATCGAGGGGATTACCCTGCATGATTTGGGTATTGCCGCAAACCAGTCCGGCCTGATCGCCTTCAACCTGGCCGGCTGGGACGCCTTCGAGCTCAAGCGCCGCCTGGGGCTCAAGCGAATCAACATCGGTGCCAACGGTGTGCCCTACACGCCGCTGGACATGCAAGCCCGCGAGCTGGACAGCGTGGCGCGAATCTCCGTGAGCTACCTCAACACGGCACAAGACATCGGGCAACTGATCGCCGCCCTGCACGAACTGCAGGATTAAACCTCGACGTCCACCCACAAGCCTTGGCGTGGCGCGTCTTCAATCAGCGGCACCACCGGCACGGTGTTGTCGGCGTTGAGTTCGTCACCGGGAACAGCCAGGTGCTCCTGCGGATCCTCATCGGCTTCGCGGCGGCGCTTTTGCTGTTCCTGCTGGCGTCGCTGTTCCTCGCGCAGCAACAGTGCCGCTTCCTCGGGGTCGCGCTTTTGCAGGTCGATGGTGCTTTCGTTGGAGCCTGGTTGAACCGGCACCACGGGCGGGATATCCGGCTTCTGGCGCACCGGGTCAAGCTGCGACGTGACCGGCACAACACTCAGGGGCAGCATGGGTGGCAGCATATTAATAGTCTCCTGTTCAGCAGACTGTCGGCTGCGTGGGTGACGACTTGAGCGTCAAGCCGCCAACTTGTGAACTAATCGTCATCTATCCGACGAACATACAGCCCTTTTTCTTGCCGCTTGTAGCTTAAAGCTTGAAGCTGCACCTATTCCTTTTGGTCTGGAAGCCGTGTTCCGTTAGAATAGTCGGCTTTTTCACGGCGGGAGTCAGGCAGCATGGCGCAGCAGTATCAACCGGGGCAACGCTGGATTAGTGACAGCGAAGCAGAGCTGGGGTTAGGCACCGTTCTGGCACAGGACGGCCGCTTGTTAACCGTGCTCTATCCGGCCACTGGCGACACTCGCCAGTATGCGCTACGGAATGCGCCCCTCACTCGCGTGAGGTTTTCGCCGGGTGACACCATCACCCATTTCGAAGGCTGGAAAATGACCGTGCAAGAAGTCGACGATGTCGACGGCCTGCTGGTCTACCACGGCCTCAATGGGCAGAACGAGCAGGTCACCCTGCCGGAAACCCAACTCTCGAACTTCATCCAGTTCCGTTTGGCCAGCGACCGTCTGTTCGCCGGCCAGATCGACCCGCTGGCCTGGTTCTCCCTGCGCTACCACACCCTTGAACACACCAGCCGCCAGTTGCAGTCCTCGCTCTGGGGCCTGGGCGGCGTGCGTGCGCAACCGATCGCGCACCAACTGCACATCGCCCGTGAAGTCGCGGACCGTATCGCGCCGCGGGTTCTGCTGGCAGACGAAGTGGGGCTGGGCAAGACCATCGAAGCCGGCCTGGTGATTCATCGCCAATTGCTGTCGGGTCGCGCCAACCGCGTACTGATCCTGGTGCCGGAAAACCTCCAGCACCAGTGGCTGGTGGAAATGCGCCGCCGCTTCAACCTGCAAGTTGCGCTGTTCGACGAAGAACGCTTTATCGAAAGCGATGCCGCCAACCCGTTCGAAGACACCCAGCTCGCGCTGGTGGCCCTGGAATGGCTGGTGGACGACGAGAAGGCCCAGGACGCGCTGTTCGCCGCCGGCTGGGATTTGTTGGTGGTCGACGAAGCTCACCACCTGGTGTGGCACGAAGAAAAAGCCAGCCCCGAGTACACGCTGGTGGAGCAACTGGCCGAAGTGATTCCGGGCGTGCTGCTGCTCACCGCAACCCCTGAGCAACTGGGCCAGGACAGCCACTTCGCGCGCCTGCGCCTGCTGGACCCGAACCGTTTCCACGACCTGCACGCCTTCCGCGCCGAGAGCGAAAACTATCGCCCGGTGGCCGAAGCCGTTCAGGAGCTGCTGGACAAGGGCCGCCTCTCGCCGGCCGCCCACAAGACCATCCAGGGTTTCCTCGGCAACGAAGGCGAAGCCCTGCTGACCGCCGTCAACGATGGCGACGCCGAAGCCAGCGCCCGTTTGGTACGCGAACTGCTGGACCGCCACGGCACCGGCCGCGTGCTGTTCCGCAACACCCGCGCTGCGGTGCAAGGCTTCCCGGAGCGCAAGCTGCACGCCTACCCGCTGCCGTGCCCGGACGAATACCTCGAATTGCCCCTGGGCGAACATGCCGAGCTGTACCCGGAAGTCAGCTTCCAGTCGCAGCCGGATGTGGATGAAGAACAACGCTGGTGGCGTTTCGACCCGCGCGTCGAGTGGCTGATCGATCAGCTGAAAATGCTCAAGCGCACCAAAGTCCTGGTGATCTGCGCCCACGCCGAAACCGCCATGGACCTGGAAGACGCCCTGCGCGTGCGCTCCGGCATCCCGGCCACGGTGTTCCACGAGGGCATGAATATCCTCGAGCGTGACCGCGCCGCTGCTTACTTTGCAGATGAAGAGTTCGGCGCCCAAGTGCTGATCTGCTCGGAAATCGGCAGTGAAGGCCGCAACTTCCAGTTCTCCCACCACCTGGTGCTGTTCGACCTGCCATCCCACCCGGACCTGCTGGAACAGCGGATCGGCCGTCTGGACCGGATCGGCCAGAAGCATGTGATCGAACTGCACGTGCCGTACCTGGAAACCAGCCCGCAAGAGCGCCTGTTCCAGTGGTACCACGAAGCGCTGAACGCGTTCCTCAACACCTGCCCGACCGGCAACGCCTTGCAGCACCAGTTCGGCCCGCGCCTGCTGCCGCTGCTGGAAAATGCCGACGACGGCGAGTGGCAAGCGCTGATCGACGAAGCCCGTGCCGAGCGCGAGCGCCTCGAAGCCGAGCTGCACACCGGCCGCGACCGTTTGCTGGAGCTCAACTCCGGCGGCGCTGGCGAAGGTGATGCGCTGGTGGAAGACATCCTTGAGCAAGACGACCAGTTCACCCTGCCGATCTACATGGAAACCCTGTTCGACGCCTTCGGCATCGACAGCGAAGACCATTCGGAAAACGCCCTGATCCTCAAGCCCAGCGAAAAAATGCTCGACGCCAGCTTCCCCCTGGGCGACGACGAAGGCGTGACCATCACCTACGATCGCAACCAGGCACTGTCCCGCGAAGACATGCAGTTCATCACCTGGGAACACCCGATGGTGCAAGGCGGCATGGACCTGGTGCTGTCCGGTTCCATGGGCAACACCGCCGTGGCGCTGATCAAGAACAAGGCGCTCAAGCCGGGCACCGTGTTGCTGGAACTGCTCTACGTCAGCGAAGTGGTTGCCCCACGCTCGCTGCAACTGGGCCGCTACCTGCCACCGGCCGCGCTGCGCTGCCTGCTGGACGCCAACGGCAATGACCTGTCGGGCCGCGTCTCGTTCCTGACCTTGAACGACCAGCTGGAAAGCGTGCCACGGGCCAGCGCCAACAAGTTCGTCCAGGCCCAGCGCGACCAGCTGACGCCACGGATCAACGCCGGTGAAGAGAAGATCGCCCCGCGTCACGCCGAGCGCGTGGCCGAGGCTCAACGTCGCCTGGCGGCGGACACCGACGAAGAACTGGCGCGCCTGACCGCGTTGCAAGCGGTCAACCCGACCGTGCGTGACAGCGAACTGGTTGCCCTGCGCCAACAGCGCGAGCAAGGCCTGGCCATGCTCGACAAGGCTGCGCTGCGACTGGAAGCGATTCGGGTGTTGGTAGCAGGCTAACCTCGCCGCCCTGCCCTGCTGAACAAAGAGGCCCGCGCAATGCGGGCCTTTTTTATTCACTTGAGACATCGTTGTTATTGATGGCCTCTTCGCGAGCAAGCCCGCTCCCACATTTGACCGAGTTCCATCTTGAGAATGCGGTCTAATGTGGGAGCGGGCTTGCTCGCGAAGGCGTCACCTCGGTCTCAGGCAGTAACCGCCGTAGCCGGCACCTCCACCACCCCCAACCCATCCTTCATCCGCTTGGCATCCCGCACAAAACTGCGGGACGCCTGAAACAGAAAGAGCATGGTCAGAAACAGCGCCACCGGAATCAGGTACATGGCGTCGTGCAAGCCTATGGCTTTATAAGCCTCGGTCATCTGCTCCGCCCCCGCCGCATACATCGCCGAATGGGCAAAATGATCCGACAACCCGCCCACCACAATCGGCCCCATGCCACCACCCAGCAAATACAAACCGGCGAAGAACAACGCCATCGCCGTCGCCCGCAAGCGCGGCTCCACCACGTCCTGGATCGCCGTATAAACACAGGTATAGAAGTTATAGGCAAACAACCAGCCGACACTGAAAAGCGCCACAAACACACCAATTTCGATCCGCCCGGCATGCAACGCCCAGGCGGTGGTCACGGTGGAGATAATCAAGCTGCAGGCCGCGAACAACAGCCGCCCATTGGCCACCCGCTGATGGATCTTGTCCGCCACCCAACCGCCCAGCGTCAGGCCAAACAACCCCGTCACCCCGACAATCACCCCGGTCGCCACCGCCGCATCCTGCAACGGCAGCAGAAAATAGCGCTGCAGCATCGGCACCAGGAACGAGTTGCAGGCGTAGGTGGCGAAGTTGAAGCACAAGCCTGCCAGCACCAGCCAAAGGAACGTCGGTACCGCCAGAACCCGGCGAATCGGGCGGTCGACTTTCTCTTGGGAGACTTGCACGGTTTCGGCGGCGCCGCGCTTGGGTTCCTTGATGTAGAACATGAACACCGCGAGGATCAGCCCCGGCACCGCCGCAATAAAGAACGGCGCGCGCCAGCTGTCGAACGCCTTGACCATCGCACCGATGGTGAAGAACGCCAGCAACAGGCCCAAAGGCAGACCCAACATAAAGATGCCCATGGCCCGCGCCCGGCGGTGGGCCGGAAACAAGTCGCCAATCAACGAGTTCGCCGCCGGTGCGTAACTGGCCTCGCCAATGCCGATGCCCATGCGCACCAGCAAAAAGGTCCAGAAACTGCCCACCAAGCCATTGACCGCCGTCAGGCCGCTCCACGCCGCCAGGCCCCAGCCCATGAGCTTACTGCGCGAGCCAGTATCGGCCATGCGCCCCAGGGGCAAGCCAGCAATCGCATAAACAATGGTAAACGCAGTACCGATGATGCCGAGCTGGAAGTCGCTGAGGTGCCACTCCATACGGATCGGTTCGATGATGATCGCGGGGATGGTGCGGTCGAAAAAGTTGAACAGGTTGGCCAGGAACAACAGGAACAGAATGCGCCAGGCATTCGCCGCTTGGGTCGAGTTCTGCATGGGTCCGTCTCTTTTATTGTTATGTGAGCCGCGATGCCAGACGCATCCTGAGCCCGGAACCTGCAATCTAGTCAGCCCCGTGATGATTGTCTGTAATGATTCGTAAGTCTGATGTCACTCCATCGGGCGACCCGAGCTGTCATCCCTACTCATTTGGTTCTAGTTGTTTATGAACTCATCGCCAAATAATTAGAAGCAATTTGCCATCAGCCCTTGCAACCCGCTCAGGCTCTCTATACTCAAAGCATTGTCAGACAAAGACTCTGTGACGGGACATGCTATGGAATGGCTTGGTTTGCATTTTTTTACCGACCTTCCGGACAGCGGGCACTTATTACTCAATTGCAGTCATAACCCCTTTCTGGTGCTACTGGCTTACGTAGTGGCGTGTGCGGCGGGCTTCGGCACCCTGGACATGGCCGAACGTGTCGGCCATGTCGACAACCCCAAGGCTCAACGGCACTGGCGCTGGGTAGGCGCGGGCTGCCTGGCAGGCGGAATCTGGGCGACCCACTTCATCAGCATGCTGGCCTTCCAGGCGCCTATCGCAATTCACTACGAATTGATCATGACGTTTGCCTCACTGCTGATCGCCCTGATTGCCTCGCTGTTCGCCATGCAAACCCTCAGTCATCCAAAGCTGCGTCTTCACCAATATGTGCTGGCGTCGGTATGGATGGGGCTGGGCATTGCACTGATGCACTACGTTGGCATGTCGGCCATGCAATCCGAAGCAGGCGTGTACTTTCGGACCGGATTGTTTCTGGCCTCAGTGGTGATTGCCATCGGCGCCAGCCTGGCCGCGTTGCTGCTGTCGCTGTACCTTCGCAACGGCACCGGCATGTTCCATCAATTGCTCAAGTACGCGGCCAGCCTGGTGCTCGGCGCCGGGATTATCAGCATGCACTTCACCGGCATGGCGGCCATGCAACTGCTGTTGCCCGAGGGTTTGGTGCCGTCGGCGTTGCCGGTGGACAACAACCCGATCCAACTGGGCCTGCTGGTCGCCGTCATCGCCCTGCTGGTGATCGGCAGCAGCATCAGCGCCGCCCTGGCAGACAAAAAACTGCAACACAAGGAAACCGACCTGCGCCGGGTCAACGCACTGCTCACCGAACTCGACCAGGCCCGCGCCTCCCTGCAGCAAGTGGCGCATTACGACGCCTTGACCAGCCTGCTCAACCGCCGTGGTTTCAACCAGATCTTCGCCGAGAAGCTCGCAGAGAAAACCGCCACCGACGGCATGCTGGCGGTGATCTTCCTGGATATCGACCACTTCAAGCGCATCAACGACAGCCTCGGCCATGACGCCGGTGACGAACTGCTGACCGTACTGGCCGGCCATATCAAAAGCTCGGTGCGCAGCCATGACGACGTGGTCGCACGGTTTGGCGGTGACGAGTTCTGCATCCTGATCAGCATCCATCATCGCGATGAAGCGCGGCACATGGCTCAGCGCATCATGCAAAAAATGAAAGACCCCGTAGAGTTGGCCGGCCGGCGCATGGTGATGACCACCAGCATCGGCATCAGCCTCTTCCCTGAAGACGGCAAAACCAGCGAAGAGCTGCTGAAAACTGCCGACCTGGCGTTGTATCAGTCCAAGGATGCCGGGCGTAACAGCCTGAACTTCTTTAGCTCCAACCTGAAAACCCGGGCCTTTCTGGAACTGCAACTGGAAGAAGAATTGCGCGCCGCGCTGCGCGGCAAGAACGAACTGGTGCTGTTTTACCAACCGATTCTTGACCTGAAAAAAGGCAAGATCACCCGCCTCGAAGCCCTGGTGCGCTGGCAACATCCGCAACATGGCCTGCTGACTCCGGACCGGTTCATCAGCATTGCCGAAAACAACGGGCTGATTGCCGAACTCGATCACTGGGTATTGCGCCAAGCCTGTCACGACCTGAGCCTGCTGTCGGAACAGGGCCACACGGAATTGATCATGGCCGTGAACTGCTCGGCCCTGAACCTGACCCGTGACGAGTTGGCCGATGAAATCGAAAGTGCCCTGCGCTTCGGCGGAATTGCCGCCAACCGCCTCGAACTGGAAGTGACCGAAAACGCGCTGATGGGCAATATCAGCAGCACCCTGGCACTGCTGCGGCAAATCCGCGCCTTGGGCGTCTCGCTGTCCATCGACGACTTTGGCACCGGCTATTCGTCCCTCGCCTACCTCAAGCGCCTGCCGCTGAACACCTTGAAAATCGATCGTTCATTTATCCAGGACATCCCCAAGTCCAACGCCGACATCGAGATCGTCCAGGCGATCATCGGCATGGCCCACACCCTGCATTTGCAGGTGGTGACCGAAGGTGTGGAAACCCTGCAACAATTTGAAGTGGTGCAAAAACACGGTTGTGATTTCGTTCAGGGTTACTTGCTCAGCGCTGCGGTGCCGATGAGTGATATCGGCGCGGTGATCAATAGCCTTGATCAGCACAACATGTTCAGCCTGCTGGGTCTTACGGGAGGTGAACCCACGCCGAAAGACCCGCCTTCAGAGCGCACAGGCCCGGCGTCCATCGTCAGGCCAATTCGCTGACGCCGTTTATTTGGCAAATCGCCATCATTTCACTCAAGAACCCCGACGAACGGCCGATTCATCAGAGTCCGGCCAGGATTTCCCCTTAAAACCCTAGGGTTAAACCCTATCGCCCAGGACCAGGACGCACTGTAAAGTCGCGATCTCTCATTCCATGATGGCTATTTGATACTTTTTCAGCCATCCGTCCAGGCACATGGCGCACAATGACCTCTAAAAATAACTCTGCCACCGCGGTATCCGACGTGTTGCTGACAGCCCCTGCGGAAAAACCCTCAGGTTCAAAGTCATTGAGCAGCGCCCGCCCACTGGCCACCCAGCAGTACCTGTACTTCACCGAAACCAACACCGACCGCATCCTCGACAACCTCGACGGCCTGCGCGACATGGTGTTCCCGCGCGCTCCGCACCTGGAAGTCGACGGCGAACTGCGCAACGAGCAGGAATTCCCCTCGGTGTGCCTGATCGGCCTGGGCCGCTGCGGCTCGAACATTGCCCTGGATGTGGCGGAGCTGGTGTACAACGCCCGCAAGTTCTACCTCAACGAATTCAGCAACGAAGACAAATCCACCGACAAGGGCTACCGCCCAGCCCAGTGGATTCGCAACAACCTGCGCCTGGGCTCGAACAAAGGCACCAAGCCGGTGTTCCTGGTCGAGCCGCTGGTGATGCTCGGCGACTTGGACAAGGACATCGCCGGGCGCATCCGTTTCTCGCGCAAGGGAGAGAAAAGCGGATTCCTGCGGGACTACAGCAAGATGAAAATCATGGACCTCTCGGAAGTCCATGCCGGTGGCGCCGGTAACGCGCCGATCCTTGGCCAGTACCTGGCCAAGATCATCCTCAACAAAGACACCCAGCGCTTTTCCAGCCCCGACTGGAAGATGATCCACTCGTACCTGATCGACTCCTGCGGCATCAAGGCCAACCAGTCGCGCCTGTACTTCTCGATCTTCAGCGCCGGCGGCGGTACCGGCTCGGGCATGGCCTCGGAATTCGGCCTGGCCCAGCAGCACTCGTACATGAACAAGACGTTCGACACCAAGCCCGCCGACGAGCATGACAGCAAGAGCGGCCACGCCTTTGTGTTCGAGCCGATCTTCACCAGCGGCATTTGTGTGCTGCCGAACATCTCCGATCACCGCAGCGAAATGTCCGAGGCGCTGCACATCAACGCCGGGCGACTGTTGTGCAAATACCTTTCGGAAGAATGGGATTTCTCGTACAACTTCGACAATGAAGACAGCAGCGAGGCCAGCGTAAAAGGCCGTATCCGGCCGTGGAACGCGATGATGCTGATCTCCAACGACATCATGCGGTATGCCGAAGAAAGCGATGACGGCAATATCCAGAACATTGATGTCAATGCCATGGAAAAGCACGCCAACCAGTACATCTCGCAGCAGATCTTCAACATTCTGACGGCCCAGGCGGTTACGACAGACTACGACCAGAACTACTTCCGTCGGGCCGGGATCGACATCGGCGAGACCATCCGCCTGGATGCCAACGACTTGTTCATGAGCCTGGCGGGCCCGGTGGCGATTGCCTACGCCGAATCGGTGGTGCCGGAAACGCCGGCGCCTTCGAGCGACAAGTTCAAGGTGTTCGAAAAAGAGCCGCAGCGGCTGAATATCGATGACCTGTTTTTCCGTTCCATTGATCTGCCGCACTTCAACAAGGTGACCCAGGCGATCGAGGGCATCAGCCTGTTGCCGATTGAGTCCAAGCGCTACAAGGCCTCCTTGGAGCAGTACAAGAATTCCGGGTATGACGCGGCGGCGCTGCATGACTTGCACTTCTTCAAGAACTGCTCGTCGGTGGTGTCGATTGTGTCGTTGCCCAAGGATTACAAGCTGTCCTATATGGACCTGAACCGGCTCAAGACGCACCTCAACAGTCTGTTCCCCAACACCACGCTCAAGCGGTATGCACTGGTGATCGGGGCGTCGGCCAACTTGTCGCTCACGACCTTGATCGCTAAAAGCCCGTGCCTGTCGGATGACTTCTTGACGTTGATCGTGGCGTTTATCAAGCGCTGCTTTGCGAGGAATCCGTATCGGTTTGATGACACGCTGGATAACTCGATTCTGGATTTCATCATCCACGAGGATTTTGATGAAGACCGGATTGATGAGCTGCTCAATGAGTTTGAGAACCCGGCGAAGATTCTGGATACCAACTGGTATGCCATCAAGCCGATGTACGAGAAGAAGTATCGTGAGTTGATCAACGACAAGGACAAGTTTGTGTCGATCAACGATATTCGGCTGTCGCGGGATTGTGTGAAGAAGGCGATCAAGTACCTGCGTGAGATTTATCGTCACCGGATTGGGAAGACCAAGGTTATTTCGCTGAATAACCATACTGGGAAGACTGCGTAGGCGCTTTTGTTGCTGAGGTGGGGTGTATATCCGTTATTTGGGTTGGGGCTGATATGGGTTCCGCTCTTACAGCGGCTCACTTTTGAACAGCGCAAAAGTAAGCAAAACGCTCTTGCCCCACCACTCGGCACCTCGCTAATGCTCGGTGTGCCCTCACTCCGGCTTTGGACCGTGGGCCGCCGCGATGGGCCATCCTTGGCCCAGCGCGGCTAACCCGGCGTCCTGCCGGGTTACCCACGCTCCAAAGCCTGCGTTCGGCCAGCGTGGTTTAACGGGGCGCCTAAGATCAAGATCAAAAGCAGATC
>NZ_LPNO01000027.1 GCF_001952855.1 Pseudomonas sp. ATCC PTA-122608 | reverse complement strand
GCCCTGAGGATAGCCAAGGTGGTGGCCCAACTCGGCACCAAGAGCTCGCTCGATCAGCGCCTTTTTGAACGCCATCGAGGCATCCTGAATAGCCTCGGCACTCATCGGGCCGCTGACGAACTGGTCGATCAGCTCTTTTGGAATGGATGGAAGGTCTCGCGGGGCCTCACGGGCCGGTTTCTTTTTGGTCGGCATACATGCACCTCTATCAACATGTTATGCCCGAACACAAAATTTATGACAGCCCCTCGCCTGCTGACACACGCCCCGCTCCAGACTCCCCTGCTCCACCAACGCTGTCAGCGCCGCCAGCACGATGTGATACCGGTCCACCTCAAAGAAATCCCGCAACGCCGCCCGGGTATCGCTTCGACCAAAACCATCCGTCCCCAGCACGGTGTACGCCGAGTCCACGTACGACCCAATCATCTGCGGCACCGCCCGCACATAGTCAGACACCGCCACCACCGGCGCGCCCTTGGGCAAACACTCCGCCAGATGGCTGCGCCGCGCCGGCTGTTGCGGGTGCAGGCGATTCCAGCGTTCCACTTCCCGCGCCTCCCGGGCCAGTTCGCTGAAGCTGGTAACACTGAACACTTCAGTTTCAATCTGCCAATCGTCCGCCAGCAACTGCGCGGCTGCCTGGGCTTCACGCACCAGCGTGCCCGAGCCGAGCAAGCGAACCTTGCCATCGGGCTGACCACTGAGCCGGTACATGCCTTTGATGATCGCCGCTTCGACGCCTTCAGGCAGGCTCGGCTGCGGGTAGTTTTCGTTCATCAGGGTCACGTAGTAGAACTCGTCCACATCGTGCTCCAGCATCTGGCGCATGCCGTGGTCGAGGATCACCGCAAACTCGCTGGCAAACGCCGGGTCGTAGGCGCGGCAATTGGGCACGGTGGCGGCGGTCAGGTGGCTGCTGCCGTCCTGGTGCTGCAAGCCTTCGCCACCCAGGGTGGTGCGCCCGGCAGTGGCCCCCAGCAGAAAGCCACGGGCACGCTGGTCGGCCGCCGCCCAGATCAGGTCGCCGACGCGCTGGAAACCGAACATCGAGTAGTAGATGTAAAACGGCAGCATCCGCAGGCCATGCACCGAATAACTGGTGGCCGCGGCGACCCAGGAGCTGATGGCGCTGGCTTCGCTGATGCCTTCTTCGAGGATCTGCCCGTCGGTGGCTTCGCGGTAGCTGAGGATCGAGCCAATGTCTTCCGGCTCGTAGCGCTGGCCGACACTGGAATAGATGCCGATCTGCTTGAACAGGTTGGCCATGCCGAAGGTGCGCGCTTCATCCGCGACGATGGGCACGATGCGCGGGCCGAGGGCCTTGTCCTTGAGCAGGTTGGTGAGCATGCGCACAAAGGCCATGGTGGTGGACATTTCCTTGCCGTCCGCCTGGGTGGCAAACGCGCCGTAGCCCGACACTGGCGGGACGTTTACCGCAGGCGCCTGCTGGCCACGGCTCGGCACATACCCGCCGAGGGTGGCACGGCGCTTGTGCAGGTAGCGCATCTCGAGGCTGTCTTCAGACGGTTTGTAGAAGCTCAGGGATTCGGTCTGCTCATCCGACAGCGGCAACTGGAAGCGATTGCGGAAGGCGATCAACGCCTCGCGGTCGAGCTTCTTCTGCTGGTGAGTGGTCATCTTGCCCTGCCCGGCCTCGCCCATGCCGAAGCCCTTTTTGGTCTGGGCCAGGATCACCGTGGGCTTGCCAGTAACCTTGAGTGCAGCGTGATAGGCGGCGTGAATCTTGACCATGTCATGGCCGCCACGCTTGAGGCGGTCGATCTGCTCATCGCTCATGCCCTCGACCAGTTTGGACAGCGCCTCGCTTTGGCCGAAGAAATGTTCGCGGTTATAGGCGCCGTCCTTGGCGGCGAAGGTCTGGAACTGTCCGTCCACGGTCTGCGACAACGTGCGTACCAGCGAGCCGTCGGCGTCCTTGGCCAGCAAGGCATCCCAGTCCGACCCCCAAACCAGTTTGATCACGTTCCAGCCGGCACCGGCGAACAGGGCTTCCAACTCGTCGATAATTCGCCCGTTGCCACGCACCGGGCCGTCGAGGCGTTGCAGGTTGCAGTTGACCACCCAGGTCAGGTTATCCAGGCCCTCGCGGGCAGCCAGGGTCAGGGCCGACATGCTTTCCGGCTCGTCCATCTCGCCATCGCCGAACACGCCCCATACGTGGCGGTCGGTGGTGTCCTGCAAGCCGCGATGCTGCAGGTAGCGCATAAACCGCGCCTGGAAAATCGAGCTGATGGGGCCAATGCCCATGGAACCGGTGGGAAATTGCCAGAAGTCCGGCATCAACCACGGATGGGGATAGCTGGACAGGCCACGGGCGCCGACCTTGCCGGCGCCGATTTCCTGGCGATAGTGGGCCAGGTCAGCCTCGCTCAGGCGCCCTTCAAGGAAGGCGCGGGCATAGATGCCGGGGGCGGAATGCGGCTGGTAGAACACCAGATCACCACCAAAACCGGCGTTTCGGGCACGGAAGAAGTGGTTGAAGCCGACTTCAAACAGGTCTGCCGCGCTGGCGTAGCTGGCGATATGCCCACCCAGTTCGCCATAGGCCTGGTTGGCACGCACCACCATGGCCAGGGCGTTCCAGCGCACCACCGAGGCCAGGCGCTCTTCGGTGGCCAGGTCGCCGGGGAACGGCGGTTGCTGCTCCACGGCGATGCTATTGATATAAGGCGTGCCATGCCGGGGTTTCCAGCCGATGTGCGGTGCGCCGCCGGCCTCCGCCAGCATGTCGAGGATCTCCCGCGCCCGCGCCGGCCCGGTGTTGGCCACCAGGGAGGCCAGGGCATCGCGCCATTCGGCCAGTTCTTCCTGGTCCATCGCTGTCTGACTCACTGCGTTCGCGAAACCATTCATGGGCACCTCCGGGCTTTTTTTCCAGTTTATGTCGGTGCTAGGGGATTTTTTGACTGTTATACGCAGCCTCTCATAGTCTTTTGAGCACAAATCACTGCCAATCGACAAATTCCAAGCACGTTGTGCTTCAAGCCCCGAAAACCCCGCAATTGTGTTTAAAATGCCGCCCGCTCAATGACCGACGCTGCCCGATGAACCCAGACGCACTTGCCACTCTGCACACCCATTTGCTGACCGCCCTGCAAACCGTCCCCGCCGAGACCCGGCGCCTGTTTCACGGGCGTGGCCGCTGCTGGCCGGGCCTGGAGCAACTGACGGTGGATTGGCTGCAAGGTGTGGTGCTGGTCTCGCTGTTCAAAGAGCCCGGGGCCGCCGAGCTTGAGGCCTTGAAACAGATGCTGACGCAGATCGACTGGTCGGCCTACGGCGCTCACACCGTGGCGTTGCAACACCGTTACCTGCCGCAAAGCACCACCGAGTGGCTGCTGGGCGAGGCCGTTGACGAACTGACCATCACCGAAGGCGGCCTGCGTTACCTGATCGATTTGGGCAAAAAGCAGAACAGCGGGCTGTTCCTCGACATGCGTTACGGCCGCAACTGGGTGCGTGAACAGGCTCAAGGCCTGCGGGTGCTGAACCTGTTTGCCTACACCTGCGGGTTTTCCGTGGCCGCCATCGAAGGCGGCGCCGAGCATGTGGTGAACCTGGACATGGCCCGTGGCGCCTTGAGCCGCGGTCGCGACAACCACCGCCTCAACGGTCATAACCTGAGCAAAGTGACCTTCCTCGGCCACGACCTGTTCAAGTCCTGGGCCAAGGTCACTCACAGCGGCCCGTATGACCTGGTGATCATCGACCCGCCCTCCTTCCAGAAAGGCAGCTTTCTGCTGACCAAGGACTACCAGCGGGTGCTGCGCCGCCTGCCGGATTTGCTCACGGCCCAGGGCACGGTGCTGGCGTGCATGAATGATCCGGCGTTCGGCGAAGACTTCCTGATCGACGGCGTAACCCGCGAAGCACCGGGGCTGCGCTTTGACCAGCGGCTGGAAAACCCACCGGAATTTCCCGATATTGATCCACAAAGCGGGCTAAAGGCGCTGGTGTTCCGACAAGTCTGATGCCGAAAAGTCCTACGCTTGCTACGCTTACCATTACGCCGGGTGGTGAACCTTATCCCACCCTTCCCGGTCGATACCTGCACACTCTGGCCAGATTCGATGGCGTCACGCCCGTCGGCTGCCCTGTTTCACCTTTTTGGAGAACGCCCCTGTGATATCGACTCTGCATGTAGCCCGTCTCAAGGCCTGGGGCGCCCATGGTTTTACCGCCACCGGCGTGGTCCTGGCTTTCCTGGCAACGTTGGCGCTGCTCGACAACCAGCCCAAGGCCTGCCTGTTATGGCTGGGCCTGGCCTTGATCGTCGATGGGGTGGACGGCTCCCTCGCGCGACGGGTGAACGTGCAGACGGTGCTGCCAAGCTTCGATGGCTCGGTATTGGACCTGGTGATTGATTACCTGACGTACGTGTTTATTCCGGCGCTGTTTATCTATCGCTATATCGCCCTGCCGGACTTCACCCCGTTGTTTACGGTGTCGGTTATTCTGGTGTCGTCGCTGTTCTGCTTCTGCAACGTCAACATGAAGAGCAAGGACAATTACTTCCAGGGTTTCCCTGCGGCCTGGAACGTGGTCGCGCTGTGCGTCTACATCATCCAGCCAGATGCCTGGATCACCTTGCTCACCGTGATCGTCCTGGCGCTGTTGACCGTAACGCCGATGAAGTTCCTGCACCCGTTCCGGGTCAAACGCTTCATGCCGCTCAATATCGCAGTGACCACCATCTGGTTGCTGTGCAGCCTGCTGCTGGTGATCGACTTCCCGTACACCAATGGGCTGACCATGGGCCTGTGGTTGCTGATGTCGGCGTACTTCCTGGGGATCTGCTTCTGGCGCACCGCACTGGAGTGGGTCGAAACACATAAATAGCCAGGCGGGCACGGTTGAAATGTGGGAGCGGGCTTGCTCGCGAATGCGCAGTGTCAGTCACCGGATAGAGTGGCTGATCCACCGCATTCGCGAGCAAGCCCGCTCCCACATTTGGATCGCCTCGCCCCAGGGTTATGGGTAAGATATCGGCCTTTCGCGCAGCCCTTGCTGCGCCTTGCCGAATAAGTCTTGCCCATGCCCTTCGAACTCAGCGTTGACCTCACCACCCTGGCGATCCTCGCCGTGGTTGCCTTTATCGCCGGTTTCATCGACGCAATCGCCGGCGGTGGCGGCCTGCTCACCACGCCTGCCCTGCTGACCGCCGGCATGCCGCCCCACCTGGTGCTGGGCACCAACAAACTCAGCTCCACCTTCGGCTCGGCCACCGCCAGCTTTACCTTCTACCGGCGCAAGCTGTTTCATCCGCGCCAGTGGGTGCATGCCATCGTCGGCACCCTGGTCGGTGCACTCACCGGCGCCGTCGTCGCCCATTACCTGCCCGCCGAAACCCTGAACAAGATGCTCCCGGTGATTGTGTTCGGCTGCGGTTTGTATTTGCTGTTCGGCGGCACGCCCAAGGCGGCGCTGGATAACGACGCGCCGATCAAAAAGAAATGGCAATCCACCCAGGGCTTCGGCCTGGGTTTCTACGACGGCGTGGCCGGCCCCGGCACCGGGGCCTTCTGGACGGTGAGCACCATGCTGTTGCACCCCATCGACCTGGTAAAAGCCAGCGGCGTGGCACGCAGCATGAACTTCGTCAGCAACGCGGCGGCGCTGACGGTGTTCATTTTCAATGGTTCGGTAGACTGGATTGTCGGCCTGTGCATGGGCGTGTCGGTGATGTGCGGCGCGTTCTTTGGCGCACGCAGCGCAATCAGCGGCGGCGCCAAGTTCATTCGCCCGGTGTTCATCACCGTAGTGCTCGGGCTGACGGTGCGCCTAGCCTGGCAGCACTGGTTCAGCGTGGCCTAAGCGACGGGCCAGGTAGAGATCGATCAGGTAGCGCGCAATCGAGCGGGACGCCGGCAACGGCGGCAGTTCATGGATGTTGAACCACTGCGCGTCTTCGATCTCGTCGGCCTGGGGCACGATGTCGCCGCCGGCGTACTCGGCGTGAAAGCCCAGCATCATCGAGTGCGGGAACGGCCAGCACTGGCTGCCCATGTACTGAATGTTCCTGACCTCCACCTGCACTTCTTCACGCACTTCGCGAATCAGGCAGTCCTCGGCCGACTCACCCGGCTCGGCAAACCCCGCCAGGGTGCTGTAGACACCCGTGACAAAGCGCGGCGAACGGGCCAGCAGGATCTCGTCGCCACGGGTCACCAGCACGATCATGCTCGGCGAGATACGCGGGTAGCTGCGCAGGTCACAGGCCTGGCAGAACATCGCCCGCTCCCGTGGCACCTGCACCATCGCCTGGCCGCAACTGCCGCAGAAACGGTGTTCCCGGGCCCAGGTGCCGATTTGCGCAGCGTAGCCGAGGACTTTGTACAGCCTGTGGTCGCCTTGCAGCATGAACGCCCGCAGGCCCTGCCAGCCGCAACCCGGTACATCAGCTGGGCTATTGAGCTCCAGCAGGTACACCGGCTCGCCGTCCAGATGGCCGATGCCATGCTCGGCAAACACCGACAGGTCCTGGCGCTTGAGCCATTCCCGGGGGAACAGCGGGCCGTTCTGGTCGTGTAAAAAGCCTTCGCGGCTGCGGGCCACGGCCCAGCCGCCCGGGGCGTCGTTGTCCAGCAGCGTTGTGGTAATCCAGCCTGGGGTCATGTTCAGTCAATCCACGAAGTCGGGTTTCTGCTTGCTCATATGGGCCGCGATGGCCACGCGCAGGTCGTTGGATTGCAACATAGCTGAGTTCCAGGTGGCAACGTATTCCAGGCCGTCATTGATCGTGTGGTCGCGCATATAGCTGATCATCGCCTTGGTGCCGGTGACCGCGATCGGCGATTTGGCAGCAATTTCCCGGGCGATTTCCATAACACCCGCCAACAGGCTCTCGTGATCGCTGTACACGCGATTCACCAGGCCAATGCTGCGCGCCTCTTCCGCACCGAACTGGCGGCCGGTGTAGGCCAGTTCACGGAGCATACCGTCGCCGACGATACGCGGCAGGCGTTGCAGGGTGCCGACGTCGGCGGCCATGCCGATGTCGATTTCCTTGATGGAGAATTGCGCGTCTTCGGCGGCGTAACGCAAGTCACAGGCGCTGATCAGGTCGATGGCGCCGCCGATGCAGTAGCCGTGGATCGCCGCGAGTACCGGCTTGCGGCAGATGTCGACCGCATTGAAGGAAGCTTGTAGTTCGAGGATCTTGCGCCGCAGCAGGCGCGCGTTACGACCTACGTCCTTGCCGAATTCATTGGCCACCGACGCCAGCATCATCAGGTCGATGCCGGAGGAGAAATGCTTGCCGGCGCCACTGATGACCACGGCACGCACCGCATCGGTGTCTTCGACCCATTGGAAGATATCGATGATCTCGGTCCAGAACGCTGCGTTCATGGCGTTGATCTTTTCCGGGCGATTGAGCTGCACATGGGCGACGTTGTCGCTGAGTTCGACGACAAAGGCTTGGTATTCGGACATGGCAGTGATCCTTGACTGGCGGCTGGAATAGGGGCCGAACTATATCAAGGGTGTGTGACGGCGGGTAAGGCTGTGCAAACGCCAAAAGCGGGACTGAAGAACGATGAAGATCAAATGTGGGAGCGGGCTTGCTCGCGAATGCGGTGGATCAGTCATCTTATTCGGCGACTGACACACCGTATTCGCGAGCAAGCCCGCTCCCACAATGTTTTGCGGTGTTCCTTAGCTCGGCAGCCAGAGCCGGAACCGTGCGCCGCCCAATGGCGAACCCTGGGCCGTCAATGTTCCACCTTGGGCCTCCAGCGCCCGCCGGCTGATGGCCAATCCCAGGCCAAAACCGCCAGTGGCTCGATCCCGGCTGCGATCCAGCCGGTAGAACGGCTCGAAGATCCGTTCCCGCTGATCAACCGGAATACCAATCCCGTCATCATCTACCCAAATCTCACAACCCTTGGGACACACCTTCACCCCCACCTGAATCCGTCGCTCGCAATACCGCATGGCGTTGCGCAGCAGGTTTTGCAGGGCCCGGGCGGTCAGGCGCGGGTCCAGGGTGAAGCGTTCCACCGCGCAATCCAGCACCACGTCGATCACGATATCCGGGTTTTCCAGTTCATCGTCGACGCTGCCCAGGATGCTGTCGATGAACTCGTCAAGTACCACTTCCACCCGCTCGGGTGTATGGGCTGGGTTCTGCAGGCGGCTGTAGGACAGCAACTCCAGCACCAACTCGTCCAGCTCCCGAATGTGCGCCACCAGGCCTTGCAGCCGCTCGCGGCTGGCGGCTGGCAGGTCGTCGGACAGCGCGAGCGCCAGGCCGAAGTCCAGGCGCGTCAGCGGTGTACGCAGTTCATGGGAGACCGCATTGAGCAAATCACGTTGTTGATTGAGCAGTTGTTCGATGTCGTTGGCCATGGTGTCGAACACCGCTGCCAGGCTGCCGATGTTGGAGCTGGGGGGGATTTTTGTGCGTGCCGCAAGGTTGCCCTGCCCCAGTTGCGCGGCAGTGCTTTTCAGGCGTTCCAGGTCGCGCCAGTGAGGACGCAGCCAGAACAGCAGGCAGGCCAGCAACGCCGCGCCGATCAGCACGTTCATGCTCCAGTACAACAGGTTCATGTCCAGCGGGTCCGGCGGGACCGAAACCTTGACCACCAGTTGATCGTCCAGGGGCGAGCTGACGTCGTCCGCCCAGCCCCACTCGCCCAGGCGAATCACCATCTGGTCCTTTTCCAGCAGGCGCTGTTCTTCAGGGGTGTAGCTGGCGTCCTGGATGCGCAGCAGTTGCACCTTGAGCGGGGCAAAATCCGCCGATAAGCGCACGGTGACATTGGCCCACTGCTCCATGGGCACCCGCTGGTATTCCTTGACGATCAGGCTTTGCGTCCCCCGGGACTGCTCGATGTTGTAGCTCGTATAACGGTGTTCAAACAGCTGGATCACCGCCCGCGGCACCAGGTAGATCGCGGCAGCGAAGGTAACGATGGTGATCAGGTACAGGCGAATCAGGACGCGAAACATGGCTCAGCATTCCCACTCGGAACGGCTGAACAGGTAACCCTTGCCCCACACGGTCTTGATCTTGCGCGCCTCGCCCGCGTGGTCATCGAACTTGCGCCGCAGCTTGGAGATCGCCACGTCCACCGAGCGGTCGGTGCCGTTGAATTCGATACCGCGCAGGCGTTGCAGGATCTGGTCGCGGCTGAGCACTTCGCCGGCGTGCCGGGCCAGCACCACCAGCAGGTTGTATTCACCGCTGGACAACTCAACCGGCTGGTCGCGCCAGGTCACGGTGCGCTCCGACAGGTCGATGCACAGGTTGCCCATCATGATCTGGTCGTTGGCCATCTGGGGTTCGGTGAGGCTGCTGCGGCGCAGCAAGGTCCGTACACGAGCCAGCAATACCCGCGGCTCGCAGGGTTTGGTGACGTAGTCGTCGGCGCCCATTTCCAGGCCCAGCACCTGGTCGTGGCTGTCGTCCCGGGCGGTGAGCATCAGGATCGGCAGCGTGGCCGAGTCGGCCCGCAGCAACCGGCAGACTTGCAGGCCGTCGAGGCCCGGCAGCATCAGGTCGAGGATCACCAGGTCCGGCGGGTTGAGCCGCGCGCGCTCACGCACATGGTCGCCACGGCTGAGCACGCTGACGTGATAGCCGTTGCGTTCCAGATAACTGGCGATTAATTCGGAGAGCGCGGCGTCGTCTTCCACCAGAAGAATGTTGGGCATGGTATTTCCAAATAATACAATTTCTGAGTAGTACGCAAATCCAATGTGGGAGCGGGCTTGCTCGCGAAAGCGGTGTTTCAGTTAACGCATACGGCGCCTGACACACCGCCTTCGCGAGCAAGCCCGCTCCCACATTTGATCTTCGGTATCAGGAAGATCGTGTAAGGTTCGGCGGTTATGAAGGATATACGCCCGCGTGCATCTGTGGGCTGCACCTTACATTTCTTCACACACCACCTACAGAGCTTCACAGCACTGTGGCGGGGGCGACCGTAGGATGCGCCAGTCAATATTGGGATATGAGCATGTCGAAGAATCTGTTTGCGCCGTTTTGCCTGTTGGCTCTGACACTGGCGCTGAGCGCGTGTGGCAAGTCGGCGGACGAAGCTGCCGAGGCACCGTTGGCCAAGGTGCGGATCGAAACCCTTGAAGCCAAACCCCTGTCCATCACCAGCGAGCTGAGCGGGCGGATTGCCGCGCCACGCATCGCCGAAGTGCGCGCCCGGGTGGCCGGCGTGGTGTTGCAGCGGGTGTTCAAGGAAGGTCACGACGTGAAACAGGGCGATGTGCTGTTCCGGATTGACCCGGCGCCGTTCAAGGCCGACCTCGACAGCGCCCAGGCCAGCCTGCGCAAGGCCGAGGCCAATGCGTTCCAGGCGCGCCTGCAAGAGCAGCGCTATAGCCAACTGGTGGAAGGCAATGCCATCAGCGGCCAGGAATACGACAACGCCCGCGCCGCCGCCCGGCAAACCGCTGCCGATGTGGCGGCCAACCAGGCCGCCGTACAGCGGGCCAAGTTGAACCTGGGCTATGCCACGGTCACTGCGCCGATTTCCGGGCGCATCGGCCGCGCGCTGGTGACCGAAGGCGCACTGGTGGGCCAGAACGAAGCCACGCCGATGGCGCTGATCCAGCAACTGGACCCGATCCACGCCGACCTCACCCAATCCACCCGCGAGCTGAATGACCTGCGCCGGGCCTTTCGCGCCGGGCACTTGAAGCAAGTCGGCCAGGACCAGGCCAAGGCCACGCTGATCCAGGATGACGGCAGCCTGTACCCGCTGCCGGGCAAGTTGCTGTTCGCCGAGATCAGCGTCGACCCGGGCACCGGGCAGATCATCTTGCGCAGCGAATTCCCCAACCCGGACCTCGACCTGCTGCCCGGCAGCTTTATCCGCGTACGCCTGGAGCAAGCCGTCGACCAGCAAGGCATCAGCGTGCCGCAACGGGCGATCACCCGCGACAGCGCCGGAATTGCGATGGTGTTGCTGCTGGATGCCGAGCAAACCGTGAGCCAGCAACCGGTGGAACTGGGCTCGGTGGTCAATGACCGCTGGGTGGTCAACAGCGGCCTGAAAGCCGGTGACCGTATCGTCGTTGAAGGCCTGCAACACGCCCGCCCTGGCGAGAAAGTCCAGGTCGACGACAGCCCCGCGCCAATCGCCCAGGCATCCGGCCAGTAAGAAAGGGATAGTTCACAATGCCGCAGTTCTTTATTGACCGCCCGATCTTCGCCTGGGTGGTCGCCCTGTTTATCCTGCTGGCCGGCGCCCTCGCCATCCCGCAGTTGCCGGTGGCGCAGTACCCCAACGTCGCGCCGCCGAAAGTCGAGATCTATGCGGTGTACCCGGGTGCCTCCGCGCAAACCCTGGACGAAAGCGTGGTCAGCCTGATCGAGCAGGAGCTTAACGGCGCCGATCACCTGCTGTATTTCGAATCCCAGAGCAGCCTGGGTTCGGCCACCATCACCGCGACCTTCCAGCCGGGCACCGACCCGGAGATGGCCCAGGTTGACGTGCAAAACCGCCTCAAGGCCGTGGAGCCGCGCCTGCCCCAAGCCGTGACACAGCAGGGCTTGCAGGTGGAGAAAGTTTCCGCCGGCTTCCTGCTGCTGGTGACCCTCACCTCCAGCGACGGCAAGCTCGATGACGTAGCGCTCAGCGATTACCTGGCGCGCAACGTGATGAACGAACTCAAACGCCTGGACGGTGTGGGCAAGGCCCAGCTGTATGGCGCCGAGCGCGCAATGCGGATCTGGATCGACCCGCAGAAACTGATCGGTTTCAACCTGACCCCGGCGGACGTCAACGCCGCCATCGCGGCGCAGAACGCCCAGGTATCAGCGGGCAGCATCGGTGATTTGCCGGGTACCAAGACCCAGGAAGTCACTGCTTCGATCCTGGTGAAAGGCCAGCTGTCGACCCCGGCCGAATTTGCCGACATCGTGCTCAAGGCCAATCCGGACGGTTCCACCGTGCGCGTCGGTGACGTGGCGCGGGTGGAAATCGGCAGCCAGGAATATCAGTTCTCCACCCGCCTGAACGGCAAGCCGTCCACCGCGGTCAGCGTGCAGCTGTCGCCGGGCGCCAACGCCTTGAGCACCGCGACCCTGGTGCGGGCGAAGATGGACGAACTGGCGCGCTACTTCCCGGCCAACGTCGAGTACAAGATCCCGTATGACACTTCGCCGTTCGTGAAGGTCTCGATCACCAAGGTGGTGTACACCCTGGGCGAGGCGATGTTGCTGGTGTTTGCGGTGATGTTCCTGTTCCTGCAAAACATCCGCTATACGCTGATCCCGACGCTGGTGGTGCCGATCGCCTTGATGGGCACTTTCGCCACCATGCTGTTGCTGGGTTTCTCGATCAACGTACTGACCATGTTCGGCATGGTCTTGGCCATCGGCATCCTGGTGGACGATGCGATTGTGGTGGTGGAGAACGTCGAGCGGATCATGGTCACCGAGGGCCTTTCGCCCAAGGAAGCCACGCGCAAGGCCATGGGCCAGATTACCGGGGCCATTGTCGGCATTACGCTGGTGCTGGTGGCGGTGTTCCTGCCGATGGCGTTCATGCCGGGTTCGGTGGGCGTGATCTATCAGCAGTTCTCGTTGTCGATGGCCACCTCGATCCTGTTCTCGGCATTCCTCGCCCTGACCTTGACCCCGGCCCTGTGCGCCACCTTGCTCAAGCCGATTGCCAAGGGCGAACACCATGAGAAAGGCGGCTTTTTCGGCTGGTTCAACCGGCGCTTCGAACAGTTCACCGACCGCTATGAAGGCTGGGTGGCCTATGCCCTCAAGCGCAGCGGGCGTTACCTGCTGATCTATCTGGTGTTGGTGGTGGGCCTGGGGGTGTTGTTCAGCCGCCTGCCCTCCTCGTTCCTCCCAGTGGAAGACCAGGGCTACACCATCACCGATATCCAGCTGCCGCCAGGTGCGAGCAAGAACCGCACGGTGCAGGTGGCCGAGCAGATCGAGGCGCATAACGCCGGCGAGCCGGGTGTGGGCGATACCACAATGATCATGGGCTTCAGCTTCTCCGGCTCGGGGCAGAACGCAGCGCTGGCATTTACCACGCTCAAGGATTGGTCGGAACGCAGCAGCAAGGATTCCGCCGCCGCCATTGCAGACCGTGCCAACGCGGCCTTTACCGAGCTGAAGGACGCGATTGCCTATGCGATTTTGCCGCCGCCGGTGGATGGCCTGGGCACCTCGAGTGGTTTCGAGTTCCGCCTGCAGGACCGTGGCGGCGTCGGCCATGCCGCGTTGATGGAGGCCCGCACCGAACTGCTGGCCGCTGCCGAGAAAAGCCCGATCCTGGCCAATGTGCGTGAAAGCGCCCTGGCCGAGGCACCTCAGGTACAGCTGGAAGTTGACCGCAAGCAAGCCAACGCCCTGGGCATTTCCTTTGCCGACATCGGCAATGTGCTGTCGTCGGCCATCGGCTCGGCGTATATCAACGACTTCCCCAACCAGGGCCGCATGCAGCGGGTGGTGGTGCAAGCCGAAGGTGATCAGCGCAGCCAGGTGGCCGACCTGATGAAGATCCATGTGCGCAACAACGCCGGGAAGATGGTGCCGCTGTCGGCCTTCGTCGAAGCGCGCTGGATCCAGGGCCCGGCCCAGTTGACCCGTTACAACGGTTACCCGGCCATCGCAATTTCCGGTGAATCGGCGCCAGGCCACAGTACCGGCGAGGCGATGGAAGAAATTCAGCGCCTGGTCAGCCAGTTGCCTGCGGGCCTCGGCCAGGAATGGACCGGCCTGTCGTTGCAGGAGCGCTTGTCCGGTTCCCAGGCCCCGCTGCTGCTCGGCCTGTCGCTGCTGATCGTGTTCCTGTGCCTGGCGGCGTTGTATGAAAGCTGGTCGATTCCGACCTCGGTGCTGCTGGTGGTGCCCCTCGGCGTGCTCGGCGCGGTATTGGCCGTGAGCTTGCGCGGGATGCCCAACGATGTGTTCTTCAAGGTTGGCCTGATTACCATCATTGGCCTGTCGGCGAAAAACGCGATCCTGATCATCGAGTTCGCCAAGGACCTGTATGACCAGGGTGAAGACCTGGTCGATGCGACGCTCAAGGCTGCACGCCTGCGTCTGCGGCCGATCATCATGACGTCCCTGGCGTTCATCCTCGGCGTGGTGCCGTTGGCGATCGCCACCGGCGCCAGCTCGGCGAGCCAGCAGGCCATCGGCACCGGGGTGATCGGCGGGATGATTACCGCGACGCTGGCGGTGGTGTTTGTGCCGGTGTTCTTCGTGGTGGTGATGAAGCTGGTGAAAAAGCGCCACAAAGACAGCTGAACAAAGGACTAAGGTGGGCTAAGGTAACGCAAACCCTGGCCCATCGAGTTCCCATGCCCTTCCTCGCCCGCACCCACCCTCGCCTGTCCTCCGCCGCCGTGTTGGGCCTGGCGGTGGGGCTCCTGGCTCCGGCCGATACGATCATCAGCAAAATCCTCATCGGCTGGAACGCGGGCGTCTGGACCTACCTGGTGCTGATGCTCTGGCTCACCAGCCATTCCCGCGCCGACGATGTAAAACGCATCGCCGAGATCGAGGACGAGAACGCCGGTCTGGTACTGTTCATGGTGTGCATCGCGGCCATCGCCAGCCTGGCGACCATCACCTTTGAACTGGTGGGCAGCAAGGACCTGGACGCCACGACGCGCCTGTTGCACTACGGGTTTACCGGGCTGACGGTGATCGGTTCGTGGCTGCTGATCGGGGTGATTTTCAGCGTGCACTACGCGCGGCTGTATTACACCTGGGACGGCCCCGAGCCGGCGTTGCGTTTTGCCGAGGATTTGCGCACTCCCAATTACTGGGACTTCCTGTACTTCTCGTTCACCATCGGCGTGGCGGTGCAAACCGCGGACGTCGGGGTTGCCACGCGGACCATGCGCAAGGTGGTGCTGGGGCAATCGCTGATCGGGTTTCTGTTCAATACGGCGATACTGGGGTTCTCGATCAACATTGCCGCCGGGCTGTTTGGTTGAGCTGCACAAAACTTCTAGACGCTAACCCCCTGTAAGAGCGAGCCTGCTCCGGGCGGCGTTCCGACGAAGAACGTCAACGATAATGGGCACTGCCTGGCTTGACGCGGCGCGCTCAGGTTCTTCGCGAGCAAGCTCGCTCCTACAGTTACTACCCATGGGTTTTTTTATGGCTGCACACAACTGGATCGACCTGTCCCAGGACGCCGACACCGGCATCGAGACCCTGCGTGCGCATTTCGAGGGCCATGCCTACGATCCGCACTGGCACGACAGCTACCTGGTGGGCGTCACGGAGCAAGGCGTGCAGCAATTCAATTGCCGCAGCACCCGTCACCAGAGCACGCCAGGCAAGGTGTTTCTGCTGGAACCAGGGGAAATCCATGACGGCCACGCCCCCACCGAAGCCGGGTTTACCTACCGCATGCTGTACCTCGACCCACAGTGGCTGCAGCGGGAAGTGGCGGCAGTGTTCGAGGAAGCCCCGGCCAACAGTCAGCTGGGGTTTGCCACCACCCTTGCCAGCGATCCTCGCCTGGCGCTTGCCACCAGCCAGGCGTTTCAAAGCCTGCACAGCGGCGAACTGCGCATCGTGCGCCAACACGCCCTCGACCACTTGCTGGAGCGCCTGACCGGCCAGTTGCACTGGCGCCAGCGCTATCACCAGGACCCGCGCCTGCCTCTGGTGGCCCATAAGGCCCGCGAGTACCTGCACGCCCATCTGCATCAGGACGTCGGCATGGACGAATTGGCCCTGGCGACCGGCGTAGACCGCTTCCGCCTGACCCGCGCCTTCAAGAGCGCCTTCGGTCTGCCGCCTCATGCCTACCTGGTGCAACTGCGCCTGGCCCGTGCCCGTCACTTGCTGGCCAAGGGCGAGCAGCCTGCCGAGGTCGCCACCAGCCTGGGCTTTGCCGACCAGAGCCATTTGGGCCGTTGGTTTGTGCGGGCCTACGGCATGACACCGGCTGCGTACCGCAAGCGCTGCTCAAATCTTCCAGACAGCTAACGAGCCGCTTGTGAAGATCGACTCCATTGCCTTGCACATCGGAGTCGCATCACCATGTTCCCTACCCTGCTGCCCTTTCTGTTATTCGCCTTCGTCGCCTCCATTACCCCCGGCCCGACCAATATCCTGGTGCTGAGCAACAGCGCGCGTTATGGGCTCAAGGCTGCGTTGCCTATCGTATTGGGTGCTTGTATGGGCGCGGCGGGGATTGTGTTGCTGGTGGGCTCGGGCGTGGGCCAGTCGCTGGCGCAATTGCCCAGGGTCCAGGCCGCGATGCAATGGGTGGGCGTTGCCTGGCTCAGCTATCTGGCCTGGCAGATCTTCCGCGCCCCGGCCGAAGCCATCGACCCGAACACCCCTCAAAAACGTCTGGGCCTGGCGGGTGCCGCCAGCCTGCAATTGGTCAACCCCAAGACCTGGATGATGGCCCTGGCGGTGGTCAGTGTGTTTGCCGGCAATGGCGACGAACGCCAGAGCCATGTGCTGTACCTGTCGTTGGCGTTTTTTATGATTTCGTTGCCGTGCCTGGGAGCGTGGGCGTTGCTGGGAGTGGGTTCGAGCCGGGTATTCCGCTCGGCCCGGGCCATGCAGCGTTTTAACCAAGGCATGGCGTTGCTGTTGTTCGGGTCCGCGTGGCTGAGCGTTATGGCAGGCACGTAGGGAAAGCGACGAACGGTTGGAAAACCTGTGAATTCTGACAGTTGTGGCGCAGCACGTTAGGGCGCTGAATGAACTCACTTTGCACCCGCGACATTCACCGCACACTTCACTGTATTGAAGGAGAGTTTGATGATGAGTACTGCAACTGCCCCTGCCGCCAAATCCACCCGAACCGCAACCAACACACGCTTTTTCGAAGGAGTCGTCGCAGACAAAAAATTCAAGCCACAGTTTTTGAGTCATGAACTGAAAAACGGGTTCTGGTTGGCTGAAGGCACGATGACTGGCCCACCGCCCGATCTGGCAGGTAGCACTTCGCGTCATGGAAAAGCTCAAGGTTCAGACATTTTCAAACAAGTGATCATCTTCAAATATACGTACGACCGGGCTCTACTACCCTCCGGGCGCTACACGCTGAAGGAGGACGAAAGAGAGCAACGGTTCTCGATCATTAACATGACGTACGATGATCCACCCACGCCTGCCTATAGCGCACATCGTAGGACCATAGAGTTTTTTCATGACATCATCTCCAACCATGTCAGCGGCGCATTGGATGTCTATTTCTATGATGTCGGTGGTGCAGAGCAAAGACTGCAGATTTTGTTCAACCTTTGATTAAATGCGCTGCAAAAAAAACGCCCCGGTCTCGGGGCGTTTTTATTTACCAGCAGCTTTTACCAGCTATACCGCATGCCAACATTGGCGCCCCAAGGCTGATCAACATGCTTGCCCTGGCCGTAGTCGAAGTCAGCATGCAATTGCAGGTGCTTGGACAGCGATACGGCAACCCCCGCGCCAAGTTCGATACGTGATCCCGACAGGTCGTTGTTGAACGTCTGATTGTTGACCAACACCGTATTGTTCTTGGCAAACTCATGGGCAACGGCGCCGCGAAGATACGGCTGCATCACGCTGCCGTCATCCAGTACGAAGTCACGCCCTACGGTCACGCCCAACTTGCCCAGCACCGAGTCAGTGTTCTTGCCTTTGGCTTTGAGGCCATTGTCCAGGCTGTAGCTCTTGCCTTGCACAGTCACCAGCGACGCTTGCGCGAAAGGTTCGACAAAGAAATCGTCATCAAGCCTGATGTGGCGACCTACCTCGGCAGAAGCGCCCAGCGCATTGGTGTTGTAATTGCCTTTGGTTTGCGTGCCGTCGCTCAAACCTACTTTGGATGAGTTCTGCAGGCGGTTGGCTTTGACCACGCCATCGAAGTAGTAGCCGCTGTCTTCATCCAGCCACGTTGCGTACAGGCCGGCGTAGTAGCTTTTTACTTCACCCGACGTCCCCCGGTTGAGGTCCAGGTCGGAGTTACTGTGACCGGCCATCACCCCCAGCAACCAGCCATCGCCGACAGGTGCGTCCGCGCCCAGGGAGAAACCACGCTGAATCTGCTGGTAACCGCCCGCCTCGCCGCCGGAGACTTCGTACTTGTTGCCGTACGCACGCAGCCAGCCACCGGACTCGGCGCCATTGTGGCGCAGTTCACCCATGCGGCTGCGCAACGAGGTCATTTCGCCGTACCACACGGTCGGTGCGGTGTTGAACAAGGCCAGCACCGAACGGGTGCCCGGGCTGACGGTGCGGTTATTCGGGTCGAGGAACCAGTCGGTACCGTCTTGGCGAAGACCGTAGGACCAGGCCCCCACATCAACCGAACCGCCTACCAGTTCGAACTGTGCGTCACCGCCTCCGGTGTGCACCACCTGTATGTCGCCCGGGTTGAGCGGTTCCGCGCCGCTGCTGGCAAGCAACAAATTGTGATGACCGGATGCATCGCCAGTAATGTTGAGAAAGTCGGTCAGGCCCCGCGCGAAGTCGGTGCCCATCACAAAAGTACCCTGGCCAGACAGGCTTCCCAGGTCCAGCTGATAGAACGCATCACCTTCACCGAACTTGACCATGCCATCCGACAAGGTCAGCGCACCGACCTGGCTGTTGCCAGTCATGACCCACATCGACTGGTCACCGATCTGCAACGAAGAGACGTTGTCCAGGCGGCCTGTCAGGGAGGCAAAGTTGTTCAACTGCAGGTGGGCGGCACTCCCGGCTTCGACAACCACATCACCTTGCAGCTGGCTGTTATCGACCTGCATATTGGCGATTGAGCCACCTTTGACTTCCAGCAGATTGCCGTTGCCACCGATCAGCGTAGAGCCGTTGAGTACCTGAATGTCGGCGACCGCGCCCTGCCCCCGCGCGCCCTGCACAAGCAGGGCCGCACCGGTGGTACCGGTGACCCGGGTCTGGTCCAGTACCAATGTGTTCGCATTGGGTATACGACGATCAACCGACATCACTATGCCGTTAAGTCCGCCGGTAATATTGCTGCGCAAAGCACGGGCCGTTGCACTTTCCAGGCTCAGGCCGAAGCTGCCCTCGCTTACACCGATCACTTCGCTTTGCATCAAGTCCAGCGAGCTGTTGCCCGTCAACGCCGCGCCACCGGTAGCGCCGGAGATTACGCTATCGGACACAACTGCCGTGGACCCGGTCGTGTCAGACGTGTACCGACCGATCAACATGCCGAAATGGTCCGCGCTGGAAATCACACTCCCCTGGATCAGGGCATTGCTGCTGAACAACGTAATACCGTTATTGAGCGCCCCGGAAGCGGTCACTCGGCTATTGGCCACGTTCACACTGGAGCCTCGTTGGACAACCACCGGGCCGAGGATGGTGCTGCGGTCGGTGACGTTCAGCGTAGAAGCGTCGGCATAGACATCCCGCGTAAACGTGTTGTTGACGTTAAGCGTAGCGTTGCGCAACTCAAACGAATCAATGTGTTCACCATGCCCAATGGTGTAGGTCTCATTTTCAATCAGCCTGGCTTGGGCTTGAGGTGCCAGGAATAAAACGGACATAACGCAAGGGACCTGCATCATTGCGACTAAAGGCTTTAACTTAAACGCAGTATTGATCTTCACAAGAAACCACTCTTTCAACAGAGGCTCCACAACGGAACCGTCCGGCCTATTTCCAGAGGGATGGAAGCAGGCCACTCAAGGGTCGCAAAGTTACCGTTGAGTGCTAACTGTTGATGTAGGATTTATCTGAATGGTTTGAATGGCATGACGCGGAAATGCGGGGGCGAGCGGGTTAAATTCAAGAGGCGCCGGAGCGCCCCTTGATCATTGCTGGAGACTAGTCTTCATCCACGAAAGAGATCGGCT
Organism: Pseudomonas sp. ATCC PTA-122608; assembly: GCF_001952855.1. Taxonomy (GTDB): domain Bacteria; phylum Pseudomonadota; class Gammaproteobacteria; order Pseudomonadales; family Pseudomonadaceae; genus Aquipseudomonas. Next base: position 14,319 of record NZ_LPNO01000027.1, on the reverse strand, counting down.
GTTCCTCACAGAACAAGCCGTTGAGGTCGGTAAAACGAGTTCGGGTAAACGCCCGCTGGGACTTGACTTCGCCCTCCCCGGGAATGTCGACGAAGTAGTGGAAGTCCGCCGAGTTTCGAGCGGCAGGCCTGACTACCGTCATGTAAGGCGCAATCGTCAAATCAAAACCGTTCGCGACCATATCCAGTGTCAGCGGTGGAGAGTTGACGTCGTGAGCGGGACCCAACTGCGTAGTGCCTGCCGCGTCGCTGAACACTCGCCACTCCCCTCGGATAACCATGTGCTCCTTGAAGTACGTCATATTGCCCGAAATCCTGACGACTGCGGCCCGCGTCACGTTTTGGAGGTCGGTACATGCCAATGCTGCCGCGGCCTTTCGGAACTGTGCCTCCTGCAGCGTTATCACATTCGCGGTCACGTTCACGTTCCGGGATTCAGAGCGCTGGATATTGTTATTGGTTAGCCAACTCAAGGTGTAGAACACCTTGAGTGTGGCGTTGTTGCCTACGTCCCTGATCGTTTCCCATGGGACGTCCAATGTAATGGTCGCACCAGCGCCCTCTGTTGTTAGTGGCGTCGGGTCAAAGGGGTGCGCCAGATCGCCCCAGTAGCCGGTAATGATGATACCCGGAGCAGGTACGGGCAGGTCCCAGAGCACGATATCGACCGTAGCATCATTGCCAAAGTCGTCGGGCGTGAGCACGTTAGGCGTGGTCCTGTCGCTGCCAAACACCGTCGGCAGATTGAGTGCCGAGTTTTCAGGGTCAAGTCCAGGGTTGGGACCTGGTGACGAGAGGTCGACGTGGATAACCAGGGGAGGTGCATCAAACTCCTGCCCACGCCGATCAACGAGATACTCAATGGTGGTCTCGTTCTCTCCAGTTACAGTGCCGTAGTCGGCAAAGATCGTTGCGCGGCTCACGGGCAGCAGCAGCGGGAACGGCATGTAATCCGCGACGTCGTAACGCAGCGGATCCTCACCCCCCCAAGTCAGTTGGATCACGTCGATATCGGGCAGGTTGTTGGTGTATTCAGGAATGCTGACGAAAACGTTGTCCTCGACATACACATCTTGCAGGTCAATGAGACCGTCATCGGGCAGCAGCGCAAGCGGAATCTCCGCCTGGTGGGGAGCCGGATCGTCAGTCAAATTCAAGTTGATGCGCGCTGGCGTTGAATCCAGGCTGCGGTTGCCGGCCAAGTCACGCAGGACGTAAAACAGGTAGTTGCGCCCTGCTTCATTGGCCCTGACCGCGTCCCAGGGCACGGTGAAGGTTAATCCGTCCGTAACAGGAACCGTCAGGGCCGGAGTGGACAATTGCGAGGAAAAATCCTCGGAAAAATAGACCTCAATACTATCGCCCGGTTTTCGTGATGCTGGATAGGCCGGGAATGTACACACCATCCCGCCAGCGTTGTCTGCGATATCCGTCTCGGTAATTTCGTCTGCCAGATAGCTGGGATATACCGGCACTGGCGGATAGTTTCGACCGTAAGGCGGCGTCTCATCTATTTCCAGTGGAGCACCCGCTAACAGCGGGGTCGGTGATGAGGGGCCTTCCCAGATGATATAACCCACTTCATGCTCGCCTTGGGTTAAGAGCGATGCGGGGATATCTCGAAAAAAGGGTGCGGTGATATCGGCGTAAGTAGGGGACGCAGGGTTTGCAAAGGTAACGACATGAATGGCAGGCCCCCACTGGGTTGCGCCTTTGCCACGAATATTCGTAGTGATATAAACCGTGGCAGGGTCAACGTCGCCATTTGCCGCCAAGTCGGAAAGATCATAACTGACACGTAGCGGCAGCCTGGGCTCTTGATAAGAAATCAGCCCGTCGGCATTCAAACTGTCGAACTCCGGCAACGTCAAATTCAGGATCCCGCCCTTTCGACCGGACAAATACGCCCTGTTCGCTTCTCGCGAGGCAACTGCAGCCTGTTGTTTCTTATTCAAACTCGTCATTTGTGCTCTCCACTTGCATGTTTAACAACATCGTTAAAATGTAAGATGACGTGAACTCACATGGCATTACACACATGGACATGACGGCATGAGTTCATAAATCATCAGGTCACTGTTTGCCTTCGCACTTGCACACTACGCCCCAACTTTCAGAGCTCCGGGCCGTTCCCGTCAGGCCCACAGTAGAGTCCGCCAGCCCTGCGCCGATCGATTTTCACGTAGTAAAGCCGTGATGAACCTATAAACTGGGTGCCGCGCCAAACGGTATAAACGGCATACGCGGAACTTGCCGGGCTAGTGGGGTCCGGGGATTTGATGGGCGCTATTTTTTCAGCATAGTTATCCAGCTTGAACGTATAACCATTAATAGCTTCTTCTGCGGTTAAGCTATGAGTGATCGTTTCTGCGGTTTCAGGAATTGGCTTGCCTCCCCCCCAGATTTCCGTATATCCGATCCAGCTCAAAATAACGACGTCGTCTCTCCTGAACGCGAGATCGGGCGCAACTCGGATTGGAATATGGTCCCACAGGGGAGGAATGGATGAACAATTAAGGGTTGAAGTCAGGTGATCCCAGCTTGGGAACTCTGCCTGCCTAAATATCAAAGGCGCGATCACCGCCACGGTCACTTCAGTGACGTAAGCGATTTGTTCATTAACGCCGTTAAACGTCGTGTAATACACCGGCAGCCGGTCATTGTTACCCGCATCCACAATGACTTGCCAGGGTATGTCGCTAAATTCCACGCGTGCGCCTTCTACATCCCCATTACTGGTGTCTATACGATAACTGGCGACCGGTGAATCCAGGGACGGAAAGTTCCCCCAATACAACTCCAACAGTTCCCCATCTCTAGGGGTGTGATAAAGGGCAACACTGGCGTAGATCCGCTTATCCTTGTCACGAATATCAATATGGTTGTCAGTGGTAGAGCCCTCCCCAAATATCCGTACCCGTGGCAAGTCAGTGTTGATCAACTGTGGGGCATTGGCATGATCTTGCCCTGCAACGGTGAAGTCCCAGAGGATCCTGGTGCCCGGGCTCGGAAAAGTGGGCACCATGCTGCCCTCGCGCCAAATGGTGTAATGGGCAAACTCCTGCGCGGGTCCCAGGCCGTCGTCGATCAACGCCAGCCATGGAACATCGACGTCAAAGGGCACCTTCGTGACCTCTATCAGCCCGATCGTGGTGTTACCCCACCTTAAGGCAACTCGGTCTCCTGGCTGCCAATTGGTGTAGTTCACGCGCGCAACAACTCCCAGACGGGCTTCATGGCGGTTGATCAGGCCACCCGCCATTGCCGGAATAACCGGAGGCTGGAGTAGCGTCGGAGAACCCAACAAATCGACCTCAACTGACGCCTGATCGGATCTTGGGCCGGGATTTCCCGATCGATCTTCAAGCCGAATATGGACGTATTGGGTACCGTTTGGGTACAACCGAAACACGTCACCGGGGATCGGCACGATCAGTGGCGTGGTTTCAAGGGGAAACTCTATATATCCGTCGGGCGCTGCATCGGGCGGCGGGGTTTTGTCCGATACGTAGTAATAGATCCTGTCTCGGGCTCGGCGACCGTTATAAAACGCCACGGTGAGATCGACGGTGGCGTGCGCCCGCAAGTAATCCTCATCAATAATCGCGACCGGGAATACCGGGGGCAAAGGCTTAACGTTGTTATTGGGCGGCGTGCGATCCAGATACAGGATGCGTGGAGTTGACCGGGAAATCAGTGTTGTTTCGTCTTCAATCTCATAATGCAGAAATACCGTACCGTCTGTTTCCAGATAATCCCGCGCTATCGGAATCTTTAGAGGAAAAATGCCTTCTGAGATGGGGCCATCAAAACGGCGGACATAAGGCGGCCTGCCTTCAGCCCCGCCGCGCAGCCAACGAACCCTCACGATATTGAACTCACCCTCCTCTGCGGAACCGTCCCATAACTCGGGAATCACCACCTCCAGCCCACTGTCCAGGTGCCAGTTGGGAATATACCCATCTGTAATCGGAGGGATGACGTAATCCAGAATCGGCACCTCGATGTCTTTCAGGCTCAAGACACCCTTGCGCAGTCCAGCGGTCTTGGGATCACTCATGTCACCCTCCTGGCTACTTGTTCGCTCCCGCGCAGATGTTTGCGCGCTTGGATTTATTAAACGCGCAATATCGGGGTTCGAATACTGTCAGAACTCACAGGTTGGCCCAGCCGTTCGTCGGTTTTAACCGGCAACTCCCCGTGAATCGTACTTGACGAATTGCCTGGTCGATGGTCTTCTGAAACCGGTTTCAGCGCGAGTACCCACGCGTCGACCCTTCCAATAAGAAAGGCCATGCACCGTGACTCCATTTTCCGCCGCCCAGCGCAGCCGTGTGACCATGCTTGATGTGGCCGAGCGCGCCGGTGTCTCCAAAGCCAGCGTGTCGCGCTTTATCGGCGACGACCGTGGGCTCTTGTCCGAGGCCATCGCTCTGCGCATCGAGCAGGCTATTGATGAGCTCGGCTACCGCCCCAACCAGATGGCCCGTGGTTTGAAACGTGGGCGTACCCGCCTGATCGGCATGCTGGTGGCCGATATCCGCAACCCCTATTCGATTGCCGTGATGCATGGCGTGGAAACCGCCTGCCGTCAACACGGCTACAGCCTGGTGGTGTGCAACACCGACCGCGATGACGAGCAGGAACGCCTGCACCTGGCCGCCCTGCGCTCGTACAACATCGAAGGCCTGATCGTTAACACCCTCGGCCATCACCTCGACCAATTGCTGGAGCTGCAACGGGAAATGCCTCTGGTGCTGGTGGACCGCAAGGTCGAGCCGCTGCACAGCGATTTGGTAGGGCTGGATAACCCGGTGGCGGTGCGCATGGCGGTCGAGCACCTTGAGCAGCAAGGCTATCGCGACCTGCTATTGGTCAGCGAAGCCACCGATGGCACCAGTTCACGTCTGGAGCGTCTGGAGAGTTTCAAGGCCGAGATTGGCCAGCGCAGTGCGTTGACCGGCGCCGTGCTGGAGATCGACAGTCAACTCAATACCCGCCTGCAAACCTTCCTCGCCAATACTAAAGCCGGCCCCAAAGCCCTGTTCTGCGCCAACGGCATCGCGGCACTGGCCTGCACCCGTGCGCTGAAGGAACTGGGCTGCAAGCTGTTCGAGGACGTGGGCTTGATCGCCCTCGATGACCTGGATTGGTACCCGCTGGTAGGCAGCGGCATCACCGCCCTCGCCCAGCCTACCGACGCCATCGGCGCCAGCGCGTTTGATTGTTTGCTCAAGCGCTTACGCGGCGATACCGAGCCGACGCGCACCCTGGATTTCTTGCCACAACTCATCGTCCGAGGCTCCACCCAATCCCTTGTGGGAGCTGGCTTGCCTGCGATGACGATGTCTCAAACAAAAAAGTAATTGACCCACACACCGCCATCGCAGGCAACCCAGCTCCCACACCTTTACTTTGCGTATAAAAATGAAACCGGTTTCAGAGGTGCACAACAATGCATAAATACCCCGTCTCTATCAGCCTTTCCAGCTACGGCGCCGACCTGGTCCGCCAACAGGGCCAGTTGAGCTTCGTCTCGGTGCTGGCCGCCGCTGGCGCGCAACGTATCGAATGGCGCGAAGAACTGCTGACCACCGAACAACCCCTTGAACTGGTACAAGCAGCGGCCGATCAAGGCCTGGAATGCGTGTTCTCCTCGCCCCTGGAACTCTGGGTGGCCGGCCGCTCGCAACCCAATGCCGAACTGGCCGCCACCCTCCACCGCGCCCAGGCGTTTGGCGCTGGCTGGCTGAAAGTCTCCCTCGGCTATTTCACCGACACCAACGACCTGGGCAGCTTGAGCGCCCTGCTCAACCGGCATCCGGTCAAGTTGCTGGTGGAAAACGACCAGACCCTGCACGGCGGGCGCATCGAGCCGATGCAGCGTTTTTTCAACGAAGTCGAGCGCCTGGCGGTGCCGGTGAAAATGACCTTCGATATCGGCAACTGGCAATGGCAGGACCAGTCCGCACTCACCGCCGCGCGCCTGCTGGGCCGGCATGTGGACTACCTGCACTGCAAGGCCGTGGCCCGCCGCGCCGACGGCAAGCTGGTGGCGTTGCCGCCAGGCGCCGCCGACCTGCATCTGTGGGAACAACTGCTCAAGCATATGACTCAAGGTATTACCCGGGCCGTGGAATTTCCGCTGCAAGGCGATGACCTGGTACAGGTCACGGCACAGCAGGTCGCCGCCCTCGCCGTCCTTGGCCAGCCCCGCGTGGAGAACGCCCATGTCTGAGATCGATATCCTGTCGTTTGGTGAAACCATGGCGATGTTTGTCGCCGAACAGACCGGCGACCTGGCCCAGGTTGCCGAGTTTCACAAGCGTATTGCCGGCGCCGACAGCAACGTCGCCATCGGCCTGTCACGCCTGGGCTTCAACGTCGCATGGCTGAGCCGGGTGGGCGCCGATTCCCTCGGGCGTTTTGTGGTGGACACCTTGCAGAACGAAGGCCTGGACTGCGCACATGTGGCGGTGGACCCGCTGCACCCCACGGGTTTTCAACTCAAGTCCCGCGAAGAAGCCGGCGACGATCCGCAGGTGGAGTACTTCCGCCGTGGCTCGGCCGCCAGCCATCTCTCGGTCGAGGCGATCAAGCCCGAGCTGTTGCAAGCCCGCCACCTGCACGCCACAGGCATCCCGCCGGCACTGTCGGACGCCACCCGCGAGCTGTCGCGCCAGTTGATGACGCAAATGCGCGAGGCTGGGCGCAGCGTGTCCTTCGACCCGAACCTGCGCCCGTCCCTGTGGGCAAACGAGCAACGCATGATCAGCGAAATCAACGCCCTCGCCTGCCTGGCGGATTGGGTGTTGCCGGGTTTGAGCGAAGGCCGTTTGCTCACCGGTTTTGAAGACCCGGCCGACATCGCCGCGTTCTACCTCGACCAGGGCGTGGAAGCCGTGGCCATCAAGCTCGGCCCCCACGGCGCGTATTACCGCACGCAACTGGACCAGGGTTTCGTCGCCGCCTTACCCGTGGCCAAGGTGGTCGACACGGTCGGCGCTGGCGATGGTTTTGCCGTGGGCATGATCAGCGCGTTGTTGGAAAACCTCAGCTTTGCCGAGGCCGTGCAGCGCGGCAACTGGATCGGCAGCCGCGCGGTGCAGAGCCGTGGCGACATGGAAGGCTTGCCGTTGCGTGAAGATCTGCCTGCTTATTGTAGGAGCGAGCTTGCTCGCGAAGGTCGTTAACGATGACACGCGCCACCTGAATAAAGGTGGAGCCCTTAGGTTTTTCGCGAGCAAGCTCGCTGCTACCCAGTTACCTGTTGCCACAACTACAACAAGCTCAGGAGCAACCTTATGGAACCGTTGAAACTCGCCACCCGTCGTTGGTGGTACATCATGCCCATCGTGTTTATCACCTACAGCCTGGCGTACCTGGATCGCGCCAACTACGGCTTCGCCGCCGCCTCCGGGATGGCCGAAGACCTGATGATCACCCCGGGCATGTCGTCGCTGCTCGGCGCGCTGTTCTTCCTCGGCTACTTTTTCTTCCAGGTGCCGGGGGCGATCTACGCGCAGAAGCGCAGCGTCAAGAAGCTGATTTTCGTCAGCCTGATCCTCTGGGGCGGCCTGGCCACCCTGACCGGCATGGTGTCCAACGCCTACATGCTGATCGTGATCCGCTTCATGCTCGGGGTGGTCGAAGCCGCCGTGATGCCGGCGATGCTGGTGTACCTGTGCCACTGGTTCACCCGCGCAGAACGCTCCCGGGCCAACACCTTCCTGATCCTCGGCAACCCGGTGACCATGATGTGGATGTCGGTGGTCTCGGGCTATCTGGTACAGCATTTCAGCTGGCGCTGGATGTTCATCATCGAAGGCTTGCCGGCAGTGCTGTGGGCCTTTATCTGGTGGAAGCTGGCGGATGAAAAACCGGCCGACGCCAAATGGCTGAGCGCCCAGCACAAAAAAGACCTGGAAACCGCCCTCGCCGAAGAACAGGTGGGCATCAAGGCGGTGAAGAACTACGCCGAAGCCTTTCGCTCGCCCAAGGTGATCATCCTCGCGCTGCAGTTTTTCTGCTGGAGCATTGGCGTGTATGGCTTCGTGCTGTGGCTGCCGTCGATTCTCAAAGCCGGCTTGAAAATGGACATGGTCGAGGCCGGCTGGCTGTCGGCGCTGCCGTACCTGGCGGCGGTGATCGGCATGCTGGTGGTGTCCTGGGGCTCGGACAAACTGCAAAAACGTAAACGCTTTGTGTGGCCGCCGCTGTTGATCGCCTCCATCGCGTTTTATGCGTCCTACGTGCTGGGCGCCGAACACTTCTGGTGGTCGTACACCCTGCTGGTGATCGCCGGGGCGTGCATGTATGCGCCGTACGGACCGTTTTTCGCGATCGTCCCGGAGATCCTTCCGGCCAACGTCGCCGGCGGCGCCATGGCGTTGATCAACAGCATGGGCGCCCTCGGTTCGTTTGGCGGTTCGTACCTGGTGGGCTACCTCAATAGCAGCACCGGTTCGCCCGGCGCCTCGTACCTGCTGATGAGCGGTGCGTTGATGGTGTCGGTGGTGCTGACGATCTTCCTCAAGCCCGGCGCCAGTGACCGCGAGCGCGCCCCGCTGCAATCCCTTGAATTGAAGGTAAAGACCTGATGAAAAAGTCTGTCGTGCTCTACAAGAAACTCTCTGCGCCGCTGATGGCCCGCCTGCATGAACAGGCCGAGGTCACACTGATCGAGGCACTGGATGAAAGCGGCCTGGCCAAGCTGCGCGCGGCGTTGCCTAAGGCCCAAGGGATGCTGGGTGCCAGCCTGCGCCTGGACGCCAAATTGCTGGACCTGGCGCCAAACCTTGAGGCCGTGGCCAGCGTGTCCGTCGGCGTCGACAACTACGACATCGACTATCTGACCGGGCGCGGCATCCTGCTCAGCAACACCCCCGACGTACTGACGGAAACCACCGCTGATACCGGCTTCGCGCTGATCCTCGCCACTGCCCGGCGAGTGGTGGAACTGGCCAATATGGTGCGCGCCGGCAACTGGAACCAGAACATTGGCCCGTTGCATTTCGGCAGCGACGTACACGGCAAGACGCTGGGCATTATCGGCATGGGGCGTATTGGCGAAGCCTTGGCCCAGCGTGGGCACTTCGGGTTTGGCATGCCGGTGATCTATCACAGCCATTCGCCAAAACCGGCGGTGGAGCAGCGCTTCGGCGCCGAGTATCGCAGCCTGCCGGACTTGCTCCAGCAAGCCGACTTTGTGTGCCTGACGTTGCCGCTGACGGCTGAAACCGAAGGCTTGATTGGCGCTGAAGAATTCGCGCTGATGGGCCCGGAGACGATCTTTATCAACATCTCCCGAGGCAAGGTGGTGGACGAACCGGCGCTGATCGAGGCGTTGCAACAGCGCACCATTCGCGCGGCGGGACTGGATGTGTTTGTGCGGGAACCGCTGCAGCATGACTCGCCGTTGTTGCGCTTGAGCAATGTGGTGGCGACGCCGCATATCGGGTCGGCGACTCATGAGACGCGGGAGGCTATGGCCAAGTGCGCGGTGGACAATCTGCTGGCGGCGCTGGCGGGTGAGAAGCCGAAGAATCTGGTGAATCCGGCGGCCTGGAAACACTGAATCCTGAAACACCACAGCACCCAATGTGGGAGCGGGCTTGCTCGCGAAAGCGGTGTGTCAGCCACCGAATGCATCAACTGACACACCGCCTTCGCGAGCAAGCCCGCTCCCACATTTTTAATTGTATTTCAGATCAGATGACGAAGCGCGCCACCATCCCGTTCAGATCCACTGCCAAGCGCGACAGTTCGTGACTGGCGGCTGAGGTCTGGTTGGCACCCGCTGCCGACTGGGTCGCCAGGTCGCGGATATTCACCAGGTTGCGATCAACCTCGCGGGACACCTGAGCCTGTTCTTCCGACGCACTGGCGATCACCAGGTTGCGCTCGTTGATCAGGCTGATGGACTGGGTAATCTGCTCCAACGCCACGCCGGCAGCCCGTGCCATTTCCAGGGTGCTTTGGGTGCGTTGGTTGCTCTGCTGCATCGAGTTAACCGCCTCGCCGGTACCGCTCTGAATGCCGGCGACCATTTTTTCGATTTCCTGGGTCGACTGCGCCGTGCGATGGGCCAGGGCCCGCACTTCATCCGCCACCACCGCAAACCCGCGCCCGGCTTCACCGGCACGTGCCGCTTCAATCGCTGCGTTGAGGGCCAGCAGGTTGGTCTGCTCGGCAATCGCGCGAATCACGTCCAGTACCTTGCCAATATCACGGCCCTGAGCCGCCAGGCCTTCGATCAATACCGAGGTGTTTTGTACATCCTGAGTCATGGTCTGAATCGCACCGACGGTTTCCACCACCCGGTCACGCCCTTCTCGCGCAGCCTGGTTGGACTGGCTGGAAGCTTCCGAGGTGGACACCGCATTGCGCGCCACTTCTTCCACCGCTGCGGTCATTTCGTTGACCGCTGTGGCGGCCTGGTCTATTTCGTTGTTCTGCTGTTGCAAGCCTTTGGAGGCCTCTTCAGTCACCGCGCTGAGCTCTTCAGCGGCAGAGGCCAACTGCGTGGCTGAGCCGGCGATGTGCTGGATGGTCTGGCGCAGGTTGGCTTGCATTGCAGCCAATGCGCCGAGCAGGCGAGCGGGTTCGTCCTTGCCGTCATCTTCAATCACTTTGCTCAAGTTACCGCCAGCGATCACTTCAGCCACCTCCAGCGCTTTGCGCAGTGGGGTGACGATGCTGCGGGTCAACAGCCATGCCAGCAACACCGTCATCAGGGCCGCAATCACCGAAACGGCGATGATGCCCGTGATGGCGTCCCGGTAACTCTGCCCGGCGTCATTGGCGGCCTGGTTGGCATCAGCGGCGTTGATGGCGATCAGTTTATTCAACTGTTCGCCCATCTGGTCGGTGCCATCCTTGATGCGGCTGTTGATCAGGGCGCGCATCTCTTCCACTTTGTTCTGCTGCGAAAGGCTCACCATCTCGGCCTGAGCCTTGAGGTAATTGTCGAGCGTGAGGGCAAACGTCTTGTACAGCGCCGCCTCTTCATCCCCCGCCGGCATGGTGGCATAAGCCGCCTGGGCGGTCTTGACCTTGCCTTCCAGCACGCCCATGCGGGTCTGGGCTTCCTGCAAGGCCGCCGGTTCACGGTTGACCAATACGCGAAACGACAGAATCCGCAGGCGCAGGACGTTTTCGGTCATGGTGGCCAGATATCCGACGCTGGGCAGTTGGTTGGCGCCCATGTCGACCGATGCCTGACGAATCAGGGTCATGCGGTTCACCGCAAACACCCCAAGAATAACGACAAGCAACGCGATGAAGGCGAAACCGAGAAAAGCTCGAGGTGCGATATTCAGGTTACGAAGGGACATGGGGGGCGCTCTTAGAAGTAGTGGCTGCGAGCATCCCTGCCGCGACACGGTCAGTGGGCGTCAACGCGCCGCTCTGACCGGCTGGCACCACTGTTGTAATTGGTATGTGGGCCTATAAACGGTATCGGCCGGCTTGAGGAATTAATGGGGGATGTTTCGAAAAATTTTTTCACACTTCTGACAACTGGCAGTTTCTGGCATCCTGCGCCTCCTTTTTCCTGCCCGGGCCCGTATTTTGTCTGACACTCAAACCCCTCGCCCCCGTTATAAATCCGACCTGATCTACGGCCTCGACGACCGTCCGCACTTCAGCGCGGCGATATTTGCCGCCCTGCAGCACGTGCTGGCCAGCTTTGTCGGGATCATCACTCCAACGCTGATCGTCGGCGGCGTGCTGGGCCTGGAAAGCGAAGTGCCGTATCTGGTGAGCATGGCGCTGTTTGTGTCGGGGCTGGGCACCTTTGTGCAGGCCCGCAAGTTCGGCCCGGTGGGCTCGGGCCTGCTGTGCCTGCAAGGCACCAGTTTTTCGTTTATCAGCGTGATCCTGAGCGCCGGCTTCATGGTCAAGGCCCGGGGCGGCGGTACCGATGAGATCCTGTCGACGATCTTCGGCATCTGCTTCTTCGCGGCATTTATCGAAGTGGTGCTCAGCCAGTTCATCGGCAAGCTGCGCAAACTGATCACCCCGGTGGTCACCGGCACCATCATTACCTTGATGGGCTTATCGCTGATCAAGGTGGCCGTCACCGACATGGCCGGCGGCTATGGCGCCAGCGACCTGGGCGCCGCCGGCAACATGGGCCTGGCAGCCCTCGTGCTGCTGACCATCGTGGTGCTCAACCGTTTCAACAACCCGTTCCTGCGCCTGGGTTCGATCGTGATTGGCCTGACCCTGGGTTTTGTCGTGGCCTGGTGGATGGGCCGCGTCGACCTGGCCGCCCTGCCCCAACTGCCGCTGATCAGCGTGCCGGTGCCGTTCAGATACGGTTTCTCGTTCGACTGGGTGGCGTTTATTCCGGTGGCAGTGATCTTCCTGATTTCACCCCTGGAAGCCGCCGGTGACCTGACGGCCAACTCGATGATTTCCCAACAGCCGGTCAAGGGCCCGCTGTACATCAAGCGCATCAAGTCCGGCCTGCTGGCCGACGGCCTCAACTCGGTGATGGCGGCCACTTTCAACAGCCTGCCGATGGTGACCTTCGCGCAGAACAACGGCGTGATCCAGTTGACCGGCGTGGCCAGCCGTTATGTGGCGTACTTCATTGCCGGGCTGCTGGTGCTGCTGGGCCTGTTCCCGATGATCGGCGCGGTGCTGCAACTGATGCCCAAACCGGTGCTGGGCGGCGCTACCCTGATCATGTTCGGCACCGTGGCGGTGGCCGGGATCAAGATCCTCGCCGAAGCCGGCCTGCACCGGCGCAATGTGCTGATCGTGGCCATTTCCTTAGGCATGGGCCTGGGCGTGGCAGCAGTCCCGGAAGTACTGCGCGAACTGCCCAAGGCGCTGCACAACATCTTCGAGTCGCCGATCACCGTGGGCGCGTTCTGCGCTATCGTGCTGAACATCTTCCTGCCTGAGGAGTTCATAGAACTGGAAGAAGATGAATTTGATCCGGAAGCCTCCACCCTCAAGGTGATGCAAGACCCGGACGTCACGAAATAGGAGAACCCCTTTATGCGCAAGCTCATGGTCCTGTCACTGCTGCTACTCACCCTGAGCGCCTGCGCGTTGTTCCCCAACCGCGACCCGGTGAATATCAACGTGGTGGGCATCGAGCCGCTGCAAAGCCAGGACCTGGAAGTGCGTTTCGCGGTGAAGCTGCGGGTGCAGAACCCAAATGAAACCGCGATCGACTATAACGGCGTGGCCCTGGACCTTGAGGTCAATGGCCGGCCGCTGGCTTCCGGGGTGAGTGATCTGAGTGGTTCCATCCCGCGCTTTTCGGAGACGGTGCTGACGGTGCCGGTGAGCGTTTCGGCGTTTTCCGTGTTGCGCCAGACCCTTGGCTTGAGCCAGACCCAGAGCTTGAATAACCTGCCTTACGTGTTGCGCGGGAAACTCGCGGGTGGCCTGTTCGGCACCATGCGCTTTGTGGATCGCGGGACACTGGACTTTCCCAACACTGCCACTTGGTAACGACATGGACGCGCAACCTACGCTGTATACCGAACGCCTGATCCTAAGGCCGCTGACACTGGAGGATGCCGAGGGCGTCCAGCAGCAGTTTCCGCACTGGGAAGTGGTGCGCTACCTCAATGCCCAGGTGCCTTGGCCCTACCCGGCGGACGGTGCGCGCAGTTATCTGGAGCACGTGGCATTGCCGGCGATGGCGCGTGGGGAGGAATGGCATTGGTCGATCCGCCTCAGAAGCGCGCCAGAGGTGTTGATTGGCAATGTCAGTCTGATGGATGAGGTGGACAACAATCGGGGCTTTTGGCTGGGGCCGCAGTGGCAGGGTCAGGGGTTGATGGCCGAGGCCAGTGCGGCGGTGACCGAGTATTGGTTTGAGGTGCTGGAGCGGCCTTTGATGCGGGTGCCCAAGGCGGCGCCGAACGTGGCCTCGCGCAGGATCTCCGAGCGTACGGGGATGCGGTTGGTCAGGACGGATGAGGGGCAGTTTGTCGCTGGGAATTTGCCTAAGGATATTTGGGAGATTACCCGGGAGGAATGGCTGGGGGTTCGGCGGGGCTGAGGTGGGTTTTGAGTGTATATCCGTTGCTGCGGTCAGGGCCGCTATGGGTTCCGCTCTTACAGCCATCCCTTTCAAGGTCTTGGTTTAAAATCCCCTAACCAATCCAGTCAGGGCGACGAAACTATGTGGGACAAGGTTTTAGAACGGTTTGAAAAACTAGCACCAGCCAGTGTCATGACCAAGTTGGTCTTAGAGCAGGCGGTAGATGCCGAGTGGGTTGACAAGGTGTTCGATGATCACCGCCAACGGCAGTACTCACGTGAGCTTTTATTTTCAACCGTTGTTGAGCTG
>NZ_LPNO01000026.1 GCF_001952855.1 Pseudomonas sp. ATCC PTA-122608 | reverse complement strand
GCCCCATTCAGCCCGAGGCCGAACGCAGGTATTGCGGAGCGGGTAAACCGGCAGGACGCCGGTTTAGCCGCGCCGGGCCATGGATGGCCCGTCGCGGCGGCCCGCGGAGTAATGCCGGAGTGAGGGAACACCGAGCCTAGGCGAGGTGCCGACAGGCGGGGCAGAGCGTTTTGGTTACTTTTGCGCTTTTCAAAAGTGACCCGCTGTAAGAGCGGAACCCTAGGTGGCCGTTACCTAAATAACGGATATACCCCCAAAAGCTCAAACCAGCGACTGCTCCGCCAACTGCCCGTTCTCGATCCGCACATGCCGCCCATGGAAACGCTTGAGGCTGCTGCGATGCCCGACGCTGACGATGCTCAAACCCGGCAACTCATCGATCAATGCCTGATACAGCGCCGCCTCATCCTCCTCGTCCATCGCAGACGTAGCTTCATCCATGTACAGCCATTGCGGCTCAAACAACAACGCCCGGGCAAACGCCAGGCGCTGCTGCTCACCCGGCGACAACATCCGCTGCCAGTGGTTAGCTTCGTCCAACCGCGGAATCAGATGCGCCAGGCGGCAGGTTTCCAGGACCTGTGCATAACGTTCCGCCGGGTACGCGCCCTCCTCCTGTGGATAACTCAACACGCCACGCAGCGTACCAATCGGCAGATACGGCTTCTGCGGCAGGAACAGATAACGCTCGGCCGGCAAACGAATGTTGCCATGCCCGTTTGGCCACAAATTGCCCATGGCCCGCAGCAAGGTTGATTTGCCGCTGCCGGAACGACCGCTGAGCATCAGGCGCTCACCTTCGGCAACGGTCAGGTTGGCGCCTTCCAGCAGGTGACGACCATCAGCCAGGTCCAGGCTGAGGTTGTTCATCTGCAGATCACCGCCCTGGCGCTGCAACTCGATACCCATGTTGCGGCCTTCGTTTTCGTCCATCGCCTCGCCGAAGCTCAGCAGACGGTCACAGGTCGCACGCCAGCTGGCCAACACGGTGTACGCGTCGACAAACCAGCTCAGGCTGCCCTGCACACTGCCAAACGCCTGGGCGACCTGCATCAGTACGCCCAACTCGATCTTGCCGGCAAAGTAACGCGGCGCAGCCACCACAAACGGGAAAATGATCGCGATCTGCGAGTAACCGCTGGTGAAGAAATTCAGCCGCTTCTTGAGCTGCATGATGCTCCAGAAGTTGCTCCACACTCGCCCGAAGCGTGCACTCATCTGCTGGTGTTCATTGGGCTCGCCATTGAACAGCGCGATGCTTTCCGCGTTCTCCCGCACCCGCACCAGGCTGAAACGCAAGTCGGCCTCGAAGCGTTGCTGACGGTTGCTCAAGCCAATCAGTTTTCGACCAATCAAGTGGGTCAACCAACTGCCCAGCACCGCATAGACCAGCGCCGCCCAGAACATGTAGCCGGGAATCGTGATGCCCCACACTTCGATGCTGCCGGACACGCCCCACAGGATCACCGAGAACGACACCAGGCTCACCAGGTTACTGATGAAACCCAGGCCCAGGCTCAGGGTGCTGCTGGTAAAGGCGTTGAGGTCTTCGGAGATACGTTGGTCGGGGTTGTCGGTGTAGCCGCCGTATTCCAGGTGGTAGTAGTTCTTCTGGCTCAGCCACTTGGCAAAATAAGTTTCGGTCAGCCAGCGCCGCCAGCGGATGGTGAGCATCTGCTGCAAATAGGACGTGAACACCCCAGTGACGATCGCCACCACGGCAATCACGCTGAAGTACATCAGCAAGTGAGTGAAGGCGTCGTAGTCCTTCTTTTCCAGGGCGTTGTAAAAGTCGCGGTTCCAGCTGTTGAACCACACCGACACCGCCACACTGAACAGTGACAGCCCCAGCACCACCAGCAGCAACAGCCAGGCCTTGCCCTTCTCTTCACTGCGCCAGTAAGGGGTGATCAGCGCCCAGACTTTTCTTAAAAATTGCCCACGCACCGCGTCGTTGACCGCGGAATACTCAGCGTTCTGATTCATTGTTCAGGCTCGGTAGGAAAAAAATAACAGGCGTTTGAACCGATCATAGACGATCGGTTCAGGGCTCCGTGCGGCCTGAAGCAGGTTGTTCAGTCGCCGTTCAACGTCGTACCGGACGCTTCTGCAATTTGCGCTGCAACGTCCGGCGATGCATGCCCAGGGCGCGGGCCGTAGCGGAGATGTTGCCTTCGTGCTCGGTCAATACGCGCTGGATGTGTTCCCACTGCAGGCGGTCCACCGACATCGGGTTTTCCGGCACCAGGGTGTCGAGGTCGGCGTGCTCGGAGAGCAAGGCGGCCAGCACGTCGTCGGCGTCCGCCGGCTTGCACAGGTAGTTGCACGCGCCTCGCTTGATCGCCTCGACGGCGGTGGCAATGCTGGAATAGCCGGTGAGGATCACCACGCGCATTTCCGGGTCCAGCTCCAGCAGCTTGGGCAGCAGCACCAGGCCGGAGTCGCCGTCCATTTTCAGGTCCAGGGCCGCGTATTCCGGCAGGTCGGCCGTGGCGATGGCCAGGCCTTCTTCGGCGGAGCCGGCGGTGCTCACGCGAAAGCCACGACGGCTCATGGCGCGGGCCATCACGCGGGTAAAGGTAGCGTCGTCATCTACCAGCAGCAGGTGCGGCAGTTCTTCGCCTTCGACTTGGATCTCGTCACTCATCGATGTCTCCTCGTGCGACACGGGGCAGGCGCAGCTCGGTGAGCGTGCCGCCTTCCTCATGACTATAGAGTTTCACTGAGCCGCCCGCGCGAGTCACGCTGGCCTTGCTCAAAAACAGGCCCAGGCCGAAGCCTTTGCCCTTGGTGGTAAAGAAGGGTTTGCCGATCTGCTCGGCAATCGCCAACGGCACGCCGGCGCCGTGGTCGCGAATGCTGATGGTGAGGTCTTCCGCGTCCCAGTCCAGGGTCACTTCCAGGCCTTCCGGGCAGGCGTCGGCGGCGTTGTTCAGCAGGTTCAGCAGCGCCTGGGTCAGGTCCGGCGGCGGCGCCATGCGCGGCACCGTGCCCTGGCCCAGCAGGTGAAAACGGTAGCTGGCTTCGGGACGCATCAGGTGCCAGCGGTTCAGGGCTTCGTCCAGCCACTGGGTAACGTCCTGCATCTCCACCGCCAGGCGGCGATTGGCTTCGGCGGCGCGCACCAGTTGTTGCAAGGTCAGCTTGCACTGCTTGACCTGTTCCTGCAGCACGCTCAGGTCGTCTTGCAGGGCCGGGTCGTGGTGGTCCTGGGTCATTTCCTTGAGCAGTACGCTCATGGTCGCCAGCGGCGTCCCCAATTCATGGGCTGCGCCTGCGGCCTGGGTGGCGACGGCCAGCAGTTGCTGGTCGCGCAGGCCTTCTTCACGGCGAATGGCGCGCAGTTCTTCCTGGCGGCGCAGCTCTTCCGCCATCCGCGCGGCAAAGAAGGTGATGACCGCCGCCGAGAGGGCGAAGCTCAGCCACATGCCGTAGATCTGCAGGTTTTCCCGGGCGATGGGAAAGGTCTGCAACGGGTAGAACTGCGCCAGCAGCAGGGTGTACAGGGTCAGGGCGATGCCCGACAGCACCACCGAATAACGCCACGGCAGCGTCACCGCGGCGATGGTCAGTGGCACCAGGTAATAAGAAACGAAGGGGTTGGTGGAACCGCCGGAGAAGTACAGCAACACACTGTGGATAAACAGGTCGCAGGCCAGTTGCAGGGAGTATTCCAGCTCGGTCACCGGCCACGTGGTGCGCAGGCGAATGGCGGTAAACACGCACAGTACCGTGGAAAACCCGAGGGTCACGGCCAGTTGCAGCCAAGGCAGCGGCAGCAGGTTGAACCAATAGGCGAGCCCGACCGAACCGGCCTGTGCGGCCAGTACCAAGGTGCGGATGAACGTCAGGCGCCAAAGGTTCTGGCGGGTGGCGGAAGTCAGTTTTACGGCGGCGAGCATGAGCTCTCCCGATGAGCGCTGCAGGCGGATCGCACGGAGTATAAACGAAGCGACAGCGCTGGCACGGCGTGTGTGGCTCTTTGACGCAGGGGTCAGAAACATGACCGTTCGTCGGCATCCGTCAACGTGTAGCAAATGTGTAAACCCGAAGAACTGAAACCTTGCGTCTACAGTCTTACCGAACACGACCATCTCAAGGAGCTTACATGTCTCGTTTCATTCGCAGTGCAGCCACCCTCACCCTCGGCGCCGCTACCCTCGCCAGCCTGCCGGCCATGGCCGCTGATGAACTGCATTACAACCAGATTTCCCTGCGTGCCGAAGTCAGCCAGGAAGTGGCGCGCGACCAGATGATCGTCACCCTGTACACCGAGTCGCAGAACACCGACCCGGCCAAGCTGGCCGCCGAAATCACCACCACCATGAACAAAGCGCTGGCCCAGGCCCGTGAAGTCAAAGGCGTGACCCTGCGCCAGGGCAGCCGCAACAGCTACCCGATCTACGACAACAAGAACCAGAAAATCACCGGCTGGCGCGAACGCGCTGAACTGCGCATGGAAAGTGCCGACTTCGCCGCACTGTCCAAGCTCACCGGCGACATGCTGACCAACCTGAAAATGGACAGCATGGACTTCGCCATCGCCAACCCGACTCGCAAGGCCAGCGAAGATGCGCTGCTTAAAGAAGCGGTCACCGCGTTCAAGGCCCGTGCACAACTGGCCACCGATGCGCTGGGCGGCAAGGGCTACAAGATCGTCAACCTGAACTTCAACACCAATGGTTATCCACAGCCGTATGCCCGTGGCGGGATGATGATGAAAGCCGCAGCAATGGATTCGGCACCGACGCCGGAAGTTGAAGCGGGCACCAGCCAGGTCAATATGACGGCGGACGGTGTGATCGAAGTCCAGATGCCCTGATCGAGCGGTACCCGAGTTGCAATGACGCTGCCTACGGGCAGCGTTTTTTATTCAGGTGAGAACATATCCTGCAACTCTCCTCTGATATTCATCACGGAATCGATATTCCGGTTTTCGACACCTATATATACCCCAACGTTGACAGGGATTGCTCTGCGGGTATGTGTCCAACCCACTATCGAGTACCACACCCATGTACCTTCATTTATCCCCTTCCAGGCTGAGCGCAACGTCCCGTTTCTTGCAGCAAGCCGCTTCAATGCCGGCGCCGCCCACTCCACACCCCAGCGCTCACAAGACGCTCACCCCCACCCCAGTACAACCGCCGCAAGTTGATGCGCCGCCGGGAGACCCTGCCCTGGTCCAGGCCTACATCGGGGCGGTACAGCGTAAGGTCGAAGGCCACCGCCCCGGCTTGATCAAGGTTCCCGCCCAGACTGTGTTGGGCCAATGGCTTGAGCTGCATCGCTCGCAACTGGAACATCCGATTATTCAGGGCTGGATGCGCGAGCAGAAAATCGACCCGTCCAGCCTGTCGATAGTCCCTTCCACCGGAGCGATGTCCGCCAAAGTCGACGGTGTGAGGAAAGACTTCTCTCTCTCCGACGGTACCGGTTGGGGACAAGTTTCAGGACCGCTTCTCGCGTCCGGCAAGGTCATAGCTCCAGGCGTCGGGCAGGAATTACGGATACGTTCAAACGAAAACACCGTGGACGTCTCTGCAAAAGTAGTCGCTGGTTTTTACGGCATGCAGGTCCCAGCCAACCTGTCTGAGGGCAGGGCGCAAATCCGGCGACTGGAGCACAGCAAATCCTTCGAAGCCATTCCCCCCGATGACCGCCTGCGGCCTGCCAACCTGCGTTCGGCGCAGGCCCTGGACCTACAGAGGAGCAATACCGAGCAGTCTTACAGTGCTACACCGCAAAAACTGGCGTTTACCCGTTTAGCGACTGAGGTGGCGAACGCCTACCCCAACGTGCATAACGAGGCCAAACGGTGGGCGGGAGAGTTGATCGAGAAAGAGACCGGCCAAAAAAACGTAGACCCGGACAGCCTGTACCTCAATCGCTTCTATCAAGCTCAAAGCGCCTCGCCCGGCACCGCTACCGGCGCGATGCACCTGGGTGAAGAACCGTTCTATTCGAAACGCCTGCCGGACGCTTTGCTGGATAACTTCTCGGAACAAGACCAAATCCCCGGCCAACTTGACACAGAAGCCGGCATCTACAAGACCGGTCGCGGGGAAAGCACCAAGGGCGGCTATGGTGCCCACAATCAGTTCCCCCTCGCCCCTTCAACGTTGATGCACGGGAGTTGGAAAACTGACTTCCAGTCGCGCATGAGCACAAAAATAAACGAGTTTTGGAGTGCCAAGGGGGGAGACTACCGAACAACGTTGAAAGGGCAGTTCATCCAGCAGGCACGCGAGCAACTGAGCGGGTATGACGCCAAGACACCCCTCGAAAAAAAGCTGATGCCGGCCGAACACCAGTTCACCCGGGACGATTATCGATTGGTGATGAAGGCGGCCTCCAATATTGCGCAGGATGAAAACGCGCCACTGACGGTAGCCCAACTACAGACAGACGCACCGGCTAAAGACCAGTTGCGGGCCTATCCGTTCGACATCAATGGCTGGGGCTCCAGCGACATTATCCGGTTCGCCGTCCTGGATGACGGGCAGTACAACTATCAGAACAACCGTCGCGACGGTACGCAAATTCTCTACATCCCAGGTGCAACGCCGGCATTCCTGAGGTTCGCCTCCCTCGACAAAATGGACGAATGGGTGGTGGACCAAGCCAAGGACCCGAAAAAACGCGAGGCGCTCGCTTCGCATTTCTCCCTTTACAACCGCCAGGACGGCGGCGCGTTCGGAAAATTCGGCGTCGACTCCTCACTCGCTCATCTGGGCAACGGTGACTGGTCGAAGATGGAAGGCGAAACCATTGACCGCAACTATAAGCGCATCGAAGGTGACGTCTTCAGCCAAATGAAGGATCAGGCGAAGGAGCGCATGATCAGCGATGCGGACATCGCGATTAAATCCAACAGCGAGGTAACCCGGGACACCTGGCTCAATGACATTTCCGCAGCCGCCAAGCTGTTCGCGCCCATGGCGCCTATTGCTGCTCCCGTTGCAGCGGCCGCCGCCGCCCTCGGCGTCACGGAACTGGCGTTGGGTGCGGAAAAGTCCGCATCAGGCGACACACAGGCAGAACGCAGTGATGGCGCCTGGAAAGCCTTCGATGGCGCTCTCAATACCTTGTTTTCGGCCGGCGGGGGCGGGAAGGCCGAAGACCCGTTTGCAATACCGCGCGAGAACATGACGACGTTGCCCGGCCAGGCAACCTCCATCAACGCCTTGGAGGGCCGCGCAGGCCGTGGCTTGCCCAATCGCCTGCAGCCGTCACAAGCGGGCAATATCAGTGGCCATGCGGTAGCTGACGGTGATCATCTGATTGCCAATAGCACACCCAACGCCAAGGGCATTTATCAGGCCAAGGACGTTAACGGCGCCGACCAATGGTTAATCCGGCATACCGACGACACGGGCGTCAGCAAGGTGTTCGAGATCCGGGGGGATTTCAAACTCAGTGACAACTATGTGCAGATAATTGACCCGATAAGCCGAAAACCGGTGATGACCGTACATTCGAATGGCGATGGAGAGTGGGTGCGGGTCGGAGGTCAAGCTGGCCGGCCAAAATGGCCATGGCAACGCACGATATCGCCAACCCCTAGCGAAGAGATAAAACCGACTCCAGGGTTCGCAAATCACTTCCATAACCTGGATGGTTCGAAAATTAACGAAGCTGAAAAGTTTGATCAGTTTCTGAACGTTAACGAAAAAATCAACTACGACTTCTCCAGCAACAACTACGAAGAGGCAGGTGTTATCAAAAGAAAACTTAACGTCTCCTGGAGTGACAACGTTGACAACTTTACAGTCGCCACCTCGGAAAAGGCGAAACCCACAGAATTCGGATCCAGCGATTACAGTGATCAGTTCATTACGGATCTCAATCGCAACCCTTACACTTTGCGGGTAAATGGGAAACAGGTAGAGATCAATATACCCAAACAAATTAAGGCGCTTAATTTTCCCGGCAATAACGTCCCACAGTCAGAAATGAATGCGCTTATAAAGCAAGCCATCCAACAGTTTGAGCAAATCGTTCCGGAGCCTGCCCTGCGAGCCCGCATCTCTGAAGTTGCTCATCAAGGAGCTACGGCCCCTGCGTGGGGAGAGGTACAAGCAGGATTAAAAGATGACTATATGAGCACTGGAACCGATAGGCACTTCTACATTGACTACGACCCGGCCACTCAATCGGCTACCGTCACAGCCAATATCGACTTTACGGTTACCGATGTTTCAGGGTCGGATTTCAAACTCGTCAACGGCACCAGCGCAAGGGCCAGTAGAGTATTTAAAATAAGTGAAAGTAACGAGCTTGACGGTGATGGGCTCTCAATCGACAAATCAGCGCCCACACGCATAGAAGTATCTGTCGTGTAAAAAGTTATAAGCATCTCCCCTACCTGGCAATCCTGAACGGCGGTAACCTCGGTGACTGCCGTTTTCGTTTGCGCAGCGTTTACCTGCCACTTCAGGGGTCTCCATGGAAAGAATCACCTTTAAACCGCTGCTCCTCGCCGCCGGCCTGATGGCGTTTATGCCGATGGCCCAGGCGGCCAGTACCCTGGTCTACTGCTCCGAAGCCAGCCCCGCCGGTTTCGACCCCAGCCAGTACACCAGCGGCACGGATTTCGATGCCTCCGCCGAAACCGTGTTCAACCGCCTGACCCAGTTCAAGCGCGGCGGCACCGAAGTCGAACCCGGCCTGGCGACTCGCTGGGACGTGTCCAAAGACGGCCTGACCTACACCTTCCACCTGCGCGATGGCGTCAAGTTCCACACCACCGACTACTTCACCCCGACCCGCGACTTCAACGCCGACGACGTTGTGTTCACCTTCCAGCGCCTGCTTGACCCCGAGAGCCC
The DNA here is from genome assembly GCF_001952855.1 of Pseudomonas sp. ATCC PTA-122608. Lineage (GTDB taxonomy): Bacteria > Pseudomonadota > Gammaproteobacteria > Pseudomonadales > Pseudomonadaceae > Aquipseudomonas. The sequence goes on along the minus strand of NZ_LPNO01000026.1, from coordinate 55,011 downwards.
GTTCCGTAAGGCCTACCCGTCCGAGTCACCGTACTTTACCGACATGGGCTTGAACACCACGATCAAGAGCGTCGAAAAACTCGACGAGCACACCGTGCGCTTCAACCTGAACAACGTCGACGCCTCCTTTGTGCAAAACCTGGCCATGAGTTTCGCCTCGGTGCAGTCCGCCGAATATGCCGCGCAGTTGCTCAAAGAAGACAAGGCCGCCGACATCAATCAGAAACCGGTAGGCACCGGGCCGTTCGTGTTCAAGCGTTACCAGAAGGATTCGCAGATTCGCTACAGCGCCAATAAACAGTATTGGAAGCCCGAGGATGTGAAGCTCGACAACCTGGTGTTCTCGATCACCCCGGACGCCGCCGTGCGCCTGCAAAAACTCAAGGCCGGCGAGTGCCAGGTCAGCGGTTACCCGCGTCCTTCCGACATCGAAGTGATGAAGCAGGACCCGAATCTGCGGGTGCTCCAGCAAGCCGGCTTTAACCTGGGCTTTCTCGCCTACAACGTGACCCACCCGCCCCTGGACCAGCTCAAGGTCCGCCAGGCCTTGGACATGGCCATCGACAAGCCGGCAATCATCAAGGCCGTGTACCAGAGCGCCGGACAATTGGCGCAGAACGCACTGCCTCCGGCGCAGTGGTCTTATGATCCGACGATCAAGGACGCGCCCTACGATCCGGCCAAGGCCCGGGCGCTACTAAAAGAAGCAGGGGTTGCACCAGGTACCACCCTCAACCTGTGGGCAATGACGGTTCAACGCGCGTCGAATCCCAACGCTCGAATGTCGGCGCAGATGATCCAGCAGGATTGGGAAAAAATCGGCATCAAGGCCAATATCGTCAGCTATGAGTGGGGCGAGTACATCAAACGCGCGAAAGCCGGCGAGCACGATGTGATGATTTACGGCTGGACCGGCGACAACGGCGACCCCGATAACTGGCTCGGCGTGCTCTATAGTTGTGCCGCGGTAAAGGGCAGCAACTACGCAAAATGGTGTAACCCGGCGTACGACAAACTGGTGCAGCAGGCCAAGGTCAGCAGCGACCGCGAGCAGCGTATCAAGTGGTATCAAGAGGCACAAAAAATCCTTAAAGAACAAGTGCCTATAACACCTATTGCAAACTCGACGGTTTTCCAGCCCCTTCGAAAGGAGGTGCAGGACTTCAAGATCAGCCCATTTGGACTCACACCGTTCTATGGCGTCAGTCTGAATAAGTAACAGCAACGCCCCAACCGAGTGCGCCAGACGCCTCGGTTGGGCATTCCTGGTGCGCGCCTCGCACCGAAAAAACCCTTCAAAAATGCGTAAATGTGCCCGAACTTACACATATGCGACATTCGTGTACGTTCGTACCACTGTTTAGCCGTTGTAGGCTCTCAACATCTTGCAATGGGTATGGGCCCTGCATAAGTATCCGCAGGTCGACTCACGAGGTCGCCCTCACTACCAAAAATGACAACAAATCATGAGGCCAACATGCTTAAACACGCAGTCATTCCGTTATTAGTCAGCGCCGGTTTAATGGCTGCTGCACCTTTCGCCCAAGCGGCGAGCAACTTGGTGTTCTGCTCCGAAGGGAGCCCGGCCGGTTTTGACCCAGGCCAGTACACCACCGGAACAGACTTCGATGCTTCGGCCGAAACCATGTTCAACCGTCTGACCCAGTTTGAGCGCGGCGGCACCGCTGTTGTTCCTGGGCTGGCCACGACCTGGGACGTTTCCCCGGATGGCCTGACGTACACCTTCCACCTTCGTGAAGGCGTCAAGTTCCACACCACCCCGTACTTCAAGCCAACTCGTGAATTCTCGGCTGACGACGTACTGTTCACTTTCAACCGGATGATCAACAAAGATGATCCGTTCCGTAAAGCCTACCCAACCGAGTTCCCGTACTTCACGGACATGGGTATGGACACCAACATCAAGAACATCGAGAAAGTCGATGCCCACACCGTCAAGTTCACCCTTGGCACCGTGGACGCCGCTTTCATCCAGAACCTGGCCATGAGCTTCGCCTCCATCCAGTCGGCCGAATACGCCGCCCAACTGTTGAAGGAAGGCAAGCCTCAGGACATCAACCAGAAGCCAATCGGCACTGGTCCGTTCGTGTTCAAGAGCTACCAGAAAGACTCCAACATCCGTTACACCGGCAACAAGGATTACTGGAAGCCTGAAGACGTGAAGATCGACAACCTGATCTTCGCCATCACCACTGACCCGTCGGTGCGTATCCAGAAGCTGAAGAAAAACGAATGCCAGGTGACCCTGTTCCCGCGTCCGGCCGACCTCAAGGCGCTGGGTGAAGACAAGGACCTGAAACTGCCGCACCAGGCCGGTTTCAACCTGGGCTACATCGCCTACAACGTAATGCCGGTCCTCAAGGGCCAGACCGCGCCTAACCCGCTGTCGGACATCCGGGTGCGTGAAGCCCTGGACATGTCGGTGAACAAGCAGCAGATCATTGATTCGGTTTACCAGGGCGCGGGTCAACTGGCCGTCAACGCCATGCCGCCAACCCAGTGGTCCTACGACACCACCATCAAGGATGCGCCGTTTGACGTGACCAAAGCCAAGGCTTTGCTCAAGGAAGCCGGCGTCAAGGAAGGCACCGAGATCACCCTGTGGGCGATGCCGGTCCAGCGTCCGTACAACCCGAACGCCAAGCTGATGGCTGAGATGCTGCAGAACGACTGGAAACAGATCGGCCTGAAAGTGAACATCGTCAGCTACGAGTGGGGCGAGTACATCAAGCGTTCCAAAGGCGGCGAGAACCAGGCCATGATCATTGGCTGGAGCGGCGACAATGGTGACCCGGACAACTGGTTGAACGTGCTGTTCGGCTGTGATTCCCTGGCCGGCAACAACTTCTCCAAGTGGTGCGACAAGAAATTCGACGGCATCGTGAAAGAAGCCAAGGCGACTTCCGACGTAGCCAAACGCACCGAGCTGTACAAGCAGGCGCAACATATCCTCAAAGATGCAGTCCCGATGACACCTATCGCGCACTCGACGGTGTATCAACCCATGCGCAACAACGTGCAGGACTTCAAGATCAGCCCATTTGGCTTGAACTCCTTCTACGGCGTGAGCGTAAGCGGCAAGTAAGAGGCTCTGACGGCGACGTTTATAACGTCGCCGTTATTGCATCTGCCAAGACCGTAGGAAATAGACCACATCCGCACGCGCCGCCGTCTTACGGCTGTTAACTGCGAATCGCGGCTCCGTTACCTACAAGGTCTGTCAGATTCGTTGTATTTACTGCCCGGCTCCCGACCCCTAACGTCGTGGCACGGCAGAAGCATCGTCTCTGTAGGGCAATTGCCGTTGTGGGATCAGTGATGTCGCCAGGTCATGAATGACCGGGCGATTGCTCACTGACGAAAACAACAAACAAGGATCGGGATTGTCATGCGCCATACCACCGTTCTATCCGCGATATTCGGCACCAGCCTGTTGGCTGTGGCCTCGATGGGCCAGGCTGCCGATAAAAAGAGCCTGGTGTTTTGCTCCGAAGGCAGCCCGGCTGGCTTCGACACCGCGCAATACACGACGGCCACCGACAACGACGCCGCCGAGCCTCTCTACAACCGCCTGGCCGAGTTCGAAAAAGGCGCGACCAATGTCGTACCAGGGCTGGCAACCAGCTGGGATATTTCCGAAGACGGCCTGACCTACACCTTCCACCTGCGTGAAGGGGTGAAATTCCACAGCAACAAGGACTTCAAGCCGACGCGTGATTTCAACGCCGACGATGTGCTGTTCACCTTCAATCGCATGCTTGACCCCGAACACCCGTTCCGCAAGGCCTACCCCACCGAGTTCCCATACTTCAACGGGATGAGCCTGAACAAGAACATCGCGAAGGTCGAGAAAACCGGCCCGCACACCGTGGTGATGACCTTGAACACGGTCGACGCCGCGTTCATCCAGAACATCGCCATGAGCTTCGCCTCGATCCTGTCGGCTGAATACGCCGACCATTTGCTCAAGATCGGCAAGCCCAGCGACATCAACCAGAAGCCGATCGGCACCGGGCCGTTCGTGTTCCAGCGTTACCAGAAAGACTCGCAGATTCGCTACACCGGCAACAAACAGTACTGGGACCCGAGCCGCGTGAAGCTCGACCAGCTGATTTTTGCGATCAACACCGACGCGTCTGTGCGGGTGCAAAAGCTCAAGGCCGGTGAATGCCAGATCACCCTGCACCCGCGCCCGGCCGACGTCGAAGCGCTGAAGGCCGACCCGAAGCTGCAACTGCTGACCAAGCCAGGCTTCAACCTCGGCTACATCGCCTATAACGTGCGGCACAAGCCTTTCGACCAGCTCGAAGTGCGTCAGGCCCTGGACATGGCGGTGAACAAGCAGAGCATTCTCAACGCCGTTTACCAAGGCGCGGGGCAACTGGCGGTCAACGCCATGCCACCGACCCAGTGGTCTTACGACGACACCATCAAGGACGCCGCCTACAACCCGGAAAAAGCCAAGGAACTGCTCAAGGCTGCCGGCGTGAAGGAAGGTACCGAGATCACCCTGTGGGCGATGCCGGTGCAACGGCCGTACAACCCCAACGCCAAGCTGATGGCCGAAATGCTGCAAAGCGATTGGGCCAAGATTGGTCTCAAGGTCAAGATCGTCAGCTATGAATGGGGCGAGTACATCAAGCGCACCAAGAATGGCGAGCACGATATCAGCCTGATCGGCTGGACCGGCGACAACGGTGACCCGGACAACTGGCTGGGCACTCTCTACAGCTGCGACGCCATCGGCGGGAACAACTACTCCATGTGGTGTGACCCGGCGTACGACAAGCTGATCAAGCAAGCCAAGGTCGTGACCGACCGCGAACAAAGGACTGTTCTGTACAAACAGGCGCAGCAACTGCTCAAGCAGCAGGTGCCGATCACGCCAGTCGCCCACTCGACGGTCAACCAGCCGTTAAGCGCCAAAGTCGAAGGTTTTAAAGTGAGCCCCTTCGGCCGCAACGTGTTCTCGGGCGTCAGCATTACCCCATAAAAAATAACCGGATTGCGCAGGGTGAGAATTCACCCTGCTGCAAACGTGCAGCCTTATTTCGGGTTTTACCCTCGGGCAAACGTTTGCAAAGGCTTGAAAGAGTTACACACCCAATAGCCGGTTCACCTAAAAAGACCGGCATTAAAAAGAGAACCAAAGGAGCTTCACCCATGAAACTGAGCAGCACCGCGCTACTGGCCCTGGCCATCAGCAGCATCACGGCTACCGCCTACGCTGAACCTGCAAGCCAGGACTTCGTTCCAACCACACTGGCCGGCACCAGCGCCCAAAGCGAGGCCAAAGGCTTTATCGATGGATTCAGCCTGGGCGGTACAACCCGTAACTGGTTCTCCAACGAACAACGCTTCCGCGGCAGCAAATTCACCTATCAGAAGCACGGCGAAGCCCGTACTGACAATTACCGTACCAACTGGGTGCAAGGCACCATCCTCAACGCTACCTCGGGCTTCACCCAAGGCACCGTGGGCGTGAGCACTGAGGTTGCGGTCTACAATGCTGTGGTCCTGGACCGTAGCAAGCGCGACATCAAGGGCGGTTCCAACCGTACCCTGGCCGACTCCGACGGCGACGCTGTAGACCAGTGGAGCAAACTGGGCCTGGCCAACGTCAAGTTCCGTGTCTCGAACACCACCTTGACTGCCGGTCGCCAGAACTTCAGCAGCGGCATCGTCGACACCATCGGCAACCGTGCGCTGCCTTCGAGCTTTGAAGGTGTGAGCTTCAACAGCGAAGAGTTCAGCAACCTGTCGTTCCAGGGCGGCGTGTTTGACCGCGTTTCGCCACGGACCGAGCAGAGCCTGTCGAAATTCCGCAGTGAATATGGCAATGGCCGCCAGGAAACCGACAAGGTCAACACCTTTGGCGTCAACTACCAGCCATTCAAGAGCCTGAAGACCAGCCTGTTTGCCGCCAACGTGGAAGACTTCTGGAACCAGTACTACTTCGGCGCTACCCACGAGCTGGGTGACAGCCAGACCCTGTCCCTGACCACTGGCCTGAACTACTACAAAACCGTCGACGAAGGCAAAAAGTTGATGGGCAAGATCGACAACGACACTTACTCGCTGTCGTTCGGCCTGACCCACCAGGCTCACAGCCTGACCTTCTCGTACCAGGCCGTGAACGGTGACGAGTACTTCGACTACCTGCACGAAACCAACGGCATCTACCTGGCCAACTCCCTGACGTCCGACTTTAACGGTCCGAACGAGAAGTCCTTCCAGATTGCCTACGGCATTAACATGGCCGAATACGGCGTGCCAGGCCTGAAGTTCAACATCTACTCGGCGCGTGGCTGGGGTATCGACGGTACTCACTACACCGGCGACGGCGGCCGCGCGGGCTTTGCCTACAACGGCATTCAGGCCCAGGACGGCGAGAAACACCAGGAATACGGTGTAGGCGCGGCTTACGCGATCCAGAGCGGCGCACTCAAGGCCACTACCTTCCGCGGTACCTACGTGACTCACCGTGCCAGCGCCAACCAGGCTGACGGCAACCTGCGTGAGTTCCGCCTGGTGACCACCATCCCGTTCAACATTCTTTAATCAGCGCCAGGTGGGCGGCGGGCTCAGGACGAGCCCGCCGCCTACGCTTGTCTGGTCCAATCGATTGCAGAGGGCTCTTAGATGAAAATGCTCCCGTTACAAGCTGCCATTGCCGCTGCGCTGTTGAGCGTCGCTGTTGGCATCTCGGCCAAACCGTTGGTCGTCTGCACCGAAGCCAGCCCGGAAGGTTTCGATCCGGTCTTGTACACCACGGCCGTCACCGCTGACGCCGCCGCTGAAACCATGTTCAACCGACTGGTGGACTTCAAGCCCGGCACCACCGACGTGATCCCGGCCCTCGCCAAGGAACTGCCGGAAATCAGCGCCGATGGCCTGACCTACACCTTTCACCTGCGTGACGACATCAAGTTCCACACCACCGACTACTTCAAACCCACGCGCAACCTGAACGCCGACGACGTGCTCTGGAGTTTCCAGCGCCAGCTGGACCCGAATCACCCGTGGCACAACAAGTCCAACGTGGGCTACCCGTACTTCGAAAGCATGGGTTTCAAGGAACTGCTCAAGAGCGTAACGAAGACCGATGACCACACCGTGGTCTTCACCCTGACCCGCCCTGAAGCACCGTTCCTGGCCGACCTGGCCATGGCATTTTCCTCGATTCACTCCGCCGAATACGCCGACCAGTTGCTCAAGTCCGGCAAGACCGATGACCTGAACGCCAAGCCCATCGGCACCGGCCCGTTCATCTTCACCCGCTACGCCAAAGACGCCCAAGTGCGCTTCAAGGCCAACCCGGACTACTTCCGTGGCAAGCCGCCGGCGGATCCGTTGATCCTGGCCATCACCACTGACAACAACGTGCGCCTGCAAAAGCTCAAGGCCAACGAATGCCAGATCGCGCTGTACCCAAAACCGGATGACGTGCCGAGCATGAAGGCCGACCCGAACCTGAAGGTTGCGGAACTGGCAGCGATGACCACCGCCTACACCGCCCTGAACACCACCCACAAGTACATGAGCGACGCGCGGGTACGTCACGCGATCAACATCGCGTTCGACAAGAAAGGCTACAACGAATCCCTGTACGGCAAAGGCAACTCCATCGATGCCACCGGCCCGTACCCGCCAACCCTGCTGGGCTTCAGCGACAAGCTGAAAAACCCGCCGCGTGACCTGGACAAGGCCCGCGCCCTGCTCAAGGAAGCCGGCGTACCGGAAGGCACCGAGTTCACCCTGTTCACCCGTAACGGCGGCGGCCCGACCAACCCCAACCCGATGCTCGGCGCCCAGCGCATGCAGGCGGACCTGGCGCAAATCGGCCTGAAAGTGAACATCAAGGTCATGGAATGGGGCGAAATGCTCAAACGCGCCAAGAATGGCGAACATGACATGGTCTCCGCCGGTTGGGCGGGGGACAACGGGGACCCGGATAACTTCCTCACCCCGAACTTGAGTTGCGATGCAGCGAAAAACGGCGAAAACTACGCCCGCTGGTGTAACAAAGAGTTTCAAGACTTGATCGACAAGGCGCGCGCTATCGCTGAACCCACCCAGCGCGCTGCACTCTATGAACAAGCAATGGACGTTTTCGACAAGGACCAACCATGGATTCCCATGGCTTACCCGAAAATGTTTACCGCCATGCGTAAAAACGTCGAAGGTTTTACCCAAAGCCCTCTGACTACAAATAACTTTGCCACCACCCAGGTGAAGTAAATAAGAGAAACGCTCGGCACCGTCGACATTGACGGTGCCGAACCTGCCTAACCGGCTGATTGAGGTACACAACAAGATGTTTAGTTTTATTGCCCGCCGATTGGGGTTACTGATCCCCACGTTTTTCGGCATCACCTTGCTGACGTTCGCGTTGATTCGCATGATCCCAGGCGACCCCGTCGAAGTCATGATGGGCGAACGACGAGTCGACCCCGAGATGCACGCACAGGCAATGGAACGCCTTGGCCTTAACAAGCCGTTGTATGCGCAATACCTGGACTACGTCGGCAAGCTCGCCCAAGGGGACCTTGGCGAATCGCTGCGTACCCGTACCAGCGTGTGGACCGAGTTCACCGCCCTCTTCCCGGCGACCCTGGAACTGTCCATGGCCGCCCTGTTGTTCGCCGGCATCCTGGGGCTGTTAGCCGGGGTGATCGCGGCCTTGAAACGAGGATCCCTGTTCGACCATGGGGTGATGGGCATCTCCCTGGCGGGATATTCGATGCCGATCTTCTGGTGGGGCCTGATCCTGATCATGTTCTTCTCCGTGAGCCTGGGCTGGACGCCAGTGTCGGGACGGATCGACCTGCTCTACGACATCGAGCCGCGCACCGGTTTCATGTTGATCGACACCCTGCTGGCTGACGAGCCGGACGCGTTCTGGGATGCGTTGCACCACCTGATCCTGCCGGCCATCGTGCTCGGCACCATCCCGCTGGCCGTGATCGCGCGGATGACCCGTTCGTCGATGCTTGAAGTCCTGCGTGAAGACTACATCCGTACCGCCAAGGCCAAAGGCCTGTCGCCGGCACGCGTGGTATTCGTCCACGGCCTGCGTAACGCGTTGATCCCGGTACTCACCGTGGTCGGCCTGCAAGTCGGCACGCTGCTGGCGGGTGCGGTCCTGACCGAAACCATCTTCTCGTGGCCCGGCATCGGCAAATGGCTGATTGAAGCCATTGGCGCACGGGACTATCCCGTGGTGCAAAACGGTATCCTGTTAATCGCCTGCCTGGTGATTCTGGTGAACTTCGTGGTGGACATCCTCTACGGCTTCGCCAACCCACGCATCCGTCACCAGCGCTGAGATCATGACCATGACCACACCTACTCCCGCGGTAGCAGTCGATCAAAGCCTGCTGTACCCGTCCCCGTACAAAGAATTCTGGCAAGCCTTCTCCAAGAACAAAGGCGCCGTTGCCGGCCTGCTGTTCATGTTGCTGGTAGTGTTTTGCGCGCTGTTCGCCCCTTGGGTGGCCCCGCACAACCCGAGCGAGCAATACCGTGACTTCCTGCTGACCCCTCCGGCCTGGCTGGAAGGTGGGCAGATCCAGTTCCTGCTGGGCACCGACGAACTGGGCCGTGACCTGCTGTCGCGCCTGATCCAGGGTTCGCGCCTGTCCTTGCTGATCGGCTTGTCGTCGGTAGTCATGTCGCTGATCCCGGGGATCCTGCTGGGTCTGTTCGCCGGTTTCTTCCCACGCATGCTTGGCCCGACCATCATGCGTCTGATGGACATCATGCTGGCCCTGCCATCGCTGCTGCTGGCTGTGGCCATTGTCGCGATCCTCGGCCCTGGCCTGATCAACACCGTGATCGCCATCGCGATCGTGTCGCTGCCGTCCTATGTCCGCCTGACCCGTGCTGCGGTGATGGGCGAACTGAACCGTGACTACGTGACCGCCGCCCGCCTCGCCGGCGCCGGCCTGCCGCGCCTGATGTTCGTCACCGTGCTGCCTAACTGCATGGCACCGTTGATCGTTCAGGCCACCCTGAGTTTCTCCTCGGCAATTCTCGATGCCGCAGCCCTTGGCTTCCTGGGCCTTGGCGTACAACCGCCAACCCCGGAGTGGGGCACCATGCTGGCTTCGGCCCGCGACTACATCGAACGCGCCTGGTGGGTAGTGAGCCTGCCTGGCTTGACCATTTTGCTCAGCGTGCTGGCAATCAACCTGATGGGCGACGGCCTGCGCGATGCGCTGGACCCGAAACTCAAGAACGCCGCCTGAGGAGATTCCCATGTCACTGCTAGAAATCAAGAATCTCAATGTCCGCTTCGGCGACAAGACCGCCGTGCCGGTGGTCGATGGCCTCGACATCTCCGTCGACAAAGGCGAAGTACTGGCGATCGTTGGCGAGTCGGGTTCGGGTAAATCCGTGACCATGATGGCGCTGATGGGCCTGATCGAGCACCCCGGCATCGTCACCGCCGACGCCCTGAACTTCGACGGCAAGGACATGCTCAAGCTGAGCAACCGCCAGCGCCGGCAGATCGTCGGTAAAGACCTGGCGATGGTTTTCCAGGACCCGATGACCGCCCTGAACCCCAGCTACACCGTGGGTTTTCAGATCGAAGAAGTACTGCGCCTGCATTTGAAAATGTCCGGCAAGCAAGCGCGCAAGCGTGCCATCGAACTGCTCGAAAAGGTGGAAATCCCGGGCGCTGCCAGCCGTATGGATGCCTACCCGCATCAACTGTCCGGTGGTATGAGCCAGCGTGTGGCTATCGCCATGGCCATCGCCGGCGAGCCGAAACTGCTGATCGCCGATGAACCGACCACGGCACTCGACGTGACCATCCAGGCCCAGATCATGGAACTGCTGCTGGCCTTGCAGAAAGAGCAGAACATGGGCCTGGTGCTGATCACCCACGACCTCGCGGTGGTGGCTGAAACTGCTCAGCGCGTGTGCGTGATGTACGCCGGCCAAGCCGTGGAAGTCGGCCAGGTGCCGCAGTTGTTCGACATCCCGGCGCACCCGTACAGCGAAGCGCTGCTCAAGGCGATTCCCGAGCACAGCCTGGGCGCCACGCGCCTGGCCACGCTGCCGGGTATCGTTCCCGGCCGTTATGACCGCCCGCAGGGTTGCCTGCTGTCGCCACGCTGCCCGTATGTGCAGGAATCCTGCCGCGCCCAACGCCCGGGCCTTGACCCGAAAAGCAACAGCCTCGCCCGCTGCTTCTACCCGCTGAATCAGGAGGTGGCGTAATGGCCGTCGTACTTACCGCCCGCGACCTGACCCGTCACTACGAAGTGTCCCGTGGCCTGTTCAAGGGCCACGCCCTGGTGCGCGCGCTCAATGGTGTGTCGTTCGAGCTGGAAGCCGGCAAGACCCTCGCTGTCGTGGGCGAATCCGGTTGCGGCAAATCCACCCTGGCCCGTGCCCTGACGCTGATCGAAGAACCCTCTTCCGGCTCGCTGAAAATCGCCGGCCAGGAAGTTGCCGGCGCCGACAAGGCCCAGCGCAAGCAATTGCGCAAAGACGTGCAGATGGTGTTCCAGAGCCCGTACGCCTCGTTGAACCCACGCCAGAAAGTCGGTGACCAACTGGGCGAGCCGCTGCTGATCAACACCAACCTGTCCGCCGCCGAACGCCGGGAAAAGGTCCAGGCGATGATGAAGCAAGTGGGCCTGCGCCCTGAGCATTATCAGCGCTACCCGCACATGTTCTCCGGTGGCCAGCGCCAGCGGATCGCACTGGCCCGGGCGATGATGCTGCAACCGAAAGTGCTGGTGGCGGATGAACCGACCTCGGCGTTGGACGTGTCGATCCAGGCTCAGGTGCTTAACCTGTTCATGGACCTGCAGCAGGAATTCAACACCGCCTACGTGTTCATCTCCCACAACCTCGCGGTGGTACAACACGTCGCCGATGACGTGATGGTGATGTACCTCGGCCGCCCGGTGGAAGTAGGTCCGAAGGAAGATATCTACGCACGCCCGTTGCACCCGTACACCCAGGCGCTGCTGTCGGCGACCCCGACCATTCACCCGGACCCGAACAAGCCGAAGATCAAGATCGTCGGCGAACTGCCCAACCCGCTGAACCCGCCGTCTGGCTGCGCCTTCCACAAGCGCTGCCCGTACGCGACCCAACTGTGCAGCACCGACGAGCCACTGTTGCGGCCACTCGACAACCGTCAGGTGGCTTGCCACTACGCGGAACAGTTCGTGGCCTGACCCACAAAAAATGCCTTGGGGTTAAGCCCAGGGCATCGACTGTGTTCTACAGCCCCTCTCGCCGGATAGCGCATCTGTCTGGCAGGAGGGGCTTTTTTTTAGCGCGACTCAAGTATCGCTGTCACCATCACCCGCATCGCTATCATCGTCATCCGGCGGTGTTTGTTGATCATCATCATCCTTGGAGCCGCCCTGGTCCTCGTCACCAGGCTCGGATTCACTCTTGGCCAGCTGCAAACCACCTGCCTGTACCGTCTTCGCTGCCACAAACCCCGTGGAATAGCTTTGCACGGCCGTAGTGGCCCACGCAGAGGACATGCCCAGCGACAACATCACCAGCACTTTGAGCAACAGCACCACACGTTGAAAGATACTCATGGTCGATTTCCGTCCAGTCAGTAAGTAAATCCCGCACGACAGCCTTTTTCCGCCGTCAGCGTTGAAGTTAGTCCCCATGCAGGGTTTTCGCCAGCGCAGTCCGGCGGCGCACTCAACTATTGCCATCATCGTAGGTTTGGCTGTCTTCACCCTCGTTATCCGGGTTCTCGGCGTCATCGCTGCTGGTGGTGCTGGTTTGTGGCTTCCAGCTGCCGGAATTGCTTTCCTTGGTACCGCTGGTCTTGCCTGTGTCCTTCCAGGTCTGGTCCCCTGTAGCGGCCAATAGCATCTCGCCCTGCGCCGGCTGATGCGCCCAGGCTGACGATATGCCCAGGGACGCCAGTGCCAGCACTTTCAACAACAACACGACCCGCGGTAAAACACGCATGCTCATTTCCCTCCTGCCGGTGAGTACATCCCGTACTCAAGACGCTAGTCTCAATGCGCGTGTTTCGCCAATAGAGCTTGAGTATGTACATACCTTGTGCAGAGGGCTCTGGTGGGGTGGGTGGGGTGGGTTGAGTACATATCCGTTTCTTCGGTAACGGCCACCTATGGTTCCGCTCTTACAGCGGGTCACTTTTGGCAAATGCCCCAAAAGTAACCAAAAGGTCTTTGCCCCACCACTCGGTGCCTCGCCTAGGCTCGGCATGCCCGCACTCCGGCCCGATTCCGCGGGCCGCCGCGACGGGCCATCCATGGCCCGGCGCGGCTAAATCGGCTTCCCTGCCGATTTACCCGCTCCACCGTGCCTACTTGCGGCCATCGTGGTTGACGGGGCCCGCAGATCAAAATCAAAAGCAGATCAAGAGCACAGCGGCCTACAGGCCGGCTTGAGTGTTAAAAGCGATTTTCTGTAGGAGCGAGCTTGCTCGCGAAAAACCTGAGAGCGCCGCGTTGAATCAGGGTGCCAGCGTCATCGTTAACGACCTTCGCGAGCAAGCTCGCTCCTACATTTGGACCGTGCCCGCTTTAGCTTTTGATTTTGCTTCACCACACTCAAGCCGGCCGGGAGGCCGCTGTGCTTTTGCTGTTGATCTTGATCTTGATCTTAGGCGCCCCGTTAAACCACGCTGGCCGAACGCAGGCTTTGGAGCGTGGGTAACCCGGCAGGACGCCGGGTTAGCCGCGCTGGGCCAAGGATGGCCCATCGCGGCGGCCCACGCTCCAAAGCCGGAGTGCGGGCACACCGAGCCCAAGCGAGGTGCCGAGTGGTGGGGCAAGAGCCTTTTGGTTACTTTTGGGCTCTTTTCAAAAGTGACCCGCTGTAAGAGCGGAACCAATAGAGGCCGTTACGCAGATAACGGATATACACCCCGCCTAACTGCCCAACAAAAAAGGGCGAAGCCATGACAGCTTCGCCCTTTCGCCCACCACTAACCCTTAATGGTGTTCGCGAGTCGCACGGAATTTCACATCCGGCCAACGCTCTTCCATCAGCGCCAGGTTGACCCGGGTCGGGGCCAGGTAGGTCAGGTGCCCACCGCCGTCGATCGCGAGGTTTTCCACAGCCTTGACCTTGAACTCTTCCAGCTTCTTCTTATCGCTGCAATCAATCCAACGCGCGGAATACACGGTGATCGGCTCGTAGGAGCATTCCACCTTGTATTCCTCTTTCAAACGGCTGGCCACCACATCGAACTGCAGCACACCAACGGCGCCGAGGATGATGTCGTTGCTGCGCTCCGGGAAGAACACCTGGGTGGCGCCCTCTTCCGCCAACTGCTGCAAACCCTGGCGCAGTTGCTTGGATTTCAACGGGTCACGCAGGCGTACGCGGCGGAACAGTTCCGGGGCGAAGTGCGGAATACCCGTAAAGCCCAGCACTTCACCTTCGGTGAAGGTGTCGCCGATCTGGATGGTGCCGTGGTTGTGCAAGCCGATGATGTCACCGGCAAACGCTTCTTCCAGTTGCTCACGCTCGGAGGAGAAGAAGGTCAGGGCGTCGCCGATGCGCACGTCCTTGCCGGTACGCACGTGGCGCATCTTCATGCCTTTTTCATATTTGCCGGAGCAGATACGCATAAAGGCGATACGGTCACGGTGTTTCGGGTCCATGTTCGCCTGGATCTTGAACACGAAGCCGGCAAACTTCTCTTCCACCGGTTCAACGGTACGCTCGTTGGCAACACGTGCCAGCGGCTTGGGTGCCCAATTGACCACGGCGTCGAGCACGTGATCGACACCGAAGTTACCCAGGGCAGTACCGAAGAACACCGGCGTCAGCTGGCCGTCGAGGAATTCCTGCTGGTTGAACGCGTGGCAGGCGCCCTGCACCAGTTCCAGCTGGTCGACAAACCGGTCGTACTCGTCACCCAGGTGGGCGCGGGCTTCGTCGGAGTCGAGCTTCTCGATGATTTTCACATCGGTACGCTCGTGGCCATGGCCGGCGGTGTACACAATGATGTAGTCGTCGGCCAGGTGATACACGCCCTTGAAGTCGCGGTAGCAACCAATCGGCCAGGTGATCGGCGCGGCTTTGATCTTCAGGACGGCTTCGATTTCGTCCAGCAGTTCGATCGGGTCGCGGATGTCACGGTCGAGTTTGTTGATAAAGCTGACAATCGGCGTGTCCCGCAGGCGGCAGACGTCCATCAGCGCGATAGTCCGTGGCTCAACGCCTTTACCGCCGTCGAGGACCATCAGTGCCGAGTCCACCGCAGTCAGGGTGCGGTAGGTGTCTTCGGAGAAGTCTTCGTGGCCCGGGGTGTCGAGCAGGTTGATCATGTGGTCGCGATACGGGAACTGCATGACCGACGTGGTAATGGAGATACCACGCTGCTTTTCCATTTCCATCCAGTCGGAGGTGGCATGGCGGTCGGATTTACGGGATTTCACCGTGCCGGCCACCGCGATCGCCTTGCCCATCAGCAACAGCTTTTCGGTGATGGTGGTTTTACCGGCATCGGGGTGGGAAATAATGGCGAAAGTGCGGCGTTTCGCGACTTCGGCGGCCTGGTGGGTCATGGGAAATCGCCTGGCAGGTGAGTCAAAAAAGGGCGGCGAGTATAGCGCAAACCCGGGGTTACAGACCACCGTTCACCCCATTGGGGGTGGCTAATTGCTGCCAAGTATGGAACCTTTTAAAAGGTAGAGACGTCCACTCCCCTGCTATCGCACTCGTAACAGGGGCTGAAAAATCAGCAAGTTAGCCTGACGAGGCTGCGCTCATGGCTCGACCTCATACCGCGTTGCCGGTATTGGCGAGCTGCATTTCGCGACCATATTTGCCGACAGCCAGGAATGGCATTGCCGCTCGGAAATGTGTTCGCCGACAGAAGAAAAAAGGAGTCCGCCTGTGGCTATTCGCTATGGCAAAGGGCTGATAGGAGGAGCGGTTGTCGTCGCTCTCCTGGCCCTGCTGGTCCACTGGATCGGCATCAACACGATCGAACTGTACCGCGACGATTTGTTGTTTTACCTGCAAGCTCACTTGATCCTCGTCCTTGTTTCGATGCTGGCCGCCCTGATCGTAGGGATTCCCGCCGGTATCCTGCTCAGCCGACCGAATATGGTCGGGCGCGCAGAACGCTTCATGCAGATCTTCAACATCGGCAATACCGTCCCTCCCCTGGCCGTACTGGCCATCGCCCTCGGTGTCCTTGGCATCGGCAGCGGCCCCGCGATTTTCGCGCTGTTCCTCGCCTCGTTGCTGCCCATCGTGCGCAACACTTATGAAGGCCTGAAAAACGTTCAAGGTTCCCTGAAAGAAGCCGCCGTCGGCATCGGCATGACGCCGCGCCAAGTGCTGTTTCGCGTGGAACTGCCCAACGCCGTGCCGATCATCATCGGCGGTGTGCGCGTGGCCCTGGCGATCAACGTCGGTACCGCGCCCCTGGCGTTCCTGATTGGCGCCAACAGCCTGGGCAGCCTGATCTTCCCCGGCATTGCCCTGAACAATCAGCCGCAACTGCTGCTCGGCGCCGCGTGCACCGCGCTGCTGGCCTTGCTGCTCGACGGTCTGGTGACCATGGCCAGCCGCCTTTGGCTGGAACGCGGGTTGCGTCCGTCTTAAGGCTTTGGCCCCGTCTTGGGCCTGAAACAGGAATTCACATGAAAAAACTGACATTGATATTGAGCTGCGTCCTGCTGTTCGCAGGATTTGCGCAAGCCGCTGAAAAACCGGTCATCCGCATCGGCGCCCGGGTGTTCACTGAACAAACCCTGCTCGCCGAAATCACTTCCCAGTACCTGCGCACCAAGGGTTACGACACCCGTGTGACCGGCGGCCTGGGCAGCAACCTGGCGCGCAGTGCCCAGGAAAGCGGGCAACTGGACCTGATCTGGGAATACACCGGCGTTTCGCTGGTGGCCTATAACCATGTCGACGAGAAGCTCGACAGCGAACAGTCCTACGCCCGAGTGAAAGAACTCGATGCGAAAAAAGGCCTGGTCTGGCTCTCCCCGTCGAAATTCAGCAACACCTACGCCCTGGCCTTGCCAGAGAACGTGGCCAAGGAATTTCCGCAGATCAACAGCATCAGCGACCTGACTGCGGCACTGGCCGAGAAAACCAAGGAAAACCGCCTGGTGGCCCTGGACACCGAGTTCGCCAACCGTTCCGACGGCATGGCCGGCATGGTCAAGCTGTACGAGATGAACCTGACCCGCAAAAACACCCGCCAGATGGACGCCGGCCTGGTTTACACCGCGCTGCGTAATGGCCAGGTGTTTGCCGGTTTGGTCTACACCACTGACGGTCGCCTGAACGCCTTCAAACTGAAGCTGCTGGATGACGACAAGCATTACTTCCCGGACTACACCGCAGCCCCTGTGGTGCGTCAGGTTTACCTCGACGCCCACCCGCAACTGGCCGCAGACCTTGCGCCCTTGGCCGCACTGTTCGACGACGCAACCATGCGCCAACTGAATGCGCGGGTCGACGTCGACCATGAAAGCCCATCCGCTGTGGCCGCAGATTTCCTGCGCCAGCATCCGATCAACTAAGAGGAGAAGACATGGAATTCCTGAACGCCTTTTCCCATCTTGATTGGGCACTCGTCCTGCAATTGACCTGGCAGCACATCACCCTGGTCGGCATTGCAGTGATCCTGGCAATCGTCGTGGGCGTGCCGCTGGGCGTGCTGATGACCCGCTTCCCGACCTTGGCCGGCCCGTTGCAAGCCAGCGCCACGGTGTTGCTGACCGTGCCGTCGATTGCGCTGTTCGGCCTGCTGCTGCCGTTCTACTCCAAATTCGGCCAGGGCCTGGGGCCGATGCCGGCGATCACCGCCGTGTTCCTCTATTCCCTGCTGCCCATCATGCGTAACACCTACCTCGCCCTCACCGGCGTTGAGCCAGGCATCCGCGAAGCCGCCAAAGGCATCGGCATGACCTTCGGCCAGCGCCTGCGCATGGTCGAGCTGCCGATTGCCGTGCCGGTGATCCTCGCCGGTGTGCGCACCGCCGTGGTGATGAACATTGGTGTGATGACCATCGCCGCCACCATCGGCGCCGGTGGCCTGGGTGTACTTATTCTGGCTTCCATCAGCCGCAGCGACATGTCGATGCTGATCGTTGGCGCCGTACTGGTCAGTCTCCTGGCCATCTTCGCCGACCTGCTTCTGCAATGGCTGCAACGCACGCTGACTCCAAAAGGACTGCTCAAATGATCGAACTTCAAAACCTGACCAAGACCTTCCAAAGCAACGGTAAGACCATTACCGCCGTTGATTCCGTAAGCCTGACCGTCAACGAAGGCGAAATTTGCGTATTCCTCGGCCCGTCGGGCTGCGGCAAGAGCACCACGCTGAAAATGATCAACCGCCTGATCAAGCCGACCTCGGGCAAGATCCTGATCAACGGTGAAGACACCACCGACCTGGACGAAGTGACCCTGCGTCGCAACATCGGCTACGTGATCCAGCAGATCGGTTTGTTCCCGAACATGACCATCGAAGAGAACATCGTGGTGGTGCCCAAGCTGCTGGGCTGGGACAAGCAGAAATGCCATGACCGCGCCCGCGAATTGATGAGCATGATCAAGCTGGAACCCAAGCAGTACCTGCACCGCTACCCGCGTGAACTGTCCGGCGGCCAGCAACAGCGGATCGGCGTGATCCGCGCCCTGGCGGCGGATGCACCGTTGCTGCTGATGGATGAGCCGTTCGGCGCGGTCGACCCGATCAACCGCGAGATGATCCAGAACGAATTCTTCGAGATGCAGCGCGCGCTGAACAAGACCGTGATTATGGTCAGCCACGACATCGACGAAGCCATCAAGCTGGGCGACAAAATCGCGATCTTCCGTGCCGGCAAGCTGCTGCAGATCGATCACCCGGACACCCTGCTGGCCCACCCTGCCGACGAGTTCGTCAGCAATTTCGTTGGCCAGGACAGCACCCTCAAGCGTCTGTTGCTGGTGAAAGCCGAAGATGCGGCGGACAACGCGCCGTCGGTCAGCCCGGAGACGCCAGTGGCGGACGCCCTGGAGCAGATGGACGAGCTGGACCGTCGCTACGTGGTGGTTACCGATGCCGAGAACAAGGCGCTGGGCTATGTACGACGTCGCGACCTGCATCGTCAGACCGGCACCTGCGGCCAATACCTGCGCGAGTTCAACGCCACGGCGGCGTATGACGAGCATTTGCGCATCCTGTTGTCGCGCATGTACGAGTTCAACCGCTCGTGGTTGCCGGTGATGGATGCGGAGCGGGTGTTTCTGGGGGAAGTGACCCAGGAGTCGATTGCCGAGTACCTGAGTTCCGGTAAGTCCCGTGGGGGCAAGACCAGTATCGTGTCGCCTGCCGAGACTGCGCTCGCATGACCTGACACACCGCGGTCAAAATGTGGGAGCGGGCTTGCTCGCGAAGGCGGAGTGTCAGTCACCGGATGCATTGGCTGATACACCGCCTTCGCGAGCAAGCCCACTCCCACATTGGATCTTCACTGTGCCTGAAACACCTCAAATTGCCCCTCCCGGGGAACATCAATCCGTCATACCGGTCGGTTACATAAGTAGCTGCACACGGCCTCACGACGAACGCGTGCAAAAACGCGACATTTTTAGTTGATCTATAGCCCCTCACGTCCTAAAGTTCGCGCCGAACGTCCATGCTGGAAACGATCCATCCGGCTCAAGTACTGACGACGAGACAGCAAGGCCAAGGGAAGCGGTTGATCCCATGGCCTTTTTGCTTTCGGCGACATGCCTTGGGAAGTAGGCGAACCAAAGTGGGGATACGGAGGACGTTCATTTGCACCCATTGATCAATTTAGTTTGCCCTTAGGAGTTCCCAGCATGTCGATTAACGTCGAAGACTATTTCGCACGCGCCACTTTTGACAAAATGAAGGCGTTTGCCGACAAGCAAGAAACCCCGTTCGTGGTGATCGACACCGCAATGATCAGCCAGGCCTACGATGACCTGCGCGCCGGTTTCGAATTCGCCAAGGTGTACTACGCCGTCAAGGCCAACCCGGCCGTCGAGATCATCGACCTGCTCAAAGACAAAGGTTCGAGCTTCGACATCGCGTCGATCTACGAGCTGGACAAGGTCATGGACCGCGGCGTCAGCGCCGACCGTATCAGCTACGGCAACACCATCAAGAAATCCAAGGACATCCGCTACTTCTACGAGAAAGGCGTGCGCCTGTTCTCCACCGATTCCGAAGCCGACCTGCGCAACATCGCCAAGGCCGCCCCGGGTTCGAAAGTGTATGTACGTATCCTCACTGAAGGCTCGACCACGGCCGACTGGCCGCTGTCGCGCAAATTCGGCTGCCAGACCGACATGGCCATGGACCTGCTGATCCTCGCCCGCGACCTGGGCCTGGTGCCTTACGGCATCTCCTTCCACGTCGGCTCGCAACAGCGTGACATCAGCGTGTGGGACGCGGCGATCGCCAAGGTCAAAGTGATCTTCGAGCGCCTGAAGGAAGAAGACGGCATCCACCTCAAGCTGATCAACATGGGCGGCGGCTTCCCGGCCAACTACATCACCCGCACCAACAGCCTGGAAACCTACGCAGAAGAAATCATCCGCTTCCTCAAGGAAGATTTCGGTGACGACCTGCCGGAAATCATCCTGGAGCCGGGCCGTTCGTTGATCGCCAACGCCGGCATCCTGGTCAGCGAAGTGGTACTGGTTGCGCGTAAATCCCGCACCGCCGTCGAGCGTTGGGTATACACCGACGTGGGCAAATTCTCCGGCCTGATCGAAACCATGGACGAAGCCATCAAGTTCCCGATCTGGACCGAGAAGAAAGGCGAGATGGAAGAAGTGGTCATCGCGGGCCCCACCTGCGACAGCGCCGACATCATGTACGAGAACTACAAGTACGGCCTGCCGCTGAACCTGGCGATTGGTGACCGGATGTACTGGTTGTCTACCGGTGCGTACACCACCAGCTACAGCGCTGTTGAGTTCAATGGCTTCCCGCCGTTGAAATCGTTCTACCTGTAAGCCGACGGCAAACAAAAAACCCATGACGCGTCATGGGTTTTTTTATGGGTCTCAATTCTCAACGATCTTCGCGAACGTGCCATAAGCGCAAAATATAAATCGTCGACTGCTGAATCTCGTAGCGCATCTCATAGTGTCCGACCAACAGCCTTCTCACATCTCGCGGCTCGAACTCTTCAATGCGTTCGCCGATTCGCGGATTGCTCAGCAAACTGATGGGAGCCTGAGAAAGTGATTGCACGGTACGCGCAGCTGCCGACCGATTTACAACGGAGAGAAAATCGAAAAGTCGAGCCAGATCTGATAAGGCCTTACTCGTCCATTTCAACTCCATCAGCGCGGTACCGGAAGCGGGTTATCAGTACTCAGGCTATCAGCCCAAGCTTGAACCGCATGCTGGTCTATTACGCGACCGGTATCGACATCCGCCATAGCCTCTCGCGTAAGCCGGCTGCGCTCCTCTTCTTGATCGACCCAGTCGGCAAGGGCCTGCTTGACGATCCAACCGCGTGAGCGGTCCATTCGCGCTGCCATCTGATCAACTTTTTGAGCCAGCGCCGCTGGAACGTGAGCTGTCAGGACTTTGGTATCGGCGCCCATAAAATCTCCTTCGCTGGTGCGTAACACACAGCCGATTAACAATGAATCAGAGCCAATCATAGTGATTTAAACTTGTGCAGCAACCTCTGTATTCTGCCGCTCATCGTTTAGTTGAATCGCACGCAGTTGATAATCCTTGGCCAAAAGCCTGATTTCAGGTTGTTCTGCCTTTACCAACGCGCTGTAAGCCACCCGCAAGAACTTCAAATTCCCGCCCGCCAGTGCCTTGCGTAACCATTCCAGCGCCGTTTCTATCTCGCCCCGGTCCGCCAACACCGCCGCATAACTGAACTGCCCGCGAAAATCCCCGCCTTCTGCTGACCGGCGATACCACGCCACCGCCGCCTCCACATCCCTCGGGCAGAACTGCCCTTCTTCCAGATAACGCCCCAGCAGGTTCATCGACTTCGCATGACCCAGTTCCGCCGCCTGTCGATAACACGCCAGCGCCTGGGTTTGGTCTTCGGCAACCCCGCGCCCGGTCGCCAGCAGGTTGGCGTAGTTGTACAACCCCCAATCCAGACCCGCCTCGGCCGCCAGACGATATTCCCGCGCTGCCGCCACGGCATCCGCCCCACATCCCCAACCATGCTCCAGGCAACGCCCGAGCATATTGCGCGCCATTAAATGCCCGCCTTGGGCGGCGATCCGGAACCAGCGCACCGCCAGTGCTTCATCGCGCTCGATGCCGCGCCCTTCCAGCAGGATTTGCCCGAGCAGCGCCTGGGCATCCACAACGCCTTCCTTCGCGGCGATCAAAATCGCCTGGGCGGCGCGCACCGGGGAATCGTCGAGCATGGACTGCAGTTGCTCAACGTTGAGGACTTCTTCACGGCGCAATAAAAAGCCCACGGTCAGACCTCAACCCAGCGGCGCAGCAGGTTGTGATAGGTCCCGGTGAGCTGGATCAGCGCCGGGTGGTCGGGCACGTCCCGACTCAGTTGCTGGATCGCACCGTCCATCTCGAACAGCAGCGTGCGCTGGCTGTCTTCGCGCACCAGGCTTTGGGTCCAGAAAAACGAGGCGTAGCGCGCGCCACGGGTCACGGCGTTGACTTTGTGCAGGCTGGAGCCGGGGTACAGCACCATGTCGCCCGCCGGCAGCTTGACCCGCTGCAGGCCGAAGGTGTCCTGGATTTCCAGCTCGCCGCCGTCGTAGTCGTCGGGGTCGCTGAAAAATACCGTGGAGGACAGGTCGGTGCGCACGCGCTCGTGGCTGCCCTTGGACTGGCGCACGGCATTGTCGATATGAAAGTTGAAACTGCCACCGGCGGTGTAACAGTTGAGCAACGGAGGGAAGACCTTGTGCGGTAACGCCGCTGACATGAACAGCGGATTTTTCCACAGCCGATCAAGGATCGCCGCGCCGATTTCCTGCGCCAGTGGGTGGCCTTCCGGCAGTTGCAGGTTGTGTTTGGCCTTGGCCGATTGATGCCCGGCAGTGATTTTGCCGTCGGCCCACTCGGTGTGCGTCAGGGCTTCGCGGATGCGCAGCACTTCCTCGCGAGAGAACAGGCCGGGAACGTGCAGCAACATGGGGGCGTTACCTGAAAACAGTGAGGCGCCAATGGTAGTGATTCTTATTGACTGTGTACAACCCTACTGCCGCGCAATAGACGAACGAGAATGTAAAAACCGTAAGCAAAAAGTGTAAAGAACGTAAATTCAGTGCGAATAGTAATGTATCGCAATTGATATAAAGTCTTGTTCTCCCTATATTCCGCGGCCTCACCTCCTTGGGGAAAGGACACTTTCATGCCGCGCACTTCGATAAAAACACCTGCCAGTTCACCGCGTTTGCTGGCCTCGGCCATCGGCGTTGCCATCAGCGCAAGCTCTGCCGCCCAACTGGCGCAAGCGGCTGAAAACACCGAGCAGAAAGGCGAACGCAACAGCATTTCCCTGGGAGCCACCAGCATCACCGGCCAGGAACAGGACAGCACGTCCTACCAGGTCGAGAAAGCCTCTTCGCAAAAGTACACCGCACCGCTGGTAGACACCCCGCGCTCCGTCACCGTTGTGCCACAGCAAGTCCTCAAGGACACCGCCGCCACCTCGTTACAGGATGCCTTGCGCACCGTGCCGGGGATTACCTTCGGCGCCGGTGAAGGCGGCAACCCACAGGGCGACCGTCCGTTCATTCGCGGCTTTGACGCCCAGGGCGACACTTACCTCGACGGCGTGCGCGACACCGGCGGCCAGAGCCGCGAGATCTTCGACATCGAGTCCATCGAAGTCAGCAAAGGTCCCAATTCGTCCTTCGGCGGCCGCGGCTCGGCGGGCGGCAGCCTCAACCTGGTGAGCAAGACGCCACAGGCGCGGGACTTCACCAATGGCGGTTTCACCTATGGCTCCGACCAGACCCGCCGCTACGTGCTCGACGTCAACCGTCAGTTCCTCGACAGCGCGGCGTTCCGCCTGAACCTGATGAGCCACGAACAGAACGTCGCCGGGCGTGACGCCGTCAACTACGACCGTTGGGGCGTGGCCCCATCGCTGACCTTTGGCCTGGGCACCCCGACCCGCGTCAACCTCAGCTACTACCACATGGAAAGCAACGACCTGCCGGATTCGGGGATTCCGTATGGCTACAGCTCGCCGACCGCCACCGCCCACGTGCATGACAAACCCACCGATGGCGGTGACAGCAATAACTTCTACGGCCTGAAGAGCCGCGACTTCCGCAAGACCCGCGCCGACATAAGCACGGTCTCCATCGAGCACGACCTGAACGACAACATGACGCTGAAAAACACCCTGCGCCATGGCAACACCGGGCAGGACTACATCCTCACGCAACCGGACGACAGCAAGCGTAATGTCAGCCAGTTCGGCACCGTATGGCGCCGCGCCAACGCACGCGTGTCCACTACCGAAACCACCACCAACCAGACGGATCTGTTTGGCAGCTTCCAGGCCCTGGGCTTCAAGCACTCTTACTCCACTGGCCTGGAATTTACTGGTGAAGAAACCCGCGTCAGCGGCTACAACTTCGGCAGCTCCAACAACGCGCAAGTGTGCAACCCCGGCACCGCACCCAGCTGTACGTCGTTGAGCAACCCGAACCCGGGCGATCCGTGGACCAGCAGCATCGCGCGCAACTACAACGGCACCAACACCAAAGCCACCAGCCGTGCGGCGTATGTGTTCGACACCATCGAGCTGGACCCGCAATGGCTGCTGAACGTTGGCCTGCGCTACGACACCTTCGACACCGTGGCCAACACCAACGCGGTGCCAAGCGCTACCGTCAAGGCACGCAGCAAGATCAAGGACGACAGCCAGTTCTTCAACTGGCAGGCCGGCCTGGTCTGGAAGCCGGTGGAGAACGGCAGCATCTACGCGTCCTACGCCACTTCGGCATCGCCAGCCGGCGGCCTGGTGGGCGAAGGTGCCGATGGCAACCCGCTGTCTGCCGGCGCCGCTGCCAGCGACCTGAAACCCGAAGAAACCGTCAACTACGAGCTGGGCACCAAGTGGGACATGTTCCACGATCGCCTGTCCCTGACCGCCGCGGTGTTCCGCACCGAGAAGAAAAACACACGCATCCTGGTGGACGCGCTGACCTATGAAAACGGCGGCGAGTCCCGCGTTGATGGTCTGGAGTTGTCCGCCAGCGGCAAGCTCACTGATCAATGGCAAGTGTTCGCTGGCTACAGCTACCTGAAAAGCGAACTGGTGGACCCAGGCTTGAACGGCCGTAACGGCGTCGTCAGTGCCGGCTCCAACAAAGGCAACCAGATGCCCAACACGCCGAAGAACACCTTCAGCCTGTGGACCACCTATGACGTGACACCAAAGCTGACCATCGGTGGCGGCGCGTTCTATGTCGACGAAGTCTATGGCGACGCGGGCAACACCGTTTACGTGCCGTCCTATACCCGCTACGACGCCATGGCCAGCTACAAGCTGACCAAGAACGTCGACCTGCAGTTGAACTTGCAAAACCTCACCGACAAGACGTATTACGACAAGGCGTTCGCGGCACACTTCGCCAACCAGGCAGCGGGCCGCACAGCAATGCTGACCACCAGTTTCCATTTCTAAACCGATACAAATCACCGCAAAAACCCCACGCATCGGATGCGTGGGGTTTTTGCGTGTAAAAAAGAATGTTTCTCGACAACTCGCGGCATAATGCGCGCCGTGAAACACCTAACCGATGACGAGGCCGTACGACGTGTTGAAGAAAACCCTGTTCCAGTTGCATTGGTTCTTCGGCATTACCGCCGGGCTGGTGTTGGCCTTGATGGGGATCACCGGCGCGACAGTGTCGTTCCAGGATGAAATCATCGAGTTGCTGAACCCGACGGTGTTGACGGTGGAAAAGCGTCCGGCCGGCGTGCTGCCGCCCGCTGAGCTGGTGCGCCTGCTGGAGGCCCGTGAAGGCAAAGTGGTGTCGATGCTCACGGTGCAACCCGACAGCACCGACGCCGCCAAGGTCTGGTTCACCCCGCCGCCCGGTGAACGTCGTGGCCAGATGCGCTACTTCGACCCGTACACCGGCGACTACTTGGGCGACGCCGTCGGCCAGGAGTTCTTCGGCTTCGTGCTGCAACTGCACCGTTTCCTCGCCATCGGCGACACCGGCCGGCAAATCACCGGCGCCTGTACGCTGATCCTGGTTTTCTTCTGCCTCTCGGGCCTGTACCTGCGCTGGCCGCGCCAAGTGGCCAGTTGGCGCGCATGGCTGACCCTCGACTGGCGCAAAAAGGGCCGCAGTTTCAACTGGGACCTGCACTCGGTGTTCGGCACCTGGTGCCTGCTGTTCTATCTATTGGCGGCGCTGACCGGGCTGTTCTGGTCCTACGAGTGGTACAGCAATGGCCTGACCAAAATGCTGTCCGACGCCCCGCAAAACGAACGCGTACGCAAACGCGGCCCGGCGCCGGAAGGCCAAGCGCCCGTGGCCAATTACGACGCCATCTGGAGCAGCATCTACAGCAACGCCGGCCCCGGTTTGAGCGGCTATAACATCCGGATGCCAGCGGTCGCCGGGCAACCCGCCACTGTCTACTACTTGCTGAAGACCTCGCCTCACGACCGCGCTCTGAACCAGATCAACCTCGACCCGGCCACCGGCGAGGTCAAATCCCACGACACCTACGCCGGCAAAAGCTTCAAGGCTCAGATCCTGACCAGCATTTATGCACTGCACACCGGCAGTTATTTCGGCCTGCCCGGCCGCATCATCCTGACCCTCACCGCGCTGCTCATGCCGCTGTTCTTTATCACGGGCTGGCTGCTGTACCTGGACCGCCGCCGCAAAAAGCGCCAGGTGCGCGATGCGCGTAAAGGCCTGACCGATAACCACAGCGATGCCCCTGCCTGGCTGATCGGCTTTGCCAGCCAGAGCGGTTTTGCCGAGCAACTGGCCTGGCAGACCGCCGGCCAATTGCAGGCCGCCGGTTTGCCGGTGAAGGTGCAATCGTTGGGCAGCGTCAGCGAAGAAGATTTGCGCCAGTCGAGCAATGCATTGTTTGTGGTCAGCACCTTCGGCGACGGCGAAGCGCCGGACAGCGCCCGGGGGTTCGAACGCAGCGTGCTCGGCCAGGACGTCTCTCTCAAGGGCTTGAACTACTCCGTGCTGGCCTTGGGTGATCGCCAGTACCAACACTTCTGTGGCTTCGCCCGGCGCCTGCATTTCTGGCTGACCCACCAGGGCGGCAACCCGCTGTTCGCCCCGGTGGAAGTCGACAGCGGCGACACCGATGCGTTGCTGCACTGGCAACAACAACTCGGCCAACTGACCGGCCATGCACCCGCGGCGGCATGGGCCACCGCGACCTATGAAAACTGGACCGTGAAGCACCGTACCCTGCTCAATCCGGACAGCAGCGGCTCCGGCGTCTATCTGCTCGGGCTCACCCCGCCAGCCCCACGGGATTGGCTGGCCGGTGACCTGGTAGAAGTGCTGCCGCGTAATTGCCCATGGGCCATCGAACACTTCCTCGACGGCCTGGGACTGGCGGGCAGCGAAGGTGTGGTGATCGACGGCCTGGCATTCACCCTCGACCGCGCGTTGGCCAGCCGCCAGCTACCGGACAATCGCGGGCATCTGGTCGGCCTGCATGCCCAGGCGCTGGTCAATGCACTGGTGCCGTTGAGCATGCGCGAATACTCCATCGCGTCGATCGCCGGCGACGGCGTGCTGGAACTGATCGTGCGCCAGGAACGTCACCCCGATGGCAGCGTGGGCGTGGGTTCCGGCTGGTTGACCGAACATGCACCGCTGGGCTCGACCATCAGCCTGCGACTGCGGCGTAACAGTGGTTTCCACCTGCCGAGCGAGCCGGTGCCGATGATTCTGCTGGGCAACGGCACCGGCCTTGCCGGGTTGCGCAGCTTGCTCAAGGCGCGGATTGCCGACGGTCAGCAGCGCAACTGGCTGCTGTTTGGCGAACGCAATATCGCCCACGACTACCACTGCCAGGACGAGCTGCAAGGCTGGCTGGCCAGCAGTGACCTGGCGTTGCTGGACCTGGCGTTTTCCCGCGACCAGGCGGAAAAAATCTACGTTCAGGATCGCCTGCGTGAGTCGGCGGATGTGCTGCGTAAATGGATCGCGGATGGCGCGGCGATTTACGTCTGCGGCAGTTTGCAGGGGATGGCGGCGGGTGTGGATCAGGTGCTGCACGAGGTGCTGGGCAGTGAGGCGGTTGAGCGGTTGATCGAGCAGGGCCGTTATCGCCGGGATGTTTACTGACCCCCTGAAAATACACCGATCAAAATGTGGGAGCGGGCTTGCTCGCGAAGGCAGTGGATCAGTCGATACATCTGTTGACTGACACACCGCCTTCGCGAGCAAGCCCGCTCCCACATTGGCTCTTGTTCAGTAGGTAGATTGCATTGCAATCACACTGGCGCCAGCTTCTGCTCAAACACCGAGACGCCATCCAGGTCCCGCAAAATCACCGTCAGCTCCGCCGTCTGCCCGTCAATCTGCACCTCGCCAAAAAACTGGAACCCGGCAAACGGCGAACTGTTCTGCACCGTCGGTGCCTTCTCGAACACCACTTCCGGGCCAAAGGTTTTATCCAGCGGATTAGGCCCGAAACTCCCGGCGTTCAGCGGCCCGGCGACAAACTCCCAAAACGGCTCGAAGTTCTGAAACGCCGCTCGATCCGGATGGTAGTGATGGGCCGCGCAGTAATGCACATCCGCCGTGAGCCACACATGATTACGCACCTGTTGCGCTCGCAAAAACCCGAGCAATTCGGCGATCTCCAATTCGCGTCCCTGGGCCGGGCCCGGGTCGCCGTTGGCGATCGCTTCCCAACGTGGCACGCCGGGGCTGACTTCGCCATCGGGCACGCCAAGGCCAATGGGCATGTCCGCAGCGATGACTTTCCATTGCGCCTGGGAGGCTTTCAATTCGCGCTTGAGCCAGTCCAGTTGCTCACGCCCCAGGAACGGTTTTTCGCCGCCCAGGTTGTCGTCGTTCGGCCCGCGATAGCTGCGCATGTCCAACACAAAGACATCCAGCAACGGGCCGTAGCTGAGCTTGCGATAAATCCGCCCGCCCTGGTCGGCGCTTTGCCGGCGCATGGGTGAATATTCCAGCCAGGCCTGGCGCGCACGGCCTACCAACGTGTTGATGTCGCGGGTTTTGTAGCGCTCATCCAGCTGCTTGCTCGGCGACCAGTTGTTGATCACTTCGTGGTCGTCCCACTGCCAGATCTGCGGCACTTCCGCATTGAAGCGACGCACGTTTTCGTCCATCAGGTTGTAGCGATAGTTGCCACGGTATTCATTCAGGGTTTCGGCGACTTTGCTTTTGGCTTCGGTGGTGATGTTGCGCCAGATGCGTCCGTCTTCGGTGGTCAGTTGCGCGGGCACCGGGCCGTCGGCGTAGATGGTGTCGCCGCTGTGGATAAAGAAGTCCGGCAGGCGCAGGCGCATGGCTTCGTAGATGCGCATGCCGCCGATGTCCGGGTTGATGCCGAAGCCCTGGCCGACGGTGTCGCCGCTCCATACAAAACGGATATCCCGGCGTTGCTGCGGCACGCTGCGCAGGTGGCCAAACCAGGGCTCGCTGGCCACGCCGGTCTGGGCATCTTCGAAGTGCACACGGTAGAAAATCGCCTGGTCGACAGGCAGGCCGGTGAGTTCGACACGGGCGGTGAAGTCGGTGTGGCTGTCGGCCAGGGGCGAGACGAATTTGCGCGGGTTGCTGAACACACTGCGGGTGTCCCACTCCACCACCATCCGCGCCGGGCGGTCGCTGCGGCTCCAGATCATCGCGCGATCGCCCAGCAGGTCGCCGGACTGCACACCGTCGGTGAGTTGCGGGCGATCCTTGACCGAGGCGATCACCGCAGGCGCGAGGCCCGGCAGCAACAGGCCGGCGCCGACGGCTTGCATCACACGGCGGCGACCGAGGTTGAAGTGGGTCATGCAGTTTCCCTCTCGAGCAGCAAAAGAGAAACTTAAGCATGAAGGGATGAACGAGTTATGACACCGGCTTGACCGTCAGCTCGACCACTTCGGGACGCTTGATCAACGCATACACCACAGCGGTCAACAAACTCCCCGCCACAATCGCCAGCAAATACAGCAGCGCATGGTTGATCGCATTCGGGATCAGCATCACAAACAACCCGCCATGGGGCGCCATCAGTTTGCAGCCGAAATACATCGACAGCGCACCGGTCAGCGCGCCGCCAGCGATGCTCGCCGGAATCACTCGCAGCGGATCCTTGGCGGCAAACGGAATCGCGCCTTCAGAGATAAAGCACATGCCGAGGATCAGCGCGGCCTTGCCGGCTTCGCGCTCGGTCTGGGCGAACTTGCGCCGCGCCAAGAGGGTGGCGATGCCCATGCCAATCGGCGGCACCATGCCGGCGGCCATGGTCGCGGCCATGGGTGCACCGCTTTGCGCCGCCAGCAGGCCGACGGAAAACGCGTAGGCCGCCTTGTTGATCGGGCCACCGAGGTCGACGCACATCATGCCGCCCAGCAAGATGCCCAGCAGCACGGCGTTGGTGGTGCCCATGGTGCTGAGGAAATCCGTGAGCCCGGTGAGCATCTTCGCCACTGGCGGCCCTACCAGGTAAATCATCGCAAGACCCGTGAACAGGCTCGCCAGCAACGGGATGATCAGGATCGGCTTGAGGGCTTCCAGGCTCTGAGGCAAACGGATCGCACGGCTGATGAATTTGACGCAGTAGCCGGCGAGGAAACCGGMAAAAATCCCGCCAATAAAACCCGCGCCCAAGGTGCTGGCCAGCAGGCCGCCGATCATGCCGGGAGCCAAGCCCGGACGGTCGGCAATCGAGTAGGCGATATAACCCGCCAACAGCGGCACCATCAACATGAATGCTTGGTCGCCGACGGTTTTCAGCGCGGCGGCCAGGGTGCCTTTTTCTTCAAAGGCATGAATGCCGAACACAAACGACAGAGCGATCAGCAGACCACCCGCCACCACCATCGGCAGCATGAACGACACGCCGGTGAGCAGGTGTTTGTAGACGCCGGTCTTCTCCGGTTTGGCGGCAGCACCGCTGGCGGCGGATTCCTGCTTGCCTTCGGCCAGCGCCTTGTTGAGGGTCGCCTCGGATTGCTTGAGCGCAATCCCGGTGCCACAGCGGTAGATTTTCTTGCCGGCAAAGCGCTCGGTGGTGACTTCGATGTCGGCGGCCAACAGCACCACGTCGGCGTCACGAATCGCCTCGGCGCTCAGCGGCGTGCGGGCGCCCACCGAACCCTGGGTTTCCACCTGCAGGTCATACCCGAGGCGCTTGGCGGTTTGCTGCAACGCTTCGGCAGCCATGAAGGTGTGGGCGACGCCGGTCGGGCAAGCGGTGATCGCGACGATACGCGGCGTAGTTTTCGGCGGCGCCGCATCAGCTACCTGCACCTGGGCCTCTTCGACCCCGCGACGCAATACCGCGTCCACATCCTGCAGCGCCTGGGCCGGCGTGCTGCGGAATACGCGCTTGCCAACAAAACGCTGCATGTCCACCGGCGTGCTGCTGACTAGCAACACCCACTCGGCGGCTTCAATAGTGGCCGCCGACAATTGGCGTTCCGGGTGTTGCACGTCCACCACTTCGACGCTGGTGCTCCAGCCCTGGCGCTGCGCGGCAGCGTCGAGCAAGCGGGCGCACAGCACACTGGTGACCATGCCATTCGGGCAGGCAGTAACAATGGCTAACTTCATGACCAACCCTCTTATTGTTCTGTCAGCGGGCGCACGTGGACGCCGCTCTGCAATGACTCAAGCTGTGCCTCATCGGTGATGCCAAAACCGATTTGCGTAACCGCCATCGCGGCAATGGCGGTGGCGCGGCGCAGGGTTTGCTCCGGCGTATCGCCACTGAGCAAACCGTGAAGCATCCCGGCCAACAGCGAGTCGCCGGCGCCTACGGTACTGGCCACCGTTACCTTGGGTGGCGTGGCGTGCAGCGCCGTTTCCGGGCTGTACCAGCTCACGCCTGCGGCACCGTCGGAGACCACCACATGCTCAACACCTTGCCGATGCAGTTGGCTGACAGCATCCGTGGCATGACCGAGGGCATCGGCCAGTTCTTCGGTATTGGGTTTGACCAACCATGGGCCAGCCTTCAACCCGACGCGCAGCGCTTCGCCGCTGGTGTCCAGGGCGACTTTCAAACCGAGGTTTTTCAGTTGCTGCAGCAAGCCGTGGAACCACTGTGGGGTGATGCCGCGTGGCAGGCTGCCGGCGACCACTACCGCATCGAATTCAGGGCCGATCACCGCCAGTAGTTTCAGCAGTTGAGCTTGCGCCTGCTCACTCACCCACGGCCCCGGTGCATTGATGTCGGTGACCCGGCCATCCTGTTCGGCAATCTTGATATTGCTACGAGTTTCTCCTGGCACGCGAATGAACGCATCGCCAAACCCACGACTAGCGATCAGTGCATCGAACGCCTGCGGGTTTGCTGCACCGAGAAAACCGCCCACGCTCACCTGATGACCAAGGTCCGCCAGCACCTGCGCGACATTCACGCCCTTGCCGGCAGCATGGGTGATCATCGCTTCACTGCGGTTGACCTCACCCGGTTCCAGGCGCGCCAGGCGCACCGTCAGGTCCAACGCCGGGTTCAGCGTCAGGCTTAAAATCCTTGCCATTTACACGGCCTCCACAAGCGCACGCACTTCGGCGGGAGAACCCACCGCCAGGGCTTTTTGTGCCAGGCCTTGGGCCTCGCTCAGACTGAATTCACGTACCCGTGCCTTGACCTCGGGGATGCTGCGCGCAGACACGCTCAGCTCATCCACTCCCAGGCCGATCAGCACCGGAACTGCCAACGGGTCGGCTGCCAGCTCGCCGCACACGCCGACCCATTTGCCATGGGCATGGGCAGCACGCACGGTGATGTCGATCAGTTGCAACACCGCCGGATGCAGGCCGTCAGCCTGGGCCGACAGCGTCGGATGGCCACGGTCGATGGCCAGGGTGTATTGGGTCAGGTCGTTGGTGCCGACGCTGAAGAAGTCCACTTCCTTGGCCAGTACCGGCGCCAGCAACGCGGCCG
Organism: Pseudomonas sp. ATCC PTA-122608; assembly: GCF_001952855.1. Taxonomy (GTDB): domain Bacteria; phylum Pseudomonadota; class Gammaproteobacteria; order Pseudomonadales; family Pseudomonadaceae; genus Aquipseudomonas. Next base: position 21,908 of record NZ_LPNO01000026.1, on the reverse strand, counting down.
ACGGCACTTCGATCATGATCCCCAGTTGCAGGTCGGCCACCGGAATTTCCAGGCGCAGGCGCTCGGTCATGTCCCGGGCCTGGCGCCACTCGTCCACGCTGCCGACCATGGGGAACATGATGCGCAGTGGACGGTTGTCCGCCGAGCGCAACAGCGCGCGCAATTGCGCTTCCATAATCTGCGGACGTTGCAGGGTCAGGCGGATGCCACGCACGCCGAGGAAGGGGTTTTCTTCCTTGGCGATCGGCCAGTAAGGCAGCGGTTTGTCACCGCCCACATCGAGGGTGCGCACCACCAGTGGCCGACCGCCGAGGCCGTCGAGCACGCGGCGGTATTCGGCTTCCTGGGTGGCTTCATCCGGCGCCTGTTTGTGGGCCATGAAAATCAGTTCGGTGCGCAGCAGGCCGATACCTTCGGCGCCCTGCTCCACTGCGCTGGCAACCCCGGCGCTTTCGCCGATATTGGCGAACACTTCGACGGCATGGCCGTCGCGGGTCAGCGCCGGTTGATGGCGTTGCTCGGCAGCGGCTTGCAGGCGTTGTTCGCGGGTGTCGCGTTCTACGGTAGCGCGCTGCAAGGTGGCGGCGTCGGCATCGACATGCAGGCGACCGCGTTGGCCATCCAGCAGCAACGGCGTGCCCGAGGCCAGCAGCAACACCGCCGGGCCTGCGCCCACCAGCGCGGGAATGCCCAGGGCGCGGGCGACGATGGCGCTGTGGGCAGTGGCGCCGCCACGTGCGGTGAGGATGCCGGCGACACGCACCGGGTCCAGGCGCGCGACGTCAGACGGGCCGACTTCGTCCATCACCAGAATGTAGGGTTCGTCGGGCTCCTGGGCGGTTTCGACGCCGCACAGTTGCGCCAGCACGCGGCGGCCAATGTCACGCAAATCGGCTGCACGCTCGGCGAGCAAGGCGTCCTGCAACGACTCCTGCTGTTTGGCGGCGGCCTCGATCACGCTCATCCAGGCGGCTTCGGCACTTTCGCCCTGCTTGAGGCGCGTCTCGACTTCGTCGGTCAGTTCCGGGTCGTCGAGCATCTCCTGGTGGGTGATGAAGATCTCGCGGATCGCCTTGGATTTACTGCGTTCGATCAGGCCCTGGATATCCCGGCGCACGTCGGTCAATGCCGCGTGCAGGCGCTGGCGCTCGATCACCGGCGACTCGCCGCGCAGCGGGTATTCGAAAGGTTGCAGCACCTGGATATGCGCCGGGCCAATCGCAATGCCGGGGGCGGCGGCGATGGCCTGGATCAGGCTGCCGGACGCCGGCGCGCTGAGCACCGGTTCGATGTCGACGACGACCTGCTGGGCGCTTACCGCTGGCAGCGGCTCGACTTCTTCGCCGAGGCCTTCTTCTACCGCCGCCAACAAGGCAGGCAAGGCGTCACCGGCAATGCCCGGTTCAGCGACAAATTCCAGCACCTGGCCACGGCGTGCACCAAGGCTCAGCAACTTGCTCAGGCTTTTTACCGACACCGCGCTGACATCGCCATCGACGATGCGCACACGGATTTCGCCGTCAAAACTTTTTGCCAATTGCGCGAGGATCTTCGCGGGCCGCGCATGCAGGCCATGGGCATTGGCCAGGGCGATGCGCACGCTTGGCCAGTCGGCCGGCAGTTCACCGCCGAGTACTTCCAGTACGGCGCGGCTGCTGGTGGCGCGACCGAGCTCCTGGCCGCGGCCTTCGATGAGCAAGGCGCACAAGCGTTCGAGCAAGGTTTGGTGGGCCTCGCCGAGGCTGGCCAGGCAGAACAGGCCGCTCAATGGCTGGCCCAAGTAACGCATCGGTTTGTCCGGGGTGACAAAAGCCAGGCCCGGGCGCTTCACCGTCTGCTCGCTGTGCAACCACCACAGGCCATCGCCCAGGGGCAACGCGTCGACTTGTTGCAGCACGGCGGCAAAGCCGTTGCTCACGCAATCGGCCTGGCGCAGCAGGCGTGCGCCACGCCACACCAGTTCTTCGAAATCGTCCGCCGACACGCCCAGACCAATCATCTGTGCGTCCAGCGCCAGCTCCTGCGGTGCGCCTTGCAGCAGTTTCAGCAAAGCTTCGGCGGAGCTGGCGCGGCGCAGGGCCTGGCCCAGGTCGGTCTCGCCAAGGGCGCGGGTCAGCAGTTGCAGCAGGCGCAGGTGTTCGTCGGATTTGGCGGCAATGCCGATCGCCAGGTAAACGATCTGGCCATCGCCCCAATCCACACCATCGGGAAATTGCAGCAGGCGCACCCCGGTGGCGAACACCTGGTCGCGGGTTTCGGGGGTGCCGTGGGGAATGGCGATGCCTTGGCCGAGAAAGGTCGAGCCTTGGGCTTCACGCGCTTGCAAGCCACTGAGGTAACCCTCGGCGACCAGGCCATCGGCTACCAGTTTTTCAGCGAGCAGTTGCAAGGCAGCAGACTTATCCACAGCCGTCTGGCCCATGGATATCTGCTCGTGGGTGAGCTCAAGCATGCCGTTCTCCTAGTTAGTGCGGCGTGCGCACTAGGTATTATTTTGAATAAATCAGTGCAAAGGCGTTCGAAAAAATTGACTGAGTGGTCAGTTGGCAGGACCACGCTCGTCGCGATAATCGTAAAAATACGCTTGCTGAAACGTTTAATCTAGAATTTATGGCAGATTACGCGTTAATTTCCCATGATTGAAGCGCCACTCGGCTGTTGAGTTACGACAATGGTCGCCTGCAGTAATCGGTTACGATTGGACAAAGTGTCGGGGCAAGCTCTAAAAAACAAGGAAATCCCGGTTTGAAACTCAGTGATATCGCGCGCATTGCCGGTGTGTCTGTGACCACCGCCAGCTACGTCATCAATGGCAAGGCCGAACAGCAACGGATCAGCAGCGCAACCGTCGAACGGGTGCGCGCCGTGGTTGAACAACATGGCTTTACGCCCAACCCCCAGGCCGCCGGGCTGCGCAGCCGGCATACCCGTACCCTGGGGTTTATCCTGCCGGATCTGGAAAACCCCAGTTACGCACGCATCGCCAAGCTGCTGGAGCAAGGCGCCCGGGCGCGTGGCTATCAACTGCTGATCGCCAGTTCCGATGACGACGCCAACAGTGAACGGCAATTGCTGCAATTGTTCCGCGCCCGCCGCTGTGATGCGTTGTTTGTCGCCAGCTGTCTGCCGGCCAATGACGACAGCTACCGCGAGCTGCAAGCCAAGGGTTTGCCGGTGATCGCCATTGACCGGGTGATGGAGTCTACGCAGTTCTGCTCGGTGGTCAGTGATGATCGCCAGGCCTGCCAGCAATTGACCAGCAGCCTGCTGCAACCGCTGCCCAAGCAGATCGTGTTGATCGGCGCGCGGCCAGAGCTGAGCATCAGCCAGGAGCGTGCCGCTGGCTTCAAGGAAGCGCTGAAAGACTTCAATGGTGAAGTGCTGATCGAACAGGGTGAGTCGTTCAGCCGCGATTGTGGCCGACAGCTGATGGAGCAATTGCTGCAAAGCCTGGGGCATTTGCCTGACGCGCTGGTGACGACGTCCTACGTCCTGCTGCAAGGGGTGTTTGATGCGTTGCATGACTTCCCGCTCAAATCCCGCCCGCTGCGTCTGGGGACATTTGGCGACACGCAATTGCTGGATTTCCTGCCGTTGCCGGTGAATGCCATGGCCCAGCAGCATCAATTGATCGCCGACACCGCGCTGCGCCTGGCGCTGGCGGCCGTTGAAGAGCAGCACTACGCGCCAGGGGTGCACGCCATAGGCCGCACGTTCAAGCAACGGATTCATTCGGAGTAAGCGGTGTGGAGCTGATCGACAGCCACACCCACCTGGACTTCCCGGACTTCGACGCTGATCGCGCTGAAGTCCTGAGCCGCAGTCGCCAGTTGGGCGTGCGCAGGATGGTAGTGCTGGGGGTCTATCAGCAGAATTGGCAACGGCTGTGGGACCTGGTGCAAACCGACGCGGATTTATTCGCCGCCTTCGGCCTGCACCCGGTGTATCTCGACGACCATCGCCCCGCTGACCTGACCGAACTGGGCGACTGGCTGACCCGCCTGAACGGCCACCGGCAACTGTGCGCGGTGGGCGAAATCGGCCTGGATTACTTCCTCGAACAGCTGAACCGCGAGCGCCAGCAAAACCTGTTTGAAGCCCAACTGAAGCTGGCGGTGGATTTCCAGCTACCGGCGCTGCTGCATGTGCGCCGCAGCCACGCGGCTGTGATCGCCACCCTCAAGCGCATTCGCCTGCCACGGGGCGGCATCATTCACGCGTTTGCCGGCAGCCAGGAAGAGGCCCGCGAATACATCAAGCTCGGTTTCAAACTCGGCCTGGGCGGCGCGGCGACGTGGCCGCAAGCCCTGCGCATGCACAAAGTGATCGCCCGGCTGCCGCTGGAAGCTGTGGTGCTGGAGACCGATTCGCCGGACATGGCGCCCGTCATGTACGCGGGCCAGCGCAACAGCCCCGAACATCTGCCGGACATCTGTGGCGCCCTGGCGGAGCGCATGGGCATCAGCCCTTCAGCGTTGGCTGAGGCGAGCAGCCGCAATGCCTGCGAGCTGTTCAACTGGTAGGGGTTTTACCTCACACAATGTCAGCGTCATCCGCTGCCGGTGACGGGCATAACGCAACGTCATGAAGTAGATCAGCACGGCCATCAGCGAGACATTGAGCTGCCCGATCACACTGATCAGCCCTATCCACTCCGCCACCAGCGCCACCAGCAATGCCGCGCTGGTGAGTACGATCATGCTCGGACGCAACAGCCCAAGGTTGTCCAGGGACTTGAACTGCTTCAGCTGCTTGGGGCAACTCGGCTGCACGCCTTTATGGCAATACGAGCAATCAAAAGGCACGTCCATGGCAATGGCATTGAGTTGCCAAGGCTTGAGTTCAAAGGACATATCGCAATGGGTGCAATGCCCTCTAACGCCGACGACTGCGTTGGTCATGACCGAACCTCCGCGAAAATAGGTGAAACAATTCTCACCCATTTTGGCAGTGGAAAAAGATCAACGTCAAAAATGAGACAGGCGCCACGTGCCTCGCGGATTATTCCTACAGCGAAGCCTCACACCCGAAAGGCGCCGATCAACTGCTTCAGCGCGATCACTTGCAAGGACAACTGCCGGCTGGCTGCCTCGGTCTGGTGCGCGCCCTGCGCCGCATGCTCACCCGCACGGTTGATCTCGACGATGTTCTGATCGATATCGTGTGCCACGGCAGTCTGTTGCTCGACGGCGGCGGCAATCTGCTGGTTCTGGTCGACGATCATTCCCACGGCGCCGAGGATATTTTCAAGAGCCTGCTGGACCTTTTCCGACTGCCCTACCGTGCCATTGGCCATCTCGTGGCTGCTACCCATGGCCTTCACTGCTGCGCCGACGCCGCTGTGGAGCTTGGCAATCATCTGCTCGATTTCCTCGGTGGACTGCTGGGTGCGCCGGGCCAGGGTGCGCACCTCATCGGCTACCACGGCGAAACCGCGCCCTTGTTCACCGGCGCGCGCGGCTTCGATGGCAGCATTCAGCGCCAGTAGGTTGGTCTGTTCGGCGATGCTCTTGATCACTTCCAGCACGCGGCTGATGGATTGGCTGTCGATGGCTAACTGGTTGATCACCCGCACCGATTGATCGATCTCCGAGGCCAACGCCGCGATGCTGCATTGCTGTGACTGCACCAGGCCGCGACCACTGACGGTTTCCTCGTTGACGCTGTGGGCGCTGCTGACCGCCGCCGCCGCACTGCGTGCGACTTCCTGGGCAGTGGATGACATCTGGTTCATGGCGGTCGCCACTTGCTCGATCTGGCTGCGCTGGCCGGAGACGGCATGGTTGCTACTGGCCGAGACCGATTCCACTTGCCCGGCCTGGTGCTCGACCTGGTTGACGGTGTGCCCTACCCGCTCGATCAGGTCATGGATTTTTGCCACGGTGGCGTTGAACACCTGGCCCAAATCCCCCAGTTCGTCGCGGCTTTGGGCGATGAAGGTGACAGTCATGTCACCCGCCGCCACCTTGTCCATCATCGCCCCGAGGTGGCGCAGGGTGGTGCGGGTCGAGGCATAGAACCCGGCGTACAGATAGAAGATCAGCAAAAACACCGAGGCCAGGGCCGCCACCAATCCGATCATGTGCGTGCGGTTTTCTGACAGGCGTTGCTCCAGTTGCTGCTCGAGAAAGGTCAGGGTGGCTTCGTCGAGTTGATAGGTCTTGGCCATCAACGTGCTGACTTCGTCGTAGAAGCCTTGCCATGGAGCGTCGAGGGTTTCGGCCATAACAACCTGCTCTTCGAACAACTCACTGCCTTGCTTGAGGCTGGCCTTGCTCGCGTCGGCCAGGCTCGCCAACGCGGCGTGGGCAGGTTTGCTGGAGCCGAGGGCATCTTGCAGTTTCAGGCCATATTCGGCCTGGAGTTTTTCCAGTTGCTGCAACAATTCATCAAAACGAGTGCTGGAGGACGAGTTGAGAAAGCCCTGGCCCAACGAATAAGCGCCCATTGCCCGGCCTTCGCCCAGGGTTTGGGTGACTTGCGGGGTGACGCTGGTGATCAGTTCGCTGAGTTGGCGCAGGTCGCCTTGTGGATCGCGGCTCAAGCCCGACTGGCTGGCGATGATCTGGCTGAGCATCTGCGCCTTGTTGAGGAGTTTGCCGATCAGCGCGCTTTTGCTCAGCAGCGAGGTTTCCTGTTGCTGGGCCTTGAAGGCGGCGATCATTTCATCGCGCTTGGCTTCGAAGGCGGCGGCTTGCTCGGGGTCGGCGGACAGAGCGTGCAAGCTTTGCAAGCGCTGCAGCAGGCTCTCTTCCAGGGCGACGATCTTGCTTTCAAAATCGCCGGCCTTGCCTGACTGGCCGAGGGTTGCGTTGATCTGCACTTGGTTGTTCAGGGTTTCCAGGTCGCGCCGCAGGGCCAGGCTGCTGCCCAGCAGGTCGAGGCTTTGCAGCTCAATGCGGGTGCCCTGGAACTCACGCCAGGAGTCGCGCACCAGGTAATAGTTGGTGGCCAGCATGGGCAACAGGAACAGCACGCTGATAAGGCTGAACTTCATGCCGAAGGTCAGGCGGTTCATGAACGCGACGGCGGGATAGAGCAAGCTCTTCACAGGTGAACTCCCTTTTCTTTTATTTTTATTGAGGGCGCAGGGCGGCGGCAGATAGCCACTATTTGGCGCTCTGTCTGTATAGCTCAATTCGAAAAGGAGGTTTGTAACTTAAGGTTAACGAGGTAGGAGCGAGCTGGCTCGCGAAGAACGTCAACGAGAACGCGCGCTATCTGGACGCGCGCGGTGTCTTGACGTTTTTCGCGAGCAAGCTCGCTCCTACAGAGAGGCGTGGATCAGGGCAACACGGTCCAGATGGCGAAGCCGGCATACCACAGCACGGCGGCGCGCAGCAGCAGTTCCCAGATTCGATCGAGGCTGTTGATACCTTCGGCGCCCACCACCGGCGGCGGGATTTCAGCGGCCACCAGGCCCACTTTTTCTACCAGTTGTGCCGCGCTGATGTCCCAGCTCAGCAGCTCATGCAACATCACCCGGCCAACCGCCACGAAGTTGCCTACCAAGGCAAAACTTGCCGCCAGCAGGCGCACGGGCAACCAGTCGAATGCATGGCGCAATTGCCCCGCACGCTCGGCCACCAGTGGGTTCTTGCTGTTCTCGGTCGCCAGCGCCAGCAGCCGGTAGGCCAAGGCGGCCACTGGCCCGAGGAGGAAGTACCAGAAAATCACCGCAAAGAAGCTTTGGTAAGCCTGCCACAACAGATGGCCCTGGACCCGCTCCAGCAGTTGCTCGCCACTGTCAGCGCTGATGCTCAAGTCACGCTCGGCCACATGCTCGGCCGCTTGCAGGTCACCCCGGCGCCAGGCATCACGAAACGGTCCCAACCCGGCCAATAGATCGCCACGGCCCAGGCTGTAGATCACCACCAGCAGATGCACCGGCAGCGCCAACAGGCCATAAGCCACTGGTTCCAGCACCAGCAGCAACAGCGCGAGCAAAGCCACCGGCAGCAGCACCAGCAGCGCGAGGATCAGCCACGGCCGTTTGCCCAGGCTGGCGCTCGCTTCCAGCTTGGCCAGCTCCCGCAGCCAACCCCCATCACGTTGTATACGCTGGCGCAGGGCCGAGAATTTCTCGATCCATACCGCCAACACCAACACCAGAAAACTCATTGTGCGTGTCCTCCATCCTGCAAGGCGCTGCGAAAGCGCGCCCAATCAAAAGCGGGTCCGGGATCGGTCTTGCGTCCCGGGGCGATATCGCTATGGCCACAAATGCGCTGGCGGGTAATGCCCGGGTACGCCGCCAACAACTGGCGCGTCAGGGCAATCAGGGATTGATACTGGGCATCGGTGAAAGGCAGGTCATCGGTACCTTCCAGCTCGATTCCCAGGGAAAAGTCGTTACAGGTTTCACGGCCCTCGAAGCTCGATACGCCGGCATGCCAAGCCCTGTCCAGGCACGAAACAAATTGCGTCACCGCGCCATCACGCTCAATCAGAAAATGCGCAGAAACCCGTAGGTCGGCAATACCTTCAAAGTAGGGATGTTCCGTGACATCCAGACGATTCTGGAAAAATTCATGCACCTTGCCGGTGGCGAATTGCGCCGGTGGCAGGCTGATGTTGTGCACCACCAACAGGGAAATCTCGCCACCAGGGCGCTCGTTGAAGTTGGGTGAAGGGCAATGACGAATGCCCTGGCACCAACCGCTGGCGGGGTCCAACTGCATACAGGTTCCTTGAACGAGGCTCGAGTGACTCAGTATGCCGCGTTCCGCTATCCGGTTGCGATCACTTGGCGCGATGAAGTTGGCGCAGGTTGCCAATCACCGAGGCCAGTGCGCGGTCGAACAGCAACGCATCATCGAGGGTTCGCACCGCGCCGCGCTTGAACTCCAATGCCAGTTCTACCGGGCTTTTTTCCAATACCTTGAGGCCGGTGCGGTTGACAAAAATACAGGTATTGGCCGGCGCAATAATCGCCGTCAGCTTGCAGCGCAGGGTGTTTTCAGGGTCTTCCTGGAATTCGACCCAGCAACCGACTCGCAGTTGGCGAACCTTGAGCAGGTCGGGGTCATCGTCCGGCAGGCTCACCGAAACGGCCAGTGCGGCGGGACTGAGGACGAATGCCTCGCGCACCTCAACTTGCGACAACGAAGACTTTCCGTCGGCATTGCCCCGGAAAGACAGGACATGCAGCGTCTGCAATTGCGTGAAAAATTCCCGCGTTATGAAAGGATCAAACGCGGCGCCGCTCAACCCGTCCCGCAGCGCCTTGAGCAATTCAGGCAACTGCTCCAGCAAGTGCCGCCCCGCTTCGGTGTCTTCACTCAGGCCGACACTCCAGATCAACTCATCCATGGTGCGCAACCCGGCCGCCCATTGTGGGGAGTGTTCGCCGTGCTTCAGGCAGGCCAACAACAGTACCTGGCTCCAGGCCTGCTGCAGGAACTGCACCACGAACTCGGGCAAGACTTTGCCCAACAGCCGCAGATTGAGGGCCTCGGCCACCCGCTGGCGGGCGATTTCGGTACGGGCCCGTCCTTCTTCCGCATCACGGGTACGTTGCTCCAGTAACTCGCTGCGGCGCCGCTCGTCATGGGTAAACGCGGTGAACTCTGCCAGCAACTGGGAAAAAATCGCCGGGTCATCGACAAAATCGTTCAGCAAGCGCTGCACTACCTGCTCGATGTGCACGTACAAGCTGTCGCGCTGATAATCGTCGCGCCGGCTCCAGCCCATGGCTGCCGCAGCGATTTCATTGAGCAGGCGTCGCGCTGGGTGGTTGGCGTGACTGAAAAAACTCTTGTCGAGCACCGCCACTTTCAACATCGGAATCTGCAGGCGGGCGATCAGGGCCTTGAGGGACTCAGGCACCGTGCTGTCATCGAGAATGAACTCGAAGAGCATGGCGATCAGGTTGATTACGTCCTCGTCGGCGTCCTCAACCACCCGTGACTTGCCGCTCTTTACGCTGACCCGGGTCAACAATTGTTCCAGATGGTTGCGCAGGTCGAAGTCATCCTCGACCTCGGGCGCAGGCACGTATTGCTGCAAATGCGAGAGCAGGCGCAGCAAGTCACGGGTGGAGATTGGCTGGGTCTCGGCGCTGGCTTCAAGGGTGGGGGCCACACTGCCGCGCACCGCAGTCAGCAATTCCTGCAACGCCGCGAAGACTTCCTGCCCGCTATCGTCTGCGGGATGGCCGGTAGTCGGTGGGGTGTCCTCAGGCAAATCGGCGGTGGCGACCGCACGCCGCGATGGCACCGCCTTGAGTTCGGGCAATACGCCGGTGGCGATCAGCAACTGGTTGGCTTCGCCGTACAACAAGTCGGCGTCACTGAGGACGTATTTTTCAAACAGTTTGAGGATGATCAGCTTGACCCGAATCTCCACGCCAAGGCTGCGTCCCGCTTGCAGAAAGAACGCGCAGAGCATTGCCGGGCCCAGTGGGTTATCGCGATCATCCAGGCGTTTGTCGAGCAAGGCGTTCAGGCGTGCCGTCAACTGCGCAAGGGCCAGGCCATCACGGCGCAGCACCTTGCCCAGCATGGCCTCGAGGGCGACGGCTTTTTCCAGCTCGTCGCTTGAGGCGCCGGGCACCGCCGCGTAGGACACCACCGGAATCAGTTGCAGCTCACCGCGCTCCACGTTGCCAAGATTGGCAAACGCCTCGTAGAGCTGCTCCATGAAGCCGCGCTCGAAATTCTTGCGCTTGAGGCGCAAGTCGCGCATGGCTTCAAAGAAAATACCGTGGTCGACGTTACTGCGGGACTTGTCGGCCATTTCGAACAGGGTGTCGTCGGCGTTATCGAACAGCTCCTGCAGCCCCTGTTTAAGCTGCTGCGCCGCCTTGTCACGGACCTGGAGCAACACCACCGGCAGGCGGGCGAGCGGCGACGGCGTCGCCCGTGCCTTATTGATCGGCACCACCTTCCCGTCTTTGTGCATCCTGGCCTCCTGAAACGGCGGTATTCGATTTTGTGAAAGATCGGACGGCGACGGGGCAAAGTACCCCGGAGCACTGCGAAAATCGGGCTATCACTGTAACGTCAAAGCTATGACGCCAATTGCAAGGCGCGAGATTATCTTGCAAATGGAGGTTGTTGCGCCAGCAAACTCTGTGATCGCTGTGTAAATGAGCACCTCAAGCCGCGCCAGTGGCGCCTGTCGTCTTGGGTTCGGGCCCGCCCTGCCCCTATAATCCAGGCACTTTGTTTGTGGAGCCTGTTATGCCCAATCTTCGTCTAGCCGACCTGACCGCTGAAATCGAAGCCAACGTGCGTCGCGCACTGCTGGAAGACATCGGCAGCGGCGATATCACCGCGCAGCTGATCCCGGCCGAACGCCTGGCCAAGGCCACGATCATCACCAGGGATGCCGCCGTTATCAGCGGCACGGCTTGGGTGGAGGCGGTGTTTCGCCAGTTGGACCCGCGTGTCGCGGTGCATTGGCAGGTGCGTGACGGCGAACGTGTCAGCCCGAACCAGGTGCTGTTTCACCTCGAAGGGCCAGCCCGTTCGCTACTCAGTGGTGAGCGTTGCGCGCTGAATTTCCTGCAATTGCTGTCAGGCGTTGCCACTCGAGCTCAATACCTGGCGGACTTTGTCGCGTCCACCCAGGTCAAGCTGCTGGATACCCGCAAGACCCTGCCCGGCCTGCGCCTGGCGCAAAAATATGCAGTGACCTGCGGCGGTTGCCACAACCACCGCATCGGCCTGTATGACGCGTTCCTGATCAAGGAAAACCATATCGCGGCCTGCGGTGGCATTGCCCAGGCCATCAGCGCCGCCCACAAGATCGCCCCGGGCAAGCCGGTGGAAATCGAAGTGGAAAGCCTGGAAGAACTGCGCGAAGCACTGGCGGCGGGCGCCGACATCATCATGCTGGATGAGCTGAGCCTGGATGACATGCGCGAAGCGGTGCGCCTGAACGGCGGCAAAGCCAAGCTGGAAGCCAGTGGAGGGATTAACGAAAGCACCTTGCTGCCCATCGCTGAAACCGGCGTGGACTACATCTCCATCGGGGCGATGACCAAGGATGTGAAGGCGGTGGATTTGTCGATGCGGCTTAGTCTCTGAAACGCCCCTAAATGTAAGCGCAAGCTTTTGTGGCGAGGGAGCTTGCTCCCGCTGGGTTGCGAAGCGACCCCAAAAAACTTGGGAGCGCTGCGCACTCCAGCGGGAGCAAGCTCCCTCGCCACAGTAAACTCGTGTCAGATCGCGAGATTGTTCATCCCGCAATACTCGTTCCAGTCCACACCCAGCACCTCGGCAGCCTCCTTGTGCAAAGCCAGGCGTGCCGCCTCGAATTCTTCCGGGGTGGTGGTGTATTTCAGGGTCAGTTCCCATGGCTGCAAGCCCTGGGCTTCGGCCTCATCTTCAAATGACCATTGGATCTGGTCCCTTTGATCATCGGCGCTCAGGTCCTTGATCTCATCCAGCAGTTCCGGCGACTCCGCAACGTACTTTTTGAGGGCTGCTTCGTGCCGCGCTTCCTGGGTCATTTCTTGTATGGTCATGTCGTTCTCTTAGATCGAGGAATGGGGATGCATCTGGGTCATCAAGGTTGCGCAGATACAAAAGAACAGGCATGAATACCGGTTCGTCTGGCCTTCAGAACCATTCTGGGATCATCTGAAAACTGTGTTGCCTTTTTGCCCGAGACAGGAATCGAACCTGCGACCTTCGCGTTACGAGTGCGCTGCTCTACCGGCTGAGCTACACGGGCGGTGGGCTAAAGCTAGCACTGCCTTGGGCGTCCGGCAACTCACTGCTTTTCGAGGGCAATCACACCTTGCACCCAAAAGCGCGGCTGCAGGTGACCGTTACTCAGGCCCATGTAGTGCTCGCTACGCGCCGTGAGGCCAGGCACATCACGAATCGCGACGAACACCAACAAGCCGACGGCCACGACGCTCGCCATCATCCACATTTTGTAAAGCAATGGCGCCGGGGCGACCGGTGGAGTTCGCCACACATGCAATGCCATCAACCACCCGGCCACCAGCGCCAGCCAGAGTTGCGAAACAGGCATCACAATCACGCCATCCACCATGGCCTGGGTCAGCGCACCGACCAGCGAGGCAAACAGGCACAGGCGCAGTAGGTCCACGCGCGCCCACAACAACCCACGATCGCGTAACACACCCACGGTTGCCCAACCCGCCCACGCAACCAACGCAATCACGCACAGCGTTGACGGCACACCCCATTCGCTGGCCCATTGCAGAATTGCCTGGTGTGGGTGAGCAGCAATGTCGTTGGCGATGTCGGCAAAATGCATCGGCCCGAAACCCAGCGAAGGACGCTCAAGAATCATGTTCCAGGCCTGCGACCAGATAGGTCCACGCCCGGACAAACTGGTGGTCAGGCGGTCTGCAGCGGCGTTGGAAATTTCAATCCCCAGGTACGTTGCCAGCACGCTGAACACCAGCCAGTACAGCAACAACCCGCTAACCAGTGCCGCCAACTGCCAGGCCACCCAGCGGCGACCATGCTGCCCCAAAAACACCAGTACGAAGCTCGCAATACCCATACCGAGCCACGTGCCGCGGGTACCACCACTGATCGCGATCAGCCACCAAACACAGAGCAGCGCAAACACCGCGCCCCGCGCTGGACGAGCGACGTTTGAAACCAGCAAGGGAAGGGCCAGCAGTGGCAGGGTGAAGGTCTGGAACTGACCGTAGAAGCGCTTGTTGGAAAATCCGGACAACAGCAAATCGGGGTTTACGACCGTTTCACCGCTGGTAAAGGCGAGGATGCCAGCGTGCAGATATTGAGCACTTTTAAACAGGCACAACAACAATACGAACAGGATCAGTACGCGATCCAGGGACTCGTCCCCATTGCGCCTGACCTGGCTGAAAGCAACCGCAATGGCGCCACAACCGATGAGCAGCGCCAGCTCCGTCAACGCCCAGAGTGGCTGATGGGCCAACAGGGCCGAAACCAGCCCCGCTGCCCCAATCAGCGACACCCCGAGCGCTGTCGGCCTATCAACGCATCGCCCGGCCTGCGGCAAACACAGCCCATACAACACCGCACATATCGCCACCGATATCTGCACCACACGCTGCCAGTCATGACTACTGAACGGCGCGCAGATAGCCAGCGTCAGCAGACACATGACCACGATGAGGAATATGTTTCCCCGCTGCTGAACAGACAACGTCATCGGCACCCTCTACTTCCTTGTGGCAGGTATGGAGCGGTTTACGCACACGCTCTCGATTGTTGCGTAAACAGTAGCCGACCTTCGGATCAGGCGCCGCCGGAAGTACAACCCTTGGCAGCGTATTGGTCTTCTGCCGTGGTGGTGCACTTCCAGCCAGTCGTGGCATTACGGGTCAAGGTGATGATTTTGCCCAGGACCGGCGCGGGTGCGTCGAGGATTTCACAGGCAATCGTGCCAGCACCGGTGGCGATGTCGCCGGTCACGTCAATCCTGCAGTTGGCCGTTGGGCTGGTCCCGCCAATCAACGCCAGGGTTGGCGCAGTACCCTGGTTCAGCGTGTCTTCAAAGCCGGCCTTCAATGCGGAGACCTCGGCCAGCCCTGCGGTGAACTTGGCCTTGGCCTGGTGCTTGGTGTACATGGGCAGGCCGATGGTGGCCAAAATGCCGATGATTGCCACGACGATCAACAATTCGATCAAGGTAAAACCTTTCTGACGCATCACATTCACTCTCCAGAATAAAACCTATCGCGAGGCGCTTCCTGCACCCCGCTCGGCAACCGCGCCAGTGTACTCACCCCCGCGCGGCCAATGCTGAACAAGACGCACAAACTGACATTTTTTCGTTCAAGGCGACCCTGCCCGAATCCGTCACCTGACTAAGCTATAAATCTTCCACTGTCTGTGTGCGGAACTGCGAAATGAATGATGTTTCAGCGATCTATGTCTGGGAAGGCATCAACCGCAAAGGGCGCAAGGTCTCGGGAGAAACCAGCGGTCACAACCCTGCACTGGTCAAAGCACTGTTGCGCCAGCAAGGCATCAACCCTGGCCGCGTACGCAAAAAATCTACGGGCTGGCCGGGTCTCGCTCCGTCGGTCAAACCCGCGGAGATTGCCCTCTTCACCCGCCAGTTAGCGACGCTATTAAAGGCCGGCATCGCGCTTCTGCAAGCACTGGATATCATCGCCGAAGGCTTCGACAACCGGCATATGCGCAGCCTCGTACAAGCCTTGAAACAGGAGATCGCCGCCGGCAGCAGCCTGTCTGTCGCCTTGCAGAAACAGCCGCGCTACTTCGATGAACTGTACTGCAACCTGATTGCGGCGGGGGAGCAGGCGGGCGCGCTCGAAGCGCTGCTGGAACGAGTCGCCACCCACCTGGAAAAAAGCGAGCAGTTGAAAGCCAGAATCAAGAAGGCGATGACCTATCCCATGACGGTGCTGGCCGTCGCCACCCTTGTCAGTGCGATCTTGCTGATTCACGTTGTGCCACAGTTCCAGGGCCTGTTTGCCGGCGTCGACGCGCAGCTGCCGGGCTTTACCTTGGCGGTCATCAGTCTGTCGGAGTTCATGCAACACCACTGGTGGGTACTGATTTTGGTCGCGGGCACCGGTTTCGCGGGACTGCGCAAAGCCTATCGCTCGTCCACAGGCTTTCGCCACTGGCTCGATGCCAGTTTGTTGAAAGCACCGGTGGCAGGCACACTGCTGAAAAAATCGGCGGTAGCGCGCTACGCCCGCACGCTCTCGACCACCTTTGCGGCTGGCGTCCCCCTGGTGCAAGCATTGGATTCCGTGGCCAGTGCTACGGGTAATGGACTGTTCAAACAGGCAATCAATCATATGCGGCACGACGTATCAACCGGAACCCAATTGAATGAATCCATGGCCGTGAGCGGCCTGTTTCCAGGCATGGCGATCCAGATGACCGCTATCGGCGAGGAGTCGGGCACCCTCGACACCATGCTGGAAAAAGTCGCCAACCACTACGAGGCCGACGTCGATAACCTGGTGGACAACCTCACCAGCCTGATGGAACCGCTGATCATGGTGGTACTCGGGGGCATCGTCGGGGCATTGGTGCTCGCCATGTACCTGCCGATCTTTCAACTCGGTACCGCCTTTTGAGCACGTCACTGACTGAGATCCTTGTTTATCAGCCATGGGTATTTGTATCAGGCGCATTGCTGCTGGGCTTGATTGTCGGCAGCTTTATCAACGTGCTGGTATGGCGCCTGCCGAAGATGCTGGAGCGTGAATGGCGAGCCCAGGCCCATGAAGTCCTTGGCCTTCCCGCCGAGCCCATCGCGGCGCCCTATAACTTGATGCGCCCCAACTCCTGTTGCCCACACTGCAACCACCCGATTCGCCCCTGGGAGAATATTCCGCTGCTCAGTTACCTCCTGCTCAGAGGGCGCTGCTCAAGTTGCCATTCACCTATCGGCGCGCGTTACCCCTTCACCGAATTGGCGTGCGGGTTGATCTCGGCGGTTGTCGCCTGGCATTTCGGTTTCGGCTGGGCAGCCGGCGCGGCAATGGTGTTGAGTTGGGGCTTGCTGGCGATGAGCCTGATCGACGTAGACCATCAACTGCTGCCAGATGCGCTGGTGCTGCCGTTGCTGTGGCTGGGCCTGATCCTCAACAGCTTTGGCGTTTTTGTGTCATTGCCCGATGCGCTGTGGGGCACCGTGGCCGGCTACATGAGCCTGTGGTCGGTGTTCTGGCTGTTCAAGCTGATCACCGGCAAGGACGGGATGGGTTACGGTGATTTCAAGCTACTGGCAATGCTCGGCGCCTGGGGCGGCTGGCAGATCCTGCCGATGACGCTGCTGCTGTCGTCCCTGGTGGGCGTGATGGGTGGCCTGATTCTATTGCGCCTGCGCAAAGCCCAAGTGTCGGTTCCAATGCCTTTTGGTCCGTATCTGGCAATTGCCGGCTGGATTGCATTGCTCTGGGGTGGTCAAATAACCGACTTCTATTTGCAGTCTGTCGGTTTCAGATGACCACTCCTGTTGCAACACCCTGGATTCTTGGCCTCACTGGCGGCATCGGCAGTGGCAAAAGCGCGGCAGCCGAACACTTCGTACGGCTAGGCGTGGACCTGATTGACGCCGACCACGCTGCGCGTTGGGTAGTCGAACCCGGGCGCCCGGCCCTTGCGCAAATTGCCGAGCATTTCGGTGCAAGCGTGCTGCAGCCTGACGGGCAGTTGGACCGTGGGGCGCTGCGCAAGCTGATCTTCGAAGTGCCCGAGGAACGCCTCTGGCTGGAAGCGTTGCTGCACCCGCTGATCGCCGAGGAGATTCGCAGCCATCTGGCGCGTGCCAAATCGCCTTACGCAATTCTGGTGTCGCCGTTACTGATCGAGTCCGGCCAGTACACCATGACCCAGCGGGTGCTGGTGATCGACGTGCCGCAATCGTTGCAGATTCAGCGTACCCTGCAGCGCGATGGCATCAGCGAAGCGCAGGTGCAGGCGATTCTCAAGGCCCAGGCCACCCGTGAAGACCGCCTGCGCCATGCCGATGACGTGCTGGTCAATGACCAGGACCTGGCCCGGCTGCATGCCGAGGTCGAGCGACTGCACCACTTTTACCTTACTTTGCGTGGAGGCCGATCATGAGCCAACCCTTGACCGTCGAATGCCCAACCTGCGGCGCACCCGTGGAATGGAAAGCGGAAAACCCCAACCGCCCGTTCTGCTCGGACCGTTGCAAACTGATCGACCTGGGCGCCTGGGCGTCGGAAGAACACAAGATCCCGGTCAGCCCGGACGCCGAGGACGAACTGTTCTCAGAAGACTTTCAGCCCAAACACTAAGGCCGCATAAAGCCATAGTCCTGCTGGTCGTCGAGATTCTCTGCGAGGTATTGCAGCTCGTCGGCCAGGTCTTCAAAACTGCGCACGCCCTTGCTCTGCTGCACCACCGCACTGAGCATGGCGCGCAGGGTCAAGCCCGGGTCAAAGCCGATTTCCTGCGCCGCGTCCTGGCTTCTGCGTAACTCTTGCCGTGCCCATTCGTACACACTCATGATTCCGTGCTCCTGGAAATTTTGCAGAGCATGAGACCACTCGCGTGTGCGGGATTTGACCTGGATCAAGGCCCGGTATCGTCATCCTTCCAGGGCGCCGAGAGGTAGCGGGTACGGTTGAACGTCTCCAGCCACTCCGGGCAAAACACCACCAGGGCGCTGATCACCATGCCGTTGATAAAGGCCTCGGGAAAAATGATCAGCCACAAGTAACCGACGAAATCCTCGATCCACTCCGGCATCGCGAAACGACCGTCGAACCACAACAAGCCCAGGCCCACCAGCAGGCACATCAAGGCCGACAGCGCTGCTGCGAAAAAGCCCGAACAGAAGATATACACAAAGGGATTACGTGGCTTCGCCCGCTCCACCAGCAGCGCACAGCCTTCAGTGACCAGTACCGGCAACACGACCAGCAGCATGCCGTTGATGCCCACGGCTGCCAGGTCCTGGCGACCGAGCAATACCAGGCCGAGCTGTGCGGCAAACCCGCCGACGATCGCCAGGGGCCAATCAAGCAGCAAGGTCACGGCGGTCATGCCGATGAAGTGGTAGGACACCCCTGTATCGAAATCCCGACGTACCAACCACAACATGAACAGCGCGAACACCGTGCCAAACAGCAAATGCTGGCGCCGCCGGTCAGCAAACAGCTCGACCCACGGCGATCGCAGGAGCGCCCACATCACCACCGGCGCATACAGCAACCAGCCGATGCTAAGGGTTTCCGGCGCCAGCACCGCTGCGCTGATCACGGCTGCACCTGCTCCAGGGCCTGGCGCAGTTCAGCGGCGGAGTCGTACTCGTGCTGCGCCACCAACTTCCCGTGATCCAGTTGCAGCCACAGCACTTTATCCACAGGTGCCGGATAGCGCGGGGTTACACGGGCATCACGGTCGAGCATGACGCGATAGTTGTAGGCCTGCATGGCCGGCACCGCGAACATCTTCGCAATCAGCCGGGGCATGCGCTGGATATCGGCGAGAAACACCGCATGCCGTGCCTCCAGATAACCCTTGGGCTGGCCTTGCAGCGCCGCGTCGACGATTTTGGCGGCGTCCATGCTGCGGGCGACCAGCAAGGTCTGCGCCTGGTCATCCAGGGTGTAGGCCTGGTCGAACTGGTCAAGCAAGGTCCAGGGTGCAACACGCTCACCCACTTCGACGGCTTGGGCCCACACGGGCAAAAGACTCAAGAACAGCACCACAAAAAACTTCACTGCATACTCCTCATGCCATGGGAAACTGTCGAGTGGCCAGTCTACACCGACCTTTTGACGCGGGACTTCCTGCGGTCATCATTTGGACGCTAAGCTGGTGACATGGATGACTCAGATTATTTGCGCCTGCTCACCGTAGCGGCCGAACAAGCCAACGCGTTCCTGTCCAATGCCCGCAAATGGGAGCGTGAGCGTTGGGTCTGCCAGCGCCTGTTACAAGGCTTGAACGTGCCCTACCGCGCCGAAGAGTTCCATGCTGCCGGGCAGGAGCCGCCGGATGTGTTGTTTCGCGACGCCAGTTTCGAGGTGTTTTTCGTGCTCGACGAAGGCCGGCGCCTGAACGATGAGTGGCGCGACGAACTGTTGCGGCGGCGCAGCGCGTTCTCCCTGAGCCAGTTGGTTCGGCGAGAAGCCAAGCCTCGGCGCATTCCCGCCCACGAATTCCTGCTACGCCTGGCGCCGACCCTACGCAAGAAGGCCCACAACTATAAAGAACGCGGGATGGACCTGGGGGAGCTCGACCTCGTCGCCTTCGCCAGCCTCAAGCGCGAAGTACTCGACCTCAACAGTCATTTCCCGCCGCCCACCGAGTACCTGCGCCAGGGCTGGCGTTCGCTGTCCCTGGTGGGCCCGACGTTTGCCCGCGTATTGTTCGCGCATCCGGACGCGCCGGACTTCTTGCGCAACAATCTGGGCCGCAGCATAGTGTTTGATGTGGGCATCAGCCTGTGATCGGGTCAACGACTATGCTTCTGTCAATGCCGCCAATCACCCGACTGTAACGTGGCGCCCTTTAGCAACGTCTACCTGACGAGGCCTTTATGACCAGCCGCCTGAACCCCGACGACCAACAGCATGTCGAAGAGTACCTGCAACTGTCCCAGAACCAAGTCGAGCGCAAGCCTTTCCGGCCCTGGCTGCTCCTTGCCGTGGTGGTGGTTGCCGTGATCGGCCTGGGTTTGCTGAGCCGCCTTCTGAGTTACCTGACGCTATGAGCTGCCTTGCGCTCGCTCGGGTAACTGCATCGATTTCTTTTAGCCTTGCGAGATATCCCCATGACCCATCGTATTATTATCGTCGGCGGCGGCGCCGGCGGCCTGGAGTTGGCTACCCGCCTGGGTAAGACTCTGGGCAAGCGCGGCACCGCCAGCATCACGCTGGTGGACGCCAACCTCACCCACATCTGGAAACCCCTGCTCCACGAAGTGGCGGCGGGCTCGCTGAACTCTTCGGAAGACGAACTCAATTATGTTGCCCAGGCAAAATGGAACCACTTCGAGTTCCAGCTGGGGCGCATGAGCGGGCTTGATCGCGAGCAGAAAAAAATCCAGCTGGCCGCCACCCTCGACGAAGAAGGCCGTGAACTGGTGCCCGCGCGCGTGCTGGACTACGACAGCCTGGTGATCGCCGTCGGCAGCACCACCAATGACTTCGGCACCGAGGGCGCAGCGCAACACTGCCTGTTCCTCGACACCCGCAAACAGGCCGAGCGCTTCCATCAGCAGTTGCTCAACCACTATCTGCGCGCCCACGCCGGACAGACGGACGTGGTAGAGCAGATCAGCGTCGCCATCGTCGGCGCCGGTGCCACGGGGGTCGAGCTGGCCGCCGAACTGCATAACGCCGCGCACGAACTCGCTGCCTATGGCCTGGACAAGATCAAGCCGGAAAACATGCACATCACCCTGATCGAAGCCGGCCCACGGGTGTTGCCTGCCCTGCCGGAGCGTATTGGCGGGCCTGTGCATAAAACCCTGGAAAAACTCGGAGTGACGGTACTGACCAACTCCGCCGTGAGTGAAGTGACGGCCGACGCCCTTATCACCAGCAGCGGCCAGGTGATTCCGGCCAGCCTGAAGGTCTGGGCTGCCGGGATTCGCGCGCCAGGGTTCCTCAAGGACATTGATGGCCTGGAAACCAACCGTATCAACCAACTGCAAGTGCTGCCGACCCTGCAAACCACCCGTGACGAGAATATTTTCGCCTTTGGTGACTGCGCGGCCTGCCCGCAAACCGGCACCGACCGCAATGTGCCGCCACGGGCCCAAGCGGCTCACCAGCAGGCGTCGTTGCTGGCCAAGTCGCTGAAGCTGCGGATCGAGGGCAAGGACCTGCCGTCGTATAAGTACACCGACTACGGCTCGCTGATTTCGCTGTCGCGTTTTTCGGCTGTGGGTAACTTGATGGGTAACCTGACGGGCAGCGTGATGCTGGAAGGATGGCTGGCGCGGATGTTTTATGTGTCGCTGTACCGCATGCACCAGATGGCGCTGTATGGCTTCTTCCGCACGGCGATGCTGATGCTGGGGAGCAAGATTGGGCGAGGCACTGAGCCGCGCCTGAAACTGCACTGACAGCACGTTCCCGGATAGGACTCGATTAGTGTGGGAGATTCTATGGTTTAGGGGAAGCCCCCAAAACCGCTTTCGACTGGTATTCACTTTGGTTTTTCATGAGGGAGAACGCGATACGCGCTAGCTTGCGAGCGATGATAACCAAGGCCTGAGTCGTTTTCAGGCCTCTGCCCAGATAGCTTTGATAGAGCGGTTTCCAAGCGTTTGACTTGATACCTGCTGACGCCGCGTTATGCAGCAACCGACGGATCTCCGAGTCCCCCTTTTTACTCAGTGATCGACGTCCGCTCATTTGCCCCGAGTCAGACACCCTCAAGTCCATTCCTAGGAACGCGATATAGGCATCGGCACTTTCAAACTCGCCTCGTTGAAACGCCATCGTCAGTGCTACC
>NZ_LPNO01000025.1 GCF_001952855.1 Pseudomonas sp. ATCC PTA-122608 | reverse complement strand
ACACCGAAAGCTATCACATACCCAATTTGCTGAAGCGAGACCAACTGGTCACGACTCAGTACCCGAATTTCTTGACGACCATAGAGCATTGGAACCACCTGATCCCATCCCGAACTCAGCAGTGAAACGATGCATCGCCGATGGTAGTGTGGGGTTTCCCCATGTGAGAGTAGGTCATCGTCAAGATTAAATTCCGAAACCCCTGATTGCTAACGCAATCAGGGGTTTTGTTTTGGGCGGTCGGAAAGTATGACGAGCGCCCTTCAAGCGTCATCAATGCTAAAGTCCGGCCATTTCTATGCAATGAGCCTATGCATGGCTATCATGCGTGCCTCATTGTGAGGCGGGACTTGCATGCTGACGTTGTTGAAACTTCTAAAAGATGGTCGATTCCACTCCGGAGAAGCGCTTGGTGCTGCCTTGGGCATTAGTCGCAGCGCTGTATGGAAGCAGCTTAAGCATCTCGAGGCGGAATTGAATCTACCTATCCATAAAGTTCGCGGTAGGGGATATCAATTGGCGACACCCCTGGTTTTGCTGAGTGCTGATGAAATTGCTCGGCATGTGCCGGTTCCCGCATGGCCTGTTCATATATCAGACTCCATTGACTCTACCAATGCTGAAGCGTTGCGTCTTATCGAGGCCGGTCGCACTGCGCCGTTTCTCGTCCTTTCAGAGCAGCAAACTGCCGGCAGGGGGCGGCGAGGGCGAAAGTGGGTCAGTCCTTTCGCTCAAAACGTGTATTACAGCCTCGTGTTGCGGATCGATGGCGGCATGCGTCAGTTGGAGGGCCTAAGCCTCGTAGTCGGGCTGGCAGTTATGCAGGCGCTGCGCGATGCGGGTGTTCGCAATGCTGGATTGAAGTGGCCAAATGACGTTTTGGTGGGCCAGAAAAAGATCGCCGGGATTCTCCTGGAGCTGATCGGGGATCCCGCCGACGTTTGTCATGTCGTCCTCGGTATCGGCATTAATGTGAATATGCAGAAAGCGGATGAGGTCGATCAGCAATGGACCTCCATGCAGTTGGAGGCGGGCAGTGCTGTCGATCGTAACTACTTGGTAGCGCGTCTTGGCGTGCAACTGCAGGCTTATCTTGATCGCCACCAGGCGTCCGGCTTTTCCGCGATCCAGGGTGAGTGGGAGCAGAACCATTTATGGCAAGGTCGGCCAGTCTCGCTCATCGCGGGTGTTAATCAGATTGATGGAGTGGTATTGGGAATCGACGGGCAAGGTGCGTTACGGTTGAGCGTGGACGGTGTCGAAAAAATATATAGCGGCGGTGAGCTAAGCCTGAGGTTGCGTGATGATTCTTGAGCTCGACTGTGGGAATAGCTTTATCAAATGGCGTGTGCTTGAGTCGGATAAGGCTCGGATCTTTGCAGAGGGCGTCGTTGGTTCAGATGCCTCGTTGATCGACAGTCTGCTCGCTCTCACGGGGCTCGCGCTAAGGGACTGTCGGCTGGTGAGTGTCCGCGCCCTGGATGAGACGAATCAGCTGGTGGCTACCTTGGTGGAGGCGTTTGGCGTGAAAGTCCTCTGTGCTGCTTCGGCAAGGCAGATGGGCGGAGTCTGGAACGGATACGAAGACTTTGAGCGCCTTGGATTGGACCGCTGGCTCGCCATGCTGGGTGGTTTTCAGCTGGCCTCGGGCGCGTGCCTGGTGCTCGATTTTGGCACCGCGGCAACAGCTGACTTCATTGCTGCGGACGGTGAGCATCTCGGAGGCTTTATTTGTCCCGGTATGCCGCTGATGCGTAACCAGTTGCGAACCCATACCCGCAAAATACGCTACGACGATATTGCCGCTGAGCGCGCCCTTGAGGCCTTGTCTCCAGGGCGTACAACCGTAGAGGCAGTAGAGCGCGGCTGTACGCTCATGCTGAGAGGTTTTGTGCTGACGCAGTTGGAATTGGCTCGAAGCTATTGGGGCGCCGATTTCACCGTCTTCCTTACCGGTGGTGATGCTGAATTGGTGGCTGACGCAGTGCCTCACGGGAGGCTTGTTCCTGATCTGGTTTTTGTTGGCTTGGCGATGGCGTGCCCTTTGTCCTGAGGTTTTTATGCGTTGGCTGTTTCTGCTTTTGCTGGTCCTCAATGTCTTCTATTACATCTGGCATCAGCAGGAAGCGCCTCTACGGGCTAAAGATGTCACGCCTTTGGCGCTCTATCGTGGCTCTCAGCAAGATATCCGGTTGTTAAGCGAGTCAGCCGATGCGATGGTGCGGCGAGACAGGGTAAAAGCGCCTGAAGCGCAGCCTGCATGCCTGTACATCGGCGGCCTGGCCGATCTGAAAGAGGCTCAGTCCGTCGAGCAGCGCCTCACAAGCCTGGATATCAAGGTCAAATTGCAATCTCTGAACTTGTCTGATGCTCCGGGGTACTGGCTGCGAGTAGCCCCTGAAAGCAGGCGCTTGGCCGATGATCTGCCCTTTGAAAACCTTGCTAATGAATTCAATGAGTTAAAACATAAAATAATGCCGTGCGAAGGCATTGCAACCTTCGAATAGTTTGCATAGAATGGCGCCCGCTTCGCAGTGAAGACCTCTTGGGTCGACAAGGTGAAGCGAAGGTCAACGCAGCTAACCTCATATTTTTTAATGAGAAAGTGGTTGACAGAAGGCTGGCATGATGTAGAATGCCGGCTCGCTTAGGAGGGGTTCCCGAGCGGCCAAAGGGATCAGACTGTAAATCTGACGTCTACGACTTCGAAGGTTCGAATCCTTCCCCCTCCACCATTTTAGCGTGAGCTGCAAGCTCCGCGGGTATAGTTTAGTGGTAGAACCTCAGCCTTCCAAGCTGATGATGCGGGTTCGATTCCCGCTACCCGCTCCAAGTTTGCAGGTTGTGCAAGTTGTTTCGCTCTTGTAGCTCAGTTGGTAGAGCACACCCTTGGTAAGGGTGAGGTCAGCGGTTCAAATCCGCTCAAGAGCTCCATATAACAAGGCAGATATGAAAATATCTGCCTTTGTTTTAACAGCTACCTCTGATTGATTCTGCGCTCTCTCGTGATTTTGTTTGGGTAGGTTCCAGGTTCGCAGGGGTTTGTTGTTGTAAAGTCTTTTTCAGATCGGCATAATTGTCGGCCTGATTTTGTTTTAGGTCAGTAGCTCAATTGGCAGAGCGACGGTCTCCAAAACCGTAGGTTGGGGGTTCGATTCCCTCCTGACCTGCCAGATTCACTTGGTGTGTCTGGCTTTCTTTTCACAGGATCTTCATAGATGACTCCTAAGGCTGAAGCTCAAGGCTCTCGCTTCGATCTGCTCAAGTGGCTTGTAGTAGTCGCTGTTGTGGTGGTAGGCGTTGTTGGCAACCAGTACTACTCTGCGTCGCCGATCCTGTACCGTGTACTCGCATTGCTCGCCCTTGCTGCTGTCGCTGCCTTTGTTGGCCTGCAGACTGCAAAAGGCAAGTCGTTTGCGGTCCTGGTAAAGGAAGCTCGTACCGAGATCCGTAAAGTCGTTTGGCCGACTCGCCAAGAAACCACGCAGACCACGTTGATTGTGGTAGCTGTTGTTCTGGTTATGGCGTTGCTGTTGTGGGGGCTTGATTCCCTGCTCGGCTGGCTTGTTTCCTTGATTGTTGGCTAAGGGTGTCCCGTGGCTAAGCGTTGGTACGTTGTGCATGCTTACTCGGGTTACGAGAAGCATGTCATGCGCTCTTTGCTAGAGCGCGTAAAGCTGGCAGGCATGGAAGATGGCTTCGGCGAAATTCTGGTTCCCACTGAAGAAGTGGTTGAAATGCGTAATGGCCAGAAACGCAAAAGCGAGCGCAAGTTCTTCCCTGGCTACGTGCTGGTTCAAATGGACATGAATGAGGGTACTTGGCACTTGGTCAAGGACACTCCTCGCGTCATGGGTTTCATCGGCGGTACTGCTGATAAGCCTGCTCCGATCACCGACAAAGAGGCGGAAGCAATTCTGCGTCGTGTTGCTGATGGTAGCGACAAGCCCAAGCCGAAGACGTTGTTCGAGCCGGGTGAGGTTGTTCGTGTCACAGATGGTCCGTTTGCAGATTTTAACGGTACTGTCGAAGAAGTTAACTACGAAAAGAGCCGGATCCAAGTGGCAGTGCTCATTTTCGGTCGCTCTACTCCGGTAGAGCTAGAGTTCAGCCAGGTCGAAAAAGTCTAGCTGAGCAAGCATCCCAACCCCGCAGCCTTAGGCTGTGGGGTTTTGTCGTCACTGGGATAAACGCGCAAGTAACCGGGGAGCCTTTCGAGGCGTTCGAACCCGTAATTGGAGTGCCTCATGGCCAAGAAGATTACCGCTTACATCAAGCTGCAAGTGAAGGCCGCTCAGGCCAACCCAAGCCCACCTGTTGGTCCAGCTTTGGGTCAGCACGGCGTGAACATCATGGAATTCTGCAAGGCCTTCAACGCCCGTACTCAGGGTATTGAGCCAGGTCTGCCGACTCCAGTGATCATCACTGTATACAGCGACCGTAGCTTCACCTTCGAAACCAAGTCGACCCCGGCTTCGGTTCTGTTAAAGAAGGCTGCTGGTCTGACTAGCGGTTCCGCTCGTCCTAACACCGTTAAGGTTGGCACCGTGACCCGTGCTCAGCTGGAAGAAATCGCGAAAACCAAAAACGCGGATCTGACTGCAGCTGATATGGATGCAGCCGTGCGTACCATCGCCGGTTCTGCTCGTAGCATGGGCCTTAACGTGGAGGGTGTGTAATGGCTAAGCTGACCAAGCGCCAAAAGGCTATCGCCGGTAAAATCGAAGCGGGCAAGTCCTACAACTTTGTAGACGCTGCTGCTCTGCTGACCGAGCTGTCGACTGTCAAGTTCAGCGAGTCTGTTGACGTTGCTGTAAACCTGGGCGTTGACCCACGTAAATCCGACCAGGTCGTTCGTAGCGCTACTGTGCTGCCACACGGTACTGGCAAGACTGTACGTGTTGCTGTCTTCACCCAAGGCCCAGCAGCTGAAGCTGCTCTGGCCGCCGGCGCCGATCGCGTTGGCATGGACGACCTGGCTGCCGAAATGAAAGGCGGCGACCTGAACTATGACGTCGTAATTGCTTCCCCGGATGCAATGCGCGTTGTAGGTCAGTTGGGTCAGATCCTCGGTCCACGTGGTCTGATGCCTAACCCTAAAGTCGGCACCGTAACTCCAGACGTAGCTACCGCGGTTAAAAACGCCAAGGCTGGTCAGGTTCGTTATCGCACCGACAAAAACGGCATCATTCACACCTCCGTTGGCAAAGTCGGCTTTGATGCCGTCAAGCTGAAGGAAAACGTTGAAGCTCTGATCGCTGATCTGAAGCGTATCAAGCCAGCTTCCTCGAAAGGTATCTACGTCAAGCGCGTTACCCTGAGCACCACTATGGGCCCAGGTCTGGTCATCGACCAAGGCTCGCTGGACGTATAAGACACAAATTGGCGCAAGTAATTGCGCCAATTGAAAGATTGGGGTCCCTGCCTGGCGGGGGCTATCCAAGACCGTAGGCGACGCAAGTCTTAAACCACAAGCCTACGCAGATGGTGCTCCCGGTTCCTTACCGAATCAGACACCAAAACGACATCCGGCCTAGGCCAGATGAAACGGTAACAAGCAGGAGTTAAACCCGTGGCAATTAATCTCGAAGACAAGAAGGCCATCGTCGCTGAAGTCAACGAGGCTGCCAAAGCTGCTCTGTCCGCTGTCGTGGCTGATGCCCGTGGTGTGACAGTAAGCGCTATGACCGGACTCCGTAAAGAGGCTCGTGAAGCTGGCGTATACGTACGTGTTGTACGTAACACCCTGCTCAAGCGCGCTGTTGCTGGCACTGAATACAGTGTCCTCAACGACGTGTTCACCGGCCCGACCCTGATTGCGTTCTCCACAGATCATCCAGGCGCTGCTGCCCGTTTGTTCAAGGAATTCGCCAAGGGTCAGGACAAGTTCGAGATCAAGGCAGCTGCGTTCGAGGGCAAGTTCCTCGCAGCTAACCAAATCGACGTACTGGCAACACTGCCGACCCGTAACGAAGCTATTTCTCAGCTGATGAGCGTGATTCAAGGCGCTACCAGCAAGTTGGCTCGTACTCTGGCCGCAGTTCGCGAGCAAAAAGAAGCTGCCGCAGCCTAAGGCTGAGCAACTCCTCTCGCGTATTTTTGTTTATTTCGATGGCCGCGTAGGCCGTCCCCCAATTCAGGAATTACAGCAATGTCTATCTCCCAAGACGATATCCTCAACGCCGTAGCTGAAATGTCGGTTCTGCAGGTTGTTGAGCTGATCAAAGCTTTCGAAGAAAAATTCGGTGTTTCCGCTGCCGCTGCTTCCGCTGGCCCAGCTGCTGCTGCAGTTGTTGCTGAAGAGCAAACCGAATTCAACGTCATGCTGCTGGAAGCTGGCGAGAAGAAAGTAAACGTGATCAAGGCAGTACGTGAACTGACCGGTCTGGGCCTGAAAGAAGCCAAGGCAGTAGTTGACGGCGCCCCTGCCCAGGTTCTGGAAGCAGTGTCGAAAGACGCAGCTGACAAAGCTAAAGCAACGCTGGAAGAAGCAGGCGCTAAAGTCGAGCTGAAGTAAGCATCGACCTTGCGTCTCCAGCCCAAGCGTTAAGCTGAAGGCTGATGGCTGGTGGCTCTTGCCACCGGCCTTTTTCCGTTATTGGCAATCGACTCGGTCGTCGCCTCTAACGCGCTGTAACCACCCGATGCGGTGGCGCAAACCATGGGGTTTGCAAGATTTTCTGGCTGCTCCCGTCGGGAGGGGCCAAACAAGCAGGTGACCAAGCTGGGGAACGCTGATGGCTTACTCATATACTGAGAAAAAACGTATCCGCAAGGACTTTAGCAAGTTGCCGGACGTCATGGATGTCCCGTACCTTCTGGCTATCCAGCTGGATTCGTATCGTGAATTCTTGCAGGCGGGAGCGACCAAAGATCAGTTCCGCGACGTGGGCCTGCATGCGGCCTTCAAATCCGTTTTCCCGATCATCAGCTACTCCGGCAATGCTGCGCTGGAGTACGTCGGTTATCGCCTGGGCGAACCGGCATTTGATGTCAAAGAATGCGTGTTGCGCGGTGTTACGTACGCCGTACCTTTGCGGGTAAAAGTCCGTCTGATCATCTTCGACAAAGAGTCGTCGAACAAAGCGATCAAGGACATCAAAGAGCAAGAAGTCTACATGGGTGAAATCCCCCTGATGACTGAGAACGGTACCTTCGTTATCAACGGTACCGAGCGTGTTATCGTTTCCCAGCTGCACCGTTCCCCGGGCGTGTTCTTCGACCACGACCGCGGCAAGACGCACAGCTCCGGCAAGCTCCTGTACTCCGCGCGGATCATTCCGTACCGTGGTTCGTGGTTGGACTTCGAGTTCGACCCGAAAGACTGCGTGTTCGTGCGTATCGACCGTCGTCGCAAGCTGCCGGCCTCGGTACTGCTGCGCGCGCTCGGCTATACCACTGAGCAAGTGCTGGATGCCTTCTATACCACTAACGTATTCCATGTGAGCGGTGAAACCCTCAGCCTGGAACTGGTGCCTCAGCGCCTGCGTGGTGAGATTGCCGTTCTGGACATCCAGGACGAAAAAGGCAAGGTCATCGTTGAAGCTGGCCGCCGTATTACCGCGCGCCACATCAACCAGATCGAAAAAGCCGGTATCAAGACGCTGGAAGTGCCTCTGGACTACGTCCTGGGTCGCACCACCGCCAAGGTCATCGTGCACCCGGCCACCGGCGAAATCCTGGCTGAATGCAACACCGAGCTGAACACCGAGATCCTGGGCAAGATCGCCAAGTCTCAGGTTGTTCGCATCGAGACCCTGTACACCAACGACATCGACTGCGGTCCGTTCGTCTCTGACACCCTGAAGATCGACTCCACCAGCAACCAATTGGAAGCGCTGGTCGAGATCTATCGCATGATGCGTCCTGGCGAGCCACCAACCAAAGACGCTGCCGAGACCCTGTTCAACAACCTGTTCTTCAGCCCTGAGCGCTATGACCTGTCTGCGGTCGGCCGGATGAAGTTCAACCGTCGTATCGGTCGTACCGAGATCGAAGGTTCGGGCGTGTTGTGCAAGGAAGACATCGTCGCGGTACTGAAGACCCTGGTCGACATCCGTAACGGTAAAGGCATCGTCGATGACATCGACCACCTGGGTAACCGTCGTGTTCGCTGCGTAGGCGAAATGGCTGAGAACCAGTTCCGCGTTGGCCTGGTACGTGTTGAGCGTGCGGTCAAAGAGCGTCTGTCGATGGCAGAAAGCGAAGGCCTGATGCCGCAAGACCTGATCAACGCCAAGCCAGTGGCTGCGGCGGTGAAAGAGTTCTTCGGTTCCAGCCAGCTCTCGCAGTTCATGGACCAGAACAACCCGCTCTCCGAGATCACCCACAAGCGCCGTGTTTCCGCACTGGGCCCGGGCGGTCTGACTCGTGAGCGTGCAGGCTTTGAAGTTCGTGACGTACACCCGACTCACTATGGTCGTGTATGCCCGATTGAAACGCCGGAAGGTCCGAACATCGGCCTGATCAACTCCCTGGCTGCTTATGCGCGCACCAACCAGTACGGCTTCCTTGAGAGCCCGTACCGTGTGGTGAAAGACGCACTGGTCACCGACGAGATCGTGTTCCTGTCCGCCATCGAAGAAGCTGATCACGTGATCGCTCAGGCTTCGGCCACGATGAACGACAAGAAAATGCTGATCGACGAGCTGGTAGCTGTTCGTCACTTGAACGAGTTCACCGTCAAGGCGCCGGAAGACGTCACCTTGATGGACGTTTCGCCGAAGCAGGTAGTTTCGGTTGCAGCGTCGCTGATCCCGTTCCTGGAACACGATGACGCCAACCGTGCGTTGATGGGTTCCAACATGCAGCGTCAAGCTGTACCCACCCTGCGTGCTGACAAGCCGCTGGTAGGTACCGGCATGGAGCGTAACGTAGCCCGTGACTCCGGAGTTTGCGTCGTGGCTCGTCGTGGCGGCGTGATCGACTCCGTTGATGCCAGCCGTATCGTGGTTCGTGTTGCCGATGACGAAGTTGAAACTGGCGAAGCCGGTGTCGACATCTACAACCTGACCAAATACACCCGCTCCAACCAGAACACCTGCATCAACCAGCGTCCGCTGGTAAGCAAGGGTGATCGGGTTCAGCGCAGCGACATCATGGCAGACGGTCCGTCCACCGATATGGGTGAGCTGGCACTGGGTCAGAACATGCGCATCGCGTTCATGGCCTGGAACGGTTACAACTTCGAAGACTCCATCTGCCTGTCCGAGCGTGTGGTTCAGGAAGATCGCTTCACCACGATCCACATTCAGGAACTGACCTGTGTGGCACGTGACACCAAGCTTGGGCCAGAGGAAATCACTGCAGACATCCCGAACGTGGGTGAAGCTGCACTGAACAAGCTGGACGAAGCCGGTATCGTTTACGTAGGTGCTGAAGTTGGCGCAGGCGACATCCTGGTAGGTAAGGTCACTCCGAAAGGCGAGACCCAACTGACTCCGGAAGAGAAACTGTTGCGTGCCATCTTCGGTGAAAAAGCCAGCGACGTTAAAGACACTTCCCTGCGCGTACCTACCGGTACCAAGGGCACTGTCATCGACGTACAGGTCTTCACCCGTGACGGCGTTGAGCGTGATGCTCGTGCACTGTCCATCGAGAAGACCCAACTCGACGAGATCCGCAAGGACCTGAACGAAGAGTTCCGTATCGTTGAAGGCGCGACTTTCGAACGTCTGCGTTCCGCCCTGGTAGGCCACAAGGCTGAAGGCGGCGCAGGTCTGAAGAAAGGTCAGGACATCACCGACGAAGTTCTCGACGGTCTTGAGCACGGCCAGTGGTTCAAACTGCGCATGGCTGAAGATGCTCTGAACGAGCAGCTCGAGAAGGCTCAGGCCTACATCGTTGATCGCCGCCGTCTGCTGGACGACAAGTTCGAAGACAAGAAGCGCAAACTGCAGCAGGGCGATGACCTGGCTCCAGGCGTGCTGAAAATCGTCAAGGTTTACCTGGCAATCCGTCGCCGCATCCAGCCGGGCGACAAGATGGCCGGTCGTCACGGTAACAAAGGTGTGGTCTCTGTGATCATGCCGGTTGAAGACATGCCGCACGATGCCAATGGCACCCCGGTCGACGTCGTCCTCAACCCGTTGGGCGTACCTTCGCGTATGAACGTTGGTCAGATCCTTGAAACCCACCTGGGCCTCGCGGCCAAAGGTCTGGGCGAGAAGATCAACCGTATGATCGAAGAGCAGCGCAAGGTTGCTGACCTGCGTAAGTTCCTGCACGAGATCTACAACGAGATCGGCGGTCGTAACGAAGAGCTGGACACCTTCACCGACCAGGAAATCCTGGATCTGGCGAAGAACCTGCGTGGTGGCGTTCCAATGGCTACTCCGGTGTTCGACGGTGCCAAGGAAAGCGAAATCAAGGCCATGCTGAAACTGGCAGACCTGCCAGAAAGCGGCCAGATGCAGCTGTTCGACGGCCGTACCGGCAACAAGTTTGAGCGCCCGGTTACTGTTGGCTACATGTACATGCTGAAGCTGAACCACTTGGTAGACGACAAGATGCACGCTCGTTCTACCGGTTCGTACAGCCTGGTTACCCAGCAGCCGCTGGGTGGTAAGGCTCAGTTCGGTGGTCAGCGTTTCGGGGAGATGGAGGTCTGGGCACTGGAAGCATACGGTGCTGCTTACACTCTGCAAGAAATGCTCACAGTGAAGTCGGACGATGTGAACGGTCGGACCAAGATGTACAAAAACATCGTGGACGGCGATCACCGTATGGAGCCGGGCATGCCCGAGTCTTTCAACGTGTTGATCAAAGAAATTCGTTCCCTCGGCATCGATATCGATCTGGAAACCGAATAACACGTGACGCGAATCGAGAGCGGGGCTGCTTAGCCCGCTCTCTGCTCCGCCAGGAGGAAAGGCCTTGAAAGACCTACTGAATTTGCTGAAAAACCAGGGTCAAGTCGAAGAGTTCGACGCCATCCGTATTGGATTGGCATCGCCTGAGATGATCCGTTCGTGGTCGTTCGGTGAAGTTAAAAAGCCGGAAACCATTAACTACCGTACGTTCAAACCAGAACGTGACGGCCTGTTCTGCGCCAAGATCTTTGGCCCGGTAAAGGATTACGAGTGCCTGTGCGGTAAGTACAAGCGCTTGAAGCACCGTGGTGTGATCTGCGAGAAGTGCGGCGTTGAAGTTGCACTGGCCAAGGTTCGTCGTGAGCGCATGGCGCACATCGAACTGGCTTCGCCGGTTGCCCATATCTGGTTCCTGAAATCGCTGCCGTCCCGTATCGGCTTGCTGATGGACATGACCCTGCGTGATATCGAACGCGTTCTCTACTTCGAGAGCTACGTCGTTATCGATCCAGGCATGACCACCCTTGAAAAGGGTCAGTTGCTGAATGACGAGCAGTACTTCGAAGCGCTGGAAGAGTTCGGCGACGATTTCGATGCTCGCATGGGTGCCGAAGCCGTCCGCGAACTGCTGCACGCTATCGACCTGGAACACGAGATTGGCCGTCTGCGTGAAGAGATTCCGCAAACCAACTCCGAAACCAAGATCAAGAAACTGTCCAAGCGTCTGAAGTTGATGGAAGCCTTCCAGGGTTCCGGCAACTTGCCAGAGTGGATGGTGCTGACCGTTCTGCCGGTTCTGCCGCCAGACCTGCGTCCGCTGGTACCGTTGGATGGCGGTCGCTTCGCGACTTCCGACCTCAACGATCTGTACCGTCGCGTGATCAACCGTAACAACCGCTTGAAGCGTCTGCTCGATCTGTCCGCTCCGGACATCATCGTGCGCAACGAAAAGCGTATGTTGCAAGAAGCTGTCGATGCCTTGCTCGACAACGGTCGTCGTGGCCGCGCTATCACCGGTTCGAACAAGCGTCCTCTGAAATCCTTGGCTGACATGATCAAGGGTAAGCAAGGTCGTTTCCGTCAGAACTTGCTCGGTAAGCGTGTTGACTACTCCGGTCGTTCGGTAATTACCGTAGGCCCGACCCTGCGTCTGCACCA
This sequence comes from Pseudomonas sp. ATCC PTA-122608, assembly GCF_001952855.1. Lineage (GTDB taxonomy): Bacteria > Pseudomonadota > Gammaproteobacteria > Pseudomonadales > Pseudomonadaceae > Aquipseudomonas. The sequence continues at coordinate 56,802 of NZ_LPNO01000025.1, read as the reverse complement.
GTGCGGTCTGCCGAAGAAGATGGCTCTCGAGCTGTTCAAACCGTTCATTTTCGGCAAGCTGGAAATGCGTGGTCTCGCGACCACCATCAAAGCCGCCAAGAAAATGGTCGAGCGCGAACTGCCAGAGGTTTGGGACGTTCTTGCTGAAGTGATCCGTGAACACCCGGTTCTCCTCAACCGTGCACCGACCCTTCACCGTCTGGGTATCCAGGCGTTTGAACCGGTACTGATCGAAGGTAAGGCTATCCAGCTGCACCCTCTGGTCTGTGCTGCGTACAACGCCGACTTCGACGGCGACCAAATGGCCGTGCACGTACCGCTGACGCTGGAAGCCCAGTTGGAAGCGCGTGCGTTGATGATGTCGACCAACAACATTCTGTCGCCAGCCAACGGTGAGCCAATCATCGTTCCGTCGCAGGACGTTGTATTGGGTCTGTACTACATGACTCGTGAAGCGATCAACGCCAAGGGCGAAGGTCGTGTGTTCGCGGATCTGCAGGAAGTTGACCGTGTGTTCCGTGCCGGCGAAGCCGCACTGCACGCCAAGGTTAAAGTCCGCATCCACGAAACCATCAACGATCGTGACGGTGGCAGCGTCAAGAACACCCGTATCGTCGACACCACTGTCGGCCGTGCGCTGTTGTTCCAGGTTGTTCCACCTGGCCTGTCGTACGACGTGGTCAACCAGCCAATGAAGAAAAAGGCGATCTCCAAGCTGATCAACCAGTGCTACCGCGTGGTTGGTTTGAAAGAGACCGTTATCTTCGCTGACCAGTTGATGTACACCGGTTTTGCTTATTCGACCATTTCCGGCGTTTCCATCGGTGTTAACGACTTCGTTATCCCGGACGAGAAAGCCGCCATCATCGGTGCTGCTACCGATGAAGTGAAAGAGATCGAAAGCCAGTACGCCTCCGGCCTGGTAACCCAGGGCGAGAAGTACAACAAAGTGATCGACCTTTGGTCCAAGGCCAACGACGAAGTGTCGAAGGCGATGATGTCGAACCTCTCGAAAGAGCGCGTTATCGACCGTCATGGCGTAGAAGTCGATCAAGAGTCGTTCAACTCGATGTACATGATGGCCGACTCGGGCGCACGGGGTTCTGCTGCGCAGATCCGTCAGCTCGCCGGTATGCGTGGCCTGATGGCCAAGCCGGACGGTTCCATCATCGAAACGCCGATTACTGCGAACTTCCGTGAAGGTTTGAGCGTACTTCAGTACTTCATCTCGACTCACGGTGCTCGTAAAGGTCTGGCGGATACCGCGTTGAAAACCGCTAACTCCGGTTACCTGACTCGTCGTCTGGTAGACGTTGCGCAAGACTTGGTTGTGACTGAAGTTGACTGCGGTACCGAACACGGTCTGCTGATGACTCCGCACATTGAAGGCGGCGACGTTGTAGAGCCGTTGGGTGAGCGCGTACTGGGTCGAGTAATCGCCCGTGACGTATTCAAGCCAGGTACCGAGGAAATCATCGTTCCTGCCGGCACTCTGGTAGATGAGAAGTGGGTCGAGTTCATCGAACTCAACAGCATCGACGAAGTGATTGTTCGCTCGCCGATCAGCTGCGAAACCCGCTACGGCATTTGCGCCAAGTGCTACGGCCGTGACTTGGCTCGTGGTCACCAGGTGAACATCGGTGAAGCGGTCGGCGTTATCGCTGCCCAGTCCATCGGTGAGCCGGGTACCCAGCTGACCATGCGTACGTTCCACATCGGTGGTGCGGCAAGCCGGACCTCCGCAGCTGATAGCGTTCAGGTGAAGAATGGCGGTACCGTCCGTCTGCACAACCTGAAGCACGTTGAGCGAGTGGATGGCCACCTGGTTGCTGTGTCCCGTTCCGGTGAGCTGGCAATCGCTGATGACTACGGTCGTGAGCGCGAGCGTTACAAGCTGCCGTACGGTGCTGTGATTTCGGTTAAAGAAGGTGACAAGGTCGACGCTGGCGCAATCGTGGCCAAGTGGGATCCGCACACTCACCCAATCGTTACCGAAATGAAAGGTACCGTGACCTACGTGGGCATGGAAGAAGGCATCACGATCAAGCGTCAGACTGACGAATTGACCGGTATGACCAACATTGAAGTACTCGACGCCAAAGACCGTCCAGCTGCAGGCAAAGATATCCGTCCTGCTGTAAAGATGGTTGATGACAACGGCAAGGATCTGTTGCTGCCAGGCACTGACGTTATCGCTCAGTACTTCCTGCCAGCCAACGCCTTGGTCGGTGTTGCGGATGGTGCGAAGATCGCGATCGGTGATGTTATCGCTCGTATCCCGCAAGAAACTTCGAAGACCCGTGACATCACCGGTGGTCTGCCGCGTGTTGCCGACTTGTTCGAAGCTCGTCGTCCGAAAGAAGCGTCGATTCTGGCTGAAGTCAGCGGCACCATCGCGTTCGGTAAAGAGACCAAAGGCAAGCGCCGTCTGGTCATTACCCCGAACGACGGTAGCGATCCGTACGAAGAGCTGATTCCGAAGTGGCGTCACCTGAACGTCTTCGAAGGCGAACAGGTAAACCGCGGCGAAGTTATCTCCGACGGCCCGAGCGATCCACACGACATCCTGCGTCTGCTGGGTGTGAGTGCGCTGGCCAAGTACATCGTTAACGAGATCCAGGACGTTTATCGTCTGCAAGGCGTGAAGATCAACGATAAGCACATCGAGACCATCCTGCGTCAGATGCTGCGTAAAGTTGAAATCGCTGAATCCGGCGATTCGAGTTTCATCAAGGGCGACCAGATGGAACTGACTCACGTACTGGTAGAGAACGAGCGTCTGGCTGGCGACGAGAAATTCGTTTCCAAGTTCACTCGTGTGTTGCTGGGTATCACCAAGGCGTCGTTGTCCACTGAGTCGTTCATCTCGGCGGCCTCCTTCCAGGAGACCACTCGTGTACTGACCGAAGCAGCGGTAACCGGCAAGCGCGACTACCTGCGCGGCCTGAAAGAAAACGTGGTTGTGGGTCGACTGATCCCGGCCGGTACCGGCTTGGCCTACCACAGCGAGCGTAAGCGCCGCCGTGAACTCGACAAGCCGCTGCGCGTAAGCGCCAGTGAAGTGGAAGCTGCACTGACCGAAGCGCTGAACTCAAGCGGTAACTGAGTTCTGCAGTAAATAAGACCGGGCCCTGGCAGCCCCGTTCGTCGGATCGAGACAGAATTGTCCCGGTTCGATGGAGGGGGAGGTCGGGGCCTTGCCTTGACTGGGGGCAAGATCCTCTTTAGACTCTTGTACCCCTAAATTTGGCGGGAATTCGTTCCTGCCATTTTGCTTTTCTTGCAAGACAATAGCGTCGCAAGACAACAGTGGAGCTAGTAGATGGCAACTATCAACCAGCTGGTACGTCAGCCGCGTAAGCGTATCGTCGAGAAATCCGACGTGCCTGCGCTGCAGAACTGCCCGCAACGTCGTGGCGTATGCACTCGCGTGTATACCACTACGCCGAAAAAACCTAACTCGGCACTGCGTAAAGTATGCCGTGTGCGTCTGACCAACGGTTTCGAGGTTTCCTCGTACATCGGTGGTGAAGGCCACAACCTGCAAGAGCACAGCGTGGTACTGATCCGCGGCGGTCGTGTAAAAGACTTGCCAGGTGTTCGTTACCACACCGTACGCGGCTCCTTGGATACTTCCGGCGTTAAAGGTCGTAACCAGGGTCGTTCGAAGTACGGTACCAAGAAGCCTAAGTAGTAGCGGCTTTTTGTAAAACTGAATCATCTTATTTTCTGAGTCGATAAGAGTAAGGTCGGAGGCGTCCCGAAAGGGCACTAATTCCGAGCGAACCTGAAGACCGTTTGAGGGCTTATCCATGCCAAGAAGACGCGTAGCAGCCAAGCGCGAAGTGCTTGACGATCCAAAATACGGAAGCCAAATTCTGGCCAAGTTCATGAACCACGTGATGGAAAGCGGCAAGAAAGCCGTTGCCGAGCGTATCGTTTATGGCGCGCTGGAAAAGGTTAAAGAACGCAAGAACAGCGACCCCCTGGAAATCTTCGAGAAAGCTCTCGACGCCATCGCTCCGCTGGTCGAAGTGAAGTCGCGCCGTGTAGGCGGTGCTACTTACCAGGTTCCGGTTGAAGTTCGCCCGTCCCGTCGTAACGCTTTGGCAATGCGCTGGTTGGTAGACTTCGCCCGTAAGCGCGGCGAGAAGTCTATGGCCCTGCGTTTGGCTGGCGAACTGTTGGACGCTGCTGAAGGTAAAGGTGCTGCTGTTAAGAAGCGTGAAGACGTGCACCGTATGGCTGAAGCCAACAAAGCTTTCTCGCACTACCGCTTCTAATTCTAGCTTCACTAATTTTGCGAGGGCTTTATGGCTCGTACTACTCCGATTAGTCGCTACCGTAACATCGGTATCGTCGCTCACGTGGATGCTGGTAAAACCACCACCACCGAGCGCGTCCTTTTTTACACCGGCAAAAGTCACAAGATGGGCGAGGTGCATGACGGCGCCGCGACCACAGACTGGATGGTTCAGGAGCAGGAGCGTGGTATTACCATTACTTCTGCTGCTATTACCGCCTTCTGGAAAGGTTCCGAGAAGCAGTACAAAGATGAGCACCGCTTCAACGTAATCGATACCCCGGGCCACGTAGACTTCACCATTGAAGTTGAACGTTCCCTGCGCGTACTCGACGGCGCTGTCGTTGTGTTCTGCGGCACCTCGGGTGTTGAGCCTCAGTCGGAAACCGTATGGCGTCAAGCCAACAAATACGGCGTTCCACGTCTTGTTTACGTAAACAAGATGGACCGTGCTGGTGCGAACTTCCTGCGCGTGATCGGTCAGATCAAGCAGCGTCTGGGTCACACCCCGGTACCAATCCAGTTGGCTATCGGTTCCGAAGACAACTTCCAGGGCCAGATCGATCTGGTGACCATGGAAGCTGTTTACTGGAACGACGCTGACAAAGGTATGGTTCCTGTTCGCAAGCCTATCCCTGCTGAACTGCAGGAATTGGCTGACGAGTGGCGCAACAACATGGTTGAAGCTGCGGCCGAAGCCAACGAAGAACTGATGAACAAGTACCTCGAAGGTGAAGAACTCACCAACGCGGAAATCAAGGCCGCTCTGCGTCAGCGTACTATCGCTGGTGAGATCGTCTTGGCTGTTTGCGGTTCCTCGTTCAAGAACAAGGGCGTTCCCCTGGTTCTCGATGCTGTGATCGACTACCTGCCGGCCCCAGTGGATATTCCTGCCATCAAGGGTACTGACCCGGATGACGAGACTATCGAGCTGGAGCGTCATGCAGACGACGCAGAACCGTTCTCCGCTCTGGCATTTAAAATTGCCACTGACCCATTCGTGGGTACCTTGACCTTCGTCCGCGTTTACTCGGGCGTGTTGAACTCCGGCGACGGCGTGATCAACTCGGTTAAAGGCAAGAAAGAGCGCGTGGGTCGTATGGTGCAAATGCACGCAAACGCCCGCGAAGAGATCAAGGAAGTACGCGCTGGTGACATCGCGGCCTTGATCGGCATGAAGGACGTCACCACTGGTGAAACCTTGTGCAACGCTGACAAGCCAATCATCCTGGTTCGCATGGACTTCCCGGAGCCGGTTATTTCGGTTGCCGTTGAGCCTAAGACTAAGGATGACCAGGAAAAAATGGGTATCGCTCTGGGCAAGCTCGCTCAGGAGGATCCATCTTTCCGCGTCAAGACTGATGAAGAGACTGGTCAAACGATCATCTCCGGCATGGGCGAGCTTCACCTGGACATCCTGGTTGACCGGATGCGCCGTGAGTTCAACGTCGAAGCCAACATCGGTAAGCCTCAGGTTTCCTATCGTGAGCGCATCACGAAGAACTGTGAAATCGAAGGCAAATTCGTTCGTCAATCCGGCGGTCGTGGCCAGTTCGGCCATTGCTGGATCCGTTTTGCTCCTGCTGATGAAGGTCAGGAAGGTCTGCAATTCGTGAACGAAGTAGTGGGCGGTGTTGTTCCTAAGGAATACATCCCGGCTATCCAGAAGGGTATCGAAGAGCAGATGAAGAACGGTGTTGTTGCCGGCTATCCGCTCATCGGCCTGAAGGCGACCGTTTTTGACGGTTCTTACCACGACGTCGACTCCAACGAGATGGCGTTTAAGGTGGCTGCTTCCATGGCTACCAAGCAACTGGCCCAGAAGGGCGGTGGTGAGTTGCTTGAGCCAATCATGGCAGTAGAAGTCGTTACGCCTGAAGACTACATGGGTGACGTGATGGGCGACCTTAACCGTCGTCGCGGCATGATCTTGGGTATGGAAGATACGGTTTCCGGCAAAGTGATTCGTGCCGAGGTTCCGTTGGGCGAGATGTTCGGTTATGCGACCGACGTTCGTTCCATGTCTCAGGGTCGCGCAAGCTACTCTATGGAATTCAAAAAATACAACACAGCTCCGGCGCACATCGCTGAAACTGTATCCAAAAAACAAGGCTGATTCAGTCCTTTAGGCAAGGAGTTAATTGTCGTGGCTAAAGAAAAATTTGATCGTTCCCTACCGCACGTCAACGTTGGCACCATCGGTCACGTTGACCACGGTAAAACTACGCTGACTGCTGCTCTGACTCGTGTTTGCTCCGAAATTTTCGGTTCGGCTATCGTTGACTTCGACAAGATCGACAGCGCGCCAGAAGAAAAAGCTCGTGGTATCACCATCAACACTGCTCACGTTGAATACAACTCGCTGATCCGTCACTACGCTCACGTTGACTGCCCAGGTCACGCTGACTATGTGAAGAACATGATCACCGGTGCTGCCCAAATGGACGGCGCGATCCTGGTTTGTTCGGCCGCTGATGGCCCGATGCCGCAAACCCGTGAGCACATCCTGCTGTCCCGTCAGGTTGGCGTTCCGTACATCGTGGTTTACCTGAACAAGGCTGACCTGGTAGACGACGCTGAGCTGCTGGAACTGGTTGAGATGGAAGTGCGCGATCTGCTGAGCACTTACGACTTCCCAGGCGACGACACTCCGATCATCATCGGTTCTGCTCGTATGGCTCTGGAAGGCAAAGACGACAACGAAATGGGCACCACTTCCGTACGGAAACTGGTTGAGACTCTGGACAGCTACATCCCAGACCCAGTACGTGTTATCGACAAGCCGTTCCTGATGCCAATCGAAGACGTATTCTCGATCTCGGGTCGCGGTACTGTTGTGACTGGTCGTATCGAGCGCGGTATCGTTAAGGTTCAAGATCCACTGGAAATCGTTGGTCTGCGTGACACTACCGTCACCACCTGCACCGGTGTTGAAATGTTCCGTAAACTGCTCGACGAAGGTCGTGCAGGCGAGAACTGCGGCGTTCTGCTGCGTGGTACCAAGCGTGACGACGTTGAGCGTGGCCAGGTTCTGGTTAAGCCAGGCTCGGTTAAGCCGCACACTACCTTCGAAGCTGAAGTGTACGTGTTGAGCAAAGAAGAAGGCGGTCGTCACACTCCGTTCTTCAAAGGCTACCGTCCACAGTTCTACTTCCGGACCACTGACGTGACCGGTAACTGCGAACTGCCGGAAGGCGTTGAAATGGTAATGCCAGGCGACAACATCAAAATGGTTGTCACCCTGATCAAAACCATCGCAATGGAAGATGGTCTGCGTTTCGCTATCCGTGAAGGCGGTCGTACCGTCGGCGCTGGCGTCGTAGCCAAAATCATCGCTTAATAAGTGATGACTTGAAAAAGCCCCCGCTCAGCGGGGGCTTTTTTATTGAGTTGACACCCATATGGGGCGTCTATAGAATTGCGCCTCCTTTTAACGGGCGTGTTGCGCTCGCTGGGAATAGCAGCCGGAGTCTGAAATCCAATGGCAAATCAGCAAATTCGTATCAGGTTGAAGGCTTTTGACCACAAACTGATCGACCAATCCACCCAGGAAATCGTGGAAACCGCGAAACGTACTGGTGCTCAAGTGCGTGGTCCAATTCCACTGCCTACCCGTAAAGAACGGTTCACCGTTCTGGTCTCCCCGCACGTCAACAAAGACGCGCGTGACCAGTACGAGATCCGTACTCATAAGCGCGTGCTGGACATCGTCCTGCCAACGGATAAAACCGTTGATGCACTTATGAAGCTTGATCTGGCGGCCGGTGTGGAAGTACAGATCAGCCTCGGCTAAGACTTGGGTCTTAGTCGTGTAACGCTCTGAAATGGGCGGCCATAGCGGGTGAAAGCCCCGTACACTCATGAGGTTTACAACATGACTATTGGTGTAGTCGGTCGTAAATGCGGTATGACCCGTATTTTCACCGAAGAAGGTGTCTCCATTCCGGTTACGGTCATTGAGATCGAACCGAATCGCGTCACCCAGTTTAAAACTGAAGAAACCGATGGCTATCGTGCAGTGCAAGTCACTGTCGGCGAGCGTCGTGCTTCGCGTGTGACTGCTGCTCAAGCAGGTCACTTCGCTAAAGCAAACGTTGCAGCTGGTCGTACTGTTATGGAGTTCCGTCTTGAAGACGGCGACTACCAGGCTGGCGATCTGATCAACGCTGAAATCTTCGCCGCTGGTCAACTGGTTGATGTAACCGGTCAGTCCAAGGGTAAAGGCTTCCAGGGTACGATCAAGCGTTGGAATTTCCGTGGCCAAGACAACACTCACGGTAACTCCGTTTCCCACCGCGTCCCGGGCTCTATTGGCCAGTGCCAGACTCCTGGTCGTGTATTCAAGGGCAAAAAAATGTCCGGTCATATGGGCGCTGAGCGCGTGACCGTGCAGTCCCTCGAAGTAGTGCGCGTCGACGCTGAACGCAATCTGTTGTTGGTCAAGGGTGCTGTTCCTGGCGCTACTGGCGGCAACCTGGTTGTACGTCCAGCGGCCAAGGCTCGCGGTTAAGGGGAAGCTGACATGCAATTAAATGTAAATGACGCTCAAGCGATCGAAGTTTCCGAACTGACATTTGGCGGCGAATTCAACGAGACGCTGGTTCACCAAGCAGTCGTGGCCTACATGGCCGGCGGCCGTCAAGGTAGCAAGCAGCAAAAGACCCGTTCCGACGTTCGTGGTGGCGGTAAGCGCCCTTGGCGTCAGAAAGGTACTGGCCGCGCTCGTGCCGGTACTATCCGTAGCCCAATCTGGCGTGGCGGCGGTACCACTTTCGCAGCACGTCCACAGGATCACACCCAGAAGCTCAACAAGAAGATGTATCGCGCAGCACTGCGCTCCATTCTTGCTGAACTCGTGCGTACTGATCGTCTGGTCGTGGTTCAGGACTTCGCTGTTGAAGCGCCGAAAACCAAAGATCTGCTGAACAAGCTGAACGGCATGGGCCTGACTGACGTCCTGATCGTGTCTGAAGCTGTTGATCAGAACCTGTACCTGGCTGCTCGCAACCTGCCACACGTTGATGTACGTGACGTGCAAGGTTCCGATCCAGTTAGTCTGATCGCATACGACAAGGTGTTGATCACCGTGTCGGCCGTGAAGAAATTCGAGGAGCTGCTGGGATGAACCAGGAACGCGTATTTAAAGTTCTGCTTGGCCCGCACGTTTCCGAAAAGGCTACGGTTCTGGCTGACAAGAAAGGCCAGTTCGTTTTCAAGGTTGCAACTGACGCAACCAAGCTGGAAATCAAGAAGGCCGTCGAAAGCCTGTTCAGCGTGAAAGTAGAGCGTGTTACTACCCTGAATGTTCTGGGTAAGAGCAAGCGCACTGCTCGCGGTCTGGGCAAGCGTAATGACTGGAAGAAGGCAGTTATCTCCCTTCAGCCAGGCCAAGATCTCGATTTCAGCAGCAGTGCTGAGTAAGGAAGGGGTGCATCATGGCAATCGTTAAATGCAAACCGACTTCCCCTGGCCGCCGTTTTGTGGTCAAGGTGGTCAACCAGGAGCTGCATAAAGGCGCTCCTCACGCACCGCTGCTCGAGAAGAAATCGAAGACTGGTGGTCGTAACAACAATGGTCGCATTACCACTCGTCACATCGGTGGTGGCCATAAGCAGCATTATCGTCTGGTCGACTTCCGTCGCAACGACAAAGATGGCATCACTGCCACTGTCGAGCGTATCGAATACGATCCAAACCGTACTGCTCACATCGCTCTGCTGCTGTACGCAGATGGCGAGCGTCGCTACATCATCGCCCCTAAAGGCGTGAGTGCTGGTGACCAGCTGATCGCAGGTGCTTTGGCGCCGATCAAGCCGGGCAACGCTCTGCAACTGCGCAACATTCCAGTTGGTAGCACCGTACACGGCATCGAATTGAAGCCGGGTAAAGGCGCGCAAATCGCTCGTTCCGCTGGTGCTTCGGCTCAGCTGATCGCTCGTGAAGGTGTCTACGTGACCCTGCGTCTGCGCTCTGGTGAAATGCGTAAAGTACTGGCTGAGTGCCGTGCGACCCTGGGCGAAGTCTCGAACTCCGAGCACAGCCTGCGTTCGTTGGGTAAAGCTGGTGCCAAACGCTGGCGTGGCGTTCGCCCAACCGTTCGTGGTGTTGCCATGAACCCGGTTGACCACCCACACGGTGGTGGTGAAGGTCGTACCTCTGGTGGTCGTCATCCGGTATCGCCATGGGGCTTCCCGACTAAGGGCGCGAAGACTCGTGGTAATAAGCGTACCGACAAAATGATCGTCCGTCGTCGCAAGTAAATAGAGGGATACGACAGTGCCACGTTCTCTGAAAAAAGGTCCTTTTATTGATCTTCACCTACTGAAGAAGATCGAAGTGGCGGCGGAAAAGAACGATCGCAAACCGGTGAAAACCTGGTCGCGTCGTTCGATGATCCTGCCACAAATGGTCGGTTTGACCATTGCAGTGCATAACGGTCGCCTACATGTTCCAGTTCTCGTGAACGAAGACATGGTCGGCCACAAACTAGGCGAGTTTGCCGGTACCCGCACATATCGTGGGCACGTGGCAGACAAGAAAGCCAAGCGTTAAGGGGTAAGGAATGATGGAAGTAGCCGCTAAGTTGTCGGGCGCTCGAATCTCCGCCCAGAAAGCCCGCTTGGTCGCCGACCAGATCCGCGGGAAGAAGGTGGGCGAAGCGCTCAGCCTGTTGGCTTTCAGCAGTAAGAAAGCCGCCGAGATCATCAAGAAAGTGCTGGAGTCGGCCGTAGCCAACGCCGAGCACAACGAAGGCGCAGACGTTGATGACCTTAAGGTCAGCACCGTTTTCGTCAACGAAGGGCGTTCGCTGAAGCGCATCATGCCTCGTGCCAAAGGCCGAGCTGATCGCATCGTCAAGCGGTCTTGCCATATCACTGTCAAGGTTGCTGACAAGTAACGGAGTCGAAGAGATGGGTCAGAAAGTACATCCCATTGGCATTCGCCTGGGAATCGTCAAGGAGCACACCTCCGTCTGGTACGCAGACGGTCGGACTTATGCGGACTATTTGTTCGCTGATCTGAAGGTGCGTGAGTATCTCCAAGACAAACTAAAAAGCGCGTCCGTGAGCCGTATCGATATCCATCGTCCTGCTCAAACTGCACGTATCACCATCCACACTGCTCGTCCAGGTATCGTTATCGGGAAGAAAGGTGAAGATGTTGAGAAACTGCGTCAGGACCTGACCAAGCAAATGGGTGTGCCTGTGCACATCAATATCGAAGAGATCCGCAAGCCGGAGCTCGACGGTATGCTGGTTGCGCAGAGCGTAGCTCAGCAGCTGGAGCGTCGCGTAATGTTCCGTCGCGCTATGAAGCGCGCTGTACAGAACGCCATGCGCATTGGTGCCAAAGGCATCAAAATCCAAGTGAGCGGTCGTCTCGGCGGTGCTGAAATCGCACGTACTGAATGGTATCGCGAAGGTCGTGTGCCACTGCACACCCTGCGTGCCGACATCGACTATGCCAACTACGAAGCTCACACCACTTACGGTGTGATCGGTGTAAAGGTTTGGATCTTCAAAGGCGAAGTAATTGGTGGTCGCCAAGAAGAACTGAAACCACAAGCACCAGCGCCTCGTAAAAAAGCTGCTAAGTAAGGGGTACGCCAAATGTTGCAACCAAAGCGTACGAAGTTCCGCAAGCAGATGACAGGCCACAACCGTGGTCTGGCTCAGCGCGGTAGCAAAGTCAGCTTCGGCGAATATGCGCTGAAGTCTGTAGCTCGTGGTCGTCTCACCGCTCGTCAGATCGAGTCAGCGCGTCGTGCACTGACCCGTCACGTTAAACGTGGCGGCAAGATCTGGATCCGTGTATTCCCGGACAAGCCTATTTCCAAAAAGCCCCTCGAAGTTCGTATGGGTAAAGGTAAGGGTAGTGTGGAGTACTGGGTTGCCCAGATTCAGCCAGGTAAAGTCCTGTATGAAATCGAGGGTGTAACTGAAGAGCTGGCGCGTGAGGCTTTTGCCCTGGCTGCTGCAAAGCTGCCGCTCGCCACCGCCTTTGTTAAACGGACGGTGATGTGATGAAAGCGAATGAACTTCGTGAAAAAGACGCGCCGCAGCTTAACGAGCAACTGCTCGGCCTGCTGCGCGACCAGTTCAATCTGCGTATGCAGAAAGCAACTGGCCAGTTGGGGCAGTCTCACCTGCTCCGGCAAGTTAAGCGTGACATCGCTCGCGTGAAGACTGTGCTCAAACAGCAGGCAGGTAAGTAATCATGGCTGAAGCCGAAAAAACCGTCCGTACGCTGACTGGCCGTGTTGTCAGCGACAAAATGGACAAGACCATCACCGTTCTGATCGAGCGTCGCGTAAAGCACCCGATCTACGGTAAATACGTTAAGCGTTCGACTAAGCTGCACGCGCACGACGAAACCAATCAGTGCCACATCGGCGACAAAGTCACTATTCGTGAAACTCGTCCGCTGGCCAAGACTAAGTCTTGGGCACTGGTTGATGTTCTCGAACGCGCTGTGGAAGTCTAAGGACTAGGGGTCGGAGAAATTATATGATTCAGACTCAATCCATGCTCGATGTGGCCGATAACAGCGGCGCACGCCGCGTTATGTGCATCAAGGTGCTGGGTGGCTCCCATCGTCGTTACGCTGGTATCGGTGACATCATCAAAGTTACCGTGAAGGAAGCAATTCCTCGCGGTAAAGTGAAAAAAGGCCAAGTGATGACTGCTGTTGTAGTCCGCACTCGTCACGGCGTACGTCGTGCTGATGGCTCTATTATCCGCTTTGATGGCAACGCTGCTGTTCTTCTGAACAACAAGCAAGAGCCGATCGGCACCCGTATCTTTGGGCCAGTGACCCGTGAACTTCGTACTGAGAAGTTCATGAAGATCGTCTCGCTCGCCCCAGAAGTGCTGTAAGGAGATCCGACATGCAAAAGATTCGTCGTGACGACGAGATCATCGTGATCGCCGGCAAAGACAAAGGTAAGCGCGGTAAGGTGCTTAAGGTTCTCGCCAATAACCGTCTGGTTATCGGTGGTCTGAACCTGGTCAAGCGTCATACCAAGCCTAACCCGATGTCGGGCGTACAAGGCGGTATCGTCGAAAAAGAAGCTCCACTGGACGCTTCTAACGTCGCCATTTTCAACGGCGAAACCAACAAGGCTGATCGCGTTGGTTTCAAAGTAGAAGACGGCAAGAAAATTCGTGTCTTCAAGTCGACCCAAAAAGCGGTTGATGCTTGAACACTGCTAGGTAGAAGACCATGGCACGACTAAAAGAGATTTACTGGAAGGAAATCGCACCGAAGCTTAAGGAAGAACTTAAGCTTTCGAACGTGATGGAAGTTCCACGCGTTACAAAAATCACCCTGAACATGGGTCTGGGCGAAGCGGTCGGTGACAAAAAAGTCATCGAGCATGCTGTTGCCGACCTGGAAAAGATCACCGGTCAAAAAGTCGTTGTGACTTACGCTCGGAAATCCATCGCTGGCTTTAAAGTCCGTGAAGGTTGGCCGATCGGCGTCAAAGTGACTCTGCGCCGTGAGCGTATGTACGAATTCCTGGATCGTCTGCTGTCGATCTCCCTGCCTCGGGTCCGCGACTTCCGCGGCCTGAATGCCAAGTCCTTCGATGGTCGTGGTAACTACAGCATGGGCGTTAAAGAGCAGATCATCTTCCCGGAAATCGACTACGACAAGATCGATGCTCTCCGCGGTCTGGACATCACCCTGACCACCACTGCCAAGAACGATGATGAAGGCCGCGCTCTACTGCGTGCGTTCAAATTCCCGTTCCGCAACTGATTGGAGTAGGACCATGGCCAAGATGAGCATGAAAAACCGCGAGCTGAAACGTCAGCTCACGGTTGCCAAGTACGCCAAGAAGCGTGCAGCACTGAAAGCAATCATCGTTGATCTGAACGCAAGTCCAGAAGCACGTTGGGAAGCTACAGTTGCTCTGCAGAAGCAGCCACGTGACGCAAGCGCTTCGCGCATGCGTAACCGCTGCCGCCTGACCGGTCGTCCACACGGCGTTTACCGCAAGTTCGGCCTCGGCCGTAACAAACTGCGTGAAGCGGCAATGCGTGGTGACGTACCAGGTCTGGTTAAAGCCAGCTGGTAAGTACTTTCGAAGTCTCGGCGGTCAGGATCGCAAGATACTGACCGCCGGTGGCCTAGAATCTGGAACAAGCCCCTTTTGGGGCTTGTTTCATTTCCGGAGTGTGTCTAAAATACGCGGCTCGCCTGAGCCCGTGTGTTTTGTGCTCGGAGATTCTCGGCGACACGTAATGGCCGCAAGGCTAATTTTTTTGTATTAGGAGCGTCTAGCCATGAGTATGCAGGACCCGTTAGCGGACATGCTAACTCGTATCCGTAATGCCCAGATGGCTGAAAAGTCCGTCGTAAGCATGCCATCTTCCACGTTGAAGGTTGCTGTTGCCAAAGTCCTGAAAGACGAAGGCTACATTGCGGGTTATCAGATCAGCAGCGAAATCAAACCACTGCTGTCCATCGAGCTGAAGTACTTCGAAGGCCGTCCGGTCATCGAAGAAGTGAAGCGCGTTAGCCGTCCAGGCCTGCGTCAGTACAAGTCCGTCGATGATCTGCCAAAAGTTCGTGGCGGTCTCGGTGTGTCTATCGTCTCCACCAACAAAGGTGTGATGACGGATCGTGCTGCGCGCGCTGCCGGTGTCGGCGGCGAAGTTCTTTGCACTGTGTTCTAAGGGGGGATAAGCATGTCACGCGTCGCTAAGAACCCCGTTAAGCTGCCAGCCGGTGTCGAAGTAAAATTCGCAGGCCAACAGCTTTCGGTGAAGGGTGCCAAGGGCACTCTGGAACTGAACATCCATTCGTCCGTTGAGATCGTTGAAGAAGCTGGTGAGCTGCGTTTCGCTGCTCGCAATGGCGATCAACAAACTCGCGCAATGGCCGGTACCACTCGTGCGTTGGTAAACAACATGGTCCAAGGCGTAAGCCAAGGCTTCGAGCGTAAGCTCCAGCTGGTCGGTGTTGGTTACAAAGCGCAAGCAAAAGGCACGGTTTTGAACCTGGCCCTTGGCTTCTCGCACCCAGTGGATTACGAACTGCCGGAAGGCATCACCGCTGAGACCCCAAGCCAAACCGATATCCTGATCAAGGGTATTGATAAGCAGCTGGTAGGTCAGGTGGCCGCTGAGATCCGCGACTTCCGTCCACCAGAGCCGTACAAAGGCAAAGGTGTGCGCTACGCGGACGAAGTCGTCCGTCGTAAAGAAGCCAAGAAGAAGTAGGGCATAGCAAATGACCGACAAAAAAGTTACTCGACTGCGTCGCGCTCGCAAAGCACGCCTGAAAATGCACGAACTCGAAGTCGTGCGTCTCTGCGTGTTCCGCTCGTCGCAGCACATCTACGCCCAGGTCATCTCGGCCGACGGCAACAAAGTCCTGGCAAGCGCCTCGACTTTGGATAAAGAACTGCGTGATGGTGCCACTGGCAACATCGACGCGGCCACTAAGGTTGGCCAGCTGGTCGCTACGCGTGCTAAGGCCGCTGGCGTCTCGCAAGTGGCTTTCGACCGCTCTGGCTTCAAGTACCACGGCCGCGTGAAAGCGCTGGCTGATGCTGCTCGTGAAGCTGGGCTGGAGTTCTAAGTTATGTCAAATAACGACCAAAAGCGCGACGAAGGCTACATTGAGAAGCTGGTTCAAGTTAACCGCGTAGCCAAAACCGTTAAAGGCGGCCGTATCTTCACTTTCACCGCGTTGACCGTGGTTGGTGATGGTAAAGGGCGCGTTGGCTTCGGCCGTGGCAAGTCACGTGAAGTGCCTGCTGCGATCCAGAAGGCAATGGAAGCTGCTCGTCGCAACATGATCCAAGTTGATCTGAACGGCACCACGCTGCAGTACGCAATGAAGTCCGCTCACGGCGCTTCGAAGGTGTACATGCAGCCTGCTTCTGAAGGTACCGGTATCATCGCTGGCGGCGCTATGCGTGCTGTCCTCGAAGTTGCTGGCGTTCAGAACGTTCTGGCCAAGTGCTACGGCTCGACTAACCCGGTAAACGTGGTTCACGCCACTTTCAAAGGTTTGAAGGCTATGCAGTCTCCTGAATCCATTGCCGCCAAGCGTGGCAAAAGCGTCAAGGAGATCTTCTGATCATGGCTACCGTTAAAGTAACGCTGATCAAAAGCATGACCGGCCGCATCCCTAACCACAAATTGTGCGTTAAGGGTTTGGGTCTGCGTCGCATCGGTCACACTGTAGAAGTACTTGATACTCCCGAGAATCGCGGGATGATCAACAAGGCTTACTACATGCTGCGTGTCGAGGGTTAATTCGATGAAACTCAATGATCTGAGTCCAGCGCCGGGTTCCCGTCGCGAAAAGCATCGTCCGGGCCGTGGTATCGGTAGTGGTTTGGGCAAGACCGGTGGCCGTGGCCACAAAGGTCAGTCCTCCCGCTCCGGTGGCACCATCGCTCCAGGCTTTGAAGGCGGTCAACAGCCGCTGCATCGTCGCCTGCCGAAGTTCGGTTTCGTTTCCCTGAAAGCCATGGATCGCGCAGAAGTGCGTTTGTCCGAGTTGGCCAAAGTGGAAGGCGATATCGTTACCGTGCAGACCCTGAAAGATGCCAACGTGATCAACGTCAACGTACAGCGTGTGAAAATCATGCTGTCCGGTGAAGTGACTCGCGCTGTCACTATCGGCAAGGGAATCGGCGCCACCAAAGGTGCGCGTTCGGCTATCGAAGCAGCTGGCGGCAAGTTCGAGGAATAAATGGCTAAGCAAGGTGCTCTCTCAGCGCTCGGCAAAGGCGGTATGTCTGAACTTTGGGCTCGTCTGCGTTTTCTGTTCCTGGCGATTATCGTCTACCGAATAGGCGCACACATCCCGGTTCCAGGTATCAACCCGGACCGACTCGCAGACCTGTTTCGACAGAATGAGGGGACCATTCTTAGCTTGTTCAACATGTTTTCCGGCGGCGCGCTGGAACGGATGAGCATCTTTGCACTGGGGATCATGCCGTACATCTCGGCATCGATCATCATGCAGCTGATGACCGCCGTTAGCCCGCAGCTGGAGCAGTTGAAGAAGGAAGGTGAAGCTGGCCGTCGCAAGATAAGCCAGTACACCCGCTACGGCACTGTCATCCTCGCCCTGGTCCAAGCTATCGGCATGTCCGTTGGCTTGGCCGGGCAGGGTGTTGCGTTCACTGGTGACTTTGGCTTCCATTTCGTCGCGGTATCCACTTTTGTGGCTGGTGCGATGTTCATGATGTGGCTGGGTGAGCAGATTACTGAGCGTGGTGTTGGTAACGGTATCTCGATGTTGATTTTCGCAGGTATCGTTGCCGGTCTTCCGAGAGCGATTGGGCAGTCTTTCGAGTCTGCACGTCAGGGTGATATCAATATCTTCGCCCTGGTTGCCATCGGTTTGTTGGCAGTAGCGATTATCGGTTTTGTGGTGTTCATTGAGCGTGGCCAGCGTCGTATTGCTGTTCACTACGCCAAGCGTCAGCAGGGCCGCAAGGTCTTTGCCGCGCAGACCAGCCACTTGCCGCTGAAAGTGAACATGGCCGGGGTTATTCCCGCCATTTTCGCGAGCAGCATTTTGCTGTTTCCGGCTTCGTTGGGTGCCTGGTTCGGTCAGTCTGAAGGTATGGGCTGGTTGCAGGACATCTCGCAGTCGATCGCTCCTGGTCAGCCGTTGAATATTCTGCTGTTTAGTGCAGGGATTATTTTCTTCTGCTTCTTCTATACGGCGTTGATGTTCAATCCGAAAGACGTAGCGGAAAACCTGAAGAAGTCCGGTGCCTTTATTCCGGGTATTCGTCCAGGTGAGCAGTCTGCGCGCTACATTGATGGCGTTCTGACTCGCTTGACCATGTTCGGTGCTCTATATATGACGGCCGTGTGCTTGTTGCCCCAGTTCCTGGTGGTTGCAGCAAACGTTCCGTTCTACCTTGGCGGGACCTCGTTGCTGATCGTCGTCGTGGTTGTGATGGACTTCATGTCCCAAGTACAATCGCACCTCGTTTCGCACCAGTACGAATCCCTGATGAAGAAAGCCAACCTGAAGGGTTACGGCAGCGGCATGTTGCGCTGAGTACCCATAAGGTTCGAGGAGTTGGTGATGAAAGTTCGTGCATCGGTGAAAAAGCTGTGCCGTAACTGCAAGATTATTCGCCGCGAAGGTGTTGTTCGAGTAATTTGCAGCGCGGAACCGCGTCACAAACAGCGCCAAGGCTGAGTGTGATCCGCTTGAAGCCCGGCAGCTAGTGCGCTGCCGGGTTGATTATTTGTTATTACAGCGATATTATCTCGCGCCCTATTTCTTGGCTTCCGGGGCGTAGGTAGCTGTCAATTGGAGTCCCACTGAATGGCCCGTATTGCAGGCGTTAACATTCCAGATAACAAGCACACTGTTATCTCGCTGACCTACATCTATGGTGTTGGTCGCACTACTGCGCAGAAAATTTGCGCAGACACTGGGGTAAACCCAGCCGCAAAGATCAAAGATCTGAGCGACGAGCAGATTGAGCTGTTGCGTGGCGAAGTGGCGAAGTTCACCACTGAAGGTGACCTGCGTCGCGAAATCAACATGAAAATCAAGCGTTTGATGGACCTCGGTTGCTACCGTGGTCTGCGTCATCGTCGTGGTCTTCCAGTACGCGGTCAGCGTACCAAGACTAACGCGCGTACCCGTAAAGGTCCGCGTAAGCCGATCCGCAAGTAATCGCCCACGCGAATCGACAGGAAATTAATCATGGCAAAACCTGCTGCTCGTCCTCGTAAAAAAGTTAAAAAGACAGTGGTTGATGGCATCGCCCACATCCATGCATCTTTTAACAACACAATCGTGACCATCACCGACCGTCAAGGTAACGCGCTTTCTTGGGCTACCTCCGGTGGTTCGGGTTTCCGCGGTTCCCGCAAGTCCACCCCGTTTGCTGCTCAAGTAGCTGCTGAACGTGCTGGTCAAGCTGCGCTGGAATATGGCCTGAAAAACCTCGACGTCAACGTCAAAGGTCCAGGTCCAGGTCGTGAGTCTGCTGTCCGTGCATTGAACGGCTGTGGCTATAAGATCGCCAGCATCACCGACGTGACGCCAATCCCGCACAACGGGTGCCGTCCGCCGAAGAAGCGCCGCGTGTAATCCAGGAGATTGTAAAGAATGGCTCGTTACATTGGTCCAAAATGCAAACTCGCTCGTCGTGAAGGCACCGATCTCTTTCTGAAGAGCGGCGTGCGCGCGATCGAATCGAAGTGCAACATTGAAGCAGCACCTGGTATCCACGGCCAACGCCGCGGTCGCCAGTCCGATTACGGCACCCAACTGCGTGAAAAGCAGAAGGTCCGTCGTATCTACGGCGTTCTCGAGCGTCAGTTCAGCGGCTACTACAAAGAAGCTGCTGGCAAGAAAGGTGCAACCGGTGAAAACCTGCTGCAACTGCTCGAATGCCGTCTGGACAACGTTGTATACCGTATGGGCTTTGGTTCGACTCGTGCCGAATCCCGTCAGCTGGTATCGCACAAATCCGTCAGCGTAAACGGCCAAACCGTTAACGTCCCGTCGTACCAGGTTCGTGCTGGTGACGTGGTCGCGATTCGCGAGAAAGCAAAAAATCAACTTCGCATTGTCCAAGCTCTCGATCTGTGTGCCCAACGTGGCCGCGTAGAATGGGTAGAAGTAGACACTGAGAAGAAGTCGGGCGTTTTCAAGAACGTTCCTGCTCGCAGTGATCTGTCCGCCGACATCAACGAAAGCCTGATTGTCGAGCTCTACTCCAAGTAAGGGCTAGAAAATAGGTGCATCCATGCAGATTTCGGTAAATGAGTTCCTGACACCCCGTCACATTGATGTGCAGGTTGTCAGTCCAACCCGCGCCAAGATCACTCTCGAGCCTCTCGAGCGTGGTTTTGGCCACACCCTGGGCAACGCGCTGCGCCGCATCCTGTTGTCCTCAATGCCCGGCTGTGCAGTAGTCGAGGCCGAGATTGACGGTGTGCTCCACGAGTACAGCGCCATCGAAGGTGTACAGGAAGACGTAATTGAAATCCTGTTGAACCTTAAAGGTCTGGCTATCAAGCTGCACGGCCGTGACGAAGTTACGCTGACCTTGTCGAAGAAGGGTTCGGGGGTGGTTACCGCTGCCGATATTCAGCTGGATCATGATGTCGAGATCGTTAATCCCGATCACGTAATCGCTAACCTGGCGTCTAACGGCGCCCTGAACATGAAGCTCACCGTAGCTCGTGGTCGTGGTTATGAACCGGCCGACTCGCGTCAGAGCGATGAAGACGAAAGCCGCAGCATTGGTCGCTTGCAGCTCGACTCTTCGTTCAGCCCGGTTCGCCGTATCGCATACGTGGTGGAAAACGCCCGTGTCGAGCAGCGTACTAACCTGGACAAGCTGGTTATTGATCTGGAAACCAACGGTACTCTGGATCCTGAAGAGGCTATCCGCCGCGCTGCAACCATTCTGCAACAGCAGTTGGCTGCGTTCGTCGACCTCAAAGGTGACAGCGAACCAGTGGTAATCGAGCAGGAAGACGAGATCGATCCGATCCTGCTTCGCCCGGTTGACGATCTGGAACTGACTGTACGTTCGGCTAACTGCCTTAAGGCGGAAAACATTTACTACATCGGCGATCTGATTCAGCGCACCGAAGTAGAACTGTTGAAGACTCCGAACCTGGGCAAGAAATCCTTGACTGAAATCAAGGACGTTCTGGCCTCCCGCGGTCTGTCCCTCGGCATGCGCCTCGACAACTGGCCGCCTGCAAGTCTTAAGAAGGACGACAAGGCGACTGCCTGATCGTCGTAATCACCGAACGTGAGTTTGGTAAGGAATGAACCATGCGTCATCGTAAAAGTGGTCGTCACCTGAGCCGTACCAGCTCGCACCGTAAGGCTATGTTCCAGAACATGGCGGTGTCGCTGTTCGAGCACGAGCTGATCAAAACTACACTGCCGAAAGCTAAAGAACTGCGTCGCGTTGCTGAGCCGCTGATTACTTTGGCCAAGACAGACAGCCTGGCTAACCGCCGTTTGGCTTTCGACCGTACTCGTTCGAAAGCTATCGTTGGTAAGCTCTTCAACGACCTGGGCAAGCGTTACGCTACCCGTGAGGGTGGCTACCTGCGCATCCTCAAGTGCGGTTTCCGCGCTGGTGACAACGCGCCTATGGCGTACGTTGAGCTGATCGATCGTCCAGTTGGCGGTGAAGCTGTATCCGCTGAGTAAGACGTCAGTCTGTAACGAAGAACCGGGCCTAGTGCCCGGTTTTTTGTGCGCGTTAGAAAACTCGAATTACCCCCGAGCGAATGCGCATTCTGCTCATGAATCCGGTTTTAGCTATCCGTTCGGATGGTTCGTTAGTTAATTTCTATCGATGCTCATGATTTAATGAATTTGATGGTGTCATCTTCCTGGTCAATACTCCCCCCAAGCCGATTAGCCGGCAGTTCCAAGACTGACCTGAGGAAGATTGAGCATGAGCCAGAATAAAACCCTTACTACGGCCAGCGGCGCCCCCGTTGCCGATAACCAGAATTCCGGTTCGGCCGGCCCACGCGGCCCATTGCTGCTCGACGATTTTCATCTGATCGAGAAGCTCGCGCACTTCAACCGTGAAAATATCCCTGAGCGTCGCGTACACGCTAAAGGCTCGGGTGCTTACGGTACCTTCACCGTCACCCAAGACATCACTCAGTACACCAGCGCCAAGCTGTTCGAGTCTGTGGGTAAGCAAACGCCGACCTTCCTGCGCTTTTCCACGGTAGGTGGCGAGCGCGGTTCGGCTGATACTGAGCGCGACCCACGTGGTTTCGCCTTGAAGTTCTACACCGAAGAAGGCAACTGGGACATCGTTGGCAACAACACCCCGGTGTTCTTCATCCGTGATCCGCTGAAATTCCCGGACTTCATTCACACCCAAAAGCGCCTACCGCAAAGCAACCTGAAAAGTGCGCAGATGATGTGGGACTTCTGGTCGCACTCCCCTGAGGCGCTGCACCAGGTCACCATCCTGTTTTCGGACCGTGGGATCCCTGATGGCTACCGTCACATGCATGGCTTCGGCAGCCACACCTACAGCCTGATCAACGCCAATGGCGAGCGTCACTGGGTGAAGTGGCACTACAAGACCAAGCAAGGTATCAAGAACCTGGCACCGGCTGAGGCTGCACGCCTGGCGGGTACCGACCCTGATTACGCCCAGCGTGATCTGTTCGGCGCTATCGAGCGCGGTGATTTCCCGAAATGGCGCGTTTGCATCCAGATCATGACGGAAGCCCAGGCGAACGCTCACTACGAGAACCCGTTCGACGTGACCAAGACCTGGTCGCAGAAAGAGTTTCCGCTGATTGAAGTGGGCGAGTTGGAGTTGAACCGTAACCCGCTGAACTACTTCGCTGAAGTTGAGCAAGCGGCTTTCGGTCCAAGCAACATGGTCCCGGGTGTTGGCTTGTCCCCAGACCGCATGCTGCAAGGCCGTGTGTTCGCTTACGCTGATGCCCACCGCTACCGTGTAGGTACCAACCACCAGCACCTGCCGGTGAACGCGCCACGTAGCCCGGTCAATAGCTACCAGCGCGACGGTTCGATGGCATTCGGCGCCAATGGCGGTGCGGCTCCTAACTACGAGCCAAACAGCTATGCCGATGCACCGAAGCAGGCCCCTCAATATGCGGAGCCGTCTTTGGCCCTGAGCGGCGCGGCTGATCGTTACGATCACCGCGAAGACACCGATTACTACAGCCACGCCGGTGCGCTGTTCCGCCTGATGAATGATGAGCAGAAAGCCCTGCTGATCAACAATATCGCCGGCGCCATGGCGGGTGTTTCCAGCGATGTGGTGCAGCGCCAGTTGCAATACTTCTTCAAGGCCGATCCGGCTTATGGAGAAGGGATCGCATCTGCACTGGGTGTATCGCTTAACTAACTCTAAACGATAAGCAGAACCGCCCTCATTTGGGCGGTTTTTGCGTTATTTCAGCTACTTTTCACCGGAAATCTTCACTTTTCTGCCGTTGGTCCCGTGACCTCCGGGTCATCATGGTTCAAACTACAGACTTTCAAGCAGGGAGATGTAGGGCGATGCAAGGTCACCCCGACGTAATCGATTACCTCAACACGTTGCTGACGGGCGAACTGGCAGCTCGTGACCAATATTTCATTCACTCGCGGATGTACGAAGACTGGGGCTTTACCGAGCTCTACGAGCGTATCAACCATGAAATGGAAGAAGAGGCACAGCACGCCGACGCACTGATGCGCCGTATCCTGATGCTCGAAGGCACGCCGCGTATGCGTCCCGACGACCTGGACACCGGCACCACGGTGCCAGAGATGCTCGCCAGCGACCTGCGCCTTGAGTACAAGGTCCGTGCCGCGCTCTGTAAGGGCATCGAGCTCTGCGAGCAGCACAACGACTACGTCACGCGGGAAATCCTGCGGGTGCAGTTGAACGACACCGAAGAAGATCACACCTACTGGCTGGAAAAGCAGTTGGGCCTGATCAAGTTGATTGGCCTGGAGAACTATCTGCAATCGCAGTTCTGATTTCTCCGGCTACAAAAAAGCCCCTGTCACTGTGTAAGTGACAGGGGCTTTTTCGTGGGCCTGAACAATCAGTCCTTGTCGCGGGCCAGCAGCGGCTTGAGATAGAAGCCGGTGTGAGACTGCTTCATCTCCGACACTTGCTCCGGTGTGCCGACCGCAATGATCTGCCCACCTTTGGAGCCGCCTTCCGGCCCCAGGTCCACCAGCCAGTCGGCGGTCTTGATCACATCCAGGTTGTGCTCGATCACCACCACCGTGTTGCCGTGGTCACGCAGGCGATGCAGCACATCCAGCAGTTGCTGAATATCCGCGAAGTGCAAACCAGTGGTCGGCTCATCGAGGATATACAGGGTCTTGCCGGTATCACGCTTGGACAGCTCGCGAGACAGCTTGACCCGCTGCGCTTCACCACCCGAAAGCGTGGTCGCCGACTGCCCAAGCTTGATGTACGACAGGCCGACATCCATCAGCGTCTGCAGCTTGCGCGCCAGGGCCGGTACCGCGTCAAAGAACACCCGGGCTTCCTCGATCGTCATCTCGAGGGTTTCGTGGATGCTCTTGCCCTTGTACTTGATCTCAAGGGTTTCGCGGTTGTAGCGCTTGCTCTTGCACACGTCGCACGGCACGTAGATGTCCGGCAGGAAGTGCATCTCAACCTTGATCAAGCCATCGCCCTGGCACGCCTCACAGCGCCCGCCCTTGACGTTGAACGAGAACCGGCCAGGCCCGTAACCGCGGGAGCGGGATTCCGGCACACCGGCGAACAGCTCGCGAATCGGTGTGAACAACCCGGTGTAGGTCGCCGGGTTGGAACGCGGTGTGCGGCCAATCGGGCTTTGGTCGATATCGACCACCTTATCCAGGTGCTCCAGACCCTTGATGCTGTCATGAGCGGCGGCTTCAAGAGTCGTCGCGCCGTTCAGTGCAGTGGCGCTCAGTGGAAACAGCGTGTTGTTGATCAGTGTCGACTTGCCTGAACCGGATACACCGGTCACGCAGGTCAGCAGTCCCAGCGGGATTTCCAGATCGACATTGCGCAAGTTGTTGCCACGCGCGCCTTTGAGGTGCAGTGCCATCTTCTTGTTGCGCGGCGTACGCTTGGCCGGCACGGCGATCTTCACACGGCCCGACAAGTATTTGCCGGTCAGCGAGTCAGGATGCGCCATCACTTCTGCCGGCGTGCCCTCGGCGACAATATGCCCACCGTGCACACCCGCGCCCGGGCCGATGTCGACCACATAGTCGGCCAGGCGAATCGCATCTTCGTCGTGCTCAACCACGATTACCGTGTTGCCGATGTCCCGCAGGTGCTTCAGCGTACCCAGCAGGCGATCGTTGTCCCGTTGATGCAAACCAATCGATGGCTCATCGAGGATGTACAACACACCCACCAGACCGGCGCCAATCTGGCTGGCCAAGCGAATCCGCTGGGCTTCACCACCGGAGAGCGTATCCGCACTGCGGTCCAGCGACAGATAGTCCAGACCAACGTTAACCAGGAACTGCAGCCGCTCACGAATCTCCTTGAGGATCTTGTCGGCAATCTCCCCGCGGCGGCCCGTCAGCTTCAGCGTGCCGAAGTATTCGCAGGCATCGCCAATCGGCAGGTTGGTCACCGCCGGCAGTGTCTTCTCGCCGACCCACACGTGCCGCGCTTCACGGCGCAGGCGCGTGCCACGGCAATCCGGGCACGGCTGGGTGCTGAGGAACTTGGCCAGTTCTTCGCGCACGCTGGCGGATTCGGTCTCGCGGTAGCGCCGCTCCAGGTTCGGCACGATGCCTTCGAACGGGTGCGAGCGTTTGACGATATCGCCACGGTCGTTCAAGTACTTGAAGTCGACGTTCTGCGAACCGCTGCCATGCAGGATGAATTTCTGATGTTCGGCCGTCAGCTCGTTGAAGGGCACTTCGAGGCTGAACTTATAGTGCGAGGCCAGCGAACCCAGCATCTGGAAGTAATAGACGTTACGCCTGTCCCAGCCGCGTATCGCACCTTCCGCCAGAGTGAGGTCACCGTTGACCAGGCGCTTGATGTCGAAGAATTGCTTAACTCCCAGGCCATCACAGGTCGGGCAGGCGCCGGCGGGGTTGTTGAAGGAAAACAGCTTCGGTTCCAGCTCGCTGATGGCATGACCGCAGATCGGGCAGGCGAAGCGCGCGGAGAAGATGATTTCTTCCCCCGGCTCGTCGTCCATCGGCGCTACCAGAGCAATACCGTCCGCCAGCTTCAGCGCGGTCTCGAAAGATTCCGCCAGACGCTGCTGCAAATCAGCACGCACCTTGAAACGGTCGACCACCACATCAATCGAATGCTTCTTCTGCTTATCCAGCTTCGGCGCTTCGTCCAGCTCATAGAGCTTGCCGTTGATCCGGGCGCGGACAAAACCTTGCGCACGCAGCTCTTCGAAGACGGAAAGATGTTCACCCTTGCGCTCGCGAATCACCGGTGCCAGCAGCATCAACTTGGCGCCTTCCGGCTGGGCCAGCACCAAGTCGACCATCTGGCTGACGGTCTGGGCTTCCAGGGGAATGTCGTGGTCCGGGCAACGGGGAATACCCACGCGGGCATACAGCAGACGCAGGTAGTCGTAGATTTCGGTGATGGTGCCCACGGTGGAACGCGGGTTATGGGACGTGGATTTCTGTTCGATGGAAATCGCGGGCGACAGGCCTTCAATGGTGTCAACGTCGGGCTTTTCCATCATCGACAGGAACTGGCGGGCATAGGCCGACAGGGATTCCACGTAGCGGCGCTGGCCTTCGGCGTACAGCGTGTCAAACGCCAGGGACGACTTGCCGGACCCGGACAAGCCGGTGATGACGATCAGTTTGTCCCGTGGCAGGGTCAGGTCGATGTTCTTCAGGTTGTGGGTTCGAGCCCCACGAATCAGGATCTTGTCCAAGATGGCCTCGCACGGCGGGCGTAAATAATGCAGGAGTATACGGCTAAAGACTGGATGAATATACACTGTCAAAGTGCCGGGTGCAGCCTTACATGAAAGCTGCGCGGCAAAGCGCCGCATATACCCTCTCAATCGATGGGACTGGTAGAATCGCCGCCGGTTCACACGAGGTTTATCCATGCACGATCCCCACAGCGAACGCATGAGTGGCAGCGAGACCCGCGCAGCAAGCGGTCTGGCCCTGGTGTTCGCATTCCGTATGCTTGGCATGTTTATGGTGTTGCCGGTGCTGGCGACCTATGGAATGGATCTCGCAGGAGCGACCCCGGCCCTGATCGGCCTGGCGATTGGCGCCTATGGCCTGACCCAGGCGCTGTTTCAGATTCCGTTTGGCGTCATTTCCGACCGCATCGGCCGCCGGCCGGTGATCTACCTGGGCTTGATCGTATTCGCCCTGGGCAGTGTGCTCGCGGCCAATGCCGACTCGATCTGGGGCGTGATCGCCGGACGTGTCCTGCAGGGCGCGGGCGCGATTTCCGCCGCCGTCATGGCGCTGCTCTCCGATCTGACCCGCGAACAACACCGCACCAAGGCCATGGCCATGATCGGCATGACCATTGGTCTTTCGTTCGCCGTGGCGATGGTGGTCGGCCCGCTGCTGACCCGCGCGTTCGGCTTGCACGGCCTGTTTCTGGCGACGGGTGGCATGGCGTTGTTCGGCATTGTGATCGTTGCCTTTATGGTGCCGCATTCCACCGGGCCGCTGCAGCATCGTGAGTCGGGCGTCGCGAAACAAGCGCTGTTGCCCACCCTCAAGCACCCGGACCTGCTGCGCCTGGATTTGGGTATCTTCGTATTACACGCGATGCTGATGTGCAGCTTCGTCGCCTTGCCCCTGGCCCTGGTGCAAAAAGCCGGGTTGCCCAAGGAGCAGCACTGGTGGGTCTACCTCACCGCGCTGCTGATTTCGTTCTTCGCCATGATCCCGTTCATCATCTACGGCGAGAAGAAACGCAAAATGAAACGAGTTCTGCTTGGCGCCGTCGCGACTTTGATGCTCACTGAGCTATTCTTCTGGCAGTTCGGCGACAGCCTGCGGGCGCTGGTGATCGGCACGGTGGTGTTCTTCACCGCGTTCAACCTGCTGGAGGCTTCATTGCCTTCGCTGATCAGTAAGGTTTCACCGGCCGGCGGCAAAGGCACAGCGATGGGCGTGTATTCCACCAGCCAGTTCCTCGGTTCTGCACTGGGCGGGATCATGGGCGGCTGGATGTTCCAGCATGGCGGTTTGTCGGTTGTGTTCCTTGGATGCGCCGGGCTGGCTGCACTTTGGCTGGCCTTTGCTGTTACCATGCGCGAACCCCCATACGTCACAAGCCTGCGTCTGCCGTTATCGCCCGAAGCGATTCGTGAAGCTGGTCTGGTAGAGCGCCTGAAGGCCGTCGTTGGGGTAACAGATGCAGTCGTGGTTGCTGAAGAGGCGGCCATTTACATCAAATTGGACACCGAATTATTGGATCGCGCGACGCTCGAGCAACTGGTCAACCCAGTGCCGACAGCGCGCCCAGCCTAGGAGAACGTTATGGCCCGTGGGGTTAACAAAGTCATATTGGTCGGTACATGCGGCCAGGATCCCGAAGTTCGCTACTTGCCGAACGGTAACGCCGTGACCAACCTGAGTCTGGCGACCAGCGAGCAGTGGACCGACAAGCAAACCGGCCAGAAGGTCGAGAAAACCGAATGGCACCGTGTGTCGATGTTCGGCAAGGTTGCAGAGATCGCCGGTGAATACCTGCGCAAAGGTTCGCAGGTCTACATCGAAGGCAAACTGCAAACCCGCGAGTGGGAAAAAGACGGTATCAAGCGTTACACCACTGAAATCGTGGTCGACATGCAAGGCACCATGCAGCTGCTGGGCGGCCGTCCACAGGGCGACCAACAGGGCCAGGGCGGCATGTCCAACTCGGCACCGCGTCCACAGCAGCAGTCGCGTCCGCAGCCAACCCAGCAGCCACAGCGTGAGTCGCGTCCAGCGCCACAGCAGGCCGCTCCTCAGCCGGCAGCCGACTTCGACAGCTTTGATGACGATATTCCGTTCTAAGGTCGCTTGAGACCCGAACTGTCGCGTAACACCTGAAAACCCCCGATGGCCTTTGCCTCGGGGGTTTTTCATTTCGTGGCTGGCAACCGGCTACTCATCGGTAGATGCGGCGCTCACCACCAACTCCCGGAACCGCTCCAGCACCGACGACGTATCGCCCACCCGCGTAGCCAGGTGCAATGGCGCTACCAGGCTCCGACATTCCGAAAGCTCCCGATAAACAATCCCGTCACCCCGCAACCGCTGCATGGACGCGGGCACAATCGATACCCCAAGCCCCGCAGCCACCAGGCTCAACGTTGCCGTCATGCGTGGCGCCTCTTGCACAACCTGCGGGCTGAAACCCGCCTCGCGACACGCCACCAGAATCGCGTCATACAGCCCAAGCCCCACCCGGCGCCGATACAACACAAACGCCTCGGTGGCCAATGCCGCCAACGGCAGCGGCATCGACGGATCGATAGCCAGCGGATGATCAGTGGGCAGCGCCAGCAACATCGGCTCCACCAGAATTGGTTCATCCTGCAACGCCTGCGTCCCGCTTAGCGGCGAGCGGATAAATGCCGCGTCGAGCTTTTCATGGAGCAGCGCGTCCAGCAGTTCACCAGTGCCAGCTTCTTCCAACACAACAGAAACACCGACAAAGGTTTCCCGAAACAGGCGCAACACGCTGGGCACAAATGGATGCAAGGCGGCAGAACTGGTGAAACCAATGGCCAAGCGTCCACGTTCACCACGGGCAGCGCGGCGCACGATGTCGGCCACACCATCGACACTGGCCAAGATATGTCGCGCCTCTTCCAGCAAGGCCAAACCCGCAGTGGTCGGCCGCACGCCCCGTGGCAGGCGCTCCATCAGCACCACACCCAACTCGGCCTCAAGGCTTTGTAACAGGCGCGTCAACGGCGGTTGCTGCATGCCCAGTCGTTCTGCTGCACGGGTGATATAGCCTTCTTCGGCAATCGCGACGAAGGCCTTGAGCTGCCTGAGCTCCAGCATAGGAATACTTTTCAGGTATGGGAGATGCTCAATCCTGGCATTTGTTCTCATGGATCACAAGATTTAGGCTGTCGTCACTCCTCACAGAAGAAGGAACGCCGCAATGACCTGGTCAGCCAAGCAATACTCGATGTTCGAACAACAGCGCACCCGTCCCGTCCGGGATCTGGTGGCGGCCATCCCTGATGGCGACGTGCGCAGCGCCGTCGACCTGGGATGCGGCCCGGGCAATTCCACTGAGGTGTTGGCCGATCGTTTTTCACAGGCATTGGTCACCGGCATGGACAGCTCCGATGACATGCTGGCCGACGCCCGTAAGCGCCTGCCTGGGTTGAACTTCGAATTGGCTGATATCGGCGCCTGGAACCCGGCGCAGACATTCGACGTCATCCTTGCCAATGCATCGCTGCAATGGCTGCCCGACCATGCCACGCTGTATCCGCACCTGGTAAACCAGTTGACGCCAGGCGGCACCCTGGCGGTGCAGACGCCCGACAACCTCGATGAACCGGCCCACAAGCTGGCGCGGGAAGTGGCGGCGGACGGCCCATGGGCTGAAAAGATCGGCGCGGTGAAACACAACGAGCGCCATACCGCGAGCTACTACTTTGAGCTGTTGAGCAAACACTGCTCCACGGTAGATGTATGGCGCACCACTTACCACCATCCGCTGGCCGGTTCTGCTGCGGTGGTGGAGTGGTTCAAGGGGTCGGCGTTGCGCCCATTTCTGGCGCCCCTGACTGAATCAGAAAAGAGCGCCTTCCTCGATGAATACCTGGCGCGGATCACCAAGGCTTATCCAGCGTTGGCCGATGGCACGGTGTTGCTGCCATTCCCGCGCTTGTTCATCATTGCTACCCGGTAAGAGCGGGGGCGATCAATCGGCGGACAAGAACTGTTCCGCCGACACCACGCTCGCATAAGCAAACCCTAACGACGACATAAACGCCGCATGCACCTGGGCTGCCGGAACAGTGGTGCCATTGAATTCCAGGTCCCGCGTCGCGCAGGCATCGTGGATAACGGTCACACTGTAGCCCAGGTCCGACGCGGCGCGCACCACGCCGTCGATGCACATATGGCTCATGCTGCCCACCACCACCAGTTCGGTGATGCTGCGTTGTTCCAGCAGCGCCCGCAGGTTGGTTTCGCGGAACGCATTGACGAAATGCTTGAGCACCACCGGCTCGTCGGCCTGGTTCAATACTTTGGGGTGCAGATGCGCACCTTCCGAACCCGGGGTGAAGAAGGGTGCATCGTCGGAGGTGAATTCGTGACGTACATGAATCACCGCATCGCCGGCCTGGCGAAACGCCTGGAGCACTTGTTGTGCCTTGTCCGCCGCTGCGTCCACTCCGTCAAGCGGCCACTTGCCCTGGGGGAAGTAGTCGTTCTGGATATCGATTAGGATGAGTGCTTGCTTGGCCATGTTGGTTTCCTTGTGAGGGTTGATGCGTCCAGTATCCTGGCTGGCGCGGCGCCTGGGGATTGGCCGCACCGACAATAACAGAGGGAAAACTGACAATGGCGATCGTCGAGCTCGGCGTGCTGATCTACAGCGGTGCGCAAATGGCCGCCGTGCATGGCTTGACCGACCTCTTCGCGGTCGCCAACCGGATTGCGGCCGAGCATCAGTCCGAGCAACTGCCGTCTCTGCGCATCAGTCATTGGCAGGCCGAAAAAGGCCATGCGCCGACCCGTGTATTCGACAGCCAGCCCGGCTCCGGTCAGGCACTGACAGCCTTGCTGATTCCGCCCTCCATTGCCGGCTTTTCCGAGGGCCAGGCGTCCGCCGAATTGCTGGATTGGCTGCGCCAGCAACACCGCACCGGGACCATTCTGGGCGGGGTGTGCGTGGGATCGATCCTGATGGCGGAAAGCGGCCTGTTGGACGGGCGCAGCGCCACCACGCACTGGACGTCGGCCAAATCCTTCGCCGCCCGTTATCCGGCGATTCGCCTGGAAGCCGACAAACCCATCGTCGACGACGGCGACCTGATCACCACCGCCGGCCTCATGGCCTGGTCCGAACTGGGCCTGCGCCTGGTGGACCGTTTGCTCGGCCCGAGCATCGCTGCCAGCACTGCGCGTTTCCTGGTGATCGAACACAGCGACAGCGCCAGTGAATGCCGGAGTAACTTTGCGCCGATCCTCGCTCATGGCGACAGCGCGATTCTCAAGGTGCAGCATTGGCTGCAGGCCAGCGGTGCGGTGGATGTTTCATTGGCTGCCATGGCGCAACAGGCGGGACTGGAGGAGCGCACCTTCCTGCGGCGGTTCCGTGCTGCCACGGGCTTGAAACCCACCGAATACTGCCAGCATCTGCGAGTTGGCAAGGCGCGGCAGATGCTGGAGTTCACCAGCGGCACCATTGATCACATCGCCTGGACCGTGGGTTACCAGGACCCCGGTGCCTTCCGCGCCACCTTCAAGAAAATCACCGGACTGGCGCCAAGCGACTACCGCAACCGTTTTGGCGTGACACCCACCAAGACCCAAGCCTGAAATCGTGCAGAACGCCGCGACACCTTGAGCACTTCGTGCAGAATAAAGCAGGCCAAGTGCTATCGCTTTTCCCGCAACCGTTTGATTCCCCGGGCGTTTAAACAAACGCCGCCTTGGCTTGATCCCTGCTACCGTTTCCCTACACACATGGCAGCACAGCCAAGGGGGACGCATGACCCCGACAAATCGCAAAAAAATCGTGGTGGCGCATTCAATCCGTCCGCAAGCGCCCTTGCACGAGGTGGAAACCAACCGCGCCCTGGCCCGTTGGCTGGCGCACGTCCTCGGGCTCAAATATGGCGGCAGCTATAACCCTGAGCTGCACAGTGGGCGCGACCTCTATCTATTACCCACCCAGACGCTGGTCGGCGCGGCGCAGGCGGGGCAATTGGGCGTCAAAGGACCTGAGGATCTGTGGGGCGGCTATGTCGATCACGATTTCATCTGCACCAAGGCCATCAGCCACGGCTTGTTGAACAAAAACGCGGTTGCCCCTGAAGGTTGGTCGCCACTGTTCTCCGAGCGCATTCGTAATGTGGTGCTGGATGGCTTGAGTGTTCACTCCCTGGAAGATGCACGACCGGCAGCGACCCATTTGCTCTACACCGGCCCGATCCGCCTCAAGCCCGTTCATGCCTGCGCCGGTCGCGGCCAGGAAGTGATCCGCAGTCTGGATGAATTCGACGCCATTCTCGCGCGCCCCGACGCGGCGCAATTGTTCAGCGAAGGCGTGGTGCTGGAGCAGGACCTGAGTGACGTGGTCACCCACAGTGTGGGCCAAAGCTTTATCGGCGATCACGTCATCAGCTACTGCGGTGATCAATACCTGACCCGGGACGGGCAGGGCGAAGAGGTTTATGGTGGTTCTAACCTGTTGGTGGTCCAGGGCTACTACGAAGACCTGCTCAAGCTCGACCTGCCAGATGACGTGCGCCTGGCTATCGAACAGGCACAAGTCTTCGATAACGCGGCGGATGAGGCGTATCCCGGGTTCTATGCCTCGCGGCGCAATTACGACATCGCCCAGGGCCTGGACAACGACGGCCAGCGCCGCAGTGGCGTGCTCGAGCAATCCTGGCGCATGGGCGGGGCGAGCAGCGCGGAAGTCGCGGCGCTGCAAAGCTTCGTCAACAACCCCGGGCTGCGGGCAATTTACGTCTCGTCGGTAGAAACCTACGTCGACCAGCCGCTGCCCGCTGACGCGATCGAGGTGTACCGGGGCCCGGCAGAAAACAGCGACTTTCTTCTCAAGTACGTAACGGTCAAATCTTATGACGGCTAGAAGCGAAACCATTGCCATTGATATCGACGACGAACAGATGAGCGGGACCTTCCTCAGTCCCAAATCGAAAGTCCCGGGGGTGTTGTTTGTCCACGGCTGGGGCGGCAGCCAGGAGCGTGACTTGGAGCGCGCCAAAGGCATCGCCGGACTCGGTTGTGTATGCCTCACATTCGACCTTCGCGGCCACGCCGGCAACGGCATTCCGTTATCCCGCGTTACCCGGGAAGACAACCTGCGGGACCTGCTCGCAGCCTATGACCGCCTGCTGTCACACCCGGCCATCGACACCTCGGCGGTGGCGGTGGTCGGCACCAGCTACGGCGGTTATTTGGCTGCCATCCTTACCTCGCTGCGCCCCGTGCGCTGGCTGGCGCTGCGGGTGCCGGCGTTGTACCGCGACCAGGAATGGCTCAAGCCCAAGCGCGACCTCGATAAAGCCGACCTGATGGATTATCGCGGGACCTTTGTGCACGCCGAAACCAATCGCGCGCTGCATGCCTGCGCGGCGTTCACCGGTGATGTGCTGATCGTTGAATCCGAAACGGATGACCATGTGCCCCACGCCACCATCATGAGCTACCGCGCCGCCTGCCAGCAGACGCACTCGCTGACCCACCGGATTATCGACGGTGCGGATCACTCCCTGAGCGACCCGGTGTCCCAGCAGGCCTACACCTCGATCCTGGTGGACTGGATCACCGAGATGGTGGTGGGCGAACGCTTGAGCATCATCCAGTCGTAGGCGTCTTCTTCACCCGCAGCGCCTTGGCCTTGGCTTCCACCGCGAGGTACATCACCAGGGCCACCAGCAGCGGCAGGATGAAGTAGATCGCGCGGTAGGCGATCAACCCCGCGAGCAGGCTGCCGCGTGACGCTTCGTGCTGCAGCAAGGCAATGAACACTGCCTCCAGCACCCCAAGCCCCGCCGGGATGTGTGTGACCACTCCGGCAATGCTGCTGATCAGCAGCACCCCAAGCACTACCGGGTAATCCAGTTGCTTGGGCAGCAGCGTGAAGATCACCGCCGCCATCAGCGACCAGTTCAGCGCACCGAGTGCCAGTTGCAATACCGCCATGCGCAGCGACGGCAGGCTGATTTCAATCCCGCGCACCGACCACGCGCGCTTTTTCGATAAGCGACAGGCCAGCAGATAACCCAGGCTCGCCAGTACCAGCAACACACCGACGCCTTGCAGCGCGCCGCTGCTGAGCTTCCACCCCGGCGGCAATGTCACCAGCCCGCTGCTGAATACCGCGCCGGCAATCGCCATGTAGCCAAACCAATTGGTGGCCAGGCTCAAGCCGAGAATTTTTGCGATATTCCCGCTGCTCACCCCGAGCCGGGAATACAGGCGGTAGCGCATGGCGATGCCACCGACCCAGGCGCTCAGGTTGAGGTTGAAGGCGTAGCTGATGATGCCGACCGGCAGGATCTGCTTCCAGCGCAAAGGCTGGCGGATGTAGGTGCGGCCGATCAGATCGAAGCAGGAATACACCAGGAAACTGCACGCCGTCAGCGCACCTGCGATCAGCAGCGTGCGCAGCTTGAAATTCCCCAAGGTGTCGAACACCTCGCTCCAGTCGATACGCCGGGCGAGCAGGGTGAATAACACGATCAACACCAGGAAAAACACCACCGTCAGCGGTTTTTTCCAGCGTTTAAAAAAGCCGGGTTGAGCGCTTTCTTCAGCGGTGCGAACTTGCGTCATGATCCGGGCGCTCCTCATGGACGAAGGGTTTCAACCTCGGCTTGTGGGCCGGCAGCCAACCGGTCCACGATGGAAAATGCCGCAGCACATGGAACACTACGAAGCCCACGGTCACTCGCCAGAACCAGCCACGCGGCGCGCGGTTTTCCGGCATGGTCTTGCAGTGGTTCTGACTCAAATATTCCAGGCGCTCGAACAGTTGCTGATTGAAGCCACGATCACGAATCAGCACATTGGCCTCAAGGTTCAGCGACAGGCTCAGCGGGTCGAGATTGCTCGAACCCACCGTGCTCCATTGCTCATCCACCAACGC
This sequence comes from Pseudomonas sp. ATCC PTA-122608, assembly GCF_001952855.1. GTDB lineage: Bacteria > Pseudomonadota > Gammaproteobacteria > Pseudomonadales > Pseudomonadaceae > Aquipseudomonas. The sequence goes on along the minus strand of NZ_LPNO01000025.1, from coordinate 21,184 downwards.
CACCTTGCCGTGCAGCGGGCGCTGGCAGTACTCGTGGATCACCACGCCTTCCTTGAGCAAATAGTCATAGAGCATGCGCGCGGCCAGCTTGGCCAGCAGCACATCCGGCTGGCCCTGCATGATCAATTGCACCTGCACGCCGCGCCGCGCGGCATTACGGATTTCCCGCAGCAGGCGGTAGCCGGGGAAGAAGTAAGCGTTGGCAATCACCACCCGCCGTTCGGCCTGGCGTAGGGCGTGCAGGTAGGCTTCTTCGATGTCGGAACGGTGTTGCAGGTTGTCCCGGTAAATCAGCCGCACCAACCCATCGCCGTCACCCGCGGCCCATGGCGATGGCCGTTGCTCACGCCGCCAGCCACGGCGTTTGCGCACGCGCCGGCCACTTTGGGCGAGGGCGAAATGATGCAGGTCGGCGACTGCCGGGCCATTGACCTGCACCGCATAATCCTGCTTGGCCTCGGGCCCGAAATCCCCCAGGTGATCGGCAGAAAAATTGATCCCGCCGATAAACGCGACGCTGGCATCTACCACCACAATCTTGCGGTGCAGGCGGCGAAACCAATTGGTGCGAAAGCCCAGTGTCTTGCTCGCCGGGTCGAACATCTGCACGGTCACGCCGGCCTGGCTCAGTTCACTGAGGAACCCCGGGCTCAGCTCACCGCAACCGAAGCCATCAAGGCTCGCGACGACCTTTACGCCACGCTGCGCCGCCTCGATCAAAATGCCTTTCAGCTCGTGGCCGACCTTGTCTTCAAACAGAATAAAGGTCTCCAGCAGGATCTCCCGCTGAGCCTGGCGCATCGCCTCGAACACCTTGGGAAAGTAGGCCTCGCCGTTCTCCAGCAATTCAATCTGGTTGCCGCTCTGCCAGCCATAATCCAGGTCCCGGGCGACGGCATCGTCCGGCGGTTGGTCGGTCGCGATATGTTCTACCGCGACCTTTTCCAGCGGTGCGCTGTTCATAACTCGATCTCCACCGACAGCGGCGCATGGTCCGACAAATGCGACCACGGACGGCTGGTCAGGACTTGTGGCTGATGCACCTTGAGGTTGCGCACATAGATACGGTCCAGCGGCAGCAGCGGCAGGCGAGCGGGGAACGTGCGGGCCGGTTTGCCATGGGTTTCGATAAACACTTCCCGCAGCCCGCAGTGGGCAAGGTCGGCCCGCTGGCGCCAATCATTGAAGTCACCGGCGACAATCACCGGTGCGTCGGCGGGAATCTCGGCGATCCGCTGCGTGATCAGGCGCAGCTGCTGCTGGCGATGCACTTCCCGCAACCCAAGGTGCACGCAGATGGCATGCACCTCCTGCAGGTTACCCGGCAAGCGCAGCACGCAATGCAGCAGCCCGCGGCTTTCGTGGCCGCTCTGGGAAATGTCGAGGTTGTCGTAGCGGATGATCTGGAATTTCGACAGCAACGCGTTGCCGTGGTCGCCATGGGGATACACCGCATTGCGACCGTAGGCATATTGCGGCCAGATGCTGTCGGCGAGGAACTCGTACTGCGGCATGCTCGGCCAGTTGCTGTAGCGCTGGGGGTGGCGCTCGTGGGTGCCGTGGATTTCCTGGAGGAACACCACGTCGGCGGCCACACTGCGAATCGCCTCCCGCAGCTCGGGCAAGATGAAGCGCCGGTTGAGCGCGGTGAAGCCCTTGTGGGTATTGACCGTCAGCACCCTGAAGCGGGTGATGGTTTCGGTGGGCGTGGTCGGCATCAGCTCCGGATGGGTCATGGCAACACCCCCGCGTCCGGCAACGTGCCGGGTTCGGTGGCCAATGCCTGGTCCAGGCCAAAACGCTGGAGCAATTGGCGCGCGTCGAAGGGCGCGCGCACCTTGATGTCGTTATCGAAATAGCAAAACACCTCGCGTTGCTTGCGGGCGCGGGGTTTGTGTTTCGGGTCGATCAACTGTGCATCGGTGGGCTGTTTGCCGTGGCTCCAGCGTTCGATACGATCTCCCCAGCGCTTGAGCGCTTCGGGTGTATAGCCGCTGGCATACAACTCTTTGTCCCCATGCAGGCGCAGGTAGACGAAGTTCGCCGTGACGTCCTCAAGATAGGGCCACTTGCCGGCCGTGTCCGCCACCACCAGAGCCACGCCATACTTGTCGAGCATTTCGACAAACTCCGGCACGGCAAAACTCTTATGGCGAATCTCCACCGCATGGCGCAGCGGCTTTTTACCGTGGGCCTGCATGCTCGCCTTGCCGTTCAAACGCGGCTCATGCTCGCGGGCGAGGGCGGCGGCCTGCTGGGTAGTGGTGGGTAATTCGGCGAGAAAGGCTTCAAACAAAGGCGGGTCGAATTTGAAACTGGGTGGGAACTGCCAGAGGATCGGCCCGAGTTTTTCCTTGAGTTCCAGTACACCGGAGGCGAAGAAATTCGCCATCGGCTTGTGTACCTCCCGCAACCGCAGGATATGCGTGATGTAGCGCGGCGCCTTGACGCTGAACATGAAGCCTTCAGGCGTGTCGCCATACCACTCGGCATAGCGCTTGGGTGTTTGCAGCGCGTAGAACGAGCCGTTGATCTCGATGCTGTTGACCGCCCGTGAGGCAAACTGCAGCTCGCGCTTCTGGGTCAGGCCCTCGGGGTAGAAATCCCCCCGCCAGGGCGTGTAGCGCCAGCCGGAAATGCCGATATGAATCGCGGCCATGATGACTCCCGTGGGTTAACTGTGTGGTGACCTCCGTTTTAGGGTGACTATGATGATCGGGAGAAAGTTTCGACGGTCCTACAGACGGCACTTATCAAAATGTGGGAGCGGGCTTGCTCGCGAAGACGGTGGGTCAGTCGATATCTCTGTTGACTGACACACCGCTTTCGCGAGCAAGCCCGCTCCCACATTGGGTTCTTTATCGCTGCGGGATCAGTGCCCGGCAACCACTCGGTTTGAGCTCTCGGCATACACCGGGCCCAACCGGTCAAGGCGACCACTCCAGGCGGTCAGTGCCAAAGCCACCAATACCACCGAACCACCAATCCACGCGGTGTGGATCAAGCCCATGTGGGCAACGATCAAACCACCGGCCCACGCACCACCGGCAATCCCCAGGTTGAACGCCGCTATGTTCAGCCCGGAAGCCACGTCCACCGCGTTTGGCGTGTGATGTTCCGCCTGGCGCACCACATACACCTGCAAGCCCGGCACGTTGCCGAAAGCCACCGCGCCCCACACCAGCACAGTGGCCAGGGCCAGCCATGGGTTGCTTGCGGTCATGGTCAATACAAACAACACAGCAGCGAGCAGGGCAAAGATGATTTTCAGGGCGCTGATCGGGCCGCGTTTGTCCGCCAGTTTGCCGCCCCAGATGTTACCGACGGCCACCGAGATACCGTACACCAGCAGCACCAGGCTGACGGTACCGGCGCTGAAGCCGGAGATGTCCTGAAGGATCGGCGCCAGGTAGGTGAACGCGATGAACGAGCCGCCGTAACCCACCGCCGTCATGGCGTACACCAGCAGCAGCCGTGGTTGTTTCAACACTTGCAGTTGCTGCAACAGCGACGCGGGTTTGCTGTGGGCGATGTTTTTCGGCACGTAGAGCAGGCTGCCGATAAACGCGATCAGACCCAGGGCCGAGACGGCGAGGAAGGTTTCACGCCAGCCGAAGTGCTGGCCGATAAATGTCCCCAGCGGTACACCGGTCACCAACGCGACGGTCAGGCCGGTAAACATGATGGCAATCGCACTGGCGGCTTTTTCCTTGGGCACCAGACTGGTGGCGATGGTCGAGCCAATCGAGAAGAACACCCCGTGGGCCAGGCCGGTGACGATCCGCGCCAGTACCAGGGATTCATAGCTCGGCGCTTGCCAGGCCAGCAAGTTGCCGAGGGTGAACAGCACCATCAGCGACAACAGCAGCAATTTGCGCGGCACTTTGCCGGTCAGGGCGGTGAGCACCGGCGCGCCGATGGCCACGCCCAGGGCGTAGAGGCTGACCAGCAGGCCGGCGGACGGCAGGCTGACGCCAAGGTCGGCGCCGATGGTGGGTAACAGGCCAACGATGACGAACTCCGTCGTCCCGATGGCAAAAGCGCTGAGGGTCAGCGCGAGCAAGGCAATGGGCATGGCTGCAACTCCGGTGGGTTTCAATCAGGAGCGCAGTCTCGGGTTTTGGCTTGTGCGGAAAAAGACAGGTATTGGCATTTGATATTTGCCTGGAACGCACGGATCGACGTGCTGGGGGAACGATCCGGCCCCAAACCCGTCAGTTCCTTACAGACCCTTCTGAAGGAGCCCGGTGTTTTGTTGAATTTCAAGACTGTGCTACTGCTCGGCACGCTGCTGTTTTGCGGCAGTGGCGCGCTGCAAGCGGCCACCGCCCCCGCGGCTCCAGCGCCTGCCGCCCCGGCCACGCCAGAACTGTTGGTGGAAGGTGGCCTGCTCGGCGCCATCAGCTCCAGCATCGATAATGTGCAGGACAAACTCGACCTCAACCAGAACCTGGTCGACGCCTGGCGCCTGCGGGCCGATCGGGCGGCGGATGAAGTGGACAAGCTGGTCAACCAGCCGTCCGAGCGCTCCTCATGGAGCGTGGCCGGGGATTTCCTGTTGTTGTCCGGGGTGTGGATCGGCGCCTTCGCCGTGCTGACCCTGCTCGGGCGGGTTATCGTCAAGCGCCTGAGCCTGCAGCGACATATCGCACCGCGCCAGCGCCTCCAGGCGTTGTTGGGATACCTGGTTCCCTATACGGTCCCGGCGTTGATCTGCCTGCCGTTAACGCTATACGTCAGCCACTTCCTGCCCACTTCCGTGGGCCGTGCGCTGGCGCTGTGTTTTGCCTACGCCACCAGCAGCGGTATTTTTTCCACCTCGATCTTGCTGTGCGTGATCGTCATGTTCAACGTCGGCCACAAGCGCCCGGCGGTGCAGATTATTCGTGACTACTGCCCCAAGCCGCTGTTCCTGATCGGCTTCCTTGCGGCCCTTAGCGATGCGCTGACCAGCCCGCAGATCGCCCGCCAATTGGGGGGCAATATCACCGCCAGCGTGGCGATTTTCACCGGGCTGTTTGCCTCGGTGATTTTCGGCATGCTGGTGATTCGCCTGCGTCGTCCGGTGGCGCATTTGATCCGCAACCGGCCCCTGGCCCAGCGCTTGAAACACCCGGCGGTGCAGCAAACCCTGCGAGTGTTTTCCGGACTGTGGTATTGGCCGATTCTGTTGATGGTGCTGGTGTCGGCGATCAACCTGATCGGCGCTGGCGACGACAGCCAGAAAGCCCTGCGCTGTGCGCTGTTCACCACGATCCTGCTGATCGGCACGGTGTTCCTCAGCACGGTGTTGCAGCACCTGTTCCAGTCCCGCAGCACGGTGGCGGTCCAGCGCAGCAGTGCCTACAAGGAGCGTTTCCTCAGCCTGCTGCACGCGCTGTTGCGCATCGTGATGGCGATCGCCTTTATCGAAATCCTCGGTCGTATCTGGGGCGTTTCGCTGTTTGAGTTTGCCCAGCGCAATTCCGTGGGCCGGGCCATCAGTGATTCCCTGAGCAGCATCGGGTTGATCCTGCTGGTGACCTGGCTGTTCTGGGTGGTGCTCGACACCGCAATCCAAGAAGCGCTGAAACCACCGGTCAACAAACGCTCCAGCCGCCAGCCCAGCACGCGCGTGAAAACCATCCTGCCGCTGCTGCGCAACGCGGTGAAAATCATCCTAGTGGTGATCTGCGCGATCACCACCATGGCGAACCTGGGGATCAATGTCGCACCGCTGCTGGCGGGTGCCGGGGTGGTGGGTTTGGCCATTGGTTTTGGCTCCCAGCAACTGGTGCAGGATGTGATCACCGGGCTGTTCATCATCATCGAAGACACGCTGTCGATCGGCGACTGGGTGGTGCTCGACTCCGGCCACGCCGGTACCGTCGAGGGCCTGACCATCCGCACCCTGCGCCTGCGGGACGGCAAAGGGTTTGTGCATTCGGTGCCGTTCGGGCAGATCAAGGCCGTCACCAACCAGTCGCGGCAATTCGCCTACGCGTTCTTCTCGGTGCAGTTCACCTACGACACCGACGTCGACAAGGCCGTGGAGTTGATCCGCGAGGCGGGGCAGTCGATCCGCGACGACGTGTTCCTCAAATACAACCTGCAAGGGCCGCTGGAGATATTTGGCGTCGACAAGATGGACCTCAACGGTGTGGTGCTGACGGCGCAGTTTCGCACGGTGTCGGGTGGGCAATATGCGGTGAGTCGCGCGTTTAACCAGCGGTTGAAAAAGCTTGTGGATAACTGCGCGTTCGTTCACTTCGCGCAAACTTATCCACAGCAGGTGATGGTGCCGCAGCGGGTCGGGCAGCAGGTGGATGAGCAGGGAGAGGAAGTGCCTTCGTCGGTGGTGCTGACGGAGCAGCCAAGAACCCAATAGGTTTGGGGTGGGGCTACAGGCCTCTTCGCGAGCAAGCCCGCTCCCACATTCGACCGCATTCCAAGGGTGGAACCGGATCGAATGTGGGAGCGGGCTTGCTCGCGAAGGCGTCATGACGGGCGCTACACCAGTCAGCGCCTGATTAGCTTCTCCCGCACCAACCCTGCCGCCTGCGCATCCAACTCCAGCAACACCTGCTGTTTGCCAGCAATCTCCACCGCCGCCGGCAATCCATCCCGATACACCAGCCGATTACCGCTCAACGCCGGCACCTTGCTACCCGGCAGCATCGTGCCCACCAGGTTCAGCGGGTCCGCGCCGCATACCGCAATCAAGCTGCCATCGTGAGGCCGCCGCCGAACTTCCCGCAGCAAGGGAATCGCTTCCGGCAACGCAAACTGTTCCCCCGCCAAACCACTCACAAACCGCCCACCACGAATCTCGCCCCGGGCTTCCAGCCGATGGAAGGTGCGCAGCAATTCCCGCCAACTGGGCAGCCAGTCCGCCTCGCGCTCCAGCAGGCGCCAGAACACCACGCCGTATCGCCGCAGTAAGGTCATCGCCACATGCTCCAGCGTCTCGGCCGAGTGAGCCCCCGGACGTGTGCCGTCCGCCACCGGCGCGCGCCGCACCAGGGCCCAACGCCCTGCATCGTCCATCCCGCCTACAAAGGCTCCACGTCCGCGCCGACTGCTGCGGGCCTGGCGTTTGCTCGCGGGCGTGGTCAGGGCGCGCAGGCCGGCGAAGCTGTCAGCGTTCGCCAGCCCCGCGCCCACCAATTCCTGCAAGGCGGTTTCCAGTTCGCTGCGCAGCAGATGCGCTTCGTGGATCAATTCATCGAAAAACAGCGCGCCGTTTTCCCGCAGCGCCTGATGGACTTTCTGTGCCTTGGGCGACAGCTCGGCGCTGTCGGGCGCGTCGGTCAATCCACTCCACAAAGGCACCTGGCTGCGGGGCAACAGCACCACGGGCGTGCTACGCAAGGCCGTCGCGCCAGCCTTGTTGCTCAGGCGTGTCCACACTACCTTGCCGCTGCGGCACAAATCGTCCAGCCAGTGGGGCGCGTAATCCTTGATCCGCGCACTGAGCAAATCGCTGTCCCAGGCCGATGTGGCTGCGGCATACCCTTCGAACTGCGCGACGATCTGTGGCAACACCGCGCTGCCCTGGCCCCGGGTGCCGTCCGACAGGTGCTGCCAGTCGAACAGAAACCGCATGAAATCCTGCAACGCCACCGGCTCGATTTCCCGGCGCAGGCGCTTGACCGTGTAGCGGTGAATACGCGCCAGCAGGTGGCGTTCGCACCATTGTTCGTCGCTGGCGCCGGGGCTGAAACGGCCGCGCAGTACGTAGCCTTCGCTTTCCAGCCGTGCGAGGGCCTGCGACACGTCGGCTACCGGCAAGGCCAGGGGCGCGGCGATCTCGATCAGCGTCAATGGGCCAAAACCGCTCAGGCGCGCCCGCAGCACTTCCACCAAAGCTTCATCGAAGGTCCAGGGCTCATCGAAGCCGGGCAGTAGTGGCAGGTCATTTGGATAGATCGCCTTTAAGCAACTCAAGCGCTCCAAGGCGACCCAAACGGCTTGGTCGGTACCCGTCTGCAAGCGGTTGGCGCGCCCGCCGTCGGCCAGGGTTCGCAGCCATTCGGCCCACTGCGGCGTGACCTCGGATTCGGCGATGCACGCCAGACTCATCAACGCTTCATGCATTTCATCCAGGCCATTAGGCGCAGGCCAGGCCTCCTCGCACACACCGGCAATGGCCTCGGCGTCCAGCGCGCCGAGGTCGTCGGTGCTTTGCGGGTCGCTCCAGCGGCGGTTGAGCACGGCCTGGGTGCGGCGCTCTTCAAGGGGCGCGTCATCGAGAAAGGTGTAGGGGCGCGCGCTGAGAATCTCCGCCGCCAAGGGTGACGGCGCCGGCAGGTCGCGGCTGATCAGGCGGATCTCACCGCGCTCCATGCGCCGCAGCAGGGCCAGCCAGCCTTCGCTGTCCATGGCTTCGTGCAGGCAATCATCGAGGGTTTGCTCCACCAGCGGATGCTCAGGCACTTCCCGCTCGCCGGCGAGGTTTTCCAGGCAGGCGATCTGGTCCGGGAACACGCTGGCGATCAGGTCTTCACTCTTCATGCGCTGGATCTGCGGCGCCACCTTGCGCCCGCCGGTATAACGCGGCAATGCCAAGGCCACCCCGGCATTCCAGCGCCAGCGCACGCCGAACAGCGGCGCATCCAGCACCGCCTGAATCAGGATGTGCTCGGCGGTATTGCTGTTCAGGTAGCGCCACACCTCATCCAGCTCAAAGCTGTGACTGGTGGACAGCGACAACACGATCGCATCCTCGCTGGCGGCGGCTTGCAGTTCGAAGTTGAAGGTGCGGCAAAACCGCTTGCGCAACGCCAGGCCCCAGGCGCGGTTGATGCGACTGCCGAAAGGCGTATGGATGATCAACTGGGTGCCGCCGGACTCGTCGAAAAACCGCTCCATGATCAACGTGTCCTGAGACGGCAGCGCGCTCAACGCCAGCCGCGCCCGCGCCAGGTAATCCACCAGTTGTTCGGCGCTGGCCAGGTTCAAACCGAGGGTGCCGGTGAGCCAGTCGAGCGCCGGTTGCAGGTTGCCCGGCATGGCGGCCAGCAATTCGTCCAGTTGCCCATGCAAGCGCGCGACAGCAAACGACAACTCGGCACTGCGCCCCGGTGCTTCGCCGAGCCAGAACGGAATGGTCGGCGGCTGGCCGTGGGCATCCTCGACCCGCACCTTGCCGGCTTCCACCCGCAGGATGCGATAGGACGTGTTGCCCAACTGGAAGATATCCCCGGCGATGCTTTCCACCGCGAAGTCTTCGTTGACGCTGCCGATGTTCAGGCTTTGCGGCTCCAGCAGCACGCTGTAGTCGGCGTTGTCGGGAATGGTGCCGCCGCTGGTCACGGCGGTGAGTTTGGCGCCACGCCGGCCGCGCAGGGTGCGGGTAATGGCGTCGCGGTGCAGGTACGCGCTGCGGATGCCTTGGCGGCCGTTATAGCCCTCGGCGAGCATCTGCAGCAGTGCTTGATAGTGACGTTCATCCAGCTCGGCGTAGGGCGAGGCGCGGTGGATCAGCGTGAGCAGGGCCTGTTCCTGCCATTCCTGGCAGCTGACTTCGGCGATGATCTGCTGGGCCAGCACATCCAGCGGCGCGACCGGGATCAGCAAGGTGTCCAACTCGCCCCGGCGCACGCAGTCGAGGAGGGCGGCGCATTCGATCAGGTCGTCACGGGTGGTGGCGAACAACCGGCCCTTGGGCGTGCCGCCAACCTGATGCCCGGAGCGTCCGACCCGTTGCAGAAAACCGTTGATCGAGCCGGGCGAGCCGATCTGGCACACCAAATCAACATCGCCAATATCAATCCCCAGCTCCAGAGAGGCGGTGGCGATCAACACTTGCAGCTCGCCGGCCTTGAGCCGTTGTTCGGCGTCCAGGCGCAGTTCCTTGGCGAGGCTGCCGTGGTGGGCGGCGACGGCGGTTTTGCCGAGGCGCTCGCTCAAGTGCCGCGCCAGGCGTTCAGCCAAGCGCCGGGTGTTGACGAAAATCAGCGTGGTGCGGTGTTGTTTGGCCAGTTCGGCGAGGCGGTCGTAGACCAGATCCCACACGTCGTTGGGCATGACCGCCGACAGCGGCACCGGCGGTACTTCGATATCCAGGTCCCGTGGGCGCGCGTGGCCGATGTCGACGATCTCGCAGGGCCGGCCGGTGCCCACCAGAAAGCGCGATACGGCCTCGATGGGCTTTTGCGTGGCGGACAGGCCGATGCGGGTCAGCGGTTCACTGCACAAACCCTGCAAGCGCTCCAGTGTCAGGGCCAGGTGGCTACCGCGCTTGCTGGCGGCGATGGCGTGGATTTCGTCGACGATCACCGTGCGGATGCTGGCGAGCATCTGCCGGCCGGAATCCGAGCCCAGCAGCACGTAGAGCGATTCAGGCGTGGTGACCAGGATATGTGGCGGGTGCTTGCGCATCAGGGCGCGGTCTTTCTGCGGCGTATCGCCGGTACGCACGGCGGTGCGTATCGCCAGCGGCGGCAGGCCCAGGCGTTGCAAGTGGTCGGTGATGCCGGCCAGCGGGTTTTGCAGGTTGATCTGGATATCGTTGGACAATGCCTTGAGCGGCGAGACGTAGACCACCAGCGTCTGGTCTGGCAGTTGGCCGCCATTGGCCAGGCCTTGGTGCACAAGGTCGTCCAGCACGGCGAGAAACGCGGTCAGGGTCTTGCCCGAGCCGGTGGGCGCGGCAATCAGCGTCGAGCGGCGCTGACGGATCAGCGGCCACGCTTGGGCCTGGGCGGTGGTCACCGACGGGAATGTACTGCGGAACCAGGCGCTGACGGCGGGGTGGAAACCGTTCAAGACCGTGTCCGTTGATTCTGGAAGGTTCATACCCAATTTATGCGGCCAGCCCCGGCAACTTGCAACCCCGGCACGTATCCCTGTGGCGAGGGAGCTTGTTGTGTGAGGGAGCTTGCTGTGGCGAGGGAGCTTGCTCCCGCTGGGCTGCGTAGCGGCCCCAAAAAAGCGGGAGCGCTGCGCACTCCAGCGGGAGCAAGCTCCCTCGCCACTGCAAGCTCCCTCGCCACAAAAGGCTCTCTCTATCTAAAGCACCCAGGCGGCAATGGGCAGCGCACTTTGTAAGTGACGGTTGCGCTACAAACACGCAAAATGCAACGATTCTGGCAAATGCCAACGGCATGGCTCACAAGCCTGTCGATAATAACCATCGTTCCAAACAGACCGGGCCTGCTCAATCTATGCGAATGCGCCTTATGTTACTGGGCGGCGGGAATGCCCTCGGGCAGGCGCTGATTCGCCTCGGTGCGGAGGAAGACATCGGTTTCCTCGCCCCGCGTCCGCCCCAAGACGGCTGGGATGCCGCGAGCCTCACGCAACTGCTCGACGACACCCGTCCCGATGCCTTGATCAATCTCGCCTATTACTTCGACTGGTTTCAGGCGGAGACGGTCAGCGAAACGCGTCTGGCTGCCCAGGAATATGCGATCGAGCGCCTGGCGGAACTGTGCCAGCACCACAGCATCACTTTGCTGCAACCGTCCAGCTACCGGGTGTTCGATGGCTCCCGCGCCACCGCCTACAGTGAAAAAGACGAACCCGTGCCCTTGGGCCTGCGGGGCCAGGCGTTGTGGCGCATCGAGCAGAGCGTACGCGCCACCTGCCCACAGCACGTGCTGTTGCGTTTCGGCTGGCTGCTGGATGACAGCGTCGACGGCACACTCGGGCGCTTCCTGGCCCGGGCCGAAAAACCTGACGAACTGCTGATGGCCGACGACCGCCGGGGCAACCCGACGCCGGTAGACGATGCTGCGCGGGTGATCATTTCGGTGCTCAAGCAACTCGATTGCGCCGCGCCGTTGTGGGGCACTTATCACTACGCCGGCCACGAAGCGACCACCCCGTTGGCGCTGGGGCAGGCGATCCTGACCGAAGCGCGCAACTTCCACCCGCTGGCCGTGGAAGCCCCGACCGCCCAGGCCCACGCCGCCCGTCCGGATGCCGCCGATGAACCGCAACACGCGGTGCTGGCCTGCAAGAAAATCCTCCACACCTTTGGCATCAAACCACGGGCATGGCGGGCCGGGTTACCGGCATTGCTCGACCGGTTCTACCGACACGGTCAAACATAAAGAAAGGCGCCTGTAACCGGCGCCTTTTTTGTGGCGGAGTCCGGACGGATTCAGTTAATGCGTGTTGGCCAGTCGGGTGCGCCACGGCATACGAAAAATTTGAAACCTTTGGTGCGCGCGGTCATCCATCCCAATAGAGATTGATTGTGCTTACGGCTCGTTCAGCAAAAGCAAAAGTCTGGATTCAGAAGAAGACTTCGCCCATCCAGCCATGGGCAGCCTAAAAGAGGAGCCCTACCCATCATGGCAACAAATTCTCCGGTGAATGGTTCGCCGCCGCCTCACGATGATGTGTATGAGGAGGAGCACGAACTGCAGTTCGCTTTGAGTACCGCCGGGCTTGGTATATGGCGCCTGGATTTGACGACGGACGAGCTGAAGACCTCGGCCACTTGCCGCCTCAACTTCGGACTCGAACCACAGATACCGTTCAGTTATGAACACATGCAGCGCTCGGTGCACTCCGAGGACAGCAACCGAGTGGCTGAAGCGTGGGATCGCTCGATCGCGCAACGTTGCGATTACGACGTTCACTACCGCGTCATCACGCCACGCGGTGAAACTCGCTGGCTGCACGTGTGCGCGAGACCCCGTTATGCCGATGATGGTCTACCCGTCGCGATGGCGGGCACCGTTCGGGATGTTACCCAAGAGAAGTTACTTCAGTCGCAGAAGATGGAAGCGCTGGGGCGGATAACTGGCCGATTGGCTCATGACTTTAACAATCTGCTGACGGTGATCCGTTCTTCAGCGGATCTTTTGAAGCGTCCTTCAGTATCAGAAGAGCGGCGGCTGCGCCTGGTGGAAGCCATTTCCGAGGTTGTGGTCCGTGGTTCTCACTTCACCAGCCAATTGCTGTCCTTCGCTCGCAGGCAAGCCCTGCATCCCGCACCGCTGGATGTCAATTCAGGCACGTTGGCCATGGCCGATACGATTGCTTTACGGGTTGGGACAGGCATCAACGTACGCATCGAACCCACAGCAGTACCCTGCGTTGTTGACGTTGACGCAGGACAGTTTGAAGCCGCCATTCTCAATATGGTCATGAACGCCCGAGACGCCATGATGGATAAGGGAGAGATGGTCATCCGTGTTGAGTCGATGGACCTTATCCCCGCGTCCAATGGTTATCCCCTTATCAAGGGGCGCTTCGTTGCCGTGTCCATCACAGACAATGGCTCGGGTATCGCTCCGGTCAGCCTCGATAGAATCTTCGAGCCATTTTTCTCTACCAAAGGCAAAGGCCAGGGAAACGGGCTGGGGCTCAGTCAGGTATTTGGTTTTGCCAAACAGTCGGGGGGAGAGATCAGGGTAGAGAGTCGTCTGGGTCAGGGAAGTACGTTCACACTTTATTTGCCCCGCCCTTGAACTGGATGAGCGGATAGCCCGATTGCGCAAATGGAGTTAGCATCGTAAACCTTCGGCTTAAGGGCCTGTTGTTCACATCAGGGTTGCATTGTGGAAAAGCTAAATCGCCTTCAAAGCGGAATAGAAGGGCTGGATGCTCTGCTCAAGGGCGGGCTAGTCGCAGGTGCCTCCTACATTATCCAGGGGCGCCCAGGATCGGGTAAAACCATCCTCGCCAATCAACTGGGATTTAATCATGCGCGCAACGGGGGCCGTGTCCTGGTCGCCACGTTGCTGGCTGAGTCCCACGACCGTTTATTTCAATTCCTCTCGACCCTGAACTTCTTTGATGTTTCCCGGGTGGGAGCCGAAATTCAGTTCGTCAGTGCGTTTGACACCCTTGAGAACGAAGGTCTCGATGAGGTGGTCAAGCTGCTTCGGCGTGAGATCAGTCGTCAGAAGGCCACTGTGTTAGTGGTCGACGGCTTGCTCAATGCACGCTCCAAGGCTGACTCGCCCATCGACACAAAGAAATTCATTTCCGAGCTGCAAGGGCACGCCGCGTTCGCCGGTTGTACGGTGCTGTTTCTCACCAGTTCCCGGTTGGACGACGGCAGTCCGGAGCACACCATGGTTGATGGTGTAATCGAGATGGGTGAGGAGCTTCACGGCAGCCGTTCAGTGCGGCGTATTCAACTGCGCAAGACCCGGGGCAGTGGTGCACTGACCGGATTGCACGAGTGTGAAATTACCGACGATGGCCTGGTGGTTTATCCGCGTCTGGAAAGCCTCTACAGCCGTCCATCGTTACCTGACAGTTCCGATCTGACGCGTATCACCAGCGGCATCGGTTCGCTGGACGCCATCATCGGCGGTGGCCTGCACAGTTCTTCCGTTACCCTCGTCATGGGGCCTTCGGGCGTCGGGAAAACCACGCTGGGGCTCAGGTTTCTGGCTGAGTCGACAGTGGAAGCGCCGGGCCTGCATTTCGGTTTTTATGAAAGCCCGCAACGGTTACGCCTCAAAGGCCTATCGCTGGGTATTGATATTAAAGGGATGGAAGAAAGTGGTGCGCTGAGTATTGCCTGGCAACCCACTACTGAAGGCCTGCTCGATGGTCTCGGCGCACGGCTGCTGAAAGTGGTTGAAGAAAAGGGCATCAAGCGCCTGTTCATCGACAGCTTGAGCGGCATGACCCGACTGTCGACGAACCCGGCACGTATCACCGATTTTTACGGTGCCCTGATGAGCGAGCTCCGTGCCCGTGGCGTAACGGTGTTTGCCTCATGGGAGATGCGTGACGTTTTTGGTTCGGCGGTCAGTTCTCCGACCCCGGACCTGTCCAGTATTGTCGATAACCTGCTGCTGATGCGCTTCTTCGAGATTCAATCTGAACTAAGAAGAATGCTTTCGATCCTTAAGGTACGAGACAGCTTCTACGATCCTTCGCTTCTTGAGGTGGTAATCCATGAAAACGGCGTTGACCTGAAGAAGGCATCAAGAAATGCATTGGCTGTTCCTAATGATTCTTCGCTGCCGGGCTCAACGTCCAAAGTCTCTGATTCGGGTTGAACTGACATGACCACCATCCTGGTCGTCGACGACGAGTATTTGATCGCTGACATTCTCGGCTATGCGCTGGAGGATGAGGGGTACATGGTCGTAAAAGCGAGCAATGGCCAGAAAGGACTCGAGGTCCTGGAGCGCGAGCGGCCAGCGTTGATCATCACCGACTTCATGATGCCGGTCATGGATGGCCAGGAGTTTGCCGAAGCTGTCCGCGCGCTACCGGCGGTCAATCACTTGCCCATTATCCTGATCAGCGGAGCCCAGGCCCATATTGGTATGGAGCGGTCGGACTTGTTCAATGCGGTGTTGAAAAAGCCGTTCAACATTGACTTGGTCATCGCTGAAGTTCGCCAACTCCTGGCTGAAGCCTGATTCGCAGCACACGGTCGTGTGCCTGACATCTGATTGGCACTTGCCTCCATGGGAAGCCTCATAAAAAAGGCCCTGTACAACAGGGCCTTGGGTAGAACCTAGAACTTGTAGCCAATACCGACCATGTACACCATCGGATCAACATCCACATCGACCTTGGCGCGAGTGCCCTGGCCCAGCGCATTGTTATCCACAGTGGCCTTGGTGCTGATGTCGATGTAGCGCGCCTGGGCGTTGATCATCCACTTGTCGTTGATCATGTAGTCCGCACCGATCTGCGCGGCCCAGCCCCAGGAGTTTTCCGCCTTGAAGTTGCTGAAACCGGCTTCTTGGGCGCGACCGCCGACGTGTTCGTCGTAGATCCAGGTGTAGTTGATACCGGCGCCGATGTACGGTTGGAATACCGACTTGCTGTCCAGCGGGTAGTACACGACG
Organism: Pseudomonas sp. ATCC PTA-122608; assembly: GCF_001952855.1. Taxonomy (GTDB): domain Bacteria; phylum Pseudomonadota; class Gammaproteobacteria; order Pseudomonadales; family Pseudomonadaceae; genus Aquipseudomonas. The sequence continues at coordinate 5,423 of NZ_LPNO01000025.1, read as the reverse complement.
CTCAGGGTCGGCGGCAGGTGTTTCAGCGAGCCGAGCTTGCCGTTGGCAGCGCCCAGGGCGGTGTTCTTGATCTTCACATCGTGTTCGAACGGCGTGGCCGCCAGCAGTTCGATACCCCAGTGGCTGGTGAGCATGTAGGCGAAGTTCAAGCCCAGTTGAGTGTCGCTGCTCATGGTCGCCTTGCCGCCCAGGTTGGTCCCGGCCAGCGGGCCCTGGTCAACCTTGACACTGCTGCTGTCCGCTTTCGGGTTGACGGTGATGGCACCGGCGCGAATCAGGATGTCGCCCGCTTCGTGAGCGTGGGCAACGGGGGCAGCGAGGGCGAGCGCGACAAGCGACGCGCCGAGCAGGGACTTGTTCATGGGAGCTCCAGAGGATGTATTAAAAGAGATACATCCAATGGTAAAGATCGTTCAGGCTGGGCTTTTGACTCAGCTCAATGAAACGGTGATAACGCGCTACTCCTGCAATTCGTACACGTAGATCTTGTCGGCATCCATCTGGTAGCCGGCGTCGGCCAGTTCGCTGCTCGACGGTTTGACCTGCATCTGGCCTTCGATCCAGTACGGCTGATACAACTCGTCGAGCTTCACACCGACTTCGCTTTTGACATGCACGATCTGGTTCGACGGCGGTGGCGGTACATGGATGCACGCGCCGAAATACGGCACCAGCAGGAACTCCGTAGTGCGACCTTCTTCGCTGACTTCCAGCGGCACGATATAACCTGGCAGGCGGATGTGCTTACCGTCCAGGCTTTGTACGACTGGCGCGTTGGGCAGGTCCTGCTTGGCGGCCGGCGCAGACTCCACCGACAACGCATCAGCCATGCCCGACAAGTTGTGCAGCGGTTTCATATTGGGGATTTCCGGTGGTGCGTCCGGCGGGATCATCTCCTGCCAGGCCAGGTCCCTGGGCTGGTCTTCGGCCCAAGCGGGCAGGGCCACCAGCAGTAACAGCGCGAACACGACGCGACGCATCAACAGCTTCCTCATAAACGTATCGACAGGCCGTCGGCCAACGATTGGCGGTAGGCGCGCCAGGCCGGCACGCTGCCCATCAGCAGGGCTGCGACGAGAATACCGCCGAGCAGGGTCCATTCATATTCGCTCGGCAGCGACAATGGCAGGTCCAGGCCGTAATTGGCCTGCAAATACCCGCGAGACGCGGCGATGCACACATACAGCAGCCCAACGCCGGCGATCACGCCGGACAACGCCAGGGCGAAAGCTTCGAATATCAGCAAGGTCGCGATATGCCAGGGCCGTGCGCCCACCGAACGCAGGATCGCCATTTCCCGGCGGCGCTCGTTGAGGCTGGTGAGGATCGCGGTGAGCATGCCGATCAAGCCGGTCAGCACCACGAACAGCGAGATCACGAACAGCGCTTTTTCAGCGGTGCCCATCATGCTCCACAACTCTTGCAGGGCCACGCCCGGCAGGATCGCCAGCATTGGCTCGCCACGGAATTCGTTGATCTCCCGTTGCAGGGCGAAGGTGGAGATCTTGTTGTTCAAGCCGAGCATGAACGCGGTGATGGCTTGGGGCGTCAGGTCCATGTTGCGGGCCTGGTCGGCGCTGATCCGGCCTTTGCCCTGGGCGGGCACGCCGTTGTGCCAGTCGATGTGAATCGCTTCCATACCACCGAGGCTGATATGCAGCGTGCGGTCCACCGGCGTGCCGGTACGCTTGAGGATGCCGACCACGGTGAACGGCTTGTCATCGTGCTTGACCAGGCTCACCACCGCCACGCCGTGGGCCAGCACCAGCTTGTCGCCCAGCTTGTAATGCAGGGCATCGGCCACTTCGGCGCCGAGCACCACTTCGAACGGGTCGGTGGCGAAGGCGCGACCGCTGGCGAGTTCGAGGTTCTGCCGGCGGCCGTATTGATAGTGTTCGAAATAGGATTCGTTGGTGCCCATCACGCGGTAGCCGCGGTGGGAGTCGCCGAGGGAAATCGGGATCGCCCATTTCACCTGCGGGTTGGCGGCGAAGTGTTCGTAACTGTCCCAGCGAATATTGTTGGTGGCGTTGCCGATGCGGAACACCGAATACAGCAGCAAATTCACCGAGCCGGAGCGCGCGCCGACGATCAGGTCGGTGCCGCTGATGGTGCTGGCAAAGCTGGCGCGGGCTTCGGTGCGTACCCGCTCCACCGCCAGCAACAGGCAGACCGAGAGGGCGATGGCGAAGGCGGTGAGGATTGCGGTAAAGCGGCGGTTAGCCAGGCTGGCCATGGCTAGTCGAAACAAATACATCTCAAACCTCTACGGGCGTGGCGGCGCGATTGAGTTCGGCCAGCGACAGGTTGCGGTCGAACAGCGGCGCCAGGCTCTGGTCATGGCTGACGAACAACAGGCTGGCGCCTGCTTCGCGGCATTCGGCGAACAACAACTGAATGAAGGCCTCCCGGGCGTCGTAGTCCAGGGCTGACGTCGGTTCGTCGGCGATCACCAGCTCCGGCTGGCCGATCAACGCGCGGGCGGCGGCCACCCGCTGTTGCTGGCCAATGGACAGCGAGTCGGCGCGGCGTTCCAGCAGGTTCTTGTCTTTCAGGCCCAAGTGGGCGAGCAAAGTCGCGGCGGCCTGGTCGACGCTGCCATGGCGCTGGGTTGCCCGCTGCGCCCGCAGCTTGGAGAAGTGGCAGGGCAGTTCGACGTTCTCGCGCACCGAGAGAAACGGCAGCAGGTTGAACTGCTGGAAAATGTAGCCGGTGTGGTCGACGCGGAAGCGGTCGCGGGCGCCGGCCGAGAGTTCAGTCAGCTCCTGGCCCAGCAGGCGAATGCTGCCGCGACTGGGCTTTTGCACACCGCCCAGCAGGCCCAGCAGGGTGGTCTTGCCACTGCCGCTGGGGCCCTTGAGGAACAGGGTCTCCCCTGGCTCCAGGCGAAACGTCGGGATGTCCAGCAGCTGTGGGTGACCCGGCCAGTTGAAGCCCAGGTCAGACAGTTCGATAAGTGCTTGGGTCATGGTGACAGGCTCTTCTGTGGGAGCGGGCTTGCTCGCGATGGACGTCAACGATGACGCGGGCATCAGGTTGAACGCGGCGCTCTCGAGTTTTTCGCGAGCAAGCTCGCTCCTACAGGGGTTCGTTTCAGAATTTGAGGGTGGCTGCTGTGGCCGTCGCTTCCACGCCCTGCTGGCCGCTAGGGCCAATGAGTTGTACCTGAATTTTCTGGGTGGCGGGGAACGTCTTGAACACCTGGGTCAGGTCGAGGTTGCTCAGCGCGGTCGGCGTGACGCAGGTGAACTGGTAGTGGGCGTGGATTTCGCTGTGGTCGTGGTGATGTTCGTGGGCGGCGGCGCCTTTGCCATCGGTGGCGTGGTCGTCATCGTCCTCATCATGGTCGGCTTCAGGCTTGTCGCCGAACAGCGGGCTGTTCAGTTCCTGGGTGCTGATCACGCAACCGGCGGCCTTGGGCAGGCTGAACAGCACCAGGGGTTGCTCCAGTTGCTTGCGGGCGGCGGCGACCTTGGCTTTGTCGGTCGGCGTGGTAGCCAGGTGTTCAAAACCCACCAGGTTCATCGCCGGGCTGTCCAGTTCCAGCTCCAGGGCCTGGCCGTCGAGCACTGCGTTGAGGCGGCCGACACCGTGTTCGTGGGCACCCAGGCTGCCGTGCTCGTGATCATGATCATGATCATGGTCCTGCTCGTCGGCAGCCTGGGCGATGGCCAGTGGCAACAGGGCAAACGGCAAAGCGAGCAGCAAACGGCGCATGGTGAAGCTCCCGAACAAAGATGAAAGTTTTGTTATGTGATCTTATAACAATTTTGCGAGGAGTTTGACCGCCTGCTTGGCGTAGCGCAAGACGCGTGGGAGCATGCTCGTCAGAAAAGTGCGGGAGTAAGTGCGATGTTGAGAATTCGTGGAACCGTCGGCGACCTGCCGGTGGACTTGACCCTGGAGCTGGACGACGGCGACTGGGCCCGGCTGGGCGCGCAGTTGCAGGCCAGCAAACCACCGAGTGCCGAGCCCGTGGTGGCGCCGGCCCCGGGTAACCTGGACGAGAGCCTGTGGCAGGCCGCCCAGGATTTGCTGCGCAAGGCTGGGCAACTCAATGGTCTGGAATTGCTTGATCAACTGGAGGGCTTGGCCGGCAGCGCCTCGGCGGGCAAGCGCCTGCTGGTGCGCCTGCGCCATAGCGCCAAGGTCAAGGTGGCCAGCGGCGGGGATACGCCGCTGTACAGCTGGATCGAGTAAGGCTTAATACAGCGCGGCGAACAGCTTGCGGCGGTAAACGGTGACCAGCGGATGATCGTTGCCGAGCAATTCGAACACCTGCAACAGCGTCTTGTGGGGCAGGCCCTCGCTGTAGCTGCGGTTGCGGGTGAACAGCTTGAGCAAGCCATCCAGCGCGGCCTCGTATTGCTGGCGCGCCAGTTGCTGCACGGCCAGTTGATACACCGCCTCGTCATCCTGAGGGTTTTGCGCCAGGCGGGCCTTGAGATCCGCGGCGTCCGGCAGGTCGGCGGCCTGGCGCAGGAAAGTAATCTGCGCCTTGGCGCCGGCCAGTGCCGCCTTGTGATCATCGCTCTTGACCGCGTCGAGCACGGTTTGCGCTTCGCCCAGCTCACCACGTTCGGCCAGGCAGCGGGCGTACAGGATCAGCGCGGCGGCGTTGGTGTTGTCTTCGCCGAGCAAGGTCACCAGCACGGCCTCGGCCTCGGTAATGCGGCCTTCGGCAAACAGTGCCTGGGCATGCTCCAGCGGATCGGCAGCAGCCGGCGGCGGCATTTGCACATGTGGCTCCAGCATCGCGCGCACGGCGGATTCGGGCTGCGCACCGGCAAACCCGTCCACCGGCTGGCCATCCTTGAACAGCACCACGGTGGGCAGGCTGCGAATGCCAAAGCGCGAGACCACGTCCGGCTCGGCATCGCAATCGACCTTGGCCAGCAGCAACTCACCCTGATAACTCTCGGCAATCTGCGCGAGCATCGGCATCAACGCCTTGCACGGCGCGCACCACTCGGCCCAGAAATCCACCAGCACGGGTTTTTCGAAGGAGTTCTGGATCACCGCCTGATCGAAGGTGGCGGTGGTGGCATCGAAGATGTACGGCGTGGGCTCACTCATGGGGTATCTCGAAGAAAGCAGGGGATGGGGCAACTATAAGGGTTGGTGGGGTTGGCTGAAAGCGGGGCGGTCTCAGGATCGCAATCTCAGGCAAGCCAGCTTGTATGGTTAGACTTGTAGGGGTGGTGGGACTAAAAGCCAGCATCTGACTCTAGCCAGTACAGACCGTGGGAGACTTCGCCCCACCCCTTCACCAAAGCGCCGATAAGGAATGCATCGGCCATGACCGACGATAGAAGCAAGCCAGCGCAACGGTGAAGCCCCGACAAGCCCATAAACCCTAACCCGGAGCGTTTTTCATGGCAATGACTGTCTTGCAATCAATCATCGGCGTGGATGTCGCTAAG